>NZ_VLKR01000030.1 GCF_007830445.1 Sphingobacterium siyangense | reverse complement strand
AAGTTTTTGATTCCAACTATTTATAATAATCAGAATTCTTTTTTTATATCTCTGATCTTGGATCGAATTGAACGAATTACTTGAATTTGTTCATGACTTTCGTTTGTCTACTCGTCACGCTTACATGATTGTGTTTTCTTAAAGAACTTTTGTCGCTTCAACTTCCGTATCCGCTATATTCCGATGGCATTGCGCCGTCTTTATCTTTTTTGTTTTTCCCTTCGTTTCCGTTGGGACTGCAAAGGTAGAAATCTTTTCTGAACTTCCAAAAACTTTTTGAAGTTTTTTTTCTTTTCCCTTTTTTCGATTTCCGCGTTTAAACTTAAACCGGGCGGGATTTTTGATCCTGCCAGACTTCTCTTAAACCCTTCTTTTTTCATGGCTCCTTCTCTCGAAGTAACCGTCCCTCCCTTGCGGAGTGGTGCAAAGATAGGGAGTTTTCGGGCAGACTTCCAAGCCTTTTGTTTATTATTTTTTAATATTAAAGTTAACTAACTGTAACATTGAACGATTCATTTAAGATAGCTATGCTTTAAACCGTCCTATCAGGTAAAATTAACCAATTAAACGGCCAAGCTGCTTGCTATAAATTTCAGTTCGCCCCCTTCCTTAACAAGCAATTTCACCGCTAAAAAAGCAAGCTAAATATATTTTACGACCTTCTTCAATATCATATAAGGTCGTTATCGAAACAAAAAAGGTCCAGACGAATGTCTGGACCTTCCTATATAAAATAATCGAGTAACGATTAATCTTCTTCTTTCGAAGCCAACAATTGATCGTACTCCTCGCGAGAGCCCACGATTAAATTGCTGTATTGACGGATACCTGTACCAGAAGGGATCAAGTGACCAACAATTACGTTTTCTTTCAAACCTAATAAGTTATCACGTTTACCTGCGATAGCAGCCTCGTTCAACACTTTTGTAGTCTCTTGGAAAGAGGCAGCAGAGATGAACGATTTCGTACCCAATGAAGCTCTGGTAATACCTTGCAACAATGGACTTGAAGTAGCCGGAATTGCTTCACGAACTTCAACAAGTTTTAAGTCACGACGTTTCAGACTAGAGTTCTCTTCTCTCAACTTACGTAAAGAAACAATTTGTCCCGGACGTAAATTATTAGAGTCCCCTGCATCAACAACAACTTTCTTGTCAAACAAAGAATCATTTTCTTCCATGAAATCCCATTTGTTAACGGCTTCTTTTTCTAAGAAACGAGTATCTCCTGGATCTTCGATGTTAACTTTTTGCATCATTTGGTGAACGATCGTCTCGAAGTGTTTATCGTTGATCTTCACACCTTGCAGACGGTATACCTCTTGGATACCATTCACAATGTAATGTTGCACTGCTGATGGACCTTTGATCGACAAGATATCCGCAGGAGAGATCGAACCATCTGATAATGGCATACCAGCTTTCACAAAGTCATTATCCTGAACAAGGATATGTTTAGAAAGAGGTACCAAGTATTTCTTGATTTGACCATCACGAGACTCGATAGACATCTCACGGTTACCACGTTTCACACCACCCAATGTTACCACACCGTCGATTTCTGTTACTACAGCAGGGTTAGAAGGGTTACGTGCTTCGAATAACTCCGTTACACGTGGTAGACCACCTGTGATATCTCGCGTTTTACCTGTAGAACGAGGGATTTTAACGAGGATACCACCTTCTTTCACTGTTACACCATTAGCAACTGCAACGTGGGCGCCTACCGGGATATTGTAGGTACGAATAACCTCTCCCGATTTATCAAGAATCTTGATGGATGGGTTTTTCGTTTTATCACGTGTTTCAATAATTACCTTCTCTTTGTGACCAGTTTGCTCATCTGACTCTTCACGGAAGGTAACACCTTCGATAATTGCGTCAAATTCAACTTTACCAGCAAATTCAGAAATAATTACTGCATTATATGGATCCCATTCGACCAATTTATCGCCTTTAGCTACTGTACCGCCATCCTCAACGAACAACTGTGAACCATAAGGGATATTTTGTTGGAATACGATTTTATTATGTGCATCAATGATCTTAACCTCACCAGAACGTCCTAAGACTACCTGATGTGTGCCATTATCGTTTGTTTGCGAAACAGTACGTACGTTTTCAAATTCGATTTTACCATCGTATTTAGAAATGATACTTGAATCAGCAGCAATGTTCGATGCCGTACCACCCACGTGGAATGTACGAAGTGTCAACTGTGTACCTGGCTCACCAATTGATTGAGCGGCGATAACACCCACAGCTTCACCTAACTGAACACGCTTACCTGACGCCAAGTTACGTCCGTAACAACAAGCACAAACACCACGCTTAGACTCACAAGTTAATACCGTACGAATCTCAATTCCTTCGATACCTGCTTTTTCGATAGTTTCGGCAATTTCCTCAGTGATATCTTCATTTGCAGAAACGATCAATTCGTCAGTATCCGGATGAAGAACATCATGCAATGGTGTACGACCCAAAATACGATCGAACAATGGTTCAACAACATCATCATTATCTTTCAATGCTGTTGTATAAATACCACGTAAACCACCACAATCTTGTTCCACAACGATCATATCTTGCGCTACGTCATGTAAACGACGTGTCAAGTAACCCGCATCCGCTGTTTTCAATGCTGTATCGGCAAGACCTTTACGCGCACCGTGGGTAGAGATAAAGTACTCCAATACGGACAAACCTTCTTTAAAGTTTGACAAGATCGGGTTTTCGATAATCTCACCACCAGAAGTACCTGATTTTTGAGGTTTCGCCATCAAACCACGCATACCACATAACTGACGGATCTGCTCTTTCGAACCACGGGCTCCAGAATCCAACATCATGTAAACTGAGTTGAATCCTTGGTTATCATTCGAAAGAATATCCATAACGTGTGCCGTCAATCTGTTGTTGATACGCGTCCAGATATCGATGATTTGGTTGTAACGTTCGTTGTTTGTAATGAAACCCATGTTATAGTTATTCATTACTTCTTCAACCTCGTTAGTTGCTTGTTGAATCAATTCAGCTTTCGCAGCAGGAATGTTCAAATCTTCCAAGTTGAACGAAAGACCACCTTTGAAGGCCGTTTGATATCCCAATTCTTTCATATCATCCAAGAACTGTGCTGCACGGGCCATACCCGTAGTCTTCACAATTTCACCGATGATATTACGCAAAGATTTTTTCGTAAGCAATTCATTGACAAATCCCATTTCGTCAGGAACAACTTGGTTGAAGATCACACGACCTACAGTTGTTTCTAATAAGGTATCAACGATGCTACCATCTTTTAGTCTAACTTTTGTTTTTACTTTAATCCAAGCGTGAAGGTCAATTTGCTTCTCATTTAAAGCGATGATAACCTCTTCAGCCGAATAGAAAGTCATATCTTGACCTCTTACGATGTGATCGCCAGCAGTTCTACGGCCTTTAGTAATATAGTAAAGACCCAATACCATGTCTTGAGATGGTACTGTGATTGGAGAACCATTCGCAGGGTTTAAGATATTGTGCGCACCTAACATTAAGATTTGGGCTTCCAAAACTGCAGCATTACCAAGCGGTAAGTGGACTGCCATCTGGTCACCGTCAAAATCGGCGTTGAACGCTGTACACACTAATGGGTGTAATTGAATAGCTTTACCCTCTACTAATGTAGGTTGGAAAGCCTGAATACCCAAACGGTGAAGCGTAGGTGCACGGTTTAGCAATACAGGGTGACCTTTCAATACATTTTCAAGGATATCCCATACCACAGGATCTTTACGATCAACGATTTTTTTAGCTGATTTTACTGTTTTTACAATACCACGCTCGATCATCTTACGAATGATAAACGGTTTGTAAAGTTCTGCAGCCATATCTTTAGGAAGACCACACTCGTGTAATTTCAAGTGAGGACCTACAACAATTACCGAACGAGCCGAATAATCCACACGCTTACCTAACAAGTTTTGACGGAAACGACCTTGTTTACCTTTCAAAATATCAGATAAAGACTTCAATGCACGGTTACCTTCTGTCTTAACAGCGTTCACTTTACGTGAGTTGTCAAACAAAGAGTCTACCGCTTCTTGAAGCATACGTTTTTCGTTACGTAAGATTACTTCAGGAGCCTTGATTTCGATCAAACGTTTTAGACGGTTGTTACGGATAATCACACGACGATATAAGTCATTCAAATCCGAAGTCGCAAAACGACCACCATCCAAAGGCACTAAAGGACGTAACTCAGGTGGAATGATTGGAACGATTTTCACAATCATCCATTCTGGACGATTCTCGATATTTTCACGTGAACTACGGAAAGCCTCAACCACATGAAGGCGTTTTAACGCTTCATTTTTACGTTGTTGAGAAGTTTCGTTAGCAGCTTGGTGACGTAAATCGTATGACAATTGATCCAAATCAATACGTTTCAACAAATCTTCTAACGCCTCAGCACCCATCTTGGCAACGAATTTTTGAGGATCGTTATCGTCTAAATATTGATTTTCTTTTGGTAAGGTATCTAAAATATCTAAATATTCTTCTTCAGTCAAGAAGTCCATAAAGTTGATACCATCTTCTTCTTTAATACCAGCTTGGATAACCACATAACGTTCGTAGTAAATGATCATATCCAATTTCTTGGTAGGAAGTCCCAATAAATAACCAATTTTATTAGGAAGAGAACGGAAATACCAGATGTGTGCAACAGGAACAACCAAATTGATGTGTCCCATACGCTCACGACGTACTTTTTTCTCAGTTACTTCAACACCACAACGGTCACATACGATACCTTTATAACGGATACGTTTGTATTTACCACAGTGACATTCGTAGTCCTTCACAGGACCAAAAATGCGCTCACAGAATAAACCGTCACGTTCTGGTTTGTAGGTACGATAGTTAATCGTTTCCGGTTTTGTAACTTCACCACTTGAGCGTTCCAAAATAGTTTCTGGAGAAGCCAAGCTGATCGTAATCGAAGTGAAGTTGCTTTTAATTTTATTATCTTTTTTGTAAGACATACTTATTCAAAAGTTAAAGCTTTATAAAGAAGCTTTGAAGGACTAAGCCCTTCAAAGCCCTATTTGCTTAATTAATCCAATGTGATATCTAGACCCAATCCACGTAACTCGTGTACCAATACGTTGAACGATTCTGGTACCGATGGTGTCGGAAGGTTGTTACCTTTTACGATTGCCTCGTAAGTTTTGGCACGACCAACCACGTCATCCGATTTCACAGTCAAGATTTCTTGAAGGATGTTAGACGCACCGAATGCTTCCAATGCCCAAACCTCCATCTCACCGAAACGTTGACCACCGAATTGCGCTTTACCACCCAGAGGTTGTTGTGTGATCAATGAGTACGGACCGATTGAACGTGCGTGCATTTTATCATCAACCATGTGACCTAATTTCAACATGTAGATTACACCCACTGTCGTCGGTTGATCGAAACGGTCACCTGTCAATCCGTTGTACAAATATGTACGTCCAGATTTTGGTAGGCCAGCTTTCGCAACCCAATCTTGTACCTGATCCATTTCAGCACCATCAAAGATAGGTGTAGCAAATTTCACACCCAATTTTTGACCTGCCCAACCCAATACGGTCTCGTAGATCTGTCCCAAGTTCATCCGTGAAGGTACCCCTAGTGGGTTCAACACGATATCAACTGGTGTTCCATCTTCTAAGAATGGCATATCCTCATCACGTACGATACGTGCAACGATACCTTTGTTACCGTGACGACCGGCCATCTTATCCCCTACTTTCAACTTACGTTTTTTAGCAACGTAAACTTTAGCCATCTGCACAATTCCTGATGGAAGTTCATCACCGACAGATACTGCGAATTTATCACGTTTGAATGAACCTAACTCTTCATTAATCTTGATATTGTAATTATGAAGAGCCATTTTGATCAACTCGTTTTTATCTTCGTCAGTTGTCCATCCCATTGGGTTGATGTTGTTGTAATCTAATTCAGCCAGGATTTTTTGCGTAAACTTAGCTCCCTTAGCAACCAACAACTCTTTATAGACATTGTATACCCCTTGGCTTGTTTTACCATTCACGACAGTGAATAATTTTTCAACCAAACGATCTTTCAATGATTTAACTGCTCTATCGTGAGCAACCTCTAGTTTCTCTAAAGTTTTACGCTCAACCTCTTTAGACATTTTCTTCGCACGCGAGAATAACTTCGTATCAATAACAACACCTTTTAATGATGGTGGAGTTTTCAATGAAGCATCTTTCACGTCACCAGCTTTGTCACCAAAGATTGCACGTAATAATTTCTCTTCTGGAGAAGGATCTGACTCACCTTTAGGTGTGATTTTACCAATTAAGATATCACCACCACCAACTTCAGCACCGATACGGATAATACCGTTTTCGTCTAAGTCTTTTGTCGCTTCTTCAGATACGTTAGGAATATCAGCTGTTAACTCTTCTTCACCACGTTTTGTATCACGAACTTCAAGTTCGAATTCTTCAATGTGAAGAGAAGTAAACCAGTCTTCTTTCGCTACACGCTCAGAAATTACGATCGCATCCTCAAAGTTATATCCTTGCCAAGGCATGAATGCTACTTTCAAGTTACGACCTAATGCCAATTCACCATTTTCAGTTGCATAACCTTCACATAATACCTGTCCTGGTTCAACTCGTTGACCTTTCTTAACGATAGGTTTCAAGTTCATACATGTATTTTGGTTGGTTTTCTTGAATTTGATCAATTTATACGTTTTGACATCATCATCGAATGATACAAGACGATCATCGTCGTTTCTGTCGTAACGGATTTTGATTTCATCAGCATCTACATATTCTACTACACCATGACCTTCCGCATTGATCAATGTACGTGAATCTTTCGCTACACGACCTTCAAGACCAGTACCTACGATAGGAGCTTGTGGACGCAATACAGGCACGGCCTGACGTTGCATGTTCGATCCCATCAATGCACGGTTGGCATCATCATGTTCCAAGAAAGGAATTAATGAAGCCGCAATAGATGTAATTTGGTTTGGAGCAACGTCCATATAATCAAGCATATTAGGCTCGATAATTGGGAAGTCACCCTCATATCTGGCTTTCACTTTCGCATCTTCGAAATTACCTTTGTCATCATACAAAGCATTCGCTTGTGCGATTGTTTTACCATCTTCATCCTCAGCAGATAAATATACGACTGGCTCGTCAACCACAACAACCCCATCTTTTACCTTACGGTAAGGAGTCTCGATAAATCCTAAGTGGTTAATTTTCGCATGTACAGCCAATGAGGAGATCAAACCGATGTTTGGACCCTCAGGAGTTTCAATTGTACAAAGACGACCGTAGTGTGTATAGTGAACGTCACGAACCTCGAAACCTGCACGCTCACGGGAAAGACCACCTGGACCTAAAGCTGACAAACGACGCTTGTGCGTAATTTCAGCAAGAGGGTTAGTTTGGTCCATGAACTGAGACAACTGGTTTGTACCAAAGAACGAATTGATTACGGACGAAAGTGTACGAGCATTAATCAAATCGGTCGGCGTAAACACCTCATTATCACGAATGTTCATACGCTCACGGATTGTACGGGCCATACGAGATAGACCTACACCAAATTGAGCATATAATTGTTCACCTACAGTACGTACACGACGGTTTGACAAGTGGTCAATATCATCTACTTCAGCTTTAGAGTTGATCAAATTGATCAAATACTTCACAATCGCAATGATATCCTCGCGGGTTAATACTTTCGTATCATCCGGAGTTCCCAACTTCAACTTACGATTGATACGGTAACGACCTACATCACCTAAATCGTAACGTTTGTCAGAGAAGAATAAACGATCGATGATACCACGAGCAGTTTCCTCATCTGGTGGTTCAGCGTTACGCAATTGACGATAGATATGTTCTACCGCTTCTTTTTCTGAGTTGGACGTATCTTTTTGTAAAGTGTTATATATAATAGAATAGTCCGCATTGTTTGATTCATCATCTTTCGCTAAGATAATAGACTTAACGCCAGCTTCGATAATCAAATCAATGTGATCTTCTTCTAGAACAGTTTCACGCTCAAGGATAATTTCGTTACGGTCGATAGATACAACTTCACCTGTATCCTCATCCACGAAATCTTCTACCCATTTTTTCAATACCCTAGCCGCAAGACGACGACCAACATATTTTTTAAGACCAGATTTACTAACTTTTACTTCATCCGCTAAATCGAACAATTCTAAGATATCTTTATCCGAATCGTAACCGATAGCACGCAATAAGGTCGTAACTGGGAATTTCTTTTTACGGTCGATGTACGCATACATGACGTTATTTACGTCAGTTGCAAATTCGATCCAAGATCCTTTGAAAGGAATTACCCTTGCAGAATAAAGTTTAGTACCATTTGTGTGTCTACTTTGACCAAAGAAAACGCCTGGTGAACGGTGTAATTGCGATACGATGACACGCTCTGCACCATTTACCACGAAAGTACCTTTAGGAGTCATATAAGGGATAGTCCCTAAATATACATCCTGAACAATAGTTTCGAAATCTTCGTGTTCTTCATCATTACAAGATAACTTTAACTTAGCCTTTAAAGGAACGCTATAAGTCAAGCCGCGCTCGATACACTCTTGGATATCATAACGTGGTGGATCAATGAAATAATCCAAAAACTCTAGCACAAAAATGTTTCTTGAATCAGAAATAGGGAAGTTTTCCGAGAATACCTTGAACAGCCCTTCCTGATGGCGGTTGTCAGAAGTAGTTTCTAATTGAAAAAACTCCTTGAAAGATTCCAATTGCACATCTAAGAAATCTGGATATTCCAATACTTTCTTACTTGTCGCAAAGTTTATTCTTTCTTGTTGAATATTATTGTTTGCCAAGGGAATATGAATTTTAGTTTTAAAAAAACTGCGCTTACACTTATGCTGTAAACCACCTTTCCACTGTGCCCAGCATATACACAGCATAGTGGCGTATTGATATAAATAGGAATAGACTCTGACGAAAAATCGTCAGAGTCTAAACCTTTTCGGGCTAATTAGTTGAGATTATTTAATCTCAACAACAGCACCAGCTTCTTCTAATTGTTTTTTCAAAGCTTCTGCTTCGTCTTTAGATACACCAGCTTTTAATTCTTTAGGTGCACCGTCAACTAAATCTTTAGCTTCTTTCAAGCCTAATCCAGCTAAATCTTTAACCAATTTAACTACAGCTAATTTTTGACCACCAGCTTCTTTCAAGATAACGTCAAATGAAGTTTTCTCTTCTGCAGCAGCAGCACCACCTTCAGCTGGAGCAGCAGCTACAGCAACAGCAGCAGCAGCAGGCTCGATGCCATACTCGTCTTTTAAGATATCAGCTAATTCTTTAACTTCTTTTACTGTTAAGTTAACTAACTGTTCAGCAAGTTGTTTTAAATCTGCCATTTTATTTTGAATTTTTGAATGTACTTTATAAAAATTGTTAATTAAATTGTAACGAATGTTTCTGTTCTAGAGGATTCGTTAACCTCTTTCTTCTAAAGCCTTTACTAAGCCAGCAACAGTATTTCCTCCAGATTGAAGAGCTGAAATAACATTTTTTGCAGGTGACTGCAATGCAGCGATAACATCAGCGATAAGTTCGTTTTTAGATTTAAGATTAACTAATGCAGTTAATTGATTATCTCCAACGAATGCGGTTTGCTCAATGTAAGCAGCTTTCAATACTGGTTTATCACCAGCTTTGCGAAGCTCTTTGATCAATTTTGCAGGTGCATTTGCAACTTCAGAAAATAACATTGTAGAAGCACCTTTTAGTGTTCCAAAAATATCTTCTTCGTCAACACCAGCTTCGATCAATGCTTTTTTGATCAACGTGTTTTTTACCGCTTTAATTTCGATACCTTGCTCGAAACATTTGCGACGGATGCCATTTATTTTTTCAACTGTTAAATCAGCAGTATCGGTAATGTAAAAGTTACCGTAAGATTTAATCTGTTCGGCCAAAGCTAGAACAATTTCTTGTTTTTCTTCTTTTCTCATGATTAAATACCTGCTACTGATTTAGTCTCAATATGAATACCAGGACTCATAGTTGAGGAAATGTGAATACTCTTAAAGTAAGTTCCTTTAGCTGCAGATGGTTTCAAACGAGCTAGAGTTTGTAATACCTCTAGTGCGTTATCATATATCTTATCTGCATCGAACGACGCTTTACCAATAGAAGTATGGATGATACCGGTTTTGTCAACTTTGAAATCGATCTTACCACCTTTTACATCTGTTACAGCTTTACCAACTTCTGTTGTAACTGTACCAGTTTTAGGGTTAGGCATCAAGTTTCTTGGACCTAAAATACGACCCAATTTACCAACTTTAGCCATAACACTAGGCATAGTAATAATGATATCAACGTCAGTCCAACCACCTTCAATTTTGCTGATGTAATCATCTAAACCTACGTAGTCTGCACCTGCCGCTTTAGCTTCTTCTTCCTTATCAGGAGTACACAAAACTAAAACACGAACAGTTTTACCAGTACCGTGAGGTAATGTTGCAATACCACGAACCATTTGATTTGCTTTACGAGGATCTACGCCCAAACGAACGTCGATATCCACAGAAGCATCAAATTTGGTCAATGAGATTTCTTTAACTAAAGCCGAAGCTTCTTTCAAAGAGTATGCTTTACCAGCTTCAATTTTGGATAGTGCCGCTTTTTGATTTTTTGTTAATCTAGCCACTTTTCTTAAATTGATTTCTTAATTAATTGTTCCAAGGAGCATTACCTGATACAGTAATACCCATACTACGTGCTGTACCAGCTACCATTTTCATAGCAGCCTCTACAGTAAATGCATTTAAATCAGGCATTTTATCTTTAGCGATTGTCTCAACTTGTTCCCAAGTGATAGCCGCAACTTTTTTACGGTTAGGCTCGCCAGATCCACTTTTTAATTTCGCAGCGTCTTTCAACTGAACCGCAACCG
The DNA here is from genome assembly GCF_007830445.1 of Sphingobacterium siyangense. Taxonomy (GTDB): domain Bacteria; phylum Bacteroidota; class Bacteroidia; order Sphingobacteriales; family Sphingobacteriaceae; genus Sphingobacterium; species Sphingobacterium siyangense. The sequence continues at coordinate 60,982 of NZ_VLKR01000030.1, read as the reverse complement.
GTGGAGTCTTGATGATAAAATCAAATGATTTATCAGCGTAAACTGTAATGACAACAGGCAATACTTGACCTGGTTTGTCTTGCGTACGAGCGTTGAACTGTTTACAGAAATCCATGATATTCACACCTTTAGCACCCAATGCAGGTCCTACTGGAGGTGAAGGATTCGCAGCTCCGCCCTTAACTTGTAATTTTACTAACGCACTGACTTCTTTTGCCATTTTGTTTTGAATTTAATTTTGTTAAATGTCTGTTAGTAAGTTGGAAGCAAATAACGTAACATTCATCGATCGGGACGTAACACCCCAACCGAGGTGCAAAGTTAATAAGAAGATTTGAATCCTGCAAGTATCTAACTTTTAATTTTTCAGGAATTTATACTTTTTTTAAAAAGCTGGCATCCATTCGTTTATTTTTCAAATATATCACCGACCGTCTTATTCTCCCCGAGCATAAAAGCCATCAAAACTATTTACCAATACAATAAAAAAACACTAATAACCAACGTATATAGCATGTATTTCATCGGGTTCGGTTTCAAGTTTCTCATCGTTCAACGGTAAAACCCGATAAGGCTACTCTTTAATTTTTAAAATATTTCCCAGTTGACCATTAACCCCTTTAGGCAAAGCGGGGATTCCGTACCTATCGAGATCATTCCAATAGGTGCTCTGATAATCACTGCTTCCTTTCAGAAATATACTTTTTGCAAATTGCTTTTTGTATTCAGTAAATTGATCTGTGGTGATATACTCCTTTTCTAGCACATAAAATTCATCATATGACTCTATCGGCATATATTCAGTTTGGCTCTTTTTTTTAAGACCACCGACAGATGACCTAACCACACTGACCAAATGATCCATTGTTAAATTATCCGGAGTTACATGCGCATACGTTTCTATCGTTACGCCACTATGTTGACGGCCCTGTATTTTAAATATCTTTCGGTCAATTGAGGTACCCGGCGCTACCCGATTTAGATATACCTGCCCTTTTCCCTCGTTGGAAACTTGTACAAAGCCCATGTTTGTACTCCCTTGTTTTATAAACCGCCGACCTTTATCCTCCTCCAATCGAAATCCTTTCGGCAACTGATAGGCGATCGAAGTGTTTTTAAGATTGATCACGCTTGGATTATAGGAAAAAAAAGTTCCCATCTTATCTGCGAGATCTTGCGTAGCACCTTTATTTTCAAAAATGCGGTACTCCTTCAGAATAAACCGAACCTTTTCTTTCTTATTCTTTAGTGGAATATAATACGAAATTATGCCATCGACAAAATATCCCATCTTATCATTAAGTAAAGTAAGGTTCCGAAAATACCCTTTTAAAACAACATAGTCAGCCTTACTCCGATCGCCTATCGCTACCTCATCAATCTTAATTGATCGGGGAACTATTTTGATCTTGCCCATCGTCTTTACTTCCGAAAAAGGCACCATCAAACTACTATAGGCAACATGCTGAAAAGTTAGATTCACGGTTTTTTCCTGTTTCAACGAATCCAACACAACTTCTCCGGCTATATTTGTTGCACCAAGTAAGCTACCGTTATCCGCATACAGATTGACACCACTTATAGGTTCCTGTGTTAGGCTATCAATGACTTTAATTTGTGCATTGGCCAAGACAGAAATCATCGTTAATATCCCGATAACAAATCCTATTCTTATTTCAAATTTCATTTCAGTCCTTTTTATTTGGCCTTTATTAATTAATTAGGGATTAACAGTATCCAATAATCTTCTATAATTCTACTTATTTATTTCTGGTCCTATTATACCCTTCATTAAATGCATCAATAAAGGCGCTACTATTCATGATGACATAAACGATGAGAGCGAGCACCACTACTACTGCTGCAAATTTTAAAAGTTTCTTAATTTCCATAATTATTTAGATTTAACTATTGTCCCAAAAATAGACATTATGATATAGTTGTACCACAACCTGTGGTTATATAGCGACAAATTACCGTTAAATATCAATTAATCAATTGGAGATTTTCACCAAGTTGTTTTACCAGTCCATCGTTGATCGCTGGAATATGATAGTCTTCCAACTTCTCCCAAAATCGTGTCTTATAATTGCTTTTTTGGAGCGTTGTGTAAATACTCTTCGTCAAGCCCTTTTGATTAGATTTATATTCCTCTTCCGTTATATACCCATTCTCCATGACATAAAATTCATTAAGTATCTCACAAGGGATATGGCCGTATTCCTTTTTGCGTTTTAAAGACGCAACAATATTTTGGTAAAGGGCTGTTAAATTGAAAGGCGTCATGCTGTTTAATTCGGTTGCATTATAATTTTCAATTGTAACCTCGTGAAACGTCTTCGCCTCTAGGCTAAAAAGTTTTTCATTCACTACAGTATCTGGCAACACCTTATCCAAATACAATTGAACATTACTTCGATCAGCATCTGTCGTCAGGTGCCCTACCTCATTTCCTTTTTTCAACAAGCGAATACGGCTAGACGTATCGTTTTCCTTAACGAGATCATTTAATCGATCCGCTAATTTTCTATTATCTATTTCCGTAATCCTAGGAATCTGGAAGAAAGATCGCATTTTTGCATTATAATCCTTAGCGACAATAGAATCTACAAACACACGATAATCAATCAATCTATATTTAGGTTTACCCTTCTTCAACGGAATATAAAACTCTACAATTCCGTCCGAAAAATACTTATACTGATGATCAAATGTCTCTAGGGAGCGGAAATACCCTTTCAATACCACGACTTCTTTTGGCTTTGCCGTAACAGTGACTTCTTTTAAGACTTGAGGTCTTGACTCCAAAAAATATAGTTGTTTATCGTCCAGCGATACTAATGAAAAGGTTTTGTTTTCATAGGAGATATGTTGTACCGTAACTGCTAATGGTAGTTTTTGCTTCTTCACTCCATTATCGAGAAACTGAGTTACACCAGTTTTATCTGTAAATCCAATCAATGTCCCTTTTTCATTGTAAATATTTAATGAGGGAATTGGCAACTTATTCTGAGCGCCGACAAACTGTATCTGAGCTTTGCATAATAGCCCGGCTAACAAACAGATCAGAATAAATGTAAATTTTAGTTTCATATGCATAGTCAACCTACTAAAAGGCTACTATATTGGCCATGCCTGTAGCGCAACTCATTATTTTTATACCTATATTTTCATGAGAACGGCTATAAAGCTCACCAATAGATGTAAACCCAATCCATAGATAAAATCAATTACTATCAAGCTATAACCTGTTGCTCTAAGTAACCAGATCAAGCCCTTTTCACCAGAGAGGTGTCCAGCTCCCACAGTAATAAAGCAACCCTGATCTTTGATCAAATTCGGAATAATCGTTATCCAGTTTATATTCAGAATTCTGTTAACTTTACTTTGTTCGTAGCATACATCTTTTATAAAGCTCAACTATTTAGACTTCGCTCAAATATAGCAACATTTTGGCTCCAATCAGAAACACCATTATAAAATGTACAATGTAGCTTATCCCCCATCAATTTCGACTATTTTTTTGGAAATCGATTACTGCACGCCAAAATTTTCTTATCTAAAATATTGATGGATAAAAACCATTAGATTAATAATAGCATGTAGCAATGTGGTATGCCAAAGTCCTGAACCTTTATTCTTAAACTCCATAATAAAAAAGAATAAGACTAAATTTATACCCATCAAAAAAGTATAAATGAAATAATAAGAGCTATATAAATGAGTCAAAGCGAAAAGAAGGGCAGAAATTAAAACTATCCATATTTTTTTCTTTTTAAAAAAAACATATGTAGACAGAAGTTTTACGGGTATAAATTGAAATAGTAATGTCTCAAAAAATGGCCCTAAAATTAGTGCATATATGAATATTTTCAATATACTTTGATCTCGAGTTACCGCATTTGAAACCGATTCAAACTTGAATAAATCAATAAGTATTACGTGACACAAAACATCAATACTCAGATAAGAAACTATCATAAGAGTATATAAATAAAGCACAGGTAATTTCAACAATCGATTTATATATTTTGACATGTATTTCCTTTTTGATGAAACTGTATGATAAGTCTATATGGATAAACCTTTACAACAGTAAGTTATGAAAGAATAATTTAACCGGCTAAAACGGACAATTTTCACATCGTAAATTGTCCGTTTTTCATTTTAGATAGTGATCTTAAGCGACTTCATAAGTTATAAATTAAAACTTTAAGGCATAACTACACCTAACATATAAGGTCTTACCCGTAACGGTTCTTTGCAATGAGCATATGGGGTGAGCATTTTCCAAATAATTCCAAACTTTATAGATTTAAAACCTTGCTTCGCAAAGGATACGAATACAATACCATGAATCAATTCATTAAGAACGACACCGATAATAATGGCAATGCCATAAACCCATCATGCATTCGAAACTTTATGATATAGGCGATCTTTAATTGCCGCCAGCTCTTTCTTTAGATCCCACAATAAATAAAAGGGCACTCCATATAAAACGATGAGACCATCGAAAAACAATAAGCGTATCCTATCAAGGTACTATACTTCCTTTATCTCAAAAAATAACAATCCTAATCAATTGCCGTCAAGCTATAACCTTTTGCTCTAAGTAACGAGATCAAGCCCTTTTCACCAGACAGGTGTCCAGCTCCCACAGCAATAAAGCACCCCTGGTCTTTGATCAAATTCGGAATAATCGTTGTCCAGTTTACATTCCGCCCTGTCAAGAGCTTTTCTTTCTGTTCGACAGACATCCATGTAGGATCCTCAATCAATGCAGTTAATTCTTTGAGGTTTTCATTTTTATAGGCATTGACCATTCTGGCCGTTAGAGCGGGATATTTATCCAACTGCAATACCCAGTCCATAAATAACTTTGGCGTAATCAAGTCTTTCAATAACCCGAATTGATAATCAGCTGTTTCAAGTTCGCCAATTGTTTTACCCTGAGCGGAGGCCAGAGCCGATAGCTCAATTTCATATGATTTCAACTTTGTTGGATCAGGACAATTAAAGCCTTTCATTGAAAATAAGGAAGCCATTGTTACCGGTGAAACATGATCCAATAATTTAATTGAAAGCTGCTGTGCCAACAAGACGCTATCCATTTTACGCACTTCGCTATCGGTAAAGTTTTTAATAAAACTAGGGTCAGGTACGGCAAATGCCTGTAGGACCTCCATATTTTCAGGTTTCGACAGATCCACTTCAAATACGACTTTCTGACTCGAATTAAGCGCATCCAGGCATTTTTGTTTGATCTCAAAATCGTCAGGGCACAACATGTGGATCGTACCAAACAGATAGGAATCTTGTTTAAGTCCATTTCCCGAGATTTTCCACAGCATCGAATTCCCCTGCGCAAAACCACTAAAAGTGATTATAAAAAAAAGTAATAGAAGAATAAAGTGTTTTTTCATCCGTTTAAATTTAAGGTTTTTATTTATTTTTGGCCGCATTAAAACCATCTTCAAATCCTCGAATAAATTCGCCGACATTAGATAGCAGATAGACACAAAATGCCAGAATAGCTATTATTACTACAAATAATAAAATTATTTTAGTTTCCATAAATATTTAGATTTAGTTACTGTCCCAAAAATAAACATTAGGATATATCTATATTACAAGGGTGAGGCTAAAGGAAAAATTAGGAAGTTAAGAATTTATCACACAAGTATTTAGACTAGAATCTCAGCTCAAATATCGTTTTGTAATCACAAATCCGCTGGATTAGTAACCTTTTTCAAAATAAAGCAACCTCCCTCAGTAGGATGATCAAGTACCAGGTTATCTTTATTCTCTTTATAAATTAAATTTAAAATCATGAAATCTCCGACTGCCGCACCAGAGAAGAAAATTGCAAAAAATAAAAGTGGTAAATTTCCAGTAAAAATTGAATAAATCGCGGGTAAAAAGCCAACAAGGAGAAAAGGCATAACTACACCTAACATATAAGGTCTTACCCGTAACGGTTCTTTGCAATGAGCATATGGAGTGAGCATTTTCCAAATAATTCCAAACTTTATGGATTTGAAACCTTGCTTCGCAAAGGATGCGAATACAATGCCATGAATCAATTCATGAAGAACGACACCGATAATAATGACAATACCATAAACCCACCATGCATTCGAAGCTTTATTATATAGGCTATCTTTAATTGCCGCCAGCTCTTCCTTTAGATCCCACAGTAAACAAAAAGGTATCCCGTATAAGAGAATGAAAACAGCGAAAAACAACATGCCTATCATGTTAGCTTTAGACATACTAATCAATCTCGGCTCTACAACAAACCCTGGATAATCTATTAATTCATTCATTAATTTTCTCACATTATTCTCATCAACTACTCTTCAATTGCCAATAGCACAAGTCAAAACACCATTACTTTCTTTGAACTAGGGTAGAAAAAGTAATAATGTCTTCAAATTATATTTATAGAAGATGCTTTTCTCCTATAAATTTATACCATAGTTTATTCTTATAGCCTGCGATTCATCATTATTTAGTGGTATTAATTTATATACGGGCTTTATTTTTTTGATTATGTGCAACCATTGCACGGATAAGTAGCAAAATTAGAAAAATTCGATAGCCAAATATAATAATCAAGTTATGACTTTTTACTAACAACATAATTTAAATATCTTAATTTAAAGCCCAATCCAATGGAATAATTCTTATATTCACAACTTTTTAATAATTTCAATATCATGCTACTCTCCCCTTTTTTACTTATTTTGGGCCCATATATAAATAAAATGTTAACATTAATAGAAAACCGAAACCTAATAATTCACGTGTGCATTTCTTTCATATCTGGAAACTGTAAATAAGATAACGCCAAACAAGATACTCCTAATCAGAAGACTTGCAAACCCTCCTTCTATCCCATAATTTCCTCCCAACCAATAATCATTGGTTGGCAAAATAAGACTATATAAACCACTTTTTGTTGTTCCACTCATTGGAAGTGAAAATAACCATTGAATATAATTCCAACCGAAGTGTAATCCAACAGGATAATATATAGATTTCGTATGAATATAAGCATATGCATAAATTATACCACCTAGAAAATGGGAAGCAAATGCTGTGGTCGTAAAATGAGAATTTCCTAGATGACATGCAGCAAATAACACAGCGGAAATTATTACTGATTTTTTCTTATTAAAAAATCTACTCAACCCGCGAATCAAATAATACCGAAAGACAATCTCTTCAAAAAAAGCTGTACAGATACATATTAGAAAGATATTAAATTGATCAGACATGGTAATAGTATTGGAGGCTATATCTAAGCCAAACAATAGAAAAAACACAATCAATATAATACTTGATTGTAAAGTACCAAATATTAAAAGTTTTATTTTTTGTTTCAATAAATCAAAATTAGGACGAACCTAAGTAGTAAAGTACTTAGGTTCTTACGTAAAATAGTTTTTATTTTCAAAGCACTAAATTACCCATGAATTGCTGTAGGGCCACCAATGGATCCATCTAGATCTCTCTGTTGAGCCTGAAAAAATCGACCTAAAACCCAAAAAAAAGCTTCTGTCATACCATCTCCACCGTTTACTTCAATAATCTCAGAATTAGTCAATTCTGTTAGTTCTATTTTGTTCATAAATTTACAAGTTTATAAAGCTTCACCATTTATTCCTCTTTCAAATGCAGCAACGTTTTGTCTCCAATCAGCAACGACATTATATAAAAATGTCCCCAAAGCAGCTTGCCACCATCCCCCATCAACTACTTCCATTTCTTTCGCATCCATTTCCTGAACACCGAAACCTTTTAAATCTAATGTATTCATTTTTTTGATTTATAAAAAATTAGTCCCTACTCTATTGTTAGCCTTTTCGGATTCCTGCTCTATTGATCAACACTACTAAATTACTTTTGCTCAATGCACAAAAAAAGCATTCAGAAAATGATTTGAAATAAAATTATCACCCGCATTTGCTTGTCTCATCTGATTTAAATCAAGCAAATGAATATTTTCCTGCTGAACCTCTACCTTGATTTGGATTGAATAGTCTTTTTCATAGTAATACGTATTAAGCGATCTATCAAAAGTAATTGGAGCACCAATATCTCTAAGATATTCAATAATACGGGCCAATCGTGACACAGAAAGCCCGAGGCGGACTGCTAGTTCTGACTGCGTCCCCTTCCTTCTTTGGCGGATCAACTTGTCCAACAAATTAATCCGATCTATATATTGAAATAGCTTCATAATGATTTTAATTTATCGATCCATAAATCTGATAGCGCAGCATGAGCTGATTGAACACCACAGTATATTTGCTGCGGATCGTTTCCGACTCCGCTTTAATCAAATTACTTTTACTCGTATTGACATCATAGATCGATGCCTTGCCCGCTTCAAAACTCCGCAAGGTGTAATCCAAAGATTGCGCTGTTGCCGTGCTCGCTTCTACCGCAATACCATATTGCTTTCTGTTCTCATCCAATTCAAGCAATAGCTTATCTAAGATCTGCTGCTGAGCAAACTTTTCATTATCAATCGCCAATTGTATATTTTGCTGGTTCAAGTCGATCTGCTTCAACTGACGTTTTGTTTTTCCTTTGTTGAAGATGGGCACCGAAACCGTCACAGCGAGCTGCTGGGCAAAGTTGTCTTTACTCTGTACAAAAAAAGATCGCGTATTGTCCGCTTTAAAAGCATTGAAATAGGTACTTCCCAAGCCAGCGGATCCCTTTACCGTCGGAAATAACGCTGCTTTAACCAACTTGGACTCGACCTCAAGTCCAACAGCTTGACTTCGAAACTTAGCAAATACCGGATTATGCAAATAAGCTTCTTCCCGCAGGTTCGATATATCCGAAAAAGTATGCTCTTGCAGAAGATCACTCTCCGCTACTGGGACAGCCAGGCTTAAGTTATTATAGTCCGGGTAGTTCATCAGCTGGGCTAGTTTGAGCAAGGACTGTTGTCTATCTTTGTGATATTGTTGGTATTGCTGTTTCTCCCGTGCCAGATTGGCTTTTGCTTCGGCAACTACCGACACTGCTGTTGCCCCTACCGCCGTACTTTTCTGGGCCTTATCCAAGAGTTGCTGTGAAAACTGCATGGCCGAATCCTGTGAGACCAGCAGTGCCTGAGCCAGCAAGGTCTGCAGATAGGCTTCCATCAGCTGAACGGTAAGATTCCGTTTCAATATCTCTTTTTCGATATGTTCCTGTTCCGCTTCGGAAGCAGCTTTCTTGGCCTGGTTTCGAAAATAGTTATATTGGTATAGGGTCAGCTCCGCATTGATCCCCATGTTGCTATTCAGGTTGTCATTGCGCCGAATCGTACCAAACACATCCTGTGATGATCCAAAAGTGGTATAACCATTTGCGTAGCCGCTCACACTTGGCAAGCGTTCCCGCACTGCCATTTCCTGATCCAGCACTTTTATCTTAGCCTTGATGTCCTGCTGTTTGATCGGCAGATGATGAGCCACAGCATAGTCGATACAATCCTGTAAAGTCCAGGCTCGCTGCGCCAGTACATTCGTAGATAACAGTATGTTTATAGTAATAAACCAACACTTTATCCTACTTCTTTGATAATTGTTCATCATTGAATAAAAAACAACAGTTAGTTTAACACGATCGATTGCTTTTTCCACATATCCTTATAGGCAGACTCTTGGGCTAACAACTGATTATGCTCCCCTTGTTCGATAAGTACACCATCTTTAAGCACCATAATGGTATCGGCCTCGGCAATCGTACTCAACCGATGGGCAATCACAATCATCGTCTTACCCGAATCTTTAAAGCGACGGAATGCCCGCTGGATTACCTGTTCTGTTGAAGTATCCAAAGCTGAAGTTGCTTCGTCTAAAATCAGAATGTCCGGATTGCGGTATAATGCTCGTGCAATGGCAATTCGTTGCCGCTGTCCACCGGATAGCATGGATCCATTTTCACCCAGCTGAGTTTCAAAACCGGCTGGCAACTTTTCAATAAAAGACATCATGTCCAATTCATTGACCACCTGCAAGAGACGCTGAAAATTGGGGATATCCTCACCAACAGCAATATTGCTGACAATATTACCCGAAAAAAGATCGATCTGTTGGGGCACGATGGCAATGCGTTCCCGAAGGGAGCTCTTCGAAATATAGTTCAGATCGTATTGCCCAATAGAAATCTTCCCCTCCTGTAATGGATACAGCTGTTGAATAAGCGCTCCCAGCGTAGTCTTACCGCTTCCACTTTCTCCGATCACAGCCGTCATCTTGCTCTGTTGTATCCGGCAGCTAAAATTTCGGAATACCTCTACCCGTGATCCGTAAGAAAAACGAACATTATCAAAGACAATATCCCCAACCAGATCCGAAGTAAGCTGTAATTTTTCTTCTGATTCTTCGCGCTCCAGATCCATAATTTCAAACAGGCGATCTGCTGCAATCAATGCATTTTGCAATGTCTTGTTCATGCCGATCAATTGCGTCACCGGACCTGTAAAATAACCGATCAGGGCGTAAAATGAGAGTAGTTCTCCCGGTGTGATCGTACGTTCGATCACATAGTATGAGCCAACCCATAAGAGGATAATGGTAAATAACCGTGACAATAACTCGCCAGAGGTACTGGAAAACAAGCCATTCATCACCGAGGCATAAATGGTTTTCAATACATGCGAAAACCGATTGTCTGTACCACTATTAAAATAAGTTTCAATACCAAACTGCTTGATAGTCTTGACCGAATTGAGCGATTCGACCAGATGAGATTCCAGTTCGGCCCCTTCTTCCATCATCCGGCGCTCTACTTTTTTGTTCAGTTTATTCGAAAGCCAATAGACCCCAAGATAAAAAGGGATAACAAGCAACATGATCAAAGCCAGCTTCCAGAAGTAGGTAAACATAAGCGCAAAGGAAAAGACTACGATCAACACATTAACGACCGCTTGTATGGCTACATCGTTGATAAAAGCACGAATTTTGACTGCATCATTGACCCGCGATATAATCTCGCCTACTTTCATTGTATCAAAGAAGCGTTGCGGAAGGCTCAGCAAGTGCTTATAGTAACCCAAAATCAGGTATTTATCGATCCTTTGCCCCGTCTGCAGGACCATGACACTTTTCAATGTACCAATGAGCAACTGAAAAATCAGAATGACCAACATACCGATCGAAAGAAGGTTCAATAAGCGCAGATTGCCATCGACCAGTACATAATCGGTAATTTTCTCAATGTAAAACGATGTTGAAAGCCCCAGCAGCGTATACACAGCAGCTCCCACCAGTGCCTGAACGATCACCGAGCGATGCGGCCGGATCAGATTCCAGAATCTCTTGTAAACATCGATCTTCTCATTTTTCTGTTCAAAATATTCATTGGGTTCCATTAAGATCAACACCCCAGTCCAAATCTTCTGAAAGGCCTCAAAGGTATATTTTTCTACTTTTCCCAAACCAGGATCCATCACCGTAATTTTATCCTTTTCCACCTGATAGATTACCACATAGTGTTGGAGCTGCTCTTTGAGCACAACATGGGCAATTGCTGGTAAAGGTCTCTGCGGAATGGCATCTATAGCGCCCTTGACACCTTTGGCATTAAAACCCATTTGTTGCAGTCCTTGAACCATACCTAACACATTGGTACCACGCGTATCGGTGTGACAGAATTGTCTAATCTTGGCAATAGGAATATGTGTACCATAATAGCCCGCAATAGAAGCCAGACAGGCCGCCCCACAGTCACGGATATCGTGCTGCTTAATGCAAACAGGAGATTTTTTCATTACAAATTTACTGTTGTCAGATTAATAAAGAAATTTTTATAATGCGCTCGTTTTAGCGCCAAGATTTGGATTGAACAGATTGTCGGCCCGATCGAACAGGAGCTGCCATAACGTACGGTCCAAGAGGTAAAACCGCGCATTAAATGTATTTCCCTTTCCTACAAAGGCCTTATTTCCATTGGGGAGGCTCAGAAAGTTTTGATCCATACGGCACCTGACCTTAAAAAAGGATCCTTTTTGTTGATCGTTTACCAGATTGTAGTCAATATCATGCACTGTCCCCGAAAGAAATCCCCATTGGTTATAATTATACGTGTCCATCTGGAATTTGACCGATTGATTCTTTTTAATATAGCCGATCGATTTGGCAGGCACCATACATTCAGCTATAAGCTGATCCTCTGGCGAAATTTCCAAAATATCCTGTCCCTGCACGAGCTGTCCTCCTTTTTGATATCCTTTAAAATTAACCACTGTACCTGTTATGGGCGCTCGAACAATATAATTTTGACCATCAATCAAGATAGACTTTTTCTCGGACGACAGCGACTGTGCTTTCTGTTTCAGTTCGACCAACTTAGCGCTCCATTGCGCCATCTGCTGCTTCCGTATCGTCAAAAACTGATTTTCAAGTTGTTCAAAAGAGTATTGCGTTTTATCAAGTTCTGCTTGGGACACCACCCCCTGGCTGAATAGCTGATTATGTCGGTCCAGTTCACGGCGTGCTAAGGTAAGCTGCGACTGTATTTCAGACATACGTTGTTCCATGGACAGATATTCCAATTGATATTGTCCACTTTGCAGACTTTTTGCCCTACCATCAAGAATAAGTTTTAGATCAGCGATTTGCCTCGCATAGTCATCCGTTAAACCCTTATTTAGAGACAATTTATTTTCCAGATCTTCGGAAACAATGATTAGTAGTGTATCCCCCTGTTTTACCTGCTGATTGTTGCCTACTATACGGTTGTCAATAATACGGCAACTGACCAAGGATAGCATCTTTGTATTCTCCATCGTAGGCCTGACGATTCCCTGTGCCGAAATTGAAATCGGCACTTTGATAAGCGGTAATAATATCAACCCTATAATTATAGCCACTATCAGCAGCAGGTATATAATATTTGTTCTTTTCATCTTGGTTTTAATCAACAATACAAAACTGTCTATTGTTGATTAAATCCACCACAACCTGAGGTTGTATTTTTAAATTTCCATCAAAATCTGTACTTGACACCCACCGCACTATATCCAACTAAATTCTTAAAAGATTGAAAATTTTCAATTCCATTTTGATTATTAAAAACAGACAAAACAGCGTTGTTTTTAAAACCTAAATTCTGCAACATGTTTTCACAAGTCAATATCAGTTCTAGCTTTTTACTAATGATATATACCGAGGAAAGATCTATATCCATAAACTCGCGCCGTTGATCAACACTATTTATAACGCTATATTTAAGCATTGTCTTCCATTCCGTCCTTTTATGATTAAATTTTGGCCCCAACAAAATCATTAGTGAGTTCTGATCCGTTAGAAGTCCATCTTGATAACCATACCGTGTATAATCGTTTTTGAGGGTCATAGAAATGTTGATCGCTCCTGAGGAAAAAGAATTTAGATTTAGCATATAACCATGATTCCGCTGCTTAATCTGCGATTCTCCAGCACCCGAAAACTGATAAGAGCGGTTGTTCTGATAGTTATAGAACAAGGAAACATTCATAGGAAACTGATCTTTAAAAAGATTTTGTGCATAAGAGACATCTAGCCCTACATTTCGATACCCCTGAACCAATTTCAAATTTCTTAAAAGCGGAAAAGTCATATCAATAAATTGTACCAGCGCTTTTTCACTGTGCTGTCTATAGAGATTTATTCTAAAAGATTGCCCTTTAAATGGAAAATCATATAAATAGCCGAGCTTTACTGTATTGATTGCATAAATATCATGCAGCAATTGATGGTTTCCAAGTATTGTCTGATCATAAGAGATTACGCGCTGGCTTAGCCCTGATTTGACGTCAGGTGCTTGGGTAGTTCTTCCCCAATTAAAAATTAAACGATTTTTCTTAAATCGATCCAAAAAGTAATCCAAATTAATGTTAGCCAATAAAAAAGTAGAAGTAGATATAGAATCAAATACTTCGATTCTTTGACGCTGCAAGGCTATTGTACTACGAAGGTTAAAGCGTTTTAAATTAAAATTTGCTTCTGTGCGAGCTATATATCGCGTTTTGGCTTGGTTAATATTATCAGGAATAAAGCTATTATGTATATTACTATAAGATAATTCATAGACAAGTGTATTTACTTTTCCCAAAAGCTGTCTCAAATTAGTATGCAATATACTTTCATTGCTTGAAAATTTAATATTCTGTTTATTCCGATTAGTCTGCTCTTTCGTTGTCTCTAAATATTGAAGTTGCCAAGTATCTCTTGAAATCTCATTTTTCCAGTCCCAGCCCATATTCCAGGCTAAGGCATTATTTATCTTGGTCTCATAAGTCAAACGATTTGATAAAATATTGCTCCTCTGCTCCGTCATCTCTCCGAGATTAAAAAGCTCCTTTGTTTGAGGATATATTGATTCGTAACTTCCCTCTCCTTTCAAACGGTCTTGATAACTGGAAAAGATATTTTTGGCAATACTACTTTCACTCAATTTATATCGGAAATTCAACATAGTACCGATCATTCTAGCGCGCAAACTATCCGTACTATTTTTTTCATAAAGATTATTTCCTAAAAATCTGGAATTCTCTTCAGAGAGTCGGATGGACTTCAAATAATTTAAATTCAGAACCGCTTGTAATGAATATCGCTCCGTGTTCTTTTTAATCATTGTCGCATTCAATAAGCTAGATTCATTATTTAGCGTAATGTCCTTCGTATAAAATACCTTCTTATTCTGAGAGGAATAATAACTTGAAGCGACATTGTTAGAACGTATTGCGCCTGCATAATCCTCACTCGACCAGTCCTTATCAAAGACATTATTGATATTCGTCAACGAAAACAAAGAAAGATTGTCGCCAAAATAAAAGAGAAAGGGTTTAAATTTATACTTATTCTTATAGCCTAGAAATGCTTCCACATTTCCTTTCAATATATTCGTAAAACTATCTTTCACCTTTAGATCCAACACTTTCTCTTCATGCTCATTGCCAAGATTGACACGAAATGGATCCTGATAATTGGCAATCACTCTTATGTGATCTAACATTCCAGATTCCATGTTCTCCAAAGCTATTTTATTTTGAAACTCGAAGACTTCTTTACCATTGATCAGAATTTTATTAATCTCTTTCCCACCATGCACGATTTTGTAATTTTCATCGACTTTGAATCCAGGAATCCGTAATAAAATCTCTTTCAGATTGTCTCTATCTTGAAGATTCAAAGCCTTAAGATTATAGACCGTCGTATCATTATTAAAGGACGCAAAGCCTTTGTTCATATTTACCAATACTTCATCCATGCGAATAGACTCATCGCTTAGCATGATCACTGCAGGAAAATCAGATGCTTTACTCACTTTAGTTCGAAAAGTTTGAAAAGACATAGATCTCACCTTTAGTATGAACGGAAATCCATGTTCACGCAAACGGTATCTGCCTTTGTCGTCCGTCGTCATATAGTGCAGCATACGATCAGAATCCTGTACACTATAGAGACTAATTATTGCTCCTGAAATCGGATCTCCACTGGTTCGGGAAACTACACGACCATCAAGCAGCTGAGCTGAAGCACAATAACAAGAAAAAATGAAGAAAATACCCGACCAAAACCTCATTTGTTGTCCTAATCAATAATATT
Source organism: Sphingobacterium siyangense (assembly GCF_007830445.1). Taxonomy (GTDB): domain Bacteria; phylum Bacteroidota; class Bacteroidia; order Sphingobacteriales; family Sphingobacteriaceae; genus Sphingobacterium; species Sphingobacterium siyangense. The sequence goes on along the minus strand of NZ_VLKR01000030.1, from coordinate 45,380 downwards.
TTCAGTTTTCATCTTTTTTAGCAAAGGGGCTACCTGTTCTCTATACTTGGCGTAAGAAATACCAGTCTTTTTCTGAGCTGCATTCATTTGATTTTCGATATTCTTGGAAAATGCCTCTTTTGTTATTTTATCGATTTTGATAACATAGTAATCATTCTCCAACAAAACTGCCAAACCCGGAAGTTTAGCTCCGATATAGGGTCCAAAACTAATCGGATAATCTTCACAAAACCATACTACGGTATTGAAAGGATCATTCTTAAGGACTGCTTTACGGCAATTAAAATTGCCAACTTTCATTATTTCCTGTTTTACATCCCATTGTAATACTGCTGGCGAGTCTCGCACCTTAAATTGCTTACCGCGGAATAGATCTTCAAAATATAGGTTACCGGCCTGATCATAAAAAGAGAATAAATGTTTGAATGGGGGAGGACCATCCAATCCAATTTCTTTCTGTTCCAAGAGGATTGATCTCCCCTTGGATACATCAACATACAATGCATATTGCACTTCGAAACCCTCAATCAAATCTTTATATCCTTGCAAAAACACTGGATCATTTACTTCTTGCTCCAATCTCGCATTGAGAGAAGAGGAAAGCAATGTTCCTTTATAGGTAATCTTATATTGATTTTGCGCAACACAAAGTAACGCATATATACAAAAACTAAACGATAACAATATTTTTTTCATATGTTGATTTTCTCACGAATAGAATACTAATCGCAGCCAAAATTATATAAATAAGATTAAGAGTTAAATGTTCCTTGAATGGTAATTGCGCCATAATACCACCACAGCCGCAGGAAGGATAAAAATAGTATAATTCTAATATAATAATATAGAGGGTATAAACTGAAAAAAGAAGAATAGTCAAATAAAATCCTATTTTTCGATAGGCCAATAAGAAGAAAGCAACAATCAACTCCGCAACGATCACAGCTATCGCAAAATACTTCACGGAATTTACATAAAACAAATTAGTTCCAACTAATGTATCCATGAAAGTTTCAAAATTTTTAATCTTTTGATATACAGAAATCATGAGTAACACAAAAAGCCCAAATTGTATAACCGATACAATAAAATATAAAAGATATCTTTTCATAAAGTTATTTTTTGAAAAATAACGTAATCTTGGCATAACGACCAGACCTATATTTATCCCCAAATATTAAGCTAAACTTATCAGCCGTTAAATGATTGGTGAAGATGGGATAAGAATATTGACTGATATCAAAATCAAAATTGAGCTTAAAGCTATCTTTATATTTTCCTTCCACGAGATCATACCGATCATAAAGTATATAACTATTTTTAGTACTGATAATATTTGTCCGTACATACAAAATATTGTCAAAGATTTCTAGACCTTTATACAACCCTTCCAGCTGTATATTGTATGCCTTATTGGACTTCCCCTTAAAATCAAAGGTATCTATAGTGGTAATTTCACGAACAAATCTTCCGTCTTGATCAAATTCATAAAAGCTTGATCGATTATCGAACACATACAGTATACGATCTTGGAATACATAAAATTTACCACCATAGACACCAGGGTCTCCATTAACGGGATCTTTAGTCTCAATTGCTTTTATCAATGTTTGAGTTTGTTGCAAGGTATCAATAAGGTAAAAACCCAATTTTTCATCCTTTACTCCTGTGGATAGCAAAACATCTGGTTTCTTGCTGAGCTTGGCTGTACTAATTACAGTATATCCATCAAAATTGACAATATTCCATTTTTCAGAAACCAAGTTATACGTACCAAAACTTTTTCCTTTTGTAGATGAATTATAGAAATATATACTATGTTCATCTTGTCCTATAACCAATCCAAAGGGATATTTTTTTGATAGGTCCATCGTATGATGTTCAAGATTAGCAACATCCCAATAATGAACTTGTTGATTACTCTCTTTGAGATAATACCGTTCCACACTGGAACTTGCTATTTGATATAGTTTATCACCAAAATCTGCAGGTTTTAATGATTTAGTATAAGGTACAGCCTCCAAATCATTTTGCAAATCACCGTAGATGGTCTTTCCTTCAATTTGAAGTGCATCACAAACAACAATATTTCGCTTTTCTAGTGCATTGAAGCTGCTTGGTGATTTTAAACCACAGGAAATCAACAACACTAAACTTGGTATTAACAATTGGATTTTCATTAGATGAATTTATATACTTAAATTTTACTGATTGTCTGAGGGTGTTGGTTGGGATTCCTCATCTGGCATTGGTTCAACATGAGAATTATCAGAACCTTTATAAACCAAACCCCACAGAATACAAGAAGATCCACTTCCTGGACAGATTCTAACACCATTGGAGGTAGAAGCATGGTCTTTCTCGTTTGTACCCGCATAGGAATGCATAGACAAAAATACACATACCATAACACATAATGTGCTTATAGTTTTCACTAAAATAATTTTCATAAAAAATAGCTTAAATTAAATACAGCCTTGTAGCCCTTAGCTACAAGACTTGTTATAAAATAGAGTTAGGCTCCTGGTTCAGCTGGTGTATCCTGAGATTCGTCGTCCTTTCCAATTTCAATAAAGCCACTACCGTCGCCTTTTTCAATTGCACCCCAAAGAACGCAACCTTTGCCATCACCAGGACATACTTTCACGCCTGCATTTGATGCTTTCACCAAATCAATCTTAGAAATACCTACAAGAGTAAATATTACCGCCAATAAGGCAAGAGAATTTTTTTTCACTGTTTTCATAAAATTAGAAATTATTTATTGAATCCTACTCTATTTTAAAGCTTTTTCGGCAACTGCTTCTGTTGATCAACGATACAAATTTGGGCATTACCCATTACATCCACCACAACCTGAGGTTGTATTTTAAAATTTATTAATTAACTTACAACGCAAATTAATAGTGTTTAATGAAATTCTTTGATATATTCCCAACTTTCGCCGAATCCCCCTATTCCTATATTGTCGTACCGATTATATTGGTATGCAGCATCATTGGATTTTATAATAAATCGTTTTTCCATGCACTGATCCTGCACCCCTACGAAATAGCAAGAGGTAAGCGTATTCATACTTTGCTTACCTCGGCTTTGATTCATCGCAACTGGATTCACCTCTTGTTTAATTGTATTGTAATTTTTGGATTAGGGTATGATATGTGTGCTGTCTTAAATCAAGCACACGGAATTACTATTGCTTACGTCTTTACCATATTTATTTTTCTCCTTCTTATAATCCTACCAAATCTCATCCAAACACTTTTTAAAAAGAAAGACTTCACATTTACCGCTGTGGGTTCATCTGGCCTTTCCTTTGGACTATTCGGTTTTTCTGGACTATTTTTCCCTTTGCAAAAAATGAATCATTTATTCATTCCATGGATTCATAATTCAACGCACTATTGGATATATGCTTTACTAACATCAGTACTACTTTCCCTCATCAAAATATCCAAAATAAATAGATCCTTACACTTGGTCGCATTTGTTCTTGGCTCCATATTAGCACTAATTATGAGCCCCTATGCTATCGAATTGAAAGACGCATTTTAAGGTTTAAGATAATTCCATATGGATTCTAACCAATTTGTATTTTTCTCACCCTCCCGCTCCGATCCTCCTTCAATCTCCAACACTTCATTTGCATCCAACTCGCTAACATTAATTTCTTTTAATTTCTTTTCCATGATATCTCAATATTTATTTTTATCAAAATTCATGGAAAAGAGGCTGAGCTACCACAACCTAGGGTTATAGACTATAACTAGAAGTTTTAACATCGAAAAACTTCACAACTTCAAGTTATATTTATTAAATTAGGCCATTCGATAATTTGGGTTTTTAAAGAATGGCAAGAGAAGAAATCGGAACAATTATTAGGCAGAAAAGAGAAAGTCTCAGGATATCACAGGAAGCTGTTGCATTCGTTTTGGAGATATCACAGGCTGCCTATTCAAAAATCGAACGCAATGAGACGAAGCTAAAGGTAGAGCAGGTATACAAAATAGCGGATTATTTTGGTATCACGATCTATGAACTTTTACCACCTGCTTTGGCTAGCGATATAACAGGAGAGAATATATTTGGCTTAATCTATCATTATAGCAAACTTGTTCTAAAGAAAATAATTGCCTTATTTCAAGGGAAACGATCTCAAAGTAAAGCCTAATCCCCCGCTTACACTTCTCCTTATTTTTTAATAGACTTCAACACCTTATCCAATACTGGATCTTTCCCCTTGATAACATCATCAACACTCCGCACGACAGGAATATCCGGCATGACACCCCGCCCCGCTTCGTTTACTTGATAATAAGGTTTGACATCCATTAGGCCAAAACGCCAACGCAGATGGGAGTTTGGAAGTTTCAGCACTGGAAGAACTCCCGCAACTGTGCCACTAGCTGCCCCACCTGTCTCCTCGCCCACAAACACAGCCCGCTTCCCAACTTTTAGATTTGTAGCAATTAAACTCGCAGCAGAAAAAGTACCGCCATCAATCAATACAAATAAATCACCGCGATAGCGACTGCCTTTTGATTTCTCGACTTTGCTCCCTGTAAGGTGGGTATAATTTATCCCATCTTTGGAAAAGCTCTTTGTCCAGGATACTACAGCACTTGGAATAATAAATGGTGATAAAATGGGATAAGACCAGCCCGGCAATCCTTTTACCTGATAAAACGGCAAGTTGAATTTTGAGCTGATAACTGCCGGCTGAACAAATTGGAATTTATCCTCTTCCACTAAGTAACTGTATAGTTCACGGACATCGGACAAACGTCCACCCAAATTGCCACGAAGATCCAAGATCAGGTATTGGACCGAATTAAGCTCCAGCCGATCAAAAATCCTTCTATAGGCTTCTTTTGGACGTCCATACGAAAAGTCAACCACTTTCAATAAAGCAACACTACTATCGCCTTTAACAGGGAAAGAGAGCTGTTTACTCATTCTTTTTAGGTTGGCATTATACCCAAAGATTTTACGCTGCTTTTTTTGATCACTTTTCTTCTGATCAGGTTGGCTCACTTTTTTCACAACCGTGGTCCTTATCCCTGATTTAGCCTTTGTATCGACACTGTCAAACCTTCTGACCACAGTCCGCTGATATGTACTATCGGCGCGAGAAAACAAAACCGAAATAGAATCTTTATACCCCAGTTCCAATTGGTAATACCGCGGTAATAAACGCTCAAAAGCCTGATCGATAAATGTCGTATTATAGCCGTCCGACGTAAAGGTTGGACGATATTTTGTGTACAGATTTTGTGGTTGTATCCCCTCAATATAAAGAATTTTAGAGCCTGCTACCAAACTTGAATCTAACGTTCCATTTTTTGAGAGATAGAGTGTATTTTCCTGCCAATGAAATCCCAGTTGTGAAAAGGGCCCCTTACTTTTTTGATAACGGACTTTATCCTTACCTTTCGGGTCAAATTTGGAAATAAGGGGACTCAGCGTCATATGCCCCTGCCGAACTTGAGCCAGTACAGATGCTAATGCCAACTGAAACTGATTGGGCAATAATGGCTGGCGGATCGCCCTACGAAGGCTGTCGAACTTACCCTTTAACTGATCTTCTCGCACATATAGAAACAAGTCTGGATGCATTTTCCATAAGTTATGCTCAACATAGTTGATGTCTTGCTGCATAGCTTCCACCGCCAGGGGAGTTTCAATAAATCGATTGTACTTCTCGACATTTGCACAGCTCAGCAATGTCAGCACATACACCAATACGAATAGATAAATAGTTGGCCTTTTCATTTGTAGTAAGATACAAAAAAAGCCTTCCAATTTTCATGAAAAGCTTTTCTCTATCGTTAATTACTAATCTTACTCTTTTTCTACTTGCATGTAGTTTAGTTCAAGTGGCGTCTTACGACCGAAGACTTTCACCATCACGATTAATTTCTTTTTATCTTCGTGGACTTCTTCGATTTCTCCGGTAAATCCGTTGAAAGGACCGTCGTTGACTTTCACTGTTTCACCCACATAGTAAGGAACGTTAATGGTTTCACCTTGCTCGGCCATTTCATCCACTTTACCTAGGATACGATTTACTTCTGCTTGGCGCAAAGGAACCGCGTTACCAGCTTTATCGCCCAAGAAACCAATTACACTATTGATATTTTTGATGATGTGCTCTAACTCACCGTCAAGAGCTGCTTCTAATAAAACATAACCAGGATAGTAGTTACGTTCTTTAGCAACTTTCTTACCATCGCGCATCAAGTAGTATTTTTCCATTGGAATCAACACCTGAGGAATCAAGTGCTCAATACCTAAACGGCTAACTTCGGCATCAATATATTGCTTTACTTTCTTTTCTTTACCACTTACAGCACGAACTACGTACCACTTTAAACCTTGATCTGCCATAAATAAATACGATTGAAAAATTAAGAAGCAATACCGTACAAGAATTCTAACCCTACGCTTGAAGCTTTATCCATTACAAAGACAACCAATGCAATAAGAAGAGACGCAACAAGCACAATAACAGCTGAACTTTGTAACTGAGACCATGTAGGCCAAGTCACTTTCTCAGTGATCTCTACATAAGAGTCTTTAAAAAAATCAAGTACTTTTGCCATTTTAGTTTATCTGTTTTTATAAGCACGGGCACCAGGACTCGAACCCAGACCAAAGGTTTTGGAGACCTTCGTTCTACCTTTAAACTATGCCCGTGTATTTCTTATTTTGTGATGCAAATATAGTGTTTTAAACCACTTTCTGCAAATCTTTTTTCACTTTTTTTTATTCTAATCCGATAAATCGCTTATCGAAAAAATAAGCTAATCAACCTCAGTCGATTAGCTTATTCTATGTGATTCTAAATCTTTATTAAAGACTAGATAATTTCAGTTACCTGACCAGCACCTACTGTACGACCACCCTCACGGATAGCGAAACGTAGACCTTTTTCCATTGCAATAGCAGAAATTAATTTCACGCTGATTGTAACGTTATCACCTGGCATAACCATTTCAGTACCTTCTGGTAAAGAGATCTCTCCAGTTACGTCAGTTGTACGGAAATAGAATTGAGGACGGTATTTGTTGAAGAATGGAGTGTGACGACCACCTTCAGCTTTTGACAATACGTAAACCTCAGCTTTGAAATGATCGTGAGGAGTTACTGAACCTGGTTTACAGATAACCATACCACGTTTGATATCAGTTTTCTCAATACCACGTAACAATAAACCTACGTTATCACCAGCCTCACCGTAATCTAAGATTTTACGGAACATCTCAACACCTGTTACTGTAGATTTCAAGTTCTCAGCACCCATACCTAAGATCTCAACTGGATCACCAGAGTTGATTACACCTCTTTCGATACGACCTGTAGCAACTGTACCACGACCTGTGATCGAGAATACGTCTTCAACTGGCATCAAGAAAGGTAAGTCAGTCAAACGTGGAGGAATTGGAATGTAGTTATCTACAGCATCCATTAATTCCATGATTTTCTCAACCCACTCAGGCTCACCGTTCAATGCACCTAAAGCAGAACCTTTGATTACAGGGATATCATCACCAGGGAATTCGTAGAATGATAATAACTCACGAACTTCCATTTCAACTAAGTCTAACAACTCAGGGTCATCAACTAAGTCAGTTTTGTTCATGAATACTACTAACGCAGGAACACCTACTTGGCGAGCCAACAAGATGTGCTCACGAGTTTGAGGCATAGGACCATCAGTCGCAGCAACTACGATGATAGCACCGTCCATTTGAGCAGCACCAGTTACCATGTTCTTAACGTAGTCAGCGTGACCTGGACAGTCAACGTGTGCATAGTGACGGTTAGCTGTAGAATATTCTACGTGTGCAGTATTGATTGTGATACCACGCTCTTTTTCTTCAGGAGCAGAGTCAATTGAATCAAATGAACGAGCTTCTGACAAACCTTTATCAGCCAATACTTTAGTGATAGCAGCTGTAGTTGTAGTTTTACCGTGGTCAACGTGACCGATAGTACCAATGTTTAAGTGTGGTTTACTACGGTCAAATTTCTCTTTTGCCATGTTTATGCGAATTAGTAATTATAAATTATTTCTATTTGTTATATACTCTTGCTTAACTTTTACACAAGTACGAGCCAAAGATGGGATTTGAACCCACGACCTCTTCCTTACCAAGGAAGTGCTCTACCCCTGAGCTACTTCGGCTTACTAAAAAACCTTATTTACGTATTAATGCCCCCACCTTTAGATACATTATTATCAAAGAAGATAGAGACTAAATTTAATACTTGAAAAATTTGAGCGGAAGACGAGGTTCGAACTCGCGACCTATAGCTTGGAAGGCTATCGCTCTACCAACTGAGCTACTTCCGCTTAATAATTAGAAACTAGAGTAAATCTAACACCCTAATTAAAATAAAGTGTGGAGGGAGAAGGATTCGAACCTTCGAAGCCGAAGCAACGGATTTACAGTCCGTCCCATTTGACCGCTCTGGAACCCCTCCAGACCTGTAACTTTCGTTACATTTAGAGCCTCTTATCGGAATCGAACCAATGACCTACTGATTACAAGTCAGTTGCTCTACCAGCTGAGCTAAAGAGGCTTCTAATATCTTTATTTAAACTTACATTCTATCAACGTCTGACCAAGTATTTCCACCTTTTCAGCGAGTGCAAATATCGAATTTACTTTTGATTTCTGCAAGTTTATTTTTTATTTTTTTTCATTTAAAGAACTAAGCAAACTTTCGTTGTTTTGAACCGTTGTTCCCTTGTTTGCTGATGCAAAGATAGACACAAAACTCACTTTACAAAAATATTTGTCAAAAAAAAAAGACAGTTTTTGGCAATTATACTGATATGCAGCACAATAATTTTTGGTTGCATATTTACCTGTTTTGGTTATTTGGCTAATATACTATCTTTGGGCATGCAAATTTTACCGCAATCACTTTCAAAACTTACCCGATACTCCGTACTATTTACGGTACTTTTAATGGGATCGGCCGAATTGAAAGCTCAAAATATTATTCAAAAATTGAGTAAAAAATTTCTTTCCGCTGAAAGAGATTCGACACGTTCCGGTAGTTTTATGGTTTTACCGGCCGTTGGTTATGCGCAGGAAACGGGAGTTGAATACGGCCTGGCGAGCGCGTATAATTTTTATCTGGACAAATCTGATCCCAAAATCCGCACCTCCACCGTCACGGTCATGGGAACCTTTACATCCAATAGTCAGTCCAACTTCAAACTGCAGACCGATCTTTGGACTAGAAACAACGACTACCATCTGATTAGTGAAATACGCTACCGTAATTGGCCCTTTAACTATTATGGCGTCGGTATGGACACTTGGAAAGCCGATGAAGAACGCATTGATCAAAAATTATTTCGCGTCAAACTCGAAGCTGAGAAAAAAATCAGCAACAACCTGTATTCGGGTATCAACATTCAATACGATAACTTCACCATTCGTAGCGACAGTGCCGATCGCATTTTCAATCATTCCGATCTTATTGGAAAGCATGGCGGACAACAGCTACTCATAGGTCTTTCGCAATTGTTTGACAATAGGGACAACGTTTCTTATACAACAAAGGGGTATTATGCTAAATTGCGGCTGGCCTATGCTCCAAAGTTATGGACAAGTACTGATTTTACGGGGGCAAACCTCGATGTAGATCTCCGTGGCTTTATTCCACTGCACAACCAAGTCACGCTGGCTCTGCAAGGAATCTTTCGTTCCACATTTGGAAAAACCGTCCCATTTTACAACTACCGTGAGCTCGGTGGAGACATGATGATGCGCGGTTATTACCTCGGACGTTATCGGGACAAGAATTATCTTGCCTCACAGGCTGAACTGCGTTATCGCTTTCATCCACGCTTTGGCATCGTTGGATTTTCAGGACTCGGATCGACCTTTTCCAAGGAAAATAGCAGCCGATATGTCGCAAGTTATGGTGGTGGTTTACGCTACTTCTTTAGTCTCGAACACAATAGCAGCATACGCTTTGATTATTCCTTTGGCGAACAAAGACCCGGTGAAAAACGACAGTCGGGTTTCTATCTGTCCCTAAGTGAAGCTTTTTAATAAACAAGAGCATCCATATAGGCATGGATGCTCTTGTTTATTCTTGCCTAATGACATCCACCTTTTCCTTTTTCCCCTCCTCTCCAATTCCCTCAACTTCAGCTAAAATAGTTGATGCCCAACGGAACGCGGTAGATGACTGACCATCGACATTCAAAAAGAGGTCGGAACAGAAGGCTAGATCGGAACAGAAGGCTAAAATCGAATCAGAAAATTCTCTTTTCGCTGTCCTTTTCTAAAGTAAACCAACCCAATTCGGTATAGATCTATCGTAACTACACTATGATCATCCTCCTTCAGCCTATTCCAATAGGCTTCCCTTTTCACTGATAAATGGGGCTCGTTTATAATTAATAGATCTCGATCCCCAACATTTCCCAAAAAATTCAGGTCAAGATCGTCCTGGTCAATATAATAAATATGTCGGTACGCATAACGTCCACATTGGTCGTGCAAAAGACTCCTATAACTTTCGCGCGGCTGATCGGCCCAATAGCTAAAATTGTCGTAAGCAAATGTCCTTAATAATCGATCGATTAATGCATACTTTTTCTGTTCTACCTTGCTCTCGTTTTGAATAGTTTGTGGTAATTCTGAAACGCTCCCTTTGGATGTCTTTTGATAAATTACTTCGTCTACCAATTTATAAACAAAAGGAGAATGGGTCCCATGGCGACTATGGGATACAAAATAATGTCGCCAATACTTAAGCATGTAGTTCATTTCGCTGCAAACATCGCTAATTTTTATGATTTTTCACATGGAACATTAGGTTTTAGTTTGCGGGAATGATCCCCCTAAAACTGGAGAATAAAAACACTTCCTTCTCCTTCCGTACTATTGAGGAAAATAGTTCCCTTGTGCAAAAGCATAATCTGTTTGCTCAGGGTAAGGCCGACCCCTGTACCCGTCTTCTTCGTTGTAAAAAATGGTGTAAAGATCTGCTCCTGAAGATCAGCAGGAATTCCTGCCCCGTTATCTTCAATCCGAATCTGCACCTTTCCGTCTACTTCAAGAGCAGATAAACTAATATAGGCTTCTTCCCTATTTTTAACCGCATCTATTGCATTCAACATTAAGTTGATAATAACCTGCTCGATCAAATTAACATCTGCAGATAAGATTAGCCGTGTATTTTTCAGAATAATATCGACATCAATATTTTTCTGGATCAAGGTTGGTTCAAGCAGCTGATAGATATGCTCAAATAACTGCGAAATCTGGATCGGCGCTAGCTGAGGCTGATCGACTTTATTGATCATACGATAACTCTTCGCAAAATGTAAAAGTCCTTCGCTACGACGTTTGATGGTGGAAATACCTGTTTTTAGATCATCAATATCTTCAGCTCCTTTAAAATGGTCCAAACGACCGTTTAAGGTTTCAGCAAGTGAGCTGATCGGAGCGATGGAATTCATGATTTCATGTGTCAGTACACGTAATAATTTATGCCATGCCTTTGTCTCAGTCTCATCAATTGCTTCGTTGATATTTTGGTACACCACAATGCGAAACAAAGCTTCCTGTGTCTCAAAGCTTGAGCTCTGAATCAATAATTTTATTTTTCCTTTACTTGACTGAACGGACTCCATTTGCTGCTGTCCATTTTCAAGCAACATGGTTTTTTCATAAAGATCATTGTTTTTTTTCTTCAATCCAGTGATATTTCCAAGGTGTGGCAAATGAAATAGCTGTTTGAAAGCTTCATTTACCCACATGACCTTACCACTATCCATCTCATAAAAGATAATCGCCGAATTCAGCATATTGATCACACGATCCAGGTATTGGTGCTGAATCTCCTGCTTAATGCTGATCTCCTTATAAGTCTCGTTGATCTGATTAAAGGCCATAAAAAGCTGCCCTTCCACTGACTTTGTATTTTTCACCAAGAAGCGTCTGGTAAAGTCGCGGTATTTGACCGCTTCGGAAAATTCAATCAGCTGCCTGGCCAAAAAATTATACTGTGCATATAGGTTAAAACCCAGGTATAGCATCATACAAAAGATCAAAGCCGCCTGTACATATTCTCTTTTAAGTAGCAAATAAGCGCTCACAAGTGCTGCTACCAGCAGTAAGATAACCTTGATTGCATTTAAGATTTTTCCGTGCCTCATCGACTAAATATCATATTTCTCCAAACGTCTATAAAGTGCCGCCCTGGTAAGCCCTAATTCTTTTGCGGCTTTACTGATATTTCCGTTATAACGTTCAATCGCCGATTTGATTGCTTTACGTTCCAATTCTTCCAGATTTTGACTGCTGGGACTGGATTCGACAACGCGGTTATCTATTTGTTGTTCTATTGGCGAGAAAAAGAGGTCATTTCCAGCTATACTGAGCTGATCAGCCATAATAACAGCACGCTCGATGCTGTATTGGAGTTCTCGGACGTTGCCGGGAAAATGATACGCACACATTTTTTTAACCGCATCCGGTTCAAAGCCTTCAATCCGCTTATTGTATTTCTTCGAATAGATATCGAGAAAATGATTAGCCAATAGCTTGATATCCTCTCCTCGTTCACGCAATGGCGGTACCTGAATTTCAACGGTATTGATCCGATAAATTAAGTCTTTTCGAAAACGGCTTTCATCTGCGAGCTGTTTCAACGGAACATTGGTTGCTGAAATCAAGCGTATATCCACCGATATTGGTTGATAGGAACCCAACGGTGTAACCTGTCTATTCTGCAGTACGGTTAACAGTTTGGCTTGTTGCTGCAAAGAGATATTGCCAATTTCATCGAGGAACAATGTTCCCCCATTTGCAGCTTCGAATCTACCTTGGCGGTCTTCACGTGCATCTGTAAATGCGCCCTTCTTATAACCGAAAAGCTCACTTTCAAATAACGTTTCTGTCAGCGCCCCGACATCAACCTTTACATAAGTCCGATCTGAACGTAAGGATCTTCGCTGAATGGCTTGAGCAATCAGGTCTTTCCCGGTCCCATTTTCACCTAATATTAATATATTCGCATCTGTGGGGGCAATTTTCTCCAATTTATATTGCAATTCGTCCATAACAATGGAATTACCAATCAAATCAGGACTGCTCCCACTACTGAGCAAGGAACTTTTACTTTTCTTTTCTTTATTTTTTGATTCGGCAAGAGCGCTTTCTATCGTTGCCAATAATTGCTCATTTTCCCAAGGTTTCACGACAAAATCCGATGCTCCCTGTTTCAGCGATTTTACAGCGAGATCAACAGCTCCATAAGCGGTAATCATAATGACATGTACCTGTGGAAACTTTTCTTTGATCCGGGACAACCAATATAATCCCTCATTACCGGTATTAATCGTACTTTTAAAATTCATATCTAAAAGCACCAGATCATAAGGTGTCTTCTCCAGATGTGCTATTAGATTCTCCGGATTGGGTTCAACTTGAATATGACTAACTTTAGGTTTAAGCAAGATTCTTGCCGCAGTTAATAAGTCCTGGTCATCATCAACGACTAAAATAGATGCTTTTTTCATACTTCCTGACTTCATTGAAGATACTAAGATAACTATAAATTCAACGAGCCTGCGTAATAATCATTGATATATTTTTGCAGCAGCCATTCATACTGTTTGACGACCAATTGAATCTGGCTGTTATCGAATTTATTTTTTGCGGTCAAAAAAATCACTGAATTACTGTTTCCCAATTCGAAAACTACCTTGGCAATACGAAAAGATTCCGCGTAGTTTTCATTTTGACTACGTAATTGTGTAATCATGTTACTTGCATTCTGCAAGTTAAAAACCGCATTGGACGTCGCCGACCGCAAAACATTTTGTTGGATCTCTTTTTGAAATCTAGCCGTCTGCAGATCTAATTTTGCCAAGCGGACGTTGTTATAAACTTGCAAATGATTAAAAATCGGAACAGAAAGATTGAGAGAAATATACTTTCCTACGTTATTACGCATTTGTGACCAATACGTTCCCTGAATCCCCAATTTAGAATAATTTGACCCTAAACCAGCGCTCAGACTCAATGACGGATAATAGTATGATTTTGCAATCTTAATATCCCGCTCCGCCACTTTGATCCGATAATCCAGCGCCTGTATATCGGGCAATTGATCAACGGCCATTTCATAGAGCTGTTTCGCATCCAGTCGTTGCCCGCTTTCTTTTATTCCGAGGTTATCCAATTCGCCCAATTGATTTTCATCCATATTTAGTAAGGCAGCAAGCTTCACGCGGCTACTGTATAGTAACTGACGATTATTTTCAATCGTGTTGACATCATTTGCCAGTTGTCCTTTCAGATCAAAGTAATCCCCAGGATTAATTGCACCTTCCTTATGCATACTCTCCGCACGTCTGACCTGTTCTCGGGTTACTTCAGTCTGCATTTCTGATTGCCGCAATATATCCTGAGCAGTTAAGCTTTGGATATAAGCGGTAATAACGTCCAGTTTTAACGCATTAATCTGCGTATCAAAAGTCAATTTACCGGCAGTCTTTGCATCAGCACGCATCCGGATATCGTGAAATAAACGGAACCCTCTAAATATTGGAAGGCTTGCGCCCAAAGAAAAATTTCCTGTTGAGTTGTTGGATGAAATATATTGAAGGGTCGAATTATCCTGAGATCTTCCTGATGTTAGGCTATGTTGTAGGCTTGCATCAACATCGGGAAGTCTATTCGCTTTAGCCTGTGCTAAATTCACCTCCGCACGCCTCACATCGAGTTCATTCTGCAATAAGGTTGGATTGGCCTTTATTGCCAACTGAATACACTCAGCTAAGCTCCGCTTGGTAATTTGTTTATCGTCGACCGCTGCAATTGTTGCTGTCCCAGCCACTCTTTCCGTTAGTCGCTGCTCCGTCTGTTGCGCCCCTGCCTTGGCATAACTCAATAAAAAGCATAATGTACTATATATATAGACTCTCTTCATATCCATTTTTTATTTTCTTGCTGACCATCGCCATGCCAAACAACAAAAACACTAACTATCAAATAGATACAAAAAAAATATTTTCAAAAATGTTCATTAATGAACAGTCGGTGTGCGTAGTTGGACAATAGCAAAGACAAACTGTATAAATAGCAGAATAATTCAAATCAAGTTCGATATTTATTCTTCCATTCAATGGATATCAGTCGGAGCTTGTTCGGACTTTTTTCGGTCACAACCGAAGAAGCACCGAAGAAGTACCGAACAAGCACCGACTAAGCACCGACTAAGCACCGAACAAGGGTCGAGTAAATAACGAAAGTAATATAGTTAAATCCTTAATTTTAACAGACCACTTTTACCAACCGTTATAACCGATCGACCAATATAGCTACCTACCCCCTTCCCTAATTTACACCAACAGAGTAACCCCTGCTCCATCGGAATTAATGTGCATCACCGCAGCCAGATTATATCTGCCAAAAGCGCTTCAGTTGACGCTCTAAACAGCAAAAAACTTCCAGTTGTACGCCTTCGTACAAGAAGTGTCCGCTATCGAACACCAAGCTTAAAACTAAACAAAACAAGAACCTATCAATCAATAATTTACATTCTTGGCACAGCTTTCATAGTTATATACAAAATTGATATTAAATTATGGACAGACCTTTAGAAAAGAAGAAGTGGAATAGCAAACGTATCATGACTATTGTGGGGGTTGCTGGCTTAGTTGGATTGATCAGCGCCAGTTTCTATTTTACCTCCGGCAAAAGCAAACTGAATGTTGAAGCTGACCGCATCTCTATTGTCGAAATAAAAAATGGAAACTTTCAGGAATTTATCCCTATAAATGGTACTGTACTTCCTATTAGCAGCATATACCTCGATGCTTCTGTTGGTGGACGCGTAGAAGAAAAGTTTGTAGAAGATGGCGCTATCTTAAAAAAAGGGGATGCAATCATGCGTCTTTCCAATACCGATCAGGAGCTTACCTTGGTACAACAAGAAACACAAGTGCTGAATCTATTGACACAGTCCCAAATAGCGCAGACCAATGCACAACAAGCATCGATTAACAACCGCAACCAAATGGCTGATGTAGAACAAGCTTATCGTGAAGCTGAACGAATCTATACCTTAAATAGAAAATTACTCGCTGAAAAAGCCATTGGTACACAAGAGTTCGAAAAATCAAAGAACGAATACAACTATCAAAAAGAGCGGGTCAACTTGACCAAACAGATCCTAAAACAGGACGAAATCTCCAATGCGCAAAAAACTAATCAGGATAAGCAAACTTATCAACGTACACAGAGTGCATTGGAACTGATGAAAAGAAAAATTGGTGATCTGATCGTTAGAGCGCCTGTTGACGGACAATTGACAGCTTTCGATGCAGAAATCGGACAAAACAAAAATGCCGGGGAACGGTTGGGACAAATCGACGTTTTGACAGGATTCAAAGTGCGTGCTGATATTGACGAACATTATATCAACCGTATTTTCCCAGATCTACAAGGTGAATTTTCTATCGGTGAAAAAACCTACAAACTCCGTATCAAGAAAGTCTATACACAAGTCACCAATGGTCGATTCCAGGTTGACATGGAATTTATCAATGATGTTCCAAAAGGGATCCGTCGTGGACAAACTTTGCAGATACGTTTAGCGTTAAGTGACGAGACAAAAGCATTATTACTGGCAAAAGGAGGATTCTATCAACAGACCGGTGGTAACTGGATTTTCAAATTGGATAAAAATGGAAGCACAGCGTATCGTGTGGATATCCAACTAGGAAGACAGAATCCGGAATATTATGAGGTCATCAAAGGTCTACAACCGGGAGATAAAGTTATTGTATCGAGCTACGAGACGTATGACAAGGTACAGGAGCTGAATATTAAAAAGTAACATCATACAGCGGTTATCGATAACATCAGGTCTGTCGATAACCGCTTTTATCATACGACCATAATTATGATTAAAAACTTTATTAAAACCGCACTTCGTAACCTTTGGAAAACCAAAGGTTACAGCTTTCTAAATATTTTTGGACTGGCGGTCGGGATTGCTGCGGCATCGTTGATTTTTTTATGGGTTGAAAATCAGTTGAGCTTCAACGATAATTTCGCCAACAAAAAGGATATCTACATTGTCAAATCAAAACAGACATACGATGGAGCCACCTATGTATTTGAATCTACCCCAGGACCCTTTGCCCAAAGCATAGCGAAAGAAATCCCAGGCATCAAGCATGCAGTACGCATAAGCTGGAATTCGCCAATGCTGTTTTCCGTCGGAGACAATAATATATTTCAAAATGGTGTATATGCCGATGGAAGCATCGCTGATGTGCTATCCCTTGCATTTCTTGAAGGGGATCGAAAGACTGCCTTTGATCAGGTCAATAACATTGTATTATCAGAAACTGCAGCGAAGAAATTATTTGGCAACCGTCCTGCCTTGGGAAAAACCGTCAAAACAAACAATAGTGAGCCATTTATTATTGCGGGGGTAATCAAGGACCTCCCCAAAAATAGCAGCTATGATTTTCAATGGCTCATCCCTTTCAAAAAATTTGAAGCAGGTCAGGATTTTCTAAAAAATTGGGGGAACAATAGTGTTCAAACCCTAGTTCAGGTCGAAGATAATGCCAACGTCGATCAGATTAACAAGCAGATGATGGATTTCGTCAAACACAAGACCAATGGTGAAGTCACTTTTTCACAGAATTTCCTCTATCCAATGGAACGTTGGATTACCTACAATCAGTTTGATAACAGTGGTATTGAAAAAGAAGGTGGCATTAAAAATATTCGTCTATTTACCTTTATCGCTTGGGTTGTCTTACTGATCGCCTGTATCAATTTCATGAATCTTGCAACTGCAAGATCTGAAAAAAGAGCAAAAGAAGTTGGAATGCGCAAAGTGGTTGGTGCAAGTCGCAAATCGCTCATTATGCAATTCTTGGGAGAATCCCTTGTTTTGGCAATTATTTCCTCTCTTGTTGCTATATTGCTAATCTATATCTTCATCAGGCCGTTCAACACCATGATAGGCCAGAATCTTCAGGTTAATCTTTTAGCCCCCTCACACCTGCTATTTTTAACGACAATAACATTAGCATGTGGATTATTTGCAGGTAGCTATCCCGCGTTTTTCCTTTCGGCATTCAAGCCGCTTTCAACGATCAAAGGAACGAAACAGAAGGCCGGTAGTGGAAGTCTCGTCCGTAAAGGGTTGGTCATCCTGCAATATACAGCCTCAGTTGTGTTAATTATCTGTACCATTATCATCTACCAACAGATTCAGCACAACAAGAACAGAGATCTCGGTTTTGATAAGAGTCAGGTGTTGACTACAGCGCTACAAGGCGATATGGGCAAACATCTGCCGCTCATTAAAAATCAATTATTAGCAACAGGAGTTGTGCAAGAAGTCGGTGTCAGTGACATGAGTATCCTCAATATCAACTCCAATACGTCCGGTTTTAGCTGGGAGGGAAAAGATCCAAATGCCAGTATTTTGATTGGTATGTTACGTTCTGATGAGGGCCTTATTCCAGCTTTAGACTTAAAGCTTTTTGACGGTAGAAACTTTCATCAAAATTTTGTAGGCGACAGCACATCGGTTGTCATCAACGAAGCATTTGCAAAACTGATCAAAAAAGATGGCCTTGTGGCCGGTAACATCATCAGCTACGGTGAGGAAAAGTTTACTATCGCCGGTGTCGTCAAGAACTTCGTTTATAACAATGTGTATGCCGATCCTGAGCCGATGCTGTTTCTACCAATGAATAGAGATAATGGGATCATGACCATTAAGACAAAGGCTGGAGTAGATTTACCAGATGCCATTCAACAAATCGAGAAGGTCATCGTCAAAAATAACCCAGGCTTCCCTTTTGACTATAAATTTTTAGATGATAGTTTCAATAATAAGTTTAAAGCGGAGCTTTTTGTACAGCAACTATCCAGTGTATTTGCACTGATGTCTATCATTATATCCTGCTTAGGTCTATTTGGTTTAGCCGCCTTTGCAACAGAGCAACGCGCAAAAGAGATCAGCATTCGTAAAGTCTTGGGCGCCTCTGTTTCGGGACTTATCCAAATGCTCAACCGTGAATTTGTCATTCTTGTAGCAATATCATGTATCATTGCCTTTCCTATTGCATGGATGATCATGAGCAAATGGCTAACTAATTATGCACATCATATCGATATTTCCTGGACCATTTTTATCATCAGTGGTCTGACAGCTATTATCATTGCCCTATTGACCATCAGTTCACAGGCATTTAAAGCAGCGATAGCCAATCCGACAAAGACTTTAAGAGATCAATAAACACTAAAAAAGAATTTAATAACAGAAATAGTAACTGTCCAAAGCAATTTCGCCAAGGATACAAAACATAAAAACCATGAGCACAAAAAATATGATCAAAATCACAAATCTTCAAAAGTATTACCGCACAGAAGAAGTTGAAACCGTCGCATTAAACAACCTCAATATCCATGTCAAAGAGGGAGAGTTTGTTGCTGTAATGGGGCCTTCGGGCTGTGGGAAATCGACTTTACTCAATATCATTGGTCTATTGGATGATTTGGATGAAGGAAGCTATCTATTCAACGAGATTGAAGTTGCCAAATTCAAAGAACGCGGTCGCTCAGATCTTCGCAAACATAACATTGGTTTTGTGTTCCAGAGCTTCAATTTGATCGATGAGCTGACCGTATTTGAAAACGTGGAACTTCCACTGGTTTATACCAATGTTCCAGCAGCAGAACGCAAAAAACGTGTAGAAGAAGTTTTGGAAAAAGTGCAGATCATGCACCGTCGCAATCACTTCCCACAACAGCTTTCCGGAGGTCAACAGCAACGTGTGGCTGTCGCTCGTGCGGTTGTCAATAATCCCAAACTGATCCTTGCCGATGAGCCTACAGGTAACCTCGATTCCAATAACGGTAACGAAGTTATGCAACTCCTGACTGAATTGAACGAGGCCGGCACAACCATCGTCATGGTAACACACAGTGAGCACGATGCAAAATTCTCTGATCGTGTAATCCGCATGCTAGACGGACAAGTGATTATGGAAACAACTTCGGTATAAGACAACTCATATATAACCAAGATATTAATCCTAATAACCTATAGATGATGAGCACGATTAAATTAATTTTCAGACAATTATGGCGCAACCGTCTTTTCACATTTTTAAATGTATTTGGGCTTGCCATCGGAATAAGTGCCTGTTGGCTAATTTTCCGTATCGTCAATTATGAATTTAGTTTTGACCAGCATCATCCAGAAAGTGAGCAGATTTACAAGGTCCATACCTCCTATGAGGAAAAGGATAAATTAGATCATTTCGATGGTGTTCCCGCACCATTACCGGCATATATCAAGGATAACTTTGTCAATGTTGAACTGACAGTACCCATCTTTAAACAATACTTCGAGCGTGTCAGTAATAATGGCGGCGCGCAGAAAATAGAGTTTGAAGATCAGCCCGAAATCATCGGTACCACGGGAGACTATTTCAAAATGACACCTTATGTTTGGTTAGCTGGCGACCAAAGGAATATACTAAAAAATAGCCATGAAGTCATCCTGACAGAATCGCGGGCTAAATTGTATTTCCCAAACACGTCAATAGACCAAATCATAGGACAGACCTTATCCTATGATAGTACATTGTACAATGTCGCCGGTATTGTAAAAGATCTAGCTCATCCAAGCAGCTTTTTGGGTAAAGAATTTATCCGGATTCCAGAACAGGAATGGAATAGCACAAACTGGAACAATTCAAATTCCAATTGGCAGCTCTTTATTAAGGTAAAATCATCGGCTTCCCTTCCTAACCTCATAAAGACAGCCGACAAAAAGGCGTATGAGATGACACATGCTGAATTTGACAAGTTTGGATTTAAAATGCATGTAAATACAGTTCCTTTAAAAGACTTACATTTTACTTCTTATGCGCAAAATAATGTTGATCAGAAAATAATGTACGGTCTTATCGGCATAGGTATATTTTTGCTCTTACTCGCCTGTGTCAATTACATCAATCTCGCTACAGCCCAAATCCCACAACGCGCTAAGGAAATTGGTATCAGAAAGACATTGGGAGAAAGCCAGAAAAGAATTACAAAATCCTTTCTGCTAGAAACATTTTGCATTACGGCTTTTTCGGTGCTTTTATCTTGGCCTTTACTTATTCTCATTCAAACAGTTTTAGCCGCATATATTCCCGATCAGCTCAAGCTATATCCAGATCCCTGGGGTGTATCGCTATTTTTAGCAACACTTACAATTACGATTACTTTAATTTCCTCAGGTTATCCGATTTTATTGACAAACAAAGTCAAGATTGTTGAAGTCATTAAAATCTCGAATGCGCAAACGCTCAAATTTGGCAATCTTTCTTTTCGAAAAATGCTCATTGTTTTTCAATTTTTGATTGCCCAGCTATTTGTTATTTCAACTTGCATCATTGGTCTACAATTGAAACATGCACTACAGAATAACTACGGCTTTGATAAGGATGCGATCATTACCCTACGTTTTCCGAGTAAAAGCTATCAGGACAGTAATGTTGATCCTTTTGTTTTCAAACAAGCGATTAAGCACATCGCAGGTGTTGAGCAGGCTTCCTTGGGGCATCTGCCCATGAGTAACGACCATTGGGGAAATGCCTTGTTTGCCAAAAGTGATACGGGACAGTTACAAGCCGATGTACAAATGAAATTTGTCGACCAAGATAACTTTAAGCTCTATAATTTTAAAATGCTTGCTGGCCGCCCGCTGCAATTGGCCGATACGAGCACAGGCATCGTGTTAAACTTAGCCAGCGTTCAAAAATTAGGTTTTAAATCTGCTGAAAACGCTGTAGGGAGCTTTGTTACGTATACCGACAAACAGCGCCAGATTGTGGGAGTAACCGACAATTTTCACACGAAAAATCTCCATGCAGCCATTCAACCTGTTGTCATGCTGAGTTCCATTAAAAAATGGGAATTAAACAGACTAAGTGTGAAACTCAACAATAATTCAACTACCTGGCCGGAAACTTTAAAACAGATTGAGAAAGAATGGAAAAAATATTATCCAAAAGCCCCATTCAAATATGATTTCTATGATCAGCAAATCAAAGAACTCTATAGCAGTGATCTAAAATTCTCGAAGATCATCAATCTATTTACATCGACGACAATTCTCATCAGCTGCTTGGGATTGATCGGCCTGGTTACCATCACCACGGTACAACGTACAAAAGAAATTGGTATTCGAAAAGTGTTGGGAAGTACGGTACTGGGGATTATTGGGTTATTATCAAAAGATTATATCAAACTTATACTCATTTCTATTTTGATCGCCACCCCAATTGCTTGGTGGGCGATGCACAAATGGTTGGATGATTTTGCTTATAAGATAGATCTATCCTGGTGGATGTTTATCATTCCGGCTGCCGCAACCCTACTTATTGCATTTTTTACGATGAGCTACCAATCCATAAAAGCGGCACGTGCAAATCCCGTAAATAGCTTAAGAGATGAATAAAATAGTAAATAAGCTCAATAGTGATCAAGGAGAATGATGGGAATCAGTCATGATCCCATCACAATCCTTGTTTTGAATAAAGCGCCACAAGGAGTGACAAAAAAACAAAATTAATCAAAGAAAGCCTATCACCATGATAAAGAACTATTTAATAACCGCAATTAGAGAATTAAGGAAACGGAAATTCTATACCGCGATCAATATATTAGGTCTGTCGGTCAGCCTTACTGCCTCCATATTAATTATTTTCTGGGTACAGGACGAAAAGAGCTTTGATAAATTCCACCCAGATTTTGAACAGATTTACAAAGTCAATTCTCATTTGGATCCCGAGCACAACGGTTCGATATGGGGGACATCTCCCGGGCCTATAGGAAACTATGCACAAAATGTACCGGAGGTAGATTACGCAACGCGTGTTTCACAGGATTACAATACCACGTTGGTCAATGACAAACTGAAACGTCCGGTAACTGATATGAACATCTATTATGTAGATGGTAATTTTTTCAAGATGTTTCATTTCCCCTTGAAAGAGGGCTCGCTTGCAGGTTTTCAGGAAAATTATAAACAGGCACTTATCACCCCATCAACTGCTGAAAAACTTTTTAGTACGCAAAAAGCCATTGGAAAAACTTTCCGTTATCAGAAAGATCTCTTCACCGTAGCAGGTATCCTAAACGATGTTCCACAAAACTCCTCCATGCAATTCGATGTCGTTATCCCACTGGGGTATCATGCACAGCGGTTTACAAACTGGGGCGGCAACGGTAAATGGAAAACAATAGATGAAGATATGGGCAACTATAGTTTTTCAACGTATATTAAAGTCAAACCTCATGCTTCTGCAGCACTTATCGGAAAATCGGTCACAGACACTTATACCAAAGCCCGCGACGGTGAAAACTCGACTATATTTGTTTTAGATCCACTCAAAACCATGCATTTAATCGCTCCTGACGGAAATAAATCGACACTTCGCATGGTTCAGATTTTTGGGATCATTGCGATATTGCTCCTGGTGATCGGTGCGGTAAATTATGTCAATCTAAGTACTGCAAGAGCATTGGATCGGGCGAAAGATGTTGGTATCCGTAAAATAATCGGCGCCAACCGTCTCCATTTATTCCTACAATTTATCACCGAAACTGTTGTTGTATTTCTTTGTTCACTACTGATCGCTTTCATCCTTATCGTGATCCTTCATACCGGATATAATCAGATCGCACAAAAATCAATCAGTCTATCTTTCCATAACACGACGATATGGCTGTATATTGGGGCAGCAATTATAGGCACATTGGGACTGTCCAGTATATATCCTGCGATACAGCTTTCCTCGTTCAATCCCATTCATTCGTTAAAAGGAAAATCAATAAAAGGTGTTTCCTCGAATACCATGCGTAAAATATTGGTGGTTTTCCAGTTTACACTCTCCGTAACGCTAATTGTATGTACGCTGATTATTAAAAAGCAATTGGACTTTATCCAAAAGATCAATTTGGGGTATGATAGAGATCATGTATTAACACTTGGTCTTCCTGAGGAGGCTTACAAACATATGGACGCGATACGTGCTGAACTAAAAAGCAATGAGGCGATACAAGGGGTTTCCCTATCAAGTTTATACAACATGACCGATTTTGGAAATGCCACGGGCGATATCGATTGGCCCGGCAAGTCCAAAGACAACAAACTCATTGTTGCTCAAGCGACCATCGATAAGGATTTTATTCCTTTGATGAACATGCAATTCCTCGAAGGAAAAAACTTTAGCGGAATGCCGGTTGATTCGTCCGGCTATATCATCAACGAGACTTTGGCGAAACAGATGGGATTAAAACCGCCGTACGTGGGATCCAATATGAGTTTCCACGATTTCCCTGGACAAATTATCGGTGTTGTGAAAGACTTCCACTTCAAATCCATCAAAGATAAAATAGGCCCAATGGTCTTCTGGACGCGCTGGGGATCGGGCACACTTTATGTTAAAACGAGTACGACAAAAGCCCCTGAGGCCATTAAAGTTTTAGAAAAGATCTATAACCGCTATCCATCAGACGCCCCTTTCAAATATACTTTCATTGATCAGCAATTTGATAGTCTATATAAATCCGAGCAGCGCACAGGCTTATTGTTCAATATTTTCGCTGGCATCGCGATTTTTATATCTGCTTTAGGTCTGTTTGCGTTGGCAACTCACGAAGCGCAAATGCGTGTAAAGGAAATTGGCATCCGTAAAGTTCTTGGCGCTAGCACCTTTGGTGTCGTCCGGCTATTGGGGAAAAATTTCGTGATACTCGTCTCCATTTCCATTCTGATTGCCTGCCCTATTGCAGTTTACCTGATGAAACAATGGTTAAGCAATTTTGCCTATAAAACAGATCTAGAGGTGCAAACATTTGTCTTCGGTGGTATCCTGGCCTTGCTGATCGCCATTTTCACCGTCAGCTACCAGGCTGTTCGGGCAGCTTTATCCAATCCCGTAGATAGTTTAAGAGACGAATAATAAGAAAAATACAGTAAAAGTGGATTAAACATATTGATACACTAAAACTAAAGAATAAAGCAATGATCAAGAACTATATAAAAATAGCCTGGCGCAATATCTCCAAAAATAAAGGGTATTCAACCATAAACATAATTGGCTTGGCAATAGGATTAGCCTGTTGCCTATTGATAGCAATTTATGTGCAAAATGAATTGTCATACGACAAATATCATGTGAATAAAGATCGAATTTACCGCATCGTCCATGACTATAAAGATGTAAGCAGCACAGAACAGCATCAAATCTGGGGCAATGGTCCAATCGGTGAAGCCATCAAAGCCGATTTTCCTGAAATCGAAAAGGTCGTTCAATTTTCAGGGCAAACGTCTATCCTGCTCAAACAAGGCGATAAAAGATTCCAGGAGGAAAATGTATTTTTCATGGACTCTACTGCATTTGATGTCTTTAGTTGGAAGGTTTTGGCCGGCGACCCCCATACAGCCTTAAAGAACGCCTATTCTGTCGTATTAACAGAAAGTACCGCTAAGAAATATTTCGGAGATAAAAATCCCATTGGCAAGACGCTTGAGGGAGGTTTAGCTGCTGGTCGTGCCGATGCAGGTCTATATACTGTAACGGCAGTAATGGCCGATGTACCTGCTAATTCACACTTTACGTTCGATGCATTGCTCTCGATGAGTACATTCCGAAAAGCACTGCCAGACGTATTTAATAAAGAAGGCTGGGATTATGTAGACTTCTACACGTACTTTCTCGCTTCAAAAGACTTTGATCCTGTAAAGTTCGACCAGAAAATACCGGAGTTTCTCAAGCGGCATCTCCCAACAAATGAAAACCCAAATGCAAAATACAATTTCCATATCGAGCCGCTTCTGCAGGCTTACATGCACTCGTCTGCGGATCGTCAACCCGGTACCAATGGAAGCTATCAGAATTTATACATATTCAGCATTATTGGCGGATTCATCTTACTGATCGCCTGTGTGAACTTTATGAATCTGGCTACATCAAGGTCAATGGAAAGAGCAAAGGAAGTCGGCGTACGAAAAACCATAGGAGCAAGCAAAAGCAATCTGATCTTTCAGTTTATGTCTGAATCATTGGTTCTTGTATTCGTCAGTAGTATTTTGGCGATACTGCTCGTTATGGCCTTTCTCCCCTTTTTGGAAGCATTCTCGGGCAAACACCTCAATTATTCGTCCCTGAAAAATGGGACGACCTGGGCAATATTCCTATTCACCACCATTTTTACGGGACTTCTTGCTGCCAGCTATCCCGCGTTGATTCTAGCAAATTTCAAACCGATTGCAGTACTTAAAGGAAGTTATAGCAACAGCAAAGGGGGTACATTATTACGTCGCGTATTAGTTGTTTTCCAATTTTGCCTTTCTATTGCGCTCATTGCAGGTACAGTCGTCGTCTTTTCTCAACTAGATCAATTACAGCACCGAGATCTTGGATTTCAAAAAGATCAACGGCTTGTGATAGATTATAATTTCGATGATAAGGTAAACAATAACCTGGAAGCGATAAAATCTACACTAGCAAAAGATAAAGATGTATTGTCTGTCACGGCATCACGTACGGTACCGGGAACATTTTTTCCAAATGCAGGAACAGAAATCATGTCAGCAAACGGAATGATGAGTCAATTTGCTCCTTTCTTATATGAAGTCGATGTTGACTTTATTCCTAATATTGGTCTGCAAATGGCCGCTGGGCGTGCCTATTCCAGGGATTTCCCAGCGGATACGGCCCATTCACTTATTATCAATGAATCTGCTGCAAAACAATGGGGCTATTCAAATCCACAAGATATTATTGGCAAGCAATTTCGTCAATGGGGAAGAGAAGGAACGGTTATCGGTGTAGTGAAAGATTTCAATTACCTTTCTTTACACCGTAAGATTGAGCCTTTAGCTTTGCGACTTGAACCAAGCAGCAGCCGGTATTTAACCTTGAATATCCAACATGTAAACCAGCCTGAGACCGTTGCCAGAATCGGCAAGCTGTGGAATGAACTTGTACCAAACCGTCCATTTTTATATAGCTTTCTCGACGACAATTTCAATAGACAATATGAAGCGGATTTTAATTTTAGAAGACTTTTTACAGCCTTCTCCGGACTGGCACTTTTTATTGCCTGTTTAGGTTTATTGGGACTTGTTACGTATACAGCCCAACAGCGTACCAAAGAAATCGGCGTACGGAAAGTTCTCGGTGCATCCATCTATAATTTAATCCTCCTACTCTCTTCCGACTTCATCAAGTTATTGGCTGTAGCTCTCCTCATCGCGACACCGCTATCTTGGATGGCAATGAAAAAATGGCTTGACAACTTTGCGTATCACATTGAACCACAATGGTGGATGTTTGTCTTTGCTGGTTTTGCTACAATCATTATCGCATTAGTAACGGTGAGTTTTCAAACACTCAAGGCTGCCAAGGCAAATCCTGTAGATAGTTTAAGAGACGAATAACAATATAATTTAATCCCATCACGATATTCCAGCTATGAACAACCTCCTATTAAAATCGGCAATTCGACAACTTTGGAAGAATAAACTATTCTCCCTATTAAATATTATTGGACTAGCCATCGGCATTACGTCATGTTGGGTCATATTTAAGATTGTCAATTATGAGTATAGTTTTGAAGCTGGAGTTCCTCAGCTTGATCGAACCTATCGGATCATTTCTCAGTTTAAAAATGATGGCAAGGATAATTACAATGGGGGATTGGCCAAGCCATTTTATCAGGCCATCCGAAAAGAAATTCCGGGCGTGGAACTGGTCGCTCCAGCATTCAGAAATTATCAAATGGAATCTGTCACAATCAACAAGGGACAAAAAAATCAAAAACTTGTCGAGGACTTTGATGAGGCTGAAGGCAATGTGACGGAGACTACCAGCGACTACTTCAAGCTCGTTGGCTACAAATGGTTAGCAGGTTCACCTGAGAAAGCATTTTCAACTGCCAACGACATCGTATTGACAAAAAAAAGGGCAGCCATTTATTTCCCAAACCAGGCTGCCCAGGGCTTAATCGGCAAAACCATCTTTTATAACGACAGTATACCCAAAACAGTAACTGGTATTATTGATGACCTTGGCTTCAACACGGAGTTCAATGGCACAGAATTCGTCTTGCTTAAAGAAGAAGTCTACCCACTGAATGTCTGGACGAATACCAATGGTACTGACAGACTTTATATCCGATTAAAAGATGGTGTAAAAGACCTTCCAATCCAGGCAACTATCAATAAAATCGGACAAAAAAAATGGCAGGAATTCAGCCAGGAAAAAAAACCTAAGTTTGACTACAACCGTAAGGTCGTGGTCATGCCACTAAAAGATTCCCATTTTGCAGTCTACATAAAAGAATGGTACGCCGAAAGAACAAGCAAAACCGTTATATATGGATTAATTGCCGTAGCTGCCTTTCTGATGCTTTTGGCCTGTATCAACTATATCAATCTTAGTACGGCACAAATCCCAGCGCGGAGTAAAGATATTGGTGTCCGTAAAACATTGGGAAGTAGTCAGGGAAAATTGGTTAGCCAAATTATTTTTGAATCGCTTTTAACCATTGCCATTGCACTTGTTTGTTCGGTCTTTCTGACGAAACTGGCCTTTTTCTATTTTCAGGAAATGATTCCGGAGAAAGTAAAGGATTTTACAAGTTCGACGACATCAATGCTGTTTATCGCAGTTTTACTGACCGTAACGACTTTAATTTCCTCGGCATATCCTTCTTGGTTAATTAAAAAGGTACAGCCTGTCAATTTATTTCGGGCTGGCAAGCAGTTTCAAATCGGAAAAACACAAATCAACCTTCGGAAAACGTTGATTGTATTCCAATTCTTTATTGCTCAATTCTTTACGGTTTCAGCACTCATTATCGGGCAACAGCTATCTTATACCCTCAACAAAGATATGGGATTTGACAAAAATGCAGTAGTTACTTTTGACCTCCCATCCAAACTTATCAATAAGTTTTATGAGGAAAAACTGGATCAAAGTAAGAAACAAACACTCCTACATGAGATCCAAAAAATAAAAGGTGTTTCGGCAGCGTCAATCGGTAGCAAGCCCTTATCAAATAATTATTCATCATCATGGTTTCATCGACAAGACCCTACGTTAAAAGAGAAAATTTCATCGGATATTTTCTTTAAAAATGCAGATCCAAATTACCTCGCTGTATATGACATGAAGCTAATCGCGGGAAATAACCTACCACAATCAGATACTGTCAATGCCTATATTATCAATGAATCTGCTGTCAAGGCATTCGGTTTCAATTCCCCTCAAGATGCTATCGGGAAGTCAATTGGTCAAGAAGACAGTACTTTCCCGATCGTTGGCGTTATTAAAGATTTTCATGCCCAGGAATTCTATAAAGAAATTACACCTTTGGCTTTGCGCAGTTTTAGTCGCAGTGCCTATACCTTTAACATGAAATTATCGGGAAACAGCAAGGAATGGAAAACCAGTATTGAAGCGATCAATAAAATCTATGCGCGTTTTTTTCCGGAATACCCGATCGAAGTAAAATTTTACGATGAAACGATTGCCTCTCTTTATCAAAAAGAGCAAAATCTGGCCAAATTAATCAACGTAAGTACAATTGTTGCTGTTTTAATCGGTTGTTTGGGTCTCTTTGGGCTAATTACCCTTGCGGCTTTCCAACGCAGCAAAGAGATCGGTATACGCAAAGTTTTGGGTGCAAGTATTCCCAGTATCTTTCATTTATTGGCAAAGAACTTCGTACAGCTCATTTTAATCAGTATCCTAATTGCCGCACCATTGACCTGGTGGACGTGTAGCAAGTGGCTGGAAGATTTTTACTACCGCATCGATCTTACGGCAACACCTTTTATCTTAGGCGCTGGACTTGCACTATTTGCGGCAGTACTGACCATTAGTTTTCAATCGATCAAGGCGGCTATCCAAAATCCTGTCAATAGCCTACGGGACGAATAGCGACACGAGTATATCAAATCAGAGGGTTAACAAAAAACGAAATAACAATGATTGTAAATTCACTTAAAACAGCCTATCGTTTTTTAAAAAAACATAAGTTGATCACGTTCATCAATATCACGAGTCTTGCGATTGGTATTACCGCGACGCTGGTTATTTTCCTGATGATCCAATACGACTACAGTTTTGACAAACATGTTCCCAATCAACAACAGGTCTATCGTGTTGTCAATAACGGAGAGTTCAAAAATGCCGGCGTCTACGTACCGTTGGTGCGCACCATGCAAGCAGAGTTACCCAACTTGGAGGCCGTAGCCCCGATTTATCGAAGCCATGTCCAAAAGCTAAAAGTTTCTCTGGCGACAGACAAATTTCAAACTTTTCCAAAAGAACAAAAGATAGTTTTCACGAACAGTCAATACTTCGATATTTTCCCTTCAAAATGGTTAGCCGGAAGCGCTAAGGCTTTGAACTCATCCGGAAATATTATCCTTACAGAGAAAACATTAGAAAAGTTTTATGGAAAAGAACTGCCTGCAAATGTGATTGGCAAAACCATCATCTATGCAGATAGTATCCCACTTCAGGTCGCTGGTGTTATTGAAAATCCACAGCATAATTCGGATTTCAATTTTGAAAGCTTCATCGCTGAGCAGACGATCCCTCAGGATAACAATCTAAAAAACATGTATACATGGGAAGCTTGGAACAGCATATCGGATTCACATCAGGTGCTCATCAAAACAAAAGCCCAAAGTAACCCTCTTTTAATAGCGCGTAATATCGCGAATCTCCTGAAGAAATATAAATACAAAGAAGGTGAAAAAGTCAACGACAAACTTGAATTACAAGCCCTATCTGATGTTCATTTCGACACGAGATTTAATTATGAAGCGACCCATCCTGAAGCGCTTCGCAACCTCATTTTACTTGCATTTTTTCTGTTAGCCCTGGGGGCCGTAAATTTTATTAACCTATCCACAGCACAATCCATTGAAAGAGCCAAAGAAGTGGGTATTCGCAAGACACTGGGTAGCTCTAAGGCAACATTAATTAAACAATTCTTACTAGAAACATTCCTGATTACCCTATCAGCTACACTACTCGCTGTTTTATTGCTCCCTTTGTTTCTACATGTCTTTGAAGGATTTATTCCCAAAAATTTAAGTTTAGACCGTTTAGACAAAACTGTTATTCTTTTATTCTTATTCGGGCAGCTTATCGTGGTCACCATTCTTGCGGGGTTTTATCCAGCGTGGGTATTGACCGGATACGCTCCTGTATTGGCGCTCAAAAACCAGCTTGGAAAAAACACGAATCTTTCCCGAAGCGCATGGATACGCAAAGCACTGACTATTTTCCAATTTGTATTAGCTCAGGCTTTTCTAATTTGTGTACTGGTTGTTGTCCGGCAAATCAATTACGTCTCCCATCGAGACATGGGATTTCAAAAGGACGCTATTGTTAATGTCTACATTCCGGGAGCTTTCCAAAATTCGGCAAAAGGTGTAGTCCTTAAAAATGAGCTCAAAAAGCTAACGGATATTAAGGCAATCAGTTTTGGGAACATTGCACCCGCGATGAACGGCTGGATGACTACCGCAATCTCTTACGATCAATCGCCGGACAAGGAATCCTTGACTTTTGATAGCCGCTCTGGTGATGAAAACTATTTAGATGTTTATCAGATTCCACTTTTAGCAGGAAGAAATATTCGTTTATTGGATTCAACCAGTGAAATGCTGATTAATAGAAAGGGCCTTGAGCTACTACATATCAAAAATCCGCAGGATGCCATTGGCAAAACTTTCGAAAATGGACAAAATATCATCGTTGGTGTCATGGAGGATTTTGATCTAGCCTCTGCCCGGCAGGCGGTTAAACCGGTTCTTTATACCGGTAGCAAAGAAGGATACGTACTCCATATTGCATTAGATCAATCGCATCCCGAAAACTGGAAAAATGCCATTGATAACATAACGTCAAGCTACAAATCGGTTTTTCCTGATGATGAATTAGACCTGCGGTTTGTGGATGAGGTCATCCAAAACTTCTATACGCAGGAGAAGCAGCTGTCTAAACTCTTATCCTGGGCGGTAGGGCTCTCTATGCTCATCGCCGGACTGGGTTTATTTGGATTAGCCATATTTACAGCGAATCAACGCACAAAAGAAATTGGAATCCGTAAAGTACTGGGGGCATCTGTTTTCCAGATCACATTTTTATTGCTTCGGAATTTGCTATCACTGGTTGCAATAGCCTGTCTGGTAGCTTTTCCAATTGCTTATTATTTTATGCATAGCTGGCTGAACGACTTTGTTTATCGAACTACGATAAGTCCCTGGATTTTTGGACTGTCTGCACTGGGATTGATTGCCTTTGCAAGTCTTGTACTATCAACCAAAAGTGTCTTTGCAGCAAAAGCAAACCCGATCAATAGTCTAAGGGATGAGTAAATCAGCGAGTAAAAGAAATAGGCTTATGTGTATTCATAACATGTATTAAGAACTTAAATCCCCATAACAATGATAAAGAACTTCATCAAAACCGCATGGCGAAGTATTTTTTCTAATAAATTCTACAGTGCCATTAATATTTTAGGATTAACAGCAGGAATGGTTGTGGGGATATTCCTATTGCTATGGATACAAGATGAGCTGTCCTTTGACCGATTCCATAAACATCAGCGCTCCATTTACAAAATTGGAATAGAAGGGGGAACGGGGATATCAAAACGAATCTTTGGATCCATCATTGCTCCCGTAGGAAATTTTGCAAAAAAGGAAATTCCCGAAGTCCAAGATGCAGTACGTATTTTCAAAATTGGAGATGCTGCACTTAAATATAAAGAGAAGAGATTTAATGAAAAGAATTTTGCATTTGTAGACCCCAGTTATTTTACGGTTTTCGATTTTCCGCTACTACAGGGAAATTCAAAACAACCCTTCCCTGACAACAATTCCATTGTAATCACCCAGCGCACGGCACGTCGGTATTTCGGTGATGAAAATCCAATTGGAAAAACCGTAACATTGGGTATCGAGGACCTTTGTGTTGTATCAGGTGTCATTGCTGATTATCCTGAAAACTCTACTTTTCAATTTCAGGTTCTGCTCCCCATTTCGAGATTTAATGAGCAAGCCTACATCAAAAATAAAACGACCTATGATAATAAGACCTTTCTATCTTCCATGGATGAAGATTGGTCCAATTTTTCATTCGAAACCTATCTGCTGCTGAGGCCTGATGCAAATCTTGCTACAGTTTCAAAAAAGCTTCAGGCGATACACGAAAGGAACAAACCTGAGGATGCCCCTGTCCCCTACGTTACACAAGCACTCGCAAAGGTGCATCTCTACCAAATGGATGGGGGTGATGCAGGAATTGACAATGTTCGAGTTTTTATAGGTGTAGCGATTATGATTCTTGTCATTGCAAGTATTAACTATATCAATCTTTCTACTGCACGGTCGTTGTCGCGCGCCAAAGAAGTGGGGATACGTAAAGTTATCGGCGCAGGTAGAAAGGAACTTTTTTTCCAATTTATATTGGAAACAACCATACTATTTGTCATTGCGTCAACATTGGCACTTGCCTTCGTATTTATTGGTCTCCCCCTATTTAATAATTTCTCAGGGAAGCAGATTTCGCTACAGCTCTTTAATCCTACGTTATGGATAAGCGTACTGATTATGCTTTTGGGAACACTAGTACTTACTAGTGTATACCCTGCCCTGCTCTTATCGAAGTTTGATCCAATTAAGGTATTGAAGGGCCGATTTACCATAAAAAATTCCAGTGCACGAAAAATACTGGTTGTCCTGCAGTTCACTGTTTCTATAATTCTTATCACCTTAACAATTGTTATCGGTCGTCAATTGGATTTTATAAAACATCAAAATTTAGGCTACGAGAAGGATCATATTATTTCCGTTACTATGGCGCCAAAAATGTCCAAACATTTTGATGCTGTCAAAACCGAACTTCTAAAAAATAAGGATATTGATGATGTTATCCGTCTTGGCCGCGACATGGTTTATGGTGGTGCTTCAACTGGGGACAACGATTGGGAAGGAAAGCCCAGCAAATCCAATCTTTGGTTCAACATGACATATTCCGATCAATCGGCTCTCGACTTTTTTAAGATAAAACTTACGCAAGGTCGTAATTTCACGGGCTCCATAGCAGATTCAACCCATTTCATTATCAATGAATCGGCGGCGCGGGAAATGGGTTTAAAAGATCCGATTGGCGTACGCTTACGCATTCGAACAGTTCCGGGAACTATTATTGGGGTTGTAAAGGATTTTAATTATGCGAGCGCCAGACAAAAGATTGAGCCTATGGTCTTTCAATATAGCCCAAAAGATTGCTGGCAGCTATACCTTAAAACAACAACTTCTGGTACAAAATCCGCATTAAACTCCTTGCAACAAATCTGGAAAAGTTATTATGATGATATGCCGATGAATTACAGCTTCCTGGACGAAAGCTATCAAAAGCAATATACGAATGAGCAGAAACAAGGCTCCTTATTCAATTTTTTTGCCCTGATTGCCATCGTCATCTCCTGCTTAGGACTCTTAGGACTATGCACCTACACCGCACAGGTTAGGACCAAAGAAATTGGTATCAGAAAGGTCCTTGGCGCAACGGTATTCGGTATTATACAATTATTAAACAAGGAATTTTTACTCTTAGTCATTTTAGCCAATGTCATCGCAGTACCAATCGCTGTATATTTCAGCATAAATTGGCTCGATGGTTTTGCCTTCAGAACGACTCTCCCATTTACCATATTTCTATATGCGGCGGGGATAACCATTGCTATTGCATTATTTACGGTGAGTTTCCAGTCCATCAAAGCGGCATACGCCAATCCTGTAAAAAGTTTGCACGATGAATAGTTTATATTTGAGAACCAAAACAACAGCATAAAATGATTCGATTATTCCTAAAAACAGCGCTGAGAAATTTGAAGCGCAGTCCCTTAAACACAACAATAAATATTTTGGGATTAGCACTGGGGTTTACTGTTGCCCTCATAAGTACATTATGGGTACTGAAACAATTTTCTTTTGATAAGCATTACAGCAATTATCAACATATTTATCAGGTCATGATGACCGGGACTTTCAATGATGAGAAATCTACTGATCGCTCCACCCCTATTCCCTTGGTCAAAACGATCGCATCTGATTTCAAAAATGAAATGCAAGATGCAGCACTGGTCACGAATATGGAGAGCAATAATCTTAAGGTAGGCGATAAGAAGCTTAATGCACCAGGGTTTTACGCCATGGGAAAATTTGCCGAATTATTTTCTCTCGAATCTGTACAAGGAAATAGTACCACACCGAGCAATCCATCGACCATCATAATTTCAGAATCCTTAGCAAAACGACTGTTTGATAAGGTAGATATCATCGGGAAAACACTTCAATTGAATGGTAAAGAACAGTATACTGTTCAAGGTGTTTATAAAGATATTCCTGAAAACAACACTTTTTATGGCTTAGATTATGTATTGCCTTTTGTCGATTATCTTGCAAAAGACCAAGGTATAGAAGAAAGCTGGTCCAGCTGCTATTTCAGCACTTTCGCCAAGATCGACAATGATGCATTTGTTCCCGCTTTGGAAAATAAACTAACAAATATCATCAACAAAAAACTGACGGATATAAAACCTGAGATCCTGTTACACCCGATGTCCAAATGGCATTTATATGATTCGTTCAAGAATGGAAAGAACGTAGGCGGACAGATTCAATATGTATGGATGTTTGTTTGGATAAGCGTATTCATCATTTTATTGGCCAGTATCAATTTCATTAACCTGAGTACGGCAAGAAGCCTAAAAAGAGGAAAAGAAATCGGGGTTTTAAAATCTGTTGGCGTCAATCGCCGGCAGCTTATTGCAGGCTTTCTTGTTGAGTCAATCCTCGCTGTAGCCTGCGCATTTTTGGCAGCCGTTCTATTCGCTACATTGCTTTTGCCTTGGGTCAAAACGATTACACATACGACACTGCATATCCCTTTTACCGATATTCGTTTCTATGGCTACTCCCTAGTAGGAATAGGCGTTATAGGACTTTTAGCAGGTATGTACCCAGCGTTATTTTTATCGGCATTTAATCCTATTCTTGCCCTTAAAGGTAAAATAAACAGCCGAAAAGGCGGATCAAGAAGTAGAAAGGCAATGGTCATCGTGCAATTTGCTATTTCTATTTTCCTGATGATATCCACCTATCTGGTGATTCAGCAACTGCATTACACAAAGGATCGTCCAATAGGTTATAAAAGTTCAAATTTGGTAAACATTACTTCATCCAATTCAACTATCGTCAAAAACTTTGATGTACTTCGAAAAGAGCTGATCGGTCAGCGCCTTGTGACGGATGCCGCCCTTTCTTCCAACTTTGTGAACCACCTATCCTTAACAGGTGGTGGCTTTAATTGGCAAGGTAATGATTCCAAAGACGGTGCGATCATGGGGATCTTCACCGTAGATGAAAACTTCGCGAATACTGTACAGTGGAATTTTATAAAAGGACGCAATTTTTCAAAAGATTTCAAAACAGATTCAACGGCTGTTATTCTGAATGAAGCGGCGGCCAAATTTATGGGAGTTACAGACCTTAACAGTAAACAATTGTCTAAAAGAGGAATCAATTATACCATTATTGGTGTTATACAGAACACATTATCTGAATCTCCTTTCAAATCCATTACACCGACGGCTTATTTTCTAAAATTTTTACCAAAGAATAAAATAACGCTTCAACTGGATGAAAATCAAGATCTCAAACAAAACCTAAAAGCGATTTCCACAGCGTTCAATCGCATAGACCCTGATCTTATTTTTGATTATACATTTACGGATCAGGAATATGCCAAAAAGTTTCAACAGATGGAAATGATCAAGAGCTTAACCAGTCTATTTACAGGATTGGCCATTCTCATTTCATGTCTTGGTCTCTACGCGCTGGTTTCCTTTCTTACGGAGCAACGAGAAAAAGAAATCGGCATTCGTAAAGTATTGGGTGCATCAGAACTTGGCTTGTGGCGGCTACTTTCCACAGAATACATTTGGCTCACAGGCATTGGCTTTTTAGTCGCAGCTCCTTTAGCCTATCTCCTCATGGAATCATGGCTTGAAGACTATGTCTACCGCATATCAATTACATGGATGGTCTTTGCTATCACAGGCTTAACCGCGCTAATCATCACCTTATTAACCGTTAGTTACCAAGCGATTAAAGCAACATTAGCAAATCCTGTAAAAACCTTAAGAAGCGAATAATACCAATTTGTTCGGGGACGGACACTATACTGTCCGTTTCCGAACATTTAAAACCGCCATAAAAACACACCAAAAACTTAAAAATCAATACATTATATTTATGGCAAACGAATTGAACTACTTGGCTTTGCTATTTTTCGAATAACGGAGTCTTCTACTAAAGCGAGCTAAGTGACAAGAATATAGCCTAATTAACAGTCTAAATGCTCATAACCATGTTAAAGAACTATTTTAAAATTGCTTGGCGAAATATCAGAAAAAACAAAGGTTTTTCTCTTTTAAATATGTTTGGCCTCAGCATCGGAATAACATGTTTTCTATTGTTGGCAGCGTACATCTATCATGAATCCAGTTATGAGCGTTTCCTTCCCAATGCAGACCGTCTAGCTTATATTAGCCTCGCTTATAAAGCACCCAATAGCACGGAAGAAGTAAATTCGGCAGTAACACCAACAGGCTTAGCTCCTGCTTTACAAGCTGAATTTCCGGATGTAGAACAGGCAACCAGATTCTACAGCTATTCCAAAGGCGGTAAAATAGAATCCAAAGAGGCACTAATAACTGAAAAAGGCCTACTTTATGCTGACCAAAATGTTTTTAAAACTTTAGGTTATACCTTTCTCGAAGGTGATTCACGATCAGCCTTAGCAGAACCAAATCAGATTGTCTTAACAAAAAAACTCGCAGCGAAATATTTCCCCAATCAGTCGGCCATCGGTCAGACACTATCCATTGACAAAGTCAACTGGAAAATCACAGGTATCATTGCAGACCTGCCCACAAATACACAGTTGAACTTCTCTGCACTCCTTTCCAATAAAGGATTAGAACGCTACAAAGAAATGGCTTGGTCATCTGCAAATGATATAACCATAGCGCTCCTAAAAAACAAAGATCAGTTCGGTTCGATCCAACAGAAATTGGACCAAATGACAAAATCAAAATTCGCCGAAGCAACAAAACAGGGTTATCAATTTCGATTTATCCTAGAAAAGCTGACGGATATCCATCTTCACTCCAAAGCAGCAGGTACAGGAAACATTACTTATATCTATATTCTAATGGCGTTAGGTGCTGCGCTTATTATTTTAACCTGCATCAATTTTACAAATTTGGTATTAGCGCATGCGCTTGAACGCAAGAAAGAAATCGGTGTCAAGAAAGTTCTGGGTGCAGCAAAGAAAACGATATTCTTTCAGTTCTTTTTTGAATGTAGCCTCATGGTTTTTCTAGCGGTTGCTTTTAGTCTTCTGACGACAGTGCTTTTGTTACCCGTATTCAGTTCATTTATGGGTACCGAAATGAAATTAACCGTATGGACAGACCCTCGGTTTTATACGATTTTACTTGTTTTCATAGCCTTGTTGACGCTTCTGTCGGGTGGCTGGCCTGCCTATTCAATTGCTAGTTCAAAACCTATTTCCATTTTTAAGCGAAAACTAACTGAAAGACAACATGGTATATCATTAAGCAAGGTGCTCGTTACTTTTCAATTCAGTATCTCTATATTTTTTATTATCTGCACCTTATTTGCGGGTAGACAGATGGATTTTATCCAGTCTAAAAACACTGGATTGGATCGCTCTGACATGCTGGTCATTGATGGCCGAGGATGGCAAGATAAAGAAAGGCAGCTATTAAAAGAAAAGTTAATGCAGCTCAATAGTGTCCAGGGCGTTACCGCTTCGTATGACAATCCCGTCAATATCCAAGGAGGCTACAGCATTAGGGAGGTCGAAGGCCAACCCAATGATTTTGATATTGATGTCACTGCAATTCCGATTGAAAAAGATTTTGTATCCGTTTTTCATATTCCATCTGTCGCAGGTACACCGTTGTCAGATGCGGACATTTTGCGCGCGCAAGACACTATTTCACCAGAATATGGGTTTGTAGTGAATACACTTGCTGCATCCGCCATGGGTTTTACTCCTGAACAGGCTATTGGAAAGAAAATCAATTTGAACGGACGTAAGGGCAGTATCAAACAAGTTGTGGCGAGTTTTAACTTTGCATCATTACACAACGAAGTCAAACCAATTGTACTTTTTCCAGAATATGATTATTTCGGCAATATTTTCATTCGACTCAATCCGACGTCGCCGGTAAAAGATGTTCTTGCGCAGATCAAAGCTGTTATAAAAGATATTGATTCAAAAAACAGTTTTGAATATCACTTTCTCAATGATGATTATAACAAGTTATATCTCAAAGATCAGCAAACAACACGGGTAATGCAGTTATTTTCCATCATTACAATTGCTATCGCCTGTATGGGACTATTTGCATTATCAGCTTATGCCGTGCAACAACGCTTTAAAGAGATCGGTATCCGTAAAGTATTAGGTGCTTCAACGATCAAGATTGTCAACATATTGAGTGTTGACTTTATGGCCCTGGTCCTGTGTGCTGTATTGATCAGTGTACCCTTAGGCTGGTATGCCATGCACCGCTGGGTAGAGAATTTTGCTTACCACATCACGCTAGACTGGTGGGTATTTATTGTGGCGGCGATAAGTGCATTATTGGTATCATTTATCACCATTAGTTTTCAAACCATAAAAGCTGCGATTCTAAACCCGGTTGATAGTTTAAGAGATGAGTAATTGTTTTAGTAGCTAATAAAAATAAAGACACCTGATAAATAACAAGCTGGACCTTTAAAATTCAAGTTTTTTCTATTTATCGATACCTAATACGACAGATATGCTTAAAAATTACATCAAAATAGCATGGCGGAACCTATGGAAAAGCAAGGGGTACTCTGCGATTAATATTATTGGACTATCTATCGGATTGGCAGCAGTACTGATCATCGGTATATGGATAAAAAATCAATTGCAATTCGACAATTTTTACAGCAATAAGGAAAGCATATATAAACTTTGGAACAAATATGAAGATCAGCAAAAAATCTACGTAAACGATATCACTTCGGCACCGGCATGTCAGGCTCTGCTAGCAGATTACCCCGAGGTTGAACGCGCTGCGCGGATGTATTGGAGCAGTACCGCCCTGATGTCTTTTGGCGATAAGAAGATTAAATCCAAGGGAAATGAAGTCGATCCAGCATTTATTGAATTATTTGATTTCAACCTTCTTAAAGGGAATAGCAAGAAGGCTCTAAAAGATACAAAAGATATCGTCCTGACGGAAAGTCTTGCTAACAACATATTTGGCAAAACTGATCCAATAGATAAAACGATTCTTCTCGACAATAAAGAACTGTATAGGGTATCGGCAATTATGCAGGATCTCCCCAGTAACACAAGTTTCGACTTTACCTATCTGATACCTTTAGAAAAAGCCGAAACCTATTCATCTGGCTGGGGTTCAAACACTTTCTATACTTATATCAAGCTAAAAGAAGGAACCGATGTTGATCTTTTTAATAAAAAGCTAAATAATATAATCAACAAAAAAACAAACCATGAAATAAAAGGCTCCATGTTCCTCTATCCAATGTCCAAAATGCATCTGTATTCAAAATTTGAGCAGGGTATTGCTGTTGGCGGAAAAATAGATCAAGTTAAATTGGTGGCGGGAATAGGTTTATTAATATTATTGATCGCCTGTATCAATTTTATCAACCTCAGTACAGCCCGCAGCCAAAAAAGAGCAAAAGAAGTTGCAGTAAGAAAAGTTGTAGGAGCCCAACGCTTCCATTTAATCATACAATTTCTTTCCGAATCTTTATTGTTAACCTTTATTTCAGGTACATGTGCTATCGTATTGACAATACTGACTCTTCCACTATTTAACCAGGTTTTAGATAAAGCATTAATCTTTTCATTTTCAGATTCATCGATCTGGTTTTCCCTGATTGGTTTTATTTTCCTTACAGGGATACTTGCAGGACTATACCCTGCTTTCGTGCTCTCTTCTTTTAAACCGATAAAATCGCTCAAAATATTTGGACGGACAAACAAGTTTTCCCTGAATTTTCGAGAATTACTGGTTGTATTTCAATTTGGTATTGCTATTATACTGATTATAGCAACCATTATCGTACGCAAGCAAATAGAATATGCCAGCCAGCGTGAAATAGGCTATGAAAATTCACAACTTATCGAAGTACCCATTGAAGGCGGTATGGAAAAGAATTATGAGGCTATTAAGTCGGAGCTGATCACTGCCAACATTGCCGAAGCTGTTACTCGTACGGGCTGGTCAATTACTAAAAATGGAGCCAGTTCCGGAGGTAGTTTCCTATGGCCTGGAGCTAACCCAGAACAAGCAAAGAAAATGGGTTTTGAACTTGGACGCACTGAAAGTGACCTTGTTAAAACTCTTGGATTAAAGCTCATTGCTGGTCGAGACATCGATTATGGCAGGCTACCGGGAGATAGTGCTTCTGTACTAGTTAATGAAGCTGCTGTCAAAGAAATGAAACTGGAAAATCCAATAGGAAGCTATCTCAAATGGGGCGATAAAACTTATACTATCGTTGGTGTAATCAATGATTATATTACGGGGTCACCTTATAGTCCAATAACCCCCTTACTGATTTATCCTTCAAAAAATTGGATGTTGAATATGGTTATACGCACCAGTCCAAACAGAGCGATGGAAATGAACCTAAAGCAAATTGAGGAAATTATTAAAAAGTTCAATCCGGCCTACCCCTTCGAGTACCAGTTTGTGGATCAGAAATTTGCAGCTAAATTCAAAGATCAGCAACAGACTGCTCAACTCGCATTCATTTTTTCGGGATTGGCTATTTTCATCTCTTGTCTGGGCTTATTTGGGCTTGCTTCTTATATTGCTGAGCTAAAGACCAAAGAAATTGGCATTCGTAAGGTACTAGGCGCCTCGGTAACTGGAATTACGGCTATGTTATCCAAGGATTTTGTTAAGCTTGTCATTATTTCCATTCTAATTGCTTCGCCAATAGCCTGGTGGGCAATGAACAAATGGCTACAGGACTTTTCCTATCGAATTGAAATACAATGGTGGGTTTTTGCACTAGCAGGAATTTCTGCTTTATTCGTAGCTTTCTTTACGGTAAGTACACAAGCCATAAAGGCTGCCAATAGTAATCCCGTAAAGACATTAAGAGACGAATAAGCGCAAAAATTAAGTACGTAAAAAGTAAAGGGTAAAAAATAGAGCGACAGTTGGTTCGCTTCAATCGAATAAAGCATTGCAAAACGAAAAATTAAAACCATGATAAGGAACTATATCAAAATCGCGTGGCGCAACCTGATGAAAAACAAGTCCTTCTCCCTGATTAACATCATCGGATTGGCGATCGGTATGGCCGGAGCATTACTTATAGCACTTTGGTTGCAGAACATGTTAACCATGGACCGCTTTCATGAGAAGGGTGATCGCCTGCACGTATTGAGTAATCGTGACGAATTTCAAGGCGAAAAATCAGCCTGGGCCTATACACCTAAAATACTAGCGCCCTCATTGGCTGCAGATTTTCCAGATATCGAAGCTTTTACCAGATATAATGAGGGGCCTCAATTTTTAACAACTTTCAATGAAAAGAAACTGATCGCAAATACTGTTTTCATCGATCCTGGTTTTTTCAAAATGTTTTCTTTGCCTTTTGTGAAAGGAGAACAGAATGTGAGATTTGATCATCCCAAAGGTCTTGTGCTCACGGAAAGTTACGCAAAAGCATTGTTTGGAAATGAAGACCCCATTGGAAAATCAGTTCGGATAGACTCGGTTAATCAAGTCACCGTACAAGCTATACTTAAAGATCTTCCGAGTAATTCAAGTTTCAAATTTGACATCCTCCTCCCATTTGAATATGCAAAAATAATCGGTTACGTAGACGATAACTGGAGCAATAATTCAATAACTACTTATGTTCTGTTAAAAGAAGGTACTTCAGTCAACGCATTTAACGACAAAATCAGAACCTATCTGAGAGATCATATCAATACGAGTAATAAAGCTGCCGGTTATACTTCTGCAAGAAATACGGGTGAGATTTTTGCCTTCCCCTATCCAGATTCTTTCCTTTACAATAGCGGAAAAGGAGGAAATTATACTTCCGGACGTATCGATATCGTCAAGCTATTTGCTTGGATTGGTGTATTTATTTTATTGGTGGCAAGCATCAATTTTATGAATTTGAGTACGGCACGTTCCGAACGCCGTGCGAAAGAAGTCGGTGTCC
This sequence comes from Sphingobacterium siyangense, assembly GCF_007830445.1. GTDB lineage: Bacteria > Bacteroidota > Bacteroidia > Sphingobacteriales > Sphingobacteriaceae > Sphingobacterium > Sphingobacterium siyangense. The sequence goes on along the minus strand of NZ_VLKR01000030.1, from coordinate 1,907 downwards.
GCAAAGTAATTGGGGCAAATAAGACAAGCCTAATGGCGCAGTTCCTGGTTGAAAGCATATTAATTAGCCTGATCGGCATGGTACTCGCAACTATACTTGTTTTTATGGTCCTGCCATTTTTTAACGAGCTTGTGGGAAAAGAGCTTAGCCTATCGTTATTAAACTTACCAACCTGGCTTTTTTTAATTGGTTTTGCCTTATTTACGGGTGTGTTAGCGGGTACCTACCCAGCCTTTTTCCTTTCTTCATTTCAGCCTATTAAGACCTTGAAAGGGAAATTTGTTTCTAAAACAAGAGGCCTTAGTATTCGCTCACTTTTAGTCGTCATTCAATTTAGCCTCGCTATTATATTGATTATCGCAACAGTCATTGTCGCGAAACAAATCCAATATACCAAACAGCGCGACCGAGGTTACAATGAAAATGGGCTACTTTATAGCAGTATCCAAGGTGACCTCGAGAAGAATTATAAAATTCTTAGAAATGAATTGTTAGCCAGCAACGCAGTTGTTTCTGTATCTAAAAACATGTCGCCGGTAACTGATTTCTATAGCAATGGCTGGGGGTTTACGTCCGGGACACCAACGGAACAGGACAAACGCATTTCCTATAACCGTTTTAGTACCGATGCCGATGCCGTAAAAAATCTAGGCCTAACACTTATACAGGGGCGGGATATCGATATTTACAAGTTTGCGACAGACAGTACTGCCTTGATTTTAAATGAATCCGCGGTAAAAAGTTTGCACCTCAAAAACCCGGTCAATAGCATTGTGGATGGTGATGGAACAAAATGGACCGTAGTTGGGGTGGTCAAAGATTTCATAATGGGATCGCCATTTGGAGACAATAAACCTATGGTGATATTAGGACCGCAAGCCTGGTTTACAACGATCCATTATCGTTTAAATCCAAACAATGACATCGCAGACAACTTAAAAACGATTGAGTCAATCTTTAAAAAGTTCAACCCAGACTATCCTTTTGAATATAAATTCATTGACAAGACCTACGAAGAAAAATTTAAGGAGACAAAAGCTATAGGTACACTGGCCATGATCTTTGCAGGATTGACGATCTTTATTTCCTGTCTGGGTTTACTGGCATTAATCGCCTATATGGCCGAAACACGTATGAAAGAAATTGCTGTCCGCAAAGTTCTTGGAGCAAGTGTCACCCAAGTAACCTCTTTGCTTTCGATCGATTTTATTAAGCTTGTTGTGGTCGCAATTTTTATCGCCACACCTATCGCTTGGTGGGCCATGGATAAATGGTTACAAGATTACAGTTATCGAATTGAGATACAGTGGTATTATTTTGTCATTGCTGGACTATTGGCTATTCTGATCAGTATGGCCACGATAAGCTATCAAGCAATTAAGGCTGCATTAGGCAACCCTGTTAACAGTTTACGCGATGAGTAGCCCAAAGTTTAACAACATTGTTTCGTATAGTTTTAAACCATAAAGAAAGGAATGAATTCATTCAAACTTACTTTTCGCAGCCTCATTAGCAACCGACAATATACCTGGATCAATATCTTGGGCTTAAGTAGTCTCTCCTTAAACCATCTATAATTTACTGATTATTAGTATTTTGGGTTTAAAATAGCTTGTTTTTTATTGCAAGAATTTGTATCTTAGAGCTTTAAAACCTTGCAAATATGTTGGGGAAAAATCCAGAAAAGAAGCCAGAATTATTTCGCCCAATGTTGGTGGATTTTATTGACCACGAGCATGAACTTGTTCTACTTTCAGAAAAAATAGATTGGAATTATTTTGAGAAAGAATTTTCGTCCTTGTATTCCAAAGTGGGCAATCCGAGCCATCCGATTCGGTTTATGGTGGGTTGTTTGCTACTGAAACATTTGTATAATTTGGGCGATGAGACGTTGGAAAAAGCCTGGA
>NZ_VLKR01000029.1 GCF_007830445.1 Sphingobacterium siyangense | reverse complement strand
AGCATACGGATTGCTTAACAGCGATGTCGGTATAGCCAAAAGAAAACAGCGATGTCACGATGTCGAACCAGTCTTTGGAAACATAAAACAGAACCACGGGTTCCGAAGATTTATGCTCCGCGGTAAGGAAAAAGTGTCCATAGAATGGGGTTTATTGGCTATAGCGCAAAATCTAAGGAAAAAAGCAGCTTAAAAAGCTACTTTTTGTTCTTTTTCTTCCCAAATGAACAGTTCTGTGAAATAATCAACAAACAACTCACAAATCTATCGCATAGCCATATTTAATAAAAAAGCTGCCTCAATAAATTTGAGACAGCTTCTTTTTTATACCCTGATAGTTCACTTATAAAATAACCCCCACTAAGTATCTTTATTTCAAATTAAATAATACGCGATGCAGAATGGTATTTGACAAGGCAATTTGATCGTCGGCCAAGCCCCCTAAAGCCTGTTCAATGGTATTTTTTGCCTGCTTCATTCCTTCATCCTTCATCTTTCGTCCTATTTTTGTTAAATAGATCAGATTGGACCGTCTGTCGTTTTTATCATTAACGCGGATAACCAAATTTACCCTTTCCAGGTTATTAATTAATCGAGTGACACTTGGTTTATCTCGAAATGTGCGAACAGCAAGCTCCTGCTGGGTAAGCCCCTCTTCTACCCACAGGTTATACATGATACTCCATTGTTCAGAAGTAATGTTTAACCCGGCCTCCTTGAGATTACGCTGTAATCTCCGCATAACTGCAATTGAGTATTTCCCTGTTAAGAAATTATAAAAATACTCTTGTGATACTAAATCTTGGTCTAACATATGAATAATGGTTATGGTTGTTTACGCAACTTATTTTAATAATAAAACGTCGTCTTTAATCCAATATGAGAAAAAGCTAAACGTATTTTGGCTAATAGTTAGCCTAAATTACGCTTTAATATAGCTGTCTCAAACAAAATTTTATCAACATGTCATAAGTAGATGTTGATAAATCATAACAATTTGATTTATACTAGACTGAATTTAATAAATAAAAAGGATACAAACAAAACCTTCATAACTTTACAAACACCAACAGCAATTAAATCAAACTGAAGGTTCTTTCTGACTAATAAGATCAGGCACTCTCAGAAAAAATAAATGCTTGCAATTATACCTAATTTAGAGGATGTTATCCGATAGTAAAAGAGTCGGAATCTTTTAAGAAAGGAAATTTCTCACGTGCTTCCAACAGGTCATTCGGGTTTAAGGTAAAGGTATACAGGTCCTCATCTTCCGGTTTATAATATACCACGTCACCAAGTGGCGATATACACATAGAGCCACCAGAATAGTAAATATCATTACCATCATGACCTACCCGATTCACCCCAACAACATAAGCTTGGTTTTCTATCGCACGTGCTGGGATAAGGGCTCTCCAATGTGCGGAGCGCTTGTCTGGCCAACTCGCTGTATACACTAAAATATCATATGCTCCGTTTTGATTTTTAGACCAGACGGGGAATCTAAGGTCATAACAAATCATCGGGCAAATTTTCCATCCTTTGATATCCACCAAGATACGTTCATTTCCTGGCTCGAAGTACTCGCTTTCTTTAGATAATCCGAAAAGATGACGTTTATCATATTTGACATATTTACCATCAGGGAACATCCATACAAAACGATTATAGTATTTTCCGCCTTCTTCAATAATCAAAGAACCGGCAACAACGCAGTTAAGTGAGCTTGCCATCTCAAATAGCCATCTTGTTGTAGGCCCATTTGCAGGTTCTGCACATTTCTCGACATTATTCGTGAAGCCTGTATTAAACATTTCGGGGAGAATAATAACATCCGTTTTCTCACGCAATGAGGAAAGTCTCAATGCAAGATTATTTAGATTCTTCTCTATATTTTCCCAGAATAAATATGCTTGAAATACGGTGATTTTTAAAGGCTCCATGAACGTAATCTAAAAATTTATTTAATTATTTTCTTACAAAAAAAACATTTACAGGCAAGATACGAATTTTAATAGAATTTATACTTATTGCTGTCTTACCAAAAGGTTATTTGCTAACACTAATAACGCTTCTTTGCGATCATTTGGTACATTCAATGCTTCCATTTTTTCAAATGCCCGTTGTGTATATATATCTTTCAATTCGTCGGCAGCACTTTTAATCGCATACTTCTCGTATAAGGCAAGCATATCCGCTACTTTTGATGGAGCAGTCGCTATAGATGTGTCCAATAAGCCTTGTAAGACTATCTTATCGTCGTCCGAAATTACCGCCATCAACTTCACCAATAAAAAGGTTTTTTTATTGATCATGATATCACCACCAACGATCTTTCCAAAGGTATCTGGATCTCCATAGGCATCCAAGATATCGTCCTGTAATTGAAATGCTAAGCCGACATTTTCTCCAAAATCGTAGATCAGCTGCTGTTGCTGCTCATCTGCTCCAGACAAAATAGCACCCAACTGTAACGCTCCGCCCAATAACACCGAAGTTTTAAGACGGATCATCTCAAGATATTCAGGCATTGTCAGCGAATCCCGACTTTCATAATCCATATCTAATTGCTGCCCCTCACATACTTCCATAGCCACTTTACTCAAAATTTTCAAGGTTGCAGGCAGGTAAATAGGATTACACTTTGAAATTTCCTCATAAGCTTTGACCAACAAGCCGTCTCCAGACAATATAGCAATATTAGCATCCCACTTTTCGTGAACTGTCGTTTTACCCCTTCTTAAAGGAGCCTTATCCATCAGATCATCGTGGATCAGTGAAAAGTTATGAAAAAACTCCACTGCCTTGGCAGCAGGGATAATTTCATCCATCTCTTGCATACCGAATAATTCGGCAGCCATCAATGTCAGCACTGGTCGAACCCTCTTTCCGCCCAAAGTCAATATATACCGTATCGGATCATATAAATTTGATGGTGTTTCAGGAAATTGACTTGTCTCTATCGCCTCTATCACGAGTTGTTGTAAATGTTGCATATATCTTTACGATCGAATCTTGCGAATATAGCAATAATCATATAGAAATGGCAATTTTGTCCCTTTAAAGGAAGTCACCTCAAAATTGTACATTTGTATAAGTCTTTTATTATGCGCATACTGATTATCCATACATTTTATCAAGATCCTGGTGGTGAAGACACTGTATTTCAGCAGGAATCTTCCCTCCTCGCGCAAGGACATGAGGTCCAAACGCTAACCTTTCAAAATAAAAAGGGTTGGCAGGGTGCATTACAGACAATAGGATCTTTTTGGAATATTTGCGCTGCTCAACGTGTCAAAAAAATAATTCGGACGTTTAAACCGGACATCGTTCACGTTCACAACACCCATTACGCAGCGGGCCCGATTATCGTCCGTACAATTGCAAAACTCGGCATCCCTCAGGTCATGACCTTGCATAACTTCCGTTTACTATGCCCTTCGGCGACGCTGTACCACCACAACCACCTCTTTTTGGACTCACTCCAAGAGGAGTTTCCGTGGACAGCCGTTCGACAAAAAGCATTTAACAACTCTATAGTAAAAACATTTCTTCTCGCACTGAATTACTGGTTTCATCGTAAAATTGGAACTTGGGCAAAGGTAAATCGCTACATCAATTTAAGCTCTTTTGCAAAGAACATATTCGTTGAATCGACCTTGCATCTTCCGCCTACTAAATTCGCGATCAAACCGAATTTTGTCTTTCCTACGACAATAGCACCAGAGGGTCCGCAGGCCCACTTTGTATATGTCGGTCGTCTTTCAGATGAAAAGGGGATATTGAATCTGATCGATACTTTTATCGGAACAGATTTTCAACTACAGCTAATTGGTGGCGGTCCGCTCGAAAATGAGGTCCTAAGAAGAATTAAAGACCAGCCGAATATTTCCTACCTCGGTTTTAAAAAAAGGTCAGAAATACTTCCCCTGATAGCCAAAGCACAGGCACTACTCGTACCATCGATTTGTTTTGAAGGTATGCCGATCACGATTCTTGAGGCTTATTCAGTCGGAACAGCTGTGCTCAGCTCAAATCTAGGCCCACTCCCCGAACTGATTATCCCCGGCAAAACAGGACAAACTTTCGATCCCCACAACAAAAACGATATCATCCAATGTTTAAGGGAGTGGAGTACAAAAACGACAAATGAAAAAGATGAGATAAGAAAGACCTGTATTGCTTACTATTTTAGTAATTTTACTCCTGAAATAAATGAAGCGAAATTATTAGCGATCTATCAAAACGCTATTCACGATAAAAAACTGAATAAATGAGTATCATTGTATTAGATAAACTGGGTCTAGCGCCACAAATCCAAGCTGTACTGGAAACAATTTATGATCCTGAACTGAAACCCGCAAATATTGTGGATTTGGGGCTTGTATATGAAATCATTACGAAGGAAGAGGGTATTGCAAAGATTGTAATGACGCTGACTGCTCCTGGCTGCCCCGTGGCAGGCGAAATCATGAATGAAGTTCAGGAAAAAGTTGCTGCTGTAGCAGGTGTCAAAGAAGCATTGGTCGAATTGACATTTGATCCACCCTGGACAAAAGACATGATGTCTGAAGAAGCAAAACTGGAGCTGGGTTTTTTGTAAAATTCACCGACTAATCAAACAAAACAGGGCTATCCAAGAATATTGGAAAGCCCCGTTTTGTTTGTATATGCTATATGCCTCTCCTAAAACATCGTTTGAGCTGTACCCTATCCGCAGGTCTATCTGCCCTGATTGTTTTCCAAATCGCTCAACTTTTTCAAAGGCTTGGCACTATTGGCATCCGCACCGAAAAGTAATTTCCAAAGCTTACGTGACTCTTTGGTCAATAGTGGGGATACAATGGAAAGAATAAGCACATATACGACCACAAAGGATTGAATAACGGGTAATAAAGCCCCTGCTTTACCAATATTTGCCATGATAATGGAAAACTCCCCCCGTGCAGACAAGGTAAAACCAATATCAAAGGACGTTTTAGGTTTCATACCCGAAAATTTAGCTGCAAAATAGCCCGAAGCAAGATTCCCCATCACCGTCACCAGCGCTGCAATCGAAGCCCAAAAGACAGCTCCTCCAAGGGACATAATGTCAATAGACAATCCGAAACTAAAGAAAAACATGGCCCCAAAAAAGTCCTTATAGGGCAGCACCATCGATTCAATCTTTTTGATGTATTGCGAATCCGCCAACACTAAGCCGGCCATCAATGCCCCGATAGCCTCCGCAACATGGATGGTTTCGGAGAAACCTGCCACAATAAAAAGTAAGGCAAAGATGATCAATATAAATAATTCAGAAGTTTTTTCCTTCAATAAGCGATCGATCGCAGGCACCAGTTTTCTGCCCAAAATCAAAAAGGCCAATATAAATCCCAAAGCCAGTAAGGAAGTTCCAGCTACCGTCCAAAACGAACTGCTTCCTGTCAGTATCAGGCCCGAAAGGAAAGAAATATGCATCGCTATAAACAGGTCATCGAACATAATCATTCCCATGATCACCTCCGTCTCCGGGTTGGCTGTACGTTTGAGATCTGTCAGCACCTTTGCAACAATGGCCGTGGATGAACTCGTCATGATACCGCATAACACCATCATCTCCTTAAATGGCATATCCATTAGCCATCCGATCAACAAACCTGAAGTAAAGTTCAATAAGACGTAAATTGTCCCACCGGTGACAATTGCTTTACCGGACTTAATCAGCCGATTGACCGAAAACTCAAGGCCAAGGTAGAACAGCAGGAACAATACGCCCAACCGTCCCATGAAATCAATAAAGGGTTTACTTTCTGTAAATGTTAAATCCACCAGACCAACCTGCGGAGCGTGCTGCCCCAAAACCATTCCTATAATAATGAAAAATGGAATAACAGAAAACTTAAGCTTATTAGCTATTAGGCCAACAATGGCAACAAGTCCTACAGCGATTCCAATTTCCAGAATTAAGGTATGTGATAGCATAAATTACAGTAAAATTTCCTTCAAAAGTTTAATATTATTCTTCTTTCCAGCGATGACAAGTGTGGTGCCTGGGCTAATCAAATAAGACGGTCCTGGATTTATAACCGTATCATCATCCCGTATCCCAGCAATAATCGATGCGCCTGTACGTTGACGAACTTCCAGCTCTCCAATTGTCTTACCAGCACCCTCATTTTTGCCTTCCACTTTGTACCATTCAATGCGTAAATCGTCCAAAGCAACTTCAATTGTCTCCAATGCTTTAGGCTTATAGGACAAGCCACCGATAATACCCGCAATCTGCCGAGATTCATCGTCATTGAGTGTCATGACGCAACGTGACTCATGCTCCTCGTCATCATAGCGATAAAGTTCCCGTCTACCATCGTCATGGATAACAACAACCATATTGTCTCCCGCATCGGTTTCAATTTGAAATTTTTTTCCAATTCCAATCAGATCGGACTCTCTTACAATAGACATAATTTTCTATTTAAATAAATACTAATAATATAAGCTTCATAACGTGGTATACCACAATTACAAAAGCAAGCTGAAGGTTCTTTCTCGCAAAAAAACAAAGACTTTGAGGAAAAACAGCATCAGCCCTTAGCTACTAAAACACAAATTTACCCAAAAAATCAATCTTAAACGAATCCGCAGGTAGCTAACGGGATGGGCTACAAAGAGCAAATTACCCCAAAATACTAAAAAAAGAGCAGAAAAACGACTCTTTTAACCGATTTCATCCCTTTTTTCGACGTATGGCATCGTGATGACATAACTGAACAACACTAAAAACGCTCGAGGTACATAGGCTATTAACGATCCGAGTTCCTAACAGAACAAATCAGCTTTTATTAGCTCCAATTTTCATTACAAATACCCATTTCTATAACGTTTTCGTAGTTCATGCAATCGTTTGTTCCAAGAAGCAATAGAATTGCCAAAGGTTTATTTCTTTATAATTGCCGCATTAAACACTTACTGAATCTAAATTACACACCTATGGTCAAAAAGAGTCATCTCATCCTTCTGACACCATTATCAATCTTGTCATTAGCGGCACCTATTTACGGGGTAGCGAACCCACGTAATTTAGTTGCAATAACCAGTCTTTCACCCTTTCAGCAGGTCGTCTCCGGAAAGGTCATTGATGAAACCGGGAAACCAATAAGCGGGGTTACCATTTCTGAAAAAGGTAAAGCGGCAGCAACGACAACCAATCAAGACGGAATCTTCTCACTGAACGTCAGTTCAAAAAGTGCCATCCTAACATTTAACTCGATCGGATTTACGGCGAAAGAAGTTCCCGTATCACAAGCAGCACAAATAACCTTGACAAAATCCGAGGATGTTTTGGATGAAGTTGTGGTCGTAGGTTATGGTAAACAGAAAAAGAGCGATTTGACATGAAGTATCGCTACAGTTGAAGCAAAATCCCTGGAACTAATAAATTCACCGAATGTTGTCGATAAACTTCAGGGTAAGATTTCTGGTTTAGCGATCAATTCCGGTTCGGCCAAACCTGGCGAAACAGCTTCTATCAATATCCGCGGTGAGAACTCGATCTCGGCGTCCAATGCACCCCTAATTATCCTGGATGGAATTCCTTTTAGTGGCTCCCTGGGCGATATCTCTTCCAATACAATTGCCAGTATCTCGGTACTGAAAGATGCTTCATCCACCGCAATCTATGGTTCAAGAGCTGCAAATGGCGTTATCCTCATCACCTGAAAAAAGGGTGCCGCAGGGAAAGCACGCATCAATTACAACGGCTATTTTGGGGTTCAAAGTGTAGAACGCCGCCTTAAATTGATGAACGGTCCACAGTACATCCAATTTATGCGTGATTACCAGGCTTCGAAAGGAAAAACCGGCGATCAGCTCAACCCAGAAAATTATCTTTTTGCCAACGTATTAGAACAATACAAAAAAGGGGAAGAAGTCAATTGGCAGGACGAAGTATTCAATAGTGGCGCTCCCATTCAGGAACATCAACTCAGTTTTTCGGGTGGAACGGATAAATCCGATTATTATGCATCTGTAAGCTACCTAAATCAAGATGGTGTGGTAAAAAACACGCCCTACGAAAGATATAATGTCAATCTAAACCTCAACCAAAGTTTAAGCTCTTGGTTAAAGCTAGGAATGACCATGCAGGCTTCTCAAGGGAACCGTGACGGCGTACAGCCTAACCTTGAAAGTGTTGTAAAACTTTCCCCTTACAGTAAAAACCGTGATGCCGATGGCACTGCTGTAACGTACCCGATGTACGCACAAACCTTGTGGGCACACCCTTTCGCAGACGAAAAAGGCCAATGGGATCAGACCAGAAGAACGGTCTATGCGAATACTTGGCTTGATGTGAAACTCCCTATTGAAGGATTAAGTTTCAAAACCACCTTCGGAACCAACTACCGAAATATTAACGAAAACTCCTACTATGGCTCAAATACGGTCACAGGACGCGGCGTGAATGGTACCGGATCAATTTACAATGAGCATTTCTGGGACTGGACCTGGGAAAATCTCTTGACCTATGACCCTACCTTTGGTGACCATAAGATCAATGTCGTGGGCCTCTATTCTTCCCAGAAAACAAATTTGAAAACTTCAAAAATGAATGGAGACGATTTTGTATCAGATGCCGGATATAACAACATGGCTTCTGCCTCTAAAAATCTTAAGATCGAATCCAACCTTCAAAATACAGCGATGATTTCCTATATGGGAAGAATCAACTATGCCTTTAAGGATCGTTACCTATTAACCTTAACAGGTCGTTCGGACGGTTATAGCGCATTTTCTGTTAACAACCGATATGCATTTTTCCCATCCGTTGCAGGAGCCTGGGTAATTTCTAAAGAAGGGAATGTGCAGGACTATTTCGACTTGTTAAAACTTCGTGTTTCTTATGGTAAAAATGGAAATCAGGCCGTATCACCTTATCAAACTTATGACCGTCTGACCAACGTCGATTATATTTATGGTCTTGATCCAGTCAAAGGACTTGTGATGAATTTCAATGGCCGTGGAAGCAATCTAACGTGGGAAACGACAGCTTCATTAAACCTTGGTTTGGATTTTGGGATTCTCAAAAATAGACTTTCAGGAACGATCGACTACTACTCCTCAAAAACATCGGATCTTTTATTAAGTGAACAGGTCCCTGTCATGAACGGCTATAACACCATTTTGACCAATATCGGTGAAACTTCCAACAAAGGGATAGAAGTTACCTTGAATGCCATACCTGTCAAAAATGACCATTTCCAATGGAATGTAAATACAACCTTTGCTTATAACAACAATAAAATCACCAAACTGCGCGCTGACGGAAAAGATGATTTGACCAATGCCTGGTTAATCGGAAAGCCTATCCGTATTTTCTACGACTATAAAGTCATTGGTGTATGGCAAGAGGGCGACGACATCGCAAACTCCAATCAACCTAAAGCGAAACCTGGCGATGCCAAGTTAGCAGACCTCAACAACGACGGTATAATCGATGCCAATGACCGTACCATTATTGGAAACAAAATATCACCTTATACACTCGGTATAGGCAATGATTTCACGTACAAAAATTTCTCCCTGTCGTTCTTTATGAATGGGGCATTTGGTGGAACGAAAATAGATGATTTCAAAAACATCGAACGTTTCTTACCTAACAACGGCGCCAATTATCTTGCTGACATGCCTTACTAGACACCGGAGTGTACAAACACAGACATCCCATCCCCTGGATACACGCCAGTAAACAACCATACGTATTATATCAATTCATCCTATTGGCGAGTTAGGGACTTTGGGCTATACCTTTGATAGCGATTTTCTAAAAAGATTGAATCTCTCTTCCATTAAAGCATTTATTAACGCCCGTAACCTCTATACATTCTCCAAAATCAAAGGTTACAACGTAGAGGCATTGAGCGTAAGTTCGACCACAGGTAATCCAACAACGACAAATATTGCCAGTCCTTATCCTGTTGCGAGAACATTCTCATTGGGAATAAATGTCCAATTCTAAACACATCAAGATCATGAAGAAAAGAAATACAACTTTATATACAATGCTAGCTGGCCTAAGCTTACTTTTTACAGGCTGCAGCAAGAACTTCTTAAATGAAGACACCAGCAGCTTTCAGTCACCTGATAATACCTATATCAATACGAAAGGCTTCGAAGCTGGACTAAATGGTTTATACTCTTATGCCCGCATGGAATTCCTGACCTGGAACGGTAGTATCTTTTCCCAAGGAGCAACTCCACAGGAGGCGTTACAGGTCGGAACAGATATCGTTGCTATCAAAACCACAGGTACAGACGCTACATTGGCTCCATTCAGCAATTATACGCTAACTCCTGCTTCGAGCTGGACAGACAAGGACAACGATCCAAAACGTGTGGAAGCAACGGCTCGTTTCTTCCGTGCCTACAGTTATCGCTACTTAGTCAACCTGTACGGCGATGTGCCTTGGGTGGACAAAGTATCCGAAACACCCCGTCGTGATTTCACGCGTACACCGAAAGCTGAAATCTTGACGCACATGATTGAAGACCTTAAGTATGCAAGTGAAAACCTACCCGACAATCCAGGAACAATTCAGGAAGGGAAATTGACGAAATGGGCTGCTTTACACTACCTGGCAGAAGCATATATCGAAGCTGGACAGCCTGATTTAGCTGCAGAAGCTGCCAACAAAGTTATTCAAAGTGGTTACTTTAAATTGAACAATCAACGTTTTGGTGCCGAAAAAGATAAACCCGGGGATTATTTCCACGATATGTTTATCGAAAACAATCAAAATCGCGGTTCCGGCAATCAAGAAACCATCTGGGCCATCCAATTGGAATACAATACACAAGGAGGTGGCGACCGCTACACCGATTGGAGCAAACGCGCGTGGGTTCCTTTCTATTCACAACAAAAAGGATTTGCCTTGGCCGACTCACTTGGAGGAAGAGGTCTTGGGCACGTACGCCCTTACCAATGGTGGCTGGATAGTTATGAAAAACAGGATGTCAGAAATTCTTCTTTCAATATCAAACGCGATTGGTATTATAACGATCCTTCCGTACCTGAACTTTATGGCAAGAAGATCGTACTTACTGACGCGATCAAAGAATCAGGCAACGTGTTCCCGACAACAACCAAATTTTTCTACAGAAAGACAGCTGTTGACCCTGCATTTGAAGGAAATATGAAGGACCGTGTGAAAGTACGTTTGGCCGAAACTTACCTGCTATTGGCTGAAGCATACTGGCGTGCCAATAAACCGGCACAAGCTAAGGATGCCATCAATGCTGTCCGTGCCCGTGCAAAAGCGTCATTAATCGATGCCGCAGCGATCAATGCGGATCTGATTCTCGACGAACGCGCCCGCGAGCTTATTGGTGAGGAAATGCGTCGCATGACCCTTGCCCGTTTCGGTGAGGATGTCTTTTTACGCCGCGTGCAAACGTTAAACACACAATCGAAAAATGTGGTGAAAAAAGAATTTATTCTTTGGCCTATTCCACAAGAGGTTATCGACAGTAACACTGGTGCAGCCTTCCCACAAAATCCGGGATACTAAACCTTCCAAAAACCTCCATGTTCCCAAAAGGTCATGGAGGTTTTTCCTTTATGACTTTGCGTCAACTAGCTTATAGGTTCCATCTTCCCGGATCTGACTACGGCCAATGGTTATATTTTTAGAATGATAAAACAAAAAAATCCAGCCCGCTGGCGCGCCTTCTGCCCAATACTCCTGACGCAAGGCTTTGGAGCGCCGACCATCGACATCATATTTGGCGACATAATTATGGAAAATTTCTTCAGGCTCAGGTAATACATCTCCGCCAAAGAAATAGTGCTGATCATCCGTTTGAATATGAAATGCCTGATGATGCGCGGTATGTCCACCATTGAGCGCATAGCTGATTTCATCATTTATTTTTCCTTCACCTTCCACCAGTACCAAATTTCCACTGCGTTGAATCACATCAAAAATCTCGGTCCTGTATGAACTGGAGATGCCTGAATAGGCGTCTTCCCATTCGCCACGCTGAACAATATATTCGGCTTCAGGAAATGCGATACGTCCTGTTCCGTTTTCAAATGTGACCATCCCCCCGGCATGATCCTTATGAAGATGGGACATCAGTACATATTTTACATCTTCGGGTCTAAAGCCAGTCTTACGGATATTATGATGCAGCTGTAGCACAGCACTGTCATCCGTATAGCCAAGGCCGGTATCACAGAGAACAAGCCCGGAATTAGTTTGGATCAAGAAGGGATGGACATGGATAAACATCGCCCCCGGTCGGTCCTTAGGGTCGTCTAGAAGTGGGTCAAAGGGAATAAATTTTCTACTCTTGTCTACGGAAAAAGAACCTTCATATAAAGAATAAGCCTGCACCATATTTAAAACATTGGGAATATGCACGTTAAGCAACAGCGGATCAATACCGGGTTTAGGAATTAGGTAAGTCCAGCCTTAAAACGTATATTTACACTTAAAATATTGTGCAAAGATATGCAAAAAAGGTGGGTACTAAAATCTAAAACTGATGTCAAAATAACCAACAAACTGCGCGAGGAATTAAACATCAACACTGTCTTGGCAGAGTTGCTCGTGAGCAGAGGAGTGGAGACTTTTGACGAATCAAAGCAGTTTTTTAGGCCTCAATTATCGGATTTGCACGATCCATTTTTGATGCGGGACATGGAAAAAGCCATCACCCGGATCATCCAAGCCATTGGCAACAAAGAAAAAATACTCATCTATGGAGACTATGACGTAGACGGTACAACAGCTGTTGCCGTTGTTTATAGTTTTTTCAGGGAATTTCATAGCCAGCTGGAGTTTTATATTCCAGACCGCTATGCCGAAGGCTATGGAATCTCCACACAGGGTATTGACTATGCCGCAGCAAATGGTTTCAGCTTAATTATTGCATTGGACTGCGGTATCAAGGCAATCGATAAAATAGATTACGCAAATAGCAAAGGAATTGATTTTATCATTGGCGACCACCACCTTCCCGGTGAGGAACTTCCCAAAGCCTACGCCGTGTTAGATCCCAAGCGTGCAGACTGTGAATACCCTTACAAAGAACTTTCAGGTTGTGGAATAGGCTTTAAGATTATTCAGGCTTTTATACTCACCAATGGCATGGATATCAATGCCTGTTATCAGTTTTTGGATCTTGTGGCCGTGAGTATTGCTTCGGACATTGTTCCTATTACCGGCGAAAATAGAATACTTAGCCACTTTGGTCTCATTAAACTCAATACGAATCCCTGCGTCGGACTAAAGGCACTGATTGATTTATCCAATAATCGAACGAAGATCTTTACAGTGAACGACATCGTGTTCCAGATCGGCCCCCGCATTAATGCAGCGGGCAGAATAGACCATGCTAAGGACGCCGTCAAACTTTTGATCTCCAAATCGCTACAAGAAGCCAAAGACTTCAGTTCTAGCATAGACGATCAAAACAATGTACGGAAAGACTTTGATCTCAAAATAACAGAAGAAGCGCTTGCACTGATTGAGGATAATGTTCTTCTTAAAAGCCGAAAATCCACGGTATTGTATAAAGCCGACTGGCACAAAGGTGTCATTGGTATTGTCGCTTCCCGTCTGACCGAAAAATATTACCGTCCGACGATTATATTGACCGAAACAAATGGTCATATTGCAGGTTCCTGCCGTTCGGTACTGGGTTTTGACTTGTATGAAGCCTTAAGCGAATGCGCTGACTTGTTGGAGCAATTTGGTGGTCATAAATATGCTGCCGGATTAACGATGTCCTTAGATAATGTCACGCTATTCCAGGATCGTTTTGAGGAAGTGGTATCGCGACGTATCAGTCCTGAAATGCTGACCCAAGAAATTTTGATCGATGCAAAGTTGGCATTGAAAGATATCGATGCTAAGTTCTTCCGTATTCTCCAGCAGTTTGAACCTTTCGGGCCCCAAAATGAATCTCCTATTTTCCTCAGTAAAAAGGTAAATGCAGTAGGACAAGCTTTTATTGTAGGCACCAATCAC
This sequence comes from Sphingobacterium siyangense, assembly GCF_007830445.1. Lineage (GTDB taxonomy): Bacteria > Bacteroidota > Bacteroidia > Sphingobacteriales > Sphingobacteriaceae > Sphingobacterium > Sphingobacterium siyangense. Next base: position 58,755 of record NZ_VLKR01000029.1, on the reverse strand, counting down.
CTCAAGATGACCGTTGTTCAAGAAGACTCGCCTTCATTTGAGTGTATCGGTTTTGGACTGGCAGAACATATCACACATATCAATTCTAGACAAAGTTTCGACATCTGTTACAGCATTGAAGAGAATGTGTGGCGCAACAAAAGAAACTTACAGCTCAACATCAAAGGGATTAAGTATTAGTATTGCAATAGTAAGAAGATATTAAATATATTTACACAAGATTTGGTCAGGCATAAAACCCTCATACTGGATTAGATACCAGGCATGAAAGAACGGTGAGGGTTCTTAAGTAGTCCTATTGAACAGATACATATAACACAAGACACTCCACGAAGATGATTTTAAAGGCAGAACATCTCATAAAAAAATATAAGCAGCGCACCGTTGTCAACAATGTTTCCTTCCATGTGGAACAAGGAGAGATTGTCGGGTTATTGGGCCCCAATGGGGCAGGAAAAACGACCTCATTCTATATGATTGTTGGTCTGATCAAGCCCAATGAAGGCAAAGTATTCCTCGACGATCAGGAGATTACGCAGGATGCGATGTACCAACGTGCCCAACGTGGGATAGGTTACCTCGCTCAGGAAGCATCGGTCTTTCGGAAGCTCTCCGTAGAAAACAACATCCTGGCTGTATTAGAAATCCACTATCCAAATAAAGAAGAACGTTTGGCAAAACTGGAAGAACTACTCACAGAATTCAGCCTACACCGTGTCCGCAAAAACAGGGGTGATTTGTTATCCGGTGGTGAGCGTCGACGTACCGAAATTGCGCGAGCATTAGCTGCAAACCCATCTTTTATACTTTTGGATGAACCTTTTGCAGGGGTTGACCCAATCGCCGTAGAAGAAATTCAGACGATCGTAGCCAAGCTCAAAACCCGTAATATCGGCATCTTAATTACCGACCACAACGTACAGGAAACCCTATCTATTACGGACAGGGCCTACCTCCTGACCGAAGGAAAGATTATGCTGACGGGTACACCTGAGGAAATTGCAGATAATGAGCTTGCCCGTAAATTTTATCTCGGTAGACATTTTGAATTAAGAAGGAAAAAATTTTAAAGATTAAAGAATCTCTCCCCCTATGGCCTTATTAAACTCCATTTTTACTTGGTTCATGAAAAAAAGAATTCACCAGATTGAACTTTTCATGAAATACCCACACGATGTACAAGAAGAATGGTTTCAGAGTTTAATTGCCACTGCTGAAGCTACTGAATGGGGAAAAAAATACGATTATACAAGTATATTAACGCCCGAAATCTTCAAAGAACGTGTCCCTATACAGGACTATGATGATATTAAGGGCTACGTTGATCGCATGATAAAAGGCGAACAGAATATCTTGTGGCCTTCTGATATCAAATGGTTTGCCAAGTCCTCAGGCACCACATCTGACCGTAGCAAATTTATTCCCGTTAGTGAGGAAGCACTCGAAGAGTGTCACTTCCAGGGCGGTAAAGATATGCTTACAATCTATTGTCATAATAGACCCGAAAACCGCGTATTTACGGGAAAATCTGTTGTTATTGGTGGTTCTTCACAAATCAACAATTTCAGTCCGGATTCCTACTACGGCGATCTTTCATCAATCCTCATCCGTAACCTTCCTTTCTGGGCAGAATTTAAGCGAACGCCCAATATGGAGGTTACTTTAAACCCAAACTTTGAAGAGAAAATTGAGCAGATTGCCCAAATTACACTCAAAGAAAACGTAACGAGCCTAGCTGGCGTACCGACATGGAATATTGTTATGGCCAAGCGTATTCTTGAGATTACAGGCAAAGACAACCTCTTGGAGGTATGGCCAAATCTAGAGTTTTATGGGCATGGCGGAGTGAGCTTCAAACCTTATCGCGAGCAATTCCAAAAATTGATCCCTTCTGACAACATGTATTATCTAGAGAATTATAATGCCTCAGAAGGATATTTTGGTTTACAAGATCAATCGGATTCGGAAGATCTTCTGCTTATGCTAGATTATGGTATTTATTACGAATTCTTACCTACTGAGCGAATGCACGAAGAAAATCCGTCAACCTTACGTTTGGATCAGGTGGAGCTTGGCAAAAACTATGCATTGATCATTTCAACGAATGCTGGTTTGTGGCGTTATAAAATCGGAGATACCATCAAGTTTACATCATTATCCCCTTATCGTTTTCAGATCTCCGGACGTACCAAACAATACATTAACACCTTTGGCGAAGAGGTTATTGTTGACAACGCCGAACAGGCCCTGGCCGAAGCGAGCAAGTTGACACAGGCACGTATAAAAGATTATACCGCTGGACCTGTCTATTTTAAAGATTCCGAAGCCGGAGCACATGAATGGGTGATCGAATTTGAACAACAACCCAATGATTTTAGGCGTTTTTGTGAAATATTGGATGCTAAACTCCGTGAAATCAATTCGGATTATGACGCCAAACGTTTTAAGAATATGGCCCTACGACCACCTATTGTACACAATGCGCCCGAAGATACGTTCTATAAATGGATGAAATCAAGAGGTAAGCTAGGTGGACAAAATAAGGTTCCAAGATTGAGCAATAGTCGCGAATATCTCGACCCGCTGTTGAAAATACTAGCCGAATAATACGGCATACAGACTAAAATATTCCGCACATTGACCGAATAATAGGGGGTCTCCGGCTGGAGATTAGCCAAAATTTTTTGGATTCCCTTATTTTGGCTAATCTCGTATTGCTGAATTTTGTTGTTTTAAAGAACCGCTGTGCGTTCGTCTAATTGGTAAGCTCAAGAAAGCTTAGACTTTAATGGAGGTTTGTTAAGGTTTAATTGCCGTTTTATATAAAAAAACAAAAAAACCAAGGATAAAATTCATAGAAATACCTTTCTTCTGAACTTCAACTTCACCCTGTAACACTGAGCGATTGTCGCCTGATGTTACTTCACTACTTTTGTTAAGACTGTGAGTCAATTCCATACTAAGTTTATTTTTATGATAAGTGATTTTATAGCGTTACTGCGGACCAAAAAGCCCATCTATAGGACCGCATTCTTTATGGCCAAACTTTATGCCATAATATGGAATCACGGTATTAATTAATAAATACTTAACACATTTAATTATTAATACAGTATAGTCGAGAAATATGAAGTAAAATTCTTCCATTTCAAAAAAAGTGTAGTAAAATAGGGAACAACTGTCCGAAATAAAAGGCATATCAACGCGGGTAAATTATCCGGATACACGTGCAACTTATATTTCATTTTTTTCCTAACTTAGCCTAAGTAATTAAAAAATAAGATGAACGCGACAGAGAACTATTCAATTCGCGTAGAGCCAACTCAAAATTCAAGACTCTCGCAAGTAGATTTCGACAATCTAAAATTCGGAAAGATTTTATCCGACCACATGCTGGTCGCAAACTATGATGACGGTGAATGGAAAGATGTCAGCATCGTCCCTTATGGAGATATCAGTATTAGTCCTTCGATGTCCGCTTTACATTATGGTCAAGCGATCTTTGAAGGAATCAAAGCTTATAAATTTGCAGATGGAGCAGTGAGTATCTTCCGTCCGGACAGAAACTGGGAAAGATTCAACAAATCTGCCGCACGGCTTCAAATGCCGGAGGTACCTGAGGAGATTTTTATGGATGGCCTAAGCAAACTATTGGACATCGATCGTAACTGGATCCCGGCAAAAGAAGGTTCATCATTGTACATCCGTCCTTTTATGTTCGCAACAGAAGCAGCATTAGGTGTACACCCTTCAAAGTCATACAAATTTATCATTATCACTGGCCCTGTAGGCGCATATTACAGCAAAGCAATCAGCTTAAAAGTTGAGACCTACTATACGCGTGCAGCAGAAGGTGGTGTTGGCTTTTCTAAAAATGCAGGTAACTATGCATTATCGCTTTACCCTACACAATTGGCCAATGATGAAGGTTATGACCAAATTATGTGGACAGATGCTTCTGAACATAAATATATTGAAGAAGCAGGTACGGCAAACCTTATTTTCCGCATTGGAGATACGATTATTACACCACATGGTGATACAATCTTACACGGTGTAACACGACGTACAATTATGGAATTGGCCGAGAAATGGGGTTATAAAGCCGAGCAGAGAAAGGTATCTATTCAAGAACTAATTGACGGTATTAAAGCCGGTACAGTAACTGAAGCTTTCGCAGCTGGTACTGCAGCCACAATTACGGATATCAGCCGTATCGGTTTTGAAGGAGAAGATTACCACTTGCCACCAGTAGAGGGCCGCGAGTTTTCAAATCGTGTTTTGAATTACCTCAACGACTTGCGCTATGGCAAAGTAGAAGATCCATTCGGATGGAACTATTTAGTAAAGTAGTTTCCAAAATGAAATAGAAAAGCCTTTGTTATTAATAACAAAGGCTTTTTTTATGGTCTATATACGTTATGCACGTTATGCACACCTTGAAAAGCGGTCTATAAACCTCGTTTGAACCTTTGCGGATAACGTCTAGTGTCTACTGCTAGATCCTTAGGAATGCTCTCCTGTCAGCTCCTTTTGAATAAAATCAATTATAGTAGCTGTCTCCTGGGACTGAAACCAATGCGTATTGCCATATTTTTTAAACCATGTAATCTGTCGCTTGGCATAACGTCTCGAATTTTGTTTGATTTTCTCGGTCGCTTCCGTCAAAGACTGCTTGCCATCGAGATAATCAAACAACTCAGCGTAGCCAACAGTGAGCAATGCAGGCTTCGTTCTGAAAGGAAGTAAAGCTTTCACTTCGTCCAGTAAGCCATTTTTCATCATCAAATCTACACGTAAATTGATCCTTTCATACAAGTTCGCCCGATCCATATTCAAGCCAATGGTAAGGATATCAAAAGGTCTTTTCTCGACATCTTTCTTATGGTAAAATGACATCGGTTTACCAGTCGCCTCAAAAACTTCAAGCGCCCGTACGACACGTTGCGGATTATCGATGTCTGCCGTTTCAAAATATGCAGGGTCAATACTTTTCAATCGATCTTTTAAGACCTCCAATCCCAATACTGCAAGTTCATGATTAAGTCGCTCGCGCACTTCATCCCCCGCCTTGGGCAGATCATCCAATCCTTCGCACAGGGCCCGAACAAACAGGCCCGATCCACCTACCATAATTACGACATCATGCAATTGAAATAGTTCTTCTAGTTTCAGTAAGGCCTCACGTTCAAAATCGCCTGCAGAATAATCCTGCGTGATGGAGTGTGAATCAATGAAATAATGAGGAGCAGCAGCAAGTTCCGCTGGATCTGGTTTAGCTGTACCAATAGACATTTCCCGATAGAACTGACGAGAATCAGCAGAAATTATCGCTGTTTTAAAATATTGCGCCAATGAAATAGCCATTGTGGTCTTACCAACAGCAGTTGGCCCCACAATGGCTATCAATGTTTTTTTATTTGCCATAATATAGCACTTCACAGGCTGAAAAAAACCTGTAAAGTCTTGTTAATTAATATTCGTCTTCGTAGCCGTTGGATTCTTCACGCTCTTCACCTTCTTCGCCCTCTTCCTCATCGTCACCATCGCTGTCGAAGCCATCCAATTCGTCTTCATCATCGACGCCATATTGCGTATCGTCTTCCTCCACATAATCGTCCTCTTCAACCGCATCAGACACGGGGAAATTAGCCGCAGTCATAGTTTTGGGAACCTGACCCATAGACTTAAACAGCGCCGGATAGTCTTTTCCATCCTCTTCCTTCAAGATCTTGATCAATTCAACCTGGAAATCATAAGGACGATCAAAATTGTAAACGTAGTAAAATTTCTGATGTGGATCATCAATAAACTTACTTAAACGGATATTCTCCATCAACAATACCTCAGCATCTTTTTTACGTTGTGTAGGCTTGAATGCAATCTCCGTTCCCTTTTTCCACTGATCATTGCTCACATAGAACGAGGAAGATGCATCCGCAGCATAACCTGTTGATTTATGGATTTCCTCATGCAGGTCTATAAATGTACTTTTAGAAGGCATGTCGATCTCACGATATACATCTTCATAATCCTCAAAAGTAACTCTAAATCTATAAATTGCCATCTCTGCTATTTTCTTCTTTTAACCCTCTAAAATTAATACTATATTTTAAGAATTGGAAATTTCCAATGGGATTTCTTGTTTGATCGTCAGGTTCATTTCCCCTGCTTTTTTCACCAAGAATTGATAAGCTTCTACTCTGGAATTTGGAATATCGCCCTCCAGAATAGCCTCACGAATCAAATTTTTCAGCTGGCCTACAGTACGCCCTGGTGCTAAGCCAAATAGGATCATGATATCCTCTCCACTGATCGGCGGCTGCCAGTTTCGAACCTTGTCCCGCTCTTCGACATCCTTCAATTTTTGTTTGACAAGTTCAAAATTCTGACGATATTTTTTCTTTTTAAACTCATTTTTTGTGGTCACATCCGCATGGCATAGCATCATAAGGGCTTCAATATCATCCCCCGCCTCAAACAAGAGACGACGTACAGCAGAATCCGTTACGATATCCTGCGCCAAGACAATAGGCCGAAGATGCAATTGTACCAGCTTCTGAACAAATTTCATTTTCTCATGGAGCGGCAGCTTCAATTCAGCAAAAAGCTTTGGTACCATACGTGCACCACGATCTTCGTGGCCATGAAACGTCCAGCCGAGCTTTTTATCGAAACGTTTTGTTGCCGGTTTAGCAATATCATGCATAATCGCTGCCCAACGTAACCAGAGGTCTTCAGACAATTCACATACATTATCCAGCACTTCCAACGTATGGTAGAAATTATCTTTATGGCCTTTGCCATCAATGACATCAACTCCGTGTAAATTATACATGGCCGGAAATATCAATTCCAGGAGACCGGTATCAAAAAGATATTTAAAACCGACTGACGGCTTAGGTGAGAGAATAATCTTATTGATTTCATCGATAATACGTTCTTTCGAGATAATCTTTATTCGCTCTTTGGTATCGCTAATCGCTTTGATCGCATCAATCGTGATTTTAAAATTTAGCTGTGTCGCAAAACGGATAGCCCGCATCATACGCAGTGGATCATCGGAAAACGTTTCTATCGGATCCAACGGTGTTCGAATAACGCGCTGTTCAAGATCCTGCACGCCGTCAAATGGATCCACTAAAGTACCATAATCCGCTTTATTCAAAGAAAACGCCATCGCGTTGATCGTAAAATCACGTCGATTTTGATCATCGGATAAGGTACCGTCTTCCACAATAGGCTTACGTGAATTGGCACGATAAGATTCCCTTCGGGCACCGACAAACTCCACATTGAGTCCTTCATAAACCAACATTGCTGTACCAAAATTCTTGTAGACAGCAACTTTAGTATGTAGCCTATCACCCAATAAAGTCGCAAATTCAATGCCGCTGCCGACGACAACAATATCCACATCATTCTTAAAAGGCCGCTTCATAATATAGTCGCGAACATACCCCCCAATGACATAACATTCTGTATTTGTTATCTCGGCGAGTTCCTTAATGATTGAAAAGATTGGATGTTGTAAATTATCGTACATAGTCAAAACAGCAGGTAAAAAACCAAACAGTTTGCAAAAGTAACAATTTTTTTCCCTAATCCCTATCTTTGGACAACTTACGGAAAGCAAGTGGATTTTTAAGTAATTCGGCTTGTTCACGACGGCGTTTTACAATATGTAAAGCCGAGAAAATTGCCTCTACAAAAGAGCTTTCAGAAGCTAAGTTTTTTCCAGCAATATCATAGCCTGTACCATGATCTGGCGAAGTACGTACGATAGGTAAACCGGCTGTAAAGTTTACACCGGCACCTTTGGCAATATGCTTAAAAGGGATTAACCCCTGGTCATGGTACATCGCGAGTACCGCATCGAATTTCTCATAAGCACCTTTTGCGAAGAATCCATCGGCAGGATATGGACCAAAGCAGAAGATCCCCTGTTCGTTTGCTTTTTCTACGGTAGGTCTAATGATCTGATCATCTTCGGTGCCAATAATCCCATGATCGCCAGCATGTGGATTTAGTCCCAAAACTGCGATCTTAGGCTTTTCAATCCAAAAATCTTTCTTCAACGAGTCATTCATCAGGGCTAGCTTTTTAAGAATAGCTTCTTCGGTAATATTAGCCGCAACCTCATGCAGTGGAATATGACCTGTTACCACACCAATACGCAATTCATCACAAACCATAAACATCAATACATCATCAGCCTCTACTTTGGCCTGCAGGTATTCGGTATGGCCCGGAAATTGAAATCCCTCCTGTTGAATATTATGCTTATTAATTGGGGCAGTCACTAAAGCATCAATTTTGCCGGCTTTCAGGTCCTCAACAGCTTTCTCCAACGAAAGGAAGGCATATTTACCGCCAATTTCGTTTTCTTCACCCAACGAAATCTTGACGTCTTCCTGCCAGCAATTGATCATATTTGCTCTTTTGGAATGCGCCTGCTCAGCATCATTGATCACGTTAAAACTAAAATCATTTACACCGATCGCTTTACGGTGAAAAGAAGCAACCTTTGTATTTCCGTAAACCACTGGCGTAAAGAAATCGCACATACGCTGATCTACCAAAGATTTAATGATGACTTCAAGTCCAATGCCGTTAATATCGCCTACGGTAATTCCGATTTTTAATTTATCGCTCATTCTATTTAAATGCTTTGATTCAAAAATAGGGATTTTTTTCTTAGAATGACTTTTCACTTATTTATTTTTTACTTTTGCAACATGAGCACAGTAAGAGCAAAAAAACATTTAGGACAGCATTTCTTGAACGATAAAAATGCTGCACAAAAGATTGTGGAAGCATTGGATCCTAAATTGGGTTTTAGCCAAGTGCTTGAAGTAGGTCCAGGAATGGGTGTACTTTCTGATTTTCTCTTGCAAAAAGAGGAATATGAAACCTATTTGATCGATGTGGATGACGAATCCATTGCTTATTTGGACGATAAATATCCCCAATTGGGTAAGCGATTGATCCACGGTGATTTCCTAAACCTTGACTTTTCACAGTATTTTGGTGAGAAAATGGCTGTCATTGGCAATTTCCCTTACAACATCTCCTCCCAGATTCTCTTTAAAATTTTGGATGAACGCCAACGTGTCGTTCAAATGACGGGTATGTTCCAGAAAGAAGTAGCCGAACGTTGTACAGCTAAGGCTGGCAGCAAGGAATATGGTATCTTGAGTGTCTTTTTACAGGCCTATTATAAAGTAGAATACCTTTTTACTGTAAAAGCAGGAGCTTTTAATCCACCGCCAAAAGTATTGTCGGGCGTTATCCGCATGACGCGCAATGACCGTGAACAATTGAATTGTGATGAAAAACTATTTTGGCGTGTTGTTAAAGCGGGCTTCAATCAACGTCGTAAAACCCTCCGTAACTCACTTTCGGGCGTTGTTCCCAAAGATAAAATGTCCGACAATCCACTGTACGAGCTACGCGCAGAACGATTGACGGTAGATGATTTTGTCGGTTTAACAAACGAGATAGCAAACAGTCTTTAATATGCATTCGACGGACAGCACATTTATTATCGTAGGCGGAGGTATCGCTGGATTATGTGCTGCAATAGGGCTTGCAAAAGTAGGTATTGAAGCACATGTCTATGAAAGCGCCATTGAACTCAAAGGCATAGGTGCTGGATTCGGGCTCGCAGCCAACGCCATGCAAGCTTTGGAACATCTCGGATTGAAGGATGAAATCGTTCCGATTGGGCATTACCTTGCATCTTATAATGTCTTGGATCAAAAGGGAAATATTCTTGTTGAACCAGACACCAGGTCAATCAGTCAAAAATATCAACAGGACAATTTCGCTATCCATCGGGCAGATCTGCATCAGTTTCTCTTATCCAAAATCCCCAATGGACAAGTTCATCTCGGCAAACGTGCCGTTTCCTTTGAACGGGAGGGAGAAGATATTCAAGTTTATTTCGCAGACGGAAGCCATGTACGCGGCCAAGCCCTTTTGATTGCCGATGGCGTACACTCAGCATTACGACAACAACTCATACCGGGTTCGGCACCTCGCTATTCAGGCTATACCTGTTGGCGGGCCACCATCGATAATAGCAGTATACAGCTCAGTAAGGGGACAGAAACCTGGGGCAGCAAAGGCCGCTTTGGGATGACCCCACTTGTCAATAACCGCATCTATTGGTACGCATGCATCAATACTGAGGCACAAAATCCGGTCTTAAAAAACTGGAAAACAAAGGAGCTCCTCGAAAATTTTAAAGATTATCATGCCCCTATTCCAACGATTCTTTCGGAAACAAAGGATAGCGAGCTAATTGCAAATGACATCATTGACATCGAACCACTTCAGCAACTCGCTTTTGACAATATCCTATTATTGGGTGACGCTGGACATGCAACGACTCCCAACTTGGGCCAGGGAGCCTGTCAGGCTATTGAAGATGTTGCTGTTCTCGTGGATGAACTCCAGACCGCAGCTTCCGTTAGTTTGGCTTTTCAAGGATTCGAAAAAAGAAGATTGGATCGGGTAAATTACATCTGTAATACTTCCTGGAGGATAGGAAAAATCGCACAATGGGAGAATCCATTCCTGATAAGAATGCGAAATTTTGGCATGAAAATAATGCCTAACCGCATGAAACAACAACAATTAAACAAATTATTATCTGTAGATTTTATGCAGATCAACCATAATCATGACGCTGGGATCTAAATCATCGTACTACACCACAACAGTATTCACTGATCAGTCCCACATAAAAAAATAACTGAATGAAAACTACCATTTTGATCGTCGACGACATTCATGAAATCATGCTTGAGAAATTTGAAGAAGCGGGTATTGCCTACCATTATCAACCGGATATCAGCCGAGAAGAAGCTGAAAAAATCATCTCCAATTACTCGGGGATGGTTATCCGTTCCAAATTTCAGGTAGATAAGGCTTTTTTTGACCTGGCACCAAACCTCCGCTTTATCGCCCGTGCTGGTGCAGGTATGGACAATATCGACGATACAGTTGCTGCGCAAAGAGATGTGCTGTTAATTCCGGCCAATGAAGGCAATCGGGATGCTGTAGGTGAACATATGATCGGTATGTTGCTCAGTCTAATGAACAATCTGAATCGGGGTGACCAACAAATACGATCTGGCCAGTGGTTGCGTGAAGCCAATCGTGGATACGAACTTAAGGGACGTACTGTAGGCTTGATCGGCTATGGGCACAATGGTATGGCCATGGCAAAAAAACTATCCGGTTTTGATGTACAGGTGCTTGCCTATGATAAATATCGAATCGACTACGCCGATCAATATGCATCAGCAGCAGACATGGAAAAGATCTGCAAAGAAGCCGATGTGATCAGTTTCCATATCCCCTTAACGGATGAAACAAAGGGGATGATTGATGTGGATTATCTGGCTAAATTTGAAAAACCTATTTTCTTTTTACTGGGGGCACGAGGCGGTATTGTACAAGTACCCGCAGTGCTTAGCGGCCTTGATTCAGGTTCCATTATCGGAGCAGCATTCGATGTGTTGCCCGTAGAAAAGTTCCCAAAACTCGCTGAACAGAACTGGTATGCAGATCTTATCCGTAGAGACAATGTGATCTTATCTCCACATGTTGCCGGATGGACATTCGAAAGTTATTATAAATTATCGGAAGTGGCTGCCGATAAGATCATCGCCTTTCTGACATCTTAATTTTTACAAAGAGCTATTTGCCAAAATCTCCAATCAATCAATCAATCAATCAATCAATCAATCAATCAATCTAGCAATCTAGCAATCTAGCAATCAATCTAGCAATCTCCTCCTATCCATACACGCTTAGGAGGTTAAAGTAACCTATTGCTCTTGAAACGTATAAAAAATCAGGTTCCGGCACTAAAGATACCGATAACAACAACAATCAGAAACTGAAGCACCAAGCTACCGTCAAGTAGATAAGCATAGTGATAATGATCTTTTGTTTTGAAAACGGCCAATTTTAGCAATGCAAATATGAGCACGTTGGTCAGAATCAATCCAATTTTAATAGGTATCGTATAAGGTACCGTCAAGATCAAAACACAATGGAGGCCCAACAGCCCATAAGTTAGATTTTTAGCTTTTTGTTCGCCCAGCATATTGGGCAAAGTCCGCAGGTGATAATAGGAATCCTGTTGGATATCCCGAATATCAAAAGGCAGGGTACAGATAATCAAAAATATGAACTTCAATCCGCAGAGCGCAATAAAAACCCACTGATCTATTTTGACACCGACGTTGGCCAGTTCCACATAGGGAAGCACCACACTGCTGCAGACCCAGACCAGGGCAATATGAAAAATCTTGGCCCCGGGTATCTGTCTAAGGCCCACTTTGCGGTCACGGAAGGTAAACAGGGGCATTCCGTATAATAGACTCAGGATTCCAATAAAACCCAAAAACAAAAAAGAGTACACATGAATATACCACAAGCAATAACCGAGCACAAGCAAAGCGATACCATTATTTAACCACATGACCCATTCATGATTAAAGATCCAGCGTGTCCGCGGGAATTTTGATTCTTTTGGGTTCTTCGGTTTGGACCACCACAGGCTAAAATTATAAAGCAACAAAGTCGCTGTTCCTTCCACTAAAACAATATACCAATTGATAGGTCGTTCAAATATGATATAAGTCAGCGCGCATTGTGCCATGGCCGCCATGGCGATCAGCAGATTTGTATAGATTGTAATATAGAATAGCTTTCTTAGAAAAGACATCTTGGTAAATCTTGATGCAAGATAACAATCTTATAGATAAAAGTAGTTTAACATTATATTAAACATCAATTTTTTGATAAAATGGGCAAAAACCGCTAAATTGTACACCGAAATCGAAATATCAAAAACGATTTCGCAACGATAACAATATAAATTAAAATAATTCATAATAATCCTAATAACGATGAGCCTACAAATAAAATCATTTGAAGAATATCAAAGTGAATATAAGCGAAGTGTAGAACAACCTGAGGAGTTTTGGGCGAGCATTGCAGATCATTTTTTCTGGAAGAGAAAATGGAATAAAGTGCTGAGCTGGAACTTTGAGGAACCCAATGTCAAATGGTTTGAGGGTGCAAAATTAAATATTACAGAAAACTGTCTTGATCGCCATATTTATGCGAATGGTGATAAACCAGCCATCATCTGGGAACCTAACGATCCAAATGAAGCGCACCGCATTCTTTCCTATAAACAATTACTACAAAAGGTAGAGCAATTTGCCAACGTACTTAAAAATAATAACATCAAAAAAGGAGACCGGGTATGTATTTACTTACCGATGGTTCCTGAATTGGTTATTGCAGTATTGGCCTGTGCACGTATCGGTGCCATCCACTCGGTGGTATTTGGAGGTTTTTCAGCACGTTCTATCGCGGATCGTATCGTCGATGCGGAATGCAAACTGATCGTTACTTCAGATGGTAGTTACCGTGGCAACAAAACCATTGGTTTAAAAAATATTGTGGACGATGCTTTAATGCAATGTGACACTGTTGAAAAAGTAATTGTCTTAACACGTACACGTACACCGGTATCGATGATCAAAGGACGTGACGTATGGTGGGAAGATGAGATCAAAAAAGTAGAAACACAAGGAAATCCGGCATGTCCAGCAGAAGAGATGGATGCGGAAGACAACTTATTCATCCTTTATACATCGGGATCCACAGGTAAGCCTAAAGGTGTAGTACACACCTGTGGCGGTTATATGGTGTATACAGGCTATACCTTTATGAATACGTTCCAGTATAAGCCAAACGATGTATTTTTCTGTACAGCAGATATTGGCTGGATTACAGGACACAGTTACATCGTCTATGGGCCGTTATCACAAGGAGCTACTTCTTTAATGTTTGAAGGTATTCCAACCTTCCCGGACGCGAGCCGTTATTGGGACATTGTTGATAAGTTCAAGGTCAATATTATCTATACATCCCCTACTGCCTTACGTTCATTGATGGCTTTTGGTGACGAATTTGTCGACAAGAACGACCTTTCCTCTTTGCGCGTTTTGGGATCTGTAGGAGAGCCAATCAACGAAGAAGCCTGGAACTGGTTTAACGAAAAAGTTGGTAAAAAGAATTGTCCTGTTGTTGATACCTATTGGCAGACAGAGAATGGAGGCCACTTGATCACTTCTTTGGCGGGAGTAACACCGGAAAAAGCAAGTTATGCGATGTTCCCGATGCCGGGCATTCAACCCGCTTTGATGGATGAGAATGGGAAAGAAATCGAAGGCAATGATGTCACAGGAAACCTATGTATCAAGTTCCCTTGGCCAGGTATGCTACGCACGACATGGGGGGATCATGACAGATGTCGTCAAACCTATTTCTCGACGTATAAGGATATGTATTTTACAGGCGACGGGTGTTTCCGTAGTCCAGAAGGCTATTATAAAATCACAGGCCGTGTAGATGATGTATTGAACGTTTCAGGTCACCGCATTGGCACAGCAGAAGTGGAAAATGCCATCAATATGCACGCTGACGTTGTTGAATCGGCCATTGTCGGATATCCGCACCCAGTAAAAGGCCAGGGCATCTATGCCTATGTGATTGCCAACCACCATACGGATGCCGAAGCAACCAAAAAAGATATCATGGAAACTGTTTCACGCATTATCGGTCCGATTGCGAAACCAGACATTATCCAGTTTGTGGATGACCTACCAAAGACACGCTCAGGAAAAATCATGCGCCGTATCTTACGCAAGATTGCCGAAGACGATATCGCCAATGTAGGTGATACTTCGACACTTCAAGATCCTGCTGTTGTGGAGGGTATCGTTAAAGGCGCTGCAGCTTTGAAAAAATAGTATATAAAGTATCTTTAAAAAAACAGCCTTCCAAATGGAAGACTGTTTTTATATTCCCCTCAAATTTAACCTTATCGGCAACGTATAGCCAACCCTTACAGGTTCACCACGGAGCATACCAGGTTTCCATTTTCTAAGTTTTTTGACGACTTGTATACCAGCAGCCCCTGTACCGAAACCCAAATCGTTCTTTATTTTCAAATCTTCTAATCGCCCTTGTTGATTTATAATGAACGCTATTTCTACAGTACCGCTTATACCATTCATCATGGCTTGTTTTGGATATTCGTAATTTCTTGCCACAAAATACATCATTTCTTTGGTACCTCCAGGGTATTCTGGCTGTGTTCTATAGGTAGTAGAGTCATATGAAATGACAGTGCCGTTTTCTTTTGTTTTAGTACCTGACAGCAATTTATCCTCCTTATAATGCTCGACAAAAGAATCAGGTCCCCTCTTTCCTCGCCACTCCCCCTCGCGCAAATTATTGACCAGCTGACCTTCTTCAGTTTCGTCCTGTTCATCTATACTAAAACGAATAAAACCATTTCCATTTTCTAACTTTTTATTGTTCAAAGAGTCATAATACACCACATAGATTGGCTTCTTTATCAGTAGTTTCTTTTTCTTCACTTCACTCGGATAGAATACAATCATCTTCAACTTACTATTCGGATAGAGATAAAAAGCAGAATCTATCAATTTACTCTCATCACTGAACTTCTCAAGACTCTTCAACGTACCATTTTCATAAAATTCATATTTTTTACCCAAAAATCTGAATGGCGGGTGTCCACTCTCGCTGATCGCATTAAGCTTTAGCGAGTCATTCCGCAGATAATACTCCTCGATTTGATAAACTTTATCCTTTCCCAACGCATCAATATGAATTTCTCTTAAAAAATAAGCCGAGTCTTGCTTCTTAGTCTCCTCCCCATCTTTCCTATGGTAAGTGGTAAAAGTAACTTGAGCAGAAAGGCTCAATCCGCACAGGTTCAATAGAAAAAAACAAATAAGTTTCGTCGAAAAGTCTAAATAATACTTCATAATAATTGTTAATACAGGGGTAATAATAACAAATATCTAGGATAGTTAAAAAATTAATCGGTTAAATAATGTTTATTTCTGTTATGGCCGGCACGGCTGCATACCATTAAGTTTTCCACAGGGTGTTAATAACACTGTTGATAACTTAGAAAACCTACTCACCTTCATCCTCTCGAAGTCTGACAATTTCTTCCAATGCCTGAACATCGATCTGATCCTTTGGTCTATTGATTGCCTTTTTATTAGCGATGAGCTGGTTTATATATAACCTTTCATATCCGTCAGAATGTCCAAGCGAAGCCCATTATTCAAGTGAAAATCTGTCCAGCCAACTACGAAAGGAATAGTTTCCAGCTGTGGAATATCACCAAGGTCAGATAGCCTGAATACTTCCCTTAACCGTTTTCTATTATCCAATGAGTCTTTTATCCAAATATCTAAATCACCAGTAAACCTTTGAAAACCGTGCAAATTAGTTGCATACCCCCCAATCATAATGTACGCTACATTTGATTGCTCTAAATTCTGCCAAAACTCTAAAATTTCCTGATCAAAAATATCCATACACTATTTCTGATAAAAGGGTTTATGAATAATTTTCGCCTTTTTAAGCGTTTGTTGAATTTTATAGAGAAGGGTAGTCATTTCAAATCGCTCCTTATAAGTACGATTAAGTCCGGCCCTCAATAAAGCAATTTCAGATTCGCTAAGAGATTGTGAAACAAAAAAAGCCACATCATCCCGACGTGGCTAAAATAAACATATGAATTTAATTAAACAGTTTCTATTTATACGAGTTTACGGAGCTTGCAACCTTCCAGGTTCCCGATTCATTGATCAATGTCACCAAATCTGTTTTCGTGAAATCCTCAAACTTCATGGTGATACGTGCCACCATATAGTTTTCAGACTCCTCGAGTACTTCGGTACTTGTACTGCAGTTCAATTTTTCACCTTTTTGCCTTTTTAGGAACGAAATGACTTCCGAACGGCTATTGGTGCGTGCAGCTTTTCCCTGAACTTTTTGATTGAATTCGGATGCGAACAATTTTTCTACGCCCTGAGATGCACCTTCTGTCATTACCGACACATAGCTATCGATGGCCAAATCGGCTGTGGAAAGGTTCAATGCTTTACCAGGGTCAGTTGCTGCCATTGCAAAAGTTGATAGTGTAATCAATGCTGCAGCTGCGAATGTCTTTACTAAAGTTTTCATAATACTTTATTTATATTGTTAGTTTTTTTATCTCTTTTCTTATTGTCGCAAGGAAGTTGATTTTGTTGCATCATTTCCTTTAAGATTCTGATTCAAAAGTAAGACAACGCAGCATCCCATTTTATTACATTTAGATCAACGGAATAAAAAAGTCGGTAAATGGAGGTAAAGGAGCGGTAAATGGATATCCGCTCCGGTAGGAAAAAACAAAGGTATGGGTTAACGTTACCTTTATAACTGGAAAGCAGCTAGAATAGTTGCAGGCGTACAATCAACTTCATTCAGCACATTGCACCGTCGGCCATTTTTATGAAGATATATGATCGTAAATCCAACCAGGATGGGGGTACCAACAAATTCCTTGCATGGAATGCTGATCGTCTTGGCCGAAATTGGATCCTGTCCATAGACGATATCAATTTCCCATTCTTCATCTTTTATCTCAGTGAACTCCCTTTCTTTGAAATTGAAAGAAAAGGCATGGAATTTAAAGGCGATAGCATTACAATATTTGGGCAGCAGCAATGCTCGGTTAATGTCAAATATTGGAAATGATATTTCGATCTTGCTCTCCTCGGTTAGGTTAACCATTGGATCGATATTCAGCGCATCCTGCATATGGAAATTTTCGTTGAATTGGAAATTCACCAATCTGTCGAGCTTACAGTTGTTTAGGCAAAGTGTTCCCCTATCGTCATTGATATTTGTCTTCATTGCCCTATAAATCTGTCGATTTAAACGATTGCCCATTTGTCCATCATGCAGTTCCTGATGCACTAAGCCAAAAGCCTGCCTAATTGCGGCGCCCGCGCGACTTGCCTGTCCAAAATCTTTACCAGCATTCTTCGTGTCGACGTTTTGTTTTACACGATGTGGTTTACCTTGAATGTAGTTCTTTGTTCCTACCTTCCTGCTTACCAGTGGGCCAACCAGTCCACGGATATAGCCATTATCATTTATTCCCATACAATAAATATACCACCAAAACGACCCTAAGTCAAGTATCTTGTTCATTTTTAAGGATTTCGAAAGCTGCAGCAAATAGCAATTATAAATTTGAAAATTAGTGATACCTTTTTGGGGATTAGTTATAACCAATTCCTAACCACCTTCTAATTGCAAGTAAGATGCAGACAGGATGTCTGTACAGTGAAAGCACCCTTAAAAGGTGGACTCAACGTGGACTCACTGTGCACACAAGGTGGTTACAGTACGGAGTTGATCGCAAGTTGGTATGGAGTTGGTGTCAGGAAAATATAATTATTTGCGTCGAGCGGCTGTATTGAACTTTGAGAATAATGTAATCACGATAGAGCTTGATATAGACGCCACGAACAAAGAATCGGGAATGGACGATTTCTCATCCAAGAAATAGTATACAGCAGCTGCTATTGAAAAGCAGACAATGAAGGACAATAAAACAAGTATAAATTTGATTTTCATTGGTCAAGGGTTAATATAGTACAACTTAATATACAAAAAAATGCTGAACTTTACTGGAGAAGAAGCCTCAACTTGTTAGCTTAGGTAGGCTCAGCCACAAATTTTGATTTTACATACTAAAAGGGGGAAACGTTTTCCACATTGTTATTAACATCATGTGGAAAACTCAAAATCACCCATCATTTTCGTCCAACAACCATTTCGCAAAATCATCAATTTTATCTTTATTGATCACAAGCTGCTGTTCAAGTGGAAAATCTAATTGCAGTCTAAAGTTTTTATCGCCATTTACTTCATATCCTTTTATAACACTTCGGTGTACCAGTTCCCAGCGAGTGATCTGATAATATTCCTTCGTATCTAACCTCTCGACGAGGTATTTTAACGCATGGCTATCCTGAATAGGTGGATTTGCCGGATTACGTTCATAGATCGTATTCATCCCATTATTATTGCAGATTAAAACAATGTCCAAATCCATCAGTCGGATATCTTTGCCATCACGTATGGTTATGACCGGATTATCCTGTAAATTATTCTGTTTGATAGCTGCTATCTTTCCCTGCTTTTCGTCATTTATTAAAATCTCAACTTCCCCAATTCCAGCCATATATTCTCTATACAATGAAGCCAAACTATAGAACAATGTATAAATCAGTGATATACCCATGGAGAATGGCAATTGAAGAATATTTTGGGGAATCCGAAAAAGAGCGCGATCCGTTATTTGAAGATATAATCGGTCCATACATTCGAGATAGAAAATGGTCGGCAGATAGATAAATATGATCTGAATAAAGAAACGTTTTAGAAATTCGTTGCGCCAAGGTTGCTTTTGATCAAAATATGCTGTCGTCTGCATGGTCCACTCCACCATGACAGAAAGAAAAAAGATACTCCAAAGGAAATCGACATAGAAATTTGTGTTGGACAAGCAGTATTTGTAGATCTTCCATCCCGCACCGATACGATATCCGGCAGAAGCATTATAAAAAGAAAAAATAAGGATCCATATCGTTCTGGATCTCCAATGATTGATCGAGAGGTCCCAATCTCCATCTGTGCTTTCGGTACTTTTTACAGATTCCATAATTTATACAGTTTGGCTAATGGTTAACAGCTAATTAACACGATATACTATAATATCAAAAAAATGCTAAAAAATCAACTATTTAGATTTTTATTCAATTTGATTCATCATTTCTTACACGCTAATTATGAATATCAACCAATAAATATGGAAAAAGATCAAGCTTATATTTCTTTTGCTTTCAGACACTGAGATAAACAGCCGATGTCTTGCATAAATTTTCAAGGTAAAGACATCGCTATCAAAAGATGACGATAATAAATAATAACGAAATGGCGAGCGTACTGCTGTTACATCCACACCGTATTTCCCGACGGGGCGCTCCAGCGATCTTCAGTACGCTTGTGAAGGGTTTGGCGGGATCGCTGGAGCAATATAAAATAGGGACGCGGGTACAGCGACAAAGTGCAAAGCAAAACAGAGGGCAGGCCGCGCCAAGGTTGTGCCGCTGCGCAATAGGTTATGGATAGGTAAAATAAACGGAGATGAAAAGTCTACAAACAGCGAAAGAAACAATCAAACGACTTGGCCTACGCTTAGGGCCAGTGTTCCAGTCCTTATGGATCAGGCTGTTTGGGCGGTTTGTCCTTCCGTTTAGGTATAGTGTCGTTCCTGTGTTCAGGGAGCTATGCTATGCCCCTATCTGTCTATCCTTAGCCCTAAAGAGAGTCGTGGACAAGATGTGGTATCCGCGCAAGTTTGCACTATTCCCGATTATATTGGTCTCCCGGTTTCAAGGAAGTTGGCTGACCTCAACCTAGGATCCCTCGATCGCATGGCTGTGAGGCAAAACCGAAATGCAACAATAACTAATAAAATTATATAAACTTAAAAAGATGCATATGCGCACTTTAAAAATTAACTGGTTACGTACCGGTCTTGTATTATCTTTCTTTTTATTGATTGGAGCCTTTTGGGTAGTAAAGGCGATGGAGAAGAAAGAAGTTGAAGCAACCTCTCAAAAAGAACTGGTTGTATTTCATTACGCTAGTGAAGATACCAGCGAGGGAGCATTTGCTAATCCTGACAACTGGGAACCAGGGATTTCTCCATCGGCATGTGGTACAGGTACGACAAAACCTTGTCAAAAAACAGCTGTAGATGAGAATGATCTTGAGTCTATGCTTTCTGGAAAATCCAATCAAAATATATTGGATGATCCAACTTTTAGCAAGAGAGATTAGCAAAATCTAATCTTTAATTAAGAATAGTATTGGGGGTATATCGCCCCAGTACTATTCTCATATTAAAGGGTCTATCTGGGGTTCTGTTCCATCCCCGTCATTTCCAACACGTCTTCAGGCAAAGCAATTGCATAACGCTTATCATTTGGAAGTAGTACAAAGTCTTGACCACTGATTTTACGAGAAAGTGTTATTCCGGCACCATCTCTATTCAACCGCTTGATATCCGACCAACGCAGCCCACGAAACACTAACTCTTTTCGCCTTTCATTCAAGATCGTACCAAGAGCTATGTTCGCATCAGTGAATACAAAGGGTTTAAAGGTATTTTTATCCCAGCGCTTTATCATCAACTGATTTAGTGTTTCAGCTGCTTTTTCAGGTTCTCCTAAACGAGCCTGACATTCAGCGACAATCAGCAACAGTTCGCTGGACGTGATCCCTGTAATAAGCCCCTGATGTCCCATATGTGTACCTTTAAAAAATACATCGCCTTTATCATCTAGCCTAAAATAGATATTTTTTCGAAGATCATCCGCTGCGTAAAGCAGATAAAGATCTTTTTCTATCCGAGCTATATTTAGGTTAACGATATTGGAGGCATACATCCTTGTAAAAAAGACCACTTCCGCACTTGTCTGATTCGTAGCCGGTATCGGGAAACTTGCAGCGGCGGACAGATCATTAAAATCAATCAAATCTCTATGGAGCTTCAGTGCCTGTTGCCCATTAGCTAGAGCTTTCTCATACTCCCCCATTATTAAATAAGCCCGAGCCAACAAGCCATATGCGGCAGCCTTTGTCGGAAGCGCAGGAGAAGATTCAGCGATAGGTAACAAAGGTAGCGCCGCCTGTAAATCGGATAAAATTAAATCATAAGTCTGCTGTACAGTTGCTCTTTTTGAAGGTAAATTCATATCAGGATCAAGCCGCAATACCATACCCAAATCCTTATCGGCAGTTTTAGCATCATATGCGGGTGCCCATACCTGTACTCCATCCAAATAACGGGCTGCCCTAAAAACTAGTGCCTGCCCCCGGACTTCATTTGCCTCGCCGCTAGACAGACCGTTGTCATCCAATCCCTTAAGTATCGAATTGGACACATAAATACCTTTATAGCAATAATACCATTCATGGCCTCCACCAGATACTGCACGCGTCACATAATCGGGCTGCCAACTGTACAGACGTTTATCACTATCGTAATACAGCCCGTTATAGTCAGCATCTGTCAGACTAAAATCACAACTGCTAGATTCGCCCATTGAGAGATAATTCGAGTTTACAGTTGCCCAATCATTCAATAGTGCCCTATAATCTGCTACCGTTACAGGTATACCTAAACTCTTATCTGATTTTTCCTCTAAAAATTTGTTACAGCTCCCAAGGCAAAAGACAAACAGAGGGAGAAATAAGACTTTATTCCATATTTTTTTCATAAACTTTTTCTTTAAATGTTTGTTTTTATCCCCACTGAATAGCTCCTCGGTACGATTGTCCGACCGCTTCCCAAGTTAAAATCCGGATCAATACCAGCTTTATTAGCCTTCCATAGTATACCAATATTTTGTATGTTAATATAAATATGCAATCTTTTAAATCCTTTGATAGTGGGGAGATCATACCCAAAATTGATATATTGCAATCGAATGTGATCACCTTTTTCGACGAGAACACTGGCTCCTTCATAAAATCGGTCTCTGTTACTATTTGTGGTGTACGGATTAACGGGAATATCTGTAATTAATTCGTCTCCTGGGTTTTGCCATCGATACGCATAATCACTATGACCTTTTCCACTATTAAATAGATTGGTGTAATTAATGGAGGAACGTCGGAACCAATAGCCCAATTTGTAAGTAACGCCAATTTGAAAACTAAAATCTTTATACGAAACCGAATTTTGCAAATTACCAAACAGGGTCGGTATAGCCGACCCATGATAGTTCAGATCTTCCTCCTTAGTACCAGTCCCCGTAATCGCGGTATAATCCTTACTGACCTCACCGTTCAGATACCCTTGTGCTTCGCCAGTATTCGGATCTAGCCCCGCCCATTTATAACTATAGATCGCGTATACCGGTTTCCCCTTTATCCCCGAAATTGGAGGGGTCGCAACATTTACGTATTGCTGAGCCAACGTGCGTGATATCAGGTAATCGTCGATTACATCCTTATATTGGCTCATGTTCAAGGTACTATTCCATTTTAAATGGGTGTGGTCTATATTTTTTGTGGTCAGCTCTAAATCCCATCCCTGTCCATGCATGTTGGCCACATTTCGTTGCATCGAAGTATTTACACCTGTAGTCAAGTCGATCGGAGCTTGGCCAAACAAGTTGCGTCCCCATTTATGATAAAATTCCAATGCACCCACTAAGCGATTATTCTTTGTTCTAAAATCAAGTGCGATATTGAGCATTTTACTCGTTTCCCACCTCAACAGGGGATTATAGAAATTCACAAATGCAGCTGAGGGATCACCTGTAAATACAGAAGGAGAAGAGAAAGCAATGGTATTTACAGCCACCATCGCCGGATCTATATTACCGCTGAAACCATAGGAAGTCCTGAGATTAAGATAAGATACTAAACCTGTGTTGAAGAATTTCTCATTGGAGATTTTCCATGCAGCACCTGCTGACCAAAAAGGATTCCATTGATCATTTGTTTTTAGGCCAAATAGATTAGATGCATCGCGGCGTAGACTACCAGAAAGCGTATATCTGTTGTCAAAACTATACGCCGCATTGGCAAACTGAGAAACAAACCTTGTAACCGTTTCGCTCAGTGTCTGACTATTCGGAACATAGTCCTTAGCACCTGTAATAACAGTCGGATAAGAGGTTTTATAATCTATATTTCCAAATGTTAAATTATCCGGATTGTATCCATAGAACCTGTTGTTGTTCGACTCTTGCCGAGCATCCCGCATTTCAGCACCAGCAATGGCGGTAATCATATGCTTACCAAAACTACGGTCAAAACTGAGCGTCCCACGTAGATTGCTCGCATGCATTAAGGACGCGCTTTTATCAAGTATTCCACCAACGGGTATTATATATTCGACTTTATTGTTCTGAAGCTGTGTAAAACGGTTCACATAATCACGTGCCATATAACTATATTGATCGGCAAAGCTTGTTCCCAAGCCGTGCGCTTGTTCATATTGATAATTTCCGGCTATTTTCAACCCCTTGATAATTTCATAGTTTAGCTCGATGGTCCCTAATAAATCTGTCGCCGGACTTCTGCGTATCTGATGCTCCGAGTCCACCAATGGGTAATAACGCCAATCCAGTAGCCTACCATCCCCAAATGATTCAATAAAACTCTGCCTATAGTTTCGTGGAACCGTTAGAGCCTGACCATTTTGATCAGCAATACGCGTATATGGAAAAAGATTGGAGATATCATTATATCCATTCCGTCCAGACTTTGTATCTGTCTGTGTATAATACAGATTTGTGGCAACAGAAAATTGCTTACTAATCTCATAAGCTTGTTGAAACCGCAAATTGATACGTTCGTAACGATCACCCAGTGTTCCAATATTTCGATCATAGCCTACCGACGAAAGCCAAGAAAACTTTGCAGCTCCTCCCGACCCCGATAAAAAATACTGTTGTTTATAAGCTGGTTTATACACATAGCGATCCAACTGATCACGTACATCAACACCGCTCAATTCATTGATTTTAGACAGAGCTTCCCCCTCGGATATTTTTCCATTATCTGCCAGATCAAGCATATCGATTACAGGACTTAATAACGGTCTACTGGTCGAGCCGATTTTACTTTTATAAAATCCACGACTGTATAATTCCTGTTCTACATCTATAAAATCTGACGACGACATCTGAGGGATATAATAGAGGTCAGGTTTTGCATCCACGGTACTGTTGGCATTGATTTCAAAAGAGATGGGCCTATCTAACTTTCCCTTTTTCGTTGTGATCACAATTACACCATTTGCTGCCCTAGCTCCCCAAATACTGGATGCAGCAGCATCCTTCAGAATCGTTATATTTTCAACACTATTCGGATTTATATTACTGATATCACCGTCATATGGAAAATTGTCAACTACGATCAAAGGATCTTTAGGACCATTGATGGTGCTCAAGCCGCGGACTATGAGCTGAGGACTAGACTGACTTCGGCCAGCATCCATAACAAGACTATTTGCCACTACAGGTAACCTTGAAAGAATATCCGTACCCACCTGTTTGTTAAACAGTTCCTTTCCAACGGTTGAAAAAGAACCCGTAGCCCTTTCTTTCGGTATGGCCTGATATCCTGTCGATACAATAACCTCCTCGAGTTGTGTTGTCCGTGCTTTTAGTTTTACAATGAGCCTAGTAGTTGATGCGTCGAAGGCTACTGTGTGACTGGCATAACCAAGATGCTTAAGAACTAGCGTACCTTGGTGTGCTCTGGTATGAAATTCAAACTTTCCGTTCTTATCTGTTAAAACGCCACTATTAACGTGGCTCTCCTTAACAGATACGCCACTTATAGCCTGCCCTAGACTATCCAACACTGTTCCCTTTATCAAGACTTGTCCTTGTAGATGCGTTCCTAGAATCAACATACTACAAATTAGCATAATAGTTCTTACCATCTTATTTATCTAAAAATGGTGCTACATAATTCCTGTCCAATAGATTACGATAGGATACCGTCTGCAGTATACCATATTTATTGATCCAATAGTACATCGGATACCCACCCGGTTGAAGCAATTGATCCAAATAGCTACTTTCAATTATGGATGAAAATGATTCCAGTCCCAATCCCTGAATCCACTCATTTTTTAGAAAGCGATGGATACTTGAATAATTATTTTTTGTTTTTATACCATTCACCATAACCACTGTCAGTTCATCCTTATAAAGCTGTTTGTAATAGTTGATTTCTTTTTGATGCAGAAAACATGTATAACAGCCAATCATCCAAAAATCGAGCACCAATAGTTTTCCCTTATATTCTTGGAGATTTCTACGCACAGTATCCCCATTGATATAAAAGAGATGTTCTTTCGTCCAGAACTCTTCCGGGACTTTACGACCAACTTGTAACGGCACAATATCGGATTGTTTGGTTAACTGCCCATCGGCCCCGCTGTCCTTGCGGGGCGTCTGAGCTGATAAACTAAACATGGAAACTACTGCGATGCAACAGAGCATTACCCGACCAATACCTGCCGAATTTCTACATTTCATCGGATTTTCATCGGGGCGGCATCGGGTTTTAATCGGTATGGCCCGATGAAATCCTGATGAAAACTCGGAGCCAATAGCATAAAAGGCAGAAGTTGGGGCGAAGTTGTTCAGGCAAAAGACAGAAGAAAGTGGCCTTAACATTCGCTTGATTTGCACAGGCCTTGTTCTTAAGTAGTGCGTGGCAAGCACTTGAAATATATAGCTGATATAAAGCCTTAAGAAGGTTAATAATTTAAGGGTATTCATAATTTTGTTTGTTAGTGGTTATTTCGATAAACGACAGAAAAAATCAACGATTTTTTTGCTCATTTCCAGCTTCTTGGCTATACGCTCCTTGGCTTTTGCCGAGAGTTCGAGCTTAGAGAGAGCGATATGACGATAATTGGCGACACAGTATGCGATCAATACACGATACAGTTCCGTTGCGAACTCGTACATCTCTTCATCTATGTAAGACCAGTCTTTTTGCATTTCGTCATTCACATATGTACCCAATAGCTCCAAGATATTGTCAGATATTGTATCCAGTGCATATCTATTCCAAAACGTTTCGATCTCCTTTATAGGGTCGTAATCGGCCTTGTGAACATCATAAATCAAACGGTCAAAAGCAAATTGTAGCGCCAAAATCCTGTTCATATTTCAGTCTTGCAAACCGCAACCTAAAGCACATAGAGTCCCTTTCCGACCGAAATCAGTTTTTTACGGGGCCTGACTATGCTCAGGTTACATAAGTAAAAATTAATTCATTCTGGGAAGCCAGAGCGCGTTTGATTGAGGGGTCACAAAGGTATATATATTGGCATTACGCGTTCCATGGCAAGGGAAGACAAATCTTATTTGTCCAGACCATCCGAGCTACTCGGGGGCCGCAATGATGTTTTTTGATTGTTGCTTTTTGTTCATAACTCGTTTTTATGGTTAAACGAGTCTTGCTGGAAGGCAGCTAAATTAAAGAGGGGGCTGCATCCCGTGCTCCAAAAGATTCTCAGGCCTAAAGTTGCGCCGGGTGAACAGCAGCCCCACACTTCAATGAATTAAATGCAAAAATAGCACTTTTCATTGAAAGCGTGAGATATTTCTGCTGCCTTGCCACTTGGCCTGAGAATGGAGCTGCAAGACTTTTAAATATCTATATTTTCAATATTTTAATTAAAACTTATATCATATTCTAATTAACAAACTAATGAGACAAATATAAAAAACAACACAATAGTAAACAAATTTGTTGACCATTTTTTTTTCAATATGTCGATTTTAACTAAATGGATCAAAATCAAAAAGCATTTCGCACCAAATTAGGAAAACGTATTGAACAACTTCGAATTGAGAAAAAAATAGAACAGGGAGAGCTAGCTTCCATATTAAATAAAGATAAACAATTTATAAATCGTTATGAACGTCAGGGAGCAAACCCTACAGCATTTATTCTGGTCCAGATATCAGATGCACTTGGGGTGACCCCAAATGATCTTTTAGATTTCTCTAAGGTGGATAAGCCAAGTGATTAACGGAGAGGAAGACAAACTCCATTGAAATTACAAGTTCGACAATTCTTCAAAGACGTGGTAAAGACGCTATACCTCTACCCCTTTAATACTATATACGAAAGCTTTAGTCTTCCTCCTCCATATTTTCACTTCCCCTCTCAAAAGAATTTTGAGTGGTGGCGATAATCAATGATTCTGCAGTGCTGGGATTCAAATATTTGCTTATATATTTTACTCAGCCATCATAATTAGGTAACTGGTTATGATGGCTAAATAAAAAAAAAGCCACTCCCGAAAGAATGGCTACAAAAATATTTTATAAATAAAAAATTCTATTTCAGCTCCTCTACCTGTTCGATAGTCAGCCCTAAAGCCTTAGCAATATCTTCTACAGCTACACCAATTTTCTTAAATTCTAACGCTGATTTAAGCTTTTCAGCTTCAGCTTCGGCCCGCTCTTCCAATCTACCTTTTTCCATACCCCTTTTCAGCATACGCAATCGTAGCGTTATAAACACGTATTTGTTCTAAGTTTGATATGTATGACATCTTCTCTTTCGGCGTTAAATTTGCCAGTTCTCCTATAGCAAAACTAAGCTAAATATCAATACAAAAGAAATTGAAAGATGTCTCATCCAATTGTCTATGAAAGAACATTGATTGATCAAAGTTAAAAAACAGCTAGATTAGTTTCTGCATCTACATGTCCTAGTCTGCAAAAACTGACTACTTAATCCAGTAAAAATAGCTGTTACACAAATTTTTCAGATTAAATATATCGTTGATAAGCCCTTCTAATTTGTTAAACAAGCTTGACAATGTAGATCTTACATTTCAAACATAATTTTTCCGATCTGCGTAGTTATCAATATGAAATTTTACAATAGACAAATTGCTTCCTAAATACCAGATCGAAACACAATGTTTGTCGTTGGAAGATATGTAGGGAAAAAAGTACTGTTCGACTTGATTTAGACGCTCCAATGCGATCAATCATAATGGAACCTGCATTTAGCAATTAAAATCTGGTTTTCCTCGTATTTGTAGATCAGTCGGTGTTCTTCATCAATGCGGCGTGACCAGAATCCGGAATACTTATGTTTTAAGGGTTCGGGCTTACCCAACCCTTCGAATGGGGTCCTTGCGATATCTTTCAACAGTTCGTTGATCTTTTTCAGTTTCTTCTTATCTGTCTGTTGCCAGTACAGATAATCTTCCCAAGATTCATCCACGAAAACATACTTCATATTACTCCTCCGACAACTGCTTCTCAAACGATTTTCCAGCTTTCAACTTTTCAATCGCTGCATCAAGACGCAGTTCATTTGTTCGGGAAGATAATTCATGGTTTGTTGCCATCAAGGAATTATATTCTTCAAGCGACATAACAACAATACCCGAATCTTTACCTCGATTAATAATTAAGGTTTCAAAGTTTTTGGAAACCTTATCCAGATAGCGTTTTATGTCTTTCCGGAAATCAGATACACTAGCAATCAACATAACAAGTACTTTTATCTGTACAAAGATACGTACAAATTATTGACAAATTAAATTTCGTTACGCCATCTTGGAATTAGAAAGAAAAAAGCTATTCCCGAAAGAATGGCTCTGCAATATTTTGTTATCTCATTTCTCCAAAAACCAATTTCTTTATGGGTTACCTGTCGTCCCTCTACTTTTTGATCAATATCCCTTGTTATCAATTGAAGTCCTCCCTTGTCAAGAGCATAACGGTATTTGGAATTTGATTGTCCACCATCATATTTGAACTGAACATTGATAAAATTACCTTCCAATTCGAAGGTACCTCTTGATTCTTCAAGTGACTGGCCCGGGTCTTGAATATGATATTTTTCACCAATTGAGAAAACACTACCACGTTCAGGAGCTATAAATATCACACTATCTTTATCGAAGAAATGTATTTCCTTAACTAACGTAGGATAGAACCCTCGTTCAGACAGAAATTTATTCACATCTACAGTTTCCTCTACTAAGCCATTAACAGGATCGGTGTATTTCATATAAATACTTTTAATTTTCCAATCGCCCAAAAGTGGATTTAACTCGGCTTTTTCTTTCTTACATCCTAGAAAGAAAACAATCAGGGGAACAATAAACAATAATCTTTTCATTGTTTGTTTGGTTAAATACATTGTTTTCTAATTTACCAATAAATGCTTCTGGTAAATACAAATAATTTAATTGGCGGATACAGTTAATTTGAACCAACAAAAGAACATTCAAACTTCACTAATTTCAGTTCCCTTCAAACTAATACGATCTAACAACAATCATCTAATAATAGACATAATTGGGGTCACTTCCTCTTCATAATCTAAGTAAGTGACCTCCAACTAATACGCTTTGAGATTGTCTAAATACAACTCGTCATTTCTATCCAACAGAGTACCCCAATATACTCCAATTAATAAAGACATTTAATTCACAGCTGTTAAGACGCCATTATTCCAATTATTTAAAACTAAGTTTCCCCATTCGGAACCTTGTCCGTAGTAGATTGTTCCTTCAAAATGTGAAAAAGTAGATGTTTCAAGGGCCAGTTCTGTCGGCAGAGGCTGCCCAGGTAAAGGGAACTCTAAATTTTCCTGTATTGGGCCTGATATACTTCCAACTAACTGCCCCGAAACTGAATTGACGGGAAGCATATAATATAATCCTCCCCCATTAGGTATAGAATAGGATATCCATCCTCCTTGAAACAATTGAGTATCTTTATCGAAATACAATTCCCCTGTTTTCCCCTCACTATCAAACGCGATCAAAATATCGTTAATAGAACCTGAACCAGGTGTTGTCTGGCCCTTCACACCGAAAAAGGTTCCTATTGCCAACATTAAAATTAAGATTACTTTTTTCATAAAAAAATTTTATTAAATGGTTAAAAAATGACGTTAAAAACGGTCATCGTCAACTTCTATTCTGATGACCGTTTCTAAAGATTATTATATAAACTAATTTCCTAGTTTACCATATAACATATTCAATGGATTAGAAGCTGATATTATTCCTGCAATAGGATAGACTATAGTCGCATTCTGACTTGAAACCCAGTCAATAAGAAATTCTCTTTCATCGCCCGTGCCAAACAAATTATCAACAGGTGCAACCTGAACCGCTCTAGTATTCCAATTATTTCCACCGTCAATACCAATTCTCTTTAATTTAAGTTTATTTCCATCTTGCGTATATTGATAACTAGCAGAAGCTACAAATGCTGATGCTCCCGAATTATATCCTATATAGAAAATTGCTGTCGTACTATTTGTAAATGCAAAATACATTGAAGTAATATTACGCCCAGAAGCTGTAAATAGCTCTCTTACTTTATTAAAAATATGAACATTCGCAGTAACGCCGGGAATTGCGTCTGAAGTAATTCTTTTATTTGCTTTGTTGTAGCCGAAAGTCGTTAGGATCGGTAGGATAGGGACATCGTTACTCTTAACTTCTGTTTGTTTGCCTTCTACATCAATTAATAATAACTTATTATCTTTTATAACTCCATTGATAAAATTAGAAGTTCCCACCTGCATGGCAATTGGAAAAGTGAATCCATATATGTCAAAACCAAATTTTCCTACAAGTGAATTTACTTCTCCATCACTACCCATAAATTCTGCACTAACTTTCTTAGAATTGTTATCAACGACAAAACTAATCTTGTTTTGAATACCATCGAGTTGGATATATGGAAATTTAATTGCAGAAATCAATGACGTATTATCTGATATTACTGAAGTATATGAGTTGATAAAAGTCTGTTCTTCATCTTCTGACAACCTAGTCAATACAAAATTATTTTTATATCGCTTTCCTTTCAAAAAAACGGAGTCCTGGCTCGAACGCACATACTCAAATTCTACATCACTCTGTAAACCATTGGCAGCAGTTGCTCCGAGCACTTTAGCACCAGGATCACTTAACAGTGAGATATAATTATACGTATCGAAAATCAATGAGGCATCCATCACCCATTTTGTTCTATACGTTGATGCTTTCATTGTTCCTGAGGTTGTACTGTTAATATCAGAAAGCATTTGTATTGTATTATCTTCATTAAACTTTACATAGAAAGAATATCCTCCTCCCAAAGAGGTAGTCAGTACACCTTTCCATCCGTTTACACCTGAGACCAGCTTATCCTGCAATTCAGCCAATCGTTCTCCTGCTCTTGCTTCGGGAGAAGCATCAAACAATTCCTGCACTTCAGTTTTTCTACAGGAAGTCAGTGCCCATACGGCTATAAATAATATTAAAAACCTTTTCATCATCTATTACTTATTAATAACACCAAAAACATAATTATCCGGGGCTCCTTTTACATAAAAACCACCAAAAGTCATAAAATCAGCAGCCTCCACATCGTGATGGATCCAGTCTACCACAAAGGTATTCGAGGTCAGATAATTCTGTAGTACGGTCACCCCCGCGCCTATCACCCCTGCATTCCCATAAACACCATCAGTTCCACGCTGAGCAACTTTAGTAAGCGTCATCTCGTTAGCAGCGTTGATTGCATAGGTATATGAATAATTAGCATAATAAGTGGTATTGGCAGTATTGGTGTATTGTACAACAAGCTCCATCTGATTTCCAGAAGAAAATTTGAATTCGATATTATCTAGTCTTCTATTCGCTCCTCCTACAGCTGCAATACCTGATTTAACGGCTTCATAAATACTGTTAAAGGCTGTAGATGTCTGGTATTTTGAATTGTATATAGCTAGAGGATCTACTTTTATACCTGAGACCAAGGTACCTTTACGCATCCAGTATCCCAACGAGAATGCGTCCTTCTCGTTATACTGATCTATCACCACCCGGGCAAACTCCTGTTGCAACGCTCTAAAATCGATATTGTAAAACTCCTTAAAGTAATCGACGACAAGTGCCTCTTTACGCTTTAATTTTGCGTACGCATCGGCACCGGAAGCTTTTGCATAATCGTCATAATACATTTGCCCTTCCACAATAAGATGCGCAACTACTTCAGCAAAATCCTCCGTATAGGCACTTCTGGCATATCGGGAAATAAAACCAAGCGATCTTGATATCGACTCCGGGTTAGTCGTCGTATTAGTCCAATCGGCCTCATAGTCTGCTTTGGTAACCTGCTCAAAAGACGGTGGTATAGCAATCATCTGGTTGATAATATGCGTAAATTCATGATGAATGGTTCGCATTTTTCTTCTGATATCAGACGAATTGTTAAAATCCAACTCGTTCAATTCATACAGGACAACCTTTCGTCCACCTTCCGCAGTTCCCAAAGTAATACTGCCATTTGTATTGTAAGATGGAGAGCCATAAAGTACAAACTGCTTCGGTGTATACGTTTTAATGAATGTCGGGCCTGCCACCTTTTCGTAAACCTTTATATAGGTATTTAAAATAGCCTCAGCAGTGGGCTTTACTCGGTCAAGTTCAATCGGCGATATATTTCTGGCAGGATCAGTTTCGTTCCTGTCAAAACGATAGACCAGTTCGATATTATAAGGATTGGTCAAACTCGATGTTATCCAATTATCCAACTCAGATTTGACCGGTGAATCAATATTATATTGTGCCAAATCCACATGCAACGTCTCGTCCTTCCGACAAGATTGAAAAGCTGGGATACATAAAATCGCACAAACTGTTTTTATTAAGATACTTTTCTTTTTCATAACTATTATCTAGGATTTAACTCAATACCAGCCAAAGTAGCTTGCTGTGGAATCTGAAACAGACGGTGGTTGTCTTCCGGCTTTAATTCAACATAAGTTTCCGTACCATCTGCCGCAATTAAATTGTGCTTCACAGTAATTTTATGGCGAAGGATATCCATCCAGCGAATACCTTCCAATAAAAACATTTTCTTTTTGATATCAAGTAAAGATGCAAGCATCGCACTTTTATCATCCTCCAGACCTGTGAAGGTTTTTGCTTTATCTAACGTCAATCCATTACTTGTAACATTGAAATTAACAATCCGGGAACGACCGATCACGTTTAAATCATTGATCGCATTAGTATAGTCACCTTTTTGGATATAGGCTTCAGCCCGGTTGGCCAGCGCTTCATCAGTCGTAAACAGTGGCATCATGATATACGGGTACCCAATCCCTGCGGCCACATTAGAGTAATGAAAATATTCTTTGTACTTATTGGGTGTATAGTGTGGGGCTCCCCAACTTCCTAGTCGGTTTCTAAATGCTGGACCGAAAGGTGTATTTCCCGCCCATTCATTTTTCTTTTGTTCTCCGAATCCATATAAACATTTTCCAAATCCACTATCCCGATGATAAGTAGAATAACAATTGGCCAACAATAAATTAAATGGCTTTTCAGCTTTTGTATATTCTTGACTATGTTCAGCATAGGACAAATTGTAAAGATTACCAGCATATTGTCTGATATTATCGTAAAAATTATTGTCCGGAAAGATTGCTGAGACATGTGTAATAACCTTATCCCAATCTCCTTTAAATAAATAGAAACGCGCGGCGAAAGCATGAGCAGCCTGTGGGTTAAAATGATATTTAGGAACTTGCCATACCCCGCCCGCCAACAATGGTAAACCTTCTTCCAAATCCTTTTCTATTTTAGCATATGTGGCAGCTACAGTTTCCCGTTCATATTGCCCCATAACAATCGTTTCAGGTTTCGTGACATAAGGAATTCCGGGGCTTTCATTATTACCATTGATCTCGTAAGCTTTTGAAAACAACGTTACCAGCATAAAATGTGAATATGCTCGAGCAACTAAAGCTTCTCCCTTATATTGATTGATCTTCTCAGGTTTAAAACCACCTTCTTCGATTGATTCCAATGCCTGATTTGCTGCAGCAATCGCCTCATAGCAACCGTTCCAGTATTGTACGGGCGTACTGTTTCCAGAACCATCGGGGTCCTTCCATAAATACAAATCAATCATAGGCTGATTCAAATGTGATCCTTGTCCTGGCCCCTTATCTTCGAAATTGTCCGTTGCAGATTCCGTAAAAAAATAGCTGTAGCCAGGATACGCCGAAACCAACAATTGAGCTACTTTGTCGACTGTATTAATTTCTGTTCGCATATCGGGATTTTCATCCAAAAACTTATTACACGAGCTAAATAATAGACATCCCATTGTCAACAAAAGGGCTCGTTTTATATAATGTTTGTTCTTTTTCATTTTTATCACTATTAAAATCCTAACTTAAGAGATATTGTGTATTGCTTAGGGATGGGCATTGCCACACCACCATTGTTGAAAAACTCCGGATCAGCACCGTTTAATTTTTTATCTGAGTACAGTAATGCGATATTATTACCTACCACAGATATCTGGGCACTTGAAAATTTGTATTTCGTTACAAAAGATTTAGGTAATGTATATGAAAATGACACATTTTTCAGACGAATAAAGTCACCTTTTGCCACATTTTCTGTTGAATAATTGTAGGCATTGTAAGGATAAACCGCATTTACATTCGCTCCGTTCTCATCTTTCACATCATTCGTTACTGTCAACGGATCGATTAGGGACGGAATATTGGTAATCTTTTCATCTCCGGGTATCATCCATCTGTTATACATATTTTTCGACATTGAGTACATGTCTGAGTAAGATGCCGAAAATGCGGGTTGCTTACGAACATAATTACCCGTCGCAAATGTAAATAGTGCTGATAAGCTGAAATTTTTGTATTCGAATCTATTATAAAAACCTCCTGTCAGCGTAGGATCTACTGGACCATGATAAGTCAGATAGTCCACTACTTCATCCTGTAATCTCACATAAGTAGTTTTTTTACCACTTGTTCCGATAAAAGTAGGATAGCCATATTGCGGATCTAAACCGTCGAATGTAATAGAGTACAATCCGCGTTGTGGGCCGCCAACCATCTGGCCTCCCTCTGCTCGAACCATATTCCATATATTCGGATTTACTTCTAAGCGTGTAATTTCGTTTTTGTTGTAGCCAAAATTAAAGGATGACCTCCAATTAAATCCATCTGTACGCTTTAAGATATTACCTGCTACTGTCAATTCGACACCGTGAGCCTTCATATCCGCGTAATTGGCATTCTTACGATACTGACCACCAATACCTGAAGTCAGAATCTGACCAATCAAATCAAATTGATTTCTTTTATACCAATCAAATGTAATATCAAGTTTATTGAATAGGGAAAGATCAGTTCCGATATTAAGTTCATACATTTTCTCCCACGTCAATTCAGAGTTCTTTAATCCAGAAATATAAACACCCGCTTCTTTTTCACTTTCATACGGACGATAGGTGATCTGATTGTAATAAACAGGGGCAGAGTTCGCAACATTACCCATACTTGCTGTTAACCCATAAGTACCGCGTATGGCTGCACCTGAAACAATATGGGATATATTCTCAAAAAACTTTTCCTGATCAATGTGCCATGCGCCTGACACGTTCCAAGTTGGTAACCAACGTGCAACATTCGATTTTCCCATTTTGTTTGATCCGTCATATCGCCCTGTGGCATTTACACTATACTTTCCTTTATATGAATAAGCGGCTCGTAACATAAATGCTGCAAATCGGTCATAATTATAATCCATACCGAAATAGGGATCTCCTCCTTCGATCATTTTCTTGAAATAACGGTAATTCGGATTGACCAGCCCACCGTTTTCATACTGATAACCAATCCCTTCGTAATTTGAATTTTGCCGATCCGTATATCGGACTTCCATAGATCCAAAGATATTTAAACGATGGATATCACTAAATGTATCATCATACTCTAGGTTCTGTCTGAAGTAATAATTTTTGATGTTATTAGTAGTGGTATTAAAAAAACCACCGTCGGGAAGAACAACAACCGGTAAGCTATTGGGATCATCCGGATCCTTGTACAAATTAATATTTCCGTTGGCTATTGTCGCATCATAATCGGCTCGGAAAGCTTCCGCCATATTAGATCCTTCCAAAATATAATGCTGCCGTGTCGAATTAGCATACCTATAGGCTCCATCTGCGGAATAAGTCAATTGCGGGATAATTTTATATTTGATACCTCCCTGAACTTTCAAATCCAACATATTCAACTTTAAATAATTTTTCTCCAGTTCGTTGAAAATATTGAACGGCGCATAATTCCTAACAAAATATTCCAATTCTCCGTTTTCATCATAGGCCGTCATCATACGGCTTGTGTTTAAGGAATAGGAATAAGGATTAATATCGAAGTCTCTACTATAAGATCCATATACAGGATCGGATTGACGTGTCAATGTTCCGGGAGAACGTTGATCACGAATCGAACCAGTAACCAAAAATTCAGCGGATAATTTATCCGAGAACTTAAAATTATTACGAAAGTTGGCTGTATAACGACTAACGTTATCACCGAGCGTCATTCCATTATCCTTCATCAACGAAGTTGAAAAATAGGATTGGGCTTTCTCCGTCCCTGAATTTACGCTCACAGAATGTTCCTGCAATAATGAATTCTTGAATAACAAATCAAACCAATCTGTATTGGCATTTGCATATCGAGATAAAAAATTTAATCGATCTTCTTGCGTATTTTTTAATTTATAAGTATCTGTTAAGGGATCATAATCATATAACTGATTGTACATTTTATAAAAAACACCACCATCTTTACCTCTTGAAGAACCACTATGGGTATAATAGCCTTTGTTTTGAAGTTCCAAAATAACTGACATCTGATCTGCTGAATTCATAATGTCAAATTGGGAATAATTTGGTTTCAAATAAGTCGTAAAGTTTCCAGTGTAACTTACACGTGGCTGACCATCTGTATTTCGTCCCTTTTTGGTATTGACGACGATAACACCATTCATTGCTCGCGCCCCATACATAGCAGTCGCCGCAGCGTCCTTGAGTATTGTAAAATCCTGAATATCATCAGGGTTCAAGCCCGCCACCGAAGATCCTATCAATGTATTTGCATCACCTGTGGAAAGTGCCTCATTAGAAATATTGACTACATCTTCTAGAATAATGCCATCTACAACCCACAATGGTTTATTATCTCCTGAAAGAGATGTTGCTCCACGGACCCGCACTTTTGGAGCAGCTCCAAAAGTGCCGGAAACGTTTTGAACGGATACACCAGCCGCCTGTCCTTCTAGCATTCTAGTAATATCTGGCACACCGTTACGTTCGGCATCTTTCGCATTGATCTTTGATGTCGCACCAGTAAACAACTTACGGTCAATATTTTGATATCCCGTCGAAACGACATCAACGACATCTAACTGATTATCCAGAGGCTTTAATATAATAGGGACAATAGCACGTCCCTCTACAGCAATTTCACCTCCGGCATAACCTATATATCGGACAACCAAAGTAGAAGTTAAAGGAGCATTGATCTTAAAACGTCCTTGTTCATCCGTTTGGGTAGAAACAGATGTTCCTTTGACTGTTACTGTAGCCCCGCTCAACCCTTTTCCGTCTTTATCTTTGACCGTTCCATTGATGGACTGCTGTTGGACTTCTTCAGGAAGCGTTAAATTGACGTTCTTTACATTACTATTGACCGAAATGGTATTAGCAATAATTTTGTATTCAATATTATTGCTTTTCAGAACAGCATTCAGTGCTTCCTCAACGGACGCATTCTTAACGTTCACCGAAATCCGAGCCTTAGTATTCAAGTTTTCACTATACAACACACGTAGATGGGACTGCTTGGAGATAGCAGACAACGCTTCTTCAATACGGGCATTTTTCATATTCAACGTGACTTTTTGTGCCGTGCTCTTAGCGTGCACACCCGTCACAAATGCGAATAGAAGACATGTACTAATTTTCATAATACGTAATGGTTTGCAAAATCGTGGGTCTTGAGGGATCAAGGACCACCTTTTGCTAAGTGGTAAGTTATTCATACATTTACACTTTGTGGTTAATTGGGATTTAATTGTTCATTTTAGATTTAGGACCTGATGATCACATCTTTTTCTGAACAGGGATGCTGCAACATTCCTGTTCTCTTTTTTTAGGTCATTGTTGTTGATGTATTATTTTATCATAGGCGCGCTATTTTCTTTTTATAAATTGTTAGTCCTTAACTTTTGGTAGCAATAATCAATTTATTACCTTCTACTTCAAATTTTAGGTTACTGACATAGGATAACATCTCCAATACTTGAGACAATTTTACATCACGCTCGATACTTCCGGTATACTCTTTGTCCAGCTGCACATCACCTCGGAAGGTAACATCTAGATCATACCAACGTG
This sequence comes from Sphingobacterium siyangense, assembly GCF_007830445.1. GTDB lineage: Bacteria > Bacteroidota > Bacteroidia > Sphingobacteriales > Sphingobacteriaceae > Sphingobacterium > Sphingobacterium siyangense. Next base: position 19,957 of record NZ_VLKR01000029.1, on the reverse strand, counting down.
ATAATTGATGTGCTATATTCGTTATCGTTTCCTTTTTGAAATAAAATTCATTGTTGTGCCAAGCAAGATCATGGGCCAGATCTGCTTTTCCCTTAACTAAGTTGTCTTTAAAAGAAGAAGCATATTCACCAGGAAATAATTCTACCCGTTGATCATTTTGACGTACCTCCACTCTCCCCTCTGCTAAAGTTGTTCGAACATGATCCGAATAAGAATTAATATTAAAATGCGTTCCGAGCACTTTAATTTCATTACCTTTCGATTCCACAATGAAAGGTTGATCTGACTTGGGGGTAACTTCGAAATAGGCTTCTCCATCCAAAAAGACTCTACGTTCTTTCGGTGAAAACTGCGCAGGAAATTTCAATTGAGATAGCGCATTTACCCAAACTTTTGTGCCATCAGCCAAAGTCATCTTATAGAAACTTGCTTTTGGCACAATCAAAGAATTATACTGCAATGGGATCGCTTGATCTGTTTGCTTAACGATCAGCTCATTGCTATTACCGATTAGATTATTGTTTTTAGTCAAGGTTTTAGTGGAATCACTATTCAAAGAGAGCCTGGAGCCATCAGCCAAGACTAATACTGCACCACTTGTTGCCGGAGCAATATCTTGCTTTTTTGAAACTATTACACTTTTATCACCCGAAAAGAATGAGGTAAAATCACCTTTCCATAATAGAAAACCACCTAACAAGAATACAATAGATGCTGCAATGCTTAAGGACCATTTCCGAAAAGATCTCGCGCTGTTAGATTCTTTACTTTTCAACCGCTCCCATGCTTGATTTACATCCAACTGCCGAATAACGGCTAAATCTTCTGCTATATTTTCCGCTTTTCGGAAGGACTCTAAAAGCTGCTTATTTTGTGAACTGGCATTGAGCCATTCATCAAGCTGCACTTGTTCCTCTGCTGTCAATTGACCACAAAGGAATTTCTGTATTAAATCAGTGATATGTCTTGTGTTTTCTTTCATCAATTACCATAAAGAAACTTAAGACGAAGAAAAGGGTGACAAGAATTTAAATATTTTTTAACAAAAATATAATAAGGGGTATAAACTCGGGATTCAAACGTTTGAGCAACATTTTCATGCCTCGTTGCTTTTGTGTTTTTACAGTATTGATACTAATTTGCAGCTCCCGTGTAATTTCAAGATTGGATAAACCTTCAAGATAACCAAGCCGAAAAACTTGTTGACAGGCGAAAGGCATTTCCTCAATAATTTTATATATTTCCTGAATGACCTCACTGTGAATCATATTCAATTCAAGCGCAGTATTATCTTCTTCGGTAAAACCTACAACATTCCAATATTTTTGACGGACCTTTTCATGACGGATATGATTATAACAAGCGAAACGCACAGAACTATAGAGATAGTTCTTTATTGCAATCTCATTATCACTGACATGATCAGTATTTTTGAAATAAGCAATAAAAGAGTCTTGTACCAGATCTTCTGCTAGAGAAAGGTCACCCACAATCTTCCAAGCAAAATGGCAAAGTCCATTATAGTGTGTCTTAAACAATACTTCTTCTTTCTGCATAGTTAGATCTCTTCCACACTCTGATTCTATTATTTTTATAGATGAGATTATTTAGGGTAAAAAACACATCCAATTGAGGATGTTTAATAATTGTATCGTAAAAATGCTCTTTTTTTTGTCAATCCCAAATAATAATTCTAAACCCGAATTTATTCATCTCTAAATTGCTAAACTAGTTTTGTTTTTTTTCCGACAAACAAAACAAAATTCCTGCTTTTATCATTTATAGAGAGAGAAAACGGTCAAAAACTAGCATTTTTTCGCTTTTTTTTACTATATTGTAAACTTTCAAAAAACCTTCATCGCCGTATAAGCATTGGCAACGATGAAATGTAGAAGGTTAAAAATTAAAACAAAGACTACATGCTATTTACTGTTCTTTCAGGACTAATAACATCGAGCCTTATTGTTCCATTTGGTCGATTCCTAAAAACCAAATGGGGTTTTATTCTCGCATTCTTACCGGTACTTCTATTTCTATACTTTACGCAATATATTGTACCTATTGGTCAAGGCTCCTATTTCGTACAATCAACATCGTGGGTGCCCTCCTTAGGCATCAATCTGGATTTTAAATTAGATGGACTGTCGCTACTTTTCGCCTTATTGATTACTGGGATCGGATCCTGTATATTCTTTTATGCGAATGCCTATCTCAAAGGTCATCGGTATATCGATCGATTCTTTGGCTACCTCTGCCTTTTTATGTCGGCTATGCTGGGGCTTGTCCTGTCGGACAACATGTTACTATTGTTTATCTTCTGGGAACTGACCTCGATCAGCTCATTTTTTCTCATTGGATTTAACAATGACAAAAATGATTCTCGCAAAAGCGCACTGACTGCACTATCCATTACTGGGTTGGGTGGTTTTTTTCTACTGGCAGGTTTTATTTTGCTGGGTAATATTGCCGGTACTTACCATATTACAGCACTCATCGGCAAAGTATCAATCATTCAGCAACATCCACTCTTTCCCCTGGTCTTTGGCCTCGTAGCACTTGGAGCGATTACGAAATCAGCACAATTCCCTTTCCATTTTTGGTTACCCGGTGCTATGAAGGCGCCAACACCTGTGTCAGCCTACTTACATTCGGCAACCATGGTAAAGGCCGGAATCTACCTTTTGGCCCGTTTTTCACCGATACTAGGGGGCAACCCGATCTGGATGTATTCCCTCATGGCCATTGGTGGCCTCACGATGCTTTATGCCGCATTCCATTCGCTTTTCAGAACAGACCTCAAGGGAGTACTCGCTTATTCAACCATATCCGCCCTCGGTATTTTGGTTTTCTTATTGGGACTCGGTACCAAGGATGCTATTATCGCTGCAAGTGTCTTTATACTCGTACATGCCCTATATAAAGCCGCATTATTCTTGATTACGGGGATTATAGACCATGAAACGGGAACGCGAGATCTTACAGTCTTGCGGGGGCTACGCAAGGTATTAATGCCTGTCGCTATCGCAGGTCTCCTAGCGGCACTTTCCAGTGCAGGTATTCCACTTACATTTGGATTTATTGGAAAGGATCTGATTTACGAGGCAACACTACATGCCACACCCGATTTATTTCTCTATTTGACCCTCGCTGCAGTAGCAACCAATATATTATTGGTCTCTGCCGGATTTATGGCCGGTATCAAACCTTTTATGGGTAAGCTGCCCGAGCAATTTAATACAATCCACCTGCCCTATAAAGCCATGTGGATCCCACCTTTACTTTTAGCTATATTAGGAGTTGTCTTTGGATGCATCCCAGGACTTGTCGGCGAATGGATTGCCGGACCTACCGCAACAAGTATACTCGCAAAACCCGAAACTTTTCACCTGAAAATCTGGCATGGCTTTAATTTGATCCTCCTATTAAGCGCTATTACAATTGCTGCTGGCACCTTACTTTATTTCGCAAACAGGCCCAGCGATAAAAAATTGGCTTGGATTGCAAATTTCAATAAGATTTCTCCTGAATATATCATCCAATTATGTGCGCAGGAAATTGTTTTGTTCTCTACTTTCTTCACCAACAAAATGCACAACGGCTATTTGCGTTCGTATCTGTTGAAAATTATCTTATTTGCCGAATTATTGATCGCCTACCAGTTATACCTGGGGGGACCGCTCCATATCAAATGGGAAACCTTATCTCCAGTGAGTTTCTACGAAGTCACCACAGTCTGCATTTTGATTGGCGCCATTGTACTCACCATCCGCACCTCATCCCGTTTAACAGCCGTAGTAGCCACCAGTGTTGTAGGCTATGCCATATGTCTTATTTTCGTGTTTTACAGTGCACCGGATCTAGCGATGACGCAATTCACCATCGACACCCTAACGGTGGTACTCTTTGTGTTGGTACTCTTTAAACTCCCTTCTTTTCTGAATTTGGCCAACCGACGCACCATCATTCGCGACGCCGTGGTCGCTATCGTTTTTGGAATTTTGCTATCCATGGTCGCACTCCGTGTACTCCATGAACCAACAACAACTAATATCAGTGATTTCTATGGCGATTATGCTTATGTGCTTGCTAAAGGAAAAAATGTCGTCAATGTATTGCTTGTCGATTTCAGAGGTTTTGACACCATGTTTGAAATCGTCGTATTGAGTATTGCTGCATTAGGGGTATATAGCTTATTAAAATTACGTTTAAAATCCTCTGATAAAGAATAATGATAGATAAAGGTTATGCACAAATGAGCTAATAACTCCTTGCTAAATAGTAACAAATGAACAGTACAATATTACAGACCGCTACGCGGTATTTATTACCGATACTCTTACTTTTCTCGGTGTTCCTTCTACTCAGGGGGCATTATTACCCCGGCGGAGGTTTCGTTGGCGGCTTGGTTGCTTCGATTGCCTTTGTGCTGCATAGTTTTGCCTTTGGCCCTCAAAATACCATGAAACTGATTCAGTACAAACCCTTGTCACTTATCCCCATAGGATTGGGGATTTCGGCCATAAGCATGTTCTTACCGGCATTTTTTGGCTACCCCGTCATGACCGGGCTTTGGCTGGAAGAGAAAATCCCCGTTATCGGGATGATAGGAACCGCCTTATTTTTTGACCTTGGTGTATACTTTGTTGTCATAGGTGTCGTCCTGACGATTTTATTTACAATTGCTTTAACTACTGAAGAAGAAGAATAATGGAACTGGTACTCGTACTATTGATCGGCATCCTTTATGCTGCCGGAATATACCTCATCTTGCGTCGAAGCATGGTGAAATTGTTGCTGGGGATTATGTTACTGGGCAATGGTACCAATATATTGATCTTCTTATTGGGAAACATTATTAAAGGTAAACCACCTATCATTGGACCCGATCTGAAGGTATTCACCGATATTTATGCGGACCCGATTCCGCAAGCACTTATTTTAACGGCCATCGTGATCAGCTTTGGCCTAACCTCCTTTGCCATCGTTTTACTCAAGCGTGTATATGCATTGCTGGGTACAGATGATCTGGATGATTTGAACACGCCTGAGGAAGAAGATATATGATAGACAACCACATTATTGCCACGATTATCGTGCATTTATTTATTGCTATTGTCCAACTGATGTTGTGGCGCAAATCCACTGCACAACGTTTTCTGAGCGTTGGCGGAAGCTTGCTCGCACTCATTCTTGCCTTTAAACTGTTCTTCAAAGTTTATGATGGCGGTATTTTGACCATGAATGCAGCCAATTGGAAAGCTCCTTTTGGGATCGTTTTTGTTGCCGATCTATTCAGCAGTACCCTTGTTCTCCTCACTTCTATCGCAGGTCTGGCGGTCTCTATCTTTTCCTGTGTCGGTGTGGGGCGCCAGCGCATACTCTATGGTTATTTCCCGATCTTTCACTTTTTGATGATGGGGCTCAATGGGGCTTTTCTAACCGGTGACATCTTCAATCTGTATGTATGGTTTGAAGTTATTATTATTTCCTCTTTTGTGCTGATGACTTTGGGGGGCAGAAAATCCCAGTTGGAAGGTGCCGTAAAATATATGGCCATGAATATCCTGGCCTCCACATTTTTCTTAACAGGAATAGGTATACTTTATGGTATTTCAGGCTCGTTAAACATGGCCGACCTGGCCCTCCGTATTCCTAAAATACAAAATCAGGCTTTAGTAGAAATTACAGCAACATTTTTCCTGATCGGTTTTGGGATTAAATCCGCTGTATTTCCACTCTATTTCTGGTTACCGTCCTCTTACCATACGCCACCTTCGGCCGTAGCAGCGACATTTGGGGGCTTATTGACCAAGGTTGGGATTTACGCCTTGTTCCGGGTATTTTCCTTACTATTTATTCCCAATCATTTTACCAAGGAACTCCTTATCGTAATAGCCATATTGACAATTCTGACGGGCGCTTTTGGTGCATTGATCAAAACCAATATCCGGAGGTTGTTTTCCTATTTGATCGTTTGTCATATTGGTTTTATGATTGGCGGATTGGGCCTGTATAGCAAATGGGCTTTATTGGGGGCAGTATTCTATCTGATCCATGATATCATGGTCAAAACGAATTTATTCCTCATAGCCGGTGTTATACGGCAACTCCGCGGCACCATGGATATGACTAAACTGGGTGGACTTTATGCCCAATACCCAAAGATTTCATTACTTTTTGCCATTGTTCTTTTTTCACTGGTGGGCATCCCGCCTCTCTCGGGCTTCTGGCCTAAAATCTATCTATTCAAAGATGCCTTCCACTTAGAGAAGTATGCTTTCGCGGGAGCCCTGATTATCGGCAGCTTTATCACCTTGTTTGTCATCGCCAAAATGTGGGCGCAGGTATTCTGGAAAGATGCACCTGATCCGGAAATCATTGAGGACAAATTTGCGGGTATGATCGGCTATAAAAGAACAATGCTCATACTCCCTGTTGTTATTTTGGCATCTGCATCCCTGTATATCGGACTCAACGCCGAAGCGATTATCCATGTCGCGGATCAGATCGCTACACAATTATTGGACACATCACCTTACATAAACGCTGTATTAGGAGGGCAGAAATGATATGATAAAACAGTTTTTAATGAACCTCATGCTATCCTTCATCTGGGTCGCTTTGACGGGATCGATGTATTACACCAACTTCCTTTTCGGCTTTATGTTGGGATTCGGTATCCTCTGGCTTATGAACAGGAATGAGGTGGACCAACGCTACTTTTATCGGGTCCCCAAAACATTGAGTTTTATTCTTTTTTTCCTGTGGGAAATGATTGTCGCCAATGTGCAGGTTGCCTACGACGTGATAACCCCCAAGTTTTTTATCAAACCTGCGATTGTCAAGTATCCCATGGATGCAAAAACCGATTTGGAAATTAACCTGCTTTCAACCTTTATCTCCTTGACACCCGGCACACTCATCCTCGACGTAAGTGAAGATAAAAAAACGCTCTTTATTCACGTCATGTACATGAAAAGCAAGGAACAGTTTGTTTCTACCCTTAAAAATAATGTTGAACGAAGACTTTTAGAACTCTTAAGATGACTTTAAATAGCTATTTTGATTATGTGATCCTTCCGATCTTGACTATCTCAGTCATACTGGCTTTTATTCGTCTGTATAAAGGTCCCCAGATATTTGATCGTGTTATTGCCCTAGATCTCATTATCACCATCGGAATTGGCATTATTACCGTTTATAGTATACGAACTTCGCAGGAAGTGTTTTTAGACATTGCCATGATCTTGGCACTGATCGCATTTCTTGGTACGATCGCATTTTCATTTTATTTAGAAAAACAAAGCAAAGATGATTGATATTACTTTAGCCATTCTCAGTACCATCGGGGCCTTGGCCATACTATTTGCGTCTATTGGCATCTTGCGGATGCCGGATTTTTATTTACGTCTTTCGGTTACTGTAAAAGCGGCAACGCTGGGTGTGGGACTTTTACTTATCTGTGCGGCAATGACCTTCCCGGATGTATCCGTAACGACCAAGGCTATAGCTATTGGATTTTTTCTGATCCTAACGGCTCCGGTTGCAGCACACATGATTGGAAGGGCTGCCTATATACAGCGGGTAAGAACATGGAAGGGAACCACCTTAAATGACCTTGAAAAGGAAGGTAAATTAGATTGTAGAAAAGAAGATTTTTAAGAAAAAACGCATACGGTTTTTCCTAAAAATCTTCTTTTCTTATTCGAACTTCTTTTCTGGATTAGAAGATAATGCAAACTGGTGCTGGTACAGCAATTTCTTTTCCAGTATCTGTCAACAAACCCGTTTTAGCATCCCGGCTAAACAAAACAATGTTGTTGGTATATTGATTGGCGACCAAAAGATATTTCCCATCCGGAGAAAGGTTGAAATTACGCGGACCTTTACCTTTTACAGAAAGATTTGCTATTTTCTTCAATTCCCCATCCTTCTCTACCGAAAAAGTAGCTATCGTATTGGCATCGCCACGGTTGGTCGCATACAGGAATTTTCCATCAGCAGAGATCTTCATATCAGCACCGCCGTTAGTTCCTTTAAAACCTTCGGGGTTGATATCGAAAGTACTTTGATACATCCATGCGTCGCCATCTTTCTTATACGATGCAATTTGACCGGTCATTTCCAATACGACATACAGGAATTTCTCTTTCTTATCAAACACGATATGACGCGGTCCCCCTCCTGCTGGTGTAAAGATATCTTCTGATTCATCTGCAAGACTATAGGCATTTCCCGTTTTATTCACCGGATAAATAGAAATCTCATCCAAACCAAGATCTTGGACGTACAACTTATCCCCTTTATTGGAGAAAAAAGTAGAATGTACATGTGGCTTTTCTTGGCGTATGGGATCCACCCCCTTACCCTCATGTTGTATTAATCGCGCTCTTTTGCTTAAAACACCATTACTTTCTAAATCAAACAACGCCGCAGAGCCGCCCGTATAATTTGCTACAGCGAGCAAGATACCCTTAGGATGTACTTCAACAAAACAAGGCGACTCTCCTCCGGAAGGAAGTGAGTTTAGAAAAGTTAAATGACCGTCCTTAAAAGAATAGGCAGAAACAGTCCCCTCTTGATTTGGAACCTCATTAACGGCATAAATAAAGTTATTATTTCGCGCTAAAAAGGATGGATCTTTACTTTCTTGCGTGCTCGACAAGGTTGTTTCACCAGTTTTAACATCAAAATTATAAATATAGATGCCCTTGCTCGCGGTTTTGCTCGTATATGTGCCCACAAACATGGGAATCTGTTGCGCAAAACTAGCCAGAGGTAAAATTGTCATCAAATAAATAAATGCTTTTTTCATTGAAATTATTTTATAGATGTAGCTACTCATTTGTTGAATGAGACCGTTACACCAAGTTTGTTGCTAAATTATACAGGACTCCAATTAAATCCCTCCATTCATTCCTCCGTGTGAGGATCTAAAATCCCTCCATTTTACAGGCGTAAATATCGTCAATAGACTTGTTAAATTTGGTTAAAACCGTCCTTTCTAATAGGCAAATGCGTATTTTAGCACATCAATTTTAACAATTCTAAAATCACCCATTTAAAATATTGGGAATACAAAAATATTGTTAAATAAAAGTACGAATAATTCATATAATCTGATAATTTTGTGCTGTTGTTCAAAAAAGTATATATTGAACACAATTACTACGTATACCGCCGAAGGCAGCGTGAATGCTTGTGACAAAAAAATAAATGATGAACAAATAACCGAGTGAAACGAGTTCATTTATACAAATGAAGATCACTCATAAATATCATAAATAATTTATACGGATGAAAAAAAACATTTATATATTGTTTTTATTGCTGTTTGCATCAATTCAGGCCAGTCTTGCGCAACGTCAAGTTATTGATCGCGTTGTAGCAACGGTTGGATCGGGCATTATCTTACAGTCCGACGTGGATATGCAATATTCTCAATGGTTAGCGCAAGGGAATAAACCTAATGAAAATTTTAAATGCGGCGTACTTGAGCAGTTAATCATTCAGAAGCTGCTTTCCCAACAGGCAGTAATTGACTCTATAGATGTAACGGAAACCGAAGTTGACGATAACCTTAACTCCCGCCTACGTCATATGTCACAACAGGCAGGGGGGCAAGAACGTCTTGAAAAATTCCTCAACCGCTCTTTATTGCAATACAAGGAAGAAATGCGTTCAAGTGTTTTTGAGCAATTGAAAGCTAACAAAATGCAGCAAAACATTGTTCAAAAAGTAGACGTAACACCATTGGAAGTAAAGCGTTATTTTGAAGGCTTGAATAAAGACAGTCTGCCTTACTTCAATACCGAGGTAGAAATTGGTGAGATTGTGATGATGCCCAAATTGACAGATGCAGAAAAAAAAGAGCAACGAGATAAGATTGAAGGTATCCGCAAGCAGATTGTAGATGGCTCGGACTTTGGTACAATGGCTCGTATATACTCGCAAGATCCGGGATCTGCCCCTTATGGTGGTGATTTAGGTTTCGGCACACGTGACAACTACGTAAAGGAATTCTCCGCGATGGCTTTTAAATTAAAACCGGGAGAAATTTCACCAATTGTAGAATCCAAATTTGGCTTTCATATTATTCAGGTACTCGAACGACGGGGCGAAGAGGTGCATACACGCCATATCCTGATGAAGATCAATCCTGGTGCAGCAGCGTTGGAACGAACCAAAAATAAATTGGACAGTATCTATAAACTGGTTGTTGACAAAAAAATGGATTTCTATCATGCTGCTACAAATTATTCAGATGCAGAGGAAAGTAAATTCAATGGGGGTATGATCCTAAATCAAGAAGGCTCAAGCCGCACAACCGTAATTCCTATGGATGGCTTGGAGAAATCAGTATTCACAGCAATCGATCCCCTAAAACCAGGGGAATACTCCAAACCAGAGCAATTTACAGACAAAATGGGCGATGTTGGCTACCGTTTCAATTACTTGAAAACACGTATTCCGCCGCACAAAGCAAATTTGGACGAGGATTTCACCAAAATCAAAGAGGCTGCCAGACAAGATAAAATCAATCGCAATCTAAGTAAATGGTTCGATGATAAATCGAAAACAACATTTATCAATATCAGTGACGAGTTTGGTTCATGCGATGAATTGAAAAAATGGAAAAAACAATAAGTCTACAACACTTATCCTATAAAAAAGGGCTTGAATAGTATATATTCAAGCCCTTTTTTTATTTGGCAATCGTCATGCTATTTCTCAAACATCATCTCGATCAGAATATTCCAGTTCGCTTTCTTCACATCATCCTTCGCCAATTCGCTCAGTTGCCAGATACGAATATAATTATACTTCACCACCTTATCCTTTTGTCGTACCGTTGCAGTTCCTTTTGTATAGGCAAAATCGCCACTATACGAACGTTTTACTTCTTCCGGGACTGTTTCTATCGTCATCCGCTGTTTTTTGAGATAAGCCATCATTGTGGCCTTTCCTTCCATCGGACTGGTCCAAGGGAACAAAAAGCGGACATCCTCGCTTAAAAACTCCTTATATGCGGTTGGGTTATCGGCCTTCAGAACTGTTGACATCAATTTGTCTGTTTCCAGGACAATATCTTCACGCTGATTTAATCGCACTTTAGAGCGATGCTTCAGATACCACGAATCGGTAGGTTCGATATATTCAAGATCAAATTCCCCATCCTTCCCGTTGTTTTCAACTTCGGCCCGAATATCGACCAGCCACTTACCCTTTTTGTTGCGTTTCCAGACAGTCAAGTATTCTCCATGACGCAATCTTGCACCTACTTTCTGAAAGTCCATAGACCCCGAAGTCACACCAAACTCCTGACTTTTAGCAATCAACGCAAACGTAGGTTGCCAATTTAAGACATCGGGAATATTTGGTCTATTATTAAGATAGTTATAAGCATTTACTGCCGATGGGACATAAAACGTAGATTCCTTATCAATGATCGAAAGAAACGCTTGATGCGGTGTAGAGGCTTTAGCCAGTGCAGCAGCATCCTTATCGGCCTGCAATAGGCTTCCAACTTTCTCAGGTATCTGCGCATAAAGTGTTGTACCAGCAACACTCATGAATGCGACGACGGATAGCCTATTCCAAAAATTCATATGCAAATTGATCTTTCTTTTAAAGGTTACATGGAATATCCATTGGTTTCCACGATAATGTGTTTTCCCAATAGGAATATTCCATTTTATTCCTCTTTTATAAATTCGATTTCTTATCTATCAAATCTTATTCCAAAGTGTTCCTTCTTTGCTATCTTTCAATTGAATTCCAATAGAATTAAGCTCATCACGAATACGGTCAGAGGTGACGAAGTCTTTATTTGCTTTGGCTTCATTACGTAGTTTAATGACCAGATTCATGACGTCATCGATATCATCGGATGCTGAAGTCTGATCGTTTCTAAGCCCTAGGATATCCTCAACAAATTCTTTCATGAATACTTGAAGACCTTCCAATCCCTCAGCTGTTACTTTCGCTTTACCATCATAAATCGAGTTGATGATACGTACTATTTCAAACAATTCGGCAATGAGTACAGGACTATTAAAATCGTCATCCATAGCTGCGTAACACTTGCGGCGGATTTCAGCTAAATTGAATGAATCAGCACCTTTCGACACCTTCAATTTGTCTAAAAGACTGATCGCAGTCATGAGTCTTTTATACCCCTTGTCGGCCGCATCCAAAGCCTCATTGGAGAAATCCAGCGTACTTCTATAATGTGCCTGCAACATAAAGAATCGTACGGCCATCGGCGAATAACCTCTATTCAATAAGGGATGATTTCCAGTAAATAGTTCGCCCGGTAAAAATCCATTTCCGGCAGATTTGGACATACGCGCACCATTTACAGTCAACATATTCGTGTGCATCCAATATTTGGCAGGGCTCGTATGGTTACATGCTTCTGATTGTGCAATTTCATTGGTATGATGTGTAGCTGCCAAATCCATTCCACCGCCATGAATATCAAACTGATCACCTAAGTACTTTCTGCTCATGGCCGAACATTCAATATGCCAACCTGGGAAGCCAACACTCCAAGGTGCAGGCCAACGCATAATCGTTTCAGGTTTTGCTTTGATCCATAAGGCAAAATCCAAACGTCCCTTTTTCTCATCCTGACCGCTCAATTCACGGGTATTATTGAGCATATCCTCCAATTTACGATTGGTCAATATCGTATAATCGTATGTTTCAACGTATTTTTCAACATCAAAATAGACTGTACCGTTGCGCTCATAGGCATAGCCATTCTCCATAATCTGTTCGATCATTTCAATCTGCTCGGAAATATGTCCTGTCGCAGTAGGCTCAATACTGGGCGGCAACGTATTGAAAAGACGCAATACGTCATGAAAACCTATCGTATACTTTTGAACAATTTCCATCGGTTCCAATTGTTCCAATTTTGCTTTTTTTGCAAATTTATCATCCCCTTCATCACGATCGCCTTCCAAGTGTCCCGCATCGGTAATATTGCGCACATAACGCACTTTATAACCAAGGTGACGCAAGTATCTAAAAATCAAATCAAAAGACACAAACGTCCGACAGTTCCCCAAATGCACATCACTGTACACTGTGGGCCCACATACATACATACCAACAAGATTGGGATGAATAGGTTCGAATTTTTCTTTTGTTCGCGAAAGCGTATTGTATAAATAGAGATTATGGTCCATGTTTAATCGCTGCTTGGAAATCTATTTTTGTCTGAAATATATTTGAATTGGCACACCTGTAAAGTCAAAGTTCTCACGCAATTTGTTTTCAATAAAACGTTTGTACGGATCTTTGATGTATTGTGGCAGATTACAGAAGAATGCAAACATCGGTGTCCGTCCTGGCAACTGTGTTGCATATTTAATTTTGATATATTTACCCTTTAAGGATGGCGGTGGATAATTCTCGATAATATCCAACATCACTTCATTCAATTTGGAAGTAGGGATCTTTTTGGTTTTGTTGGCATATACCTTGTCGGCAACTTCCAACACCTTAAGAACACGTTGTTTTTCAGTTACGGAAGTAAAGATAATAGGCACATCTGTAAATGGTGCTATTTTCTCTTTGATGCGATCTTCAAAAGCCTTCATTGTTTTGTTGTCCTTTTCGATCAAATCCCACTTATTGACAACAATTACGATACCTTTACGGTTCTTCTCTGCCAGGTTGAAAATATTAACATCCTGCGCTTCTAATCCATCCTGTGCATCCAACATTAAAATCGTCACATCAGAATCTTCCAAGGCTTTGATGGTACGCATCACCGAATAAAACTCAATATCTTCATTTACTTTGGACTTACGACGAAGACCTGCAGTATCGATCAATAAAAAGTTATGTCCATATTGATTGTAATGTATACGGATTGAATCACGTGTTGTCCCTGCCATTGGCGTTACAATGTTGCGATCTTTACCGATCAAAGCATTTGTCAAAGAAGATTTACCTACATTCGGGCGGCCTACGATGGTATATTTAGGTAAGGATTCTTCTTCTTCCTCCTCCACTTCGAAATGAGAAACCACAGCATCCAACAGTTCACCTGTACCCGATCCTGTAGCTGACGAGATATTGAAGACCTCTCCTAAACCAAAGGCATAAAACTCTGCCGATTCATGATGCAATTTCGCGTGATCGACTTTATTGGCCACTACATACACAGGTTTGGAGCTTCTTCTCAGAATATCAGCGATTTCGTCATCCAAGTCGGTAATACCAGTTGTGACATCCACCATGAATATAACGACTGAAGCTTCTTCAATAGCGATATAAACCTGATCGCGAATAGCCTCTTCAAAGACATCATCCGAACCATGTACAAAACCACCTGTATCAATTACTGTAAATTTCTTTCCGATCCACTCGGCTGTTTCATAATGACGGTCGCGCGTCACCCCGCTAAAGTCATCAACAATCGCTTTTCTACTTTCTGTAAGACGATTGAATAAGGTAGATTTACCAACATTTGGACGACCAACAATTGCAACAATATTTGCCATATTTATTTTATTTGATCCACCCACTATCACAGCAGGCGGCACTTTTATGCTAAAAATATACTTAAGGGAACAAAGATACGGATTCGAAAGGGATTATCGCGACACAAAAACAAAAATGGCTTTACCGTGAAGTAAAGCCATTTATAGGGTTTAAATTATCAATATTCGCCTAGTTAGACGTTGGATTCTGAGTCAATTTGCCCGGATATGAATTTATCGCATCCTGAGGAATAAAATAAGTTACTCTAAAATCTGTTGGTAGAATATCTTCAAATTGTTTCTGTGGCCCCGGATATGTACGGTTTAACGGGTCTCCGTTACGGAACACATCGTAGCTGCGTTCAGCCTGATAAGCCAATTCCAACTGACGCTCTTTGTCAATCAGTTTGCTTGCACTGGCCGCATCAATTGAAGTATATCCACCATTGACAATAGATCGATTTCTGATGGTATTTAAATCATTTAGCGCTGCACCATAATTACCTAATTTTGCATTAGCCTCTGCGCGGTTTAAATAAATTTCACCCAAGCGGCTGATTACAGGGGAGTGCAGTTGAGACTCCTCACCTTCACGTGAGCATTTCACAATATAAAATTGTGGATAAGCCCGGTTCAAGGAAATATAGTAATCAATCATACCTGTATATGTTTTACCATCTGCATAGGCAATTTTATAGGTTTGTTGTGCAGCATTGACAGCAGTTAATGTATAGACATTATCACCATCTTTACAAGTCACGGTATTCCCGTTTATGGTAGCAGGAGCCTGTACATAGCTTAGCGTAACCGGATCGCCTGCATTTTTGGGTACATCTTGTTTAATAAACCGAAAAACAGTTGTGTATTTTCCCGCATCATCTTTTGAATAAGTAGGTTCAATAAATGCTGCACGTGCGTCGACAATCGTATAATGATCAGGTCTCCAGTCATTGCGACCAGTTTCATTCAATAAATCAATGTATTTGGCGCTGGAATACATCTCACCCCAGCCCATACCACCAATATTGGAATACATACCTCCAATGCCATAATAATGGTCATCGCCCGAAAATTCAGAAGCCACACGTTTCACCGCAAAGATGGTCTCCTTGTTATCTTCAGGTCTAAACGTATTGTATTTCATGAATTGCTCACGGCCCAACAGGACATATTTACCTGAGTTAATCACTTTATCCGCATATTCTACAGAAAGACGCGCATATTCCGCATTTGGATTTTTATACGTACCACTCATATACAGATATATACGGGAAAGCATCGCTTGCGCTGCACCCTTAGACGCATATGCGGCCCCCTTATCAAGGGTCATTAAAGCTTCTGCTTTTTTCAGATCACTGATCGCTTGCGCGTAAGTATCTTTTACAGACGCACGGTCCGGTAAGTTCAAATCATTGAAAACATCTTCAGGTGTACCATTGACAATCGGAACGCCTAAGTTTGTTTCTGGACTTTGGTAGTAAGGCTTCCCGAATGCGCGACAAAGGTAAAAATACATCATTCCACGGATGTAATAACATTCACCTATTTTATTGTCCATTTCTGGACTCTGACCTTCAGCAAACATCTTAATGACGTTCGAAGATTGCGCGATAGCTTTATAACCGCTATCCCAGAAGTTCTGCAAACGGTAATTATTAGGTGTTCTCGCATAGGAGATAAATTTGTAAAATGCGTCTGTCGATGACCCGCGGATCATCATATTATCACCAGCGTATTCACCAAGACGGTGCATTGGGTCAGACCAAGCTTTTAACTGCGCATAAGTACCTGTTACCATGGCATCAGGATTACTCACAATATTCTCTTCGTCCATCGAAGTATAAGGAAGACGATCGATATCGCAGGAGGATACTGCCGATGCGATCAAAAGTCCGATTAATATCTTTTTCATTATTGATTTTCTAAACGTTAAAATTAAAATGTCACACTTGCGCCGAACATGTATTTACGAACCATTGGATATACAGAGACGCCTGTAGATCTGATCATTTGACCACCCCCGCCTTTACCATCTGGTTCAGTCAATGGAAGCTCCGGATCAACACCCGAGTAGTTTGTAATCGTAAACAAATTCTCTCCAGCTAAGAATACACGTAAATTTTTGATGTTATACTTTTTCAGATCGAAGTTGTAACCCAAAGTCAAGGATCTCATTTTTAAGAAATTGTTACTTTCCAAGAAGCGTGTTGACGGTGAATTACCTTTATCTTGGTTATCGTATCTTGCTATCGGATGAGTAGCAACATCACCGGGTTTTTCCCAGCGGCTCCAACCATCCTGTAACTTCATCTGATTACGATCGGTATAAGTTCCATCCGAGTCAAATTCTTGGCGCGAATAATTATACAACTTACCGCCCAAAGAGAACCCGAACACGGCATTTAGATCAAACTGCTTATAACTTAAGGCTGTACTGAAACCGCCAAAGAGATCTGCATTTCCTTTTCCTGCATTGCGGAAAGTTGCATTGGAATAGTTCGACGTCGTTGTCCTTGTTTCATTGCCATTGGCATCTGTCTCGTATCTGTACCACATTGGCAAACCATTATCAACGTTGACACCAGCCCATTCTTTTAGATAATAGGTATCTACCGGATAACCAGGTTGAAGCAAACGTTGCGCCGATCCAGCTATCCCTGATCCGTCCCCTGCGATAATTGGTTTCGAAACAAGATTACCATTGGCATCTTTTGTCGCAAATAGCTCGGTCAATTTATTCACATTGTGACTTAAATTAACATCCAAACTCCAATGTACATTGTCATTGCGAACGATATCACCACCGATGGTCAATTCAATCCCCCGGTTTTGCATCTTACCAATATTTTTCCAGATAGAAGTGACACCTGTCAGACCACTGATCGGCACTTGATAAAGCACATTATCAGTCTTCTTATCGTAATAATCAACATTAAGTCTTAGCCTATTCTTAAATAAGGCTGCATCCACACCAAATCCTGTTGTGTATGTTTTTTCCCAAGTCAGATCTTTATTACCGATTTGGCTAATTAATGCCCCTGGTATTCCATTATAGCTTGATGATGCCGATACCGAATAAAGGCTATATTGTGGATATAATGAGCTCGGTCTATTACCTACCGATCCATAAGCCGCTCGCAGTTTTAAGTTATCTACCCAATCAGCCTTGAACCACTCTTCCTTATTGATATTCCAGCCACCACTAACGGAAAAGAAGTTTCCATATTTTGCATTGGTACCAAAATTGGATGCTCCATCACGACGGAACGACACCTGTGCCAGATATTTATTATCGTATGCATAGTTTGCATTCGACAAGAATGACTGTACTGCCCATTCGGAAATTCCGCCTTTCGTACGTTCTGGCTTTGCAACAACATCCAATACCTCGAAACCATTGACAATACCCGTTCCGTAAGCATCTAAAGTTTTTGTCCAGTAGTCGTTAAATTCGTATGCAGCCAATCCATTCAGGCTATGTTTATCCCAGGTCTTGTTGAAACGCAAGATTTGGTTGGTATAACGACGCGCAAACTCCATGCGGTAATCCGTCACACGCCCAATTACACTTTCACCGCTGTTTGATCGCGGATCTTGATAACCATTATCAGAATAACTATTGTAACGATAATTGTTAACAGAAGAAAACGTCAACCAATCTGTTAATTTGACATCGAAATCTAAGTTACCCATAAATTCATAATTGGTATTGGCACTATGATTCCATTGCAAGTCATACAAGTAATTCGTGCTTGCATTATTGACCCAGCCACTATAACGGTGTGGCACCAAATTTCCATTTGCATCGTATGGACTATCCCAAGGCAGGTTTCCATACATGGCATTGACATCATATTGACGATCATCTACCGCACGTCTCGAACCGGCAATAGATGGCTTGATGGTCAACCAGTCAAAAGGCTTATAGTTGGTACGTAATCTAAAGTTATAACGATCGTAATCATACCCTTTTACCGCACCGGCTTCGTTGTAGTAACCTAAAGACAAATAAGACTGTAATTTATCATTTCCTCCCTGAATGGATAAATTGTGATTTTGGACAAATCCGGTCTTTGTTGCCAGCTTCCACCAATCAAAGTTGCTATTGCGCAAGTCCGAATTCCAACGCGGGAATTTGATATCAGCGGGATTCGAAAATGAAGCAAAGTAGTCATAAAGTTCAGCCCCGTCCATCATTTCCATGTGTCCATTGGAAAGTTGGTTGATACCCATTTTTGTAGAAAAGCTAATGCTTGTTTTGGAAGCCGAAGGATTTTTTGTTGTAACGACAACAACACCATTTGCACCCTGAGAACCATAAATAGATGTTGAGGCAGCATCTTTTAGGATAGTCAATGATTCAATGTCATCTGGATTGATATCACCTGGGCTTGAGCCAACGATAACACCATCAATAACCCCAACGGACTCGTCGTACCGCTTAGGGTTGCCTGACCACGAATCACAACACCACCATTTGACCCCGGTTTACCAGCCCCTGGTGCAACATATACACCGGCAGCCTTACCATTCAGCATATTCTCAACCGACGGCGTAGTGACATCACGTAATTTGTTTCCCTTAACAGCCTGAAGGGCACCAGTTAAACTTTCTTTTTTCTGTTGTGTTCCATACCCAACGACAACAACTTCCTGAAGTGCTTCACTATTGGACTCCAGATTGATGTTAACAACCGGTCCTGTCACCGTCACTTCCTGTGTTTTATAACCAACACTTGTAACGACCAGTACATCACCATTTTTAGCATCTATGGTAAACCGTCCATCTACTCCCGCAGATGTCGATTTAGCGCTCCCCTTAACACTAATGGTTGCTCCAGCCAATGGGCCGTCTGTAGACTGCACTTTTCCATTCACTTTTTGTTGATAAACCGCGTCATTCAACAAAATATTGTTGTTTGGAAACGTAAGACCATTAGCATTAGCCGAGTTGTGTGTACTTGCAATGAGTAAAGCTAATGATAACAGACTCAACTTGTGATTGTCGAGAATCTTTGAAATCATAATATTTAATAGTTAGTTTAAAAATTGATTAGCGTACTAATCAAAATTTAGGTACATGAATGCTAAATCTAAAGCAAGATGATAGTATATCAAAATTTAGCAACAACGAAATCGATTGCGCCAATTAAACAAACGATTGCATAAACACACATTTTACAGCGTAATCCAATATCAAAAAATTAGAACGATTAAATAACAGCAAAAGACCGTTTTTCAACAACCTCACGACAATCGATAAAAAGAAATTTACAAGAGTAGGAAAAAAGATGATCCTGAAAAACAGGCGGTATTATAGCGTAAATTAGGACACAAAAAAAGCCAAGATATTCACCTCGGCTTTTTTCTTTTAGTAGCGGGGACCAGACTCGAACTAGTGACCTTCGGGTTATGAGCCCGACGAGCTACCAACTGCTCCACCCCGCAATGTATTTTAAA
>NZ_VLKR01000028.1 GCF_007830445.1 Sphingobacterium siyangense | reverse complement strand
AAGCAGACAAAGCGCAAAAAATTTAGAACCAGAGCGGCAATAGAACCTATCATCGGACATTTAAAAACCGATTTTAGGCTGGCAAAAAATTACTTCATGGGAGAAACGGGACCACAAATCAATGCATTACTAGCTGCAACCGCTTGGAACATGAAGAAAATGATGGAACTACTGAAACAGAAAATTATTTTCTTATTTTATAAGATACAAATTATGCTGTTTTCTAATCCTGTTTTTAAAAATAAATTAAATAGTGGGTTTTGTTAAGGAACGACTAGTTAGGAGCTGTTTATTTACACTAACTGAGCACTTAATTATTTTTTTATCGGTATCTCGTAATGCTTTAATTGAGTTAGAAAGAAGATTTTGGAAAATATCAATTATAAAATGTTCTTGCGTATTCAAAATTAAATTGTTTGGGGCGTCTATTTGGTACTTTATTTTGTTTACTTCAAGAATATCACTGAATGTTTGAAAAATCTTTGATAAAGAATCGTAAATATTTACCTCTCTAAAGGACAAATTAGATTGAGAGTAGCTTAACATAAATTCAATGACTTTGTTAAGTATCATCATTTCCTCATATATTTCTTTTGAATACAGAAGAAAGAATTCCTCTTCATCTGTATCAGGGTAATAATCAAAAAAGAATTTTGCTTTTCTCTGTATTTTGCCCAATGAGGTTCTAACAGCGTGAGTTATATGCACAGCGTACTCCTGTAGTGACATCACGCTTAAGTACATATTTTCTTTACGTAAAAATTCCTCTTCAGTATCTTTCTGTTGCTTTATTACCGATTTAACAGACTTGCTCGTTTTAGTCGCAACCTCAATAATCGGTTGTAACTGGTTTTTTAGAGCTGGGTTGTCTATTGCAACTTGCTGAACAACTTTTGTTAGTTCATCCAAGTCTCCTTTAGCTTTGTCTAATACAGGTTGACTGTTTAGTTTTTTTAGGGATCTTAAATGTTTTTTGTATCCTTCAAGCGCGGTTAGTTGAATAATTATAAAGTCCTTTAAATCTCTATATTCAATATTATCTAAAAAATCTTGTCTGTTTGTGGCGTCAATTATTCTTGGATTATTCTCAGACGTAATTTCTAAAATACCAATAATCTCCCTTGTTGAGATTCTATCAAAGATATTTTGCCAAACTCTTTTGTCAATTCCAAGAATATCTCTCTTTTTATCAGCATGAATTTCTGCCTCCGCAAAAGGTGTTGTGATAATTCCGTCCCTATAGATTTTTACTCCGTCGAAAGGATTGTTGTTTTTGCCATAGATTTTAGTATAGTTTCTTCTAGCGGCATCGTCAAAATAGTACAAAGTCATTCTTATGACTCCAAAAGATTGGATAGGAAGATTTTTCTTTTTTATTTCGTGCGAACTTTCGTCGAAAAATAATGATTCTTGATAATTATCTCCATAATCAATAGTTGTCTCGTATGTAGCAAAGTCAACTTGTTTAGCCTTAATTTCTAAATTATCATAGCCAAATTGTTTTGCTGTCAAAAAGACTTTAAATTCCGGATTCAATAAATGGTAGGGAGATACTATTTTTTTTATTTCATTCTCAAGTTTTTGTAAATCCTTTTTTGTCCATTCATCTCGTATATTTGAAATTATAAGAGTGGTGCCATTTAATTTTTCTGAGCTATATGTATCAAGATAATCAAATTCAGTTTCAACATCTGTAAAAAGAAGTAATTGGTTACTGGGGGGGGCAGAAACTTTATTATGCGCAACTAGCTGTTCCTTATTTTGATTTCCATCAATAAATTTTTTGTGATAACTTTCCCAATTTATATTAACACTAAGCCATTGAGGATCCTTTTCAGTCTTTGTTATGATTATCAGATCATCCCCCAATTTATCAACAGCGAATCTTCCAATTCCTTTTTCTCCTACATTGCGTCTATTAAAGGGGGCTGGGGAGACCTTGTTCTGGCGCTTGTTAGAAGTTCCTATAACCATCCATTTGTTACGTATGTCACTCAAAGACATTCCAAAGCCGTCATCTATTATTTTAATACAACCATTAGGGCTTCCTAAATTTTCAAATATTAAATCAACTCTTTTCGCATTTGCATCATAACAATTTTTTATCAACTCGAATAGTGCCGTAACCCTGTCCGTTATTAAATCCCGACCTATAAGTCTAAAAGTACTTATATCAAATCTCCATTTTAAAGGTTCATTTTTTTTATCACTCATATTTGATCAAGTTCTTTAAGATGTCTTTTTATGCTTTCAGCCGTTACTTCACCTAATTTTGGTGGGACGGCATTTCCAATGTATCTAGAAGCTTTTGATATTGAAATTTCAGCTTCATTCTCGAAAAATCTATAGTCATTAGGAAAAGTTTGTAAAATAGCAGCTTCGCGAACTGAGATTGCTCGATCTTGTACTGGATGGCCAAAACGACCGTTGCCAAGGCCCGTACATAACGTAGTCATAGTTGGTGAGGGTTCTTCCCAAACCATTCTACCATATACACTTCCAAAACTCTTGCCAGAGTCTTTTTTATGACATTCGAGTCTTAACTCTTCTGGCCAATCTTTCCATCCACCTCCGTAAGGTGTTGCTTTTATCCTAGTTAAATTAAGTTCATTCAAAGATCTTGATCTATGTAGAGGATCACCGATATAAGTCTCTCCAGCTTTGATTGGAGGTAGCTTTTCTATAGCATCTGCGACGGTAACATAATTGCCTTTAGTATGTGTGGGCTCAATTAACGATATTTCGCCTAGTTTTGAAGCTAACAAGACTAACCGTTTTCTAGTTTGGGGTATTCCATAATCAGGACAAAATACAGTTTTGTAGGAGATGTGATATCCCATATTTTCAAGCTTTGAAACGAAATCTAATAGAACTGGTTTTTGATTAAAACTTTCGATTTGTGATACGTTCTCCATTGTGACAATATCCGGTAGTGTTTCTTCGACTAATCTGCCAAATTGGTATAGCAAATTATACTTGTTTTTATCCTTGTCTTTTACTTTGAATGCGTATGAAGAAAATGGCTGACAAGGAGCGCAGCCAGCTAAGACCTTTATTTTGTAACCATCAAATAATTTGGATAATTCCGCGCCTGTAATCTTTGAAACATCTTTCTTATGAAATACGGAATTATTATTTTGTTCATAAGCATAAGAACAAGTACCATCTATATCATACCCAGCAATAATATCAAAACCAGATTTGTACATTCCATAACTCAGCCCCCCAATCCCACAGAAGAGATCAATAACTCCTATTTTATTTTTTGACATTTGACCCGAAATCTTATTTTGGTATAAAATAACAAAATTAATGTCACTCTACATTACTTTATTTAAAAACTAGTCGTTTTCTATAACAATTTAAACATATTGCCTTATTTTCAAATTTACCTTGCCAGTTTTATGAAATTGTATATCCATAGGTGGCAAATGAAGAAAATTGACTATATCGGGGCTCTTATTCAGCGAAAAAAAGAACTTTCAAAATGTAGTTCCACAAAATCTAGTTTATTCTTTAGATTTTCTTAAATAATGGTGTATTTTTAGCTTGGGTATATAATTCTTGTCCATTATTTTTAGCTGCTATATGGGCTTTTATATTAATTAACGAGTATAACTCGAACTGTGACATCGGGATTAAAACCTTAAAAAGCCTCTTTTTATTTTGATACTATTCTCAAATCTAACATAAAGTTGGATAGGATCAAGCCTGACTAGTAATAGTCTTCCTCAAACCTCACCACCAACTCCTTAAAATCAACAATAAACTTCGCCTTGTCAAACGAAAGTCCTTTATGTTTTCTTGCTTTGAAAAGATGATTATCGCAATAGTGATCCCAGACATTTCTAAGTTCTCCAGTTTCGCGTAAATCTAGAAGTTCTGTGAACCTTTCATCTTGGCAGCCTAGATCGCCGATCAAATTGTAAAAGTCTACAAAATCAGTGAGGGTGTCTACGGAAACAGAATCTGCTTCGAAACCGGAGATAATTTCCTTGGGAGAATAAATGACCGATATGGTTGGAGGTAAGTCTTCCATGCCCGATAGCCACGCTTCTAAATTAACAGGTGCTTTAAAGATATCGTTATTACTCTTCAACAAAGTAAGCAATTCCTCTATGGAAGAGGATAGCAGAACATTACCGTCAATAGCAGTGAGTAACTTATCGTTTTCGTCACTATCTTCATACCAGATAAAATACTTAGTCGAGGGAGAACTTAAAGGTACATAGCTTGAAATCCAGATCATATGGTCTTGACAATGTTCCAAAAACTTTTCGGTTTCGTTCAAAATCTTACTATATGTAATCCTCATATTGTCTACCCCTTCTTGCAGAGCAAATTCTGGATCGAAGCTTTTATTTGTCAATTTCGAAAGCGCAATCTGTAACTCCAACGGGCTAAAAGTATTTTTAAATTTTGATTTGAGTAAAATGTAAATATTAAGCGCAAATTTTGGCTTGTGAAAGTAATGGCGAGAGATTAATTTTTTCAAGACCTCCAGTAACTCTGGGTTCACTTTAGATCTTGATCCTTTAGTAACCGCTATTTTCCAACGATAGTTTCTAGTTGTACCATCCTTATAAGTGACAGTAAATTTATAATAGTCTACTTCCGAATATTTGTCTGTCTCTCGTGTATGAGTGCCGCGGATATCAATAGTTTCTTTTGGTTCAACATCGTTTGGAATAATTTTCCGGATACCGGTTGACGCAATGGCGGGTAGAATATCAAGGTACTCCGTCTTAATATGTTCTTTGAAAAAAGGATTGAGAATTTCGGAGAAATACTTATTCACCTTTCCCATTAAAAACGAAACCTCTCGCTCAGATATCTTTTTCTTTTTGCAGATTTCATAAAAATTAACAAGAATTTCGAAGTCAATTCTTGAGACTTTTTGCCTGCTGAGGTGTTCTGTAGTTGATATAATTTGGTTATCTTCTTTCTCTTCCATTGGTGTGGCCAATTTACTCGACCCAAAAGTAAGAAAATTTTGATTTAAGCTAAATATTTTCCGTTTTTTAGCTTCAATATATTGTTGGAAACCAACTTTTCCAGAATTTCTTTAATTACCCTGCGTTTTTCTGACATATTTTCTGTCAAATAGAGGTATTCAAAAATGTCGTTTAATGACTTTTCCTTTTTAAAGTATCCAATATCTTTCATTCCCACAATTACTTCTTCCGCATCTGATGGATTGTTTAAACTAAAAACCACTTTGTCAACCAATGTACCATCGCTATAGGGAGAATTATCTGGAGGTAGGAGGTCATGTATTTCCCAGTCAAGAGCAGATGCTATTGAAGGGAAATCGATAGGATTAAAAACGGCATCCATATTTTCGTTCTTAACATTATTTACGTATGTGTCTCTTTTGTCAAGAATTAACGAAAACTTAGATTGTAAGATTCCTAATACATATAATCGATAGACCACGCGATTAATTATATATAACGATAACGGGCTTATTTTCACCATGTGCGATTATACATTCAAATCGCTTATAGAGTAAAAATTTTTAATCCGATAAAATTTGGATATTTGTAATATAAAAATGCATATATTTGTATTGTTGATTTATTGTATAGTATTATAAATTAATATTTTGAATAGCTTTTAACGCTGAATCTTGTTACAGAAAACCTAGGAAATTTTCAAAAGCGCAAGATCGGGAGTTAAAGGCCATATCTCTACCTTTGTTGGAACAAAGGAGAGATGGGCTTGCTCTTGATTCGCTTTTTGGCTTCCTAGGGCCGTCTGTAGAATTCATAGGTAAGTCCCATCTCTTTTTTGAGATAGTTCAAACCAGTTAAGATTCATCGCTCAAGCTTTTTTATAAACTTAAAAAAGAGAGTTATGAACCTCAATGAACATCGAATTTTCCTAGTAGTTCCCCCTTAGCTTATCTGTAGAAACAGATCTTTGTGATCGTATCCGAAACAGTGTCAGTGTATCCATATCAGCTGCTGTGTTAACCAATTTTTAGACGACTATATCGGAAAAATTTTACGAGTTATTTAACTATCTAATCTTAGGCATTCGTTTAGGAAAGGGATGAATTATGACCATTATTAGAACCTTAAAAATGAACAATTTTTATAAGGCTGGGAGAGAACTGTCTATAGTGAAAGGGAATTCCAGCTCAAAACAAACTACATCAAAAAACTTCATAACCTTATTTGATAAGGTAGTCAATATTCCAGTTATACAGATTGCATTACTTGTAATCTTGTTTGTATTAGTTTCTATGTTTAGTTTATCAGCTCAGACGCCCCGCAAGGAAAGCGGGGCCGATGGGCTATTAATCAAACATCTCAAAATAGGGGATACCATCCCGCAGGCTCTTTGGGATTTAAGGCTTGATGTCGTCGGACATCCTACAGGAGTCCAAACAATAAGCTTACGTGATTACAACACTAAAAAGCTAATCATCCTAGACTTCTGGGCTACTTGGTGTTCCTCATGTATAGCCTCATTCCCTGGTCTCTATAAATTGCAGGACGATATGGACCGCCTAGTCAAAGTACTTTCAGTTACTTACCAAGATCGTGCTGCTGTCGAGAAATTTATTAGCAAAAGTGAGTTTATACAAACCCATGGATTGGCTAATAGGTTTTCCTCCATTGTCAACGACAAGCTGCTGACCAAGTTTTTTGATAAAGACGCAATCCCATTTACAGTCTGTATTGACAACAATGGTGTGGTTCGTGCACTAGCAATGCCGAGTGAACTAAATGCGCTTGCTTTGAAGCAGATGATCAAAGACCGAAATGCAGTGCCCGTAGCGGCCAAAGTACTTGCATTCGACCAGCCATTATTGCAGCCTTATTATGATGCTAAGATCATCAATTATTATTACAGCTCCTTACTGCCCTATGGTCAGGGGATATCGCAGGCAAGCAGTTTTACGGTGGACTCCGTGCATCAGTATAAGCACCTTGTTGTACCCAATCTCAATGTATTTATGCAATATGGTATTGCACTGCAAAATGCTCAAAATTATATTGCCGGCCTTTCCAAGATTCGCGCTAGACGTATACTCGAAATAAATGCTCCCGATAGTATAATCCACAGATTGGAGCAGGATCGGAATTTCTGGAAATATACCTACGAATCGGTAAGCCCAATGCTATGGAATGATAATACCGTTTACAAAAAAATGGAAAGCGACCTCAATTTCTATCTCGGAATGAAAGCATCTTATCAATTACGCGATGTTGAATGCTTGGTGATGCGCCGTGCTGATGGTAAAAAGCCCCGCCCAAGTAAGGAATTGGCTAAGGTGCCAATAGTTATATTGAACGGTCTCGTGGAGAATGATGGGAGTTCGGACGGCAAGTTTTTGCAAAAGGCACAGCTTGGAAACGATAAGCCAAAGAATGCATTTATTGGCGTAGAAATAAAAAATATCCCCAATCTGTTTAACCTGAGGTCTTTCTCGGTATTGCCCTTTATGGTCGACGAAACGGGGCTTGATGAAAGGATAGACTTATCGCTTCCCGATAATCTCAGCGATATAGACCAATTAAAACAGGCTTTTGCGGTACAGGGTCTAACTTTATCGCTTGAACGACGCAAGATGATCATGTTCGTCTTAACACAGGATGGATTTAAAGACAACGGTAGTGTTATGAAATTGACGCGCTACGGTTATGTAGCCGAGCATGGAAAGGAGCTGATACGATGAAAAAATATCTTTTAGTCGTGTTGATCTGTGTCGTACTTTGTTTGAAAACATTCGCACAGGGACAGTCAATCCGGGTTCAGGATCGCGATACAAAACTGCCTATTGCTGCTGTATCTATTAAAGATTGCGAGGGAAAGGCTTTCGGCGCCACGGATGCAAAAGGAGAGTTGCTGCTGAAAGGACAGATAAGCTGTCTTGTTTTTCGGCGTCTTGGTTATTACCCTGATACGCTATCGCTGGATGCGCTAAACCGACATAGTTGGTTGGTATACCTCACACCTCTAGTCAATGAATTGGAGGAAGTACAGGTATCGACGGGTTATCAAACCTTACCCAAAGAAAGAGCAACGGGAGCTTTTGACCTGATCGGGAAAAAGGAACTGGATAGGCAAATAGGCCCTAATATTCTCAATAGATTGGACGGATTGAGCAATGCCCTATTATTTGACAAACGTGGGAGCAGCCAGAATAACTTTTTGCTCAGGGGTCTGAGCACGATTACCGAAACAATCAAAGGTCCATTAATTGTGGTGGATAACTTCCCTTATGAGGGCGATATCAACGATATTAATCCCAATGATGTGGAAAATATTAGCGTATTGAAAGACGCTGCTGCCACGTCTATTTGGGGTGCTAAGGCTGGCAATGGTGTGGTCGTCATTACGCTAAAGAAAGGGAAATTTGATATGCCGGTCCGTCTTTCGGTAACGAGTAATATCTCTGTTATTGATCGGGAGGATCCCTACTACCGGTCGCAGGTGGACAATTCAACCCATATCGAGGTGGAACGACTTCTCTTTAATCAGGGCTATTACGATAATACACTCAATAATAAGATCTATAATCCTGTGATCAGTCCTGTAGTTGAGCTCTTAAACGATCATCGTAATAAGTTGATCGACGACTCGGCCTTGGAATCCCAATTGAATGCAATTGCTCAGGGAAACTTGCGTGCTGATATAGCGCGGTACCTACGCCAAAAGGGAATTAATCAACAGTATAATGTGCAGTTGAGTACTGGAAGCGAGAAGCTGGCTTCTATTTGGTCGGCGGGATTTGATAAGGTGCGGAGTAATATTGTCGGCAATGAAAATAGTCGGTTTACACTTCGTACAGAGCAGACCTGGCGACCGATTTCTAAATTGGTACTTACGGGGGGAATGCAGTTCAATGCAAATAAAGTGACCAACAATGGTATTTCATCCTTGGCAATCGGAAGTGCTGGGCTAGCTTATCCTTATTCGCGGCTATTGGATAGCGATGGCAATCCGAGTCGATTGGAGCAGAACTACAGAAGTCGTTTTCTGGATACGCTGGGCGAAGGCAAATTGTTGGATTGGTCGTATTATCCCTTGGCAGATCAGAAACTATTGGATAAGACGGATAATACGAATGTGCTGAAATTTGACCTTGCAGCAGCGTATGAATGGATAAAAGGGTTGCGGTCTGAATTGCGGTATCAGTATTTTACATCGAATGGCCTCCTCGAGGATCGGATGGATCGTAACTCATTTTATGTGCGTGACCTCATCAATAAATATAGTCAGTTAAAAGGTAATGTCATTGAGCGTCCTATTCCAATGGGCGATATTTTGGATAGAACTTCAAACAGACAGTATGGTCACAACATGAGGGCACAGATTTCCTACGATAAGCAATCCAGCCTTGGCGATCTGAATGTGTTGATAGGTGGGGAGGTAAGGGACAATCGGGGGCTACTGCACACTTATCGGCAGTACGGATACGACAATGAACTCAACATATCCCAACCTGTTGATTATCGCACAATTTTTACTTACTACGCTGGCCTTGGAAGCAATACGATCTGGTATAACTTTAATGATGAACGTAATGTAGACCGTTTTGTCTCCGTTTTCTTCAACGGATCGTATAATCTGCTCAAAAAGTATACAGTTTCAGCAAGCGCACGTCGTGATGCATCAAATCTGTTCGGTGTAAATACCAACAATAGATGGAAACCGCTGTGGTCAATTGGTGGTATGTGGAATGTCGATCGCGAAAGTTTCTATAACTGGGCTTGGATGCCGCACTTAATCTTACGGGCGACCTACGGAAAAAGTGGAAATGTAAACAATTCAGTTCCTGCACAGACGACCATAACCTATAACTCCAGTCCCGGTGTACTGGGGGGATTCACCAATGCCTATGTCAATAATCCGCCCAATCCAGACCTGCGATGGGAGGATGTAAGCCAGTTAAATTTTGGACTCGACTTTGGCCTAAAGCACAATCGAGTGACTGGATCGGTAGCTTACTTCAATAAAAAAGCAACCGATTTGATCGCCATTGTGAATGTTGATCCAACTGTAGGTGTCGATTATTTAAAAAGAAATGCCGCAAGCCTGCGTACACAGGGCTGGGAAGTACAGCTCAATACGCTCAACATCGATGCCCCGTTGCAATGGCGTACCACCTGGTTATTTTCGTCCAATAAAACCCGGATTATGAACTATAGCTATCGGTCAAACGTGAATGCTGATATGGTAAATTCGGGCCAATCGCTTACACCAATAGAGGGTTATGCTGCTTATAATCTAGTCAGTTACCGGTTTATGGGACTCACAGCTGATGCCGGTAATCCTCAGTTTAGTGTGAACGGACAGCCTTATTCCAATTATGGCGATTTAAGGTCCAAAGTTTCTCTTGAAGATCTGGTATTCCATGGATCTGCACTTCCTGAACAATTCGGGAGTATAAGAAACAGTTTTACTTTCGGTGCTTGGGAAGCAGGTATCAATATCGCTTATCGTTTCAATTATTTTTTTAGAAGAGAATCCGTCAATTATTCCTCTTTATCCTCCAATATTCCGCTACACAGCGATTATTACAAAAGATGGCAAAAAACGGGTGATGAGGCGACGACTAATGTTCCTGCATTCAATTACCCATTGAATTCCAACAGGGATCAGTTTTATATGTACTCCGATATTTTGGTCGAGAAAGGTGATAACATCACTTTGCAGGATATTAGCTTGATCTACCGCCTGAAACCCAAACTGGGCTATTTCAAAAGTATTTCCTTACAGGCTTATGCCCGCAATCTTGGTGTGATCTGGAAGGCGACCAAGCTAGATTTGGATCCAAATGGAATTACTATGCGGATTCCCTCGCAATTTTCACTAGGTATAAACGCTCAATTTTAATACGATGAAGACAAACATAATTTCAACTATACTATGCTGCTTGTTGATAACATTGGTAGGATGTAATAAATTCTTAGATGAGAAATCCAAAAGTTCATTGGCAGTTCCCAAAACATTGAAAGATCTACAGGCTTTAATGGATTATGAGCTCTATACCGTACGCAGCTTTCCGATCGGGATGGATGTCGCCTCTGACTATTATTTTATGAACGATAAAGACGTGAAGAGTTTGGCGGCAGAATTAAGTGATGTTTATCTTTTGAATAACGAACAGACTAAATTGACAGACTGGACCGAAAGCTACAAAAAGATTATGTATGCAAATATCGTTTTGGATAACGTTGATCAGGCAGATTTAGACGGTATGTCAAATTCGGAAAGGGATTTGGTCAAGGGAACGGCGTTGTTTCACAGGGGATGGAATTTATTCTGGCTGGCTCAGGAGTTTTCGCAGGCTTATGAAGCTGGTACTGCAAAGAACGAGCTTGGCATCCCACTTCGTACGACCTCAGATATCAATGTTAACTTTCAACGTACTAATCTGGAAGATACTTTTTTGCAAATCACCAAAGATCTTCGGGATGCGGCTGGTCTGCTCCCCAATCTGCCGCTCAAAAAGACGAGACCATCCAAAGCTGCCGCTTATGCTGTACTGGCCAGGGTGTTCCTCTACATGGGGAATGTAAGTGAAGCCTTAAACTATGCGAATCTTTCCTTAGCGATCCAAAAGGATCTTATTGATTATAGGATGGTGTCGCCAACAGCGGCAATTCCATTTGAATTAATGAATAAGGAAGTTATCTTTCATAGTGGTATGGCGTCATCAGGTGGCATATTTACGGGAACAAAATCTTTTGTCGACACAGTACTGTTTGAACAGTACAACGGAGGTGATTTGAGGAAGACACTGTATTACAAAAAAAATGCAAATGGATTTTACAATTTCAAAGGAAACTATGCGGGTACAATAGGAAGCTATGCATTTTGCGGTCTTGCAGTAGATGAACTTTATTTGATTAAAGCCGAATGTGAAGCAAGGTCAAATCAGTTGATTGATGCTGGTAATACGATGGTTGAATTGTTGAAAGCACGTTATGAAACAAGCAAGCTACCCATTGTACCCGCTGGAAAGGCTGAACTGATCGACTTTATATTGAGCGAACGTAAAAAGGAACTGGCTTTTCGCTTTGGTACGCGATGGTCGGACATAAAACGGCTGAATAAGCACTATAATGCGGGCATTCGAATCGTACGTAACTTTGATGGAAAGGAATATATTTTAGAACCTAACGATAAGCGATTTGCGCTATTGATCCCATACTCGGTTGTCGTTGCTGGAGGGCTTGTCCAGAATCCACGGTAGATAGGAAAGGGCGAACCGCCGCCCTTTCCTATTTTTGCAGATCTTAATTTTCCGCGCGATAGAACACATGACTAGTTGGTGTTCCTGAATTGATTTCAGATTTCAGCTCGTTTGTCATTTGTGGTTTACCAGCACCGTCATTTTCAGCTTTGATACCACATAGAACTTCGTCGCTTGGACATAACGTGGCAATATCACCCGAATAGGGCTGGTAATTGTCTGGGTCGGTCAGATCACCATCTGGATTAATGACTTCCCATGATTGCTCAGTAGTGCTTGCAGCTTTTCTACTGATTTCTTTGGCGTGTCCAGCATAGACACCCAATCCCAAAACTGCTCCTAGTATTGGGACAAATAATTTTACTTTTTTCATGTTGTTGATATTTATAGTTTATAAATGCAGGCGGTAGTTTCTAATCCTTCATTATCCTGTCTCGGCGACTTGCCTTGTCGTAGGTTTATCGATATATCTGAATTGTCGCAATCCCGAAAGAAGATATCGCTCAACTATTGACTACCTTTCCTGCTGGTCGAATCCCCGTCGGGATTCGCTATGCATAGTTTTTATTGCTTTTTTTAGTTTGTATTCCATCAGCCATGCCGGTGCCGCAAGTAAAGTAACCGCCAGATTGAATTGAAAATGTTGTTTCCAGCTCATTTTCTCAAATACTTTTCCGCAGGCACAGGGCACATAACCATAGATTTCGATATAAGCCAAATAGGCATAGATCGAATAGGCTGTCATTAATAAAATAGCTAGCCCCAAGCCCCATATCCTTACCTGTGGAATACACATCAGGAGGACAGTCCCCAGCTCCAACATCGGAAGCAAATAGCTCAAAATGGACATCGACCATTGCGGAAGAGGCTGTTTGTGAAGTTGACTCACAAATGCTGCATGGTTAAATACTTTTCCAAGTCCAGTGAAGAAAAGTAATAGGATCAGCATGACTAATGCGATCAGAATATACCACTCCATATAGGTTTGCCATTTTGATTGCTTAGCTTTTTTGGAAACTGTACCTGCCACCCCAGTTCCATCATGTTGTATATAGTTTCCGTTTTGTTCCATTGCCGTTTTTGTTAACCGTTTACTAAGTTTTACAATGCTAAATTACAGCGATAAAAAGCCGAGCGTTAAGCAGAAAACAAGCGATCAATTGGCAGAAAACAGGATTGGTTAGGAAGGCGGTTCTTGAGCACCTCGGGCAGATAAGGGGTCATTGCTAGCATTTTCCTGCTGTTGCTTAAAAGATCCCGGAGTAAGTCCTGTCTGGTTTTTGATAAATTTGTTGAGTTCAATAACACTGCTAAATCCACACTCTTCGGCCGTAGTAGCCAATTTCTCATTGCCCACGATAGTGGAAGCAATTTGATGCAATAGCAGCTGATTCCGATAATCATGAAATGTGCACTTATACTTTTTTTTATGTTCTTCGTTGATATAATCTCTGGACTTCCTCAGTACTCCAGCTATATCAGATAACCGAACCTGCGCCCCCTGGTGCAAAATCATTATCTGCAGTAAATTCCGCGCCTGCTCAATCAGTTCTTCCTTGCCATCCTCTTGTATCTTAAAACGGCTCAGCTGGATCAGAAAGATCAGCTGCTTTAAGAGCATATGCTCATTGTCGAGCATATTGGGGTTGATCTTGCTGAAAAGCAATTGTAGCTGCTGCTTGGTGACATCGCCCACACGGAAGGTAACACTCTTGTCCGACTGCGGTGACTGATTCTTCTTGGCCTGTACCAGATGATCCAAAAAACCGAAGTGCCGGTTGGCAGGTGGCCGAAAAAGCCCGGCATCCAAAATAAAGCCCACCAAGATGTGACGACCTTTTGGAATGGTTAATCGGTATTCGCCTTTGGCAAGATAAAGATAAGCACCCCGCCCTTTGGCAAATTCAATAGCAAAATCCTGTGTGTAATGGCTTTGCCTTAAGGGGGAGTCACTTAGCAAAGGGTAGGTAAGATGTAGGTCGCCCATAGAGGTATATATGGGGATGGTTTCTTCATGTTCCATCCAAAATTCATAATAATAGAGATAGCCATAGCGGCCATCAAAAGTCTGCTCGCAGATGCAGTTATGTACCGATTGCCAATGCTGTACCTGGGCATTGCGAATAGGATAAGTCAGACGCTGTATCGGAGAGGTAACAGGCTCATATTCCTGTGGCAGGACAAAGTCATAACTTCTTTCCATAAAGATCAACTTTAGCTAATAATGGTTGGTTTAACTGCTTGATTTACTGGTTTTAATCTATCGAAAAATGTATTCTAATAAAACCGAGCGAGATTATCAAAAAAAAGTGTGCATAGGTCTGGGGAGATGGTGAACAGGTCTAGAAGTAGGGTGAATTTTAACGGGCTAAAAAATTAGCGGTTCACCCTGATCCACAACCGATGTACCCAAAAATGAAGCTGATGTCTTGCATTTCTGCCAAATTCGCCACCGTGATCACCTCGCTTTCCTGGCCCGAAAGCAAAGTGACCAAACTGGGCAAGTTTGGTGCTGGACGGATACAAAAAAGATGAAATCAATATGGAACAGCTTTTTATAGAATTGCAGCTTTTGGCTAACCAGGCACTTTGTACCTTTTCCAATGCGGAAACAGCAGAGCTCTTGGGCGATGCTGAAGAGGAAAAATGTGATATCTACTACTTCTAAGCACAAATAGTAAACTGATGGGTGATCCGGACACCCTTTTTTGATAACCAATTAGTCGAACAAGTATGAACAATATACCTCAAAATATGGGGCATAACTCCGATTTAATGACAGATACATTAGCCCTGAATAGCCACAGCTGGTACAGATCGCTCAAAGCTGTAGCCCTCTTATACCATTGGCAATTGATTCGGGATGCAGGGGGGCTTATCCGTTCCCTGCGGATACATCAGAAATGGTCCAATCAGCAGCATTATCAGGTAGATGACAATTTATTAGCGCAGCTGATCAAAGCCTGGCCTGGGAACGATCCGGGGCCTCGCATCTGGGCCTGTTTACATATTGGTCCATATGGCCTGATCGCAAGGGCATTGATGCTGCTGGGGCATAAGCTGGCCATATTATTGCGTTCCGATGTCTTTGAAGCGCAGGGACAGATTTACAGGAAGCAATTCCGGCTCTCCTTTGGCCGGGAAGCGACCGAGAATGAATTAATCTTCATTCGTGCTGATCAGGGCAATCCGCTCTTAAAGCTCAGGGAAGTGCTTCGGAAAAACTACCACCTGATTTTCTTTATCGATGGGCAGCTTAGTGCAGGTGAGGCCTCAAAGGGATGGGTACCGGTCAGACTGCATAAATCGGAGCTGCTTTTACGTGAGGGGATCGCTGCGTTAAGCTTTTGGACTAAGGTACCAATCAGAGCTGCCATCATGACAATGGTAAACGGGCAAATTACCCTTCGGTTTGGAGAGGAAGGACGATATGTGAACAATAGGTCCGACTACCAACCTGCAACGCAGTATATCCTTGATCTTGTGGGGGACCTTGCTGCCGAAGAATTGATCCAATGGGAATGCCTGTCGGCAGTCTTTGATCATGAGCTGCTGATAAAGAAGGAGCAGATGCCTTTACAACACCTTTGGCTACCGTTTGTTGTGCAGGAAAAAAGAATGCTCTTTGATCTGGCGACTGGTCGTTCGGTGGTTATTGGAACCAAGGAATTTGAAATAGCCTGTCAAAAATTTAGAAAGATATGGTTGAATGTTTAAACGTGTTTTTTTGACTGAGGTTGTATAAATCTTCTTTAATTGATAAATTGTCTCTTCAAATAATTTATTTATTAAAATAAGGATTTGTTTTTTTTTTATTACCTAAACCAATTATGATCAAGGACAGTATTCTTAAACCATTATCAGTGCGATTTCACTTTATTTTCTGGGGTGGCTATTTTGCCTGGATTAGCCTAGTCAATATCTATAAATTCGGCTGGGGGCATGTATGTGTTATCATACTAATGATTCCCTTTATGTTGGGCATTAGCTATACCAATCGAGCTTGGTTGCGACGTGCGCTATTTAGGCGTTTTACCTTGCAACGGATGGGCATCATGATCGGTTATTTTTTGCTGACAGCCCTGGCAGTTTTTCTGCTGCTATATCAATTTCCGACAGAGCTTAGCCGGAAAGTACTCAAAAACCCCAAATTGTTCAGAGCGGTAGACTTTGGAATCGACGTATTTACTTTCTATGTGACTTTTGTGCTCAAAGGCATTTTAATTCTGGCTATTGAGATCATTTACAATCTCAGTGCAGGTCTTTTCAGGCATTTGGGATGGAAAAGAATACATTCTCTAGAAAGTCTGAAAGCAAGGCTTTTTCGTAACTGGGCCGTTCATTTCATGGGCAATCTGACACAGAGCTTTACCCGTCTGGTACGAAAGCGACCTGCAGTTCTGACCCGAATAGAACTGTTCTTTGGTCTGGAAGCCTATGCTATGCGAACGATGAACTTTAGACAGCATATATCGGGAAAATTGGAAGATGAGCTCTTTTATCTGAAGCAGCTGATGCGCCTGTATGGTGAGCATCACATTCATCTGCAGTCGGATATTCAGGACTGGAACCATCCGATTATTCCCATGATGCTATTGAGCCTGTATAAAAATATGGTCAAACACGGCGATTATAGCGACAGCTCTTTTGAAAGTATTATTTATGTGTTTAGTGATATGGAGAGGGTATCAATAAGTTGTACCAATAAGGTTTCATCACAGTCTGCCTGGATCTTTGAAGAAGGCGGCACTGGTTTAGAACAATTGACAAAATTGCTCCGTCTGGAATACGGCGAAGCATTTTCCTTAATAAAACAAATGGCTGACGGCATATTTTACTTGAACTTGGATATAAATTTTTAACATGGATACAATAAAAAAAATATTAAAGCAGGAGGGACGGCTCCAAAAAATCTGTGTGGGTATTGTGGATGATGATCCTGATGTTGTAGATGATCTTAAAAGATACGTAGACTTGACAGATGGTGTCGAATGTGTGTATGCGACGACCAATCCCAAGGAAGCCTTAGTGGCCTTGCGTCGCTTAAAACTGGATATTCTATTTCTTGATATTGAGATGCCCATCGTTGGGGGACTGGATATTTTGGGGCAGCTGGAAAGTCTCAAGCGGGGCAACACGGGTATTGCAAATCTTCAGGTGATTGTTTGCAGTACGAATAGAGAAGTAGGCGACAAAATGTTTCACTACGAGGTAACCGATTATTTTCTCAAGCCCTTCGAACAGGAACGTTTTTATAAAGCTATGGACAGAGCAAAAAAGAGAATTCAGCATTATGGTTTAAATAACTTGAATGATGATAATAAGTGCTTTTTCTATGGGGAACGGGGGGCTGTAAAAAAGAGGCTAAACTATGATGAGATCTGTTATATTGAAGCAAAAAATAATCAGACCAGAATATGGATGAATGATAAAACTTTCGTTGAAGTCAACGAATCGTTCGGTAATATGCTCGCCCTGTTACCCAAGGCGAGTTTTGCACAGGTACACCGAAGTGTTGCGGTTTCTCTCAAGCACGTGCTGGGGGTGACTGCCCATCATGTATTCCTTCCTGGTATAGAAATAAACCGCGGTGAAAAGGGAAAATACCAATATTTTGACCAGTGGATTGAGCAGAATTCCATTAGTGGTAAGTTTCAGATACATGGTATCGCCAGAGAGGGAAAAGAGATGACGAACACGAGTCAAAGGATGTAATGTTAATACTGATTTTATGAAGATAATTTTGAATAAAACACGAAAAAATACACATAAAGGGAATGATGCTACGATATTGTTTGCCCTCCATATGCTGTACAGCAAATTGCAAAAAATGCAAATCAAGAATGAAATCCCTGATGAAGGCGTTGCGGTCTGGTGGGATGCGGCTTACGTACAGGAATTTGTCGGTATCAGCGAGAGAACCTTATACCGATACCAGCATAAGGGGATGCTCGGAACGGTACGTAAGGAAAATGGCAAACGCCTGTTTTGGCAGACCAGCGTAGAACGGTTTAAACGTGCCTACTGGAATCTGTAAATCCAGGATGGATTGAGATTATTTTTGGGGTCTTTCGTTTTCGGAGGACCTTTTTATTTTGTCTTTCGGAGCAATACCTGACCAACACCTTCCCATCTTCAACCTTTCGCCTACCTTTGTTCGACCGTTCCTTGGGTTTTCTTCGGGTGGCCATCGGGATCTGTTCGGGTGTGACTCGAAGCGGACCGCATGAAAACTGCTGGAAAGCCCGAGCAGGGCCGGGACTTGCTTGGGTGTTGGTCGGGTGCAAGTGTATAAAAAGGATGGTATATGGGGGCTGTCCTGCCAGCTCCCTGCCTAATTACCGAACTGCTCCTGCCAATGTTCTGTCAGTCTTTTTGTTGCTGTATGTTTTTGTTTTTTAAGTTTTTACGTTTGTGGAGTCAGGCTTAAATACCGGTATGTCTTAGCCACTGACAAGGGTTTAATTTTTAAAAAACAGAAAAATGGGAACAATAGTAAATGGAATAAACGGAGGTATAAGCGGTAAGACCGGCTCCGTGATAGGCTCCAGCTGGAAGAGTATCAACTACCTCAAAGGGCTTTATAAAAAGAGTAATAAACCGGCTAGTCAGGAGCAGCTGATCACGCAGGCAAAGTTCAAATTGCTGATGCGTTTTTTAATGCCCATCAATTCGTACCTGCAGGTCGGATTCGGACAGAAAAAAGCCGATCGGCAGACACCCCTCAATGCTGCGTTTCAGTTTAATCTGCCTTTGGCTATCCAGGGTACTTATCCGGGCTTTACACTGGACTATAGTAAAATCCGAATTGCCGACGGAGCTTTTTTTCTGGGGCCGCCCCAAGGTGCGTCTTTCGCCGATGAAGAGATGACGGTCACCTGGGATTCGAACAACAATGACATCTACGGCTCAGCAGACGATGACGGTGTGTACATCATCGGGTATCATCCCGAACAGGACGAGTTTTTGGCACCCTCTATCGTGCCAACCCGCCAGGTAGGTACCACGACTTTTGTAGTGCCTGCACATTTGCTCGGTGGCTCGGCGCATCTGTGGATCTTTATGGCCGACCGCAAGAAAAAGCGCGTATCCAAAAGTAGTTATTTGGGGCTGATACAGCTCATTTAGTTATTCATAGGGAATATCGTCCGCTATGGATGATATTCCCCTCTATTTTTTTCTATTATGAAGAAAAAATCAAATAAGAAACGGTCTGCTGCCCAACTTGACCAGCAGAAACGTTTTGCGCTGGCAATGAGTTTTTTGTCACCGCTGAAATCGATTCTGGCTGATGGATATAAATTTCTAGCCAAACGAAAAAAAAGACTGGTATATCCCTTTAACCTCGCCCTTTCACATGTACTTAACATGGCCATTGCTGAAGAGGAAGGGGGGCCTTTTGTGGATCCCGAAAAAGTATGGCTCAGCGACGGTACGTTGCCTGGGGTGTTGGTCTCAGATATAGTCGAGGAAACTGGGCGGATACTGGTCAGTTACGATAGTTTTTCCTCATTTTGTGCCTGGGATGATCATGTCAAACTGATCGCATATCAGGTGAAAGAAGGTGTGGCGATCCGAAGTCAGCGCCTAGCCTTGCGCAGCGAGAAACAGGTCGCCTTGGATATCCCTCCTTCACTGCTCGGAAAAGAGCTCTTGCTTTATATTGTCTGCTGCGAAAGAGATGGTATAAAGTATGCACGGAGCCAGTATCTAGGGACTTATCTGATTAAATAATTTTTTAAAAAAGTAAAATGGAATATGTACAAAAACAAATGGTCTCCGATATCGAGGATATCTATTGGCCTTTAACGGGAAGGCGGCTGCTTGGCATCGTACTGGCCTGTCTTCTTTTATTTTTTATTTTATCGGGATTCTTGCTACAAGCAATCGATCCGACAGCTGGGGTATTGGATCTTGGTACCCTCTCCTTGCTGCTCTTTGGTATACTTGCTGGTCTAGCGGCTATTTATTGCTGCTTTTGGCTTCAGGAAATGCTTTGGCAGCCTTTTAAGTTTTTCCGGCAGGAATTTAGTCTTCACTTTAATCAATTGACCTCATGGCAACAATGCATTATCTATTTTTCGGTATTCTTTCTATCGCTGTTCTCTTTCTTGGCCGTGCTCGCAATGCTGCTGTAGCGTATTCGAATCTATCTGGCAACTACGCTGGATCTGTAAATATCCATGTAGAATCAGTGAATCAGAATCTCCCCT
This sequence comes from Sphingobacterium siyangense, assembly GCF_007830445.1. Taxonomy (GTDB): domain Bacteria; phylum Bacteroidota; class Bacteroidia; order Sphingobacteriales; family Sphingobacteriaceae; genus Sphingobacterium; species Sphingobacterium siyangense. Next base: position 53,520 of record NZ_VLKR01000028.1, on the reverse strand, counting down.
CAGCGCATTGCAATACCCTACCGCGTACGCGCGAACGGATTGTAGCTCTCGCCGTACAGGAAATCGGCGTGCGGGAGGCGACAGGAAAAAACGATGGTACGCGGGTAGAAACCTATCTGCGCTATGTTGGGCTTGGGAAAGGAAATGCCTGGTGTGCGGCTTTTGTCTCTTGGTGTTATGGCAAAGCTGGCCTTGGAGCTCCGCGCAATGCCTGGAGCCCGGCACTTTTTCCAATGACTCGGCGTTATACGGCACGGCAGATCGAGCAGGGGACTGTGCGGCAGGCAGATCTCTTCGCCATTTATAGCCCTAGTCTCCAGCGTATCAATCATGTGGGGATTGTGCGCAAAAAGGAGGGTAATTGGATCGTGACTGTGGAAGGGAATGTGGACAATGGTGTGTTGTGCAAGCGGCGTCCTTTGGCTACCATTTATGCTTTTTCAAATTGGCTGGATTGAGGGGAGGGGATATGGAAACGTATATGTACAAACGGTTACTTTTTTCTATAGTCTTCTTGTTATTTTGTTCCTGTAAACTTTATCAAAGCGAGCGGAAAGAAGCTCTGCGGGAAGAACAAACGCAGTCAAAATACAAGCAGCAACTCGATATTTGGTACAGCGGACAGAGAGATAGCCAATCGCGGCATTGGCTTTTTTTGACGGATAGCAGTTTTCGCTTTCATCCCGATAGTGGTTTGATCGGTCAAAAGGGGCAGTTTGCCATGCTGGAATCTCAGGTAAAGATAAGTGATAAACAGGAGGCCTCGACAAACAGCAGCGCTAGCCGCGTAAAAACGCTGCAGCAGCAAAGCACAGAAAAATGGAGTGCATGGGTAGTCCCCAATCTTTGGCTCATCGGATTGCTGTTAGTGGCATTTGCACTGGCTTGGAAGTTTCGAAGCTTTTTTTAGAACATGATGTTGTTCGCAATCATCGATGGGCAAACATAAATTCCAGTGATAGATAATTTCCTTTTTCGGTCAATCAGGAGGTTTGGTCAGTAAACAAGAAAGCCGCAAAGAATATACATCTTTGCGGCTTTCTTGTGTTCAGTGCTTATGAAAATAATGCGATGTCAATAGCCCTTCTGTATTTATTTTTTTACTTCTGGAAGCTGCACGATCTTAATAACGTTTTGGTCACTGATATAGCGTTTGGCAGCCGCTTTAACTAGCGCTGGGGTCAGCTGATCGCGCAACGATGCACGTTCAAAAATGCGGTGCATATCATCGCCATTATACAGGTTGCTGTACAGGTAATTCGACCAGAAATCATTTGTTTTTAGTGCGGATTCGTAGTTTAGCTTGTCATTCGCTTTGAATTTGTCGAGATTGGCAACAGAAGGTCCTGCAGTCTTTAATTTCTCAATTTCCTCAAGCGAATACTTCGCTAGTTTGTCCGCATTGGCCACCGAACAGCTGAAGGCTACCGTAAGGGTATAACGGGCATCAGGCAGCTTGCTATAATCCATCTGGATCGATGGCGAATACACACCGCCTTCTTCTTCACGTAGTCGTTCCAACAAACGGATATCCAAAACTTCCCGAAAGGCCTGCAAAGCCATATTATTGGCTTCACTATAGTCATATGGGCCCGAAAGAACAAGATAGACCATCGCTTTATCTTCTTTGCTCAGCGCCAGCTTTTTCTCGATCTTCCCCGCAGGAATATGAATGTTTAAATCACGGTAAGCAGGTGCCTTCGACGAGATGCTGGGTAATCCGCCAATATACTTGGCAAGCAATGGTTTTATTTTTTCAATGTCAAAGCTGCCCACAAAAGCAAAATTGTAGCCCGAAGCATTGGCAAAACGTTCTTTGTAGATGTCCAAAGCACGCTGAGGATTGATCTGATTGATCTTCTCCATGGTTAACCCCGTGCGACGAACATTATTGCCCGACAGGATAGCCATGACCGAGTCTTGGAATACAGCGTCGCCATTCTTATCGCGGTCTTTAAGTCCATCTTTGGCATTGGCCAAGATACCCGCAACAATAGCGGTATCTAGGCGAGGCTCTGTAAAGTAGCCGTACATCATCTGCAGGGCAAGTTCCAGGTCTTTATTGTTGGCATAGCCGCTCACGCCCTGGGCAGTCTCACTGATAAAGGGGGATGCCGAGGCCGTTCGTCCGGCTAATGATTTTTCAAATTGTTCGGCTGTATAGTTGCCCAGCCCGCTGGCAGCAATGAGGCCAACGGCATTGGTCGCGCTCTGAAAATCTCGATCATCGTAAAGTGATGTTCCGCCATAGGAATATCCTTGAAAGGTGATCTGATTGTTTTGGTAGTTGGTCGGTTTTAAGAGTACCCGGACGTCGTTGCTCAACGTCAAGGTCGTCGTTCCTAAACTGCTGTCTTTTTCTTCTTTAACAATTGTACCAGATTGAGCTTCCCGTTTGAGCAGCGGCAAATCGCTTGTTTCTTCGGTGAAGGCCGTCTGTTTTTCTTTGGACAAGGTAGCGATCCAACTGTTGATGTCGGCCTCTTTCGGCATATTTGCCTGATCGCCTTCAGGAGCTGAAATAATGATGTCGCAGTTGCTATCGGTTAGATACTGTTGCAAGAGCTGCTGGATATCCAAAAGGCTGACCGCCGGAAGCATTTCACGCGTCAGTTTCATCTCATGATCGATACCCGGAGAGGCTACCCCGTTCAGAAAATGCTGAATATATTCCTGTACATATTGTTCGGAGGCAATCTTGTCCTTTTCTTCGAGCATATTTTCCATTTGGTTCATATAGGTATCCTTGGCGCGTTGCAGTTCTGCGGCCGTAAAGCCATATTGTTTCGCCCGCAAAAGTTCACGCCATACTGCGTCAAAACCTTCTTTCAGACGACCTGGTTTGGCCGTGAGTTCGATCTGAAATACATCTAGCCCACCCATAAAGCCACTTAATGATGCGCCACCGCTCAAAAAGGGCGGATTCGCTATGCGAAATAATGGACTATATCGCCCTGACATCATGGTGTTAAACAGGGTCTTGATCAGGTTGTGCTTATAGTCGGCGAGGTTCTCTAATTTACGCTCGGGGTGTTTGATGCTGATCGCAATGGAGGTTGCGGTAATTTCAGGATCCGTCACCACCATAAATTGATTTTTGCCCTGCAGTGGAATGTGGTATGTTTTTCGAGCTGTTGGCTGCAAAGGATTTTTGAGCAAAGAAAACTGTTTTTTCAGCGTTCGCTCGGTCTGGTCGACATCGATATCACCGACGACAATAACGGCTTGGAGGTTGGGGCGGTACCAGCTTTTATAAAAATGCTCAATTTCCTCATAAGGGAAATGTTGAATGACTTCTTCGGTACCAATTGGAATGCGCTGTGCGTATAGGGAATGATTGAGCGCGACAGGTAAAGTCTTGTCCTGGATGCGCTCGCCCAGGCTCTTGCCGGCACGCTTTTCTTCCAATATCACGCCACGCTCTTTGTCGATTTCGCGATGGGTCAGACTGATACCCTGTGCCCAGTCTTGAAGAATCTGAAAGCCGTTGCCAACAAGTTTGCCATCATTGGACGGCAGCTGCAGTTGATAAACGGTTTCGTTGAAGCTGGTATACGCGTTGATATCGGCACCAAAGCTGATCCCATTTTTTTGCAGGTAGTCAACCAGGCTGTTGTCGGGATAGTGCGTCGTGCCATTGAAGGCCATATGCTCCAGAAAATGCGCCAGCCCACGCTGCTTTTCGTTCTCCAGGATAGATCCCACCTTGTTGACCAGATACATATAAACACGTTCTTGGGGTTCGGTATTCTTACGGATATAATAGGTGAGTCCATTGGCCAGTTTACCATAACGGACGCTTTTGTCAAAAGGTAAAGCGGTGGTATCGGCTTCGTATTTTGCCCATACGATTTCCGTCGCCCCGGGGGTGCTACTGCTATGGGCAAGCACCGGACTAAAACCTAACAGGGAAAGGTAGAGCAGTTTTTTTAAATGCATATAATTGTGATAAAATTGCGAATTAGAATATGTTTTTTAGTGTTTCATAAAGGGCGTCGCCGCGTAGGTTGATGCCGATGATTTTCCCTGTGGGATCCAAGAGGTAATTGGAGGGAATACTTTTGATATGATATGCTGCGCTCACCTGACCATCCGGATCAACCACATTGGTCCAGGTCATACCATCGTCCGAAACGGCTTTTTTCCAGCTGCTGAGCGCAAAATCTGTGGAGACACCCAATACTTCAAACCCGTTAACTTTAAAAGCATCGTAGGCTTTTGCTACATGTTCATTTTCCACGCGGCAGGGTACACACCAACTGGCCCAGAAATCAACGAGTACATATTTGCCCCGAAAGTCGGTCAGCTTCACCTGACGTCCGGCAGTATCCGCCAATAAAAATTCTGGTGCGATATCACCGATCTTTAGATTTTTAAGATTGGCAAGCTGCTCTCGGACCTCCTGGCCCAACGGCGAATCTTGAAGGGATGGTGTAAGTTTGTCAAACAGCTCCGATACCAGTTGCTGATTGCTGGGATCTTTCAGGAGTGCCTGTAGTTTAAAAAGGCTGAGTAGATTATCCGTATGCTGCTGCACATAGTTGATCTGTGCTTTCTGTAGTGCCGCAGACCATTTGTTGAGGCTCGAGTCAATCGTGTTGATGGTAGCCCGTGCCGGCGAATCCATGCGAAAACTATCTTGGGAAAAAGCATTCTCTGCCTCGAAATAGGCAGCCATTAGTGTACTGATGCTGTCCAATATCGTCTGATGCGTTTTGTCAAAGCTTCTAGCTTCAGTATTCAATGTTGAGCCCGCTATCTCCGCTTGATTAAGTTGACCGAATTTGGCCCGAATCGTTATCTTGCCAGGGTGCAAATAGAAATCGAGTGTTTCTGATCGTTTCCCCGTAGCATCCATGTAAAATAGATTCGCGATTTCAGGTCCTTCGGAAGTACCTTTAAAGCGAAAATGGCCTTGTTCCAGCCGGGCAGAATCAAGCGGGAGATCGGAGCCAAAGCGTTGCAGAAATAGTTTTCCCTGGTGATTTTTTGGTGCGCCCGCAAGCGTTCCCTGAAGCTGGTAGGTTGCTTTTTCCTGCGCCTTGACGAAGCATAGGGAATAAAGAAAGGCAAAAGCTAATAGCGTAATTCTCATTGTATATCGTGTTTAGTTGTTATATCCCGGATTTTGCGTTAATTCTCTGTTATTTTGAAGCTCAACGGTCGGTAAAGGGTAGAGTAGGGCAAACGTCTTCCAGGTGGTCGGTTTTGCTTTTTTCATCACGTTATCGGCTAGCCCCAAGCGTTTGAGAGTAAACCAACGGTCGCCCCATTCGAAACAGAGTTCAACGCGACGCTCCTGCACGATGGCTGCTCTCGCCTGTGATTTAGATAATCCACTGGATAAATCCGTAAGTCCCGCACGCCTGCGTAGGATATTGATATCATCAACAGCCGTTGAGAGACCAAGTTCCAGGCGTGCCTCGGCACGGTTGAGGTATTGTTCGCCCAGGCGCAACACCGAGGTATACTCATTGTTTGCAGATCCGGCTTCGCCGTCCGAACGGTATTTGTTGATCTGATAGCCGTTTACTGTTTCTTCAAAACGGACGAAGTTTTCTTTTCGTTTATCGTTCTCCTCAAATGCTGGCAATAGACCCGTTGCATCTTCAGTTACGCCAAAGCTGGCAAACTCTCCTTTTATGCCGATACCAATGGAGGCGCCCACACTGTTCCATAGCTGCAATATCTGCTCGGGATTGTTTTTGGTAAAGATATCCATTGGCTCGCCCCCGTCTGCACGATCAAAATGGCCCAGTTGGAACAACTGCGACTGTGCGATCACCTGACTGGCGGCCTGCTCAGCTTTTGTCCAGTCTTTGGTAAATAGGTATACACGCGACAACAGGGCCAATGCAGCCCACTTATTGGCCTTCACGCGCTCGCCCGGATAATCCGAGCCTAAAAGCTGGCTGGCATCTTCCAGATCCTGAATGATCTGCGTATACACTGCCGCTACCGCTGCGCGCGGTTTGAGCCGTTCTTCCGGATAATTAGTCGTCAGCACCAAAGGAACATCGCCATAGAGATTGACCAAAAAATAGTAATTGAGGGCCCGCATAAATTTAGCTTGGCCGATGGCTTCATCCTTGCCAGCTTGCGTCATGCCCTTGGATTGCCCAACGCCTTCAATGATTGCATTGCTAACCCCAATGATGGAATATAGATTTCCCCAAAAGTCATTCGTCTGCGCCGAAAAGGGATTGAGGTTGTAGCTGTACATAAAGCTATACCCGGGGTTAAAGCTATTGATACCGGGTATCAGCTCGTCGGAAGATAATCCCGTGTTCAGTGAAAGATCATTTTGATAAGCAGCAAATCGGCCATACATCCCGACGACAACACTGTCGGCCATGGTGTCATTCGCATAAATTTGATCCGTTGTGTAGATGTATTTTGGCGTCACCTCCAGCAGTTTGTTGCAACTGCTCATACCTAAGGCAACAGGTAAAAGGAAGCTCAATAATTTGATATAGTTGGTTTTCATGTCCGTAGTCTAAATGGTTTAAAATGAAGTCCGTATCCCCAGTGTAAATGTCCTAAGCATGGGCATATCCACGCCGGTCTCTGGATCGGTACCCTTATAACTGGTGATGGTCAGTAGATTGGCTCCAGTGGCATAGGCGCGTAGGTTTTTAAGTTTTAGCTTCTCAAGCATTTTACCCGGTACCGAGTAGCTTAGGGTAATATTGCTTAAGCGGATGTACGACCCGTCCACAAAATTGGCACTCGATGAATTGTAGTCCGACATGGTACTAGAATTGGTGGTGTAGGCCGGAAATTTAGCTTCCTCACCCGGATGTTGCCATCTGTCCAAGACAATTGCGGGGGCATTGATGACACTTCCGGCACTCGTAAATGGATAATTGTAGATATGCTTGTTCTTTTTGAAACTAAAAAATACGTCGAGATCAAAGTTTTTATAATTGAACGAGTTGCCGAGACCACCAAAGAAGGTCGGAATATTGTTTGCCAAGGGGACATAGTCATCTGGAAAACTGATAAAACCGTCGCCATTCACATCGCGGAATTGCGGTTGCCCATCTGCAGCGTTGATTCCTAGATATTCATACCCCCAGATCAGATTTAATGGTTTACCGATCTGATAGGTGAGGCTGTTGGAGGAGCTTGCAAGATTGGGATAAGACAGGAGTTTGTTGCGGTTGATGCTCATGGTAAAGTTGGTCTTCCAGGTGAAGGCCAAGGTGTTGATCGGTGTGGTCTGCAGACTAAATTCCCAGCCGCTATTCTGTACATTGGCATCCAGGTTTTGGTTGACCGAACTAAAACCCACCTGTGTAGGTAATCCGTAGCCAACTAACTGATTGCCCGACCGATTGCGGTAATAGTTTGCTTCAAAGATGATGCGGTCTTTCAAGAAGCCCATTTCAGCAGCAAGGTCAAGCTTTTTGTTGACTTCCCACTGATAATTTGCATTGAATGGGTTTTTGGGAAGATAGCCCTGCCCTTGGTAATTGTCGAATATACGTTCGTAATTCACGAAATAGGAGTAGTCGCCAATATTATCATTACCCGTCAGACCGTAGCTGCCGCGCAATTTGGCAAAACTCAAGCCAAACTGATTATCCTTTAACCAGTTCTCTTCGCTGAGGATCCAGGCTGTACCGACAGACCAAAAGTTACCATATTTTTTCCCTGGGCCAAAACGGGAAGAGCCGTCACGTCTGACGGTTGCATTGATGACATATTTTTGGTCAAACGTCCATCCCACACGAGCAAATCCCGAAAGGAAACGGTACTGAGTGTCCTTGGGTTCGATATTGATGATTGGTGCGGCATGGATGTCCCTAATCTGACTATCGTCTGTATAGCCGTTTCCACTTGTGGTAATTGCTGAGTTACCGCGATGGATATAAGTACCCCCGAGAAGGGCACGAAATGAACTGCGCCCCACGATCAGATCATAATTCAGCTGAGGCTCAAAATTAAAGGTAGCTGCGCTGGCCTTGGTAAAAGTGTTGTTGCCCAAGATGTTTTCGGACGGCCTGAATGATCTCCGTGGATTGATGGCGAGCTGGTCCATTTTCATGCGCGTATAACCGGTATTGATTTTGGCCACAAGATTAGGTAACAACTCATAGCTCAGCGCGATATTGCTGATTAAATTTTTAGTTCTATTTTCAACTGTACGCTCCAGCGCAGCAATAGGGTTATCTATAGTCCAATTTAATTCTCCATCGGCATCGTAAAGGGAGAAATTTGGAGGCAGGGTCTGAAAGTTTGTAAACGATAGTGGAATGACTTCATTTTTATCCGTTGCATAACTTGCCGATAGGGAAGCTTTAAATTTGCCGTCGTTACTGTGGTAGTCGAGGTTGCTTCGGAAGTTACCGACGGTAAGACCGTTTTTCTTTTGATATACAGTGTTTTCACGCCTAAAGCCACCGCCAAGGAGGTAGTTGAAACCCGATGATCCCCCCGTTAAGGATAATTCAGCATTGGACGTATGGGCGATATTGCCAAAATATTCTTTTTGCCAGTCGTGATCTTCCGTTTGGCTCCATTTCAGCAGGTCAGGGTAATCATTGGGCGTAAGCTCAATACCATCGTTTTTTGCAGCTTCACGCCGCATCTCCAGATATTGGGCGGTATTGAGCATTTTTACATAGTTAGCGATAGAACCAAAACTATGGTAATAATCAGCGCTGATGGTGGAACGACCTGCCTTACCGCGTTTGGTGGTGATCAGGATCACACCATTGGCACCCCGGGCGCCATAGATCGCGGTAGCATCAGCATCTTTAAGTACTTCAATGCCGGCAATCGTGCTGGGGTCGATACTTTTAAAAGGGCTTTCACCTAAATAGGAGGAGGTGAGGCCATTCGCACCGATATAGGCGAGTGAATTGCTATTAAAAGGAATACCATCAACAATGTACAAGGGTTGTCGCGCCTCACCATCCTGATTGACGGTATTAATACCCCGGATTTGCACCTGAGTCTGTATGCCGGGAAGGCCGTTTAAGGTATTGATCATCATACCTGGAACCCGATTTTGGAGTGCAATGAGCGGGTCTGCTGTCGGTGTTTTCTCAATGGTGGCTGCAGTGACGCTAGAAGTAGAGCCTGTATTGAGCCGTTTGGATACCTCTTGCCCATACGACAGTACGCTGACTTCATCAAGCAGGTTCTGCGTCTGCAACAGTTGCATGGCAACGGTGTTTTGGCTAGTTGACACAGCAAGCTGCCTTTCTTCGTAACCAACGGAACTGAATACTAAGGTATCCGTATGGCTGGTCCGCTCGATTTTAAAAGCGCCTTTATCATTGGTGAAAGTGACTTTGTCGTTGCTTTTGTTGTAAACGGTTACCAATTCTACGGGGCCGGATTTGTCCCTTACGGTGCCGTCCACAAAAAGCTGTTTGGCAGGTTGCTGTTGTTTTTGATGCTGTTGGCCGCTTTTCTCCCGTGGAAGAATGGTGATCTCTTTTCCAACGATTTTAAAAGTGAACGGTAAATCCTTAAAGGCTTCTTCAAGAACATCACGCAAAGCCTTATCCTTTGCCTGAACTTTAACGACGGTATTAAGGTTTATCTGATTGCCAGAGGCAATGATGTTATAGCCTGTCTGTTGTCGGATGGTTGAAAAAAGTTCTTTGAGTGTTGGTTTGCCCTGATAATTGAGCTGTTGACCAACGACTGTGCTACCAGCAAGAAGCGACGTGACCAAGAGCAAGTTTTTTAGACGATTCATCGGGTCTGTGATTTAGGTTAATGTGTTTAGATTTCTGTGTAAAAAAGGCTTCGTTATTTATTTTTTTGGACAACTATTTTGCCGTCACGATAGTTAAAGTTTAATTGACCGGTGCTTTCCAAAAAGGTAAGCGTTTTGGTCAATGATTGATTTTTGTCGATAGATCCCCAAAAGACAAGCTGTTTGGTAGCTGAGTCGTCGTATTCAAAGTCTACATTGTACCATCTTGAAAGTGTAGCCAAAATCGCATCGAGCCGTTCGTTGTCAAATAGGAAATATCCTTTCTTCCAGGCCGTCGCTGCTTCGATATTGGCCGGTAGAATCTGGATCGATGTCTTGGAGATGAGCGATCGCTGTCCAGGTACAAGCAGGCGTTGATTTACATCGACCGAACCTTCAAGCAGCGTAGTTTCCACAAACTCGCGGTTGTCATAACTGTTGATGTTGAATATGGTGCCCAATACCTTCACTTCCTGGTTTCTGGATTTCACGATAAAGGGTTTATGTGGGTTTTTGCTTACTTCAAAATAAGCTTCTCCTGTTAACAAGACTTCCCGTTTGTCGTCAGCAAATTGCATTGGATAGCTGATTGTCGAAGCAGCATTCAGCCATACTTTACTGCCATCGGGCAGGTTGACCTGATATTGCCCCCCTTTGGGAACTTCAACGGTTAATTTGCGCGATTGCAATTCCATAGCGCTGATAGGCGATCCATCTAAATAGACGGCTGTTCCGTTGACGATCTTAACACCCGATTTGCCTCCCTTGAGTGCGATGCTTGACCCGTCTTCCAATTTCAGGATGGCCTTTTCTTGTCCGGGTTTGAATTGATCTATCGCGGCTAGGGTATCGTGATGCGATTGTCCACGCGGGATAAAAAGTAAAGCAAAAGCAATCAGCAGGACGGCAGCTGCAGCGCTGATCCAAGCGGCTCTTCGGTACCATGGATTACGCGAGGAAGGCTTTGCATCAAGCTGCTGTTGGATTTGAAGGAGTATGGCATTTTTACGATCTTCCTTTGTGGCGCTATCCAGTTCCCATTCTACAGCTTGCTGCGCTTCGTACCACGATTCTATCAGCTGGTTTTCCTCCGCTGAACTGATACCGAGTTCGTACTTCAATAAGATTTCTGCAATGTTGTTCGGTTCCATGAGCGCCAGTGTTTATAGTATAGTTGCATCAAACCGTATTTGGTGGTAGATAAACATTAAAAAATAATGAAATTTATTTTAAGTCGATGAGAAGGAGGAGCAGTAGCGAATAGAGCCCCTGTTTCTTGAGGTTGTTTCTCAGAATGTTCAGTGCGTTGCTGATCTGTTTTTTGACCGTTTGGTCAGAGATGTCCAGACGTTCTGCAATTTCCTTATAACTAAGTTGTTCCTGTCGGCTCAATAGAAATACCTCTTTCATTTTTGCTGGGAGCCGTTCAATTTCACGATCAATAATCTGCTGGAGCTCTTTACCTTGCTGCTGTTCGCTCAAAGAAAATCCGGTTACGTCGATATATTCCAAAATAGACGCAATCAGCTTTTTTTGGTTGCCTTGTGTCCGGTGATAGAAAAGAGCGCTCTTGCGGGCAGCCCCATATAACCAGCCGTGGATATCCTGTATTTCGGACGATTGAGTTTTGTTCCAGAGATTGACGAAAATATTCTGTAAGAGATCTTCTGCATCGGTCTGGTCTTTCACCAGTTTGGACAGGTAGATAAGTAGGGGATCCCAATAGGATTTAAAAATAAGGTCGAACACCTGCCTGTCACCCTGCTGTAGGCGCTGAAGGATATATTTAGATTCGATCTCATTTTTAAGATTCACGTCAGTCGTAATAGGTGACGACAAACTTAGATAAATTTGTCATTATTTGCAATATGGATTTTGTCACCGGTCTTATTCCCAAGGAACTTCAGTATAGGTCTCTGCATGTAAGTCAGAGACCTATTTAACGTTGTACCTAACGTTAAGTTATAACGGATATCGATTAGATGTCGCGCAGGATTTTAATATTTTCGTGGGCTTCCCGCTGCTGGCTCAGCTGAATCTGGATCAGGTTTTTGGCTCCTATGGAGAGCTTATTTTCCTCTGCCAGCGCCTTGTTGTAAACCTCACGGAAAGCCGTCTCGCCCCGTTCACAATGCTCCAGTAAATCTTGCATATTACCGCCCGATAATTTTGATTTGATCACCATCCACAGCCGAAAAAGCTCACCGCTTAATTTGGTCCGGTCAGTCGCGTATTGGCCAGCAAGCTCAACCAGTGGACTGAGTTCGGCAATAAACTTTTCAGACTGCCCGATCATCTTTCTGAACACAGCTTCCCGGGCACCTTCGCCCTGCTCGTTGGCCAGATCAATAGCCAGCTCGTATCCTTCGATGCGGTCATTATTGATTTTAATAAGGTCATTTAAAATATTGGGGTCATTCTGATTACTTTTCATATGCTCTAAATAGTTGTTTTTAGGAGGAACAACTTAGATTAATCAATAGTTTAGCTTTATTTCTTTTATGATAATAATCTTTATCTTACAGCTTGATTTCTAGGATGTTTAGATTTGATTAATTGGGCTAAAGAAGCATTTGGAGCCTATGGTTATAGCGCATCGTAAAGGCCTAATTTTTTTTAAAAACAAACTTTATGGCTCTTTAAGGAGTTTCTTTTTTTAAAACGATAACAATTTTTAAAAAAATAATTCCTTAAAAAACAAGAACGAAATGGATGTAAAAAAGAAAAATACAAACAAGCTGCAAACGTATTGGACGATACTTAAAAATACCGTATCGGGATTTATAAATGAAGACTCCATGAAATATAGTGCTTCACTGTCGTATTATACCGTTTTTTCGATCGGCCCCATACTAGTTTTAATGATCGCACTGGCCGGCATATTTTATGGGGCCGATGCTATTCAGGGTAAGGTTTTTACCGAGCTTAACGGCTTGGTAGGCAATAGTGCCGCCAAACAGATTGAAGAGGTCATTCAAAACCTTCAGTTATCCGGCAAATCCAATATGGCATTGGTGATCAGTTTGGTGACCTTGATCCTTGGGGCAACCACGGTTTTTGGCGATATGCAAAACTCCATCAACAAGATCTGGCATGTGCGCCCAAAACCAAAAAAGGGCTGGCTGAAGTTAATCCAGGACCGGTTGCTGTCGTCGTCGCTCGTTATTGGTCTGGGTTTTTTATTGGTGGTTACGTTAATTATAAATGGTGTGATCCTGGCCTTGACAGGTCAGCTGCAGCGCTACTTTCCCGATATCACTGTGGTGCTCATGAATCTCATCAATTTTGTCAGTTCCTTTGTGGTCATTGTGATCCTCTTTAGCGTGATCTTTAAGACTTTACCCGATGTCAACATTCAATGGAAGACTGTTCGCGCCGGAGCTCTATTTACAGCCATTCTTTTTGTGATTGGCCGTTACTTGATCGGAATCTATTTAGAACGTTCGGCAACGCAGGATACTTATGGAGCAGCAGGTTCTTTTGTGCTTATTTTGCTCTGGGTGTATTACACCGCGGCAATTCTTTATTTTGGAGCTATTTTCACGCGGGAGTACGCGACAGAAATGGCTATTCCGATCGAACCTTCTGAATTTGCGGTCCATGTAGAGACACAGGAAATCGAACGCAATGTCGATAAAATCCCGCCGGCGCCGCTCGATGAAGAAGAAACGACCATTGATAAAACGGAGTAAAATCACCGTAAATATTTTTTAACATTTGATAACATTTTTTTTAAACGATTCCAGCTGCAGGCTGTTCTATTAATAAAAAACGAAAGGAAAATTATTATGAGCGAATTAACATGGAAAGGTCGTTGGAACGAAATTAAAGGTAAAGTAAAACAGCAATATGCGGATCTTACAGATGATGATTTACTATATGCAGAAGGCAAGGAAGATGAGTTAGTAGGTAAGCTTCAAAAGAAAACAGGTAAAACACAAGATGAGGTGAATAGTTGGTTGAACGGTTTGTAGAATAGTGTTTTCGTGTTAAAGGCGGATAGCAGCAATGTTATCCGCCTTTTTTTAGGTCTTTTTTCTATAAATCAAATAACTGATCAGCAGGCAAAGGTTCACGAGAACAGCAAAGCTATTTGAATAGATAATCGGTACTTCGCTTTTCATTATGCCGTACCATACCCATAGGGAAAGTCCTATGATTAATGTTAGTAGCATAACCGGAGAAAGGTCATCCACATTCTTTTCCTTTAGCACTTTGATGAGCTGCGGCAGCATAGAAATAGATGTGAGGATACCCGCAATAATACCCAGAAAGTTTTCATTGATCATAAGGACTTCGGTTTTATGTGATCATTACGTTGACATGACTAGATCAAAATGGATAACCGATCGCAAGATTAAACATCAGATTATCTTTTCGCCATCTTGAACTTCCAAAGTCGATATCTTTCAATACCCAACGCTCGCCCTTCGGTAAATAGGGGATACGGAACGGGATGGAAAAGTCGGTACGCAGGATCAGAAAGGTAAAATCAAACCGTAATCCCAAGCCGCCGCCGACGGCTAGTTCCTGCAGGAAATCCTTGCTGAATTTACCGCCTGGCTTGGTCTCATCATCCCGCTGCAGCCATACATTTCCAGCATCGATAAAGGCGGCCCAATGGACAGGACCAGCAATTTTTGCCCGGTATTCGGTATTCAGCTCCAACTTGATATCGCCTGTCTGATCGGCATAGAAAAGTCCATTGCCCAACCTTTCCGGAGCTACTGTGCCGGGTCCGATCGCACGTGCGCCAAACGCACGGATACTATTTGGTCCGCCCACATAATATTGCTTAAGATAGGGTAGGGAACGCGAATTGCCATAGGAGTAGCTCATCCCTATACTCACCCGTGATGCGATCTGTGAATTTTCGCTGAGCTTGAAATAATGCCTGCCATCCACACTGGCTTTGATATACTGCGAGAAGTAGGCGTCAAAGAGTTTAAACGTTTTTCCCTTGTTAAAATCCGCCCCTTTGATCAATCCCAGAATATTGCCCGACAGGTCCAGATTGCCCTTAAAATAAAAGGTATTCTGCAGGTGCCTCTTCATGGTGTTCTGAAAGGTGAAATTATAATTGGGCCCAATTGTGAATTGGGGATCGATTACATGCCGCAGCGCCGGAATGGTATCCATCTGCATCTTGTAGCTTTCCGAAATACCTCTCGGCTGTACATAGGTGATTTCCATCAGCGCCAGATCATGCTGTTTCTCTTCGTTCTCTTGCCAGGTATAACCGTAGCTCAGTGCCATCGAATTGAGCGTATAGGCTTTGCGCCGGTTCAGAAATTCGTACCTTGCCTTGATATAGGTATTCGGAATATATTGACGGGAAGGATTAATGGTGCCAAATGGTGTCAGTATCCTCGGGAAGGTTAGGGTGGCCTCGGTACCGTAACGGAAATAGCTGGAGTTCAGATCGGCATTGCCACCCGTCTGCAATTCGTAACCCCCAAATACGTTGATATTGAGCTTCTCGGCTCCTTTAAAAGCGTTACGTAAGGTCCAGTTAACATTCACTTCCGTACCGTTGTAGACGGAAGCCATTTTTCCCAGCAGTTCTACACGGATAGATTTCTTCGGCAGGGGAGTGAGGTAATAGTATACATCGAGCGCATTGGGTACCTCCTTGCTGTCTACAAAGTTATTTTTGACAAATTTCCAGCTGTTGAGATTCACCAAGTGGCTGATAGTCCTATTGTGGGCGTCGCGGTTATACAGATCGCCCTCCTTGAAAAAGATATGATTGGCAATTACTGGTTTACGGAAGGTATGATTTGGGTCAATAAAATAATAACTGCTGTCAAATAGTTCGGCATGCCGCGGTGACTGCTGGTAGCCAGCTCCGGTTTCGGTATAGTTTGGGAAAATATAGATCTTATTGATTTTGGATGCAGTTCTTGCCTGTTCGGGCGTTTCCTTTTTTACGGTCACATAGAGGTTGACTTTATGATCCCCGATGGTGCTGTCGACCTGCACCAGGATATAGTCTGGGCTGAAATAATAATAACCCTTATTTTTAAGGACGTTGTCGATGCGGTCGCGTTCATTGAGCACGACATCAAGACTATAGTTTTTGCCCACCTGCAATAGGCTGCGGTCAGAAGTTGCGCGGATATCGCGTCCCAGCTGCGTGCTGCTGTCGACATCAAAAGTGACGGATCTGATCCGGTAGATCAGATTGGGCTTGGCGGTATAGTCTACCGTAGCTTTTTTATTTTCAACGATTGTATCCGAAGTAACTTCCGCATTGAAAAAACCGATATTCTCAAGCCGGTTGCGCAGCAGATTCTCATTGTACTCCCTGTTCACCTCACTCAGCAGTACGGGTTCTTCACCTATTTTTTTAAGAAAACGTTTCAGAAAATTGCTGTTGGCGGTGTCGCCGGCCATATTGTTAAAATACAGCTTGTAGGGCATCCCCAAAACGCGCTTGTTGGGCTTCGGACGTAGCGATTCGGCCAGGTAGGTAGCCAGCTTTTCCTTGTCTTTCTTTGGAATAGTATCGGAAGCGATCTTAACGTTTCCCTTTACATAAAGGCTGTCTCCTTCAGGCAGGTTTTTGGTCGACGAACAGGCAGCAATGATGCTGCTTATCGTAAATAGGCCAATCAGCCAGTGTAGTTTAATTTCCATGGTAAGCCCTTTCCTCGTCTTCATTTTTAATTGCTGTGGTTCTGATGGTATCTGAATTTGTAGGCATACTATTTTTTTGCCCATTGTTTGCAGTGCTGTCTATCTGCTGGCGGCGCTGCTGTTCTTTTTGCTGATTTTCTAGCTGTTTTCTATATTCGGGGCTATGGAGCATCAGGCTATCACGGATCACCGTGCGGACACTGTCCCGATAGGCCGAATCCTGCTCCATACGATCCACATCAAAACGTTTCCTGAATTTCTTGCTGCTGGTATTGTAATATTCTTTGAGCTTTTTGGAACGCATAAAGATTTCCTTAAATCGGTTGTAATCCATCGTGATGATAAAACCGATTCCGGTTTCGACAAATTGCCCCTGCAAAGTAACCTGATATTGGTTTTTGCGGTAGAAGCGTGCAAAGTAGCGCCCGTCCTGCGAAAGCTGATAATCCAGCTGTATGTCGCCGGCGATATTATTGGCAGCTTCACCGGGACGTGAATTTCCTTCTACTTCAAAGTTAGATCCGATATTGACCTTCAGGCGGTCGTTGAGCAGCATTTTGGAGACGCCGATATTCAGGTCGGTACGCGTCTGGGCCGTTCCGGTGCTGTAGTCATCTTCTGATGTCAGGTTGAAATCAAGCTCAACGCCTGTAATTAAATCTGAGGCCAGCCTGTTCAGCTGTGAGCTTAAAAACGAACTGACACTATTTCGCACAAGAGCTTCTGTGCCGCCACCTCCGGAAAGGCTTTCAAATGGATTGGCCGACATAAACCGTCCCAACACAATCAGTGAAAAGACTTGTTTGTTCAGGTCGGAAGGATTATCACGTAAGGTGGTCAGTGCATTGTCTACCTTACTGATAACGTCCTGTGATACGATGGCATTATTAGCATTCAGGTCGATATCAAAATTGAGCTGTGGCTGAAACAGTTGGTCTGTGATTTTCAGCAGCACGTCGAAAGGTATCTTTTGCTTATACAAGTTTGCGTTCTGCGTACCAAGCTGTGGCGCAACCAGTTCCAGGGTTGGTGCTTTCAAGGTGTACACTGCGGTAATATTGAGCTGTGCATCCAATGGATCTCCATTCCAGGTAATCGTACTTCCTTTCTGAAAGGTAAAGTCTTTTTTCACAGGTCCAAAACTGAAAGAATAGCTTCCTTGCTCCACGGTAAATGTTCCCGACATCGTTATTTTGCCGCTGGCATCCATGCCTGCATTCAATTCAGCCTCGCCCTGAATGTTCAGGGCATCCTGCGAACCGGCGTCAAGGAGAATCTTAAACTTGGCGTCCTTATCAGTTTGCAGATTCAGATCGACGTCTATTCCTTTAAGCTTTGTTACAGTCATAGAATCTAATCTGGCAAGCATATTTGCGGTAGCCGTATCCCGTTTATCCACAAATTCGACCACGCCCTTCCGATCGGCCATGCCAGGATCATTGTTTGGCATCACCATGGTAAAATCGGTGCTGTCGAGAACCTTGATGGTTCCGTCCACAACCGGTTTGTCTAGATTTCCGCCGATCTGCAGATCGGTGCCAAGAAACATTTTTCCATAAAATAGATCATTGTCTGCCTGCGTGGAATTCAGCACTTCAAAATTGTCCATGACGATGTTGAGGTCAAAGTCAAAATCGGTATAGGTTTGGGTATTGACAGAACCGCTGACCTGGGCAATATTGCCTTTGCTGTCTTCGAGTTCAAATTTGGGGAACGATATTCCATTTTGATCAAAACGGATCTGTTCATCCTTTGCTTTGAATAGGGCATTGAGCATGGCCACATTGAACTCGGCTTCCCTGAAATTAAGGTCACCCCTAATCTGTGGTTTTGAAGGCGATCCTGCTATTTTTAACTGCCCTTCGAGTTTGCCCTTTGAATCTTTGAGATTTCCCATGCTGAATGCCTGTACGGTCTTCATCGTAAGTGGCGCGATATCCAGTGTGAAGTCGAGCGTTGCGTCGCCTTGCGGCGGATTGATAAAATCACCGCTCAGGACGAGGTTGTTACCATTTTCGGTAATACTCACATGGGCATTGTAGGTGTTTTCGCGTTCATTATTGACTTTGATATTGACGTTGCCCACGGTATCTTTTCCGAAGTAAAACTTATCTACGGTCATATCTGCAATAAAAACCGGACTGCTTTCCAGTCTAGATAGCGTCGTTTGTCCGTTTATGCCGCCGCCCAGATCCAGACTATCACTCATAACCATCTTGCTCAGGGTCTCGATGCGGAAGTTTTTAAACGCCACATCAATTGGTGAGTTCAGGATGCTGTCCTGAGAAGCGATGCGCAGTTCCTGTCCCTTGTTGCTGAGGACAAAATTATTAGCCAATAGGCCGGCGCTACCAAATTTTAAGGTGTTGTTGGGCGCCACATCCCACTTATCGTAGTTGAGCATTAAGCCGTCCTGTAGTAAGCTGAATACAAATACACCATCTTTGGCCTGCATATCGGCTCCCAGATGATATTGTTCTTTATCATGCTTATCCTTGATCCACAACCCCAGATTAACCGTATTTTGCGCGACCTTACCACTGAAAACCGTATTGGTCAGCTCAATGCTGCTCATTTTAACTTTGTTGATTAAGGCCGAATAGTAAAGGGCACTGTCCAGACTGTTGATATCTAGGGTAACATTGTTGATCTCGGTACCACCATAGACCACGCGGGGTGCACCTAATTTGGCCGATAGGTTTTTCGATGTACTGTTAAAGAGACCATCCAGAGTAATGGCTTTCATTTCCGTCAGCTCAGGAAGAAAGTCCTGAATGAGTTTATTGCGGGTAAGTTGTGCTGAAAATTCGATGACCTGCGGCGAGTAGGGCGGAATCTTAACCGGCTTTTCGGGTTTATAATACACTTGCAGGAGATCTTGGACGGCACTCTGCAGTTCCAGCATTTTGTACTTGCCGACCAGGTGGGCATTTAAAAAATCGGACCGCAATACCAACTGATTACTGCTTGTATCGGCCTTGGCCAAGAGGGAGACAGTATCCAGTGCATAACGATCAGTGTTATATCGGATCAACGAATTGGTAATATGCGCTTCACCGTTGAGGAAGTTTGGATCAGCAGTGCTGAAATTACCGCTGAGCTTACCGCGGTAGCTGATAGCATCTTGCACCAGGTTTAACTTTTGTAGGTTGATGCTGTCGACGTTCATTTCAAAGGCTATTTTGGGATAGGTCGCATCCATCTGCGCAGTGGCATCCAATTTCAGCTTGATATTCGGGTCGGGACTGTTGACGGATGCTTTAATGGCGCCTTTGTCTGCCGAGAGATCCATATCGATATCAAGATAGCGGTAGCCCATGGCATCCATGCGGTTCACTTTGCCATCAAAACTAGCAATCAGTTTTTTAGGATTTGTGCCTCTGCCTTTGATTTTTCCTTCAAAAGAAAGAACCCCCAAGGTACTGTCCATCTTCATGATTTTGCCGATGTCCAGGTCACGCACACTCACCGATGCCTCATAGCTGGTATCGCGCTTGGCCATAGCAACCCTTCCATCTAATTTAGCGGTCCCTTTTTCGGTAACCAAAGCCAGTTTTGTATTAAAAGATGCCATTCCACCTTTAAAAGTACCGCTCAGTCCGATGGCATTGGGCAGCTCAATATTTTGAGGCAGCATAGACCTGGAAACCAGCTTTTCGATATCCGAACGGCCGGTGGTTAATTTTTTAAGGTTGAGGTCTACCGACAATTTATTCATATCGGGTAATCCTTTTAAATGTAAACTGGCAATCAGCCGCGTATTGGAAAGTGTGCGGAAATCGATATTCGGTATATGCAGATCATCGACACGGCCAGTTACGCGGGTGTCAATATGAAATTTCTTGTCCAACAGCGGCTTCATTACCTGCATGGTGTCCAGGAAGGGCGCGAGAAATAGGATATCGCGCATATCAATATAGCTCTTTGTGATGTTGGCATTGACCGTGATCAGTTCTGGCTTTTTGCCGATGATATCCAGAGAAGGATAACTTAGCTTAACGTAATCGCGTATCAAGGTACGGGGAGTTTCGGCATATAGATTTTTAATTTCGGCACCGGTACTAGTATAGTTAAAATCGGCTTTCAGTTGCTTGATCGCAAATCCAGAGTGGTCAGCAGCAACAAGCTCTTTCAGTGATCCGCTGATGGAATCGGCGCTATAATATAAATCTGTCAGCTGGGTTTTGAATCCCGGCATATGGATGTTAAAATAGTCAAATCCTTTAATGCGGGGCTGGTTGTCATCCTTAAAACGGATACTGGTATTATTGATGTTGATGTCTTTTGCCGAAACGACCCAGTTCATCTTTGCGGCGCTGCTGCTGTCTGCTTCAACTTCGCTGGTTTTTGCTGCTGAGACCGAAGCTTTTTGGATTTTTCCCAGCAGGACATTATTATCCGAACCGTCGAGATCGAGCTTTTGGATGTCGACAAACTCTTTGTTGAGATCGATCTTATTGATAGCAGCATAGAAGTTTTTCAGGATAAATTGAGATTTAAGTGCACTCGATTCATCTTCATAACGAACCAGCAAATTACTGAGCTCGGCTACCTGGATGCCTACATCAGGAAGGAGGGATGTGCTCTGTGCAGTTTTATCGGTGATACCAAAATCTTCAACCGAAGGGCCAGATCCATCAGTTGCTGGTTTCCATTGTTTTACCGTTGCATTTAACCCGTCGACTTTAATTTTTGGTAAGTCAAAGGCCATGTTCTTGGTCAAGTCAAATTTTTTAATATTGGTATTTATGCTGCCCAGATACACATCGGCACTTGTACCGATAACCTCATCGGCATAGACCACATGTATTTTTGAAAACTTAACCTTATCGAGGTTAAAAAGAAGGGCTGAAGTTGTGTCGGCAGTTGGTTCGCTTTCCTTTTCAGAGGCAAAGGCCTTAACAATATAATCAAAGTTAAAGGCACTGTCGGGCAAAGAACGACGTATTTTGGTGGTAATACCATCGGCTTCCAGGCTTTGGATTTCAACAGTATTCTTTAATAGTTTCAGCATATTGATATCGACCGCAATGCTTTTACCAGCAACTAAGGTATCCTTACTTTGATCTTCGAGATAGATATCTTCCAAAACCAATTTTTTAGGAAAATCGATATTGATGTAACCAATTTTGACGGGGGTGCCGATCTTTCCTTCGACATAATGTGTCACTTTACCAGCGATATAATTCTGTATGGAAGGTAGGCGAAGCAGGAAAACGATAAGAATAAAAAGCGTAATTATTCCTCCAATAATCCACAATATTGTTTTTAAAGCAATCCGGGCAAATCTGTTCAATGTGTTGTTGATTTAAGTTTACAGATAGGACAACACAGAACTGCAAATGGTTTGAATATTATGAATGGAAATATGCACCGGTGTATGTTTAGATCACCAGAGCAACCAAGTTAGAATCGCTAGAAAGCCGCCACGGATAAGTAATTCCTGTGTGAGCTCCTCGCGGTCAAGTTTATACCAGCTATATTTCTCATAATACCTCCTGATGGTTTGCTTATTCTTTTCGTGGGTGTTTTTATATGTTGCTTTCATAACCGATTTGTATTGATTTGCTACAAATCCTGCAATTTTAATGCAGTTTATATCGAGTTGGAGGGATTTGGGTAGTTATTTTGTGCGATAGGTTATAAAATACTGGTGGTTTGGGTATTTACACGATGTAAATTCAAGAAATACGGCCTTTGAGGTGCGCCTATATTTGTTATAAGCGCAGTTGTATACGAAAAAGCGGCTTAGATAAGGCATATTATCTAAGCCGCTTATGGCAATTGTACCTGATTATACTAACGTTCGTTGTTATCGAGTGTACCCGGCTCATGTCCTGTGGTTTGCTCATGTCTTGCAGCTACTCTACGGGTGCGCTGTGTTTGATCTGTCGGAAGACTTTCGGTCCTTTTCCCGCCGCTATAGAACGTATCTTCGCTAAAGTGATAATGATCATAGAATGCAGTCGGATGATAGCTGTTCTCGCTCACGATAAAACCCACATCGCCGGTGCCTTCAAATACATGACGGATACTTAGTTCTGTTTCGGGATCGAGCTGATCCTGTTGGTAAGCAGGCAGGCGGATTAACTGATCTTCGTTGACGGATATCACAACAACTTCACCATCATCGGCGGGATTATACAGATAATCCGTTGCAGGTTCTTCCGTTGGAATTTCGTCTACTGTTAGGATCACGCTATGATCGATCGGTTCGACAGCTGGAGTCGGGTAAGCTTCTTCATTGCTGGGCTGAATCTGCGTACCATCGTAAAGCGACGCCAGTCCAATGGGGGCCAATACTTTCTTATCTTCGTCAATAACAAATTCGGCGTCATGGAGATCGATAATAATATAACGGACCTGCTGGCTTTCAGGATCAAAGAGCAGATCATCTACCTTGCCGAGCAGTTGGCCGGCCTCATTCTTTACTTTCCAGCCCCGGATATCAGGTTCGCCATCGACGATTTCGTAATCGCTTCCACCGAGTTCAATCAGATGATTATATTTTTTTTCTTCTAATGCCATGTCTTTAATTTTTTGGGTGATCAATTCGTATATGCAACGGAGTTCTAAAGCGTATCTGTTTGTGGCGCTGTTGTGTTAATGCTTGTGTCGGGAATAGGTTTATCTAACCTGGCGTCGCTGTTAGTACGGTTTATAAAATACAGGACCAATCCCAGCGCGATAAGCGAAAGCAGCAGCCATAGCCACCAGGGCGCTCCGTTTCTCGGTTTTACTTCTAAATGTGCCATATATACTTTTTTAAAAAAAGAACAACTGCTATAGGGCTTCGTTTGAAAAAATTTTGTTTAAGCTGGATTTCAGGCGTATGCGCTTGGGACTGCGGATACATTGGCTTGCCCTTTTGCTGCCGTCCCTGTTGTTTCGCTGCTTGTTCTTTGGTATTTCTTTGTCCTTTATTTGCTTATCCGTTGCTGTTTATCTGCTTATTTGTTGCCCTTTTTTTGCCTGTTCTTTGCTCTTTCAGCCTTTTAAATTTTTTCCGTCAGGAATTTAGTGCTCACTTTAATCAATTGACATCATGGCAACAATGCATTATCTATTTTTCGGTATTCTTTCTGTCGCTGTTCTCTTTCTTGGCCGTGCTGGCACTGCTGCTATAAGGGAACAGGATGTACCAAGCGGCTATATTGAGCTTCGAAGCGCCGATCCTTTAGTTGAGCATGGTGACGCTGTAGCGATAAATGACTACATAGGATCGGACCTGCGTAAACGTATTATCGATAGCGCTGTGCGGGAGATTGGCGTGCAGGAAGCTACAGGCAATAATGATGGTCCGCGGGTAGAAGCCTATCTGCGCTACGTGGGGCTTGGAAAAGGATACGCCTGGTGTGCAGCTTTCGTATCCTGGTGTTATGGTCGGGCTGGACGCCCATTGCCGCGCAATGCCTGATGCCCGGCACTCTTTCCGATGGCCCGTCGGTATACGGCTGCACAGATCGGGCAGGGGAGCATCCGACAGGCAGATCTCTTTGCGATCTATAGCTCCAGTCTCCAGCGTATCAATCATGTAGGGATTGTGCGCAAAAAGGAGGGTAATTGGATCCTGACTGTGGAAGGAAATGTGGATAATCGTGTATTGTGCAAGCGGCGTCCCTTGACTACTATTTATGCGTTTTCAAATTGGCTGGACTGAAAGGAGGAAGGATGAACACAAGGCTATGCCAGATGATATTTTATGGGGGACTCTTATTCTTGCTGGGCTCCTGCAAGGTCTACGAAAGTAAAAAATATCAGAAACAACAAGAAACGGATGCGCACCGGCAGTATACCGAGCAGCTCCGAAGGTTATATTCTGACCATCAGGATACGCTTTCCCGCCTTTGGTACTTTTGGACGGACAGCGCCTTTCGTTTCTATCCCGATAGTGGTCTGTCTGCCGGGTCGGGAGGTTTATTATTGCATGAGTCGGCCAAAAGAGTCAGTAAAGAGGTACTGGAGCTGGCTGAAAAAAGGCAACAGGAAAAACAAAAGCAGGTCAGCCATGAAAAAAGCGGCAGCCAAATGCGCTCTGCCCAGCAGGTTTGGATCATGGGCTTCGTCTTTCTCCTGTTTCTTCTTTGGCGATGGGGCCGATCTCACCTATTGCCCTAGTAAGCGTGGGAAGGAGGTCTGAAGAAAAGCTTCGACAGGTACTGTTGGGCTATGAAGGAGACACGAGGTAAAATCGTAGTCTCCTTTTTATGTGCCGGATGAATTCCTGCTATGCATGTTTGAGAAAAATCAAAATTTGTTAATCGTTTTAAATTTTTATTAAAAAAAGCAAAACCGTTTTAGTTTTATTATATTTGTTCGTAACCAGATTAAGGGAGTAATCCACAAATTACTAGACACAGTGCGTGAAAGACCAACTTATGAAATATTCCTGCATCATGTAATTGTTTTTTGTGACGCTTATTAGCTTGTAAACAAATGTTAAGATTGGAGATCAATAACCGGATATTATAAACAAATAGCAATCTTTGCTAGTAATGAAAGGGTAAAACGTGACAATGTACGCACAAAAATACGACGATACTGAAGAGAAGTCTGTCTTGATCTCCCTGCGTTCTGGCTGCCAGCGTGCTTTTCGGCAGGTCTACAGTAGGTATAGCGGGCGCATTTATCTCAACATCCGTAAGATGGTCAAGTCCGAAGAAGACGCAGTCGAACTATTACAGGAAGTATTTATTAAAGTATGGGATAAACGGGTGTTGATTGATCCCGAGCAGTCTTTTCGATCTTATCTGTTCCAGATCGCCAGATATACTGTCTATAATTTTATCCGGCGAAATAACCTCGAAAAACAAGTTCAGGCATATCTTAGCCTTCACAATACAGCCTTATACAGTCACGTCGAAGAAGAACTCTATGAAAAGCAATATGAAGAATGGTTGTCTCAGACCATTGACCAGCTGCCGCCACAACGCAAATTGATCTACAAACTTTGTAAAATTGAGGGCAAAACCTACGCCGAAGTAAGCGACTTATTGAGTATATCGACATCCACCATCAACGACCACATCGTAAAAGCTACAAAATATATCAAAGAGAAGCATGGGATCCTGGATAAATCCACATTGCTCATTATTTCTTTTATACTTCTCCAACAGCATTAACGCATCTAATTTTCATTGCACAGAAAAAAAGTAAAATAAATTTGCAGGTAGAGCAGATGACGTTTACCGCTGAAGTGTATTAGCTGAAAAGAGGATAACCAATTGTGGAAAAGAAAACACTTCGATATACGTTAAGGCGATATATACAGGGAAAACTTAGCGAAGAAAATTCCCGTGCGTTTTTGTCCTATGTAAAATCAGGCAGGGATAAAATATTACTTCAAGAACTCATCCAGGAGGTTTTGGACGATCCCGTCGATCAACATCTGTTGGACGATCCAACTTTATTGGCCGTACTGGATAATACCTGGGACCAATTGCATCTCCAGATCAATAAACCAAAAACAAAATCGCTATGGACTTGGAAACGTATTGGCGCAAGCGCAGCTGCTGTTATCGGACTATTATTTATTGGTCGCTGGTTTCTTACCATTGAAACTAAAAACGTATCTCCGCAAGCTGCACAACATGTGATATCACCCGGAAAACAATCGGCGACCTTAACGCTGGCCAACGGCAAGCAGATTCATCTACATGAAACACAAAACGGTCGGATTGCGGAAGAATCGGGTATAAGAATCTCTAAAACAACGGATGGCCAATTGATTTACGAAGTCAGCGATAAGTCGCAGGGCGAAATCGAGCAAAATACCTTATCGACAACCAAAGGAGAAACCTATCGGATTAAGCTACCTGACGGTACACAAGTATGGCTCAATGCAGCTTCTTCGCTCAGCTATCCGGTTCGTTTTGCAAATCAAAAAAACAGAACTGTCACACTGACCGGTGAAGCTTATTTTGAAGTAGCGAAGGATTCCAAACACCCCTTTATTGTGCAGGCAGCAGCTCAGCAGGTCGAAGTGCTCGGTACCCATTTCAATGTAAACAGTTATGCCGACGAATCGGCGGTACAGACCACCCTACTGGAAGGTCGTGTACAGGTCAGTTCCCACAGTCAAAAATTGCTATTAGCACCGGGTGAGCAGTCGAGCCTTACAGCTCATGGGGTGCTAAAATCCCGCCCAATAGATACAGCACCGGTTATTGCCTGGACAAACAACGAATTTATGTTCGATGGAGATGATATCGAAAGCGTCATGCGCAAGGTGGCACGCTGGTATAATGTGGAGGTCATCTATCAGGGTAAAAAAACGACCGAGAAATTTGGTGGCGGAATATCGCGTTTTGATGATGTTCAAAAGGTCTTAAGCCTGCTCGAAAAAACGGGTGCCGTTCATTTCAGAATAGACGGAAAAAAAATACATGTATTTCCGTAATAACCTAAAAATAATTAATGACACAATAACCTAAATAAACAAACCGATGAATAAAAAACGACAGAACGAATAGCCACGATGGTGGGGTATAAAAAAGCAACCAAGATCCTGAAGGAGCTCGGTTGCCGTTTGGGACAATTAAATTTTAACTATCCAATCTGCAGTATGTTTCTGTTTTGGACGACTCGAATACACTGCAAATAAACCTTACAAATGTATCAAAATTATATCAGAAAAAAGGAGATAGCGTATCTGCTATTCCGTAAACTATGGCTTATTATGCGATTGACAACCATAATTATCTTGGTTACTTTTATGCAGGTTAGCGCTACCACCTTTGCACAAAAGGTAACATTAGAATACTCCAACATGAGCCTTAAGAAAATATTTAGGGAACTCAAATCTCAGACGGGATACAATTTTCTGTACACGGAACGACAGATGGTAAACGCGAAGCCTGTTGACATAAAAGTTAGGGATCGTCAATTGTCGGATGTATTAGACCAGATCTTTAAAGATCAGCCCTTGTCTTACCAGTTGGATAATAAGACTGTGGTCATTTATGATAAGCCAAAAGCTTCCATAAAGTCCGTACCGATGGAGTTTACGATGATCCCAAATCAAGTCCCTGTAAAGGGACGTGTGACCAATGAACGTGGCGAACCGCTCGCAAATGTCTCTGTACGGGTCAAAGGAAATGAATCTATAGGTACTACCACCAATAGTGATGGTATGTTTACCCTCACAAATCTCTCACCCAAAGCAACCCTGGTATTCTCCTCTGTTGGTTATGATGCATTGAGCGGAGAACTGTCTTCCCTGCGGACCGATGGATCGGGGCAGCTCAATGTGATCATGAAAAATAGCAACAGTCAGCTCGAAGAAGTTATCGTAATCGGCTATGGTACCACGACACGTCAGCGTGTTGTTGGGGCCGTTGACCAGATCAGTGCGAAGACTTTCGAAAACCGACCTGTAGGCAATGTAACGCAAGCCCTTCAAGGAGCCTCCCCCAGTTTGACCATCCAACAGAAAAGCATGGACCCCAATGATAATTCGATGAATATCAATATTCGTGGGATATCTACCATAAACAGTAATGCGCCGCTGGTGGTGATCGACGGAATTATTACAGAAGGCGGAACACTCAATAAGATCAATCCGGATGACATTGAAACGGTGTCGGTATTGAAAGACGCAGGTTCTACGGCCATATACGGTTCGAGGTCCGCAAATGGCGTTATTTTAGTAACCACCAAAAGAGGACGCCAAAATCAGCGGCCTGCGGTGACTGTCGGCACCCAGTGGGGCGTGCAAGAACCTAAGATTTTATTTTCACCTGTTGCTGGGTATGAAAATGCGACCCTTCGTAATCTTGCACTGACCAACTCAGGAATGGACCCACAGTTTTCACCTGAAGCTATTGCAGACTTGTATGCCCATCAGGATATCGAGCGGTGGAACTTGCCGGAAATCATGAAAAACTCTTTCCAGCAAAAATATAATATCAGTGTGGCCGGCGGTGGAGATAAAAGTTCCTATTTATTTTCCGGCGGCTTTTACAATCAGCCCAGCAACTTTGTTGGACAGGACTTTGGCATTAAGCGGTACAATCTGCGGAGCAACCTCAGTACAGAGATCGGACGTTTTAAATTGACCTCAATCTTAGCCTATACCCGCAACAACAACATGAGCAACACGGCCGGAAGTGCCATTATCAATGCTTCCAGACTTCCGCCTTATTACTACTATCGCATGCAGGCTGATAATGGAAAATATCTTGTCAACAATGCACTGACAGATCAAAATCCTCTGGCTGAACTGAATGAAGGCGGCTATATTAAAAATGATAACGACTATTTCAATATCAACCTGAATCTCGAAGCAAAACTGTTCGAAGGTTTAAAACTGCGTGGTATCTTCGGAGCTGACATCTATGCTGATCACCGTTCTATCCGTAGAATCCAGGTGCCATTATATTCCAATCCGGATGCCACGCAAGCACAGGTCTACGTCAATTCAGACCGCAATACCGAAGATTTTAACGAAAAAGCTTCGTTACTGAACTTTCAGCTGCTCCTGGATTATGACCGGACTTTTGGCAGTCATCATGTATCAGGTCTATTTGGGGCCTCCAACGAATCGTATACACGCCGACAAAACGAACTGAAAATGAAATTTACTGATCCTGTCCTCGGCACACCTACCACAGGAACAGTTATTGACCCTGTGAGTGCCCGTGTAACACCAAATGGAACACTGCAAAATAGTATCAATTCGATCTTCGGCCGTGCCGGATACGACTTTGCAAGTAAGTATTTTGCCGAATTTAGCTTTCGCTACGATGGCTCCTCTAAATTTTCGAAAGCTAATCGCTGGGGCTTCTTTCCTTCGGGATCTCTTGGATGGCGGGCATCCGACGAAGTATTTATGAATTGGTATAAACAACATGTCGGTAGCCTAAAAATCAGATCTACCTATGGTGTTCTTGGCAATCAGGCCGTAGACGACTATGCGTATTATTTTACCTATGAATCTTATCAGAACAGTTATGGATTTAACAACAAACCTGTTTCTGCTGCGGGGTTTAATTATGCCAGTCTGGATCTACGCTGGGAGAAAACCTATAATTTCAATGTTGGCTTGGACGCAACCTTCTTTCATGATAAATTAACGGCCAGTTTCGATTATTTTAAAAAGCGTACAGTTGATATCTTGATGTCGCCACAAATACCTTCCACATTCGGAACCTCCCTAAAGAATCAGAATTTAGGTGAAATGAACAATGAGGGCTGGGAAATCAACCTCAGCTACCGTGCTACAACTGGCGATTTCCACCATACGATCAATGCGAATATGGGCGATAGTCACAATAAGATTATTGCGATGCCCGGTGATGACCGTATTTCAACAGTCGATAACATTACTAAATTGACGCGTGTTGGGCTACCTTATAATTCCTACTATGGGTACAAGATGGCCGGATTCTTTCAAAATATAACGGATATTGAAACTTCGGCCTTGCCGAGCGGTATTACTGCAGCAGATCTGCGTCCCGGCGATGTAAAGTATGTCGATCGGAATAACGATGGAATTATCGATGCACGGGACCGCTTTGTATTAGGCAATGGTTTCCCCCGCTTTACATTTGGGCTTACCTATAACCTGAATTATAAAGATTTTGATTTTAGTATGTTCTGGCAGGGGGTAGGCAAACGCGATATGATGATCCGGGGAGAGTTGATCGAACCATTTCATCAGAATTATTCATACACCATTTATCAGCATCAACTCGATTACTGGACACCGACTAATATTGATGGACGCTGGCCACGACTGACTGCAAATGGATCAACAGCATCGACCAACAATTTTGGGAAAGATTCTGATCTCTATCTTTTCAACGGGAAATACGCGCGATTGAAAAATATACAGGTAGGTTATTCGTTGCCAAAAGAAGTCGTGTCGAAATTGGGATTGCAGCGTGTTCGCTTTTTCATCAATGCCCAAAACCTGCTGACCTTGAGCAAAAACTCCTGGATAGATCCCGAATCCTCCGAATTTGATTCTAACATGGGTGGTTCGGCCAATAGTGCCCGCAATTATCCGACGTTGAAATACTATGGCGGTG
The DNA here is from genome assembly GCF_007830445.1 of Sphingobacterium siyangense. Classification (GTDB taxonomy): domain Bacteria; phylum Bacteroidota; class Bacteroidia; order Sphingobacteriales; family Sphingobacteriaceae; genus Sphingobacterium; species Sphingobacterium siyangense. The sequence continues at coordinate 23,136 of NZ_VLKR01000028.1, read as the reverse complement.
GATTAAATATTCAATTCTAACCTTTTATGTAATGAAACTATATAAGATACTTGTAGGAGGCTTGAGTTTAATGGCAATTCTCCAATTAACATCCTGTAATAAGTTGGATACGCTGCCAACAGATCGCTTTACCGATGAAAATTTTTGGGACTACGCAGACAATGCCGAAAAAATGGTCAATATGGCCTATAATCAGCTGTATTCAGCAGATCGTATGTGGAATGATGAAGCCCTGAGTGATAATATTTTTGAGGGGCGCTCAAACACAGACCAGCGTGCAATCCGCAATGGAACCGCCGATCCGACACTGGGCCGTTTTGGAGCAGAGTGGTCCGATCTCTACGGTGGTATTAAGACCTGCCATGTCTATCTAGAGAATGTGGAGCGTGTACCTGGAATGGATGCGGCACTCAAAAAACGCCGTATCGCCGAGGTGCGCTTTATCCGTGCATTTCTCTATTTTAGACTTGTTAATTTCTATGGCGCTGTGCCTTTTTTTACGAAAGATATCTCGCTGGAAGAGTCCAAGACTCTACCACGGACAGAAAAAGCGACTATTATGGCATTTATCCATCAGGAGTTGGATCAATGCATGGCCGATCTACCAAACAAAGATGGTTTACCGGCAGACGACCGCGGCCGGATTACCAAGGGCGCCGCTTCAGCCTTTCAAGCTCGGGCATACCTCTATGAAAGCAACTGGAATAAAGTAGTGGAGTACTGTGAAAATCTGATGAAAAAACAAACGGAATTTGGCACTTACGCATTATTCCGCAGTTATCCGGAGCTGTTTACTGCAGCTAATGAATATAATTCAGAGGTTATTCTGGATTATGCCTATGTACCTTTATTAAAAACCTGGAATAAGTTATATGATGCAGCACCAATCTCTGCTCAAGCACGTTTAAACGGTTATGCACCATTACAAAGTCTGGTCGATAATTATTTGACACTGGGTGGAAATACCATTGCTACGGATCCGCAATATAACGACAATAATCCCTATGTCAACCGCGATCCACGTATGGCCGCAACCATCGTTTTTCATGGTGGGCAATGGACTGATTTTGACGGTACAACACGTAAGATCCTTATCAAACCCGGCTCTGGTACAACAGATAAGGAACGGCTCGATGAATATCAGGGTGCAAGTGCCAACGCTTCCGCCACAGGGTATTACGTAAAGAAATACTACGATGTAACAGCAACGGTAAAATACGATGCTGGATTGAACATCATCATGTTTCGGTACGCCGATATCTTATTGATGTATGCAGAAGCAAAAGAAGCACTGGGACAACTCAATGCAGCAGTGTGGGATATGACGATCAGACCTATTCGTCAGCGGGCTGGTTTTGAAGCATCAAAAGCGTTAGACTTTCCGACTACCGGGGATCTAAAAACAATTGTCCGAAATGAGCGGCGAAGTGAGCTTGCTCTTGAGGGATTGCGTTACTATGATATCATGCGCTGGAAAGCTGGTAAAACCTATTTGGACGGCCAGGTATTGGGTGCTAAATATGGTGGTAACAATAGTAATATCAAACTGGATATCCGCCGGTTTGATGAAAGTAGAGATTATCTCTGGTCGATACCACGAACCCAGATCGATCTAAATAAAAATTTATTGCCTAACAATCAGGGCTACTCAAACTAAATTTAATTAAAAAACTAGCGCAAACGGCGCATTAAAAAAATGTACGTTTCGAACCATAAATTAATGATATAGACATGAAATGGTATTTTAAAGTTATAGCAATGGTCGCATTGGCTGCGAGCATCGTTTCCTGTAAAAAAGACGATATGAAATACGCCGACGCAGAGGTGTCGGCTGTTGAGAACCTATATGCCCCTGCAGATGGAAAAGCTGTCAAATTATTAAGTTCCAGTTCCGCCGCGCTCTATTTTGAATGGGAGTCGGCATTGGTGGCCGACGGTGGGGCAGCGCAATATGAAGTTGTTTTTGATAAGCTTGATGGCGATTTCAGCAAACCTCTTTATACAGTCACGTCGGATAATAATGGAAACTCAAACGGCGCCAATATTAGTCACAAAATATTGAATCAGGTAGCAACGAAAGCTGGGATTAACCCTGGTGAGAGCGGCGATGTGATCTGGTCCGTATATGCTATCCGTGGAATGAAACGGGTATTGAGCAAAGCAAAGAAAGTGTTGAATATCAAAACACTGGAAGGCTTTGCGGAGATCCCCGATGAATTATTTATCACTGGAGAGGCGACTGAGGGTGGAACGGATGTTGCCGCATCTTTACCTTTTAAATTGGTAGGTAATGGTGAATATGAGATCTTTACAAAATTGGAAGCCGGAAAAAAATACACCTTTACGGATCGCAAGTCTGCTGAGGGGCGTGTTTTCTATTCGGAAGATCAAACCAAAATAAAAGAAGGTGAAACCGGAAGTAACAGCATTGCCAAGACGGCAGTATATCGTATTCGAATTGATTTCAATGTGGCAGCAGTTACTTACACAGAGATCAAAAACATGGGCGTTTATTTTTCTCCGTCCGGAGCTGTGGTGCTGGATCTACCTTATCAAGGTAAGGGAATTTGGTCTGCAACTGGTATCATCAATTTTAAACAGGAAAGTTGGGGCCGTGACCAACGTTATAAGTTCCAGATGGAAACCGTCAAGGCCGGAAAGGCTGAGACCTTACAGCTGGGAACTCAAAACGGGACGGACAGTCCGCCCAATAGTTCATCAGCTCCTTCTTATTATTTCGTCCGAATATTGCCCAATCTTTCACAATGGGACGATAAATGGAAATTTGCGGATGCAGTAGACGGCCATCCAACAAAAATATCGATGATTTTACAAGGCGACAAAGACTATACGCATACTGTCGTACCAAATTAAAGGAGGAGACCCTATGAATAAAATGATTATACTGTCATCCCTATTGTTTCTACTCTTAGGATGCACCAAGATTGAGGACAGCTACCCCTATGACGACACTGTACAGCAAAGCTGGACAAGTATTGCAACGCAGGTTTCCGATAAGATGATTGCCGGATTCTGGAATGAGTCCGGGTATTTCAACAATGCGATCAATCAATCCGATCTGGGATTTCAATATTGGCCCAATGCACATGCGATGGATGTTGTTATCGATGCCTATCTACGAACGAAGGACAGCAGATATAGTGCCTATTTCAGCAAATGGTTTGAAGGTGTGAAGATCAAAAATGGCAATACTTATTATAACGTATTCTATGATGACATGGAATGGAATGCACTGACCATATTGCGCTTATATGAAATTACCAAGGATCAAAAATACCTCGACACGGTATTGCTTTTATGGACAGATATTGCTGGCGCATGGGATGAGCAATATGCAGGCGGTGGATTGGCTTGGAAGAAAGATATGCGCTATAGCAAAAATGCTTGCTCGAATGGGCCAGCTAGTATTCTGGCAGCTAGACTATATCGTTTGACAAAAGATGAAAACTACCTGACCTGGGCCAAGAAGATCTACGAATGGCAAAAAGCAACACTGTACAATCCGTCAACGGGCGCTGTTTATGACAATATTAATGGTCAGACAGGTAATGTGGATATGACAACACTGACTTATAATCAGGGGACGTTCCTTGGTACCGCAGTGGAGCTTTTTAAGATTACTAAAGATCAGCTTTATCTGGTTGATGCGCAAAAAATTAGTTATTACACAATCACACGTTGTATCGATGGCGGGAATAATATTTTGCGCGACGAGGGAAGCGGCGACGGCGCATTGTTTAAAGGGATATTTATACGATATTTTGTAGACTATTTAAGTCAGGAAGGAATTGATGCAGCCTACCGCAGTAAGTTTGAGAAATTTTTGGTCAATAATGGTAAAATTGCCTGGACCAAGGGAACAAGTCTACCGACGCTGTTCTTTGGTCCGTCCTGGGCGCAACCACCTATTGGCAATAGTGAAATTACTGCCTATGCAAGTGCTGCGATGCTTTTTGAAGGATTAGCAAGCTATGAAAATAAATTAAAATAATGGAATGAACACAAAGAAGCCTTCGTGACCCAAAAGGTTTCGAAGGCTTCTTAAAATACATATGCTGATGAGACAAATCTATAAGATAACGACAACTGTGCTGCTGTCGGGTTTATGCTATTTAACAGGCTATGGGCAATTCAATAAAGGACAGTCTGCCGAACGTGCCCAAAGAACGTTAGCTATTATTTACGCTAAGTATGGAAATACCAAAAATCAACTGTTGACTGAGAAATATCCCTTCGACGAAACCTTTAAAGCGGACTATCTTGATAATCCCGAACAGGCGACCGTGCAAAAGAAATATGCTTACCTATGGCCATTCTCCGGAAGCTTTTCCGCTGTAAACACATTGATGGAACTACCAAAGAACAAAGCGCTTTACCAAAAGATCCTGGACCAACGCGTGCTGCCAGGATTAATGGAATATAGGGATCATTCCAGAGAGCCCGTTGGTTATGCTTCCTATATCAATTCTGCTCCGCCATCAGACCGGTTTTATGATGATAACGTCTGGTTGGGTATTGACTTTGCCGATAGTTATCTGCAGACAAAAAAGGTCGATTATCTTAAGCATGCGAAAGAGATCTGGGCTTTTGTAAAAAGTGGTGCGGATGACAAGCTCGGTGGTGGGATCTATTGGTGTGAACAGAAAAAAGAATCTAAAAATACCTGTTCCAATGCTCCTGCGGCAGTATTTGCACTAAAGCTGTTTGAAGCTACTAAAGAGGGAGACTATCTGAATGAAGCGCGACAACTCTATGCGTGGACAAAGGCAGGTCTGCAAGACCCAACGGATAAACTCTATTGGGATAATATTCAGCTCAATGGAAATATTGGTAAGGCCAAGTATTCCTATAATTCCGGACAGATGTTGCAAGCAGCAGCGTTGCTTTACAAGCTTACCAAGGAAAAAAAATATCTGATTGATGCCCAAGAGCTGGCAAAAGCTTGTTTAGCGTATTTTTTTCAGACCACGGACCAAGATACTTTTCCAATGTTAAAGAATAGTAACTTATGGTTCCATGCTGTAATGATGAGGGGATATATCAGTTTATTTGAACAGGACGGAAATAGAACCTATATTGATATTTTTGCGAAAAACCTAGACCGTGCATGGTATAAGATGAGGGATCAGGACGGACTGTTTGATGTCGACTGGACTTTGGAGAAAAAGCAAAAATCCAGGTGGCTGTTAGATCAATGCGCTTTTGTGGAGATGTATGCACGTTTGGCAAAACTGGGATATTAATTCATGTATTAATTTGCTGACGACGATAGGAGAGGCGCGACCAAATTCGATTGCTTCCATCGCGCGGTTATTCAACTCCTGTTACAGGATGCTATTTCCGCTTGGGGCGATTGATTGAATAAGTGGTATTCCATTTGAAATAATTAAGTTTGTGGTATAGCGCTTATAAAAAATGCAATCTCTTTATTTCTATTGGTTACTTGTCTGTTCCTTCGTGGGTACGGCTGTTTTCGGGCAATCGCTGGATTATCCCTCTTTTCGCAATATTTCCTTGGGAACGAATGCAAATACAGTCCACTCTTTTGCACAGGATAGCTTGGGGATGCTTTGGCTCGGAAGTAACAATGGCTTATTTAATTATGATGGCTATGCGCTGCAGCCGCTCACGGGGACCAAATCTCCTTTTCAGACTTTCGTTTACTGCATTGCACTGATCGATAATAAACATTTCGCATTGGGGACAGGGCAGGGGGTGCTGCTCTATAACTATCAGTTCGACCGATTTGAATCTTTTCCGGCAGGGGGACCTGGAGATGTCAGGTCTTTGCTCCTTGTTGGAGATACCTTGTGGATCGGTTCAATAAGTGGTTTGTATTGCTATAATACCAAGACACGTAAACTTATCGATTATCAGAATTCATTTCCAAAGAACAAATCAAAAACCGCCGTGTATGCACTGGAAAAGGTGGGCGATAGAATCTTAATCGGTACGTATAATGGACTTTTTGAATTAAATCCATCAAAAAAAGATATTGTGCCTCTACCGCTCCCAGATTATAGGCCGGGGAGTAATCAATTTGTGAATTCTATATTCTCTATTCCGGAATCAGCAAGTACCTATGTTGGAACAGAATATGGCCTGTATCGCTATAATACGAAGAACCATACGCTTCAGAAAACTCCGGTACTACAAAATCATCCCATCAAAGCGATGGCTTCCAAAGATTCCAACACCTTGCTTGTCGGTACGGATGATGGTCTTTTTACGTATCAGCTGGATCAGCAGTTGGTCAAACGGATCAAACATGATTCCCGCAATAGAAACTCGCTGGCCAATAACATCGTGTGGAGTATCTTTAAGGATCGGTCGGAAAATATCTGGCTGGGTACCGATCTGGGATTTTCCTTATGGTCCAACCGCAAGGTGGAAAAAATACTGCCGATCTATCAATTGACAGCGAGCAGCGATGGCAACCGTTTTTATAAAATTAACAAGGATCGCAATGGCTGGTATTGGTTGGGAGGCGATAATGGTTTGATTCGTGTACGTGGGCTGGACGACAAAAATACGGAAAGCAGCTGGTACCGTATGGATGCCAAGACCTATCGTCTGGCACACAACCGTATCCGGGATATATTTGAGGATCATACGGGATTGGTGTGGATAGCTTCCGACGGTGGCGTCAATGTGTTTGATGCACATACGAAACAGTTTAAAACCTTTACACTTGTCGATGCCAGTGGAAGACGAAATGCGAAATGGTCGTACGACATCTTGCAAGATGGACAAGATAATCTCTGGGTGGCCTCCTATATGGGGGGAATATTTGTCGTCAACCGAAGCCGTTTATTGGAGGCGACGGGCCCGGTCATAGCAAGCCGTAATTTCAGTAAAGCTGACGGTCTTCTGGAAGATTTTGCCAATCAGATCGTTGACAATGGAAGGGGGAAGATCTTAGCGCTGTTCTATAATAAGGGGATCAGTAGCATTGATGTGGCCACAGGGAAAATAACGGAGATTAAAGACAGCGCAGGGCATGCATTGGATCAGGCGACCTTTATGCTGAAGGATGGGCAGCAAACGGTGTGGGTAGGGGAACATGGCGAATTGAGGCGTATTGCTCCGGATGGGAAAAATACATTGGTTCGTTTTGATCCTGTTGGTAAAGGAGAAGTAACTGCCATGGCTGAGGTCAAAGAAAGCATCTGGCTGGCAACGAGTACTGGCGTGTGGCAGGTTAATAAGCAGAGTTTAAAAACTGAATTGTTAAGATACGGACAAAGAATATCCTCAATGTACTACGATGCCGAGCGGGAACAAGTGGTGCTGGGCGGAATTGATGAGGTGGTCCTGTTGCCCGCGCAAAATGAGCTAGCGGATCTGGATGGTTCCAAAAAGATTGTGCTCACCGCAATGTATGTCAATAATGAACGTTTCGGTAATTACGACTATGGCTTACGGTATAAAAACGAGATCACTTTGGCGCATGATCAGAATAACCTCCGGCTTGAATTTTCCGATTTGGATTATGGGAATCATTTGGGCTATCGCCTAGCTTATGCTTTTAAAGGAAAAAATGAAACCTGGATTCCGATGGAACGGGGTGATAACAAAGTGCTTCTGTCCAACTTAAGTTCGGGTAACTACGACCTTCAGTTGGCTAAAGTGGATGTCGCCGGTCATGTTGTGTCGGAGATTTATACCTACCATATTCAGATCCGTTATCCATGGTATGCAAGCTATTGGGCCAAAACTGTTTACGCCCTCATTGTTATTTTCCTGCTATTTTGGGTTGTCAATTTTTTCAGGGTTCGCAGTACGCTAAAATGGGAAAGGCGCGAACGAAGGAAGGTACTTGAGCTCACAAAGATGAAAATGGACTTCCTGACAGCTGTGTCGCATGAGCTGAAAACCCCGCTAAGTCTGATTTTGGCTCCTGTCAGCCAAATGATGCGGCAGACAAAAAACAGTGACAAAAAGAAGCAGTTGGACGGTGTTCATCGAAATGCCTTAAAAATAAGCCATCTCATTCAGGAATTGATGACTTTTGATCAGGTCGAGCAGCAGCAGACGCCCTTGCAGGGCTTGCTTACCTCTCAGGTGGATCTGGTCGCCTATAGCAGACAAATTATAGCTGACTGGCAGCAGATACCTGAGTACAGTACCGTCCATATTGGCTTTGTTACCGATGTAGAGAGCTTTTTTATACAGACCGATGTAGCCAAACTGGGATCGATTCTCAACAACCTCATCGCTAATGCTTGTAAGTATAATCGTCCGGAGGGTGGCGTGGAACTGCGGCTGAAAGGAATTGGTCCAGATGTCAAGCTTGTCGTTCGGGATACGGGAATTGGTATAGCACCTGAAGACCTACCTTATGTATTTAGCAAATTCTATCGTTCTTCCCTGAAAGAAGTGAGTGCTGTACAGGGCACGGGCGTTGGTCTGTACCTTGTCAAAAGTTATTGTGAACAGTTGGGCTGGACCGTTGATATAGCGAGCGATCAAAATGGCACAGCCGTAACGCTTAGTTGGAAACATGACCATGTAAACGATGAGGATGCGACCGATAGCATACCGGTAGGGGCTAAACGAAAACTACTGATCGTCGAAGATAATGCCGAACTCGCTGATTTTTTACGAAATGCCATGCAGCCACATTACGATTGCCGCATTGTGAGTGATGGTAGCGAGGGCTTACGCTTGATCGACGGACATAGTTTTGTGCCCGACATTATTCTCACGGATGCCATGATGCCCAATATGGGGGGGATTGAAATGGTGAAAAAACTACGACAAAATATCGTGACGGCAACCATTCCGATTATTTTGCTGACAGCACAAAACGATGAGCTGATCAGACGCGAGTGGGTTGCCGTCGGCATAGATGCTTATATGGCGAAACCTTTTGATCTGGACTTGCTCCAGATACAGCTATTGCAGCTCTTGGATAGGAAAGATAAGATTGTCGCTCAATTGCGTATCGACGAAATCAGTAAACCCACAGAAGCAATAGCTGTACATTCACCGGATGAAAAATTTCTGACCAATGTGACACAGCTGATCGAAGAAAATTTAGACGATTCCGAATTTTCGGTGCAGCGGCTCAGTGAGCTGACGGATGTCGCCGCCAGACAACTCCATCGTAAAATTAAGCAACTAACAGGCTATACACCGGTGGAGTATATACGCAGCATTCGTATCAAGAAAGCAGCGCTGTTATTACAGCAAAAAAAGTTTACCGTTTCCGAGGTGATGTATATGGTCGGATTCTCCAATGCTTCTTATTTCTCAAAATGTTTTCAATCGGAATTTGGGATGTCACCAAAGGTGTATATGGAAGGTTATTTGTAATTGGTTGATTGTTAGTATTGTTTGTTGTTTTGGGTGGTTGGGAATGTCCAATTTGTGTTGTTCTTTGTCCGATATGTGGCTTTAAAAAATAATCACGTTTGATAGGTTTGTAAGAGTAATAACCAAAAAATTATAAATCGATACAATCCATGCGTGTAATTATTTTATGCTGCTTTGCTCTTTTGGGCTATGTCAATTCTTACGCTCAATCGAAGGCTATTAAAAAGGTCCCTACCGTTTTTGTCGACCGTGAAGGTGTCATGCGCTGGTCCGACTCCAAAGCTGAAGCTTCATTTTATGGCGTCAATTATACCGTTCCTTTTGCCCATGCCTTTCGGGCTTTACACGATAAAGGCATCGATCGAAAGCGGGCTATTGATCGGGACGTTTACCACTTCGCCCGTTTGGGATATAATGCTTATCGTATCCATATTTGGGATGTAGAAATCTCCGATAAAAATGGTAACCTGATCAGCAATGAACACCTTGATCTATTGGATTATCTACTTTTTAAACTTCAGGAAAGGGGAATTAGGATCCTGATTACGGGAATGACCAATTTTGGTAATGGTTATCCTGAAAGAAATATAAATACAGATGCATTTACGTATCATTATGATAAGTGTGCGGTTCATGCTAATCCACAGGCGATAGCTGCTCAAGAAAAATACATTACCCAGTTACTTCATCATGTCAACCCGTATACCGGAAATGCTTATCAGACGGACCCTTACATCATAGGCTTTGAAATAAATAATGAACCTTGCCATACAGGTGCCATTCAGACAACATCGGACTATATCGGTCGAATGGTGAAGGCCATGAAGAAAAGCGGGAATAAAAAACCGATTTTCTACAATGTAAGTCATAATATGGAACATGTTAAGGCTTATTTTGATGCTGATATTCAGGGCACAACTTATCAATGGTATCCCGTGGGACTGGTTGCTGGACGGGAACGTCAGGGGAATTTTCTTCCTTACATTGATCAGTACGACATTCCTTTTTCAAACTTGACAGGCTTCGCCAACAAAGCGAAGGCGGTTTACGAATATGATCCTGCTGATAATCTCTACAGCTACATGCATCCCGCAATGAGCCGCACATTTCGTTCGGCGGGATTTCAGTGGATCACTCAGTTTGCTTACGATCCGATGGATATTGCAGCCTACAATACCGAATATCAGACACATTATCTCAATTTGGCTTATACCCCGGCAAAAGCACTGAGTACCATGATCGCTGCGGAGGTAGCTTATACGATACCAAGAAATAAAAAGTTTGAACAGTATCCTCAAGACACCCTATTTGGCGATTTTAGCGTCAGTTATGAGCAGGATCTCTCCGTGATGAATGCGCAGGATAAGTATTTTTACACCAATAATACGACAGTAAGGCCTTTAAATCCAACGAAATTGCAACATATTGCCGGTCATGGTTCATCACCTGTGGTGGAATACCGTGGATCTGGTGCTTATTTTTTAGATCGACTGGAAGATGGTCTATGGCGTTTGGAGGTTATGCCGGATGCAGAAAAAATCGCTGATCCTTTTGCTAAGCCATCGCTCGATCGGGAGGTGGTACATATCCTGTATCGGTCACAGATGATCGATATTCGGATTCCTGATCTAGGCGACCTGTTTACCGTCCGGTCACTGGTAGGAAAAAATGACACCGATGAAGCTATTTCAGTTGCTAAAACAAGTTTTAGCGTTAAGCCTGGAGTATATCTGTTAAAGCGTAAGAATATCCAGCTGAAAAATAGCTGGCTAGCTTCCTCGCCCTGGAAAAATGGCTATTTGGGCGAATATTACGCGCCAAAAACTGAAGCGCTGAAGCTACCTCTATTGATACACCAGCAGCCCAAAGTATTGGAAAAAGGGCGCTCTACCAAATTGCAGTTCCGTTATGTTTTTGAAAAACAGCCCGATTCCATTATTCTACAAACGGATCAGGTTTCGTTTTGGAAAGATCATAATCCCTACATCAAGTTGATCTCCAAAGATAACTGTACCTATGAAGCGGATGTCCCGGCATCCTTATTCGTGGGCAATGAATTGAAATATACAGCTCTTGTGTTTGTGGATGGTGAAAAAATTACCTATCCTGATAATCAGACTGGAGCACCGCTGGATTGGAATTATCGTGTCAATAGTTATTGGACGGTGGGTTTAAATGAGCAGCGGGCGCCTATAGGGCTTTTTGAGTCCTTGTCCAAAGTCTCTTCTTTGGAAACTTTCGCTATTCCAGAAACGGCTTACATGACTGCGCAACGGGAGCATCATGATCTCAGTAAAGTTCCTTTTTGGACCTATACTTTTCATGCTAAGGATTCTGGGGTACAGTATTTTTGGGTAAAAGATATCAAATCGACAATTGCTGAACGGCCTGCGGGTATCGCTGCTGCCACAAAACTCTGTATACTCTTGAAACATGAGGGCGGGAATCCGCTACTGAATGCTGGGTTTGTTACAAAAAAAGGGTATACCTATGTGGAAAACATAGCTATTGGGACATCGGGCGAATCTTTGGTCCGTATGGATCTAGCCGACTTAAAGCTTGTGCCTACGGCTTTGCTACCTGCTCCTTATCCTGTATTTCTTGAACGGTTTTTTAAACCTACAGTTCAGGCTCAATTTGACAAAAGGGAGATCGAAAAACTAATCGTTTCAGGCGAAAAGATGGAAGGGGTGGTACTATCCATAGCTGCGATATGGCTCGAATAGCGATACAGCTGCATAATTCCACGGATCATTAGGTCATGGATAATAATCCGTCAGGCTGTAAGGATCAAGGTTTGGAGCAGGACGACGACCTGAAAAAACGGCGGCGTTTTTTAGGGGAATGCTTAAATAAAGCGATAAGGAGTACAAAAAATATAATAAAGGGAAAGAAAACAATTATAAACACATCTAAATTTTAAACAATGAAGGGTTTTGCATTTAAAACAAGTTTATTGGGCTTGTCCTTGCTATCCTGTCTTGGGGAAACGCAGCTTTATGCTGCAACGAAAGGGGAAAGCAAGTGGATCGGGTCGATGCAACAACAGGATGTCCGTGGGGTGGTCCGCAACGAGCAAGGGCAGGTGATGGCAGGTGTTACTGTATTGGTGGCCGGAACTACGGTGGGCACTTCAACAGCGAGTGATGGCTCGTACCGTATCTCATTGCCCAAGGGTAAATCCCAACTTCTATTTTCTGTTGTAGGCTACAGTAGCCAAACCTTGACGGTGGTAGGGGGAACATCCGTGGATGTCAGTATGGTGCCTGCGGGAAATGTGCTGGAAGAGCTCGTCATCGTAGGTTACGGTAGCACAACAAAAAAGGATCTAACCGGTGCCGTAAACACGGTCGGAAGCAAGGATTTTAACAGTGGACTTGTCGGCTCTCCCGAACAGCTGATCAATGGAAAAACAGCTGGTGTGCAGGTGATGTCCAACAGCGGTTCTCCTTCTTCCGGGAGTACGATACGTATCCGTGGGGGAGCCTCCTTGAGTGCCAGCAACGATCCATTGATCGTATTGGATGGGGTACCGCTAGAGACTGGTGGTATTAGTGGCAATAGTGGCAATTTTCTAAGTCTGATCAACCCGAATGATATCGAAAGCATGACGGTGCTCAAAGATGCGTCATCGACAGCAATATATGGATCCCGAGCATCAAACGGGGTATTATTGATAACAACAAAGAAGGGTAAAGGAGATGCTTTACGGCTTTCTTTCTCTTCAATCGTGTCCATGCAGCAGGCTATGGGAGTGGCTGATATGATGTCGCGCGATGAATTTGCCTCGCTCATCAATACCAAAGGGAGCACTGCCCAAAAGGCATTATTGTGCAATGCCTCAACAGATTGGCTGTCTGAGGTTTTTCAGGATGCCATGGGGACGGATAATAACTTAAGTCTACAGGGAAAGATCGGTAAAACCTTGCCTTTTCGTACATCGGTGGGCTATTATAATCAGCAAGGGACTTTGCGTACCGACAAAACGGAGCGCGTGACGGGCGCTTTGGTATTAAATCCCACTTTTTTTAATAAACACCTGACCGTAAATTTAAATGTTAAAGGTGCCCATAACAACAACGCATTTGCCAATACCGATGCGATATGGTCTGCTGTAGCGTTTAATCCTACGCAACCGATTTATTCTGGGGCAGATGCTTATGGCGGCTATTACGAGAGTTTGGATAATGCGGGTCTTCCGGCAACAGGTGCAAACCTCAATCCACTGGGATTGCTCAAGCAGGAAAAACACCGTAGTACAGTCAATAGAGCCGTGGGTAACCTTGACCTCGATTATAAATTCCATCTGCTGCCTGAATTGAAAGCGCACGTAACACTCGGATATGACTATGCCAAAGGGAATGGATCGAATCTTATTCCGGCAAGTGCGGCCAATAATTTTACGATCGGAGGCGCTTTTGACCGTTATGAACAGACGCTTAAAAATAAATTGTTTACAGGCTATCTAAACTATAATAAGTTCTTCCCGGAAATTAAAAGTACAATTGACGTGACAGCAGGCCACGATTATCAATATTGGAGTGCCCGACGGCCACCTATCGTATACTATAACGAAGCTGGTGATATACGCTCGACTGCTATTGCATCTGACGAAAGACATACCCTGATTTCTTGGTACGGACGGATCAACTACAATTACGATAGCCGTTATTTATTGACCGCTACGGTCCGTAAGGATGGAACTTCCCGATTCAGTCCCGAAAACCGCTGGGGAACATTTCCGTCAGTCGCCTTGGCCTGGCGTCTTTCGCAGGAGTCTTTCATGAAAGGAATCTCTTTCATGGACGATCTAAAGCTCCGGGCGAGTTACGGTGTTACAGGGCAGCAGGAAGGAATCGGAAATTACGAATATTTGCCGGTATACAATTTGGGAACAGCCTATGCACAGTATCGTTTCGGCGATCAGTACCATTTGGTGTATAGACCATCGGTTTACAATCGGGACTTACGCTGGGAAACGACCAAAGCATTTAACTACGGCCTGGATTTCGCTTTCTGGAAAAACAGGCTGTCTGGTGCAATTGACTATTACACAAGAAAAACACATGATCTATTGGCCAATGTGCCTGTAGCCGCAGGAACCAATTTTGATCAGAACGCGACTATCAACGTAGGTAATGTTGAAAGTAGTGGCTTCGAATTTCAACTGAATACCGTGCCCATACAAAAGGATAATTTGCGCTGGGAAGTCAATTTCAATGCGACTAATCAGCATACAAAAGTAACCAATATAGCTTTGGTGCAGGATGCGAATGCCATAGGAACTTATGTGGGACCGAATGTCAGTGGCCGTGGTATACAGATTCTGACAACGGGGTATCAGCCTTACATGTTTTATGTCTACAAACAGTTGTACAATGAGGCTGGCAAGCCGCTCGAAGGTGTATATGCGGATCTGAATGGTGATGGAGCGATCAACGAAAAAGACTTGTATCGCTATCAATCGCCCGCGGCAAAATGGCTCTTTGGTTTCAATACGCAGTTAACTTACAAAAAATGGACAGCAGCAACGACACTACGCGCAAATTTGGGTAACTACGTATTCAATAATACCAAAATGAATCTTAGTGCTTGGGAAACAGTTCAATATGTGGATGCATCGATCAACAACTTACACCGGGATTACTTAAATACCCAGTTTCAGACCAGACAGTATTATTCGGATTTTTACGTCGAAAATGCTTCCTTCCTTCGGATGGAAAACGTGTCGGTGAACTATAATTTTGGTCAGGTGGGTAAGATCTCCAATCTACGTGTGGGTGCGGTAGCTCAGAATATTTTTATTGTGAGCAAATATAGCGGTATGGACTCTGAGGTTCCGAGTGGCTTCGACAGTTCGTTCTACCCACGCTCAAGAACTTTCTCCTTGAGTCTCAATATGGATTTTTAATGGCTACCTCAAAAAAGAAAACTTATATAGCGATGAAAAATATAAAAAGATATTGTTTTGGATTGTTGTGTTTAATCGCATTGCTGCAATCCTGTACAAAGGACTTAAACCAGTATCCCACTGTAGAAACTACTTCGGAGTCGGTATACACCTCTGTGGATGGTTACCGGGCTGTGCTTGCTAAATTGTATGCCTCATTTGCCGTTGCGGGCAATGGACGTGGTGATGCCGATCCGGATATGGCGGGCAGCACGGCTTCTTGGGGGTACCTTCGGGTGTACTTTAACTTGCAGGAGGTACCGACTGATGAGGTGATCTATACATGGGCAGGAGGCGACAATATGACCGATATCCAGTATATGACCTGGGGAGCTTCCGATACCTGGGTCAATGCCATGTATTATCGGATCTATTATACGGTAGCCATCTGTAATGAATTTCTACGGAATGCAACAACAGAGAAGCTGGCGACTTTTAATTCGGCCGAGCAGGCACAAATTTTGGAGTTCGCAGCCGAAGCGCGTTTTCTGCGTGCATTGGCCTATAGTCATGCCATGGACCTTTATGGGAACGTTCCTTTTGTGACTGAAAAGGATCCGGTAGCTGCATTTTTTCCACCACGGATGACACGGGCTGATCTCTTTGCATTTATTGAAAAAGAATTGACAGAGGTCGAAACGATCTTACCGGAAGCACGTCAAAATGAGTATGGCCGGGTAAGCCGTGCTGCCGCCTGGTCCCTATTGGCCAAGAATTATCTGAATGCGCAGGTCTATACGGGCACAGCACGTAATGCCGAATGCCTGAACTATGCGAAAAAAGTGATTGATGCCGGATATTCCTTAAATGCGAATTATAAGCAGGTATTTAATGCTGATAATGATAAGCGGACCAATGAAATTATTTTCCCGATAGAGGCCGATGTAGCGTATACAACGACTTGGGGAGCGACAACCTATCTTGTCAACGGCCCTATTGTTGGGAGCATGAAATCATCGGATTACGGTGTGCTTTCCGGCTGGAATAGTTTTCGTACACTTCGCGAATTTGTGGCACTCTTTCAGGTGGAAGACAAAAGAGGTGATTTTTGGAAAAATGGCCAGTCCCTGGATGTCGAAGATCCCGCTGCCTCGAGCCAGGGCTATGGGCTTGTTAAGTTTACAAATTTGAAAGATGATGGCACCTATACCACAGATGAAGGTTTGGTAAGTACTGATTTCCCGATGATCCGCTTGGCCGACGTGTATCTAATGTATGCAGAGGCCGTACTGCGCGGTGGCGGAGGAAGTGTACAGGAAGCGATCAGGTTGGTAAACAGTATCCGTCAGCGGGGGTATGGTAGTTCGGCCGGAGCCATTGACCAGGCGCAGCTAACACTGGATTTTATCCTCGCAGAACGCGGGCGTGAACTGTTTTGGGAGTGTACGCGTCGCACAGACCTGATTCGATTTGGGAAATTTACCGGCAGCGATTACCTCTGGCAATGGAAAGGCGGTGACATGAACGGCCGCTCTGTGGATGCGAAATTCAATCTGTATCCGATTCCAACCACTGATATGAGCGCTAACCCGAATTTGATCCAAAATCCTGGCTACTAGCGGTGGCTGGCATTAATAACTAAATCTATGGAGATATACGGCTATTTGAAAGCACATATGCTGCGAAGAGTATCCAGGTATTCCCATATGGACTTTTAAAGATAATGATACATATGAAACAATTGACACTCTATATCCTGGTGTTGCTTTTCGTTGCCTGTAAAAAGGAGGGTGGAACACCGGCTGTCAGTGGGATAAAACCTGCAGTATTGTATAGCAGTACAACAGAACTGGTCTTAAAATCTACTGATCGCAAGGCCGTGGCCCTGCAGCTTGTCTGGGATGAGGCGATTTTGGCCAGCGATGAACCAATGGCGCAGTCGGCTTTAAAAAATAAAATAGAAATTGCTGCTGATCCATCTTTTTCTGCTGTCTCCAAAAGTATCGAACAGGTTGCAAGCTCGCTCAGCTATACGCATGAACAATTGAATAACCTTGTCACGGGAATGGGATTTTTGCCTGATGAAAAGAATGTGTTTTATGTCCGTATTGCTTCACGATTGGGAACCAATACAGATTGGCTCTACAGCAATGTGATCGCCCTGACTGTCACCGCTTACCAGCCCGTTGAGGATGCTGCCTATCTCTATCTATCAAATAAAGAGTTTACGCAATTTCCATGGAAACTGTGTTCGAGAAAGGAAGATGGTTTTTACGATGGTTTTGTGCGTCTCGACCAATGGTACAACTTCTATTTAACCAATGCGGAAAGTGCGAGTGCACCGCTCATCTATGGTTCTTATCCCCTGGATGGTAGCCAATATATCTTGTATAGCGGAGCTGATCGCTGGAATTGCTGGACGAGTAAAGGTGGATACTTATACTTGACAGCCGATGTCAATAAATTGGCCTGGAAAGAAACTTCCGTAGAATCCATGACGGTAACGGGCGATTTTAATGGTTGGAGTGCAACAGCAACACCAATGGTATATGACCAGACGGCGAAGGTTTGGAAAGCAACCATCACGACAACGGTAGCTGAACAATGGGGAATTAAGGTATTGATCAATGGCAGCTGGACTTGGTTTTTTGGCGCAGCAGAGGGCGATGGAAACTGTGCCTTGTATACGGCCGATGGAACTGGCTTCGCTTATAATAAGATCGGTACACATACCTTGATTCTTGATCTAAGCGATCCAAAACAATTTAAATATCATGTGGAATAATATAGATAGGGACGGGGTCTTAAATGAAATAATCGGATGAAAAAAATAAAAATAATGTTGGCCCTGATAAGCTTGTGTTTGGGCTTATCTGGCTGCAACGACAAAGATAATCTTCAGGTGGATGTACCTAAAACACATTTGGCAAAAGGTGCGGACGTGAGCTGGATTACTGAAATGGAAGCCTCAGGTGTGCAATTTTTTAATGCAGGAGGCAGCGCAGTGGATGGGCTGAAAATCTTGCGTGGACTGGGCATGGATGCGGTACGATTGCGTGTTTGGGTAGATCCTCAGCAAGGCTGGTGCAACAAGAATGATGTACTGGTCAAAGCTCGTCGTGCGCATCATCTGGGCATGCGTATTATGGTGGATTTTCATTACAGTGACACCTGGGCGGATCCGGGACAGCAGACAAAGCCTGCAGCTTGGAAGAGTTTATCGTTTGATGGTTTAAAGAAGGCTGTTAGTGATCATACAACGGAGGTTCTTCAATTGCTAAAAGATAGCGGTATCTCACCTGAATGGGTGCAGGTCGGTAATGAAACGGGCAATGGGATGCTTTGGGAAGATGGAAAAGCCTCTGTCAGTATGGCTAATTATGCCACATTGAATAATGCCGGCTATGATGCGGTAAAAGCAGTATTTCCGGCAGCAAAAGTGATCGTACACCTGCACAATGGATTTGACAATAACTTGTTTCGTTGGATGTTCGATGGTCTGAAAAACAACGGTGGGAAATGGGATGTGATTGGCATGTCACTTTACCCGACTCCAGCAAACTGGAAAGAGCGCAATGCAGCCTGCATCAGTAACATCAAAGATATGGTTGCCCGATACAATTCGGAAGTGATGATCTGCGAGGTGGGGATGAGCTGGGATGAAGCAGATAGTGCTGAAATATGGTTAAAGGATCTTTTCAACGCGGTCAATAGTGTGCCCGATCAGAAAGTACTGGGTATATTCTATTGGGAGCCTTTGGCGTATGGTGGGTGGAATGGTTATACCCTAGGTGCATTTGACAATAATGGGCGCCCAACAAAAGCATTGAATGCTTTTAAATAAGGTATATTTAAACCGCTGAATGACAATGAAAAAATTGAACTGTAGACTATAAACACCTGATTTGATGATGAGATTACTGCGTACGACTTACTTTTTGTTTCTTTTATTCCTACTTGTTCCGGGCAATTCGTACGGACAGTCTGCACGCCAATCCTTCTTGTTGGAGAAAAACTGGCGTTTTTTTCAGGGTGAGGTTGTTCATGGGGAATCAGTAGCACTAGATGATAGGGCCTGGAAGAAGGTCACTGTACCGCATGATTGGGCTATTTTTGGGCCTTTTGATCGATCACATGATCTGCAGGATGTTGCAGTGACACAAAATGGAGAGAAAAAGGCAACAGTAAAAACGGGCCGTACTGGCGGTTTGCCTTATGTGGGGGTGGGTTGGTATCGTACCAACTTTGATATTCCACAATTCGACCCCGTCAATAAACGCGTGGTCCTGAAATTTGATGGTGCAATGAGTGAAGCCCGGGTCTATGTCAATGGAAAGGAAGCCTGCTTTTGGCCCTACGGTTACAATGCTTTTCATTGTGATGTGACCGAATTTCTACATCAGGACGGGATGGATAATACGGTTGCTGTGCGGTTGGAAAATAAAGCACAGTCATCACGCTGGTATCCCGGTGCAGGACTTTATCGCAATGTGCATGTAATCGTGACGGAGAAGATCCATGTACCTGTTTGGGGGACGTATATCACGACGCCTTTTGTGTCGGACAGTCTAGCCTCAGTTAAGCTTGAAACCAGTTTGAAGAATGCTGATGGCAAGTTGGTACGAATGGTAACTGCGATTTTGGATGCGGCGGGACAGGTGGTTGCGCAGAAGGAAAACCAACAAAAACTAAATTATGGCAAGCCTTTCGTGCAAAATCTTGAAGTGATAAACCCTGCTCTCTGGAGCCCCGAACATCCAAATCTGTATCGGGCCTCCACGCAAGTATTTGTAGACGGTAAATTGACAGACAGTTTTGAAACCCGTTTTGGGATTCGGGAGGTACGTATTATTGCCGACCGGGGATTTATGTTAAATGGAAAGATCCGAAAGTTTCAGGGGGTATGTAATCATCACGATCTTGGACCATTGGGGGCTGCAATCAATGTTTCGGCTCTTCGTTATCAATTGGAATTACTCAAAGATATGGGCTGCGATGCCATTCGTACGGCACATAATATGCCAGCTCCGGAATTGGTTGCCCTATGTGACGAATTGGGCTTTATGCTGATGATTGAACCTTTTGACGAATGGGATATTGCGAAATGTAAAAATGGATATCATCGATTTTTTGCGGATTGGGCCGAACGGGATATGGTCAACATGATCCATCATTTTAGAAATAACCCTGCTGTCGTGATGTGGAGCATTGGAAATGAAGTGCCCACACAATGCAGTGCTGAAGGCTATAAAGTAGCTTCGTTTTTACAGGATATATGCCATCGTGAGGATCCGTCCCGACCAGTGACCTGCGGTATGGATCAGGTAAGCTGTGTGCTGGAAAATGGTTTTGCTAGTCTGTTGGATGTTCCGGGATTAAACTATCGTGCGCACCGTTACGAAGAGGCGTATGCCAAATTACCCCAAAATCTAGTGTTGGGTTCGGAAACGGCATCAACAGTGAGCTCGAGGGGCGTTTATAAATTTCCGGTGCTAAAAAAAGGTGATATGTTGTATTCCGATCATCAGTCGTCTTCTTACGATATGGAATATTGCTCTTGGTCCAACCTTCCGGATGAGGATTTTGCCCTGGCGGAAGATCATCATTGGACCATGGGGCAATTTGTCTGGACAGGCTTTGATTATCTTGGCGAACCTTCCCCTTATGATACCGATGCCTGGCCCAACCATAGTTCCATGTTCGGTATTATTGATCTGGCAAGCATTCCCAAAGACCGTTATTATCTGTACCGAAGTTTATGGAATAGAAATGAGCATACCCTGCATATACTTCCACATTGGACATGGCCTGAGCGTGTGGGGCAAGAAACCCCTGTCTTCGTGTATACAGATTATCCAAGTGCCGAACTTTTTATCAATGGGAAAAGTCAGGGAATACAGCGCAAGAGTAAGGCTTCTTTACAGGAGCGTTACCGCCTCATGTGGATGAATACGGTATACGAACCCGGAGAAGTCAAAGTCGTAGCTTACGATGAATCTGGAAAACCAGCGGCCGAAAAAATAATCCGTACGGCGGGAAAACCCTTCAGGATTGAAATGGATGCAGTTCTTGATTCCATTTCTGCTGATGGCCGTGCATTAGCCTACATCCGTGTCAAAGCAGTGGACAAAGCGGGGAACCTCTGCCCACGGGCCGCAGAACTGATCCAATTTGACGTAGTTGGCGATGGTACATTTAAAGCCTTGGCTAACGGTGATCCAACAAATCTAGAAGCTTTTCACAAACCGCAGATGCATTTATTCAATGGACAGCTTACCTTGATTGTTCAGGCAGGCGAAAAATCGGGAAAGATTCAGATAAAGGCGAAATGCAAAGGTTTAAAAGAGGGGGTATTAAACGTACAGACTGTAAATTCTAAAACGTTTTGACCGTAGCTTTTGTTTAAATGATACCTTAAATAAGTTAGTGCGTTGATTGTATTTTAACAGAAAGGCTAGATCGATATCGATCTAGCCTTTTTTGCGCATTATTTTCGCCTAATCTGTAGCTTGACACCTAGGGCGAGTCCAATGTAATCATCAAATTTAAGATACTTGTTCTGTACGCCGCTAACGAGGTAAAGATCGCTGGTATGAAGATCATAATAGAATTTTATGCCTTCAAAATAAGAACTGTTGGATTTGATTTTATAGCTGAAGTCCTGTCCTACAAAGATATTGATGCGTAGCCTGGTCGAAAACCGATAATAGCTATTCGGGTATTTGTCAGGTTCTTTATACCAAAATTGTTTACCCAAGGTCGTATTGAGATAAGCGCCGGTACGCAAGGGATGATAAGTAAACTGTTCACTGAGTTTAATTTCCCAAGGGGTATACGATTGACGCAGCGTTAAGGTAAGTTTAGCCCGGTCTGTATCGTATTTTGGTACATAGCCAAGCAGGAAATCTGTCGACCACTGCTTGTGTCGGCCATAATCCCAGCCTGTTCCGGCAGAAAGCAGTCCTATGGATCCTGCGTATTGAAGCATATAACTTGATGGAACAAGGCTAAAGGCGGCTTTTTTTAGTTCTTTAGTGCTCATGTTTCCCGTTTTGATGCTGTCCGTTGTGATGTTATTCTCCTGGAGGGTGTCCGTTTTGTTGCCAGCCAAGCTTGTTCCTGGGAGATATTGGTGTTCGGAAGCCTGAGCCATATTGTGAACTGAAAAGAAAAGGGTAACAAGCGCGAAAAATCGTATTTTTGATTTAGTAAGAAACAAGTTCATGGGTATAGTGGTCCTTAGTGATTGTAAAAATTAGAAATTGACGTTTACCGATATTGGGAGTACCGTAATAGATGATACCATCCTTAAAAATATCTTCTTTTTGATAGATATGATCGTGGCCATTGGTACAATAAAGGAGATTGGGGAATTGTTTTATACTGTATTGGAAGACCGAAGCTACATTGTTGTTGAACTGATCGGATGTGGGTCTGGCATGCATGACGACAACTGTTTGTTCAAAACGTGTGATATCTTTTTGGCGCTCTTGCTCAATAAATGAAAAGTCGGGAACGGGATTGGAGTAATCTGATTCCAGCGCATTGGTATTTAAACATAAGAATTTTGTTTTACCTGCAATCATATGTGTCCTAAATAAATTTTAGGATTGGATTTCTATGGTACAAGCATAGCTTTTTTCATCATTTCGATATTGACCCCTATTTTTCAATCTGCGAAGATCTTTAGCTGTCCCTTTTTTCCTTTTATAGGCGGCCTGAGAAAGGGATCATCTATCCATTGCCAGATGTTTATTTTCACGAAGATATTCATTCTGATGAATGCGACCAGATTGGACAGGTTCCAGTCATATTTGGCCTTTTTTTGCAAGTATTTTAACAGTAATATGCTAATGAGTGAAGTTCAGATCTGGATCATCACTGCATTTTCAGAAGTCCCTATGAAT
>NZ_VLKR01000027.1 GCF_007830445.1 Sphingobacterium siyangense | reverse complement strand
CGTCCGAAAAAACAAGTTTTGATGCATTCATTAAAATATGAACGCTAATTGAAGACAAATATGATGGTATTACCACCAAAAGTGGGGAAGAACCACAAAGTGCACCAATAATTCCGCGGCAAACTATACCACTGGATATTTAAGAAAAAAAGATTGCTAAGTTGGGCCTAGTATTAGACCTAACGATATGGCAAACAGACCTTTAAATATGCAGAAGATAAGACAGATATTGCTGTTTTTGGAACGTGGCTTTTCCCAGCGTTCCATCGAAAGGGAGACCGGTATCAATAGACGTACCATCGCAAGTTATTTGCAGCGGTTCGCCGACAGCGGATTCAGTATTGCGGAACTGCTCCTTTTTTCCGATGCCGAGCTGAAGGCCTATCTTAATGCGGGCAAAGCGGAACAGATAGAAAAAGATCCCCGCCGGATACATCTTGCATCGCAGTTTTCCTATCTATTTTCCGAACTCCGTCGTGTAGGTGTTACGCGTCAGCTGTTATGGCAGGAATATATTAATGAATATCCCGATGGCTTTGGCTATTCCAGATTCTGTAAACTTCTACAGGAACATATCCGCAAACAGGGAGCCACCATGCGTTTTGAACATGAGCCCGGGAAGCTGCTGCAGGTAGACTTTGCTGGTGATATGCTCCATTATGTGGATACCGACAGTGGTGAACTGATAGCCTGTCCTGTTCTGGTCGCCGTATTACCTTTTAGTGGTTATAGTTATGTGGAAGCGCTCGTTAATGCATCCCTGCCGCAGGTATTGCGGGCGCTTAACAATGCTCTTGACTATTTTGGACGTGTACCCTTATCGGTAAAGGCGTACCCTTATCGGTAAAGTCGGACAACATGAAACAATGGGTCGTGCGCAGTAATCGTTACGAGCCAAAGTTCGCCGATATGCTGGAGCAATGGGCCAATCATAATAACATAGCGCTCCTGGCCACACGTCCTGCAAAACCCAGGGATAAGGCATCAGTGGAAGGTGCTGTTAAAATAACCTATCAACGGATATATGCGCCACTCCGAAATGAGACCTTTAAAAGTATCCGCGAACTGAACATTGCTATAACACATTTGATCAAATAATCGGAAAGATCGAAAATTAGAGTGATCGTAAAAGAACTTTATTTGCGACAAAACAAAACTTTGTTAAAGTTGCTCTTGATAATATAAATCAAAACCTCCGTTGTAAATTATAGTATAAGCAATTTCTAAACATTGAAGAATTTTTTAGTTCTAATGGACTGATAATATTTGTTTAAGTTTTAATTTGCAATCCCCCCCTAATTCGAGCACCTTTTGCAATCGAAAAAAAACACCCCAAAAGCTTGATAAAAGCTTTTGGGGTGTCGTAGATTAATTTACTATATAGTATTCCTAGTTAAATTTAAATTTAACACCGAACTGCATATAATATGTTGAAGAAATTGATTCATTTGGTCGGTTAAGCGCCTTAATCGCATCTCCATTAGCATAGCCTAAGTTAAAAGTAGGGACTGTAGTACCATTTGCTTCAACCTTAGCAATATTCGTTGGGGTCAATAAAATATTGTTATTAATCTTATAAGTACCCCAAGAAGAATTAAATAGGTTACCAATATTCATCACGTCCCAGAAGAATTCTAACGAATTATTTCCGCCACCAATTCCTCTAAATACTTCTTGTGATAAATGGAAGTCAAACTGGTGTCTCCATGGTGCAACAGCGCCATTACGTTCAACGTATTTTCCTTTGTGCTCGCGAAGGTATTTATCACCATCCACTAAGCCCCAAAAAATATCAGATTGTTCTTGAGCAGTGTAGGCTTTTTTACCGTAGTTACTGTTACCAGCTGCGATATCACTAAATTTCAATTCTGAAGCATCTTTCGGGATGTAGATTAAGTCATTATTTTGACCATCACGATTAAAATCAGAACCATAATAGTAAGAGAATCTACCCATTGAACTTCCACTGTAGAATAATGTCATTGAAGTATTCAATTTGCCTATCCAATTGTTGGTATAAGTCACAGATCCCATTAAACGATGAGGAACAATATTGGTTGTATAGCCCAGCTCTGGATTATTGGAATTACCATTTGCTTGCAATGGGATAGACCATAAGTTTTGAATCTGATCTCCAGCACCATCACCATAATTTTTAGCACCACTATAAGTGTAGGCAATCATTCCAGAGAATCCTTTATCGAAGCTTTTTTGCAATTGAGCAGTCACCGAGTAATAATGACCACCTTTTGCATTGGTCATGTACGTTGGAATAAATTGTCCCGTAGATCCTTTTACCGGTTGTCCTTTTGAGTCAATTGTATATAGGTATTTATCTGCGTTTGCATTCGGGAAAATAAATCTAGTATCTCCATATCCAGCGATATTCATTGCCGTCGGATCAACCAAGTTTACATTTTTTGCAACTACAGCATTAATATCTTTATTATAGATAGCCTCTACTGTACCCACTACTCCCCAAGGTAACTTGTAATCAACAGCTACACTTGATTTCCAAGTTGAAGGAAATTTAAGGTTAACATCCATCGCAGACATATTTCCAGGCAATGAAGTTCCTGCTGCATCAGGCGTGGCAGGGTAGTTTGCTTTAATATCTGGGCTAA
Organism: Sphingobacterium siyangense; assembly: GCF_007830445.1. Taxonomy (GTDB): domain Bacteria; phylum Bacteroidota; class Bacteroidia; order Sphingobacteriales; family Sphingobacteriaceae; genus Sphingobacterium; species Sphingobacterium siyangense. The sequence continues at coordinate 74,213 of NZ_VLKR01000027.1, read as the reverse complement.
ATGATGGCATATTTGCATCGCCAGCAGCATAAGTCTTTGTATATTGAAGCATACCGGAATCTCCTGATTGAGCAACGATCCAAACAAAAGGAATTCGACCAGTAAATACTCCTGTACCTCCACGAACAATAAATGAACGATCACCATTAACATCATAATTAAATCCAAAACGCGGAGATACCATTACTCTTGTTTTAGGCATCGCACCTGTATTTAGATGAAGTCCGTTAGCAAATTCTAAGCTCTGCAACAGTGGATGAGTTTTCATTTCCGATACATCAGGATATGTTGGAAGCTCTAAGCGGATCCCCCCTGTCAATTTCAATTTTTCATTTACTGTAAACTGATCTTGCAGATAAAGTGACCATTGGTTAAACTTGAAGCTTGGCATAGCCTGTGAGCCATCTGCCGTCAACGGATAAGTCAATGCATAGTTTACAGCAGGTTTACCACCTATAAAGTCTTGCCAAGAGTTATACATATAATACCCGGCTCCAAAACGTTGGAATCCATTTACTGTACGCGATGTCTCAAACTGAAGACCTCCAGTAAAGTAATGATCATTCAAGGTATAGTTAGCGTCATAATTTGCAGTCCAAGTTTTGACCGAGCGAAGATTTCCGTACGTAAACGGATCTGTTCCAAAAGAGGTAAGTATGTTACCACCAGTACCAGCAATACCATCACGTATATCTACTAAAGGAAATACACTTCCCGAGACACTTCTAGGCTCATCTTGGTTCACATAAGAGAGACGAGCAGAATGATTCAAATTACCAATCTTTCCATTATATTCGGCTGTCGCAGAATATAAATTTGTTTCTTGGAAATAATTCGAGTTTTGAAAACTTAAAGCATTATTTCCAGTTCTACTCATTGGATACACTTTTGTATCAATATTAGAACCACTAAACGATGAGCTCAAATTAGAAGGAGATTTCCCTTTAACTTGGTTGTATCTAAAATTAATTTTGTGATTATCAGCAATGTTCCAATCGATACGAGCAAAGATCTTATCATTATTACTTTTCGAAGAATATCCTTGGTAAGCACCAGGATCATAACCATAAGTATTTTTCAAATAATTGCTCACTTCATCCATAAAAGCAACTGTAGGTCTTGCAAAATAACTTGTAGTTCCATAGTCAGATTCTTTTACAGAAGCAACTTTGGTCGGCCCTGGTTCAGTTTGCTTCAATTGTTCAACATTCACAAAGAAGAATAACTTGTTTTTAATAATTGGACCACCTAAACTTACACCATACTGTTTTACACTTAGATCATTAGGTGTAAACACCACATCATTTACACGAGTTCCTTGTTGTTTATCAGAACGACCACTATAAAAAGCTGAGCCAAAGAAATCGTTACGACCAGAACGTGTTACAGCATTAATAGACGCTCCAGTAAAACCTGATTGACGAACATCAAACGGAGTTACATTCACTGAAATCTGCTCTATCGCGTCAATAGAAATTGGAGAACCATTTGCTGGAATATTTTGGCCAATACCAAATTGGTTATTGAAATTCGCACCGTCAACAGTGAAATTATTGGCACGGTAATTTCCACCACCAATTGCAGTCCCATTAGCCTGCGGAGTTAAACGGGTTAAATCATTTACACTTCTCGTAATTGTAGGCAAATTTTCGATCTGACGACGCCCAACAATGGTAGATGCTCCATTTCGCTCTCCTTTTAAAACACCAGCTCTTGTAACAACTACTTCTTCAAGATTAGTCGCTGAATCGCCGAAAACAGGATTTACTACGAATGGTTCACCTAATTGCAAATAAACATCTTCATACACGATAGGCTGTTGTCCTACATAGGTTACTTCAATTTTGTAGGGTCCGCCAACACGCATATTAGCTAAGTTGAACCGACCTGCAGCGTTAGCCGAGCCAGAATAAACAGTTCCTGATGGCACGTGCGTAGCTTTAATTGTTGCTCCCGATGTGAACTGTCCGTTTGACTCTTTTACAATACCTGTAACGCTACTTGTTGTAACCTGAGCTTGTACAGCACCATAACTAGCCATAACAAGAGCGAAAAAGAGTAAAGATCTTTTCATATAATGTGATTTGTTAAAAAATGTTAAGCAAAATTACTAAGAGATTTCAAATTACAAAGGACTTAATATAAACTTAACACACTAAACCACACATACTTCATGAAATACAGGCGATAATTACTATATTAACATACAATTTATCAGCAAAAAAACGTTGTAACATGTTTTAAACCAGCATTCCCCTTCACACAAACTGTTCTAAAAATAATTTTCCACATCAAATCCGCAAAAATCTTTTGTAACAACATTCTTCCATTCGGAATTTAACTTTTTGAAATTTTTTAACTAATTTCCTGTCAATCGAGACTTTTATTAAACAACTCAGTTTCTTGTCGGATTTGAGCCACTATAACCTATTCTGATCGAAAAAATCAAAACGATTGTATAGACGTGATGGTTTATATAAAAAATGTTTCAAAAACCGAGAACTTTTCAGAAATTCGCGCACCTAATAATTTATGCTTCATGGAAGACGGTATTCAAAATTCTTCTTTTCAAGAACCTGCAGACCTTAAACTGTCTCCTGCAGGACTCGCTTTTTTAGCTTCAGCGGCCAAATGGGCCAATTTTTTAGCCATTGTCTGTTTTATTTTCATCGGCATTTCTGCCATAACCATGGTCAGCCTAATCTTTGGAGCCAGTGCATTATCACTCGGAGCCGACGAATATGTAACAGCAGGGGCCTTATCCACATTCGGGGTACTTTATCTCTTATTTCTTGCTTTCTTCTGCCTTCCCATCTATTTCCTTTATAATTTTGGATCAAAAGCGAAAAAAGCAATCGAGAACCGCGATAGCATCCAACTCGAATTGTGCTTAGATGCACTCAAAAAGCATTACAAATTTATTGGCATCATAGTCATCATCACTATCGCCTTTAATTTTATGGGGCTAGTCGTTGGTGTCGTACTCGGCATTAGTGATGCTTTTGCAGGCGTATAATATAGCCATAAACGCTTATAAAAAAGCGGAGTATGCTAGGTGCATACTCCGCTTTTTTATTGTATTGATTCTTTATTTTTTATAATATTTCATCGCGTTTGGAATCAATTTCTGAATATCCGCAATCCGTCGCTCATCACTCGGGTGCGTACTCAAAAACTCTGGCTGCCCTTTTTGACTACCCGAAGCCATACGTTTCCAGAAATCCACAGCCTCATTTGGATTATAACCTGCCAAAGCCATAATAATCAAACCCGCTGCATCCGCATCCGATTCGTCGCTTCTCGAAAATTTCAGTTGCGCCAAGTTGCCTCCTAATCCATAAAGATTGTTAAAAACACCAAGCGTACTGTTTCCAGATACGCCTGCAGCTGAACCTAAAATTTGTCCACCCAGCTGTAAAGCGATCTGATTCGAAGCCTGAGCTACAGAATGCTCCTCAATAGCATGGGCGATCTCGTGTCCCATTACTGTTGCCAATCCCGCTTCTGTACGTGTTACCGGCAATATTCCGGTATATACCGCAACTTTACCCCCAGGCATACACCATGCATTCACATCATCACTCTTCACCAGATTAAACTCCCAATTGAAGTTAAATTGATTTGCGCGACCTGTACTCTGCAAATACTGATTTACCGCCGTTGCAAGCTTGTTACCAACACGTTTCACCATGGCTGCATCTGCAGTTCCGGTTACTACTTTCGCGCTATTTTTCGATAAGAAATCTTTATAAGCCAATGCAGCTTGTTGGTTCACTTGATCTGCGCTGACCAATTTCAAATATTTTTTTCCTGTAACTGCTGAAGTTGCGCAACCTGACAACCCCGATGCCAGTGTTACACATGCTAATACCATAGCCGAATATTTAAACACTCCGTTCATATGTATATATTTTCTTTCAATGGCCATATGGAATATCCATGCGCTGGTGATCGGCCTTAAGCTTTTCCAACATGGATATTTCACAATAAATTATTAAATACGTTATAGCGGATGCAATTATTGTGCCTATTCTTTTTCCTTCGACTTTTTCTTAAAGAGGTAAATCTTGGATTCATGTCCCTTTAATAGTCGCTCTATATTCTTTTGGTGGGTGATTAACAACAGGATACAGATGGCTATTCCGTAAAGCAGCACAGAAGGTATGGTTGTTTTAAAAATAAAGGCCAAACTAAAAGGAAATGCAAAACCTGCAGAAATGGAACCGAGCGAAACATAATGAGTTGTCAGCAGGATGATGATAAACACTGAAACACAGACCAAAGCGGCAGGTGTATGTATAGCGAGGATCATACCACACAGGGTTGCCACCCCTTTTCCACCTCTAAATCCCGCAAATACAGGAAACAAGTGCCCCAATACTGCAATAACGCCAAGTGCCAACTGAAAGTTGACAAATTGGACATCGCTCGTATTTTGCCCCAGTTCTATTAAATAAGCCAGGTTTGTTGCTGTCCAGCCTTTAAATATATCTACAAACATCACGATCGATCCCGCTTTAGGGCCCAATACGCGAAAGGTGTTAGTCGCCCCAGCATTACCGCTACCATACTCACGAACATCTACCCCATAAAATGCCTGTCCCAACCAAACAGCTGTAGGTATGGAACCAAACAAATAAGCTAGTAATACTGCAGTTACTAAATAAATCGATATCATTAATTAAATCAGTTCTTATATTAATTTGGCTTTCAGACTAAGATCCAAGCTCTTTACACTATGTGTTAAAGCACCTACTGAAATATAATCTACCCCAGCCTCCGCATACGATCGGATCGTGTCGAAAGTTATTCCCCCAGAGGCCTCTGTCTTGAATCGATGGTCAATTAGCTGAACAGCTTTGGCTACATCCTGCGGCGAAAAATTATCTAACATGATTCGGTCCACTTCGCCAAAGTTAAGAACTTCATCAAGCTCCGCAAAATTTCGGACTTCAATTTCTATTTCTATTGGTTTATTTAGGGTCTTTCTGTAATCATTTGCGCGCTTTAGAGCCGGTACAATACCGCCACTATAGTCCACATGATTGTCCTTAATTAAAATCATATCAAAAAGACCAAAACGATGATTGGTTCCACCTCCTATACGAACGGCCTCTTTCTCCAATACACGCAATAAGGGTGTGGTTTTCCGGGTATCCAAAACTTTCGTATCTGTACCTTTGAGAAGGTCTACGTATTTTCGGGTAGTTGTCGCAATGCCACTCATACGCTGCATGACATTCAGCACCAAACGCTCTGCCAGCAAAATACTTTGGATATTTCCCCTCACATAAAAAGCAATATCACCTACTTTAACCTGACTTCCATCGTGGATAAACACCTCGCAGGTCAACGTATCGTCAATATAGGCAATAATCGCCTGCGCCACTTCGACCCCTGCTAAAATACCGTTATCCTTAACAATCAATTTGGCTTCACCTTGTGCGCCAGTTTCAATCGTAGAAAGTGAGGTATGATCTCCATCGCCCAAATCCTCCGCGACAGCCTGTTTTACAAAATGGGCCAGATAGTCCTTGATTTCCTTCTCCATAAATACTATTTATTGGGCTAAGATGTGGAATAATTTTTTAATCGAAAAATAGATTTATAAAAAAAGCATCGCTAGCTTTAATTTTTGCCGATTCTTAGCTCTTCAATCGAATGGTTATTATTTCCTACGCCGATCTTAATAAAGACACGATAGTTTGTTTGTTCTGTAGCTAATGTAAATGTAAAATATTGATAGCCATTGTTCGCATTGCTGGCTTGCGTCAATTTAACAGTCTTGGGTTTATGCTGATTAAAAAATGCCGCCAACATAATTTCACATTGGTATTTTGTATAAACACCATTCTCCCCCAAAATAGATAAGGTTAAGTTTGAGCCGAAATACTTGGCCATATTTTTTGCATTACCTTCTTTCAAATACGATTTCAGTTCCTCTGAAATACTTCCTAAAGAATCATCATCACCTGGCAAAGCTACCTTTACCACTGTATTTACTTCTCTTAAATAATGCCCGAAGGCCGCAGTGTGTACAAAAAGACTAGTAATAAGTATAAATGCGCAATAGCTTAAAAATTTCATATAGCTCAACATATTATAGAACAGCTTCTATCATCCATATCAATCATTAGGTAGTTCTGCTTTTTTAACCGAACATATCCTATGCCACAAACCTATAAAATTATTACGGATTAACAAGGGAACTTTTTAAGATGCGTTGATAGATTCTAAAATTAAGATTATCTTTGTTATACGATGAATAAGAAAAAAGTTGCACTCATGATCCTAGACGGACTAGGATATGGAAAACATGATAAATCAAATGCAGTTGAAGCTGCAAACACACCATTTTTAGATCATTTATTAGAAGCTTATCCAAACTCGAGCTTAGAGGCCTCTGGTGAAGCTGTCGGCTTACCTGCTGGACAGATGGGTAACTCGGAGGTTGGTCACATGAATCTTGGCGCCGGAAGAATCGTCTATCAAGAATTGGGTCGTATTCACAAAGCTGTCAACGATGGCGTATTCAATACGGATCCTATTATTCAAGACGCATTTAAATATGCATTGGAAAATAACAAAAAGGTACATTTAATCGGATTACTTTCCGATGGTGGTGTACACGCACATACAAAGCACTTAAAAGGCTTATGTGATGCTGCAAAACAGGCCGGCTTGACAAGTGACCAAGTTTTTATACATGCATTTTTAGATGGCCGTGATACGGATCCAAACTCCGGCATTGGTTATGTTAAGGACCTACAAGACTATTTAAAGACGACAACAGGTACTTTTGCCTCTGCAATAGGCCGATATTATGCAATGGACCGCGACAACAGATGGGAACGTGTAAAATTAGCATACGATCTTTTAGTCAAAGCGGAAGGTGAAAAATCCAATGACCTTGTTGCATCGATCCAAAAATCATACGACGAAGGTGTAACCGATGAATTTGTGAAACCAATTGCATTGGTAGATGCAAACGGTGCGCCAGTGGCAACAATCCAAGAAGGTGATGTTGTATTCTGTTACAACTTCAGAACAGATCGTGGCCGCGAGATTACAATTGCGTTGACACAAAAGGCATTTCCAGAATATGATCTACAACCATTAGATCTATATTATGTGACAATGACCTCTTATGATGAAACATTTCAAAATGTCAGAGTGGTATTCCAAAAAGATAACTTGACCAATACCTTAGGTGAAGTGTTAGAAGCAAACCATAAAACACAAACACGTATTGCCGAAACAGAGAAATATCCGCACGTAACATTTTTCTTTTCAGGAGGTCGTGAACAACAGTTTGAAGGTGAAAACCGCTTGTTGGTTCCCTCCCCAAAAGTAGCGACTTACGATCTTCAACCGGAGATGTCTGCCAAAGGAATTACAGAAGCTATCGTCAACGACATGGAGACCCTTCAACCAGATTTTATCTGTCTGAATTTTGCAAACCCAGACATGGTAGGTCACACCGGTGTTTTTGACGCTGTCATAAAAGCAGTAGAAACTGTTGATCAATGTACAAAAACGGTTGTTGAAACAGGCCTTAAAAATGGTTATTCCTTTATTATTTTGGCCGATCACGGTAACTCCGAGTTTATGGTCAATGAAGATGGATCGCCAAATACGGCACACACCACCAATTTGGTTCCGTGTATCTTAATTGACGATCAGTATAAGAAAATAGCAGATGGTAAATTAGGTGATATTGCCCCGACCGTCTTACAACTTTTAGGCGTCAATATCCCCGTTGAAATGACAGGAAATGTATTGGTATCAGAATAATAATTTACTTAAAAATAGCAGCAGAGCACTTTCCCTTGTTATGGGCAGTGCGCTGCTTTTTTGGAGCTGTGGATCTCCATCCGCAACAAAAAAAACACAAAAATCTACAGCTATATTTTCTGTCGATTCGTTTTTTAATGCCGAAGTCAATCGCTTGCAGCAGCTCAATCCCGCAGTTCTGAAATCTGTCAGCAAAGACGGTGAGAAAGAACAACGCGAACTAAAAATTGGCAGCTGGAAAAATGAACTCTCCGCTTTTCAAGCTGCCGATATCAGCAAAAACTTCGATCCATCACTGTATGAAGTCAAAGCTGTAGACTGTGTGACAGAATTTACAGCTAAAAAGAAAGAACTGCAGATACAGAAACTGCGCATCGAGTTTGACAAAAACGAAAAGGTAAAACACATCCATATCGATAAAAAGATAACAAATACCTTATACGATAGTCAAGAAAAATTAGACTATTACAGCGACTCGCTGTATCGAATTGTCAAACTGCAGGATGTCCAAGGTTTGGATGCCAATCAATACGAAATTGAAGGCAAGTTTATTCCTTCCAAAAAATAGACCGCCTGATCAGTACCATACACAGCGCCCTCAAGAATAGCATCCATTTTTGAGGGCATTTTTCGTAAATTCAGTTTATGTTTTAAGCGGACATTTATACAATGTCACAACAATAATAAATGCAACACAATTGCTTTATATTTTATTTTCCTTATCTTTGACCAGATTAACAAAATTACTCAACGGATAAATGGGTTTAAACGTAGTGATTTCAGCGTGAAAGATATCTCATTGAACAAATTCGCAGCATTAATGCTCTTAATGACCTTCTTAATTGGTCAGTTCATTGTGTATACCCATGCGCATCCGCAAACTGCACTCAGTATCGTAGACAGTCCTGCAAAAAAACACCATGCAGACCATCCGAAGTGTTCCATCTGTGATCAAAATTCACATCCACAAATTGTTTTTCATTTTACGCTACGCGAATTAATACTCCCGACACGTCAGGTCGAATTTGGCCTGTTTATCACGGGAGATCAAATTATTCGATCACTGCTTTCTGGCAATCGTGGTCCCCCCCATCTGTTAGTTTTTACATAAGTCCAATAATGTTATTCATATACTCTTCTCATTATTGCGACAAACGACTTCATAAAAGTTTTTAGAACTCGACAATCTCAAGAATTCATACGATGAATTATTGGGTTGCTATTATCCTTGATGTTATATATACGTAAAAATTATTCGTACAGATGAAACTTAAAATTATAGGCTGCATTTTTATGCTTGTCTCCTATTTCTCCATATTTCCAGCTCTCGCCGCAACAATCAGCGGTAAAGTAACGGATGCAAAAACGAATCTTCCCATTGCTGGTGCTACAATATCACTGCAACAGCTTCGTTCGAGCACCGCATCAGACCAACAAGGTCATTATAGCTTTAAATCACTTCCTTCAAGTGGACGCTACCTGGTTGAGGTCCGTTTCTTGGGCTATCAGTCCGTTGTCAAGACCGTCGATCTAACTTCGGAAAATCTTTCCCTTGATTTCGCCCTAACCGAAAGTATTATTGAAACCAATGAAGTCGTCGTTACAGGTACATTGGTCACTTCACAGAGCCGGCGCAACAGTACCTCGGTTGCTGTAATCTCCAAAGATGAACTGCAGGGAAATGCAACGAATCTTATTGATGCTCTTGCCCGACAAGTTCCCGGACTAAGCCAGATCACAACAGGACAAGGTATTTCAAAACCCGTTATACGGGGCCTCGGTTTTAACCGTGTCGTCACGGTAAGTGATGGTGTTAAACAGATGGGACAGCAATGGGGTGACGAACATGGTATTGAAATCGACCAAAATCAGCCGGATCGTGTGGAGGTCCTGCGTGGTGCAGCCTCTTTGATGTACGGATCTGATGCTATTGGCGGTGTAATCAATGTGCTTGAACCAAATGTTCCTACAGCTGGGCAAATTAAAGGTGAAGTATTGAGCAGCTACTCCACCAACAACGGACTAACCAATAGTTCGGTTATGCTTACCGGTAATGAAAATGGCTTCGTATGGCGTGGGCGTGGTTCTTATCAAAATGCATATTCTTATAATACACCCGCAGGCCGATATGGCAATAGTGGTTTTAATACCAGTAATTTCAGTGGTATGCTCGGGCTAAACAAACAATGGGGCTACTCTCATCTGAATTTTTCATACCTGAAAAATAATATCGGCTTTTACGACGCCGAACCTGGTGACCCGCTTTACATAAACTCAAAAAGCCGGACCTTAGATTTCCCTAAACAGGATATCCGCCATTACAAACTGGCCCTCAACAATAACTTTGTCATCGGTTCGGGTAGTTTAAAACTTGATCTGGGCTATCAAAAAAATCAACGTCGGGAGCTCGAAGAAGCAACACCTTCTTTATTCTTTGATCTGAATACATATTCACTTGACGCAAAATATTCGTTAAGTGAAAAAAATGGTTGGCAACATGTCTTTGGCATTAGTGCTAGCCAGGAACACAGTTTAAATAAAGGTGTTGAATTCTTAATTCCGGCCTATGATCAGTTGGAATTGGGCGCTTTTGGCTATGCAAAGAAAACCTGGGGCGAAAATACCTTTAACGTTGGATTACGCTATGACTACGTCAATAACAAAGGCAAGCAGCTCTTTATTGAAGACGAAGAGCAGTTCGCTGGTTTTAAAAATAGTTTCAGCAATGTTAGCGGAGCGCTTGGATATACACATATTTTCAGCGAAGACCTCAATTTCAAAGCGAATGCCGGTTCGGCTTTTAGAGCGCCTAATCCGGCAGAATTAGGTTCCAACGGGGTACACGAAGGAACGTACCGCTATGAAGTTGGTAATGAAAACCTAAAACCTGAAAGAAGTTACCAAGCGGATGCAACCCTCGAGTTTGGACATAGCATCGTTACAGGAAGTATCGGAATCTATGAAAACTATATCCACAATTTTATCTATGCCTCAACAACAAAAGGCGACACGAAAACCGTGGTAGGTGAAGATGGCGATTCGCATACCTACGACGTATATCGCTATGGCCAGGTAAACGCCAATCTTTACGGTGTCGAAGGAAGCCTAAATTTTCATTTGTTAAACTGGATACATCTGGACAATACGTTTAGTTATACCCATGCACAGAACAATACCTTTAACAGACCCTTGGCATTGATTCCAGCTGGCGTTGTACACAATACACTGCGTCTTGAGCCCAAGATTAGCGGATTGAATGCTTTCTACGTTTCTGTGGGGCTGGACAATTATTTCAAACAGAACCGCATTGATGAGACCTTCGAAACGCCAGCAAACTCGTATACTTTATTGAACGCAGGAATCGGTACGACATTACATTTCGGATCGCAACAGCTCAAAGTGTTTGCAGCAGCTTCAAACTTGACCAACAAACGTTATTACGATGCGTTGAGCCGATTGCGCCCAGGACGTCTTTCACAGGAAGACACGAGCTTTGGTGTCTACAATATGGGTAGAAATATCACCTTCGGTGTGTATCTGCCATTGAGCATCAAGTAAGTTAAGCGTGGCAAAAAATGATCGTGAGGTCGATTAAGATTAGTACACCGTAAAATAGAAAAGCGGGATCTTGAAGATCCCGCTTTTCTATTTTATACTTATTTGGGGTCATCTGCTGTTGCTTCCCTTGCCAAGGCTACTTCGTCGGGCATGGCTTCCAGGGAGGAATCCAACGCAAATAAGGATTCATCTGAAGCGCGGTCACCACCAGCGATTTTCAACTTATCAATCAATTCCAATGCTAACTTCTCTTCCTCGATCTGTTCCTTAACAAACCACTGTGCAAAGTTCCATGTTGCCCAGTCCTTCTCCGCCAACGCTAAATTAACAATGTTATAGATCGCTTCGGTATTATCTACTTCATGTTTAAAAACGCGATTAAAGCATTCGGTCAGCGATTGCGGGTCCGCTGGCGGCTCTGCAATAGCTTGTATTCTGGGGCGGCCACCTCTTTCCAGAATATAACCCATAATTTTAGTCATGTGATTTCGCTCTTCCTGGGCATGTCTATACAGAAAATTGGCGGTTCCGCCATAACCCTGATCATCTGCCCATACCCCCAACGCCAAATAAATCTGTGCAGCCTCAGCCTCTTTTGTCATCTGACTGATTAAAATTTCCTGCATTTCCTTTGACAATCGATTCGTTTCCATAATATTCATTTTGATTTAGGAAAAGAACAGTTTCAGTGCTTATTTCGTTTGAAATTTATCGAGGAAAAACTGCCGAAAATTCGCCCCTTTAAATGAAACTGGATCTCATTTGTGACAGGCATATTCCGACCGTTACATTCCAACAAGTACATTTCAACCGGCACAAATCAATAGTTACAAAATCAATAGTTACAAAATCAATAGTTACAAAATTAATAAGCACAAAAAAAGGGAATACCATTGGCATTCCCTTTTTCTATGCTTTTATAGCGATACTATTTCAAGTTATCTCTATATACTTTCGCTTTTTTGATTTCTGTTTGGATATCTTTTTTCGATGCATCAAAGCTCAACACTTTTTCGTAATCCTTGATTGCATTGTTATAAGCGTCAGTTGCCATTGCCTTATTGTAGTTAGGTGTACCCTCCGTTCCGATCAAGATACCTAAATCGCGATTCGCGATCGCTCTATTTTGATAGAATTTCGAATCAGTCGGTGTAATAGCAATTGCTTTTGAATAATCCTCAATAGCAACTTTCAACAACTGCTCTTTGTTAGCAACAGATGTCTTATTTGTGGATTGAGTAGCAAGATTGTTTGTTGCTTTCGCTTTGAAGTATAAAGCATTTGCATTTTTACCGTTCAATGCAACTACTTTTCCAAAAGTTTCAGCTGATTTTTTATAGTCACCATTTTGAAATTGAGAATATCCCAACATATATAATACGTCCGGATCTTTCCCTTCTTGAGGGAGGGCTTTAGTCAAGTATGACTCGGCATTCTTGAAATCACCATCCAAAAGAGCTTTCTGCCCCATTCTCACATTAGCGTTGCTATGCTCAGCCTGTTTTGGTTGTTGCGCATTCGCGCTAAAAGCAACTAAGGCAAAAACCCCAGTAAACAAACCCAATTTAAATGATTTTAAATTCATATCTAAATAGTTACGTTTTTATATTCACTCTTTAATGATCACTTGTGATCGTTTCTACATTTTTGAAAAAACCGCCGGTTGATTTCTTTAAACGCAAGAACTGCCATCGGTGCCCTTTCACATTCCAATATTACAATTATTATGCCTATTTCTCCAACAAATGGCAGATAAATTTTATTTAACCTGCCTTTTTTTCCTATTCTAGAAAATAGATTTGTAATTTTGCTCACTTTTAGCAATTGGCACTTCCCTTGCAATATAGGGGAAACAATAATAGAAGCTTAAAATTTGAAAGTCAGCCGTCAACATGTCAGCGACTGCCAAATACACAAAATAAATACTATGAGCAAATTCGAAACTTTTGATTTCAGTCAAGCAATTCCAATCGTTGCAGAGGATACCGAATTCTTCCCTTTACTTACACAAGAGGATGAAGATAATATGGCGAATGCTGAAATTCCAGAAGCATTGTCTATTTTGCCTTTACGTAATACCGTATTATTTCCCGGTGTTGTCATTCCGATTACCGTAGGTCGAGATAAATCCATCAAATTAGTCAAAGAAGCCTATAAAGGCAGTAAAACTATTGGTGTTGTTTCTCAGAAGGATATGACTGTAGAGGACCCAGGATTTGAAGAACTAAATAAAGTGGGCACTGTAGCTCATATCATTAAAGTACTCCAAATGCCTGATGGTAATACCACCGTCATTATCCAGGGAAAACAACGGTTCAACTTGTTAGAAATTGTCGAAACCGAACCTTATTTAAAGGCGCGTGTGGAGAAATTCAACGAAGCGAAACCGAAGATGACCAAGCACTTTAAAGCGACAATTTCTACCTTAAAAGAAATGGCGCTGCAGATCATCCAGCTTTCGCCAAACTTACCTAGTGAAGCTGGTATTGCCATCAAAAATATTGAAAGCCCCTCGTTTCTGATCAACTTCATTTCGTCGAATATCAATGTCGAAATGATCAGAAAACAGGAACTACTTCAAATACCTAAAGTAGAGAATCGTGCCAAACTTTTACTGGAGCTGTTGACCACTGAAATCCAGATGTTGGAACTAAAGCACCAGATTCAGAATAAAGTACGTGTCGACCTTGACAAACAACAACGTGACTATTTCCTGAACCAACAGCTCAAAACAATTCAGGAAGAGCTGGGTGGCAATACGCCCGATCTTGAGCTGGAAGAGCTTAAAAAACGGGGCAAGAAAAAGAAATGGAATGTTGATGTAGAAAAACATTTCACAAAGGAACTCGAAAAGCTATCGCGGATCAATCCTGCTGCTGCAGATTATTCGGTACAGCTCAATTACCTTGAGCTTTTGCTAGATCTACCTTGGAATGAAACAACAAAAGACAATTTTGATCTAAACAAAGCACAAAAAGTGCTCGACAAAGATCATTACGGACTCGAGAAAGTAAAAAAACGTATCATTGAATACCTTGCGGTATTGAAATTAAAAAATGATATGAAAGCACCTATTCTTTGTTTGGTAGGCCCTCCGGGGGTGGGTAAAACCTCTTTGGGAAGATCCATTGCCAAAGCATTAGGACGCAAATATACCCGTATGGCTTTGGGTGGTGTACGCGATGAAGCAGAAATCAGAGGACACCGCAAGACCTATATCGGCGCAATGCCGGGCCGTATCATTCAGTCCTTGAAAAAAGCAGGGGCAGCAAATCCGGTTTTTATTCTGGACGAAATCGATAAAATGAGCGCAGATTTCAAAGGAGATCCTTCGTCGGCCTTATTGGAGGTATTAGATCCGGAACAAAACACACATTTCTATGACCATTATGTGGAAATGGAGTTTGACCTTTCCAAAGTGATGTTTATCGCGACAGCCAATTCTTTGAGTTCTATTCAACCTGCGCTATTGGATCGGATGGAAATTATCGAAGTGAATGGCTATACCATCGAGGAAAAAATCGAAATCGCGAAAAAACACCTTTTGCCAAAACAACGCGAAATGCATGGAATGGCATCCAAAGATGTCTCGTTAAAAGCGAAGATCATCGAACAGATTATTGAGGATTACACACGTGAATCTGGCGTCCGCGGATTAGAAAAAAAGATCGGCTCTGTGGTACGTGGTATTGCAACACGTATTGTCATGGAAAAGGATTACAGTCCAAGTATAAACGAACAAGATCTACTTGATATCCTAGGTGCCCCAATATTTGATAAGGACATCTACGAAAATAACAATGTCGCCGGTGTCGTAACAGGCTTGGCCTGGACTTCGGTAGGTGGCGATATCTTATTTATAGAATCTTCACTGAGCCCAGGAAAAGGACGTTTGAGCCTGACCGGTAATTTGGGTGATGTCATGAAAGAATCTGCGTCGATTGCACTAGCCTACCTGAAAGCCCACGCTTCGGATTTCGGCATTAACTATCGTGTTTTCGACCATTGGGATATCCATATTCACGTTCCAGCAGGCGCTATTCCAAAAGATGGACCTTCAGCTGGTATAACGATGCTCACCGCACTGACATCGCTGTTTACCCAACGTAAAGTGAAGGAGAAATTAGCTATGACAGGTGAAATTACCTTACGTGGAAAAGTATTGCCTGTTGGCGGTATTAAGGAGAAAATCCTTGCCGCAAAACGTGCGAACATCAAAGATATTATCCTTTGTAAATCCAATGAAAAAGACATCTTGGAAATCAAGGAAGATTATATCAAAGACATGCAATTCCACTATGTGACTGAAATGTCGCAGGTGATCAAACTCGCGCTATTGGAAGAAAAAGTAACTGGTGCCATCGATCTGGCTCAAGATATAGAAAATACAAAAAAAGAGAATTAACAGATACCTGAAAGGTTTTGAATAGAAAGGGGCTATTCAAAATTTGGACTGCCCCCAAAAGATTGGACAAATTTAGTTAATTAGATTTGTAATAATGAGCTCGATATTCTGTCGGGCTCATTCCATTTAAATTTAGTTTTATCCGTTGATTATTGTAATAGGAGATATAATCTTCTATTTCGCTCACAGAACCTTATCAGCTATTCTTAAACGGTTTGAGCTGACTTTTCAAACAATTCTTTGTTGGAGCCAAGCTTCTTTTATCATAGCTTTTGATTGCAGAAATCATCGTTTAGAACCTAACTTTTCATGTAGGAGCTCCTCGTCCAAACTATCTTCATATTTTGAAATCACCAGCGTTGCCGCTGAATTTCCGATCAAATTGGTTATCGCCCTTGCTTCACTCATAAAACGATCCACACCAAAGATCAAAGCGACAGATTCTACCGGTACATGGCCTACTACAGGCAAAGTCGCAGCAAGGGTAACGAAACCGCTTCCTGTTACGCCTGCAGCACCTTTGGAGGTCAATAGCAATACCAACAATAAGGTAATTTCCTGCTCCAGGCTGAGATGCATATTGAGGGCCTGCGAAATAAAGACCGCTGCCATAGTCAGATAGATACTTGTCCCATCGAGATTGAAAGAATAGCCCGTGGGGATAACTAAGCCCACAACAGGTTTGGCACAGCCCGCATCTTCCATCTTCTGCATAATCCCCGGCAAAGCCGACTCAGAAGAGGAAGTCCCCAAAACGATTAAAATCTCTTCTTTGATATATTTTAAAAACTTAAAAACATTCACCTTGAGATAAAAATACAATACGGCCCCAATCACGATGATCACGAAGATAAAACAGGTCAGGTAGAAGCTCAACATCAGCATACCGAGTTTAGATAAGGCCTGGATTCCAAACTTACCGATCGTAAAACCCATTGCTCCCATTGCCCCGATTGGAGCCAGGTACATGATCATTTTGATAATGGAGAAGAGAACCTTCAGAAAAGATTGCAATACATTGAGCACAGGCTCGGAAGCTTTCTGCCCTATTTTTGTCATACCGATCCCAAATAGCACTGCAAAAACGAGCACCTGCAACATATTGTCAGACGCTACCGCAGCAATCACATTACCTGGAATGATCCCGATGATAAAATCCATAAAACTATGTGGCTCTTTGGATTCTGAAATATAATGGGATACCGAAGATACATCAAGACTCGCTGGATCGGCGTTCATCCCGGTACCCGGCTGTATCCAATTAACAAAGACCAGACCGATAATCAGGGCAATCGTTGTCATGATCTCGAAATAGATAATGGAAGTTAAACCGATTTTCCCCACTTTTTTCGTATCCTGCATTCCCGCTATCCCGATCACAATGGAGCTAAAAATCAATGGCGCAATAACCATCTTGATCAGTTTAATAAAAGCATCTCCTAATGGTTTTAGCTTAACAGCAAAATCGGGGTAATAGATACCACAGATGATCCCCACAAGTATACCCACGATGACTTGAAAATAGAGGCTCTTAAAAATATGCTTCATGATAGATTTATTTACGGACAGCAATTCCCTTGCTTTAATCGGTTTTTTAATTTAGGATATTGAAATTAATTGGTACGAATATAAAAAAAAAGGGATGCATAAATGCATCCCTTCCTATTATAATTTTGAACTTAGCTGCTGAAATATGCTCTTACATTCTTTCCTTCAATCCAGTTCATATAAGCTTTATTGACAACCTTGTTTCCACCAGGTGTTGGGTAATCACCGGAGAAATACCAATCACCCTTATGGTCTGGACAAGCTTTGTGTAAATTATCCAAAGTTTGGTAAATTACTTCAAGCTCTGCTTTCAGGTGGTGAGGTCTTACGATACGAGCAATTTCTTCCGAAATCTCTTCATCAGTAAAAGGTGCATAGATCGCTTTGACATAATTATCGATATCATTAACGTCCTGAGTCATTGATAATACACATTTTTGATAAACTTCATCGATAATATGTGCCATACCACGTTGTTTTAGGAGATTAATTGCGGCTTCGAATGCGACAAATTCACCCATACGTGACATATCGATACCATAACAATCTGGGTAACGAATCTGAGGCGCAGATGAAACAATCACGATTTTTTTAGGATTCAAACGATCCAGGATCGTTAAAATACTTTGTTTCAATGTTGTTCCCCTTACAATCGAGTCATCAATGGCAACAATCGTATCTTCGTGATCTTTTACAATACCGTAAGTTGTATCGTATACGTGCTGTACCATGTCTGTACGGTCCGCATCTTGCGTAATGAACGTACGCAGTTTAGCGTCCTTCACGTTGAGTTTTTCAAAACGAGGTTTAATACTCAAGATTTCATCCAATTCTTCATCAGAAATTTTTTCTGAACGATTCAATAAAGTATCTTTTTGAAAATCCCGAACGTAGGCATTGATACCATCCATTAGGCCATAGTAAGATACTTCAGCTGTATTTGGAATAAACGAGAATACGGTATTTTTGATGTTATTTTTAACAGATTCCAATACCTGAGGTACCAGTAATCTTCCTAATTCTTTACGTTCTTGATAGATATCAGCATCTGATCCACGTGAGAAGTAAATCCGTTCGAAAGAACAAGAACGTTGTTCTACGGGCTGTCTAAACATCTCTTGGGATACTGTACCATCTTTTTTAGCGATCAGGGCATGGCCTGGTTTAATTTCCTTCACAGCACCAATAGGAATATTGAATGCAGTTTGGATGACCGGTCTTTCCGATGCTACAACCAGGATTTCCTCATCCTGATAATAAAACGCCGGACGGATACCAGCTGGGTCGCGCATAACAAAAGCATCACCATGACCAAAGATACCTGCGATGGTGTAACCGCCATCCCAAGTTTTGGCCGAACGCTTCAATATTTTGGTAACATCAATATTTTTAGCAATCAGCGAGCTGATCTCAATATTAGAATGACCTTCTTTTTTGAATTGATCGAAAAGATCCTGGTTCTCATCATCTAAGAAATGGCCAATTTTTTCCAAAACGGTTACGGTATCTGCTTTTTCCTTTGGATGTTGTCCCAACTCATATAATTGTTGCAACAATTCATCCACATTGGTCATGTTGAAGTTACCCGCTACCACCAAATTACGAGACATCCAATTGTTTTGTCTTAAAAATGGGTGACAGCTTTCGATACTGTTCTTTCCATGCGTTCCATAGCGCAAATGTCCTAAAAGTACTTCTCCCGTAAAACTTACGTTATCTTTTAACCATTGCGTATCTTTTGACTCTTCTGGAAATGCTTTCTGAACAGAAGCAAATTTTTTCTGTACATATTCGAATATGTCTGCCACAGCAGTTGAACCCATTGCTCTGTAACGCGAAATGTAACGATTTCCAGGTTTAACATCAAATTTAATGGTTGCAATTCCAGCCCCGTCTTGTCCACGGTTGTGCTGTTTTTCCATTAATAGGTACAATTTGTTGATGCCATAAAATGGCGTACCATATTTTTCCTGATAATAAGATAAGGGTTTTAACAGGCGAATTAGTGCGATTCCGCACTCGTGTTTAATAGCGTCGCTCATATCTTGATTTGATGTCGCAAAAGTACAAATTATTTAGCACTTACCGACCCCTCCCTTCACTTTTTCAGCAATAAAATTACAGTGAATAGACAGATGCTCTTTGGGATAGCTCCTTAAGACCTATTGGGCGATAAAAACAGGGACTTTCACCGCATGCCGTAGCTTGTTAACTGTCTCACCAAAAACAAAATCCTTCACACCGCTGTGCCCATGGCTTCCAACGACCAATAGATCGGCGCCGTATTTTTCACATACTTCTGCAATACTCTTGATCCGGTTATTGTATCCAAGTTCATATTCAGTTTGATGTCCTTGCGACAATAAAAAATCAGCATACAATTTCAGCCGTTCCAAATCCTGACGCGATTCATAATCATCCGTCGAATCCCCGGTATATTTCACCGATGCACTCTCAACAATATGTACAACGACAAAGGTCGTGTCGTCATGCGACAACTGTAAAGCATATTGGATTACTTTCTGATCTGAATTTGAGAAATCCAACGCAATCACAACTTTCTTAAAAGAGCCCTTATTTTCAAAATGCAATGCCTCAAATGGTGGGTGAACCTCCAGCTCCGTTGGTTTCGATTTGAGTAAAATGGGGTATAATACGGTCATCATCAATAAGGCAAACAAACCCACAGCGCCCATCACCAATAATACCGTTACCACAATATTATCAGCTTCACCAATCCAGCCGACCACTTCGTCGTAGACCAATTTAAAATTCAGAACAGCGATAATAGCCGCGATCAGCCAGGCCACAATTTTTGTTAGCGGTTTAATGGCAAAAATACCCATCTTGACTTTATCGCTCACAAAATGGATCAACGGAATGACGGCAAAAGCGAGCTGCATACTCAAGATCACCTGACTAAAGATCAGCAGCTGTCCAACGCGACCTTCGCCCGAAATAAGAATCACCAATACAGCCGGGATAATCGCCAAAAGCCGGGTTATAATCCTTCGCAAAGTCGGACTAATCCGCAATCGAAGGTATCCCTCCATCACAATCTGACCGGCTAGGGTTCCCGTCACCGTTGAGCTCTGCCCGGCAAGAATCAAGGCAACAGCAAATAATTTTGAGGCCCATTCCGTTCCAAGAAGATTGCCCAGTAGGTGGTAAGCATCTTCAAGTTCGGCTACGTCATGCATACCGTTTTTGTGAAAAACAGAGGCTGCAAGAATCAATATCGCGGCATTTACCAAAAAGGCCAGGTTCAAGGCAATGGCACTATCCCAAAAGTTATACTTGAGCGATTTTCGAATAGAAACCTCATTCCGGTCAATCTTCCGTGTCTGTACAAGAGCCGAGTGCAAATATAGATTATGCGGCATGACGGTCGCGCCTATAATGCCTATGGCAATATATAGTGCGGCACTATTCGGGATACTGGGTATAAATCCAGTGGCCACCTCGGCAAAATCCGGTTTCGCCAAAAACATTTCTACCATGAAACACATGCCGATAAGCGCAATCAGGCCAATGATAAAAAGTTCCATTTTCCGCATCCCTAGCTTCTGAAGATAGAGCAATAAGAAAGTATCTGCAAAACTGATCATTACCCCCCAGAGCAGATCAATGCCGAAAAGGAGGTTAAGACCGATTGCCATACCCAAAACCTCCGCCAGGTCGCAGGCTGCAATTGCAATTTCAGCAAGTACATAGAGCACAAAATTCATCCGTTTAGGATAGGTTTCCCTGTTACACTGCGCAAGGTCTTTACCGCGTACAATACCTAAACGGGCACATAGATTCTGTAGTACTAGCGCCATGATATTACTCATCAACAGCACCCAAATCAGGGTATAGCCAAATTGGCTTCCTCCAGCAAGATCGGTAGCCCAGTTACCTGGATCCATATACCCCACACTAATGAGATAAGCCGGACCAAAGAAACTAAGTATCTTCTTAAATTTGGATTTCCCTTGATTGACATCTACACTTTCATGGATATCAGATAGGGATTTATGATGAGATTCGTCGTAATGCATAAAGTACTATAAGTGCAATATCGTCTATTGTCGGCCTTAAAGATAAAAAGCTTTACATTATTAGGCAATTAAACCGCGATATTATTAGAATTTAAATGCCAGCTGGCCAGAATTTTCCTTTGATTGGTTGCCAAATTGGATGAAATCGATGATCTCGTACTGCCCTAAATCAGGTTTAAACTGCCGCACATGAACGCCCTTGCACATAAAGCTCAGGTCGACAGACCGCAACTGTTCTTTTGCAATTTCAAGCTGTTCTGGTTCCAGACGTCGTCCAATCGAAATATGGGGTTCGTCGCTAATCTCGATCAAATCAAACTCCGCTAAAGTTTGAACAACCTTTCGCGCCCGGTCCTTGAGATAACTCCGGGCATGTACAGTCGGTGCAATATAGTACGCACCACCGGCGAATGATGAAAAATGATCAAAATAAACATACTGACTCCGCTCATAGACCAAAGTCTCCTGCAAAGCCTCAATAGCCATTGTCAGTTTACTCCCATCTGCTTCAAAAGCACATATCGTTACATGGGCTTTGGAATTGCAACTGGGATACCAGCCTTTGTTTTTGTCGGGAAACAGTTCGGCTAACGATGCACGTAATCGTCGCTTCAAGCCATCTACCAAGACAATACCAGCTTCATCAGGCTGAAAAACAAACGAATATTTATTGACACTACCCTCCATAACAAAAATCAGTTTCCGATCAGTAGGTAAGATAACAAATACCGCGGAGATAACAAAACCAAAACCGAGCAACAGGCTAATGACAAACTACCACCCGATGCCATAGTCCTCCCCGTTGTTGCTACTGCCGCCCCAAAGTGTATGGTGCTGCTGGTCGAAATAAATCGCATTGATAGGTCCACTGGTACGATCACCGAGCTGTATGCTATACCCCATTTTCTTTAATTGTTCAATAATTGCTGGTGCTGTATTTTTATCCAATAGAAGGCTACCTGAGCGCGGTTTTCGATCATCGGTCTTCGTTCCTCCCAGCGATAGCCAAAGCTGGTTACTGTTGATATTGGCCGCCTCGCTGGCTTGTTGTGGCGTCATACCAAACTCGACCATATTCAAGAAAAACTGCAATAGGTTTTGATCCTGTGTATCTCCTCCCTGCACAGCAAAAGAAAGGTAAGGTTTTCCGTTTTTCAAAGCCATCGAAGGCGTAAGCGTTACACGCGGTCTTTTCCCCGGCTCGACCACATTGAACGGGTTAATCAACGAATCTAAGACAAAACTCTGCAAACGTTGGCTCATGCCCACCCCGGTATTCCCGGCGATACAGGCAGGGAGCCAACCACCACTCGGTGTGATCGAAACAACCCAACCTTCTTCATCCGCAGCTTCAACGCTTGTGGTTCCCCGCAATAAACGGTCGACATAAGCACTATCCACCGTTAAAGATGCCAAAAAAGCTGTTTTTGGCAATTCCGTTAGCGACGAACTTGAGCGTGCGTCATGTTTAGGAACAAAATCATTTTTCAGCTCCGTATGTGGCGTAAACTCTTTCTTACGCTGCTCCAGTAACGAAAGATACGGATTCTGCTTACCTTCGTAGGGATAAGGGTCTCCGGGAAGTACATTTGGGTTATTTTGCTTAAGATCAATGGTTGCGGCCCTCGCCTTGGCATAGGACTCATGTAAAAGACCTTGAATAGGTGTCTTAGGTTTACCGTAAGGATCACCGTAATAAAAATCCCGATCGGCAAAGGCCAAGTTCATAACTTGATAGAGTGTATGGATATAGGGAGCCGAATTATAACCCATTGCCTTTAGATCGAAGTTTTTCAGCAACTGCAAACTCTGCAGCATGGCCGGTCCCTGTGTCCATTCTTGTAATTTATACACATCTATGCCCTTATAATTGACATGCAATGGTTCCTCCTCAATAGGTTTCCAATTGGCTAGGTCTGCTTTCGTGATTAAGCCTCCTTGCTCCTTACTGCCACGGACAAATTCATCTGCAATATCGCCGGTGTAAAACCGATCATAAGCAGCCATGATTGCAGCCTTTCGATCTTTACCCGCTGCAAGAGCCTGCTTTTCGGCTTCTATCAATTTGGATAGGGTCTTATGCAGATCCTGCTGTACAAAAACCTCTCCGGCTTCGGGAGCTTCCCAGGATTTACCATCATGTACTAAAAACACCTTTTTACTGTATGGCCATTCTTTAATGCGCTCTTTGCCACGTTCAATACTCGTTGCAGTTTGCGCATCAATCGGGTACCCTGCAGCCATTTCAAGAGCAGGAGCTAATACTTCTGCTAGACTTTTCGTTCCATAATGAGCCAACATATAGCACAAACCGCCGGGTGTACCCGGTGTGACAGCAGCAAGGGGACCATATTCTGGTGGAAATTCGTAGCCCTTTGATCTAAAAAAATCGACTGTCGCTCCACTGGGTGCTACCCCCAAGGCATTTATCGCAATGACCTTCTTTAGTTTCGGATGATAAATTAAGGCCTGCGTCTCTCCGCCCCAACTCAGTACATCCCACATCGTACAGGTTGCTGCGAGCATTGCACAAGCAGCGTCCACCGCATTTCCCCTTTGTTGGAATAGCTGGGCACCCGCTGTTGCCGCCAAGGGTTTGCCCGTAATAGCCATCCAATGTTTTCCATGTAAAGGTGGTTTCTGTGTACGCTGAGCGGAACTCATCATCGGCGTACAGGTAGTGAGCAATCCAAACAGCGTCATCAGTAGCAAGGGGGATCTTCTTTTCATAGCAGCAATCTTTCGTTAAGCAATCTTTCGTTAAGCAATGGTTTTAGTAAAACCAAGATAGGTATTTTTAAAACAAACAAAAAACTCCCATCAACCGAGATTGATAGGAGTTTTTAAAATCTTATTTGCTATTGGTTTACCAATAAATAGAATATAATGCTGTAACCAATAGCGCTACGATCAATGCAATGACCAAAAACGCCCGGTGTGGTTTAAACATCGTGGTATCAACTTCCAATCCAGCTGGCACGACACCGCGCTTATTGTCGACTATACTGATGAGAATCATACCGATAATACAGATGATGAAGACGAATCCCATTCTATCCAAAAATGGAATTTCGTAGACTCCTGTTGTTGGATTTGGAACGGAGAAACCTGTCGATGACAAGAATGACAGATCGACCCAATCCGGCAATTTCTTGAAGATGATGGAGAAAATAAAACCACCAATTGTTGCAAACAAAGCTGCATTTGAAGTTGCTTTCTTCCAGAAGAATCCTAAAATGAACATCGCAAAAATACCTGGAGATACAAAACCCGTATATTCTTGAATATATTGGAATCCACCTTTTTTATCAATACCCAAATGTGGAGCAATCAGCACACCCAAAATCATGGCAACCACAACAGTTAGCTTGCCGATATTGACCAATTTCTTGTCCGATGCTTCTGTATTGAATACTTTTTTATAAATATCCAAGGAGAAGATTGTAGCGATACTGTTTGCTTTACCTGCCAAAGAAGCGACCACTGCAGCTGTTAGTGCTGCAAAAGACAAGCCTTTTAAACCTGCTGGCAATAAATTCAACAAAACTGGATAAGCGTGGTCAGGGTTTACCTCACCATGTTGCATCATTTCATTTTGGAACAAGCCATCTTTCCACATTACATAGGCTGCAATACCCGGCAACACAACAATGATAGGCATTAATAACTTCAGAAATGCTGCAAACAAGATACCGTTTCTCGCGGTTTTCAAATCTGCTCCAAGCGCGCGTTGCGTGATGTATTGATTACACCCCCAGTAATTCAAATTAACGATCCACATACCGCCAATCAACACAGTTAACCCCGGTAAATCGAGATAGTTCTCATTTTTACGATCCAAAATCATATGGAAGTGGTCGGAAGCTTTTTCGGTCATCAAGTGATAGCCTTCCAATACTCCTGAGCCACCATAGTGCTCTGAAACGAGATTCAAGGCTAGGTAAGTGGTCGCCAAACCACCCAATACCAAAAAGAAAACCTGAATAATATCCGTATAACCGATTACTTTCATTCCTCCCAATGTAATGATCACAGCAAAAATCGCAATGGCATACATACAGGCATCCAGACTGATACCGGAAATACTACTTACCGCAATGGCTCCCAAATAGAGGATGGATGTCAAATTAACGACAACATACAACAATAACCAGAAAACGGCCATGATCATCGCAACAGTCCCATTATATCGTTTATGGAGAAACTGTGGCATCGTAAAGATCTTGTTCTTTAAGTATACCGGGATAAAAAATACCGCAACGACAATCAGTGTAATGGCAGCCATCCACTCGTAAGTCGCAATAGCCAATCCCATCTTAAATCCGGAACCGCTCATACCGATAAATTGCTCGGCCGAAATATTGGACGCAATAAGTGAAGCTCCGATAGCCCACCAAGTCAATGACCCCTCAGCCAAAAAATAGTCTTTGGAACCTACAGATTCAGATTTTTTGCGATAATACACCCATAATCCGTAACCTGCTACAATAACAAAGTATACCAGGAAAACGATGTAATCTTTTGTGCTTAAATAATTATTCATGTATTGGTAATTGGTTTAATTTGATCGCCTAATATAGAAATATTTTTAGAACTATATATATCTATTGACCAAATTTTCTAAATACTCCTGTTTACCACTAATCGTTTTCGGCTCACCTAATTCCACTGCTAAATCCCTTAAGTTCTCCAGGGTCAATGTCCGTTCTTCAAATGACGCACCATGGCCTGTATCAAAAGAAGCATAACGATCGGCCCGTATTTTTTTGTAATCCGAGTCTTGCAAGATACGATCTGCCGTAATAAGCGCGCGTGCAAAAAGATCCATACCACCGATATGTGCATAAAACAAATCTTCAGGATCTGTCGAGTTGCGGCGTATTTTGGCATCAAAATTCACACCTCCACCTTGGAATCCACCACCTTCTAAAATAATCAACATGGCTTCGGTCAATTCATTAATATCATTCGGAAATTGATCCGTATCCCATCCATTTTGATAATCACCACGGTTAGCATCAATGGAGCCCAATTTACCTGCATCTACAGCAACCTGTAGCTCATGCTGGAACGTATGTCCGGCCAATGTCGCATGGTTTACCTCTAAATTTAATTTAAAATCTTCCAAAAGATTATACTGACGCAGGAAGCCCAGCACAGTAGCCGCATCATAATCGTATTGATGTTTTGTAGGCTCACATGGTTTCGGCTCGATAAAGAAAGTTCCTTTGAAACCATTTTTGCGGGCATAATCCTTGGCCATATGTAAAAACTGTGCAAGATGTTCCTGCTCACGCTTCATATTGGTATTTAAAAGGCTCATATACCCCTCTCTTCCACCCCAGAACACATAATTTTCACCACCAAGAGCAATCGTTGCGTCCAAGGCTGCCTTTACCTGTGCGCCACCATGTGCAAGAACATGAAAATCAGGGTTAGTTGCAGCTCCATTCATATAGCGTTTATGGCTAAAAAGGTTGGCTGTTCCCCAAAGCAATTTTATACCGCTTTCCTGTTGTTTTTCCTTCGCATAATCAACGATAGTTGACAGACGTTTTTCATTTTCAACCACATTATCCGAATAATCAACTAAGTCCACATCATGAAAGCAATAATAGGGTATGTTTATTTTACTAATAAATTCGAATGCTGCATCCATTTTATCTTTTGCCCTCGTGATTACGTCGTTGCTTTCATCCCATGGAAATTGATGTGTCGGTCCGCCAAATGGATCAGATCCGTTACCGTTGAAAGAATGCCAGTATGAACAGGCAAATTTAAAATACTCTTCCATGGTCTTGCCACCAACAATTTGTTTTGGATTATAATAACGGAAAGCCAATGGATTTGTGCTGTCTTTTCCTTCGAATTGAATTTGGCCAACGCCCTTGAAAAATTCCTTTTTCCCTTTGATAATATTCATCTTATTTGTTATTTATTTGTTTGTTTAATAATTCCTTCCATTGCTGATAGTGCTCCTCATATTGCGCTACAAATTGAGGTTCCACTGTATACACGGGTTTCAAAGAACGAAAAGCTTCTGTAAAATCGGCATAATACCCACTTCCTATACCTGCTCCAAGAGCGGCACCAATACTGCCATCATGATTAAAGATTTCTACAGGAACGTCAGTGGCCCCCACAAATGACTCCCTGAAAACGGAGCTCAAGAATAAATTCGCATAACCTGCACGAATCATATTTGGATGCAGATTATTTTCGCGCATGATATCCAAACCATAGCGAAAAGCAAATGCAATACCTTCCTGTATAGCACGCAGCATATCGCTTGTCTCATGCCTATTCAAATCTATCGCTGAAATTGAAGCCCCAACGGTTTGGTTGTTGAGCATCCGTTCGGCACCGTTGCCAAATGGGATAACCTGCAATCCTTTGCTACCGATAGGAGATGCGCCAGCCATCGCATTAATCTGCTCATAAGACAAATCGTGGCCCATCAAACGTCTCCCCCAGCTATTCATAATCCCTGTTCCATTTATACAGAGCAATACCCCTGTCCGGATATCATTCTCCTGATAATTCACATGGGCAAATGTATTTACGCGCGATTCGCGGTCGGCGATCAGCTTGTCGCTGACGCCATAGATCACCCCTGAAGTACCTGCGGTCGCAGCAACTTCACCAGGTTGAAGGACATTCAGCGAAAGTGCATTGTTGGGCTGGTCGCCGGCTTTATAATTGATGGTCACTGTATTAGATAGCCCAAGCTCTTCAGCAACAGCGGATTTAATTTGACCATGCGTTGAAAACACAGGTAAGATCTCAGGAATAAGATGATCATCAAAGCCATAGTAATCCATGATCGTACGCGACAATGCATTATCCTTGAAATCCCAGAATATCCCCTCAGATAAAGCTGAAATGGAAGTCGTCACCTGCCCCGAAAGTTTCATGGCGATGAAATCCCCCGGCAACATGATCTTATCTATTTTTTCATAAATTTCCGGCTCGTTTGCTTTTACCCAGGCCAACTTTGACGCTGTAAAATTACCCGGTGAATTCAGATGATGACTCAAATTAAAAGACCTTCCGATTTCTTCAAAAGCGATATTTCCCAATTCAACAGCCCTGCTGTCGCACCAGATAATGGCATTTCGCAGCACATGCTGATCTTTATCGACCACGACTAAGCCGTGCATCTGGTAGGCAATGCCAATGGCCGAAATTGCTTTGGGGTCATAGAGGCCCAGCCTGTTTGCCTTCAACAGAGCCTGTTTAAAGTAGTCCCACCAATCGAGCGGGTTCTGTTCAGCCCAATTGGGCTCCAACGTAATGATGGGAGCTTCTACGTCCGGATATTGCACCGAGCAAACCTTACGTTGTGAAGATGCCTCAACAATCGAAACTTTTACAGAAGAAGTACCTACGTCTATACCTAATAAATACATGGTAATCAATTCTAATTGGTTATAAAAAACAACATCGGCCTTATACTGCAACCGGTTGCATAAAAGTAGGGTATGTTTCTGAATTATCAAAATATTAAATAAAATTATTTACTTTGGAGCGTGAATAAAAAAACGACAATTTATGATATAGCCCGTGCGCTTGGAGTGACAGTCTCTACCGTATCGCGCGCACTGAATAATGTGCCTACGATCAGTGAGGCGACACGAAAACTGGTGTTAGACAAAGCAAAGGAATTGAATTACAGCGTCAATAAGTTGGCCTCTTCTCTTTCGTCGGGCAAGTCCAATACCATCGGTGTCATTGTTCCTACCATGCAAATTCATTTTTTTGCAGAAGCCGTGCATAGCATTGAAAAAGAGTTAAAAAAACACAACTACAGCCTATTGCTTTATCAATCGAATGAATCTTTTGAAGATGAAGTCAATGGTGTGAAGACTTTACTTGAAGCTCAGGTAGACGGCATCATTGCTTCGTTGTCGCTGGAGACGCAGGAAACCCAGCATTTTCAGGAAGTGATCAATCAGCGCAAATGCCTGGTTATTTTTGACCGTACCCATAAAGATATTCCTGCTCCTGTGGTCAAACTTGACGATTTTAAAGCAGGCTACCTTGCAACACAGCACCTGCTCGAACAGGGTTACAAAAACATTGCCTTTATCACAACGGACAAAGAAATCGCTATTTTCGAGGATCGTTTCCATGGTTTCGAAGCAGCCTTAAAAGACGCGCAGATTTCCTCACGGGAAGACTTTATCATTCGCGGCGACTTATCCATTGAAGCCGGCATCAAAGGAACCGAACAGATTCTAAAATCTGTAATCCAACCGGACGCCTTTATTGGTGGTGACGACTTTACAGCCGTGGGAATCATACAGGCATTAAAAACTGCAAATATTGCCATTCCAGCGACAGGAGTGATCGGTTTTGCAAACCAGACCTTTTCTTCCTTTATCAGCCCTACACTATCAAGTATTGACCAACAGGCCAACAAAATGGGGGAAGAATGTGCAAAACTCTTTCTGAAAATGGTTAAACAAAAAAATCCGTACGAAGCAATCGAACAGATTGTTCTTGATCCCATATTGATAAAAAGAAAATCTACCAATAGAATAGACAAATAATCAGTACCTTTGCCTAAATTTGTTTAAATGCAAGCCCGGCAGAAATTTAGGATAATAAGCATCTGCTTATTATTTGTCATTCAGGCCCTTTTTTTAGTGGCCATCTTTGTAGAAAATACTCATTCTTATATTGTATTGGCTTTTATTGGCCTATTGTCCTTACTGATCTTATACAGTTACCTTAAATCGCCCATTCATCATCACAGGCATGAATATGAATCGATTAAAATTGCTATTTGGGTACCTATAGGTGCGATTTCATCCTACTATTTCAATCAGATCTTCGGTTTGGGTCCTGTATTGGGGGCAGCGCTGACAGGTACCATAGCCTCTTTCATTCCAAATATCAACAAAAATTCGACTTATCTGCCCCACCTTCCAGCAGCAATTTATTGCGGCGCATTTGTAGGAATGTCCAATGCACAGGTGGCTCATGGGTTCTCTTTTATTTTAGCAGCGAGTATTTTTACAGCGATCTTTCTGATTGTATCGAAAAGTTTATTAAATGGTGTCGGCGGTAAACTAGGCACATTGGCCTTTCTTGGTGTTTCACTGACTTACCTCCTTTTATATATTTTTAAGTAATATGGAAACATTCATTTTATACCTAGTTGGCACCATCGGGAGCACGGCGACATACTATGTCAACACCAAGTTTCACCAAGGGGCAGTACGTTCGTCGGCATTGCTGACCTTACTTGTTGCAGGTTTTCTACATTTCTTCCCACAAAGTGTTTCTCCTTATCTCGCACAGTACATTCCCCCTATTTTTATAGGCGCGTCATTTATAGGCATGGTCTCCAAAAACCAGTTATCAACCTATTTCGGTTTGGCTCTAGCTGGCGCTATTTTCACGACAATACTGCTCAATACCAGTAAATTTTTTACTGGTTATGGCGGAGCCCTCGGCACTTCCGCCTGCATCGCGCTGTTGGTCGTACTGAGCATTCCTTATTTTAAATCACCACGGAAAATGACCGTTGGATTTCTTCAGCTCCGCAAAACAATCTTAAAAAAACAGGGAAAAATTTCAAAAAGACGAGTAGATTTGTTTAAATAAAAAGCATAACGACATGAAACCTTTATTTCTGGTCTTTATTATCCAAACCTTCTTATTGAGCCAGCTGAGTGCTCAACAAGCAAAAATCAACATCGTAAATCAAGAACGCAACAGCAGCTACAGAGGCCTAAGTGTAGTCGATGATACAACTGTATGGGTAAGCGGAAGCAATGGTACCGTCGGGCTCAGCACCGATGCTGGAAAAAACTGGCAGTGGGTAAATCCAATTGGCTACGAAAAAACAGATTTTAGGGATATCGAAGCATTTGATGAGAACGAAGCCTTAATTATTTCGGCAGGTTCCCCGGCCATCATCTTAAGTACCCATGACGGCGGTCGAAGCTGGAAAGAAGTATTCATAGATAAGCGGCCCGAAATATTTTATGACGGTTTTGCTTTTACACCAAAAGGGATCGGTATTGCCTTTGGCGACGCCATTCAGGGGAAAATGCCACTATTAAAAAGCATCGATTTCGGAAGGTCCTGGAAAGATATATCCGCGAATATGCACTTTACAATTACCGAAGGAGAGGCCGGTTTTGCGGCCAGTGGAACCTCCATCTACTGCGATAATAAAGGGACATACTGGATTGCCACCGGTGGAACAGCAGCCAATATCTACAGCAGCAAAGATCAGGGGGACACATGGCAACGTTACAGCTGCCCCATCATTCAGGGGAAAAATAGCACCGGTCCTTTTTCCGTTGCATTTTACTCGTCGAAAACTGGTATTGTAGTCGGTGGCGATTACAAAGAGGATAAAAACAAAGACAAAAATAGCCTGTTAACCAACGATGGCGGTAAAACATGGTTTGCGCCAGAAACAGCTCCCGATGGCTTTAAGTCGGCCGTTATTTACCTTTCAAAAAAACAGCTGATCAGCACGGGAACCTCGGGTACAGACCTCTCTAATGACGGCGGAAAAAACTGGACGCCTATCGGAAAGGAAAGCTTCAATGCCGTACAAAAGGCAAAAAAAGGCCAAGCGATATTTTTAGTGGGTGATAAAGGAAAAATAGCGAATTTAGCATTATAAGCTAAATTCGCTATTTTTTGCACCTCTACACGCTATTTCTTACAACAACGGCGCACTATTTTTTGCAACACTGGAGCTAGGTTTCGCAGTGCAAAAAAACTGAGATTTACTCACTTATAAACAACTACTTGCGCGACAAACGCGATTCTTCCAAATCCAGGGAATACTCGATCTCTTTAATAACATCACTGTCAAAGGCCTTGCTTTCCTTGATCTTGTACAGACCATCACGACGCAGCGCCAAAAGTTCCAGCATAATTTTATTATAGAGCCCCCTTACTGCAGAAAGCTGCGCACGTGTATCCTCCTCTTTCGCTCGTTCGGATGCATTTACACTCCGGATGATCTGCTCTTTAACACGGGCAATTGTCTCATGCTCCAGCATTTCCTTTGCGTAATGTTTATCCAGATACGCAATAGATTCTTTACCAAGACGTACCCGAATCTCATCGATTTGCTCCTCCATTGAAGCTTGCTCATCGACCTCTTCAATTTTTATCAATTTAATCAACAAAGGCAATGTAAGCCCCTGAAAAACAAGCGTCACTAAAATCACCACAAATGTAATGAACAAAATCAGATTTCGGTGTGGGAAGGCCGTTCCATCATATAAAGTCAATGGTATTGCCAATGCTGATGCCAAAGAAACCACTCCGCGCATACCGGCCCAACCAACGACCAGGGGTAATTTCCACCCTGGACTCTTTTCCTTGATGCGGACCCGTTTGAATAATATCCTGGGAACAAAAGCCGAAAGATAAACGGCGATTAATCGCAAAACAATAACAATTACACAAATCGCCAATGCATAATCAATAGCTTCCTCCATGGAGTATTCCCCCAAACCATTGATGATCACCGGGAGTTCAAGTCCAATGAGGATAAAGACAAATCCATTTAAGAGAAAACCCACTGTCGCCCACACTTCTTTGGTTTGGATCCGTGTATGATAGTTGAGGTAATCCCCTGCCCGGAAGGAAAGAAACAATCCGCCACTAACCACGGCCAAGACCCCCGACCACTCAAAATGCTCCGCAACAATATACATCAGGTAAGGTGCAATAAGGGTTATGGGTGTTGAAATACTCGACGACTTAGCAACATAACGTAGGAATATATAGAGGATGTGACCGATGACCAGACCAACGACAACCCCCATGACCGATAACATCAGAAACTGCGTCGTCGCATTGCTCATCACAAACTGGCCAGTAAGAATCGCAATGGATGCAAATCTAAATACCGTCAATGAGGCTGCATCATTCACCAGGCTTTCCCCTTCCAATATCGCAATTCCACGTTTAGGAATACTTACCCCTTTCAGGACAGAACTAGCAGCCACGGCATCTGGAGGAGAGATAATCCCACCCAGTAAAAAGCCCAGCGCCAAGGTAAATCCCGGAATAATACTGACCGAAAAGTAGGCAATCGCCAGCGATGTGAAGAAGACCAAACCAAAGCCCATGATAAAAATAGACCGTCGCCACTTTAGAAAATTCCCCCAATTGGTATACCAGGCTGCTTCAAAAAGTAAGGGTGGCAAAAATACCATAAACACGATATCAGGATCAACACTTATGACAGGTGCCCCGGGGATCAACGAGATCACAAGTCCGCCAACAACCAACAGAATGGGGTAAGAGATCTTGAGGCGTTGACTCAGCACAAATAACATGGCCATAAAGAAAAACAGCACCATCACCAATAACAGGTTACTGTGAATTTTCTGACCTGCCTTTCCACCTACGGCCGCTTTCACATCCGCATAAGGTGCCGACATGGACATGCTGTATTGACGAAGCTTCCATTCATTGTCCTGCTTACTTAATACGCCCACGCCACGAAAGGACTTGGTATTGATCTTAAACGTTTCATCAAACCAGGCCGTCGTGCTATCGGCATTAAAGCTGATATGCCGCTTGTCATAGGTGTAAGTCCAGGCATTTTTGGGATTGAAATATTGATCGCTGAACTTCTCTGCATGGGCTTTATCCCACCTTTCATCATGATCAGTACCCAAAATAACTCCATCTGAAGCAATAACATTCAAAAATGGACCATAC
This sequence comes from Sphingobacterium siyangense, assembly GCF_007830445.1. Taxonomy (GTDB): domain Bacteria; phylum Bacteroidota; class Bacteroidia; order Sphingobacteriales; family Sphingobacteriaceae; genus Sphingobacterium; species Sphingobacterium siyangense. Next base: position 40,157 of record NZ_VLKR01000027.1, on the reverse strand, counting down.
TTTACCTCACCCGAAGTTTTGTGCCAACGATCCAGTAGCCCATTGATTTCGTCCATAGGCTGCTGGGCACTTGTCGGAAAGACAAATAAAATTAAACTAAGAAAACAATACGTACCTAAAATGATCTTTCTAATCATACATTATAAAACTTCGTAATAGCTAAGACAATCCTCTTCCGATGAGATCAGTCTTAAAACAAAAAGCTGCATAGGCAGCTTTTTATCTTTATTTAATTATTTCTTCAATTTCGCGGATAATCTTCTGCGCGATCTGCTCAGCAGCTTCAGGCGTAGGTCCCTCCGAGTAAATCCGAATAATCGGTTCGGTATTCGATTTACGTAAATGAACCCATTCATTTTCAAAGTCTATTTTCAATCCATCGATTGTTGAATGGTCTTCATTTTTATATTTTTCCTCCATTTTGGCCAATAAGTTGTCAATGTCCAATTCCGGAGTCAGTGTAATCTTGTTTTTTGACATAAAGTACTGCGGTAAAGAGGCGCGGTATTCGGAGGCTTTTTTACCAAGTTTAGCCAGATGTGTCAAGAAGATCGCTACCCCTACCAGTGCATCACGGCCATAGTGAGATGCAGGATAGATAACACCGCCATTTCCTTCTCCGCCAATTACCGCATCCACTTCCTTCATCTTTGTAACCACGTTGACTTCACCAACAGCAGCGGCATAATATTCGCCACCATGTGCTTTAGTCACATCACGCAGTGCGCGTGTAGAAGATAAATTAGAAACTGTATTTCCTTTTTTATGCTGCAATAAATAATCTGCTACTGCCACTAAGGTATATTCTTCACCAAATAGCTCACCATCCTCCATCATAAAGACCAATCGATCTACATCTGGATCTACAGCAATCCCTAAATCAGCTTTGTTTTCAATAACCGCAGCTGATAGATCTGTCAAATTCTCTTTTAATGGTTCGGGATTATGCGGAAACTGACCATTCGGCTCACAATGGATTTTATAGATTGTCTGCACACCAAGCGCATCCAATAAGGCAGGTATAAATGTACCACCTGTACTGTTTACGGCATCCAAAGCAACTTTAAAATTAGCGGCTTTAATAGCTTCCTTATCAACATATTCCAACGCTAATACAGCGTCTACATGTTTCTGTAAATATGAATAGTCTTTATGAACCTGTCCTAATGCTTCAACTTCGGAAAAATCAAAGTCTAAGGATTCACCAAGGGCCAATACCTCTTGCCCTTCGGCATCTGAAATAAATTCGCCCTTTGCATTCAGTAACTTTAGCGCATTCCATTGACCTGGATTGTGTGAAGCAGTCAAAATAATACCACCAGCAGCTTTTTCCATAGGTACAGCGATCTCTACCGTTGGCGTTGTTGAAAGACCTAAATCAACCACATCAACACCGATGCTTTGCAAGGTACCAATCACCAAATTACTTACCATCTCACCAGAAACACGCGCATCTCTTCCAACAACAATTTTTTTGATACCACTCTGCTTAACAATTATTTTGCCATAAGCAGCTGTAAACTTAACGATATCTATTGGGGTAAGTGCCTCTCCAGCCCGCCCGCCTATCGTACCTCGAATTCCTGATATTGATTTAATTAAAGTCATTTCTTTTGAATTGATTAACGTGTAAATTTAGCACAATGGCAATAAAATATCGAATTAAAATTATAATTAATGAATATTTAACGTATATTTGTTGCAACAAAGTTGTTTTTAAAAGAAACAACCGTTTGCAATGAAATTATTTTTACTTTTGAAAAGTGAGTTTTTAAAGTTTAGGAATTTCATTGTCATCAGCAACATTTATGATTCAACAATTAGTACACATCGATCAAGAGATTTTTCTGGCCATTAATCAGGGCTTGAGTAACCCCGTGTTTGATTGGTTATTGCCTATACTACGCAATCCATATACCTGGGCCCCCTTGTATTTATTTCTGATCATATTTTTCATAAAGACCTATGGAAAAACGGGAATTCTAATTGTTGCCATGACCTTGGTTACCTTCGGAATTTCCGATGGTATATCATCTCATTTGATCAAAAAGACTGTAAAAAGGATTAGACCATGTAACGACGTGGAGTTTAAAGAAAATGTCAATATCCGGGTGCGATGCGGCTCCGGCTTTAGCTTTACCTCCTCTCATGCGGCCAATCATTTTTCCCTTGCTTTTTTCTGGATTGTACTTTTCCGGAGAAGATGGAAACATGTGCTTTGGCTTTGTATTACCTGGGCAACCCTAATTTCAGTCTCTCAAATTTATGTTGGTGTCCATTACCCGTTTGATGTCCTCTGTGGTTCAGCCTTAGGTATCCTGGTTGGATTGGCAACAGGCTACTTATTCAAACGGTTTGTGCCTAGCTTTTTTAAAACTGAACACGTATAATGAATTCAATTTTATTGATTTTAATTTTATTCATACCTGCATTTGCAAGTGGAATTGCTGTATTTTTTGTACAAAAGAAAGGAACCAGTTTCCTTAAACTCATCCTTTCTTTCAGTGGAGCCTATTTATTCTCTATTACGGTACTGCACCTCATTCCGCATGTCTATCAGTCTAACAATACTTCACCTGAGGTATTGGGTATTTATGTGCTTGCTGGATTTCTTTTCCAGCTCTTTCTTGAACAGTTCTCCCAAGGGATCGAGCATGGCCATATCCATACCGACAATGATCACGACCACCACAATCATCGTTTTCCAATAGGTATTATGTTCAGCCTATGTCTTCATGCTTTCCTTGAAGGCATGCCACTTGCGGCAACACATCAGACTGAACTTGCACTAGGCATATCCATCCACCACATTCCGGCGGCATTTGCATTGGGAAGTATTCTAATAAGCACGCATTTAAAGAAAAACACCATCCTCATTACACTAGCTTTATTTGCAGCAATGACCCCTTTTGGCTTTTTGCTAAGCAAAGCCATCAGTGCAGGTGAAGTAGGCAATATCCAGCAATATTTTGATAAAATCATGGCCGTGGTTATTGGTATCTTCTTGCACATATCGACAACGATACTTTTTGAATCGGGCTCAATTGACCATCATAAATTCAATAAAAAGAAAATGATTGCTGTGATAGCCGGTGTTGCTATTGCACTCGGAAGTTTCTTATTTGTCGGAGAACATGATCATGGGCACGATCAGCATCAACAACCGCATGATCATGAACATCATGACCATGCGCATTAATTTCTTTAGCCGCGAAGTTTATCCAACAGTGCACTTAAAGTCATTGCCTCTTCTTCGCTAATTCGATCGGGTAAAAGATCCTTCATCAACATATCCTCATCTAAACTCTTAAGAATCTCGAGGCCCTTTTCAGTGATAACCAAATCCACTGCCCTTTTATCACCACCCGATTGACAACGTGAAACCAATTCTTTGGAAACCATGCGATCAATCATACGCGAAATATCTGGTGTAGTACTCAACATTCTTGATTTAATCAGATTATTGGTTGCAGGCTTGGGATATTGGCCCCTCAATATGCGCAAGACATTAAACTGTTTCAAAGTGATTCCTTCTTTGGCAGCACGCTGTTCAAGCTCATTGTTAATCCAATTGTACGTGTAAAGAATATTTACCGTACAACGATGCCATTCATTGCTGAATTTACTTACTTTGATTTCGTCCTCAATCTTCATTCTGGTTGATAATTAATCGTTCTGAATAGTAAAGATAGCTGTTTTTTACTAAATACATAACTATGACATTAGAATCATTCTAAATGGTAGAAATTCTGTATATTTGAAGAATTCAAAAAAACAGGCAGATGCGTAATAGAACTAGCTTAGATAAGCTAAAAAAAGGGGAAAAAGCGGTAATTATAGATTTTGATTCACACGAAATTCCAGCTAAATTTTTCGAATTGGGGTTTATACCCGGTACTGAAGTAGAGGTGAAACATATCGCACCTTTGGACGGTCCTATATGTCTAAATATTAGTGCTAATAACGCCTTAATTGCTATCCGCAAATCAGAAGCTAAAGTCATCCTTATTGATCAGAAATAATGAATAACCCGATTATTGCACTTTTGGGTAATCCAAATGTGGGTAAAACATCTCTATTTAACCGGATTACAAAATTAAATCAGAAAGTAGGAAATTATCCCGGTATTACGGTCGAAAAACGTGAGGGGCAAGTTAAAGCCAACAACAAAGTTTATCGTATTATTGACTTACCGGGCACATATACCCTGTTCCCAAGTTCATTGGACGAAGAAGTTGTTTTCAACACTTTAGTCAATAAAGAAAGCAGTTTCAGACCAAACCTCGTCGTTGTCGTCGCTGAACCTACGAACCTAAAACGGTCTATTATTCTTTATCAACAAGCCCGGGAACTCGGTCTGCCGGCCATCTTTGTCATCAATATGATTGATGAAGCCAAAGAAAAAGGAATTACAATCGATGTTCAAAAACTTGAACACCTATTAAATACTAAAGTATACGAAACCAATGCACGTACGGGGCAAGGTATCGATCAGCTGATCAAAAACTTTGATGCTGTTCCGCCCATGTATATCAGCAAATTCAGTCTACCAACGGAAGCTGATGCAGCATTAGAGGAAACTAAACGTCTTTTCCCATTAGATACGGAATACCACACCTGGCAATACCTGGCCAAAGGCGAAGTATCCTTTTTATCGAAGGGAAAAAATCAGGCTATTCAGCAAATCCGTGAAAAATATCAATTGCGGGCCGAGAAGCTGCAAAAAGACGAAGCCATATTGCGCAGTAAATCCCTAGATAGCAGCCTTGCTGAAATCTATGTAAAGGATGAATCCTCGAATAAAAACAAAACCAATACGATTGATAGCATCCTGCTTCACCCAATCTTTGGTTATGTCATCTTCTTTGGTATCCTCTTTTTAATCTTCCAGGCAATTTATACCTGGTCTGGACCAGCCATGGATTTTATCGATGGTTTATTTGGTGATCTTGCAGCCTATATACAAACAGCATTGCCGGCAGGGCCATTGACCGACTTGCTCAGCAATGGTATTATCAAAGGTATTGGCGGAATTGTGATCTTCATTCCACAGATCGTTATTTTATACATCTTTATCTCGATCATGGAAGAAACGGGCTATATGAGCCGTGTTGTTTTCCTGATGGACCGCTGGCTGCGTCCCTTTGGTCTAAATGGAAAATCAGTGATTCCATTGATTTCCGGAGTGGCCTGTGCTGTTCCTGCAGTCATGTCTGCACGTAACATCGAAAATAGCAAAGAAAGACTGGTCACTATTCTGGTAACACCTTTTATGACCTGCTCAGCACGTCTCCCTATTTATATCGTTCTGATCGGACTGGTGATACCGGACACGAAATTAGGAGGCTTTCAAATACAAGGGATTGTATTGTTTGTGATGTACCTGCTTGGCATATTCGCAGCTTTGCTATCCGCGATTATCCTGACCAAAGTCATCAAATCAAAACACAAATCATTTCTCATCTTTGAACTCCCCACCTATAAGACTCCGGATTGGAAAAATGTAGCCTTAAATGTCTGGGAAAAAGCATCAAGCTTTGTCTTCGGCGCAGGTAAAATTATTTTAGCCATTTCTGTTATACTCTGGGCATTAGGTAGTTTTGGTCCAAACGACAAATTTAGCCAAGCAGAAGAATATGTAACAAAAAATAACCCCAACCTGTCCGAAGCAGATTTGGAGCATGAAGTTTCATCATATCGTCTGGAACACTCCTTCCTTGGTTATCTTGGCATGGCTATTGAACCTGTTGTTAAACCATTGGGCTATGACTGGAAGATGGGCATAGGTCTCATTTCTTCCTTTGCTGCCCGTGAAGTGTTTGTGGGCACAATGGCAACAGTATATAGCCTTGGTGATGAAGTGGATATCGAAGATGAAGCATCTAAAACAACGGTATTAGGCAAAATGAAAAGCGAAATTAACCGGAATACCGGTTTACCGGCTTACAATTTAGCTTCCGGTGTATCCTTATTACTGTTCTATGCTTTTGCTATGCAATGTATGAGTACAATTGCGGCAGTAAAAAGGGAAACAGGCTCATGGAAATGGACTTTAATACAGCTTGGTTTTATGACAGGTTTGGCCTATTTCAGTGCCTTAATTGCTTATCAACTTTTAAAATAAAAAGCTATGGATAATTTAACAGTACAATATCTCATCGTAGGAATTCTCGTCTTGGCGGCTGTATGGTATGTCGTTAAAAATGTCCGAAAATCATTAAAGGGCAAGTCGAGCTGCTCGAAAGGCTGTGGATGCGACTGCAGCGGAGAAAAAACACAAAAAGCAAATTAATTTATCTTTTTGAGTAGCATTTGCAAATAAGATTTCGTTATTAGCTAGAGTGGCCAAAAATCACACTAGCTACTAATTCATAAAGCGCCGTATTTCTAAATTACGGCGCTTTCTATTTCTTAGCCAAAAACATGGCTTCCGCCATTGTTTATAAAAAAACAACGAAATACATTAAAAGCACAACAGAATGTGCACAAATACCTAAGTGTTTTATTAACTTTATGCGCTTAGGGCAAAAGATGCACTGGGAGCCACGTTATTCGTCGGCACATCATACAGCGGCAGCAATTTTGACCAATTCGATTCTGGTAAGGAGTAAAGTCTTCACAGGTTTCCCCTGCCAAGGATCGGTCAAAACAGACTAGTAACCGTATTAACCATACACATGGAGAAACAGAACAATAAGGAAGAATTAAAAAGAGGACTTCAAAATAGACATATTCAATTAATTGCCCTGGGTGGTGCAATTGGTACAGGCTTATTTCTAGGTATCGGAAAGGCTGCCACACTAGCTGGGCCGGCAGTTATACTCGGCTATGCTTTCGCTGGAATTATTGCTTTTTTTATTATGCGCCAATTGGGCGAGATGGTCGTTGAAGAACCTGTTTCAGGAAGTTTTAGCTACTTCGCCAATAAATATTGGGGTTCTTTTGCAGGTTATGCTTCGGGCTGGAACTATTGGGTCCTGTATATCTTGGTAAGCATGGCCGAACTTACAGCAATAGGCGTTTATGTGCAGTTCTGGTGGCCTGAAATACCCCTATGGGCATCAAGTTTATTTTTCTTCTTTGCAATCAACGCCCTTAATCTTGCCTCTGTCAAAATTTATGGCGAGACGGAATTTTGGTTTTCTATCATTAAGGTTATTGCGATCATCGCAATGATTGTTTTTGGTGTATACTTACTGGTAAGCGGTACTGGAGGTGAGCAGGCAAGTCTCAGCAACCTGACTTCACATGGCGGTTTTTTCCCAAAAGGCTGGTTTAGCGAAACATCGGATGGCAATTTTGAAGGTCTCCTTTCGGCCATGGCATTGATTATGTTTTCTTTCGGTGGTCTAGAGTTGGTTGGTATTACTGCTGCAGAAGCCGAACATCCCGAAAAGAACATCCCCAAAGCGACCAACCAGGTGATCTATCGGATCTTGATCTTTTATGTAGGTGCACTCATTATTCTTTTCTCTTTGACACCGTGGACGAATATCACCGCCGATACAAGTCCTTTTGTACTGGTATTTGACAAACTTAATGGATTTGAATTTACCCTCTTTGGAAAGACTTTCTATTTCACAAAAATTATCGCAAATGCGCTAAATCTCATTGTTCTTACCGCCGCATTATCAGTATATAATAGCAGTGTGTACAGCAACAGCAGAATGCTATATGGACTGGCAGAACAGGGGAATGCCCCTCGTTTTCTTTCGAAACTCAACAAGAATCATGCGCCTATTAACGCAATTTTGGTCTCGGCACTTTTCGCTGCGATCTGTGTATTTATCAACTATATTGCGCCGAAAAATGCCTTGGAGATCTTGATGTCGCTTGTGGTATCTTCACTGATTATAAACTGGGTCATGATTTCCATTACACATTTGTATTTCAGAAAAAATAAACTCGATGCCCACTTACAGACCAAGTTTCCATCCTTTCTATATCCCCTAAGTAACTATATCTGTCTGATCTTTTTGATTGCTGTACTTGGCATCATGTGGATCACAGGAATGAAACTTCCGGTAGAATTGATCCCCGCTTGGCTTATATTACTCTATGTGAGTTATGTTTTGATCAAAAGAAAGAAATCTTAGTTCACAGAACCTCGATCTTATCAATAAAAAAAGCCTGATTCATTGCATGAATCAGGCTTTTTTGCTAAAATTTAAAGCGGGTATTCCTCCTCGAGAATAGCAAATTCATAATTATCGCTCCAACCATCTTTTAACGGCAAAATTTTCCGTCTGCGAGCCTCTTTGACCATGCCGACTTTCTCCATTACTTTAGCGGAAGCGATATTTTCAACCGCACAACCGCCCTCAATTCTATGAAAATTAAGTTCCTTGAAACCAAATGTCAGGATTCGGTTCAATGCCTCTGTTGCATAGCCCTTATTCCACATTGTCGGAACAAGCTTAAACCATACTTCTGCATTTCGATAGCGTAGCTTGACAACGCTGATATTAATTAGACCAATAAACTCCTTTCCTTCTAGAGTTTCTATATAAAAGGTATAATCCTTTCGGACATCGGATTCATGGATTTGCGCTGACCAAGCTTCCACCATTTGCGCCGTATGGGCTATTCCATCCGGAAATCCACTCGGATTAAACAATGCAGATTCAGGGTACATTAATAGGGAATGGATATTTTCCAAATCTATTTTCTCTACGGATCTGAGCTTGAGCCGTTCTGTTTTAATTTCCATTTTTAAAATTACACAAATGGCTTATTTTCTGCTGCCATTTGACACTAATAACTAAAACAATCCCAGCTGTGTGCCTGCATCGGGTAAGCGAAAAAGATCCCTTCTCAAGGATGGGAGCGTCCCATTATTCATATATTTCTTGACAGAAAGCTTGAATAAATGCTGTAAACTCTCGGCCATATGACCATCCCCTTTTATCCTCCGCCCGAAATCGGTATCGTTAATTTTTCCACCATGACAGGCTTCAATCCAATGTAATACCTTCTCAGCACGGTCAGGGTAGTTCTGATAGAGCCAATCCTTAAAGATACCACCGATCTGTCCATTGAGCCGCACGATGGTATAAGAGGCTGTAATTGCGCCCGCATCTGCCCCCGAACGAATCAGATCTGAAATCTCATCACTATTGATCCCCGGAACAATGGGTGCCATCATCAGCATGACGGGTACACCAATCCCTGTCAATCCCTCGATCAGTTTCAACCGGGCCGATGCCGTTGCAGTACGTGGTTCCATTTTCTGACGTACCTCCTCGCGCAACGAATTGATGGTTACTGCAACGGAAACCAGATTGCGTGCTGCAAGTTCACGCAAAAGATCAAAATCCCGCCGCATCAGTACATTTTTGCTGATGATAGAGACCGGATGCTGGTATTTGACCATCAATTCTAAAAGCGAACGTGTGATACCCAGCTTCCGTTCAATAGGTTGATAACAGTCTGTATTACCGGAAAGCATAATCAAATCGGGCTGATAGCTCGATTTTCTAAACTCCTGTTCGAGAAGCTGAGCGGCATTATGTTTTACCAAGATCTTACGCTCAAAATCCAATCCTGCACTAAAACCCCAATACTCATGCGAATTGCGCGCATAACAGTAAATACACCCATGTTCACAGCCCTGATAGGGATTAATGGATCTTTCAAAACGGAGATCCGGACTATTTGACTTGGAAATAATGGATTTTGGATGAGTCGGAATAAATTGTGTTTTTTCGGCCCCCAAAAACTCCTCATCCAGCCCTTCAACATGCTCCTGCACGTATTGGTTAGAAAAAAATTTGTTATTGGGATTGATCTGCGCCCCTCTACCCTTAAAATATTCTGACGAATTCATAAGTTAAAATTACTAAAATTATTAGTAATATCAAATTAAGATTTCTCAATCTTTATAGCGGAAAGTGAATATCTTCGAATTAGAAGCCCAGATAAGTCGCATTTTAAACCAAACAAAAAATCCCTATACTGTCGTTACAGGATAGGGATTAAAATTCTTATGCTAGATCTCAGTCCAGCTTCTTATTATTTCATTAAGAAACCACCACCGAGTAGATCATTGCCTTCATAAAAAACGGCCGATTGTCCAGGAGCAATACCTTTCACATTGTGTACAAAATCAATGCGCACTTTATCGCCTTCTTGGGAGATGGTCGACAAAGCACCAGAATCTTTATAACGTACCTTTGAAATTGCTTCCATCGGTTGATCCAGTCCGGCATATTTCACAAAGTTCACATTGCGAACATAGGCATGTGACTTTTCAAGTTCGTGTTCTTCACCCAATACCACCGTATTACTTTCTGGAAGGATTTCGATCACAAACATCGGTTTACCCAAGGCAATACCTAAGCCTTTACGTTGACCGATGGTGAAATAAGGATAGCCAATATGTTTACCGACGACGGTACCATCGGAAAGGATAAAATTACCCGGACCAATTTGTTGATCCAATGTTGGCACCTTATGTCTCAAAAACGCACGGTAGTCGTTGTCAGGAACGAAACAGATTTCATAACTTTCAGACTTATTGGCCAATTCTTTTTGTCCCATATCCAAAGCCATCTGACGAATTTCCTTTTTCGTGAAAGATCCTAAAGGAAACTGCGTCCGCGCAAGGTTTTCTTGAGACACGCCCCATAGAACATAAGATTGATCTTTATTTTCATCCTTACCTTTTGATATCACATAGCGACCATTGTCGTGCATACGGATATTGGCATAGTGCCCGGTAGCGATAAATTCACAGTCCAATTTGTCAGCACGTTTCATTAAAGCCTCCCATTTAATGTGGGTATTACACAATACGCATGGGTTAGGCGTGCGTCCAGCAATATATTCTTCTACAAAATTATCAATCACAAAATCTCCAAACTCATCACGTATATCTAATATATAATGAGGGAAACCATAGTTTACGGCTAATGTACGAGCGTCATTGATACTATCAAGGCTACAACATCCGGTCTCTTTCGACGAACCACCTGCGGATGCATAATCCCATGTCTTCATCGTGATACCGATAACTTCATATCCTTGTTCGTGGAGCATGACAGAAGCAACGGAGCTATCTACCCCTCCACTCATTGCAACTAAAACTCTTCCTCTTTTACTCATCTCTAATTATTGAAATGCAAAGATACAGCTTATTCCTTTTCCTATATGTTAGTTTCTTGTAATTTTATCTCGATCAAAATCAACACGTTCGAAAAAAGTACGAAAATAATCTGCATAAAAGTTTTAGAATTCAAATTATCGGACTATATTTGCATCGCAATAGGGGAACAAACCCATAGCAAAAAAGCGGTGCCATAGCTCAGCTGGTAGAGCAAAGGACTGAAAATCCTTGTGTCCCTGGTTCGAACCCAGGTGGCACCACGCTTCAATCTGATGATCACAGATTTAAATAAAAGGTCAACTGGTGCCATAGCTCAGCTGGTAGAGCAAAGGACTGAAAATCCTTGTGTCCCTGGTTCGAACCCAGGTGGCACCACAAAAAAAGCTTGTTCATTGAACAGGCTTTTTTTGTTTTAGCTAACTGCATTTCATACAACTTCCCCTTCACCTCTGCTGTGTAGAACATGTACCATATCCCTACTACTCGATTTCGATGGGCGATGTTTTCATTGATTGAAGGGCAATATCAAAAAACGATCATGGATTTTGGAAATGAACCGGAGTTGTGACCTCAAAACCACACAAGTTTAATTTCCAAAATCCAATCGCTGCTCTGCTACGATTCAGCAATAATAGAGCGATCCAGATGCACATAGCCACCGTCCACATGGATCAATTGGCCAGTTGTATGACTTGACTTGTTAGACAGCAAAAAGACTGTTGTATCGGCGATTTCTTCCGCTGTCGTCATGCGATGCTCCAATGGAATGCGATCCGTAATTTTCTTCAAGGTCTCCTCCGGATTTGATAAGGTTTGAATCCAGGTATCGTATTGCGGAGTGGCACATTCTGCCACGATAATGGCATTTACACGAATCGAATAAGGCAACAATTCTACAGCCCACTCGCGTGTAAGCGCATTACGTCCACCATTGGATGCCGCATAAGCCGAGGTATTTCCCTGTCCTGTTTCGCCAGTTTTGGACGAAATATTCACAATACTGCCCTTAGAAGCTTTCAATGCATCCAAAGCGTGGTGTGCCATCAGATAGTAGTGAATTAAGTTCTTATGCAGAGAAGCAACAAATTTTTCATAATTACCTGAAGCTAATCCGACACCATCATTTTGTCCGGCATTATTCACCAAACCATCGATACGGCCATATACTTCCAATGTTTTCTGGACGGCTCTTTCACAATCTTCGGGTTTAGATAACTCCGCCTCAATACAGAGTGCATCTACACCAAATTGCTTGATTTCTTCCTTGACTTTTTCATTATCCGCCTGTTTACGGCCAACAATGACCGGAATAGCCTGTTCTTTAGCTAACGCATGAACTACGGCCCGCCCGATTCCTTTTGCTCCGCCGGTAACAATAACAACTTTATCTCTTAAATGAAGATCCATAATACTTTTATTGAATGGTTTGTTTCATTGATTGTGATTAACATTCGCAACAATGAACTCGTTCTCTGGTTATTGATTAATTTTATATTGGCGTTATTCAGCCCATTTATCCGGCTTCATGGCCAATAAAAAACTTCAGCATGTTATTTTTCCCTTTCATAACATGCTGAAGTTTTTCCTTTTAAAGATTATATACACGTATAGCGTTCTCTGCCCAAAATGCGTTCTTCTCTGCAGCTGTAAATTGCCCTAGTTTATCTTCAACTATGGCAATACTTTCTTCGTAAGATGCAGCCAATAGACATACAGGCCAATCTGACCCGTACATAATGCGCTCCTTTCCAAAACGTGCAAAGATATGCTCCAGATATTGTTTAAAATCATCAAGCTTCCATCCTTCCCAATCGGCCTCTGTGGCAAGTCCAGAAACTTTACATACGACATTTGGAAGAGCAGCTAGCGCATCGATAAACGTGGCCCACTCATCAAATGCCTTCGACTTGATTGGCGGTTTGGCAATATGATCCAACACAAATTGTAGATTTGGATTTTGCTGCACACAGTCTAGCGTTGCTGCATAATGACGTGGACGGATGAGCAGATCATAAGTATAACCATAATCTGCCAATGCCTTCAGTCCATTTAGTACGGCAGGGCGGATAAGAAAATCAGGATCCGCTTCTCCTTCAACAATGTGACGAAATCCTTTGATGACCGTGTCTGATTGATAGCCATCCAACTGTTGTCGAATATCTGCTGCTTGAAGATCAATCCAGCCCACAACGCCTTTAATAAAAGGATAATCATTAGCCAGCTGAACCAAATAAGCAGTCTCTTCTTTGGATTGATCTGCCTGAACAGCAACACTCCCTCCGAATCCATTTCGTTCAAGCACAAACTGAATATCTAAAGGACTGAAATCACGTCTTATGACCTGCATTTCTTCGGTAATCCAACTATCTCTAATTGGGTCGAATTTCCAGAAATGCTGATGGGTATCTATACGCATAATGAAATGAAAACCTGATGAGCAATTAATTTTTTGAATACGCTACAACAGTCTGACGGGACTCCCCAAGACCATCTGCTCCTAACTCGATAACATCGCCAGGCTTCAAGTAAATCGGTGGATTAAATCCTAACCCAACACCTGCAGGTGTACCTGTTGAAATAACGTCGCCAGGCAACAAGGTCATAAATTTAGACACATACGATACCACATGTGCTACCGAAAAGATCAAATCCTTGGTATTGCCATCCTGATAGGTTTTTCCGTTTACCTTTAACCATAAACGCACATTGTTGATGTCTTTGATTTCCTCTTTTGTCGCCATGAAGGGTCCCATTGGTGCGAAAGTATCACATCCTTTTCCTTTATCCCAGGTACCGCCACGTTCCAACTGATACTCACGTTCGGAAACATCATTGTGCAACACATATCCAACCACATAATCCAAGGCCTCATGCTCTTCTACATAAGAGGCTTTTTTACCGATCACGATACAGAACTCCACTTCCCAATCTGTTTTTAGCGAATCTTTAGGAATCATCACATTATCGTATGGACCTACCAACGAAGTGGTCGATTTCATAAAGATAATCGGTTCAGCAGGAATAGGTGCATTGGTCTCCTTTGCATGGTCTAAATAGTTCAATCCAATACAAACAATTTTGGATGGACGGGCAAAAGGTGCTCCGATACGCTCGCCTTGAGGAACTTCAATCAACTTACCTTCATTTGCCTTCACAAATTCTTCTAAACGAGCTAAACCATCCTCAGCAAAGAATTGCTCATTGTAATCACCACCTAATGCGCTTACATCGTAATTTACGCCATCGATCTGAACACCGATTTTCTCTTTTCCTTGAGCTCCAAAACGTATTAATTTCATTTTTATAGTATTGAGATAATAGATATTTTATTTTTAGCTTTTTAATTGTTCAATTTAATAAAACCACCATCAATTGGATAGTCATTTCCAGTGATAAAGCCCGCGTCGTCACTACACAGGAAAAGTGCTAATTTGGCAATTTCCTCCGGTTGTGCCATGCGGCCTATTGGCTGGCTTGCTGATAATTTTTCAAACATTTCTTCCTCTTTTCCAGGATAGTTTTTTGCGATAAATCCATCCACAAATGGCGTATGTACACGTGCAGGCGAAATGCTATTGCAACGAATACCGTATGCCATGTAATCCCTTGCAACAGACATTGACATCGCGTAAATAGCACCTTTGCTCATCGAATAAGCAAAACGATCCGTGATACCAACCCATGCAGCGATGGATGCTAGATTAAGGATTGCTCCAGAACCCTGCGCTTTCATCATCGGCACGATAGCATGCAATGCATTATAAGCGCCCTTAACATTCACATTAAAAACACGCTCAAAATCTTCTGATTGACAATTTTCCAAATTACCAACATGAGCAATACCTGCATTATTTACTAAAATATCAATTTTTCCGATATTTTGTGCTATACCAGTAATTTCTTGCTGGTCAGTTACATTACAACGATTAAACAAAGCCTGGCCACCCAAAGCCAAGATCTCATCAACCACCGCATTACCACCGTCTTCATTCAAATCCAGAATATGAACTTTTGCTCCTTCTGCAGCAAATTGCAGACTGATCGCACGGCCTATCCCACTACCACCACCGGTAATTACAGCTACTTTTTGTTCTAATTTTCCCATTGTTATTTAATTGTTAATGTCAATACCAAATCTGCTTCATCTGTCGATGTTGGCAAATCCACGCGTAGACTATTGTTCTTATGACTAAACTTAATCTCTTTCTTTCCGATAAATGTGCTTACTTTTTTCACCTGATAAGGCAGATTATTGATCAACAATTCCTTTTTATCCGTTTTAAACACATGTAGATACACCTGATTTCCTTTTTTTGTCAACGCATAATCGTCTGTTGGCGACACCGCTCCCCCCTCTGTTCCATAGATTGTTTCACCATACACCGATAGCCATTTTCCAAGTTCTTTCAAACGCTCCTGTTGATAGTCCTGAATCTCACCGTTCGGCATCGGACCTACATTGAGCAATAAATTGGAACCATGACCAGCTGCCTTGACCAGGTATTTCAACACTTCCTGAAAAGATTTTCGTGTCCGATCTTTCAGCTCAAATCCCCACGATCCTGCAATTGTTCCACATACTTCCTTCGGCAATTTCCCAACATCATGCGCTTTCGTGCCGAACCCAGTCGTATTCTCCCCAGGTAAATCACGTTCGAACATTTGAAAATCTTCACCTTCAAATGGTGCCAAATGGTGATTGTTACCGACCAAACATTGCGGCTGTAACTTATGAATCAATTCATAGATTTCTTTGAAATGCCAATCTTCATTGGGCTTGTCCCAATGACCATCAAACCAAATCCCATCGATGTTGCCATAATTGCTCAACAGCTCCGTTAATTGGCTTTTCATAAACTGGACATAATGATTCCAATCCCCTTTTGTTGAATCGCGGCCCGCAATGCCGCCGCCCGTTTTACCAACGGGTAAATAATCATCCCGGTGCCAATCTAAAAGTGAATAGTAGAACATCACTTTTATCCCTTCAGCATGGCAAGCTTCCACCAACTCTTTCACAATATCGCGTTTGAAGGCGATTTCTTCACCACGTTATAATCCGAAATCTGGCTATCCCACATCGAAAACCCATCATGATGTCTTGTGGTAAAGGTAATATACTTTGCTCCAGCCTGTTTAAATAACTTCGCCCATTCTTTCGCATTGAAGGAAATTGGATTGAAAAATTTAGGCAGCAATGCATATTCATCCAAACTGATATTTTGATTGTTCATGACCCATTCACCATCTCCCAGCACACTATATACCCCCCAATGGATAAAAACACCAAACCGAGATTGTTCAAACCATTCCCTATTTTTTAGATTTTCGGGACTCGGTTGATAATGTTGCTGGCTATAGCTCGCGGATACAGATCCCATCAGCAAGGCCAAACCACAGATTACATGTTTAAGTTTCATATGTAAATAATTAGTTGTCATGGATTTTCAATAAATTCATTATACTCAACTACAATGAAACACCTCTGCGCCATGGAATGAAATCGTCTTGCCCCAACAACACCGCTTTTGGTTTCACTTCACCGGAAGCAACTTCTATCACATAATCCAAAATACGGTGTGCAGCCTCCTCAATAGTCTCTGTACCTTCGATAATGGTACCACAGTTCAGATCCAGGATATCGGGCATTTTCTCAAAAGTTTTGGTATTTGTTGAAAGTTTCACAACCGGTGTAATCGGGTTACCTGTAGGTGTACCTAGGCCCGTCGTAAACAAGACGATATTGGCACCTGCGGCCACCTCTGCAGTGGTACTTTCCACATCATTGCCAGGAGTACATAGTAAGTTTAACCCCGGACCGTTGGCCAATTCAGGATAATCAATCACCGCTGCAACAGGTGAGGTTCCTCCTTTTTTGGCTGCCCCTGCAGACTTAATCGCGTCAGTAATTAAGCCATCACGAATATTTCCCGGAGAAGGATTCATATAGAAACCCGAGCCATCAGCTTCGGCTTTTGCATTATAAGTACGCATCAGCGACATAAAACGTTCCGCAGTTGGCTCATCGATACAACGATCACTCAACTCCTGTTCCACGCCACATAACTCAGGGAACTCCGCCAGAATCACCGATCCGCCTAAAGTCACCAAAATATCCGACACAAAACCGAGCGCAGGATTGGCAGAGATACCCGAGAATCCGTCCGAGCCACCACATTCCAGTCCAATACACAATTTGTCCAATGTGGCTGGTTTACGCTCATTTTTATCAGCTTGCATCATCCCCGCAAAAGTTGCCTTAATAGCCTTTTGCATAAGTTCCTTTTCAGTTCCTTCTTTCTGCTGCTCGAAAATATATAGCGGGCGATCAAAACCCGGGCTTCGCTTTTCAATTTCCGCCTTCAGAATAGAAGCCTGCGCATGCTGACATCCTAAACTCAATACGGTTGCCCCCGCAACATTCGGATGGGTAATATAGCCAGCCAAAAGACCGCATAAAGCATCCGAATCCATACGCGTTCCACCGCATCCCATCTCATGATTCAAAAACTTGATTCCATCGACATTTTTGAATAGGCGTTCCTGCTCACTAGAAGTCGAATTAGCAAGTAGATCCTGACTAAGGATCGTATTTACATCAGCACCGGACTTATATAAGCCGATGAGATCTTCTACTTCAGAGATGTAATTATTCGCTTTTACTTTATAGCCCAGCTTTTCCTCAAATGCAGCCTTCAAGGTCAATACATTTCTGTTTTCACAAAAAACTAATGGAATAACCAACCAGTAATTGGCCGTTCCAACAGTCCCATTTGAACGATGAAATCCATTGAACGTTTTATCTTTAAATGCAGCAACATCAGGTTTTGTCCAAGCTGTCTTACGGTTGCCCATTCTAAAATCTTCCGATGCATGGCGCAAGTTTTCGGTGGTAATAAGTTCCCCTTCAGCTAAGGGAGTATTCAATTTCCCTACCAGAACACCATACATCAATATCTCTGTATCTTGTTCCATTGGCTGGATCGTGAATTTATGTTTGGCAGCAACAGCTTGCTTTAATGTAAATTCCTTACCTTCAAAAACAATCGTTGTTCCCTCAGCCAAGTCCTGTAATGCAACAAGGACATTATCCATTGGATGGATCTGTAAATAGCGCTGTATAGCCATAATTATACTAATTCAAATATTTTTGTCATCATTACCCATTTCTCTCCTGGCTTTGCCCCCGGAATAGCCGCCTGATATTTCCACATCAGCTGTTCCCATTCCTGAACTTTTTCATTAGCAGCATCCATAGCTGATTTTTTCTCAAATGAAAAATCTTCACCCACCTCCATGTTCATAAACAATCTATTTTCAAAACGATAGATCTCCATCTGCAGAATACCTGCATCCAGAATCGAGCGTTTTATTTCCGGCCACACTTCGCGGTGGTAATCCTCATATTCCTTGATCAATTGTGGATCGTCCACAAGATCCAAGGCCATGACATATCTTTTCATTACTAACTAATTAATGTGATTTAAGATTTTCCGTTTCCGCAATACTGACATTTCTATTTTGGAAAGCAAACAACAAGACAACAATAAAACAAACCAATGGTACAAAATAGCCATATTGGAAATGTCCCGTTTTATCGGAGATAAAACCTAATATTGGAGGCAATAAAGCGCCGCCAACAATAGACATGACGATCAAACTAGAAGCAGATTTCGTATCGGCACCGATACCTTGTACACCAAACGCAAATATTGTTGGAAACATAATGGACATAAAAAACGCAATGCCAATCAGCGCATATAGGGTCTGAATACCTGATCCGAAGATGACAAATAGGGATAGAACGATCGCTATAGCGGAATAGATGATCAGAAGCTTGGATGCTGATACAAAACGCATAAAAAATGTACCGATAAACCGGCCCAACATAAAAGCCAATCCAGCGAACCCAGCATAATCGGCACCATCCTTACCCGATATGCCGGCAGCTTCTGTTGCATATAATACGAGGAAACTTAAAATACAAACTTGCGCTCCGACATAGAAAAATTGAGCCACCACTGCCCAACGCACATTTTTATGACGCAACGCGTGGAAAAAACCGGCTCTACCTTCTTCCCCAGCATCTTTGATATCAGGCAATCTGGTAAAGAAAAACAACGCAGCAATCAATAAGATCAATATCCCTAGTACCACATAAGGCAATTTCACAGCAGCTGTTTCCGACTGAATATACGCCATCTTTGCCTGCTCAGCCATTTGCGCCAGTTCTTCCTGTGATTTGGGTTCATGGGATAAAATAAATTTTCCCCCAAAAATCGGAGCAACAAAGGCTGCTAACCCATTAAAGGACTGCGCAAAATTAAGTCGCTGTGCCGACGAAGCTGGATCTCCCAAAATCGCTACATACGGATTTGCAGCAGTTTCCAGAATGGTAAGACCACAGGCTACAACGAACAAAGCCCCCAAAAAGAAAACATAACTTATCGTATTGGCCGCAGGTACAAAAAGAAAACAGCCAATGGCAAAAAAGATCAATCCGATCAAAATACCGGCTTTATAGCCATATTTTTTCATGATAATTCCAGCAGGAATCGCCATCACAAAATAAGCGATAAATACAGCCGAATCGACTAAGGAAGCCTGAAAATGGGATAAACTAAACGCATTCCTCAAATGCGGAATTAAGATTGGATCAAGGTTATGAATAAATCCCCAAAAAAAGAACAAGGATGTCACCAAAATCAAGGCAAATGCGTAACTCTTTTTATTCGTCATATTTTTCAAATGGTTATAAGTAGTTATTTAATGTAAAATAAGCTTAAAAATGCTAGACAATATTCAAGTATATTATCAAATTATTAAGCTATATTACCATAGCTAAACTGAATTATGTAACTTTACTGCATATATTTCATAATTATGAAAGCACAACTGCTTCATTTAAATAGCAATCTTGAGCATTCGTTCAACGTGAGAAGAGACAATACGCCCCAATACCATAATCTTTGGCATTACCATGAAGAACTGGAATTAATATATTTTGCCAAAGGCTCAGGCACCCAATTTATTGGCGATAGTGTCCGCCGCTTTGAATCAGGCGATATTACCCTTGTTGGTTCAAACCTGCCTCACTATTGGTTATTTGACGAGATTTATCTTCAAGAGGAAGAAGCAGAAAGCGCAGATATTCGTGTAATTCATTTTAAGGAAAACTTTTGGGGAAATGATTTCATTAATTTACCTGAAAATAAATCCATCAAAGACCTTATACGTGTATCCAAAAGAGGGATTTCATTATTGGAGAGCAGCCGACTAAAAACTGTGCAATTAAGTGACGCTATCTTGGCAGCAACAGGTACCACACGTATTATTCATTTATTAGAAATCTTACAATTTATTTCGGCCGAAGAACAACATGATCTGTTAACGAGCCCCACTTTTACCATCCAGCTGCAAGATCAGGACGCCAACCGAATGCAGATTGCCATGCAATATATCGGTGAAAATTATCGCGACCAGATACGGCTGCAGGAACTTGCTTCCCTAACGGGAATGACGCCCAATTCTTTCTGCCGCTATTTCAAATCACAAATCGGAAAAACACTCTTTCAGTTTCTGATCGAAATGCGTGTGAAGACAGCCTGCAATTTATTAATAGAAAACAAACAGACGGTGAAGCAGATCTGCTTTGAATCAGGTTTTCAAAACTTTTCGAGCTTCCATAAATACTTCAAAAATGTAACTGGCACTACACCGCTCAGCTTTCAGCGATCAAAAACTTAAGACAATTTTACCCAATAAGCTTGAATCTTCCATCAATCGATGGGCTTCAGCAGCCTCCGCAAAAGGAAGCACGCGGTATAAGGTAGGTTTGAAATCGCCAACGCTGAGCTTCGGCCATACTTGAGACCAGATATCATCCCGTAGCACTTGCTTAAATTCACGGTCTCTCGCCCGCAGCGTACTTCCCGTTAGAACAATCCGTTTCTGCATTAATTTGAGCAAGTTTAACTCGACTCTTGCGCTTTCCATCGCATTAATGTAAACCAATCGACCATCAGGGTTCAATAGATTGATATTTTTCTCAAAATATGATCCGCCAATACTATCTAAAATAACATCAACTCCCAAAGGCTTCAGCGCCTCCAGAAAATCCTCCGTTTTATAATTTATTGTTTTACTGGCTCCCAATGATTTACAAAAGCTAGCCTTTTCAGATGAGCTGACTGTCGTATATACTACCGCACCAAACAAGGTCGCTAACTGAATGGCCGTACTGCCAATCCCTCCAGCACCACCGTGCACTAAAAAATGATCGTCGGCCTGCAACTTACCCCTTCGAAAGACATTGTCCCAGACTGTAAAAACGGTCTCGGGCAGCGAGGCTGCCTCCGCAAAACCCAAATGGTCGGGAATAGGTAAACAATGTCCCTGATAGACTTTCGCATAGGAAGCATAGCCACCACCGGCAACAAGCGCACATACACGATCACCAATAGCCCAATCGACCACATCCTTACCTTTAGCGACTACAATCCCTGCTATTTCCAATCCCGGTATTCGCCCATCTACACCGGCTGGTGCCGGATAGTTACCTTTACGCTGAAAGACATCAGGTCTATTCACTCCTGCAGCCTTTACTTCCACCAAAACTTCAAGTTCACCGATCTGCGGCATCTCCACATCACGGACTTCCAAAACTTCCGGTCCCCCCGGTTCAGTAATAATGACGGCTTTCATCATGATTTTTTCGGGTATTTCTGTAATCTTATATTGAGCGAAAGCATAAAATAACGAGCCAGACGATTGTTCCGAACATCTAAAATATCATTTCCCACCACGGCACGTGAAATACCAGTATTCTGATTCATCAGATCGAATCCCTGAAATCTCAACATCCCCAAGTTATTCCTTCCAAAAGTATATTCCATATAGGCATTGATTATCGTCGGATTAATATTGTTCCATGAGCTCGAATAACCCGCATTAAATTTTTGAGAAAGCTCAAGTCCCATGGTAAAATGTTTCCCTAAATACGCTTTAGATCCCAACCCAACAATCCCTGAATGTGCCGTGATATTATCTTGTACAGGCCAGTCAAATGTCGCCCTGTTTAAAGAATAGTTTCCATTTAATTCGGCTTCAAAGATATCACTCCAGGTATAGCGGAATTGAAGAGCCTGTGTAAACAAAAAGTGTCCACCAAAGCTCTTTTTATCATTGACATAGGAAATATTGTTGTAATAATCTGCATTACCATTCAAGCTCATCTGCAAATTATCCGACAATAAAGAAGCTGTAAACAAATAATAGCTCTTAATATCATAATAACCTTCTGTATTGCGATAGGTCGTTTTCTGTATCGTTGAATTGGGTTCAATTGTCCGGTTTGCTACAATCTTGTCATTTACCAAGTTAAAAGCCAGACTGGCTTCTAAATATTGCCCCCTTCGTGTAATGGACTTCCGGTACTTTGAAACAATACTATGTGCAAATTCGGATTTCAAATCCTTATTTCCGATCACAATATTTTGTGTGTTGGTATTATCTACCACAGGCTGTATCTGATAGAAGCTAGGCTGGTTATTACGTCCATAATAGTCCATGGAAAGATCCTCTTCTTTGGTAAACTTCCATTTCAATCCAGCAGAAGGCACGAGGTTAACATTTGAATAGGAGGTTTTTATCAGTTTGTCCGTTGAACTTCCCGTTAATTCGGAAGGCTGAACAGCAAAACCGAAGTTCACTTTCACTTTGTCGCTTAAATCTTGCCGATAAATCATGCCGACTTTATTACTAGCAAAGGAATAGTCGTACTTCAAACTAAGGGAGTCTACCAGTATGGGGCCGTTGTTAAAATTATTGTTATTATCAAAAGTGGAGCGGCGAGCATCAATTTTGGTATAGTCGAAATCGTAATTAATCTCCAAGGTACCACCTAAATCAACAGGCTCCACCAACGACAACCGACTTTGGATATTTTTATTTTCATTGCTGGAACGGACCATTTGATTCAGATAAGTCTCTGTTATTTTTGGCACATTCGTGCTACTGTCGATCGCTCTATTAAAATCGCGCACTTCCTCATCTTTATCCAGGGAATTAAAATCCGTATGCAATGTATAAAGTACTTTCCGCCCCGGTTTAGTAAAACTTCGCACGTAAAAAAGATCTAAAGCCGCTGCAGGACTTTCTGTACTATTGGCCGCGCCATAGTTTCCCGTACTGCTCAACCGATTATTTTGAATCCTTCTATCTTTTAACGTATTGCTGGTCGAATTGGTCCAAGATAGTTTGGGTGATATTTTAAGCTGATCTTTGGGCGACAGCTTCATATCAAAATCCCAGTCCATTTTATGTATACGATCGATTGATTTTATCTTGTAGTCTTCATAATTACTAATCAAATTATTCGCTGCTTTGCCGTATCCATATATCGATTGTAATAAGGAATTTCCCTGGATATAATTATTGCGCTGCGTAAAGGAATATTTACCGCTTGCTGTTACCGTTTTAGAAAGTGGACTAGAGAAACTCCCCCCGACAGATCCGATTTTATTGACCCCATCCGTTGGATCCGCAAAGTCGGCTAGCTCGCCCATTTCCCGTTCCCGCTCCCCTCCATTGGGAGAGCCGAAAGAAAAGAGATTGGTATTCGTATTATTCACCGATGCGATAACAGAGTACTCTTTACCGTCATTGAAACGATTCAGCCCAGCACTCCCCAAATAACGATCTACCGAACCACCGCCAAGCGTAGCTTGACCAAAAGTAATTTTCTTCTTATCATCTTTGAGCACGATATTCAGGACTTTTTCGGATTCAGCACTTTTAATTCCTTTTGCGGTCGCCTCATCACCATAAAAATCAATAACCTGTACACTTTTCACAAAATCTGCAGGAAGGTTACGTGTAGCGGTGAGCACATCGCCACCAAAAAATTTTTTTCCATCCACCTTAACAGAGGATATGGGCTTACCGAAGGCATAGACAGAACCATCACGGGACACCTGTATATTGGGCAATGCTTTAAGAGCCTCTTCTAAGAGTGCCCGACGATCAAATTGAAAGGCATCTAGGTTAAATTGAACAGTATCCTGCTTATATACAATGGGTTTATATTTCAATACAACAACTTCTTTTAAAAGAGATACATGGGGAAACATGGTCAATTTTCCGACATCCAATTTAGCTGTCGTGCTATTATATAACGGATAACTACGCTCCAATATACTTAAGCCCAGCTGGCTACAGCTAATACGAATATCATTACCGAGTACACGACTAAAATGAAAATAACCTGTTGCGGAAGTGGATGAGAACAAGGTATCGCGAGAACTCGTCAGATGAACACTGACGCCATTTAAGGGCCTTCCTGCAGTATCTACAACAATTCCATAAACTTCTTTTTTTGACACCTGCCCTAAAGCGCTTTTGGGTAAAAAAAACAAGTTCGTTATAGCTAAAAAAAGTACTAACCGGATAATATTCCCGCCCCTTAGTTCCATCAAATAGACTTTGCAATAATACAATTCAATATAAGAATTCTTAAGCTATTAACGTAAAAAGTTGTGATTTTGTATATAAAAAAACGAGCTGTTTTCTCAACAGCTCGTTTTTTACACTATTTTTTACAATTTATTATTCACCCGCAAAGGTAACCTTAACGAGGTGTTTGTCAATTTCCCAACGACCAGTACCGTCTTCACCAATCACATCGAACAACTCAAGGATACGTCTTGCAACAAACTCCTCTTCTACTTGCTCTTCCAAGAACCATTGTACAAAATTAAAAGTAACATAATCCTTCGCTTTAGCACATTTATCGGCGATGTTGTTGAACTGTTCAGTAACAAACATCTCTTGTTCCAATGTTTGTTCAAAAACGCCACGGAACGATTCAAAATCTTGAGGGATACCTGTAACTTCCGGAGAAATTGCACGACCACCGCGGTTGTTGATATAATTGAAAAGCTTCAACATGTGCTCGCGCTCTTCGTTGGACTGCTTTGCAAAAAATTCTGAAGCATTTTCCAAACCTTGATCATCACACCATGAAGACATTGCCAAATATAAGGCTGAAGAATGAGCTTCAACTTTAATCTGTGCATTCAATATATTTTCGATCTCTTCTTTCAAAGAAGATTTTAATTTCAATAAATCTTTCATATTTACCTTAAGTTTAATTTCTAAAATATCAACAGGTGAAACACATTATCACCTGATTACACTACAAAGATACAGTAGATCTTCAAAATCTGTATCAAGAATATGCAATACAAATTCAGTCTAAATTAGACATGGAAACCGCAACTTGTTTAGAATCAATACAATTACAAATACGTAATATTGATACTTTCAATAAGCGATAAATTAAAACAATAAGTGGCTTAAAGGCCTAAAAATCATTGAATGTCAATAAAACCAGCGGGCGGCCTCATTGACACTTATTTAAATTAAAATTAAATAAGGTCTTTCCAAACAAAAAGCGGTGTACATCACAGACGTACACCGCTTTTTTCAATTCGTTTATATGTATAGCCTTATGCAAAAACTGCAAATGGCGAAACCTGCAAACAAGTTCTAACGACGCTATTCAGTTCCATCATAAATTTAGCGCCATCTAACAATTCGCGCAACTGAAGTACTTCCTCTACAGCTAAGATGAAACATCTTTCCGTACGGAAAGGCATGATGATTTCAAAATCCGATGAACGTGTTGTATCGTGAAGCATGTGCTCAACATCAATCGCATCGATACGTTTCTTAAACTTCAAAAAATCCGATACCGAGAAAGAGGTTGTTTCATTATTATATTCCAACCAGAAACAATTTTTGCGGCTACATTGATAGACTGTACCCGCTGTGGTTGAAAAAACTTCCTCAACATTTGCTAACGGACAAACCAATTCTGACATTTCTATTTCCCTTATCATTTAAATCGATCAAAAATAAATATTATTTATAATCAATCCAAGTAAAACAGAAGATTATTTTGATTTAATATAAATAAGCCTACCAACAACTCATGCAAAATAAATCCTTCCTAATTTCGCATGGATCAACAGACCTGAAAATCCACGCAAGGTTCTTACTAGCCAATTGCAATAGACGGGTAAAAAAAAGGAGGTCAGTAGCAACTGACCTCCTGTATGTATTTCTATATTTTAATAGTTATTAATCGTATTCTTCTTCCTCTTCTTCTTCCTCTACGGCAAGAACTTCATTACGCCCATTGATAACTGTATTTTTCGTCTTTGTTTTATGTTTGTTAATCTGTCTACGCAAGGATTCTACAGCAATATCTGTCGCCTCCTCAAAGCTTTTCGCTTGCCCTTTCGCAAAAAGCTGGCTTCCCGGGATATTCAATTTAATTTCTGAAATTTTATTTGCCTCATCATCGACATTTTCCAATCGCAGGTAGCATTCGCCCCCAATAATGGAATCCAAAAACTGCTCCAATTTTCCTGTTTTCTTTTTGATAAACTCGATTAGCTTTTGATCAGCAGTAAATCGAATGGATTGCACAGTAATGTTCATTTTTCCTCCTTTTTTTAAGCTTTTGGATGAGCTTGTTTATAAATTGACTTCAATCGTTCTGCTGAGTTATGCGTGTACACTTGTGTTGCCGCAAGCCCTGCATGCCCCAGCAGCTCTTTAATTGCATTTAAATCCGCCCCATTGTCCAACAGGGCCGTTGCGAAAGTATGTCTCAAAATATGAGGACTTCTCTTACCTTGAGTAGAAATCAGCGTCAATTGCCGATGTACAATATCATAGATCAGCTTGGCATATGCCGGCTTTCCTTCTTTCGTAACGATTAGTAAGCTGTTATTAGTATCAACAAATTGCGTCGCCTTTTGTTGCAAATAGTTTTTCAATTCTTTCAATAAAAGATTATTGATCGGAACCAAGCGTTCTTTGTTCCTTTTACCTAATATAAGAATATTTTTATTAAAAAAATCGATATCCTGCTCCTTAATTTTCAACAATTCGGCCAAACGAATCCCGGTACCGAACAACAATTCCATAACCATATAATCGCGACAGGATTCAAATCCATCCTGCTCCTGTTCCATTTGATCCAATAAACGCACCAGCTTTTCCTTTTCAACGACTACAGGTAGTTTTTTAGCAGTTTTTAACGCTTTAATGAGCGTCATGGGATTTTTCGCGATACACTCTTCTCTTTGCAAAAATTTAAAATAAGTTCGCATTGAAGACATACTCCGGTTGACTGAACTTGCATTTTTTCCGGACTCTACCATTTGCGCGAAATAATGACGTAAATCACGGTATACGATATCCTGCACAGTCAGTCCCTCACGATCCAAAAAAGACTGGAACATCTCCAGCTCATGCTTATA
The DNA here is from genome assembly GCF_007830445.1 of Sphingobacterium siyangense. Taxonomy (GTDB): domain Bacteria; phylum Bacteroidota; class Bacteroidia; order Sphingobacteriales; family Sphingobacteriaceae; genus Sphingobacterium; species Sphingobacterium siyangense. The sequence goes on along the minus strand of NZ_VLKR01000027.1, from coordinate 12,722 downwards.
GGCAATAACCGTATGTTCTGAATACCTTTTTTCAATCTGCAAAAACCGAATAAACTCCTTTTCCAACATATTTTCCCTTGCTATATAGCTTAAATTACAAACTTAAAAGCACAAAAAAAAGGGAAAAGCATTGCTTTTCCCTTTATATTTTAAAATTCTCAGCGAATCAATTAGTTAGCTACATCTTGATTCAAAGATTGTTTGTAAATCGCTTTTTTCACTTGAATGCGACGAGTTACAGATCTCTTTTCGTAAGCTTGACGTGAACGCAACTCTCTTAAAACTCCAGTTTTTTCGAATTTCTTTTTGAAACGTTTCAATGCTCTATCTAAAGATTCTCCTTCTTTTACATTTACGATAATCATGCGTTATATATACCTCCTTTCGCCGCTTTTAAATTTAAAGTGGGACAAAGGTAAGCTATTTATTTTTAAAAAGGAAAACAAAATTATTTTTTATAACAATTCGAATTCTTCCAACAAAATTCTTAGCGGTTTCTCCTTCGTACACAATGCCGTATGCCAACCCAATTGTTTTGCTGTCGCCAGATGTTGAGGACTATCATCAATAAATAAAGTCTCCGCCGGATCCAATTGTTGCTCTTGCATGACTAATTCAAAAATCTCCGCATCAGGTTTGCGCATCCCTACCAAATGAGAGTAATAGGTCTTTTCAAAAAAACCTTCATTGTCGGCAACACCATATTTCTCATGAATATCATTCATACAATAGGCATAATGAATTGCATTGTTGTTACTTAACAAAAAGGTACGGTATCGATCTTTCAACTGGACTAAAATCTCATGATTTCCCTGTGGTACACCGATCAGTAAACTGTTCCAGGCCGTATCAATCTGTGCGTCCGTCAGTGCTGGATTTTGGGTTAATTCTCTTATCCCCTCACGAAATTGCGTCGAATCAATTTTTCCTTTATCAAAATTATCAAAAAGTGCACTTTGACCATGATGTCCAAATACGGCATCAACATTTTCTATACCTAACTGAGTAAAAGCATCTTTCAATTTTACAAAGTCGATCATAAAGATCACATTCCCATAATCAAGAACAATATTTTTAATTTTTTCCATCGAATTATTTTGAAATATCGATACAAATATCGATAATTGCATCGTCAAAACGGCACAACAGCTGTTTAAATTGACAAAACAAAAGACCTGCTCCTATAGCTCAGTCGGTTAGAGTAGAAGACTCATAATCTCATGGGCTAAGGCACTAAAAAAGAGTTTTTTAGTACTGAAAACCTCTCCTAAAGGTAGAGGAAATTTCAGAAAGGTGAAAACTCAAAAATTTTGAGCATATTTGTCAATTTTTGACAAATAAAATAACATAAGCGCCTATAGCTCAGTTGGTTAGAGTAGGAGACTCATAATCTCTTGGTCGCTGGTTCGAGCCCAGCTGGGCGCACAAAAAGCCGTTTCAGAAGAAATTTTGAAGCGGTTTTTTTTTCATTTCTCTGAGCCGATTTCATCGGCGAAGCGGTCACGGGCAAACCGCCCTGTAGGCTGGTTTTACATAGTTTTTTGTTAAACTTCACGCAAAAATGTAACAAATATGTAACAGCATTTTGCGTGGCAATTGGAAAAATTATGGCAACCGTAAGCGCAAAAGTTTATGCCCACCACAAGAAAGCCGATGACACTTACAACGTGAAAATCTGTGTCTATCACAAAGGCGAAAGAAAGTTTATTGACACCGCACATTATGTAGTCAAGAAACAACTCACGAAAGATTTAAAGATCAAAGACCCTTTCATTCTGGAAAAGGTCAATGACGAGCTCAAAGAGCACCGGAAAACGATTAGTGATTTGGACGACCGTCTTGACTACTTTACCGCCGAATCACTGCGGGATTACCTGCGTGATAAGGATGAGAACATCGACTTTATTAAGTTTTGTACCCAACACATCGAACGCCTAAAAAAAGGAGGAAAAAAAGAAAAAGGAACGGCAAAAAATCAAAGCACTGTTCTCAACAGTTTGATAGATTATTTCAAACGTCCAGTTGTATCCATTAAGGAAATCAACTCCAATATGCTGGTAGCGTATGAACGATACCTACGATCAGAACGGACAATGACACGTTACAATCAATTGGGTAAAGCTGTTACCACTACAAAAAAAGGCTTAAAAGATAGTGGACTTCATAACCACATGAGAGATTTACGCACTTTATTCAATGCTGCACGAGAACTTTATAATAATGAAGACCTCGGCATTTATCGCATCAATCATTACCCATTCAAGAAATATAAGGTTGGTTCACCACCCCTTACTAAGAAAAGGAACAATACACTTGAACAAGTATTGATTATTAGGGATTGTGTCACCAAACCCGGAAGCCGTGCGGAGTTGGCAAAGGAACTTTATATGCTTTCATTCTACTTATGCGGAATAAATGCAGTAGACCTTTACCAACTGACAGATCGTGAAATTAGAAATGGTCGTGTGGACTATAATCGGTCTAAAACAGAGGATAAGCGCAAAGACAATGCATTTATCAGTATCAAGATCATTGATGAAGCAAAACCTTTATTAGAAAAATATTTAGGTCAATTATCAATTCGATATTCAAGTAGCGACTGCTTAAATTGGGCGTTGTGTAAAGGCATGGAGCAATTACGTAAATTGACTGGCATACCCGAACTTACTTTGTATTGGGCGAGACATACATTTGCTAATACAGCAAGGAATGATTGCCGTATGTCCAAAGACGACGTAGCTCTTGCTCTCAATCACGTTGACGAGGGCAATCGCACAACAGATATTTACATTGCCAAAGATTGGAAAATTGTGGATGACGTACAACGGAATGTCATTTCGCTGTTAAGAAAAATCGAAATTAAGGTGACGAAGAAAGTACAAAAGGAGAACGAAACAAAAAAAATCGCCGCTTAATAAAATAGAATGGATTACATGGGAATAATTTTCTCATGTAATTCTTTATAAATATTTAAACACTTAAATTTGTTAGACCATGAAAAATGTAATGTGGTTTTTTATTACCTGCATCATTGCAACGATTGGGTTCTTTGCAGCTTTATCTATGAAAACTCCATGGGTAGGGTTTGCGGTCGCTTTTGGTATATGGTTTATATTTATATGGACTACTACGAATTCAAAAAGACATAGACGTTAATATGAAGCCTTACCATTTTTCAAACAGAGAATAAATATAATAGCGTGCTTTAAGTAATCAAAGATTCCTTCATACATAACCACGGACTTAGTCCGTTTAATGATTTGTGTGGGTGATTACTGTTATATCTATTTGCCATTCGTAGGAAATGGCATTGACTTCCGGTAGTGATCCAAACAGGTACGCATCCAAGACATCCTCTTTAAAGGTTCGATTTAGTCTTTCAATATAAACATTCAGCGAAGGCTTACCGGGTTGTATAAATTGTAGTTCGACGTCATTTTCTTTGCAAAAATCAACAAAAACTTTTGAGAGAAACTCTGGTCCGTTGTCGGTTAGGATACGTTGAGGCTTAGGCCGAGAAAGGATTAATTCTTTCAATTTCTGAACCAGCCTGATACCCGGAATCGAATAGAAAGCTGTAACCAGCTAAAGAAGGGGAGCCAATTTTTACGATCTTTAAAAACATTTAATCGTTTAAAAAATTCACGGAGTATCTCTCTACGTGTTGGTTTGATAAGTTCTCCTTTTGTATCTTTCCACCCGTAAGAAGGAGGCTGGAGTACATGATCCAAGAATGACATAATAACAATAATTTTTAAAATTTAAACGTGCACTTTTTTTGACTCATTTGTTACTGGTTACAATTATAATAAATTCATAAAATGTTAAAAAAAATAGTTTTTCTTAACATATAGGGTTGTAACTCTCCTTTATAACAAACTTTAGGAAATAGACATTACCATATCTTAAGGATATACTCCCTGGTTTACCTGCAGTCTCATAACGCTTTACCCGTTCAAGAGGCATTTTTGATCATTTTTCATAATATTAGAATTTGGTAAGGCTAGCGACTTTATAGGATACATTCTTAACCTCGTAACTGAAAATCATTATCACAGAAATCAATATTGCATTTCTTCGCAATGAAACCCTAACCCAATAACGATATTTAAAACATCAGTTTTTTCAAACTGACTCCCTTCTACTCTTAAAACTTTATCACAGTCTTCTAGGTCAACAGTAATTATAAAGTTTTGATAATTTTTCAGTAAGGCTTTAATTACTTCTTCCGCATTGTCCTTATTTAATATATTTGTTTTAAAAACTGCTATCATATGTATTAATCTGTTAAATTTAAAAATATGATGAAATAACCAATCTGTTTGTTGTATTAAATAGAGATAGTAAATCATCAATTGAAATATTTGCATTAATAGTTTGTATCTCACATTTCTACACAATAGATTTCAGTTTTTTCATTTTTTCCCTTCAGAAAAATGCTGTCGATTATTTCCACATAAAAACTATTGTTACGCATTATCCATTCTGCGATATTTACGGATACTAAAAGATTCTTCCGAACTTTACTGCATTGATCCAGTATCCTTGCGCATGTGTTGAGTATATCACCATGATATACAATATCTTTTTTTACTGTATGAATTTCAGTTGCAGTTACGGTGCCTGTATGTATAGACGCCCTGAATGACGGCATCATACCAAATTCTTCTGTGAAATCTGCTTCATTCTTTTTCAATCCGTTCATAAAATCAAAGAAAAGGTATATAGGTGCCAATGATTTTTTTGCCTTTTCCGAACTCCAGAAAAGAACAGCCTCATCACCTACAAACTGATAGACCTGCGCATCATAGCTGACCATACTCTCTGAAAGTATCTGAAAGCACTTCTGTATTAAATGACTATACTTTAGATGGCCTATCTTTTCAGCTATCTGAGTCGAAGAAGCCATATCAATAAAAATAAATGTAAGGTCTTCTTCTACAGGTCTGTGATATTTTCCAAATAAGGCGCCTGTAATCGCTTTCGGTCCCAAATAATCTGCAACGGTTTTAGCCATATTCATAAAAATGCTAAACCCCATACTGTACAAATAGAGGGAAAGAAATGAAGGTGATGTCAAAAAGAACATGAGTTGCCGCATAAGCGATTCTGGATTACGTTTGTGTATTATAAATAAGGCAAATACTAAAAAAACAGATATTGCAACAATTACAATCACCAGTGAGATTAAGGTGTATTTAAAGAATATAAACTTGCCAAATGCTAAACGTTGTAGCCGCGGAAAAATCCTAAAATCAAGAAACGCGAATCCGATAGCGATAAAAATCCCCATATAAATAGACATCGGCCAAATCGCGCTCCTAGTTTCCTCATCGAGATGCGTGAACTCTTTCATTCCTGCTGTTTTTACAAAAACAAAAAGGACCATACCTACCGCATATATACCTATGAGTGCTGCCGAATATAATCGCTTGTCCTTTGGAAGATAAAATAGGCCCATTTTTTAAAGTTGTATTATAATCGTTTTGAGGGATACTTACTTTATTTCATTCTAAACGGATTGAATGACAACCCAAGGTTCAAATAGAAAGATGACTGCGGTCTGATATCTAGAGCATAATTATTAAAATTCTCATTCTTTTCAAAAACCCTGCCGGTTGGGATGCTTTTTATACCTGATTTTATCGTCCCTATAAACGATGCCCCAAAGTTATGTTCATACATCATGCCTGAGTTGATCTCGATCTGCTGATATTGAAATCTTTGGGAGTCTCCATACAGATCATAAAGATAAAAAGTAGTCCCGTCCAGTTCACTCCCGATAGAGAACCGTCCATTTTTAAGCATTCCCTTCCGCATATAAACTCTTTGCGGCAGGATAATATCGGCCATCCATCCATTTTTGAACTTATGTTCATAAGAAAATGAAGGGAGCACAGGAATGATTGCTGTAGGGTCTATCATGGCAACCAATCCAACCGTCACTTTGGTCTGGGCATTTGCTTTTAACACCAATGTTCCAGTGGCAACTCCTTTCAACCGTTCAAAATTCTTTTCGCTGCCTTCTCCTAAAATGCTACCTGAATAAATAAAGGGTTTCCCAAACAACATTGAAACTCTGGCCACATTCAGTCCCACAGAGTAATAATGATAATCATTGTCATTGTCCTGGTTGCCGGAAAATGGATTTGTACCTGCTGATGAAAACGAACTGTAACGGTAGTTGATCGTAGATCCGAAAATCCAACTGTTTTTTGTAAACAAAGTTGTATTGGCATTTACCCTTAGTTGGTTTAGCCCCTTAACTTTGTTGTCGGGCATTTTGTTGCCCCTTAGTTTTGATGAATACTGATAAGGTGCCTGATAGTTATATTCAATGTTGAATGCCCTAATAGAGGGGAATTTATCCGTTGCATATTGCACCACCTTCTGAGGGATACTGTCGTCCTTCGTCTGAGCGAAGGATGAAGCTGACCAACCAAGGAGTATTATTAAAAGGGCTATTCTTTGATATCTATACATATCTGATTATGTTCGTTATTTGTCTTTGAAAAAAATAAAATGAAAAATCTCATGATTTAATGAAGAATGGTCACGTTTTTTATAAAGATGTTGATTGAAGGCAAATCAGTACTTTTTCTTTAATAAATACTAACCAAGGTTTATCAAGATGCCACTCTGCTCTGAATGTCTGAGGTGAAGCGATAACTGTATTATCTGCCAACCCACTGAAAAATGCACTTTGAATTATTTTGGTACTACAGAAAAGAACGCCTATTCTATAACCGTTCTCATCCATTAAAAAGTTTATTTTGTAATGAAAGTGTTTAACCATATTCAAACACTTTTCATAACATTCGGCAAAGCGGTTTACATCTACCGCCTGCATAAGCTTATCTTCCTGAATTTGTCCGTCGGAAGATGATGTTTCCATTTTTTTTACCAAGGAGAGGTCGTATCTTAAATTCATTTGTATATAACTTTCAGCAAATGAATGAATTTTAGGAATACCTTTTTTTGGTTTTATACCAACCCTATTTATTATTATACCAAATCCACAAAATATCTAAAAGACAGCAAACGTAAATTGTATTAAACGAAGATTTGTGAAACTTAACCTAACACGTTCTAACTCAAAAGTTGTCACTTGGAATTGTCTTTAACTAATGATGAAACGTCATCAGAAGAGGTACTGTCTTTGTGCGGTTGTAGTGTGTCGGAACTAGGGACCTGATTTCCCATCCTCTCTAGCCATTCAAAATTTTCCGGCAGCTCATCCCCCATGAGATATCCCCAGGGTTCCAACCTGTCTATACGGTCAAAAATCACTTTCATGATCGCAATGAGGGGTATAGCCAGAAACATCCCCGAAATTCCTGCCAGCGTACCTCCGATAATAATGCCGACAATGGACACTATCGCATTGATCTGAACCTTTGAATTGACTATCATGGGACAGAGTATATTGTTATCGATAAGCTGGACAATCAGGTTAATGGCTATAACATAGATAATAATCGACAGGTCCACATTGCCTGTCAATGCGACCAGGATGCTTATCACCAGTGCGATCATGACCCCCACATAGGGTATCAGGTTAAGGAGACCCGTTATAAGGCCAAGCATCAGCGCATATTCAAGTCCTATGATAGCAAAACCAATGGCCGAAAGAGCCGATACGCCGATCATCTCCAGCAGAAGGCCCCAAATGTAGCCCTGAACCGAGCGCTTTATCATCGATAAGATTTCTTTTAGTCTTTGCTGCTCCCGTGACCTAAAAAGTTTGGATAAAAATTTCACCAGATGAACCCTGTATAACAGGAACAGGAATACATAAACCGGTACGAGAAAAAAATTCATAAGAGAATCGGTAAAAGAGCTCAGTACGTTACCTAAAATCTGTTTTCCGCTTTCCGCCAGGTCCGTTGCCGTGTGCGCCACAATCTCGTCCTGCCGTATCCTGCTGATGTTCAGGTAAACACTTAGTTTATCCTGTATGTTGCTGTAGTGAACCATCAGATTGCGTTTTATCGCATCGATGTCGTTAACCATATCGGTTACCTGAAGATAAATAAAATAAAACACACCGATCCCGGCCAGTACAAAAAGTGCAACTGTCATTCCGATGGAAAGCAGGTTGGGAAACTTTAACCTGTTTTTGAAAAAGATAGCAACGGGCTGCAATAAAATCGAGAATAGAAGTGCCATGAGCAGGGGGATCAATATATTTTGTCCATAGTATAGGATCAGTGTAATACATATTATTCCCACAAGTCCCAATATGATTTTTGAATAGACCGTAGGTCTGCGGGGCTTACCCATATCTTTAGTTTAGGTTATTTGTTTTTATTTAATGCCCATCTGCGGGACACTAGACAGATGGGCATAACTGTTACTCTTTGATCAATATCTGTATGCGTCCCTCGCTGATATTGTCTGCGGAAGCTTTTAATGTGACCAATCCTTTCTTTCCATTGGGACGTATGATCGCCTGGGCCCGTCCTTTCCAGCTTGCAACGGTAGTGCTGTTCACACTTTCCATGTCCACCGGATTGCCGTTGCCCGTTGCAGCCAGTTCACCCTCACCACTCAATGAAAATTTGAACTTGATGCCATCTGTAGGCACCAAAAGCCCATTCTGATCCACTACCTCAACCTTTATAAATGAGAGATCATTCCGGTCCGGCCTGATCTCGCTCCTATCAGCTGTCAGCCTGACGGCTACAGGCCGTCCCGCCGACCTGAGCGTTCTGCTTCCTATTTCCTTACCTTTTGAATAGGCGGTTGCCTTGAGCTCTCCGGCCTGATAAGGGACCTGAAATGCAGCAATGAACTCTGATCTGTCTGATACAGGACTTTCCCCAATGAGCTTGCCGTTCAGCTCCAGCTTCACCCGGTCGCCCTTTGTAAAGACCCTGACCTGAAGTTTTTTTCCTTCGCTGCCCTGCCACGTCCAGCTCGGCCATTCATCCGGCCATCCCCAGTCGGTGGTCTGTTCCACCATACCATCCGCAATGGGAGCATGTACAAGCATTTCGACAGGACTATTGTCCCACAGGACATCCCTGTAGTACATTGGCGGTTTTTTCTCACCGGTGATATCCAGATCGCCGCTTCCCGAGACAAATACCGCAGGCAACTTTACGGGGGCGGCCGCGAAGCTAGCGATGACATCCATCGGAACACCTTCGTTTACCATATCGGTAATACTTTTTTCCTTCGGCGCATTGATAGATACGTATTTGGTATTCCCGGCATTGGCCTCCCCTAGATAATCCATCGCCGTCCAGACGAAGTCCCCGATCACATAGGGTAGCCGGTCGGCTTTCTCCCAGTACTGATAAGCTTTCAATGGGTAGGATTCACTCCCGTACATCACTCGTTGAGGGTATTTTTTGTGGTCGGATTCATACTTATGGCTTTTATAATTATATCCTACCACGTCCAGCAGTCCCATATGCCCCGCCTGCTCATCCCAGTGGTCTTTGCCGCTGAATATCCCTTTCATGTCGTTCATGCCTTCGGTCACCGGCCTTGAGGGGTCCAGGGAGCGTACCTTGGCCGCAAGGTTTTGGGCGATACGGAATCCCGAGGTATCTGCAGCTTCCATGATCTCATTACCTATACTCCACATGACGACGGAGGGGTGGTTGCGGTTCGTTGAGATCCATTCCTCAACATCTTTTTCCCAGTGGTCCCTAAAAAACAGGTGATAGCCCTGTGGCATGAACTTTTCACGCTCCCAGACATCGTAGAGTTCATCAATAACCAGCATGCCCAGCCTGTCGCACACTTCCAGCAGGTAAGGGGAAGAGGGATTGTGGCTTAGACGGATGGCATTGTAGCCGTTTGCCTTAAGAAGCTCGATCTTACGTTCTTCTGCCCGGTCCAGTGCGACAGCTCCCAACAGACCATTGTCGTGGTGGATGGATCCGCCTTTGAGCTTTATCTTCTTTCCGTTGATCCTAAAACCACTTTGCGCATCGATCTGGATGGTACGGATCCCGAACGCCTGCTCGATACGGTCTTCATTTTCATCCTCGGCATTGATGGCAATAAGGGCCGTATAGCGATAAGGCCGGTCGGGTGACCATAATTGCGGGCGTTCAATTTCTATGGATTGGCGGAGAGCGGCCGGATGGCCTGTGGACACCTGAAGGTTCGTGCGTGAATATCCGACTTTCTGTCCCGAACTGTCAAGTATCGTCACCGAACAATCGACTTCCTTATTTTCCTTGCCCCTGTTGAGCAGGGTGGCCGTTATGTCGACAACCGCCTTTTCCCCGTCTACCACCGAAGGGTTTACAAATACACTTTTGGGTGCTATATGGACCGGATCGGCAAGGGTAAGCCAGGTATGCCTGTAAATACCCGAACCGGAATACCAGCGGGCAGTGAATCCTTCGTTGCTAACCCTTACAGCGACCATATTGGGTTGCCCTGCCGGATTTAAATAAGCTGAAATGTCATACCAAAAAGAGGTATATCCGTTGGGATGATTGCCGACATGCTTTCCGTTTACCCATACATCGGCATCCATATAGACCCCGTCAAACTGCAGGTAGGCGATTTTATTACTGGAAGATCTGTCCAGGGTAAAATTTTTACGGTACCATCCCGTACCGCCAACGGTAAATCCGGTGCCTGTTTTACCCACAGAACTGCCGGAAAACGGACCGATCAGACTATCCGAATTCTTGTCGGTAAGCTTTTCGATGCTCCAGTCATGGGGAAGGTCCAGGCTTCTCCATCCGGAATCATCAAAATCGGGATCCTGGGCATTCGCGGGATCCGCTTTGATAAAGCGCCACGCGCTGTCGAAAGAGTGTTTTGACCCGATGCCATCCTTTTTCTCCCGCACCGAGCAGGAGAGTGTAAGCGTGCATATGATGGCTATCAGGTATAGATTGGAACTATTTTTTTTCATGTTGTAAAAATTGATGGAACGAACTTCCGGTTAAAGGGTCTGTAGATCATCCGGGTGTATTTCCGGTATCCTATTTTGCTGTCCAGCCCCCATCTACGGGCAGTTCGATACCGGTAATGTAGGAGGACTCATCGGAAGCAAGGAAAAGTGCTGCATTGGCAATATCCTGCGATGATCCATAGGTCCCCATGGGGATCCTTCCCAAAAAATAGGGCTGATATTCCGGTGAGGTCAGGAAGGGTTCACTCATTGCGGTCAGGATATTTCCGGGAACAAGGGCATTTACCCTGATCTTGCGAACAGCATAATCGACTGCCGCAGCTCTTGAAATGGCCGATACCGCCCCCTTGGAGGCCGTATATGCTCCTGCTCCGGCAGTTCCCGTTATGGCAGCAATGGAGGACAGGTTGATGATACTGCCCCCGGTTTCCGGCATATGTGGCAGTACCGCCTGCATGCCCAGCATCACGCTGTTCAGGTTGATGGCATAGACCTTTCTCCATAGCTCTTCGCTCTGCAGTTCAAAGGGCTGGCTGGCGGAAATTCCGGCATTGTTGACCAGGATATCTATTTTTCCGAATGTGCCCACTACTGTTGCCACAACATGCCCGAACCAGTTTTCCCTGCTGGATACGTCATGTACCAATCCTATTGCTTCATGCCCTTCGGCCTGGATGTTGTCAATAATTTCAGCCAGCTTATCTCCCTGGATGTCGGTAGCGATCACTTTCGCACCTTCTCTGGCAAAAGTATAGGCAATGGCCTCCCCAATGCCCGAAGCCGCTCCCGTAACGATGGCTACTTTGTTTTTCAGTCTCATGATTATTTTTTTTTAGTTAATACTGTTTTTAAATCGATCCGCACATGGCACAGCTGATGAGAACCTCATTTCCGTCCACCACTTCTTTCCTGTCCCAGTAACCGGTTAAAATCGCAGGTAATACCAGCGCAAATACAAAACCTCCCATGGTAATATTCTTGATGTTCCGGTTCTTCTTACGTCAAGATACCTGATAACGAACCAGTTAAAACATTTTCTCAGCCTAATGTAGCTGGACATAAATTTTGGTCCGCATCGTCGAAATTAGTACCACTGGCATCGATGGTGCTATACTTTGTGAAGTTGTTGCAGCCAGTCATAGAAACGTTCGATCCAGTTGTTTACCGGAAAATGACTGTTCACCATTCCGAACCCATGTCCGCCCCTGGCATAGCCGTGAAATTCTGCCGGTCTTTTTGCATTTGTCCATGAGGAGTACAGGGCAGCACACTGAGGTGCGAGCGCCAGATCATCATCGGTAGCAACACAGATAAAAATAGGCGGGGCATCTTCCCTTACAGTATCCTGTTTTATGTTTCCGATATAGGGGTAAATGGCTGCCAGAAAATCCGGACGGGCATCCTTGTCACAAGCGAGCCCGACAGCTAGGGCAAGGGTGCCGCCAGCGGAAAACCCCATGAAACCAATACGTGCAGGGTCCAGTTTATACCGAGTGGAGTTGCTACCTTTGAGTGGAGACAGATTTGAAAAATAGATTTAAATTTGTTAACAGATGAAAAGAGTATTTGACGATTCCTTTAAGAAAATGGCAGTAGAGCTTTCTTACAGCAAAGGGTCGGTATTAGAAGCAGCAAAAGAACTGGACATGGATGCCAGTAGATTAAGTAAATGGCGCATGGATCCCAGATATAATGGTGGTACCGTATTGCCTAAAAACGACAAATTGAGTCCTGAAGAGCAAGAAATCAGGGAACTAAAGAGGAGATTACGGGATGCAGAATTAGAGAACGCTATCTTAAAAAAGGCGGTGGCCATCTTTTCCAAGGGAGACTG
>NZ_VLKR01000026.1 GCF_007830445.1 Sphingobacterium siyangense | reverse complement strand
GTATCGACATTCATAGGGACTTCTGAAAATGCAGTGATGATCCAGATCTGGACTTCACTCATTGGCATATTACTGTTAAAATACTTGCAAAAAAAGGCCAAATATGACTGGAACCTGTCCAATCTGGTCGCATTCATCAGAATGAATATCTTCGTGAAAATAAACATCTGGCAATGGATAGATGATCCCTTTTTCAGGCCGCCTATAAAAGGAAAAAAGGGACAGCTAAAGATCTTCGCAGATTGAAAAATAGGGGTCAATATCGAAATGATGAAAAAAGCTATGCCTGTACCACAGAAATCCAATCCTAAAATTTATTTAGGACACATGTGACTTTGAGTCTTTTATTCTTACCTTTCACTGCATTTTCCAAAGGCTGAGTAAAATCTTGAGAAACCCAATTCTTGTTCTGAACTCTATTACACTCTTCAACAATTTCTTTTAACGTATGAGAAGTTTTAAAAAAATCTGTCGCTTCTATTACGGCATTTAAAGTAATAGTTGGGCCAGATCCAGGAGGAATAGCATCGACCTTTTTAGCTACTTTTTCGTTGCTTACTACTTCTGAAGGATATAAATCATAAATTGTATAATGATTTTTCCCTTTAAACTCTAGTTCTAAGCTAGGATTTTCACTGATAAATTTATTGATATAAAGTATTATATCTGATAAAACTTCGTCACTATAGCTTCCTTCATTCTGTTCATTTTCCATTGTCCCAATATAGTTGGAACTTTTTCCAATGCCTTTGGATAGCTGGCTAGCAGATAAATTGAAATGAATTCTTATACGTCTAACAGCATTAATACTGAAGAGTTGTATGGGAAAGATAAAAACTGATTTTGCCATTTTCCAAGTTGGTAAAGAAAAATATGTATCATGTTTATATGTAATAATTTGATTTTTTAAAACCACTTTACTATCTTTGTTTTATTAAAATATTAGATCAGTCATCTATAGTTTAGGTGTTTAAATCAAAGAGTCTTGTGCCTGTATTTTCTGACGCCACACCGCAAGACAGCAGATTAAACACCCATGTCTATACTTTTATGCTATATTTGCATAACAGATAGATGTGGGTACTGCTGTAAATCCGTGGTGTGTAAGGCGTCAGAAACTTTATTTCAGGTACGGTGTGCAGTCCCACATTTATCATTAGGCGACCTACCGACAAGACTCGTTACCAATAAACGAGTTATGAACAAAAAGCAAAGAGCAAAAAACATCATCACTGCCCCCGAGTAGCTCGGCTGGTTTGGCCAAATAAGATTTGGCTTCTCTTGCCATGGAGTGCGTAACGCCAATATTATACACCTTGTGACCCCTCATTCAAACGCGCTCTGGCTTCCAGAATGAATTAATTATTACAAATGTGAACTGAGTGACATCAGGCTCCCAATAAAAAGCTGATTTCGATCGGAGAGGGGATGCTATGTACTTTCGGTTACAGATGATTTACTGAAAAATGAAAAGGATTTTAGCGCTACAATTTGCTTTTGACTGGATGATTTATGATGTTCATAAGGTCGATTACAACCCTATAAAGGAGATTGAAGCATTCTGGAATCACTATGCGCTAGAGACTGTTTCTGCTAATATACTGCAACTATTGAGCACGTATCTTGATGGTGGCTCAGGAGAGAATAGGCTCCTGAAAGATGAGGAAATGCAGGAATTTGCAACTGCATTGTATCGCGTATTGATCGCCTACAATGTCGCCAATTATCGCCATATAGACCTGCGTAAAATGCAACTTTCAGCAGAAGCTGAAGAGCGCATCGGAAAAGAGCTAGAATTGAGCAAAAAGGTCGCGGAGTTTTTCAGTAGGTTATCAAAGTAACCACTAACAAAAAAATAATGAATATCCTGAAATTTTTAGCCTTATTAAAGGGCTATATAACCTATATATTTCAAGTACCTGTGAAGCACTACTTAAGCACAGATATAGTACTAATTACGCAAAATTTGCGTAAGAAAATTAGACAAGGAAAAACGTACTTTAAAGGTACCTCGATCCTGCTAAAAAAGCGCTGTACGATTAGCGCTCAGAAACTTCTAAAAAAAGCAGATTCTTCGGGCAGCCTTCGGGTTTTGTTCGAGGATCGTTCGACACTGCGTCGTATCAGCGTCGCCTCATCTTCGGGAATGCTTCGACTGTTGTTCGACTGCGCTTCGGGTAGGAGTCGAAGCGTACTCGAAGCCCTGCCGAAGCCGAGTCGAAGAGCTCCCGAACATGTCTCGACCATGTCCCGAAGAAGTCTCGAAGCTGAGCCGAAGGCCAGCCGAAGAGAGGAAAAGGTATCACCTTCTTCGGACTTTTGCCTGACCAACTTCGCCCCAACTTCTGCCTTTCATGCTATTGGTATTGAGTTTTCATCGGGATCTCATCGGGTTACACCGATCAAAACCCGATGCAGACTCGATGAAAATCCGATGAAATGTAAAAATTCGGCAGGAAATAATCTGGTAATGGTCGACTATAGCTTGGCACAAGAAACACACAAGCTTGACTATAGCGCGACCCTAGGTTCACCCTTGCTAAGCCCTTGTTATACACAAGGACAACTAAACGATTGCACAAGACCCACACAACAAAAGCAAGCTTTTCAGCAGGTGGGAAATGCTAGATTGACTTATGAAGTAGAATCTGAACGATCTGTTTTATGGTTCTTTAAGTCGATCTGCAAGGCTTTGGTGTTGCGAGCCAATACTTTGCTTGGATCAATAGGTTTAGTTGTTCAGCAGGCTTTAAAATGCTTTTTATTTGTTGAAGATTATAAGCGTGCGCATCGCATGGTTTTGTCATGCTTGTTTTTATGTTTAGTTTCTATGTTTAGTTTATCGGCTCAGACGCCCCGCAAGGACAGCGGGGCCGATGGGCTATCTGAGATACAAGCGCTTGGAATAGGAGATACCATTCCGCAAAGCTTGTGGAACCTCCAAATGCCTGTTTATAACGATAGCAAAGGACGTTCAACGATTTCTCTTAGCGATTATCAGGATAATAAACTGATTATCGTAGATTTTTGGGCTACGTGGTGTACCAATTGCATCGAAAGCTTTCCGAAATTGGATCAGCTGAAGGCAACTTTCAAAAGCGATTTTGATGTGCTACTGGTCAACTGCAAGAGAACGCGTGACGATCAGGCAAGAATTGATAGGGTGCTCAAAAAATACAAAGATAATTATCAGCTCAATGTTCAGTTTCCGTATATTATTGGAGATACCATATTCAATGCCTTATTTCCGCATCGCGGGATACCGCATGTCGTGTGGATCGGAAACGACCGTGTCGTGAAAGCAATTACCTATACAACCGAACTTCAGGAGGACAATGTACGTCAGATTTTGGACGGCAAGAAAGCGAATTTCTATATAAAGGACGATTTTAAGTATAAGGTCCAGGATAGTCTGTCTACGGATACACTCAAACTGTTCTCCTCTTACCTGAGTAAACGTAGGGAGGGGATTCGGGAAATGGGCGTGCAGATAAAAGAAAAGGGAGATGAAAAGGAATTTACATTCCTGAATTCATCAGTAACCATGCGCATTTATGAATATTTGAGTGAAACTGGTCATCGTATAGAACGCAACCTATGGGTATTTGATACGAATGTAGCAAATGAAATCCGTAGAACGCTCAAAACACCTCAGCGCTACACAGATGAATATTGCTATTTTTTGCGGTACCCAAAAGATCGTATCGACTTTGATCCGTACCGGAAAATGATCCATGACATTCAGGATAATTTTGGGGTTAGATGGAAAATCAGGAAAGAAGTGATCGATGTATGGCGTATCGACTCTACGCCTAAAGTGAGGAAATTAAAGACCAAAGGCCATATTCCACTTGAAGCAATTGACGCATCGAATAATAAAAAGTTCATTCAAAACGTTCCCCTGCGCAATAGTCTTCATGTACTCTCTTGGTTGTTGAATAAGCCTGTGCTGCTGGGCGATATTGATGATATAAATGTCGACTTCGATCTGCCAGCGGATCTATTGACGTATACGGATACACAACTCATTCAGTTGTTGGAGCGACTTGGAGCCAAGATAACCGTAGCACCGCAAGAAGTGGAGTATGTTTATTTTTCTGCAGATAAGGGGATATAAGTATGAGAAAAATCATATTAATGGTGTTATTCCTAATTATTTCGGGGATGGCAAACTTTGCTATTGGACAGCACGATTCGGCAAGAATGGTGGGGCGGGTTATCAATAGCGAAAATAAAAAACCGATTGAAGGTGCCTCAATTATCATATTAGGGGACAATAGCCAAGCAAAATCCGACAGTGACGGAGAGTTTGCACTAAAGGCAAATCATGGTGACAGCGTCTTGGTAAGCCATATCGGCTATCATAGTGAGACCGTGTTATACAAGTCTGGAACTTCAAGACTGACGATTATGTTAGTGCCTTTGGCTAATGTATTGGATGAGGTAATGGTGAGTTCGGGATATCAGCAGCTGCGACCCAATGAGATGACAGGAGCTTTTCAGGTATTGGATAAAAAGACACTCGACCAGCAGGTGGGAACCAATATCCTTGACCGGTTAAATAATGTGACACCTGGTTTCCGTAAGGGGACTTTCGAGTTTAAACCCAACCGCAATGAGAAGCTAAATATTTCAATTCGGGGCCTCAGTACAATAGAGGCTTCTAAGGATCCGTTGGTCGTGCTCGATGGTTTTATCTATGAGGGCGATATCGACAATATCGATCCGAATAGCATTGCATCAGTTACTGTGCTCAAGGATGCTGCCGCCACTTCGATATGGGGAGCGAGAGCGGGCAATGGTGTCATTGTAATGACCAGTATTAATGCCGCCAATAAATCGCAAAAGACAACTGTCAATATTTCTCATACCATCACGACCAAACGAATCACGGATTATAATAGGTTGTATCAGCCAGCAAATTTGGATTATATCCTGGCCGAACAGGAGCTTTTTAATGCGGGCTACTATGATGGAAAAATTGAGCAGAGCCCATACCTTGCTTTGACGCCTACAGCCGAAGTTTTCCTGGCCCGGCGCAGAGGATTGATTTCGGCGCAGGATTCGGCCGATAGGATTTCCAGGCTGTTGGTGATGGATGGTAAAAAGGCCTACAGCGATGCTTTTCTGAGAAACCCATTGTTGCAGCAGTCTTTTGCCAGCATTTCGGGCGCTTCTAATGTAATCAGATATAATTTTGGTGTCGGTAATACCGTGGATCTTTCCGAAAATAAGGCGAAGGACAATAAGATCAATCTTTACCTAAACAATTCATTTCATTGGAAAGACAAGTTTGAGTTAAATCTCAATGTGAATTTTCTCACCCAGAGGCAGCGTTCTGGCGCACCGGCATTTGACCTATTTAAATATGGCGGTAAATATGTGCCATTTTTTGAATTTATAAATGCGGCGGGGGACGCATTGCCATTTAATACGGCGTATCGGGGAAACTACCTCAATGAATTTTATGGTGATAAGTTGCTGGATTGGAACTATTACCCATTGCATGACTATGAGCAGGATCGCACGACAACACGAAAAAACGAATTGTATTCCATCGTACAGGCTAAATATAATATTATGCCTTACCTAACAGCCACCGTGTCTTACCAGTACCAGCTTCAGCGTAATACTATGGAACGGATCGCACAAGCAGATAGTTATTATACGCGCAATATGGTCAATATGTTTTCAAATATCGACCCGCAATCTGGTTTGGTAACATATCCGATTCCTATTGGAGGTATTTATGATCTAAACAATGCGGATATCAGTTCATATACCTGGAGAGGACAGCTCAATTTCAACCGGTCATTCGGCCCCCATCAGATCAATGGTATTTTAGGCGCAGAGATTAGAGAAGTATTGTCTAAGGGTGCATCGAATACTTCCTACGGTTATAGCGCCGATCCGATACGCACAAAAGTGGTGGATTATGCAAACTTTTATCCAACACTACCCGCGGGTGGATATGCTGCCATTCAGGGAAATTTGTCGCTCATGAAATCCCTGAATCGATTTGTAGCTAACTATGCCAATATGGCCTACCTATTCAAGCAAAAATATGGTCTGTCGGCAAGTGTTCGTAAAGATGGGGCGAATGTGTTCGGTGTAAATACCAATGATAAATTTAATCCGTTTTGGTCGGTAGGTGCTAGCTGGCAAATGGGGAAGGAGAAGTTTGTTGATTGGAAAGCGATAGATGTGCTGCAGCTGAGAGCAACCTATGGTTACAGTGGCAATATTGATCCTTCGCGGACACCTCTTCCCGTTGCTGAAACCACCAGCGGACGTTATACCAATTATCCTGCTTTTGTGATCAGTACCTTGAATGATCCATCTTTGCGATGGGAAAAGGTGCGAACGTTGAATCTGGGTCTGCAATTTGGATTGTTCAAAAGTAGAATCACGGGAAGCGTTGATTATTACGTGAAAAAGAGCACAGATCTCTACGGCAATTCATTAATAGATTATACAGTATTTGGTAAAGCCAACACGACAGTAAAGAATAACGCTTCAATTAAAAGTCAAGGTGCCGAGTTGAATTTGTCTGCCGAAGCCATCAGGATGCCGAGCTTTAGCTGGCGGCCTGCCGTGTTATTGAGCTTGAATAAGAATAAGGTACTGGAATACTACACTACCCAGTTTGGTCTCATCAATTTGGTGGGAAATGGCACGACTACTATGCCAATAGTCGGTAGGCCGCTCAATTCCATCGCCGCATTTAATTGGGGTGGCCTGGATCAAAATGGCGACCCACAAGGTTTCTTAGATGGTGAACTGTCCACTGATTATCAAAAGATAAGAAACTCAACCGTAGGGGAAATTAAAGATAACCAGACCATTGTATACGTAGGTTCTGCGGTTCCACAATTGTTTGGAAATTTGATCAATACATTTTCCTATCGCAATTTTGAATTATCATTTAACCTTTCCTTTAAAGCCGATTACTATTTCAGCAGACAGGCAACCACTAGCGGCAATTTTTATATGTACGGCAAAGCGTATGCGGATTATGAAAAGCGTTGGCAGGCAGCAGGGGATGAAAATTATACACAGGTACCTCGAGTAAAATATCCCATTGATGCGAATCGCGATGCTTTTTATCAGGGAAGTAAAGTCAATGTGCTGAAAGGCGATCATGCTCGTTTGGAATATGTCAATCTCTCGTGGCGGAATCTGTGGCAGTTGGGCAGTAAAAAGTTAAATACCCGCTTGTTTCTCAATGCCAGTAATTTGGGATTGATCTGGAAAAGTAATAAAGAAGATGTTGATCCTGATTTTTCTGGGCGGTTAACACCTAATCCTACTTATTCCCTAGGGCTTAATGTCAATTTTTAAATAAAAAAATCATGAATATAAATGATAACCTAATCAAGATGTTGGCCGTTTTGCCGCTCTTGTTTTCTTTAATGTCATGTAGTAAGTTTTTAGAAGAGAAATCAAACTTTTCGCTTCAAAGTCCAAATACACTTGAAAGCCTACAAGGAATTTTGGATAATTCGATTGATATGAACATGAATGTTCCTGTGTTTGGTGATATTCATTCGGATGACTATTTCTTTACTGAAAAGGAATTTAATGCGGTGGATGATCAGTCCCGAGGATTTTATACTTGGGTAGGTTTTCCCTACAATTATCCCGATGATTGGGCGTTGATGTACGTCCCTGTTTATCAGGTTAACGTGGTGCTGGATGCATTGCCAAAGATTGAAGGGGTAAAAAGTGAAAAAGATAGGATAAAAGGAGCTGCACTGTTTTTTCGGGCTTATCAGTATCTGCAGGGAATGTGGATATTTGCCAAGCCCTGGGATCCGCAAACCTCAGATACTGATTTGGGAATTGTGTTGCGGCTGACCTCGGACCAGTCGGTACCTTCGAAACGCAGTACGGTATCAGCCTGTTACCGCCAGGTCATCGGGGATTTGGTAACAGCGGCAGGATTACTTCCTGATCTCGCTGAATCGCCTATGCGCCCCTCAAAAATAGCCTGCTATGGGGCATTGAGCAGAACTTATCTCTCTATTGGAAAGTACGATAGCGCATTTTATTATGCGGATAAGGTCTTAAAAGTTAAGAAAGACTTAATAGACTATAACGACTTTTCTTCCTCAGACCTATTGAAGCCTTATCCTTTATCTCGTTTGAATAAAGAGACGGTTTTTTATGCCCAGTTGACAACGTCGTATCCGAACCTCCATCCGAGTTATGGTCTGGTGGATACGATGCTGTATGCAAGTTATGCGGATAATGATATTCGGAAAATGCTGTTTTTTAAAGTTAGAAATGGGTACCGTAGTTTTAAAGGTAATTATACATCAGCTTTTAACCTATTCGGAGGTATGGCTACTGATGAGATGCTCTTGATACGGGCAGAGACCAGTATCCGACTGGGAAACGTCGAAAGTGGTTTGGATGACCTGAATACCTTACTGATGAAGCGAATTAAAAAGGGGAATTTCATCCCATACGTTGGATTTAATAAAGAGGACGCCCTCAAGTTGATAAAAAAAGAGCGGCGTAAAGAGCTGCTCATGCGTGGATTGCGATGGATGGATATAAAGCGTTACAACAAATATGATGGCGATAATATTAAGTTGATGCGGTATATAAGTGGAACCGAGTATGAGTTGGCACCGAATTCAAATCGATATGCTTTACCCTTGCCGACAGATATTATTCTTCTGACTGGGATGGAACAGAATCCCTTATAACATTTAATCGAATGCCCCGGAAGTTATCCCGGGGCATTCTTGCAGTATAAACATAGTTAAAACTGCATTTCCAAGCCTATAACTTATTAATTGGAGATATAGGTTGGCTACTAGGATTACTTGCCGCCGTATTTTTTGACGGAATGAATTGCGAACCAACTGCATTCGCATTCAGTGTAATCCTGCTCGGATTTAAAGAACGAGAACCAGGGGTACCCGTAAGATCAGAAGCGTCAGCCTCCATGGCGCATGCTGCATTATTTCCAGACCCGCAGTCTTCATCATTTGGCGTTTCGGTCCAAAGTGATTGATTTTGCACATCTGACGAAGAACTGGTGCTTCCATGGAAGTAGATAGTCACAGGATCTAATTTTTTTCCTGCATAAGCCTCAGCACCTTTAAATGCTGAGAATCCGATAATCATGGCTCCTCCTAATATCATGTAGCCATAATTGTTTAAAAATTTGGTTAGCATGTAGCTACCCTCCTTTCTGTCTTGCAAACCAATAATTGTTGAATAAGGTTGTTGGTCTGCAAACTTTTGGTAAATAATTGTCGGTACGGTCCTGTGTACCGATCGTATTTGGATGCCAGCAAACTTTTTATATTGCTGCTGGCGGTATTGGGGTCCCAGTAGTCGTAAATGCTGTCCGGTGTGTACCACATATCTTTTGACTTTGTGTAGTGGATATTCCAGTAGCTGATGGCTCCCATTGCCATAAAGCCTATCAGGAATAATGCGATATTTGTTCGGCCTGTTAGTGCACGCTCGCCGTAGTTGATCGTCTTACGATGCAATCGCCATCCGGTTATCGAAAGACCTAGAATGACGAGATTGACAAAAAGATGCTTTATCCAAGAAATATTGCTCAAGAAGCTGGTACACATGCAGGGTTTCTTTTCATATACATTCAATACCCCCAGACCGATATAAATACTAAAAACGAGAATCAGTATCGTCGAAACTTTCCATCCCCAAGCGCGCAGCCTTGCTGATGGTATCGCCAGCAATACGCCAACACCAATTTCCATAAGCGGAAGTAGCCAATAGATGACCGGAGCCAGATAACTGATCAGAGGCTGCTGCTCAAGGGCGATCTTGAATGCACCGAGCTGCCAGAGTTTATCCATCCCCACATAGACCCAAAAAAGTATCATTGCTGCCCGGATGATCTTGTATATCATGTTGCTTTTTTTATTCCTTTCCATAACTTTTATTATTTAGATCATGGTATTTATTATTTCCTATCGCTGTTTTATTATTTTTCGCCGTTTCAAAAACAGGGCGCCGTACCTGCCCCTCCATATACGGTACAGCGGCCTGCCTGAGCGTCAGCTTCTACTTTCTCGTACGCTGTAAAACAAAGGTAGTATGGAAAATAGGCCGGCGCAGGTGTAGCGAAATGGTTAATTTGGAAAGTGCACCTGCCTCTATTGGATTTAAATAACGACTGGGATGTAATGAAGATGTAGTATGCGAAAAAAAGATCCGCAGAGGATTCTTGGTAAAACGGTCAGTTTTCGCATAATTAGGACTGTTTTTGATGGGTAGAATGAACACGTTTAGGAGGTGTAGCGGTGGCATACCCCCTGTTTTTTAAATTTTTATGTTTTATTTATTTAATTCAGGAAACTGTCTATTCAGTTCGTCAAGCATCGTATTCAATACCTTGCGGATACGGAGCGCTGTATGAAATTCGGCACTTTTGTCCATTCGGATCAGGCTATGTGCCGAAAGTAAGGTGCCTTCCCTCGTTTTGACAAGCCTGGAAAATACTTCGGCAACTTCTTTTTTCTCCGAAGACCACATAATATTCGCTTTGACAATTATATGCATCCAAAGTTTGAGCTCTTTGCCATTAAAATTGCTTTGAATAAATTGTTGGGGATAATCCTGCATTGTTGCTGATGGAGAGATTTTTTCATCCTCCATGTACCCGCGCATCAACTTGAGCAAGCTCCTACGGTTGCTATCATATGCAAAGTCCGGGATACAGGAGAAGTGTTTGGGGAAGCGTAACAAGGCATCCATAAAGGATGGGTCTGAATTGTAAAGTTCTTTCCAGCGATTGAAGAAGCCCATGTGGTTAAAATTGAAATTGACCATCAGAATCAAAAAGCGGTAATGCCAGTTTTTACTCTGGCGCTTGTCTTCAGCCAATTGGCAAAGTGATTCGATCATTTTGGTTAGGTAGTCCTGATGTCGGTATTGAATATAGGGAATCTTGCCATTTTCAAATAGGCTGTCCATACCCGAAAGGATCTCGGTGAGATAGGCTTTAGGTATGCTTTTCTGAGCCAACTTATCCAGAATATAGGGCATATGTTCGTATACATATTCATGCAGCCTCAGATAATAATGCTCTGGCAGCGGCGTACAGGGATCAATATCTTTTTTAAAGAGCTGTTCGATTCGCTCAAGTAATTCTTCTAAGGCAAATAGCGCTGCAGAACTCACAATTTTACGCACGTTACAGAAGCTATACAACAAAGAGTGTAGCCGCAACAATTGAGTATGGTAGATTTGGATAGCCTGACGTGCATTATTTACCTGAATAATCTCCCGATGGGCTTGTAGTGCCAATGCAAAATTAGTATTGCAGGCCTCGGTGATCTCACCCAAATGGTTTGGAATATCTTTGTTATCAAGATAAACCAAGGCTTCTATGAGCGTTGTCAGCTTCTGTAAACTTACGATCATCTATACCTCCTTTTGATATCCTTATGGTACCATGGCCAGCCAAATCTCCCGGGATGCATCTGAAGTATGAGTGAATCTCCTTCATTGGTCTGTTCATGTAGTTGGGGATTGACATTAATCGAAACTTTTTCTTCCTCACCTTCATAATTGAACGAAAACCATAGTTCGTATAGGTCACAGCAAGCAGGGCATTTCTGGATAACAATGGCGGGTATGCGTACAGCTTTTGCATTTGGGATATGCTGGCAATTAGCCATGATCAGCAGCATACGGATATACCAGGTACATGCAATGATCATGATGGGAAATTGGATCCCATAAAGTTTGAAAAGGTCTGTCTTTCTCCAGAAAAACAGATGTGCCATTGCGCAGATGATAAAGGCTGTCGGTATGCCCTTTTTTACAGCTGTCCAAAAGGGTTGTGAGCTGATCAGCAGCTGGTAGGGAAGGCGGTCAAATAGTGCTATGCTGCTGACCTGAATACAGACAAAAAAGATAACGAAAAGCTGCATGACGCGTTCTTGGCCACGCATTTCCAGAAATGGGATAAGAATGATCATTGCCCCGATGCTATAGACGCGCTCGCTATGTGACCGGGCCCAGAAAATCCCATATAAGGTAATCAGTACAGCAATTGCAATAAATACATAATTGCGGCTAAATAGCAGTCTAAATTTCTTTATCGTCCTCATGATTTATGGTTTAATAATCAGTGAAGTTTTACGCTATAAATTTACCCACTATAGCATGAAATTTCAGTGAATATCCCAACCATTTCAATGAAGGTCAATTTTTTACAATGAGGGCTAATTTCTTGACAGCGAAATAGGATTTTCTAGCAACAAAGAATTAAATTTTTCATCCAGCAGGGGAATTATTTGAACCGTAAAACGATGCAAAAGCATTGATTTAAGTTAGTTGGACATCGTTTAATAAATAATTGGCTAAATTTATATAACAAAAATAAGTATGTAAATTTTAATAGCGTTATTAAAATGTCGTCTGTACATGAAAAGTTTTAGCAAAAATAGATATCAGGATAATAGAACATTGACGGTGCAGTATCCCGATGGGATCTGGCAGTTGATTGCATCTTTCATTTTTGGAGGATTCTGTTGGTATCTGGGCTATCGGGGCGCCTTGGCGGAATGGCTTTTAGACTGGCCGGTAACCTATAGCTATCTATTTTTTGTATTGATGGTAGCGATTATTTTCTTTTATATACGATTGGTTATCGTAATATTAGACAAAAAGCAGAACTGGCTGGTTAACCCCGAAAAACGCGCCGGTATGCAATTATTTTTTTGCTGCATACTTCCGACGCTTTTATTGTTCTGGATCATTGGCCCCGATCCACAGGCGAAGGATGAATGGCTGCTGTTTCCTTTAATGGTCATATTTAGCGGTATTCTGGTCCTGAACATGTCCTATACAGTTTATTTCTACGTCGCTGTTTACCACAGGCAAAAAATATTGATTTTAGAACAGAAAGAAACTATCCTGCAGCAGGAATCAAGAACGATAGATCTCCAGGAGCAGATTGAGCTGCTTTCTCCGGGCATCGAAGAGCTGAAAGAGATCCTGGAAACAGCAGGGGAAGATAGAGATGTGGATGCAATGGATGAAATAGACTTAGCTCTGTTAAGATCCATGGATCTGGAACAGGAAGTATTCCTGCTCAATAATAAAATCTTGTCCCAAAAGATATCCTATAAGGATATCGGGATTTTTACTTATAAAAATGGTATAGTCAGCCTTTATTTAAGAACTGCGATGGACGAAAATCTGACTTGTGGCGAGCAGCGCAGCTTAAAGGAAGTTGTCAATAGCACGAAGGGATTTGTACAAAAGATAGACCGGGATAAGGCTATACCTTTGGATATGATCCAAGCTTGCCTGCAACTGAAACGGGGCCGATTGCGTATCCTGCTCAAAATCCCTTTTGAGGGAAGGTATAATTTTGAGGTATCCGATAAAATTGCAAAACATATCAGAGAATGGGTCATGATGCAGGTGCCAATAGAAAAGGAGCAATAAAATTGAATAGATGAACTTTAATAGATAGATTATGGAAAAAGTAAGGGACAATACCTGGAAATGCCGAGCTACTGGTAAAGTTGGATTTCCTTCTTTAATTGAGGCGCAATGGGCAATGCTTCACTTTAAGTTCAGATCCCGGATGAAAAACAAACTGGATGGTAAACGTATCAAACACAGGATGGGTAAAGATGCCTGCAAAAGGGCTTATTATTGTAAGTTCTGTAAAGGTTACCATATTACCACTTGGGAAAAAGGTCACTTTAATAATTACAAGACCAAAGCCGAATCCTGGGAGATACCGAAAGGATTAGGAAATTGGAATTATTCAATAGAATAATCCCGTGGTCTATTTTCTATTCTAATTTTTTTCCTCTATAATATTCATTCCAGCTATCCTTCGCATAACCTTTGCCCAGATATTTAAATGTAAAAGCAGTTGCATCTTTTATCTCCTGACCAAAATAATAGACTTTCCAGCTATCTTTGCTGTATCCATCACCGAGAAGAACAAAGCTTTGGTCGGATACATCTTTTAGTCGATTGCCTCTATAATAGACATTCCAACTGTCTTTGGCATATCCTTCATCCAGTATTTTAAAGCTGGGCGCAGAGACATCTTTAATCTTAACGCCACGATAATAGGCATTCCAACTATCTTTGGCATATCCCCAACCAAGTGATTGGAAAGAATGTGGCGATACATCTTTAATCTTAACGCCACGATAATAGGCATTCCAGTTGTCTATTGCATAAGCATTGCCGAGGTCTTTGAAAGATCGTGCATCGACACCTTCGACCATCTTATCCCTGTAGAAGATCCGGTTGCCTATGTTGACATAATCGTTTTCTCTGTCATGTCGAAACGTCGTCTGAGACGTAGATCTTTTATTGTGACGACCTTGTTGAGCAATACTTTTCTCCAATATACATAGCAATGCAAAGGAAATAACAAGCATATTTTTTAAGTGGATAAAGGCCATAATGTATCTGTTTTATAATATGATATTTATATTGAATCCCTCCTTTATGACCAAGATAATTCACCGAAGGTTTAATCATTTTATCATTTTATTTCTCGTTATCCTTATCCGTTTCAAATGCAACTATTTTGGAATCCAAATATTTTTTTGTATATTGCTGGTTATGAGTTTTAAAGAAAAATTAGAGAACTGGCGCACGTCAATCAATCGCGCCGGTAGTGGTGAGGAATTGTATATTTTGCTTTTGAACTATAAAAGGTTTATCAACAAAAATTGGGTGGACGATTTTGGCGATCCGGGCAACTGGAAATCGGAATTAAATCAGGTCATCAGCAAAGTAAGAAACAAGGTGGATGTAGCAGATATCAGAGCCTGCCAAGATTTATCGTCCTATCAGGACGATGCCCGGCAGACCGCACATTCACTCAATCATACGTTAAAATATCATCACTCATTGACAAAAGGGTAGGCTAGGCCTACCTTTTTTTGCCGATAACGATTACTGTAAAGGAATCAGGACATTCTGTTCCAAGCGTACAGGGACATGCTTCACCGAGGTAAAACCGTCTTCCTTGGAAATGATGTTGGAAAGATCCAATCCTCTTTTGGAGAACGTACTGATCAAAGCTGTTCTAAAGGTTGCCTTGGCTGAACCCCAGCCTTGTCCCAAAATGGTGTCATTGTTGAGCTGTATCAGTTCATCTGTTGAGTAATAACTGAATTTTTCCAGTAAGTGTTGGTAAAGATTTGTTGTAGTAGCCATACAATTTAAAAATTTAAAGGATTAAACCATAAACTGTATCCAGATCTTGTTGGGGAAAATAATCGTTCAGCGACGTTTATTTTGGTCGAAACCCGTATTAATTTACCACCGCGGTGCCTGCACTCGGTTGGTATTGCATCATGCAATTCTGAATACTCTACAAATATAGTAGATTATTTTTTATAATAAAAAATATTTTTGTTTTTAAGGGTAAATGGGCGTTAGCAACAGGAATACGGAGGTCAAAAGCGAGGCGCGTGGTTGGCTGTGATTTGGTTATGAAGCGGATAGCTGGGCGAAAAATTTATCATGTTACTGTAATCTCATCGAAAATACTTTTAAAAATAGAGATAAGACAATACTTTTGCGCCATGAATAGAATTGCGGAAATTAACGAATACATTGCTGCCGAACGCGAGGTATTATTGCAACACCCTTTATATCGTAAGATCAAAACGATCAAGAATCTACGTTCTTTTACAGAAGGGCATGTGTACGCTGTATGGGATTTTATGTCTTTACTAAAAGCTTTACAGATTAAATTGACCTGTACGACTTTACCTTGGTTTGCGAGTGAGCATCCATCAACACGCTATCTAATCAACGAAATTGTATTGGCTGAGGAGTCGGATGAATACATTGATGGCCGCCGTTTGAGCCATTTTGAGATGTATCTGGACGCCATGGATGCCATGGGTGCCGACCTTCATCTGGTCAACAAATTTATTGCTCAAGCCAAAAAATCGAGCAACATATTCGATGTCATTGCAACGACCACATTGGACAAGCGGATCAAAGACTTTTTGAATTTTACATTCGAAGTGATTGCTGAGGGCGAGGTGCATAAAATTGCTGCAGCATTTACATTTGGACGCGAAGATCTTATCCCGGGAATGTTTACCTCTATTTTGGAAGAAATTAAAACAAACTTTCCTACAGCCAATCTGGATAGCTTTATTTATTATTTTCAACGCCATATTGATCTTGACGGCGACGAGCATGGACCGTTGGCGATGCAGATGATCACAGATCTTGCGAAGGACGATGAGGTTAAATGGACGGAAATGAAAGAGATCAGTAAAGTTGCGCTACAAAAGAGAATCCAGTTGTGGAATGCAATAGAAGATTCCTTATACGGATAATCTATTATTATACCGTCGAGAAAGGCCTTTCAAATCATGATTTGAAAGGCCTTTTTTATGTGCTGTAAAAAAGGATATTGTAAGGACTTCTTGGCAGATATTGGTCTTTTTGTTTGAATTGATGAAAAAATGTCTTTTTTCCATAACATATTGGCGTTTGTGAAGAAATCCAAGTTCCAATAAGTGTCTAAGTTTGCAACGCAAAAAAATTACATAGCACACGTGAACTTTTTTCCTCCCTATTGGGCAAAAGGCATACTAACCATGGGATTGTTAGTATGCGCTATTTCGGACACCTTCGCCCTCGATTCTTTGCGTATGTCGCTGAAAGACATGATCGACAAAGCACTACAGAACAGTAAATACATCGAGCAGTCTTATTTGCAGCTCAAAGAAACTGAGGTGGCAGTACAGCAGCAACGCATGGAGTTGCTCCCTAAGATTTCCGCCAGAGCTTCTGCTAGTTATGCAAGTAATATGCCTGTATATGACCAGGGGCTTTTAAATAAACCTTCCCAGCATGATATCATTCATTACTTGTACGATAGCGGCCTGGATTTTTATCTGAACCTCTACAATGGGCATCGGGACCTAATGAAAATAGAGTCCAAAAAACTGGAAAATGAGCTGGCTAGAATCGATTGGAAGAATGCCGCAGCACAGACGAAATTGGAGGTTTGCAATCTTTTTTTGGATTTGGAACTGTCGTATAGTAACCGATCTTTAATCGAGCAGGATATTGCTGATCAACGGGTACAGCTCAAGGAGATTGAGCATCTGTATAAGGCGGGCGTGGTATTACACAGTGACGTCTTGCGTATTTCGTTGGAACTTTCGAAGCGGGAACTGTTGCTCGTGCAGATCGGTCATGATATTCAGGCTGCAAATCAGAAGCTGCAGCTAATTGGCGGTATTACAGCAGAGATTATCCCCTTGACCGAACCTTTTAAAGTGGAAAGCCCCAGCTATGAAGCGCTTGTTGCCGAAGCGCGAAGCCATGCTTTTTCCCTTCTAAAATCCGAACAGGAAGTTGTTTTGAAGAAATTGTCGGTCAAACAGGCGCGATCAAATTATCTTCCTGAGTTGGGTTTGACCAGCACATTTACCTTTGCCAATCCACAGGTCTTCTTGTATCCCTATAATCCCAGCTGGTATAATCTGAGTATCACAGGGCTCAAATTAAGCATACCGATCTCGGCTATCTATCTCAATAAAAACGTGGTGCGCGGAGCACAGATCGCATTGGATCGACAAGAGGTAAAACACCATCATGAAGAGGAGATTCTGGAAAATCAGCTGTTACAGGCCCTGTTGGATTATCAATTGGCTATTAAGCAGCAGGACGTCTGTCAAAACAATAAGGCGTTGGCGCAGGAAAATGCACGAATTATAAAAAACAGGTATTTTAAATCATCGGCTTTGATTACGGATCTATTGGATGCTGATATGCAATACCTAAAAACACTTTTTGATCTTGAAACCGCACATATTGCGATACAGAAACATTATTATTTTATCGAATTTTTGAAGGGTACTATCTAATGAAACCTAAATCACGAAGAACAGTTGTGGAGGCACAACTCACTCGAATCACCAACTGGTTGGCCGGAATTGTCTTGTTGGCCTTGTTGTTATGGGGCGCTCAAGCATTATGGATGCGACTGCGGTATACCTACACAAATGATGCACAGGTAACGCAGTATATCAATCCCATTGTTTCCCGGGTAGGAGGATATGTAGTTTCTGTGCATTATCACGATCATCAATTGGTTAAACGGGGTGATACCTTGTTGCTTATAGATAATAAGGAATATAAATATGAGGCTGATCAGGTAGCGGCATCCGTCAATAAGGAAGCTGCAGAGATCAATGTTCTTCATAGTCAAAAGGAAATTCTCCAGGCGGAACATGAATCTTTACGCACATCAATTGCTGCCGGGGAGGCTCGGGTAACCAAGCAACAGTTGGAATATGATCGATATAATTATTTGTTTCAGGAAAAGTCTGCAACGGCACAGCAACTGGAGGATGTAAAAGCGACGTTGGATGTGTATAAGAGTGAGCTGGCTTCGTTAAAGCATAAATTACAGGCTTCACAGGAGCGTGTGCATGATGTGGATATGAAAAAAGGTGTGGTTGATGCCGAACGTGTTCGTTTAACGGCAGCTGTCGGCCGCAAACGGCTTGATGTCGGCTATACCGTTATTCGCGCACCTTACGATGGACAGATTGGCAAACGCACGATTGAAAAAGGTCAAATGATAAGTGCTGGCGAAGTTTTGGGCTTTATCGTCAATAGAGAAACCCCAACCTGGGTAACCGCTAATTTTAAGGAAACACAACTCCGCTATTTGCATCTTGGCAATAGGGTTGAGGTGGTTGCTGATGCGTATCCGGATCAAAAATTTTATGGAAAAATTATTTCCATCTCCCCGGCTACTGGATCTGCATTCTCCCTTTTGCCGCCAGATAATGCAACGGGCAACTTTGTGAAGATTGTACAACGCGTACCTGTGCGCATTGAGCTGGATAAGCAAAAGGGAGCCCAACAGCTTCTTTCGGGAATGAATGTGAATGTATCGGTATCAAAAAAACAGAAATAGTGAAGGGAATTTTTAAAGAATGGGTGCCGGAGTGGTTGATCAAGCTTATCTTGTTTAGCAGTTTGATGCCCAGTATGGTCTTATTTTTCCTGCCGGGTGCAAATACAAATGTCACCGCTGGATTTTACGGTGCACAACCCAGTGATGTCCAGTTTCTGATCATTTTGTTTTATGCTGGTTTTGTTGGATTCTACGTTTTAGAACGGCGCTTTTTTTTATACTTTCCCATCAAGCAGTACTACATTATTTTTAATCTTCTACAGCTATTGAATTGCTTTTTGATGTACAGCATCACCGATATCAGCTGGGTATATGGCCTGCGCTTTTTCCAAGGGATGTTGTTTGCTTCTGCCGTAAACTTATCGATCTCCATGATATTCTCACG
Organism: Sphingobacterium siyangense; assembly: GCF_007830445.1. Taxonomy (GTDB): domain Bacteria; phylum Bacteroidota; class Bacteroidia; order Sphingobacteriales; family Sphingobacteriaceae; genus Sphingobacterium; species Sphingobacterium siyangense. The sequence continues at coordinate 60,027 of NZ_VLKR01000026.1, read as the reverse complement.
GTTGAAAAGCGATCGGGCTAAGGAAGTAAGTTATGCTGTCTTTTTTGGTATGTTACTCTGCAGCTCCCCATTTAATACTTTCGTCACGGCTGAATTTATCGATTCATTCAATTTTGATCAGCTCTATCTATACGCTGCCTTATCATTTGTACCGGGTTTATTGTTGATTATGCTGTCGATGCGCTCCATACGGCATATACGTCCTTACCCTTTGTTTTCATTAGACTGGGCAAGCTGCATTTTCTATAGTCTTGTGATCGTCAGTTTTGGCTATCTAATGGTGTATGGACAAGAAGTTTATTGGTTTAACGATCAGCATATGCTGATCATATTCGGGGTAGGTCTAACGTTGCTTATTCTTTTTATTGTTCGGCAAATGGTGCTCAGGCGTGTGTATGTTCATTTGGTGATTTTTAAAAACAGGAACTTTCTCTTGGGCTTATTGATTTTGTACATGATGTATATTGAGCGCTTCTCCTTGACCATCTCAAATCAATATCTCGTACAGGTTATTCAACTTGATCCTATTCATTTATCCTATATCCAGTGGTTTAATATTGCTGGTATTGTCGCTGGTGTTCTAGGTTCATTGTATTGGATGCTTGGGCAACGCCCCGTAAAATGGATCTGGATTTCGGGCTATTGTTGCTTGCTGCTGTTTCACCAATGGATGTTTTTCTCCTTTGAGGGGCAGGGTAATGATGCGCATTTTTGGATACCCTTAGTTTTACATGGACTCGGAGTAGGGCTTATTATGGTACCCACCATTTTATTTTGTATTACCAGTGTCAGCCCGCAATTGGGGGCTTCTGCGGCTGCGGTCTGTCTTGCTATCCGATACCTAGGCTACACGAGCAGTATCGGTTTACAGAATTTTTTCAAGTTGTTTGACTATGCCCAGCACCAGCAGGTTTTTAGGGACCAAACGGAAGTGGGCAATCCCTTATTTCGGGAGTACCTGCAGCAGGAATCTGTCAGCATTTTGCAGCATGGACTGCAGTATAAGGAACATACAGCCGCCTTAAAGCTCGTTGCTGAGCGGGTCAAGATCCAATCCTTTGTGCGATATGCCATGGATTATTATGAGATCATGTCCATGATCAGTATCAGCATACTTTTGCTGATACTGATTTCGCCTTCCTTGAAAAGCATGTATAAAAAGTTGAGAAAAAACAGAATTTCTCCTGCTTAGCTGACAGTGCTACATTTTTCCTTTACCACAATATGCTGGTTAAGGAGACTTAAAAAAAAATAGCATGCTATCAGGATAGGGAACGATGTGAGATATCAATGCTAAAAACACTTCCAACGCCTTTTGCCGAGCGGACGCTGATCTCGCCTTGATGGAGAAGCACGATTTTTCGGGTAAGCGATAAACCGATACCATTTCCCTCGCTATAATCTTTGTTGCTTCCACGATAAAATGGCGTGAATATATTGGGCAGATCGACCGGGTCAATGCCTATTCCGTCATCTTTAAATTCCAGCTGAACCCTATTTTCATCCGCCTTGATAGCGATTAGGCATTTTTGATTGGGTGAAAATTTACAGGCATTTTCAATGAGGTTGATAAAGGCGACCTGCAATAGATACTCATTTGCATTGATGGATAGAAGTTTTTCATCTTCAATCGCCGGATCGACAAAAATGTCGAGTTTATAATTTGGACTTGACTGGAGAACCTGCTGGCATGCATCAATTAGTATTTCGTCTATACGTAAGGTTTTAAACGCGATTTCAGCACTGTCGTAACTTGCTTTGGCAAAATCAAGTAGGCTATTAAATAACTTCTTCAGTTTCTGTGCATCATTTAGCCTATTGTCGATGACAGTTTTATACTCCACTATGCTACGGTCCTTATTGGCAGAAATCTCGAGTTCTGCAATCATGGCGGCCAAGGGTGTTCTTAGCTCATTCGAGATATTGGAGACAAAATGCTTTTGGGCATCAAAGGAGTTCTCGAGGCGGTCGAGCATCGCATTGAATGTGCTGGCCAATTCGGAAAGCTCGTCTTTATTTCCGCTACTCGTAAGCCTGGCATCCAAACTTGTTGCAGAAATGGTTTTTACACGTTGTGTCATTTCCAGGATAGGTTGAAAGACCTTTTTGGAAAAGAATATTCCTGCTGCATAGATCAGAAATATAGACAAAATGAAAACCAAAAAAATGGTAGATAATAGACTATTCAGTTTATTGTAGCCGTATTGATCATAGGCTGCGGCTGTGATGATGTAAGTTTTGTCTTTGTACGGAAAGGTTATGCCGATGACCTGCCATTTTTCCTGATAAAATCGTATCTCTTTATTTTTGAGAATATCCTGCAGCATGGCTGGTGTCTCTTTGACAAAGTCGATATCTACGGCATCATGATACAAGAGATCAAAACGGGTGTCGTAAATTGCAACCTCGACTTCGTTGAGGATTTTTCGGTTGTTGTGGTAGATATCTTCTAAGGTCTTTTTGTCGACTTTTGCATTCAAAAAAAGGTTTGCTTTGGTGTAAGCTTCTTTTTTCAATAGGGCGTAAAATTCTCTTTCCCGATTCTCCACCGCTGAAAAATATACTGTACAGGCAAATACCAGCAATATGGTGGCTGTAATCAGCGTGAATAATATGGAGATTCGTGTCCTGATCCGCATTAGTCCTGTTTTAGAATAAAGCCCATTCCGGATTTAGTATGGATATATCTGGTTGCAAAATCTTTGTCGATTTTTTTACGTAGATAGTTGATGTAAACATCAATGAAGTTGGTTCCGGTGTCGAAATGCGTTTCCCACACTTTTTCAGCAATTTCCATTCTGGAAAGGACACGCTCGGGATTTTGCAATAAATAATGGAGTAACTTGAACTCTTTGGGGGTCAAATGGATTTCGGTATTATTCCTTTTGACGCTTTTGGTATGGAGGTTCATTTCCAGGTCTCCATAACGCAAAATTGTTCCCGTGAGTGTATCTTGTTTTTGATATCTTTTGAGCAGGACTCTGATGCGGGCTAGGAGTTCGCGCATTTCAAAAGGTTTGACCAGATAGTCATCCGCTCCGGCGTCAAAACCCTCAATTTTATCGTCTGTAGTTCCTAATGCTGTTAACATGATAATGGGAACATCGGGTTTGATATGACGAATTTCTTTGCAGAGATCCAATCCATCCATCTTAGGGAGTACGATATCGGTTATGATAAGATCAAAGTCGTGTTGTAAGGCCATTTTCTTTCCAGATATGCCGTCGTAGGCAATAACTGTTTGAAATTCATTTTCATCAAGTCCGCGTTTGATCAATCCTGCGACACGTACGTCATCTTCGACTAGGAGAATCTTCATATAAAGAAAAACGTTAAAAACTTCGATGAATCGAAGTTTATCTATGATACCAAATCATGGGCTATCCATGCATTGTCCCTACAAATGTATCAAACTAAGCTAAATTTACACGGATATGCAAATAAAACTTTCTACACGGTCCTGCGATGACATCACTTACCTAATGTCTGTTATTGATCGTAGGACTACTTTTGGAATTTTAAAAATGAATGGAAAAAATATGTTGATTATTTTCAAATTGATAATCAACAATCCAGCCTTGATACCGGGCGATTTCGGTAATAATTGCCAACCCTAAACCACTGCCTTGGCTGTTTTTCGAGAGCTTGGAAAACCGTTTGAATAAAAGTATTTTATCTAAGGGCATTGAACCGGGGTTATATACCGTTAAAGAAGTTTGATTGAGATGTACAGCAATTGTATCGTTGGCATTGCTGTAACGTATGGCGTTCAGGAGTAGGTTGTTGATCAGGATTTCGGTCAGACTGCTGTTTCCTGTCAGCAGCACCGATGGTTGGATCTCTTGTTGCAGTCGTAGCTGTTTTAGCTCCAGATGTTCTTGCATGACTTCAATACTTTGTGTAACAAGCGAGTCCATACTGATTTTTTCGGAATGATCGAATTGACTGTTGTCAATCTTGGCGAGCAGCAGCAGGTTGCGGTTGATTCGCGTGCTACGTGAAAGCGCTTTATGCATATCTTCAAAGAGCTGGTATTGCTCATCGCTTAGATCCGGGTACTGCAATAAGATATCTAACTTATTTTTTAGGATTGCCAAAGGTGTTTGCAATTCATGAGAAGCATTTTCAGTGAATTCCTTTTGTGATCGGTATACGGCCAGGTTTTTTTCAAGAAGCTTGGATAAGGATTGATTAAGCTCATGGAACTCTATGGTGTCCGTTTGCTGGAAGTCAACCTGTTGTTGACTATTGAGATTAAATGCCTTCAATTTATCAACGGTATCTCGAAATGGTTTCCAGAGCCTAAGTGATATTTTTCTGGAGATAATAAGTAGACCAATGACCAAGATAACAAAGAAAAACAGCGTTGTTGCGGCGATGGCGGCGATGGTTTCTACAGATTCTTCAATATTTGTTTGTACGGTAAAACGATAAGGCGCACCATTGATCTGAATGACAGATGATAGGCATCTAAATCGGTCAATTGTCTTTGGTTCGACAAAACGCTGCGGTTTTTCGATGGTATACACGCTATCTTGCAATAAATCACCCGGCTTTACTTGATGTATATTCGTTTCAGGTTGTATGCTATTCCATAAAGCGATGCTGGCTTGGAGGCTGTCTTCGGACAGTTTTAAACTGTTCAGCTCGTAGGTTGTTTTCTTGACGATAATTTCGTTATGTTCGTCTAATTCACTTTTCCATATTCCGTCGATTACAAAATAATAAACAGGAATACTGACACCTAGTACAATCAATACATAGAGTAGAAATGGGGTCGTTATTTTGCTCAGTAGGGGTTTCATCTTACTATTTTAATTTTCCCATTTGTAGCCCGTACCGTATACCGTTTTGATATAGGGTTGACTTCCGGCGTCCTGTAATTTCTTTTTTAAATTTTTGACATGAGCATAGACAAAGTCATGGTTATCGAGCATATCAGCAATGTCGCCAGACAAGTGTTCCGCTAAGGTGCTTTTTGAAATCACTTTATTTTTGTTGCCGATAAAAAACATCAGCAGATCGAACTCTTTTTTTGTCAATACAACAGGAAGATCATTGACAATAACAGTTTTTGCAAGTAGATCAATCTGTATTTCATTTTGCACAACAATATTTGAGCTGTTGAATTGTTTCCGACGGATCAGGGAATAGATTCGTGCTGTGAGTTCCGATAAATGGAAAGGTTTGGTCAGATAATCGTCGGCCCCCAGTTGTAGTCCATGAATTTTGTCGTCCAATGCATTTTTTGCAGAAATGATGATCACACCGTCCTGCTTTCGCTGCGTCTTCAACTCTTCGAGTAGTTTTAGACCATTTCCATCTGGTAGACCGATGTCCAGTAAGATACAGTCGTACTGATATAACTGAATTTTGTCTAGAGCATCCTGTAAAGTTGGCGCAAATTCGCATAAATACTGTTGCTCGCTAAGGTATGTTGCGATGCTTTTGGCCAGCTCCAATTCGTCTTCTATGATCAAAATCTTCATGTGGTAAAGATAGAATTTCAATTTAGTAGAAATTTAGAATTTATTTCGCAATGATCTATCAATTTTGTTCATTTTTATTTCTTGTCCTACGACAAGTGTAATCGCTATTGAAACTTGTAATTTTAGTATAAATCAGTTATTTAGTATTTAAAAAAATCAAAACGAAATGGATAAACCGAAATCATTAAAATTAGAAATCATCATTCCTGCTTATCGCATGCACAGTCAAATTTTTCTGAATGCGTTGGATGGCGTTTCGGAAGAAGATGCATTAAAACGAATTGATGGACAGACCAACCATATCGTATGGATGGCAGGTAATTTTGTAAATGTGCGTTATGCAATGGCACATGTTCTTGGGCTTCAGGAAAATGATCCTTACCATGAGCTATTTTTTATGGGAAAGACACTCGATGAAAGCTATCACTATCCCAGTGTGCAGGAATTAAAAGAAAATTTTAAATCGATATCTCCGAAAGTCTATGCTGCTTTGCTGCAAGTGGACGATACGCAGCTGGCTGAACTATTTAAGATTAATATGAATATCCCTTTTATTGAGGAGGACAAGCTAAATTTCATAGGGATGTGTATCGGACGGGAAGATTATCTGGCCGGTCAGATTGCCTTGATGCGAAGGTTGCTGCACTATCCAGGCATGAAATACGATATTGACGAAAAAATCCAGTACTAAAAGAAAAAATCCAGTACTTAAAAAACTCAAGATCGGCCGCTGCTTAAAACGTCCGATCTTGAGTTTTTAAGTATGGACCCAGCCGCATGATCTGTCTGCGCTGAAAAGTCAATACGTTGTTTATACCTAGAAATAAGGTTTACTCGCTACCTTTTATCGTCAATATAACACCTGAATATTTCTCGTGGTCTTTACCGATATAGAGCAGATCGACTTTTTTTGTCGCAGCATCCTCGAGCTGTTTTTTCAATAGATTTAAATCTATTTTTTCCGTTTTTTCCTGCCATTCATCGGTCGATTGGGGCCTGAACGAAGCAATGTTCTTCATGTCAAAAAGTGCCGAATTTGTGTCGAGCTGCTTTGAACGATGTATAAAAATAGTGTCGCCCAGTATTTTATCTATTTTTATCCAACCTGCAGGAAGTCCATTTATACTGTTACCGTCCTGATCGGTAAAAAAAGTAGCGCCATAAAGTTGACCTGCCTTTAGTTGCTTCAAATTATCAACCATCTGACCGACTTCTTTTTCCCGTTGTTGATTGCCCAATTTATTCTTTACCCCATAAATGACTGCCCAGATAAGGATTGCCGCAGTGACAATTAGAAATCCTTTCCATAACTGAAAATAGGGGATGCTATACTGACTTTTGAACGCTTTGATCTCGGCTTTTAATTCATCTGAATAATTCCGCGCGTGAATCAATTTTCCTTGTTCGTCGTAAAGTCTGGAAAGTTTAACAAATCCACCGCCAAAAGGTAGGCCTATAAACCGACGGGCTGGCGTAATAATCTGTAAGGTGAAATTTCGTGGCGCGTTTTCTTTTTTTAAGGTTGCGGTTACCGTTTTTTCTGCTAATACAAAGTCGTAGATACTGAAAATAAAAAACATAGTCTGTCGTGATTTTTTAATGAAGAACTGAGGGAAGGATTCCGGATCAGTTCGACTTCATGAGAAATGAAGCATAAAAGCAAAATTAAAAGAAATAAATAAAAATCAATAAAAACACCCGGGCATTGCAAGAAAATTTCGATTTTTGAAGGGTACATTTTTGAAAAGCAATAAGATCAAATTGATTTAATACGCTGTGCCTTTCAGTAGGCTGACAATATAAACCGAAATGTGCGCTATAAAATATGATAAACCTAAAACTGAGTTTTATTTTGATCTGTGTAACAAGTGCTGTTATGGGACAAAAAATGGATAAATCAAAATTGGATAGTACGATTGCAGGCTATTACAAGGACTCGGCAGCTCCGGGGATTAGCTGTGCAGTTAGCCAAAATGGTCGTCTTATTTATCGTTATGCATTTGGGCTTGCAGATTTGAAGGAAAAACGTGCAATCACATCCAGTTCACATTTTCGCCTAGCATCGGTAAGCAAACAGGTGACTGCACAAGCGATATATACCTTAGTGATTCAAAAGCGTTTAAAACTAGACGACCCATTGTCCCTTTTTTTTGAAGATCTGCCAGTCGCACTGAAAGGTATTACTGTAGCACAGCTTCTGCAACATACATCCGGAATCTGGGACTATGAAGAACTTATTCCGAAAGAGAGGAAAGATCAGGTATCGGATAAGGATGTGCTGAAGTATATCCGGCAGACTGATCGTTTATATTTCCCTTCGGGAAGTCAATTTCGCTATAGCAATACAGGCTATTGTCTTTTATCGCTGATTGTCGAGCATGTTGCAAAAAAATCCTTTGCTTCCTTTGTCAAAAGTCAATTGTTTGAACCCCTAGGCATTAGCAAGGAATTGGTCTATGAACCGGGCACGACGGTTGATGAACGAGTCTACGGTTATCATCCGACAGAAGGCTCCTACCTGTTTGCCGATCAGAGTGTGACAAGTGCGACACAGGGGGATGGGGGTGTTTATCTATCTGCGGATGAATATCATACATGGGCCAATTTTTTGGTAAAAGATCGGTTAATACAGCCGGGACTGGAGCAATTGTTCGATCAAATGGCCTACCCGGTAAAGGATGGAATAGCGTATCATTTCGGATGGTTTATTCAAAAAAATGCAGGCCATAAAATCCTGTTTCATTCAGGTGAATCTACCGGGTTTCATCATATCGTATATATCGATGTACAGAAAGACCTTGTGGTTTCACTTTTTAGCAATCGTGATGATTTTATGATCGGTGAAGCTTTTGATGCCATCCTTAAAACAATGGGTATCAGCAAACCGGTATTGAATGGACAGCATCGCTCAACTTTTGCATGGTTGAACGGAGTTTATGCGAATGAGTGAAAGAGGGGAGCGGATTGAAATAAGCAGAAACAATAAATCGTCACAGCTCCACCTGCGACGATTTATTGTTTCTGAAGAGACCTATTTTAAAAAGTCGGGCGATTGATAGGCCGGATTGGGATAGGTATAGAACCCTTCCCCAGTAGCGACGCCCAATTTGTTTTTGTCTATAAAATGCTCCTTGAGATAGGCTACTGTTTTGATCTTTAAGGGGTCATTTGTTGCTTCGGCGCTCATTTTGTTGATATTATAGGCTGTTGTGATGCCAACGATATCGAGTATGCCGAAGGGGCCTGTTGGCGCTCCAGTGGCAACCATCCAGGTTTTGTCGATCGTTTGGGCATCCGCCACTTCGTTGACCAAAAGATCCGTTGCCGCCGAAAGTAATGGGACAAGTAAGGAGTTTACAATATAGCCAGGTTGCTCCTTAAGCAGTGGTAGGGCAACCATGCCAATGGATTTTGCAAAGTTTACAACCTGCTCAAATACCGTTTTATCTGTACCCGGATGGCCCATAATTTCTGCTGTATTGTGCTTCCAGATTTCATTGGCAAAATGTAGCGCAAGGAACTTCTCGGGACGGCCGGTTTCTTGAGCAAATTGACTTGGCAGCAAGGTTGAGGAGTTTGTGGCAAAAATGGTTTTCTCCGGTGCCACTTTCGCTAATTCCTGATAAAAACCAATTTTAATGGCTGGGTTTTCGGGAACGGCTTCGATAAGAAGATCTGCTTTTGCTACCGCCGCGGCAAGATCTGAACTATAACTGAGCCTATCAAAGGTTGAAGCCAGTTGTTCTTTACTCGCATGAAGATCTTTCTCGAATGCCTGCGCCAAAATATCAAATTTTGCTGCAGCTTTTTTAAGTACATCGTCATTGATGTCGTATACAGTGACATGATAGCCATGAAATGCTGTTTGGAAAGCGATTTGATAGCCTAAAACCCCGCTGCCAGCTATCGTTATATTTTTAAAGTCCATGATGTTATTGTTTTTTCAATTCGTAAAAACCTGCGCCACGGAACCATGGCGCAGGTTGTGATCCTTATCCTTTAATTCCTTTTAACCAATCTTTGAATTTGGTGATCTGCTCTGTCAAGAAAGATTCATGTTCTTCTTGTTCTTCAGAACCGATAGGCAGGATATGTTCAAAATAAGTGCCTTTTAGAATTTTACGCAGTAAGCCTTCGCCCACAAATGGTTTGTCATCATTTAATGTTTTGGCTGCTTTCAAAAGATGGCGGATGTCATATTGTAGGGGATTGATATCCGGAACCTGCTTGTTTAAGTTCAGCAGTTCATATACCGCAATACGTGCGGTACGTACCGAGCTTTCCATGGTAAAGACAACGTCATTGTTGGTTTCGACAAACTGACCGATCAAGCCCAGGTTTTTACATCCTTCAGGTACGACTCTCGGACGGTCGCCTTTTGCTCTTGGCATAAACATCGAGGTGATGTAAGGCATGAATGTCGTACGTACAATCGTATTTTTGATAACATCGTCCAGTTGATCAATAATGCCCAAATGGTGACATAGTTCGGCTAGAATTTCATCTCCCGTACATTGTGGCATTGGCTTTTTGATGTAATTTCCTTCTTTATCCATAAATAAGGCATATACCCATAAGACAAGAACATCATCCGGTTGGCCAGGGAAATGTGGCTGTCTATTACAGGTGAAACTCATCAGCCAATCAGAATCGGTAATGGTAATAATACCGCCAGTAACAGTTTTGCCGGAATAAGGGTCGTTGACGGAATATTCTTTTAATTTTTCGACTAAAGCCGAAGGTTTACATGTCAGGGTCGCAGACTCCCATGCTGATTTTTCGATGTTGCTGCAGAACTTTTCGGGTTTACCAAAGATGGTCGATTTGGCAGCAAGATTTTTCCAGAGTTTCCAGCCTGCACTCTGACCGCTGCTGCTGTTGTCGATACCGATGATCGGTGCATTTTTGTTGTCCCCGTAGAAGGTATCTTCTGTCATTGATCCAGTTGTCACAATGACGAAGTCGTCTTTTCCGATTGGAATTTTTACTTCTTTGCCATCTTGTTCTGTAATTAGGGCCTCCACAACTTTTCCATCGGTATTGCTTTGGATATCCAGGTCTTTGACCAATACATTGAATCGGATGTTTACACCTTTGCTTTGAAGTACTTTACGCAAAGGGGTCACAAAGGTGTCGTATTGATTGTATTTCGGGAATACGAGTGATGAAAGATCATTCAATCCGTCTATCGCATGTAAAAAGCGGTGCATGTACAATTTCAGCTCAAGTAAACTATGCCAGTTTTCGAAAGCGAACATGGTACGCCAGAAGGTCCAGAAATTACTGGATAAAAATGACTCGCTGAAGTAGTCTTCGATGGTTAAGTCATCTAGATCTTCTTTATTTTTGAGGAGCAATCGAATGATGGCCAGCTGATCCATTTTGCCCAATCCAAACTTGCTGAAGTCTTTTATCTCACCAAGTTTATGAATAAGCCTTGCTTTGGAGTAGTTGGAGTCGTTGTCATTGATCAAACGGTACTCGTCCAGAACACTGTAAGGGGCAGGCATTTCCAATGCAGGAATGTCCTGAAACATATCCCAAAGATTTTCGTAGGTCATATCCATTTCCCTACCACCGCGGATGACATAGCCGTCGGTTGCATTACCGGCGCCATCTAACGAGCCGCCTTCCACATGGAGCTGTTCAAGGAATGTGATGTTTTCAGCAGGAACATGACCATCACGGATAAAATAGTAGGCTGCAGACATCCCTGCTATACCGCTTCCGACGATGAAGATTTTACTGTCTTTATATGATTTTGGTGGAATACCTTTATTGCGTTGATAATTTCCGATCTGATCAGAAAAGGGCATCGATTTTTTCGGTGTGTTACGTTGTTGTTCTTTGCTTGAATCAGGTTCATGATTTACATTTCCATATTCAGCAGATGCATTTAATACTTTGTCGAATTTTGAGGTGATTTCTTTCATGATTCTTATGTTTTTTAATTCTTGAGTAAAGTTACTAAGATCACCTTAATCATTTGTGCCCTCAAATTCGCTATTGTTCTACCGAATTTCCTCTATCTACATATTTTGTCGCTTTCGGTACTCTGATGGCGATAAGGTGGAGTATTTTTTGAAAAAACGACCAAATGCTGAGATGGAATTAAATCCGATTTCATAAGAAATTTCTGAGATAGTCTTTTCGGGATTCCCGAGCAGCACATAGGCTTCTTTAAGCACACGCTCATCAATAATTTCATGTGGTGTTTTACCTGATGCTCTTTTAACAATCTGAATGAGGTATTTGTTTGAAATAAATAACTGGTCGGCGTAATATTGTACTTCTTTGTATTGATTGCTATGTCGCTGAACCAGGTCTGTAAACTTATAGAACAGGTTGTTGGTCTCTTGTACACTTTCCGTTGTATTATGGTCTTTAGAGGCCAATTCGTCTGCGATCTCTAACAGGAGATTAAAGATGATCGTGCGGATGATATCTGCTGTAAAATGCGTTGTTCTTAAGGTAACTTCTTTGAGGTAGTCTATTAATTTTAACAACTTGTCAATTTGTTTGTCTTGGGAGCTGACAATGGTAAAGGTCGAATTTTTGAAAAGCCCCAGTTGTTCGATAAAGAATGGATTGACAATATGTTTAAGCAGGAATGCTTTGTCAAAAAAGAGCAGCTTCATTCTAAAGTCGGGGCTGACCTGCGAAAAACGGATAATTGTTGTTGGGGCGGATATGAGGATATGATTTGTCGAGATATGGTATTCCTGATTGTCTACCTGAATATTTATATCGCCTGCCGTGCAGATACAGATGGCATAATAATCAATACGAAAAGCATTGCTTGGGTATTCAAAAATCGGATTTCCAGAAGAAATATAATAGGGGCGGTGGCAATTTACGCCAAAGAATGATAAGGTATCTTGAAGACTTTCGTGTGTATTATAAGTTGTTTTTACCTTAAACTTCATTGACTTTTTGTTCGGCTTGGGCATATACAGTTCCTATTGTTTTAAATATTCGAATGGGCTTTGTTTATTCGGATGCTGTCCGTTTGAGCATCAGCTTTTCTGTGGCAATATCGTCTTCTATCCCCACGAAGAAACTTTTGAATCCGAATTTATTCAGTAGTCGTCTCGATGCGGTGTTATCGGGATCAATAATACCAATCACATCTTTACCTGGATTTAATGTTGTGGCAAGGGCTAGCATCGACTCGCAAATCTGTGTTCCCAGCCCCTTTCCCCAATGTTCTTTGCGGAGCAAATAACCAATTTCGAATACACTTGGATCTTTTTTGTAGTTAACAAGCTTACAGTCGCCTAAAAGCTTTAGCGTATCCGCTTCGATTACTTTAAAATAGCCTAAATCAGGATCCTGGTTGATTTCTAGAATCGAATCGAACTTTTTCCGGGCCTGCTCTTCGGACAATCCTTTGCCGGTAATGTATTTCATGACATCATCCGCTTTAACCAAGTCGTGGAAAGCGTCAAAATCTTCCGGAAGATATTTTTTGAATAGAAGTGTATTGTACATGGCTAATGTGTTTATTTACAAGATAAGGTTGTTTTCTCTGAAATCAAATTATCGGAACCTAAATCATCATCTTTCTGTCTTATTTAACTTTTTCATGATTTTAGTTCTCCAATTTAACTTACATTGCCTTTCTGTAAAGCGGAAGGGAAGCTTTTATAAGAATGCTATTCCGTAGCGATACGGTGTAAATAAGAATTTTTAGAGGGAGATAATCGTTATGGAAATAAGAGCGGCAAGTGGAGCCGACTATGCGGCAATCCTGCGCATTTGGGAAAATTCGGTTCGGGCAACACATGATTTTTTGAAAGAGGAGGATCTTCAGTTATATAAGAGACTGATCCCAACCGAGTATTTACCACAATTAAAGGTATATGTCATCGATGATGAGGGACAGCCTACTGCTTTTTTCGCTGTCTCCGATGATAATCTAGAAATGTTATTTGTGGATTCAGCCTACAGGGGAAAAGGTATTGGGACTGTGGCACTACAGTATGTGCTGGATAAGCTCCAGGTGTATAAAGTTGATGTCAATGAGCAAAATCAGCAGGCTGTTGATTTTTATCTGAAAAAAGGATATCAGCTTATCGGACGCTCAGCTGTAGATGGTATGGGCAAATCCTATCCGATCTTGCATTTACATCACGAGCGCGCTATCAATGGATTGAAATAATTTTAAAATGAAATAACTTATGATACAAGGTTTATACGAAACGCATATTCAGGTGCGTGATTTAGCTAAATCGGTCGCATTTTATACGGAGGTATTGGGATTACGTGTGGCACATCGCGATCCGACACGTCCTATTGTTTTTTTATGGATTGGAACCGGCAAAGACTATATGTTGGGCCTGTGGCAGGAAGAAACAAACTTTCAACCGAGACATTTTGCTTTTAGAGCGGATAAAGAGGATATCTTGAACTATGCCGTGGACTATCTGAAAACACGTGACCTGACACCTTATAATTTTTTAAAGGATGGGATCGAAGCACCGATGGTCTTTGCATGGATGCCGGCATTGGCCATTTACTTTAATGATCCGGATGGCAACCAATTGGAGTTTATCGCAGTTTTGGAAGGGGAGGGCAGGCCCGAACTGGGCGTGCTGTCTTATGCCGATTGGATCAATCGTACGACACAATAAGTCGCGAAGAGACGACTTATTGTGTTGAATCCCATTCTTCGGCAAGGATTGCAAAGACCACGTCATCTTCCCATTGACCGTTATGGAAATAGCTTTTTACAAAATGAGCTTCCTTTCGGAATCCCAAACTTGTGAAAAGCTGCATGGATGCCTTGTTTTCCGGAGCTACCGAGGCCATGATCCGATGTTTATGATACTGACGGAACAGGGCCTCTATAACTGTTTTCAGTCCTTCTTTGGCATAACCCTGTTGCTGGAATTCTTTTTTTATGGTACAGCCCAATTCCACCTGCAGGTGTTCAGTACCAAAAAAGTGAACGCCAATATCGCCGATTACTGCGTTTGCTATTTTGTCGGTCATAACGAGCTGAAACCAGGACTCTGGAAGATTGAATGTGCCCGGATTTTTAGCTATAAATGCATCGACTTCTGCCAAAGAGTCTGGAATCCAGCCCTGGTATCTATTGGTTTCTTTATCCGAACGGTAACCGAATACGGCCTGACTGTCCTCCGCCATAATAGGCCGAATCGCTAATCTTTCTGATTCAATGTGCATGGTTTAACGTTTTGAAAATCTGGCTATCGCTTCTTCACGCGTACCTACAAAATTGATTTTCTTTGATTTATTGCTTTCGTAGATAAAATCGTTTAGACTTTTGCTGTTGTATCTGGAGAAATCGCCAACGATGGCAATGTCAAAGCCATACTGCGTATATTTTTGAAGAATTTCACCGGCAAGTTTTGTTTTAAGTTCGAAGAAATCGTCTGTGATGTTCTCTTGATAAATAATTGCTTTGTATGCTTCTTGCGCGCCACAGTCGACCATAATCTGTAGACCATCATCGAGATTATGGATAAAGACGCCTGAACCTTTAACTTCAGCAATGTTTTCGTCACCTAGCTGAATAATAGTGATTTCCATTTTTTTTGTCGTGTAGTGTTAAAAATAAATTTGTGGGACCATATTCCATTGGGACCATATTCCATGACCCAGTGCTCTACGTTGGGAAATCCTGTTGGAAATGATCCGAGATAATGGGTATACAGCTTTTAACCAGCAAATTCTTTCAGCATATTAATTGTTGGACAGAAGAACAGGGAGCCGGTATGGGCCGTACTAAAGTCCAGTATTCTATCGTAATTCCCCTCGGGTTCACCAATAAACATTCTGTTCAGCATCAATTGTACGGTACTGAATGTGCTGGCGTAAGCGATAAAGTAGGTTCCCATTTCATTTGTTGCGATTTGCCCAAAAGGCATATTGTCGCGAACAATTTTCAAATCGTCACCGACATTGGCTAGGGCCGAATGTGAATTAGTCGGTTTTTCATCGTCGCCCATCTCAATATCGTTTGCTTTGCTTCTGCCGATGACCTTCTCCTGTTCAGCGACGGGTAAAGAACGCCAGGCGTTCATGTCGTGAATATATTTTTGTACAAATAAATAGCTTCCACCCGTATAGGCTACATCCTCATCACCAACGATACCAAAGAAAGCACGATCCTCACCAAGGGGATTTTCTGTTCCGTCGACAAAACCCAAGATACTTCGGCCATCCCAATATCTGAACCCATGAATTTCCTCCTTGCAATCGGCAACGGGACTTAATAAGGCTGCAATTTCGGTGGCCATGTCAATGCAATAGCTTTTTTCATAAGCGCGAATATGGAAATGTAAATCTCCGGGGGTAGCCACAGCAACATGTTTTTGACCGATGATAGGTTCGAAAGGAACCAATTCCTTTGGCATAGGTTCGTTGAGTTCAAGCTTTTTCCAGGCATGGTGACTTATGCCCAATACCACGCTTGCTTTTACAAGGTTTGAACGTACCTGCGCCGAATTGTTGAGATTGACAACCAATGCACATAAGCGTTGGAAGACATCCTTAATGACCACATTTTCGTGGAAATTCCATACCATAAACACCGTATTGTTGCTCGGTGTATCGATGACATTTTGGGCCTGATGATCCATAAGATAAGTTGTTGTGTGTTGTACAGCCTTGCTAAGCTACAAATAAAATCGGTTGTACGGATAGACTTTTTGATTACTCGGATGCGGTTTTTTGATATAGTTTGACGATTTCATCAATGACCAGATCCGGTTCGTCATAAAAGACATGATGCTCCGCATTTTGAGCCAAAAGATAACGTCTATTGTTTTTTTGATCTGCATATTTTTTAAGGGCAGCAATAAATAAACTGCGATCGGGTTCTTCAAAAGGTGATTTTCCTGAGCCAATGACAGTCATAGGAACATTGATTTTTCCTGCAACCTCATGTAAAACAGCCGTTGATGCTTCGTAGTTTAAAACGAGATGATAGAACCCTAAGCTTTCTTTTTTGATGTTATCAAGTTCACTGGCATATTCGCTCTTCAATGATTTGGATCGCTCCATGGTCATGAAATAAGGGGAAACAATATCGATCATTACTGTGCCAACAACCTGACCGGGATTGGTCGTTATAAATTTCATCGTATAGTTACCACCGAAGGAATGGGCAACAAAAAAGTACCGATCACGATAGCCCAATTGCTGCAAGGCATTTTTAAGATCCTTTACTTCATTTGTCAAGCTAATGTTAACGGTGTCTATTTCACTTTTCCCAAAGCCAGCCCTGTCATAGGTAATTAAAGGTGCGCCCAATTTGCTCGATAGCGGTTCCAATAACTTTCTCCAAACGGAAGCATCATTTCCACCCCCAGATTCAAAGACAATGGGGATACCCTTCCCCTCCATTAAAGTAAATTGAAGGCTATGGTTCCCTACATTGATCATGGTATCCCTGAGCTGTGCTTTTACGGCCAGCCCGGGGAATGTCAGTAGGAGGAAAACGGATAAGAGGAGATTATACTTTAGCCCGTACATCGTTCATTTTAAGTGTCATGGTGGTCGCTTCCGTTTCGATCCATTGGCTGTATTCGGCGATAGCCTGTAAGCGAAGTTCGTCGGAGATATACCCTTCCGTAACCATTTGTCGCGATTGGGCGACTTTGTTCCAGATGGCCAGATTGGTATCAAAGTTTGCTTCTCCTTTTTTGTAGGTCTGATCGGCATTGATAACCTGAACCGAATGGAAACCTGCTTCCTGGAGCAGTGCAGCGACCTCATCAGCAACACGATTGTTCATACCTGCATCTGCTCTCCACTTCAGGAAAGTATGGTAAAATGTGAGCATACTTTCCGGAGGGGCAGGGTTCCATTCAATGGCGGTGTGATTGTAGTCTAAAATAGAAATTTGTCCTCCGGGCTTTAACCAGGATTTGAATAAGCCCAATGCCCTGGGAATATCACTTAACCATTGCATGGTGCGCGCCGTTATAATCAGGTCGAACGGATGTGGAGGCTGATAATCAAAAATATTGCTGCAGACCAGGTTCAGATTTTGGGTGCTACCATAAAGCTCATTGCCACTGTCGATAAAAGACGGTGTATTATCGAGCCCGATTATAGTTCCGTCGCCGATATAGCTTGCTACCTCATTCGTGAGCGTTCCGGTACCACAGCCTACGTCCAAGATTTCCATGCCGGGAGACAGTAAGGGAATAATCGTTCTATAATCGGAGGATAATGTTCTTCTTTCAAATATCTTATTGGCCTGTTGATCCTTTCTGTCAATAAATTTCTCTTTCATTGGATTGGGTTTAGTTGACTGTAAATATAGCTTTTGCTTTCCGGTTAAAAAAACTTCTATTCGTTTAACCGTTTTCGTTACGCTAATCAGACCAACAGTTGAGTATATTCCTTGATTTGTTTATGGTTACTATCAGTCGAATATCCTATTCTCCATTAAGAAGGATATAGTAGTCTTTTTACAAGGTATTAACAGGGGGTTAACAGGGTATTTATCCCTGCTAACCCCCTGTTATACCCCTGTTAACCCACTGTAATATCCCTGTTATTATGGAAACTGATGTAAAGCAATTTCAAACCTGTATCGGACGATAAAAGAGGGCCATTTACTGCTTTATGACGATCATTTACTATTTTGATAGAAACAGTGATACTTTGCGATTAATACCCTAATTAGGAAATTATTTTAGGTCGTTTCGCTGTTTTTTTAATAATAGTTTTTTATATTGTTGTACAATAGTACTCGTGCCGTTGTAATTACACTAAGATATCCTGATATTATGCGAAAAGTATTCAAAGTTCTCACGCTAACGTATTGTGCTGTTTTTCTTTCAGCCTGTTCTTCCAACTATCTCATGACATTCAATGGGGAAAATGTAAAAAAAGATGAAGACAAGGGAACGTTTTCATTTAATAATGATACAGTACAAATTGATTATTCCTTTGCCGACAGAGATGGTCGAATTTACCTTCGAATAGAAAATAAAATCGATAAACCGATCTTATGGGATCTTAAAAGTTCGGCTATGGTTATTAATGGTAAAACGCAAGGCTATTCTGCTGAACAAGCTGCTTTTAATGGAAAGATGAATGCTTCGGTTTCCGATATAGGCGCTAGTAAATCCACTATATTCAATGATACTTGGGTGAACGGTTATATTACAGGATCGGTAAGTTTACCTAAAGATGTGGTACTTATCCCACCACATGCCTATGTGGATGGGCATTATTTTGATTTTAAAAACGATGTTAAATCCATTGTACGATCATCCCAAAAAGAAAAAGTATATATGTATGATATGAGTGGCGAGAGTTTTGCGGTAAAACTTGCTCGATTTGAAGGCGCTGATTCACCTTACAGTTTACGTAGTTATTTAAGTTATTCGATTTTAGAAGATGGTAAAGCTATTGTTAAAACTACGGAACAAAAATTTTATGCTGCCCAGCTTTGGCAGACCGGTTCAGTAGCCCTTAATGATATTATTGAACTGTATAATAAGCGCGGAGACGTGCTGGCTGTTAAGGAAAAAAAGGGGCAGGGGGCAATGCTTGTTGGAGGTGCCTTGGCATTAACTGCAGTTGCTGCCGCAATTGACCCGAAAGCGGCAGAATAGTACCTAGAGCCATATATTATGGCTATAGATTATGCTCGTCTAAGCTGTGCCGGATTAAATCATGCCGGTTACAGCTTAGACAAACAATAAGCTCAAATTATTGTTTATGGAATTGGAGTGCTTTTGCACGCTATCAAGACAAAGTCATATCACGCAAAAAAATCTATACATATGAAGTATCTTGCACAATTTATGTTGATCGTATTCCTTTTTGCCGTTAAAGAAGGCCGATCTTGTACACGCGTTGTTTATAAGGGACCTAATCAGACTGTTATCACGGCAAGGAGTATGGACTGGAGAGATGATATCGCGGCCAATCTATGGGTGTTTCCGCGTGGAATAGCGCGCAGTGGAGAGGTAGGACCTCAGTCTTTGAAATGGACTTCCCAATATGGGAGTGTAGTTTCCAGTGCTTGGGACATTGCTACAGTCGATGGTTTAAATGAAAAGGGATTGGTGGCCAATGTACTCTGGCTTGTCGAATCTACTTATCCTAAATTTGATCCAGCGGGACCAAAAAAAGGGCTTGCAATCTCGGCTTGGGCCCAATATGTTTTGGATAATTTTGCGACAGTCAATGAAGCCGTATCTGCCTTAAAGGATGAGCCATTTGTAATTGTAAGTGATTATATCCCGGGAACTACCAAATTTACGACCATACATTTATCGCTGTCAGATGCCACAGGCGATAATGCTATATTTGAATACATCAACGGTAAACTGGTGATTCATCACGATGCGGCCTATACAGTTATGACAAACTCGCCCGTCTTTGAAGATCAACTGGCGCTAAACAGGTATTGGCAGGGAATTCCGGGAACTATCATGTTGCCGGGAACAAACCGTGCTGCTGATCGTTTTGTGAGGGCTTCCTATTACATTAATGCGATCCCGCAAACAGACGATGTGCGGCTTTCTGTTGCCAGTGTTCTCAGTGTGATCCGCAACTGCTCGGTTCCCTTTGGAATAAGCTCGGAATCTGAACCTAATATTTCGTCTACACGATGGAGATCCGTGGCTGATCAGAAGAATAAAATCTATTATTTTGAGAATGTATTGGTTCCGGGAACACTGTGGGTAGATCTGGCTAAATTTGATTTAAAGAAAGGGGCTCCGACGATGAAGTTGGACATGAAGCAAGGGATGGCAATAAATGGGATTTCAAATAACCTGTTTAAGGCTGCCCAACCCTTTAAATTTATGGGCATTTAAATTAGAAAGACCGAATAAATTAGAAAGACCGAACCCGGTTGTAATGGGGTTGGTCTTTCTTTTGTTTAGGAATTAGTAGAAAGTCCTATTTGACTGACGTTCCGTCTATAATCTCTTCATCCGCTTTGCTGACCAATTTAGTGTCTTGTTTTAAGTCACCAAATATTTCGATCTGACCATCAATGCTGCGTCCTTTCTGTACAGGAATACGTTGTGTTTTGTTCGAAACAACAGCAATCACAAAACTTCCTTCGCCTGAAGTAAATACCGCCGATTTCGGTACAACAAAAGTACTGTCTTGAGATGTTAAAGGCAATTCGACCTCTGCAACCATACCCGGCAATAGCTTGTTGTCGGTATTGTTAATGTCAATTTCTACCCGCTCGGATCTTAATCGGCTGTCCAGGGCACCCGATTTACGAGCGATCTTACCCGAGAAGGTTTGCCCTGGCAATGATTTGACAGTAAATTGTAAGGGCTGGTTTTCGGTGAGGAAACCCGAATATTGTTCCGGAACAGCAACGGCTAACCTCAGTTTGCGTTGTTGTTGAATGGTCATGATGGGCATTTCCGAGCCACGGCCAGCAGGACCAACATAGGCGCCCTGATTGACATTTCTTGTTGCGATTACACCGTCGAAGGGTGCTCTGATTTCCAAATAGTTCAACAGGTTTTGTACCTCTGCGTAGGCCGATTTAGCGGCTTGGTACTGCGCAAAATCAGCATTCTTTTTTGACTCAGCAACCTCAAGATCCAGTCTAGCCACCGTTCCCTCTACTTTGCTGGTTTCAAAGAGTCTGTCGTAAGTGCTTTTTGTAGCCATATAGACCGCTTCTTGCGATTTGAGCCGCGATTTGGCTGCTGAAAGCTGCGAACTCAATTCGGGAGCCTCCAATACAGCCAATAGCTGACCGGCATGCACCTTACTTCCGATGTCCACGTTAAGACTTTTGACGTAACTGCTGACCTTAGCGTAAATCTCGACCTGCTGGAATCCCGTGATTTCTCCAGGGATCTGCATTTTATTTGTTAATTTCTGTTTGGTGGGTACAAATGTCTCCATTGCCGGAGCTGCAGCTTCCGGACTTTCTTTTTTTGCATTTTCCTCGGCAGCCGAATGGCATCCTGTTAAGGATGCGATCAGACCGGCGATAGCTAATATTTTGAACAAATTATTTTTCATGTTTTATAGATTATACTGCTTTTACGATAAAGGTTTTAATGCCGCAATATAGTGTTTACTTTCTTTGTCTTCAGGATCTAATGAGATCGATTGTGTACTGCTTTTTTCTTGTGCCCAAGCAAATATAAGCGGTAAGATGACGAGTACGGCAAAAGTCGAAAATAGTAATCCTCCAATTACGGCTCTACCGAGTGGTGAAACCTGTTCGCCACCTTCACCATGACCAATGGCCATAGGTAGCATACCCACAATCATGGCCAAACTGGTCATGATAATTGGGCGAAGCCGTAAGGATGCTGCCTCACGGGCTGCAGCCAGCGCATCGCCATTATGCCGACGGATATGTTCGGCATTGGTGATGAGCAAAACAGCGTTCGCAATGGATACACCCACCGACATGATAATCCCCATGTAAGATTGTAAGTTGAGGGTAGATCCGGTTAACAACAGCAGAAGCAATGAGCCCAGCACAACCGCAGGAACTGTGGTGAGCACAACCATAGAAACTTTGAACGACTGAAAGTTAGCCGATAGCATCAAAAATATGACGATGATGGCCACAGCTAAACCCGATTCGAGGCTGCTCATGGTTTCTGACAATACTTTTCCAAGTCCTATTTGCTCGATCGACAAGCCGCGAGGAAGTTCACCAAGGGCTTTGATACTGCGCTGTACATCCTTGGAGGCTGTTTTTAAATCATTATGATCAATATTTGCTGTAACTGATACATAAGGCATTGCACCTAAATTGTCGTTTTCGCCATAGGTGAAGGACGGTGTGATCGTTGCAACGTCGCTCAGTATTGGTCGCGCTGAATTTTTCAATAAAGGGATTTCACCGATTTCTTTCTCATCTTTCATTTTATCGATGGGAACCTGAACTTGGACGTTGTAAGAAAGTCCTGCTTTTTCATCGATCCAGGTGTTTTTTTCGGTATAACGCGAAGAAGAGGTGGAAGCGATCAGCGATCGTGTGACTTCGCTGAGATCTACACCCAATTGTGCGGCCCTGATGCGGTCTATCTTAATATCGTAAGAAGGGTATTTAATGGATTGTGCTAATTGTACATCTCTAAAATAAGGGATGGCTTTTAGTTCCTCGATCAATTTACCAGCGTACTTCTCGTTGTTCTTTTTGTTTTTTCCTGCTATCCGAACTTCAATAGGAGTGGGCGATCCCTGACTTAATACTTTATCCGTAAGCTCGATCGGTTCAAAGGATACCTGTACATCGGGAACTGCCGCTTTCAGGCGTTTTCGGTATTCATCACGGAAACTGTCCATATCGTGATGGTAGTCTTTCAGTGCAATTTGGAAAACAGCTTCATGTGGACCAGCCATGAAAAGATAGATCGGTGATACTGAAAACTGTCCGGGATGTTGACCGATATAGACAGAAGATATGCTAATATGTTCTTTCCCAACCAGTTTTTCCAGTTCGGCCAGCGCTAGTTTTGCTTTTTCTTCGGTGCGTTCGATACGTGTACCTTCAGCCGCACGGAGGCGCATTTGGAACTGACTGGAGTTAACTTTCGGAAATACATCCTGTCCGATTGTGGAAAGTAAAATGACAACAAGACTTATTGCTCCCAGCAGATAAACTACGGTAATGGTTTTCTTCCTTTTAAACAAACGGTCGATCATTTTCATGAATCTGTTTCTGAACCGTTCAAAAATACTGATCTTTCCATCGTTGTTAAAGTCTTCCCGTTCCACCAATAGTTTCTTCTGATTTAGGGTATCTTGCTCGGATTCTATGGTCAGTCCAGTTGCTGCAAATTGAGCTTCATCTGTATTTAAACCCACTGGTTCGGTCGCTTGTGGCGCTTTATGCGCATGATCTTTCATGAGCCAGTTTGCCATGATAGGAACAAATGTCTGCGAAAGGAGGAAGGATATGATCATTGAAAATCCAATGGACAGGGCCAAGGGAAGAAATAACGAGCCCGGAATACCTGTCATGGTAAATGCCGGCGCAAATACGGCTAGTATACAGAGCAGGATCAATAATTTGGGTAAGGCGATCTCTTTACAGGCATCCCAGATAGCCAAGGCTTTGGGTTTACCCATATCCAGATGCTGGTGTATATTTTCTATCGTTACCGTACTTTCGTCGACCAGGATACCAATAGCCAAGGCTAGTCCACTAAGGGACATGAGGTTGATGGTCTGCCCGAAGAGTTTCAGAAAGAGCACTCCGGAGATCACGGATATCGGAATGGTTAGGATAACGATCAGCGCAGCTCTTCGATCACCTAAAAATAGGAGGACCATTAGTCCGGTGAGGATAGCACCGATTGCACCTTCAGTAATCAAACTTTTTACGGAATTGATGACATAGACGGATTGATCAAATTCATAAGATAACTTGACGTCGTCGGGTAAATTCTCCTGAATTTTTGGTAAGGCTGCTTTTAAATTCTGGACAACCTCCCAGGTTGAGGCATCGCCGGCTTTGGCGATACTGACGTACACGGAACGTTTGCCGTTGACCAAAGCATAGCCTGCGGTAACGTCGGCACCATCTTTTACGGTAGCAATATCGCCTAAGTAAAGATTCTGTACCCCACCTTTAAATAATGGGATTTTTTCAAAATCTTTTACATCCTTGATGGTGTTGTTCGTTGGTGTAATGTAGTTTTTGTCCTGAATACGTACGTTTCCTGCTGGAGCGGTTTGATTGTTTAGTCTTAGCGCTTCTACGACCTGATCGGGTGTCATATTGTGACTCCGCATTAAATCGGGATCAACGTTGACCTCAATTGTACGTGGACTTCCCCCAAAAGGAGGTGGCGACAATAGGCCGGGGATTGACGTAAACGATGCCCGGACATAGACGTTGGCTAGATCTTGTAGTTCGTTGTTAGAACGCTTGTTACTGCTCAATACCAGTTGGCCTACAGGGAGGGATGAGGCGTCAAAGCGAATGATGAACGGCGGTTGTGAGCCTGGAGGAAAGGAGGCCTGGATCCGATTGGCCAGGGCACTTAGCTCGGCTGCAGCCTGGGCCATGTTGGTGTCTTCGTAATACGATACTTTCATTAAGGTCAGACCTTGAATATTCTTGGTCTCAATAGACTTGACCCCATTGGCAAAAAGAAGGATATTGACGTAGTTTTTGGCAAAATAAGATTCCATTTGATCCGGCGAATAGCCACCAAATGGATGGGCAATATAAATAACCGGAAGGTTCATTTTTGGCAGGATATCCACCTTGATCGATCGAACGGCACCTATGCCAAAGACAATAAGTCCCAATACGAGTACGAGGATGGATATCGGCTTGCGTAAGGCAAAACGTATTAAATTCATGTAATGTTATTTATAGTTCTTTGTTGAAAATATCAAAATCTCCCGCAGCTGCGGCTTTTAGTAAAAGCGACTGCCAAAGATTGATGTGGACGATCTCTCGATCGGTTTCGGCTCTATTTAATGTGTAAAAGGTCTGCGTCACGTCGACAAGTGTCGCTAGGCCGTTTTTATACATCGTCATTTTTTGATTGTAAGCTTGCTGAGCTGCCGACACTTGTCGGGGAGCTTCTAGATCACTTTTTAGGGCCAATTGGATTTTCACATCAGCGGCATCCAGCTGTGCTGTCAATTGGGCTTCGGCAGTTTGGTATTCTTCTCTCAGGGCATCATTCGTAAAGCGCTGTGCACTGATTTTTTTATTGATACGCGCAATCGAAGTCAGATTCCAGTTTATGCCCAATCCCAAGAGATAATTTTGCCTACTGGGACGAACCCCTTTCCAATAATTTGTGCTATATGCTTGTAAATCCGTAATGTAGTCGCTCTTAAAACCAGATCCCCTTGTCTGAAAGACCCCAAAGGCACTTACAGTGGGAAGATACTCTTTGGTTGATAGTTTCAATTGTTGTTCGCCAAGTTCAATTTTACTTTTATAAAATTGCAGCATAGGATTACTTTCAATCAAGTTGCCTGAAAGCGGAGTTAGCTGTATAGGTGTTTTCTGAACCAGAACAGTATCTATTTCGAGATTTTTCGCTGGAATCCCCATCAATACCGTCAGCTTATTGTTTTGCTCCTTAACATTTTCACGGGCCTGATTGAGGCTGATTTTTGCGCGCGATACTTCCGCTGAAGCAAGCGTAGAATCTACTCCGGGTAATATTCCGTTTTTTACTTTGGTGGCAGCAATATTTAAAAATACCAGTGCGCGATCCAGATTCATCTGTTGATTTTTTTCCAATCGTTGACTAGCCAATAAATTGAGGTAAGCCGCAGCGATCTTGATTTTATGCTGGAACTGTTCCTGACCGAGATCGGCCTGTAGTCGTTTGGTATCGGATTTGGCCAATTCGATACGTTCTTTTTTTCGTCCAAAGGTGTAAATGTCCCAATTGACATTGGCTAAGTAAAGCGCACCAAATGCGGCATTCCAATTTTGTTCTGGAAGAGCGGCTCCCGAAGAAGCTACACCCAGCCCACCAAATCCATACAGTGGACCATTTTGTCCGTTGACTGTTCCAAAGTCCTGTTGGGCTACGATGTTCAGATTGGGCCAAAAGTCGCGTTTGACTTGTTCATTGGTCTGCAGGGAGGACTGGAGATAATATTCCTTTGCCTTGATATTTCCATAATTTGCAATACCCTGTTCTACGGCATCGCGGAGCGTAAGCTTCTGAGCGAAGGAAGAGGAGGTCGCAAGTGATACAGCCAATGACAGCACTAAATTCAATTTCAGCATAGGTTATCTATCATTTTATGGACACGAAGATAGCGATGAGATGAACTGCGATGTCCCTTTAAAATGATCTATAGCGTTTAAAAGTGACCAATTTAATTCGTCATTTATTTTTCTGCTGTTATAAACTTAAAACTTTTACTTTGTAACAGATTTTTAACAAAAAAAGGATTATGAGAAAGGTTTTGGAGAACAAGATCATACAGGAGATCGTGCTATTGGTCTTTTCGTTTATCCTCTTTACTTTGAACGATTGGATTTTGATCTTGAGCTGGAAGGGATTTTTGATGGGCGTGTTCTATTTCTTGATCCTATATGCGCATGCGCAGTTGAATCGCTTTTTTTTATTGCCCTTGCTGCTCAAAAAGAATAAACCCCTGTTGTACGTTCTGGCGTCGGTGGCAACCCTGTTGGTTTTTTCACTTATATTGAAAGAGCTAACGGATAATGTAATCTACAAGAATTGCTTTCTCTATAAGAATCTTGTTCAGAAAACGTTCCATTATCAATTTGGTGTATTATTGGGCTCGTTGATCTGTATATTGGGTAGTATCCAATTTATTGAATTTTATCGCTTTCAGCGTGTGAAGACCCGACGTGAACTGCTTTCCAATCAGACGCAATTGTCCCATTTAAAAAAACAGCTCAATCCACATTTTTTATTCAATACATTGAATACCATTTATGGTATTAATTTGAAGTACCCGGAACGTACCTCCGAATTGATCATCAAAGTTTCCCAGCTTCTCCGTTATCAGATGGAGAGCAGCGATCGGGAATTTGTTGCGATGGATGATGAGATCGATTTTATCTCAAGTTATATCGAGCTGGAGCGTGAACGGTTAGGTTACCGAACAAAAATTGAATTTGATTATCAAAAAGAAGAAGATATCAATTATCAGATAGCGCCGATGCTATTGATTACTTTCGTAGAAAATGCTTTTAAACACGGAACCTGCAGTATTGAAGATTGTTTTGTACATATTTCGATCAAGATTGAAAAAGGGAACTTATATTTGCATGTACGGAATTCTGTTCCCGTTAAGAAAAGGAATGTTTTTTCGGCGAAAATAGGTTTGGAAAATACAATAGCGCGATTAAAGCTTTTGTATCCTAATCGGTATACATTAACGACAAATTCCAAGAAAGAGGAATATGAGGTGTCATTGGTTATAAATCTTTAAACAATGAATAAAAATAGCTGTATCGTGGTTGATGACGAACCTGCGGCGCATTATGTACTGGTAAATTATATTGAAAGAAGTACTGATCTGCAGTTGGTCGCTCAATGTTATAATGCTTTTGAGGCATTGGAGTTTCTTCGGGAGAACAAAGTAGATTTAATCTTCCTGGATATTGAAATGCCCGAAATTAATGGGATGGAGTTTCTGAAGATGCTGGATAACCCACCCAAAACGATTTTGACAACAGCATATTCCGAATACGCATTGGAGAGTTATGATTACGGCGTTGTTGATTATCTGTTAAAACCTATTTCATTTCCCCGTTTTTTTAAGGCTGTTCAACGTTTTTTATCCTATAACACGACTGTGTCGCCCCAGGAAGAAGAACCCAAATCAATTAGTATACGCATGGATGGTCGTATTATTGACGTTAAATTATCGCAGATCGATTTTATCCAGAGCTTTGGCAATTACGTGAAAATTGTCACTCCTAGTCAGACATTTTTGACCGCAAGCACCACCCAGCAAATTCTCACACAGGTGCCGGCATCAAAGTTTATCCGTATCCACAAATCTTACATTGCTTCGATCAATAAGGTGATCAAATATGAGCATGGTATGGTACAGATCAATAATACGTCCCTACCGGTCGGGATTACTTTCCGTCGCGAGTTACAGGAGCGGCTAGCCAATAAATAGCGCTAAGCTATGAAGTAGTTCGATCATGTATCGCCGTTCTTGTCAATTCACAGCATATCATGTCATAACATATCATGTGAAGAAGAAAGTTCATTCATTTAGCTGGATGTGCTGATGCTGACGTTGGGTTTATGCAAGACCGGAAAGTTTACTGAATTGGCAATAAAACAATATTCACTTGCTTTTTGGTGTAATTCAATGGCTTGTGCAATCATCGTTGAATCTTTTACCCGGACCGAAGGATTTAGCGTAACTTCTTTAAAACGGCCTTTTCCACTTTCTTCTTCAAGCATGATCGCTGTTGCATGGTCTACATATTCTTCTACAATAATTTTATTGACCGAGCAGAAATGCAGGTACCATAACATATGGCAGGAGGACAGGGAGGCAAGCAATAGCTCTTCGGGATTGTGTTTGCTGGGGTCTCCCAGGAACGCTGGATCCGAAGAACCTTCAATCTCGGCTTTGCCGTCAATGCTAATGCGATGGCTTCTTTCGTAGTTTTTATAATGATCGGTTCCGCTGCCGCGATTTCCTGTCCACGTAATTGTGGCGATGTAATTATGCTGTTTCATTTGAAAATAATCGTTTGACGCTGTTGGTGCTAATCTGAAAGCAAGTTAAAAAAATATGCCTTTATCCTAAACATAAACACAATCTCTTCTGCGTAGAATTGACTTTCATATTATTTTTTTTGATCTAATTTTTTATTTATAATATACTGATTGGTATTTTATTTGTAGGTTTGTACTGATTTTAATTAAATCAAAAATTTATGAATAATACGGTGTTTTCTACTGTTTTTAAATATACCTTTTGGTATTTTATTTTGTATTATGATTGGCGTATGTATTGAAATTTTTATCGTGCCTTTTGGATGGTAACTATGCGGGGCGTACTTGTAAGACCTTTTTTGGTCGTGAATAATTCTGTTAACTAAAAATAGTTCGTATATGGAACAATATGATTTGGTTGTCATTGGGTCTGGCCCAGGCGGCTATGTTGCGGCGATTCGCAGTGCCCAATTGGGGTATAAAACCGCACTTGTAGAGAAATATGATACATTGGGTGGTACCTGTACCAATGTGGGCTGTATTCCCACAAAGGCAATTTTGGATAGTACACATCACTATCATGAAGCACAGCATCATTTTGCTGCACACGGGATTCAGGTAGGGGGACTATCGGTGGACTTTGGTCGGTTGTATGCGCGTAAAGATAAAGTGGTGTTGCAAAATACGCAGGGGCTGAATTTCCTGATGAAAAAGAATAAGGTTACGGTGATCCATGGAAAGGCCTCTTTTGTCAATAATTCAACGGTGGAGATTGCTACATCAGCGGGGGAGCGGCTGTCCCTTGGAGCAAAGAAATTTATCATCGCTACGGGTTCCAAGCCAGCGACAGTTCCGGGAGTAACCATAGATAAAAAACGTATCATAAGCTCAACAGAGGCGTTGTCTTTGCAAGAGAAGCCAGATAAAATCGTTATTATCGGTGGCGGTGTAATTGGGGTAGAGATGGCATCCATATTCAATAGATTGGGTTGTGAGGTCACTATTATCGAATATGCCGATCGTCTCCTTGCCAATATGGATCATGAATTGGGGGATGCCTTGAAAAAGATACTGCTGCATGATGGCATTAAAATTTTGCTTGAACAGGCTGTTTACAAAACCGAAAATATAGGCGCTGCGGCAAACGTTTTCTTTAAAGATCGAGCTGGTAACGAGCTGCAGTTACAGGCGGATTATATTTTGGTCGCTGTCGGGCGGAAAGCATTTACAGCGGGGCTTGGTTTGGAGAATACAGCTGTTCAACTGGATGCCAGAGGGATGATCGTTACCAACGAGCAGCTACAGACGGCCGTTCCCCACATTTATGCTATTGGCGATGTGATCGGTGGGGCAATGCTGGCTCATAAAGCTGAAGAGGAAGCAATCTTTGTTGTCGAACATATGGACGGCCAAAAACCAAAGGTACATTACGATCGGATCCCAAGTGTGGTTTATACCTGGCCCGAAGTGGCTTCCGTTGGCGCAACAGAAGAGGAGCTCAAAGCAAAGGGTATAGCGTATACGATTGGGAAATTCCCGTTTTCCGCAAATGCCCGTGCCCGCGCAGGGATGGATACACAAGGATTTGTAAAAGTGTTGGCCGATCCGAAATATGGCGAACTATTGGGAGTTCATATCATTGGAGCACGTGCGGCCGATCTGATCGCTCAAGGTGTTTTGGGCTTGGAATATGAAATCACCGCCGATAGTATGTCAAGGGTGTCTTATGCACATCCTACTTATTCAGAAGTCTTGAAGGAAGCGCATACCATTGCTTCGGGACGGCCATCCGTAAATATATAGGTATCGTATGCGTCTTTTCGGCGAAGAACAAAACGTATTTCTTTTAGAAGAGCTAAGCGTATTCCCTTCGTAGAAAAGGCGCTGCTTGTCTATTTTTTTGGATACAAACATCAATTTATCTATGTTTGTTGTGTATCAGGCTTTAATTTATGGACAAACAGCTATTGTTGGACAGTATTCAGAAAGAGATCGACCTCACGGAAGATGAAATCTTACGCCTATTGGCTGTTGTGAAATCCAAAAAAGTGAAGAAGAAACAATATTTGCTGTTGGAGGGCGATCTGAGCAGGTATGCTATTTTTGTCGCTTCGGGTTGTCTAAGAAGTTATTGTGTGGATGAAAATGGCTTTCAGTATATTCAACAGTTTGCTCCCGAAGGCTGGTGGATCGGCGATATGTATAGTTTGGTGACCGGAAAACCGGGCAACCTATACATTGATGCGGTATTTGAATCTGAGGTATGGATGATTTCCAAGGTAGATCTGCATCGGCTCTATCAGGAGATTCCGAAACTGAATGTCTATTTTCGGATACTTGCCGAAAATGCATTGGTTTATTATCAAAGTCGATCGATGGAGAATCTCCGTCTAGCTGCCAAAGAACGTTACGAAAAGTTCTGTACACGTTATCCTACATTGATCGACTGTCTTCCGCAGAAACAAGTTGCGGCATATATTGGCGTTACGCCCGAATTTTTAAGCAAAATGCTGCATCAGTAGCGGAAATCGGGCTATCGGCAAGAAATTGCCCGGTGATCTACCATTTCTCTTTTAACAGCGTTTCCAATTGACCGATTTCTTCCTGATACATGGTTTTCTTTCTCGTTCCAAAGTAAAGTATATTCTCCACGGGAGAAGTCCCTTCCCAGATTAGTTTTATTTTTCCGGATGCAAGTGCTTCGGCACAAAGAAAGTCGGGAACAATGGAAAAACCAGTATTGTTGCTCAAGCAGCGTATGATTGAGCTGATATTTGGGACGATATAATTGGGACTGAAGTCTGGATGTTCGCCAAAGTGTGTCGACCAATAGTTTTTTAAATGATCCATATCGGCAGCCGTGCTATACCACAATTGTTTTTTCAGGAGTTGAGCTGCTTCCTTGATTTTATTGTCGCTCAGTAGTGACTCGAGTGTGGATGTGTCGGTCTGACAACCTGCAATCAAGACAATGCGTTCTTTTGAGAAAGCCTCGTATTGTAGATTCTGCTGGTTTCCTTTTTGAGGCGTAATAATAAGATCCAATAAACCATTATCAAGATCCTGCTGCATCTGAGGATATTCTCCAAATTTGATAATTAAATTAAAGGGGAGCTGCGCGATATGTTCTTCCAGCGTGTATTGAAAGGTCTCAAAACACATTCCGATACTGATTGTGACACGTTCGTCCAATGCACGCTTGTGAAAATGCTGTTCACCGGTTTCTAGTTTTTTAAGCGGGTCAATAACATAGTTGTACAAGATTTTCCCCTTTTCGGTCGGCACCATTCTTCGCGCAGATCGATCAAAAAGCTTGTGCCCGGTAAAGGCTTCCAGGGAATTCAGATGTAGGCTGACACCAGGTTGAGAAATAAACAATTCCTGTGCAGCTGCAGATAATGTTCCGGTTTCATAGATTGCCTTAAATGTACGAAGCCATTCTAAGTTCCATTTCATAGTTATTATTTTTATGATACAAATATACAATTTAAATTATTTGTATGATTTAAAAATATGATAGAAATTTGTGTTATCAATAAGAAAAATTATAGAAATGAAAATATTTATTATCAACGGTGGACAGAAATTCGCACACTCGGGTGGTTCTTTCAATACCACAATAACAAATTGGACTGTTGAAACATTGGCTGAAAATGGACTTGAAACAAGGGTAACCAATATCAACGATGATTTTGATCCAATGGTTGAAGTTGAAAATTTTAAATGGGCAGACATTATCGTTTACCATTTCCCTGTATGGTGGTTTCAGGTTCCGAACCGTCTGAAGCTCTATATCGATGAAGTTTTTACGGCAGGTCACAACAACGGTATCTATAAAAATGATGGTCGTTCACGTAAGAATCCGGCCATTAATTATGGTACCGGAGGTTTGATGCATGGTAAAAAATACATGGTGACTTCGAGCTGGAATGCTCCTGAGACAGCCTTTACAATGGAAAATGAGTTTTTTGATCAGCATTCAGTTGATGCCGGTGTTTTATTCGGGTTTCACAAGATGAATCAGTTTGCAGGATTGGAACATCTGGGAAGCTTCCATTTTCATGATATGGAGAAGGGTGCGTCTCAAGAACGTGTCGACAATTACGAAAAGGAATATAAACAATATTTGGAAGAGGTCTTCCATTTGGAAACTACGTTGAACTAAAAATTTATTGATCGATAAATCGCTTTATCCATGGCGTTATTGCGATGAAAAGAGTAAATTACCACAATAAAAATCAATAACATGAAGGTATATTTAACCGCAATTTTAAAGGCAGTTCCCGCACATCGGGAAGAAGTATTGGCATTATTGTTAGAAATGGTCGAAGCAAGTAGAAAGGAAGCAGCTTGCATACAGTACGATCTGCATCAGGTAAATAGTGATGAAAACCAGTTTATCTTTTATGAAATCTGGGAAGATCAGGCGGGCTTGGATGCGCATAATCAACAACCTTATATTGTCGCATTCGGAAAAGTTGCCGGTGAAAAATTGCAGGAAGCGCCTCAAATTATATTAATGAATAAAATCGCTTAATTTACAATGTGGCCTGTAAGGACCGTATTGAAAAGATAGCAAAGAATATCATGTAGTGGATGACGTGTACAGGCGGAAGATATTAACTATAATTGAAGTATTGGTGGGTACCAAAATCATTTGTGTTGCCTTGAATAAGCTTGTTTTATTCTGATTTAGTGACGCGAATGATTTTGTTGGTACCTTGCTGAACAGCGACATCGACTTTATTTCGTTGCGTGTAGCTCTGTTGTAGGAGGTTCAATTTTTTGGCCAGTTGACCATCCTGATTGTCTAGCCAGAAGGTCGCAGCCATAATACCAATTTGAACTCTATAACTGGAATCAGTTTCCGGAACAAGCTGCTCGATAACCTGATGTTGATACCAAGTCAGATTTTTGTTTTCTTTTTGGGAAACACAGGCGTGTAGGAGAAGTACCAGAAGGGCTAGATAGCCCATTTTTAAAAGTTGACCGCGTCTTAGGTTCATCAATAGTTTTTTTGTGTTACACCAAATCTACTATTTTTTATCCAACGAATGAATTACTGCTGTAAATTTTTACGCTCCTCTTTAGACAGAAACCCTTCATTTACTTATTAGACTTCTCGTGTATGCACATTCAAGTAAATCTAAAAATGTATGAAGTTTGCTGTTCATTTCGCGGTAATCAAAAGTCTTAATTTCTTCAGGTGATTGCACAAATTGGAGCGATTGGCTTTGAAGAAAGAGATCTTCTTCTGCATCTATTAAGAGCCGGACGACTTCAGGAGTGAGTTCCATATGGCATTGAAATCCGTAGACGAGATTTGTATAGCGAACAATTTGTCGAGGGCAGCCGACGCTGCTTGCTAAGATTTTACTTTCAGGGGTAAGTCCAGGCATATCGTTGTGCCAATGTCCGACCGGTAATGGGCTGCCAAAATGTGCTATTTTGCTGTCGTTTATTCCTTCCTCTGTGAGCGTGATGGGGAAAACTCCAATTTCTTTTTGCGGACTATGTCTGTACGTTGCCGACAGCGCTTCGCCAATCAATTGTGCGCCCAGACATATACCAACAACCGCCTTGCCGGCATCAATACATCGGCGAATAAAAGCGATTTCGGCCTTAGCGTCAAAATAAGGGTATTCGGATGGGGATGAATCTGGGCTTTGAGGTCCGCCCATAATGATCAATACATCGATGGAATCTATTTCTTTTGGAAGGGGATCCTGTTGATAAACATGGGAGAAAGTAACTGAATGTTGCTGTTTTTCCGCCCAGGTTAAATAGGCCCCGGGTGCTTCAAAAACTTCGTGTTGTATAAAATGTATCCGCATCGTTTTTTTTTGTTAGTTGTGTTCGTTCCAGTAATAACTATCTGGTGTAGGACGTTGTCCAAAAATTGCCGTGCCTACCCTGACAATCGTAGCGCCTTCCGCTATCGCTATCGCTAAATCTCCGCTCATGCCCATCGACAATTCTTGCATCGATACACCGGGAATAGCTAGGGCTATAATTTGTTGTTGAATTTGTTTGAGCAATTTAAAACAGGCACGTACCTGTTCGGCCTCGGCACTCAATATACCGATAGTCATCAGTCCTTTAATCTTTAGTGTGCTTAATGTTGCTATTTGCTGAACCAGGCCGATCACCTCCCTTGGCGCAGCGCCGTACTTGCTCTCTTCGAAGGAAGTATTTACCTGAATGAGTACTTCCATGGTTTTGTCTTCTTTTAAAAGTCGCTGATGCAATTTTTTGGCGAGATCTATACGATCGATCGAATGGATGCAGGATACGTTGCATTTGAGCAGATCCTTGATCTTATTGGTTTGAAGATGACCAATAAAATGATTGACATGGGGAACAGCGTTTAAATACTCAAATTTGTCTTTCAGTTCCTGCACTTTATTTTCAGCAATTAGGGTTTGACCAGCTTGCAGCGCGATTTCGATACGTTCGGCAGGTACGGTTTTAGTGGCCAGCAATAATTTTACCTCGCGGGGATCGCGACGGTTTGTTTTGCAGGCTTCGTCTATACGTTGTTGTATGACCTGTATATTTTCTGCTATAAACTCATGCATGGTGCGGTTGTACTGTTTTTTTCATCATGATATCTATTTGTTTATCGTCACCCAGTTGAAAAATATGCTGGTCGAATGCGACAAAACCATTTTTCTGATAGAAATTGATTGCCCGCAAGTTTTTTTCCCAAACACCAAGCCAGATAAATGAAGCTGCTTTTATTTGGGCTAAGGCTAGTGCTTTTTCAAACAATAACTGTCCCACTTTTCTACCCTGAAATTCCTGTAATACATAGATGCGCTCGATTTCTAATGCCTGCGGGCACTGTTGTTCGGTCTGGGCCTGGCCGGTATTTACTTTTAGGTAGCCAATAACATCATTTTTCAAGACAGCGAAGTAAAATTCAGATTCGTTATCGCAGAGCTCGGACAATAATTTTTCCTTTGAAAACCCTTCGGCCAGATAGGTCTTCATATTCTCTTCGGTATTCGTGTCTGAAAAGGTCTGAATAAATGTTGCTTTTCCTATTTGCTGCAGCAGGTCAATATCTGTTAGTTTTACCTGTGTGATTTCTATGTCAGTGTGTGTGTTCATTTTTTTTCGTTACTTATTGATCCATTTTTCATTGCTGCGGCAATATTTCTTTCGAGCTCATTGTCGCTATTTTTTAGAAAATCACGGATACGCTGTTTTTCTGTTTCACTTTTATTTTGACTTAATTTTTTTTGGCCCTGTAAATCTGTGACGACAAGTTCGAAGGCGACGATACCCCGCATCATACCACTTTTAAAACGATCGGAAAGGCTTTCCCATTGTGTTAAATACGCTTCGTCGTAACTCAGGATCATCTGTTCTAGGGCTTTACTTTTTGCTTTTTCGTCTGTAAGGATGGATGCAAGGCCATAGGCATGTACAGCGATGTAATCCCAGGTTGGCACACTTTTTTCCTTGTCATAATGTTGTGGTGAGATATAAGCATGTGGTTCGGAGAAAATAACCAATGACGGCGTATTTTCGATATAATTGGCTTGTTCGTTTGCACGAGCGAAGTGTGATGTTAAAAGCAGCTGATCTTTATCTGTACGGACGTGAAAGGGGAGCTGTGTGGCTATTGGAATCCCCTCTTTAATCGATACAATGGTCGCAAAACTATATTGTTGCATAAATTCAACCTTTTCTGCGTAATCTTCGAACTGGAAATGTTTGGGTACATACATGCAAATAGCTATTTCTTGATTTTATCCAAAATTACAGCCAATAGATGCAACTGAGCTAGTCCAATTTGAATAATGTAGCTGGTCCAGTGTTCATTTATTGCGCGGGCTGACTGGTGTTCACGCAATCCAGGGATGTCGTTTGGCCTGACAGAGTCGAAGCCGAAGAGCTAATTTATGTTTTACATCTTTAGTTAACAAGCTCACAACAGTGGATGAATTCAACAGGATATGCATACCGGGTCAAAACGCATCACATATTCTTTGCAGTAATCAGCTAAAAATTGTGCTTTCAGATCAGTTATTGTACGAGCTGTTGGGCATTTTTGGATTATATTGTTGTACATGGTCAACTTTAGCAAATATGTGTGGGCCATTCATTTCAATTCCTGCGGCTAGAAAGTCATCTAAGATCGATTGAAAAATTTCAGACTTTGCCAGTTCAATTTCACCAGATTTAGCGATGTATACATTCAGTTCATAGAGGACATAGAAGTCGTCTAATTTTTTTTGTAAGACGAATGGCGCTGGGTTAAGGTTGACTCTTTTTATTCGGGGTGGGATGTTCAGGAGCAATTCGTGTATACGTTGCCAAGGTTCTTCATAACCGACTGTCAATTCCACCTGAAAGCAGATTCCATCTTCTGAGAAGGTTGAATAATTGACGGTATTTCCGGAAAGTACCGACGAATTGGGGATGGTAATTTCTTCATTTTTTATCGTTCGAAGCCTTGTTACCAGGGGTGATTTTTCGATAACAACGCCTGTTTTATCGGCGATGGTGATACGGTCTCCAATACGGAACGGACGCATATAGGTGATCACAAGTCCCGCTATGATATTGGAAATTGCAGAAGATGATCCTAAAGAAAATAGGACACCTATAAATACGGATATTCCTTTAAAGATATCTGAATTTGCACCGGGTAAATACGGGAATATGAGCACCAGTGTGAAGGCTTGGAGCAGAAAGCGAACAATCGTAAAGGTAGGCATGGCAAAATCGCGATGAAAGCCATTAACCTCTAATTTGCCTTTGTCAATTTCGGTAAAAATATACTTTATGAATCGAACGGCATAACGCATAACAACGAGTATGACAAATACGGTAATCAGATTTGGAATATAGTTCCAAATTGCCAAAACTGCAGTCTTCAGGGGTTTTGTGAAGAGTCCAATGAGATTGGATGCCCAGCTCTGTGTAAATGGAAAAACACTGAAGACAATCGGCAGCATGATAAAGGCAATGAGGACGATCAAGCCCCAACGTAAAATATTTATTGCATTAATAAACATCCGTGTTTTTTGTACCGAAGTGACAAGGACATAATTTTTGATCTTAATGTCTTTGATCCGTTGTGTTCTTTCCGTTAATATACGTTGCGTACCATATTTTTTCAACTTGTTTATTAATAGAATCAATATCGAAAAAACGACGAGAATGAGAAATACAAGCCCAATACGGGTAAGAAGTTTTGTAATGCTGTTATCTGCACGTTCCGTTGTGATTGAATCCTGAATTCTTTTTAGGTAGTTTGCCGCAATCTCTTCTTTACTTTTTCCTTCAAGAAGAGCATCGAGTTCTGTGACGGAAGTTATGACGAGATCTTTGTAAACGATGTCGGCACTAATTTCGCTGTTTTCGATTTTAAACGAATCTACTTTCACAAAATCGTCTTCATATAGATTATGGATTCTGCTGACCACATTGTAAGCTCGGTCTTTGGCTAATGATGATCCAAGTTTATTATAGATATAGAAGAGGGTATCCTGAAATGGCGCGACTGCATATCTTTTGGTGTTTTTTTTGATGGAGTCTACTTTAACTTTCAGCTGCTGCTTCCGAAGGTTATTTTCTTCGTCAAACTCATTCAGCTGCTGTTTTAAATTTTCCTTTTTGGGGCTATTTTGACTTTTAAGATCGGCAATTTCATGCTGAAGCTTTACCCGTTCAAGAGAATCATTAATTTGCTGTTGTCTAATTCCGTTCAGTAAGGAACTCAGATCCAATTCTTTTTTATTGACCGAATCTGTTTCTTGTGCATAAAGCTGTGTGCTCGTTGAAAAAAGACAAGATATGGTCATTAAGAAATAAACGTAAATACTTCTCATCGTGTTGTTGGTAAAATTGAATGCCGATGTTTATTAGGTCATTTTGCACATAACGATCGGACGGGTTCTCAAAGATAATAATTATCTTGATTAGATGGCAGCATGTCAAATATGATATAAATTGAAGGTAAAATGATACGATGCGACAGCTGAATTTAAATTATTCCAACTTTCTTTGTTAAAACGATTGGGCATAAGTTCAATGCGGAAAACTATGTAGCTAATTTATCCAAAAAATATGATTAAACCTTTTCAAAAATCTATTCATGCAATGAACAAACTCGGGAAGATGGGTCTCTGCTTTGTTTTGGCCTGTGCTTCTACTGTTTTAGATGGACAAGCCCAAGAACGCAAAGCTCCGGCTTATCCATTGATTACGCACAACCCCAATTTTAGTATATGGTCCATGACTGATCAGCTTCATGCGTCGACAACGAAACACTGGACAGACGCTGATCATTCGCTGTTGGGCTTAATTGATGTTGATGGTAATATTTATCGTTTTCTTGGCAAAGAAGAGCCTAGTTATGCTGTTATTCTACCGACTTCGGAAGATAAATCGTATACGGTACAATATACTGAATCAAAACCTCAAGGCGGCTGGGAGTCTTCCGCTTATAAGACGAATGCATGGAAATCGGGACTTGCACCCATCGGTGATGATGCGCAACAGGTAAAGACGCTTTGGAAATCGGACGATATCTGGGTGAGACGTGAGTTTTCCGTAGCGGATCCGAAGGGCATCAATGAGCTGTTTCTAAAACTCAATCATGATGATAATATAGAAGTATTTTTGAATGGGAAGAAGGTTTACGAAAAGGTAGGTTGGACTAACAGCTTTCACTATTTACCGATTGACAAGGCGAATTTGAAGGCCGGGCAAAATCATATTGCCATCCATTTGAAGAATAGTGCTGGCGGTCGTTACCTGGATTTTGGTTTGGTTGACAGGCTCAAAGAGCGTGGACCACGAATTCAAGAAGCCGTGCAAAAAGATGTGGAAATAACAGCGACGCGTACGGTCTATAATTTTCAGGCCGGTAAGGTGGATCTGAAATTAAGCTTTACGTCGCCTTTGCTTATGGATGATCTGAATTTATTGGCTCGACCGGTAAGCTATATCACGTATAACGTAAAAGCAAACGATGGCAAGCAGCATGCTGTTAAAGTTTTTCTAAGTGCATCCACAAATATTGCGGTGTATAAGCCTTCACAGGAAGTAACCGCCGAAAAATATGAAACGGCAAAATTGTCGGTACTAAAAGCGGGAACGGTCGAACAGCCTATTTTGCAGAAAGGTGCCGATGATATGCGGATAGACTGGGGGTATTTTTATGTTGCTTCACCAAAGCAGGATAAAACGCAACAGTTTATTAGTCCGAGGGGCGGAGCCGTCGACGCCTTTAGAAAGGGAACAGCGACCGCTGCAAAAACTGTTAAGGGTACCTCACTTGCGCTGAACACGGTCATTCCGTTTGGCAATGTGGGGGCGAAAGCGGAGGAACGTTTTGTTGAGGTGGGCTACGATGAAATTTATGCGATTCAGTATTTCAAAAATAATCTGCGACCATGGTGGAACAATTCTGGCAAAGAAACGATGGAAAATCAGCTTACTTTGGCAGCAGATGAGTATCGTAATGTGCTCGATAAGTGCGTCGCATTCGACAAAGCGGTTTATGCGGATGCGCTAAAATCGGGTGGAAAAGAATATGCACATCTTAGTGTGCTAGCTTATCGCCAAAGTATAGCCGCACATACCTTGGTGAAAAGTCCACAAAATGAATTGCTATGGCTTTCCAAAGAAAATAACAGTGGTGGTTTTATCAATACGGTGGATGTTACTTATCCTTCTGCACCATTGTATTTGATCTATAATCCGGAGTTGTTGAAAGGGATGTTAACTGGAATATTTTATTTTAGCGAGAGCGGTAAATATCCGTATCCTTGGGCGGCTCACGATTTGGGTACGTATCCATTGGCCAATGGTCAAACCTATGGCGAACCTATGCCTGTGGAGGAATCGGGCAATATGATTATTTTAACTGCGGCTATCGCGAAAGTGCAAGGGAATGGGGACTATGCCAGGAAGCATTGGAAAACATTGACAACTTGGGTAGATTATCTCGTTAAAGATGGCTTTGACCCTAAAACGCAGCTCTGTACAGACGATTTTGCTGGTCATCTTGCACGAAATGCCAATTTATCTGTTAAAGCTATTGTGGGTATTGCCTGTTATGCGCAGCTAGCGGAGGCCATTGGTGAAACTGCAATCGCAAAAAAATACCGTGCAATTGCCGAGGAAATGGTCCCGAAATGGATGGAAATGGCAGATGCGGGCGACCATTACGCGCTGACATTTGATGATAAAAATACCTGGAGTCAAAAATATAATTTGATCTGGGACAAAGTGTTGGGATTGAATCTGTTTCCTCAAAAAGTGTATGATACGGAAATTAAGTATTACCTGACCAAGCAAAATAGATTTGGTATACCATTGGATAGCCGTAAGGCCTACACCAAAAATGACTGGATTCTTTGGACAGCATCATTTGCTCCATCAAAAGAAGCATTTGAAGCTTTGGTGAAACCAGTCTATAGTCATGCGATTCAAACGGAATCCCGTGTCCCATTAAATGATTTTTATGATTCGACTACGGGGATCCGTGAAAACTTTAAGGCGCGTAGTGTTGTTGGAGGTTTTTACATGAAACTTTTAGCGGATATAATGAAACAAAAATAAATAATGTCAATGAGCAGGGGGAGAACCTGCAATGAAATTTAGTTTGTGTTTAGTTAATAAGACGGCGGGCAATTATAGGATTGCTCGCTGTTTGTTTATCGGGTTATGCGTTTCAATGCTTCGCATGATATTTTCACAATATCCTCATGTTTGACGCGATGTTTTTTTTCTAGAAATTTTCCATGTACAGTAATTGCCTGCATAGTGATGAGTCGGTCAAGCTGTTTGGATGATAGTTTTAAACAGTTACGAATGACGGTGGATAGTTTGAGCTGAAAGCTGAATGCATAGATGACTTTGAAGGATAAGGTGTCT
This sequence comes from Sphingobacterium siyangense, assembly GCF_007830445.1. Classification (GTDB taxonomy): domain Bacteria; phylum Bacteroidota; class Bacteroidia; order Sphingobacteriales; family Sphingobacteriaceae; genus Sphingobacterium; species Sphingobacterium siyangense. The sequence continues at coordinate 18,497 of NZ_VLKR01000026.1, read as the reverse complement.
TCGTTTGTGCTGTGCAAATTTTCAATGAACAGCTGTTCATACTGTATTTCATATTTGATGGTATCGAAATCTGCTTCAACATTGTTCTTTTTTCTGATTTCTGTTGAAAAAGCGTATTGCCATGCTAGTTCCCTGTTGTTTTCCTGAAATCTATGAAACAGTTCCTTATTGATGGATTCGGGGCTGGTACGGGAAATAATGGTCATATTGTAGGTGTTATCACATTTGATACATCTATAAATCAACCAAACGTCGATATTTTTTTTCTGTGCATTCATTCTGAACTTTTCACTGCAGTAGAACCTATCACTATCGCAATGGCTGCAGGATCTTTTGAGAAGGGGAGTGTTGTGTGCTTTGACCTCCCAGATATATTCTTTTCGCATGAGTTGTAGTCGCGCTTAATATTCTTTATTTGATTTTTGATATTATCGACGATATTGGAAAGGATGGGATATTTTAAATACTGCAATAGCATAAAATACTCTCCTGAGCTAACAATACCGAGAATAATAGGGTGAAATGAAAACCTGTTCGGATAGGAGTTACCCGAATAAAAGAATAATTAGCCTGTGGTTTGTGAGGCTAAATTATGCGACTATAAATTTGAAAATTGTGTTCAAAACGCTATTTCGTTGGTTTATAAACGAATTTAATTAATTTAATTGATTTTCCATGGATATCGAATAAAATTGCGCTACAATTTATATCCTATCTTAATATTAGATGACATGTAGAATACGCTGTAGTTTGTTTAAATAATATAAATCGTTAATAGGTAATTGGGATAAGAAGTGTGACCGTGGTGCCGGCAATGGGGTCTTTGGTGGTCTGAATACTTGCTTTCTTGCCCAACAGCTGCATACGTTCACGACTGATTGTTCCAGAGAGTGAACGATGTGTAATTTCAGGAATGTCTGGATTGACTTTACCGCTATCTTTAATCGTCACCCGTAGGATATCTGCGGACAACGCAAACTGGATGTCAATACTACCATCGCCCGTTTCGAGGTTTATACCGTGCAGAATTGCATTTTCAACATAGGGTTGTATGAGCATTGGTGGTAGCATGACTGCACTTAAATCTTGATCTTCCGGTTGTGCGATGTGGTAATGAAAAGCATCTTCAAAGCGCATTTGCTGTAAGATCAAATAGTTTTCTAAGGTTTCAAGTTCTTCATTTAAGGGAACGAGGCTCTCACGGCTTAATTCGAGATTGCTACGTAGTAGTCGACTGAAACGGTTCAAATATTTGATGGCATTTTCCTTCTTATCCAGGCGCATGAAGCTCTGTACAGCGGAAAGGGTATTGAAAATAAAGTGCGGTTCCATCTGTGTGCGCAACAACTGCTGCTGCAATAAGACCTTTTCTTTCTCTTGCCTGGCGCGTCGCTGACGAAAACTGTAATATAGGAAGAAAAGTATGATGATCAATAAAATAACCGCCAGGGAGGAAATGATCAGTCCTAAACGATTTTGTTGTAGCTGAAGCTTATTGATCTTGATATTTTCATTCAGTATACGGATAGACTGATCTTTCGCCTGGAGTTGATAAAGGGCATTCATTTCTGCGATCACTTGTGTATTCTCCGACTGATAAATACCTTTTTGTAATTGCACAAGGTGATTCAATACGTCTATAGCTGCCTTATCTTTTCCTTGCAAGCGATAGACGGCGGCGAGACTGTTTTGAAATGTAATTTCGTTGTTGGGAAAGATTAATTTGGGAAACTGCGCTTTAAGTTTGCCTGCTTTTTGGATGAATTTTTCGCCCAATACCGGTTTATTTAGTGAAACATAGATTGCGGCTACATTACTGTAGTCTACGAATAAATTGTTCATCAATATAGAGGATGCTGTCTGTTGGTGCAAACGTTCATCTATTGTTATTTTTAGCAACTCATAATGTAAAATGGAATCCGGTTTCTTAGCCGTTTCATAGTATTGGATCTTCGAATCGTATAGAAAACTAATGTTGTATTTGTCTGGATTTTTAGCGTGTAATTCTTCGAGTTGATGAAGGAAGGGAGCAATATCTTCTGCTGGCCGCTGTAAGGTGTTCAGCGTCTGTATCATTTGTACCAAAACGCGTTGTCGGTTAATATGTCCTTCCGGCAGTGAATCAATTAGGGGGAGTACCGAACGATTCATCTTTTCTGCAAGGTTATACTGGAAGGAGCTCAAGTTGTTTTGGGCAGCGGACAGTAATATCGCTGATTTCGCTTCGGTTGACAGTCCTGCAGCGGTATCCGATAAAACAATCGTGGCGGCTTTGTTATAATAATAGCCCGCTTCGCGTTGTTTTGCTTCTATGCTACGGATATTTCCTATTCCATTGTAAATAAGCGCTTTGTATTTTGCGTTTCCAGTGGTGGGTTCAATGAGCTCAAGCGCCTGTTGAACAAAAAAAAGAGCCGAATCTTGACCACTCATAGCATAGAGTCGTGCTAGGTAATACTTTACACGGGCAGCGAGTACCGTGTCTTTTTTTACGGTGGAATTATGGTCTAACGTTAACCAGGCCTGTTTGATGGAATCTCCATTTGCTGCAGTTAATTTTTGGTCTTCGAGCGTTTTAATCTGTGCAGCAATAGCATCATGGTCGGGCGATAATCCGTCTTTCTTTTGAGCGCAAGCGATAAAAAACAAAGGCAGTAGTAGCCAAGGGAAAATGCGGTTCAGTGCGCTCATTTTTCTGGGAAAAGCTGATTTAAGATCGAGTTTTTTCTACGTGATGAAATTGGAATTTCCTCTTTGTTCTTTAAGACAATATATTCGGAACGATTGACACCAGAAATATGCGACCTGTTGACAAGATACGATTGATGGGTGCGTAAGAAATAAGGCTGTGGCAATAATTCTTCATAATATTTGAGGGGTTTAGAGATTAACTCTTTTGTACCATCATTTAAAAAGAAAAAAGTATAGGGACCGTCTCCTTTGCAGTACACGATGTTGTGAACAGGGACGATACGTACATGGTGTATGGAAGACAAGGCAATGCTTTCGGGAAGTTCACTGGCATGTAAAGCTTCTTGTGCCATTGATAAACGTTGCATCCATTGGGGATTGTTTTCGCTTTTACGCCGGTAACGTTCTAAGGCTTCGTTTAGTTCGGTTTGATCGACCGGTTTCAAGAGATAATCCAAAGCACCGTATTTGATGGCTTTGATGGCAAAATGATTGTAGGCCGTAATGAAAATAATATTCTGTGGAATAACGGTTAGCTTTTTTAGGATGTCAAATGCTGTACCATCACGGAGCTGAATATCCATGAGTATAACGTCTGGTTGTTTCTCTTCAATCAATTTTACAGCATCTGTCACCGTATCGCTCCAGCCAACAAGTTCAACGTCAGTTTCCTGTTGGACCAAATAGCTGATTTCTTTGCGTACGGCGGGTTCATCCTCGATAATGGCTACTCTAATCATTTATCAATACTTTATAGCGTATAAAAATAATAATTGTTAGTAAGGAAACTGAATCCATTTACAATTCGTTGCAATTATTTACAATCTGGATTCCGGGTTCGAACAGCGGTGAATTGGATTTGATCATTTAAAATTCCAAATAGCAGTTGAAATTTTTATATTTAGTATTGTATAGACCACTCGTAATATGGAGACTCAAAGTTCATTAAAATCGGTTTTCGCTGGTAGCATTGGTTTGATTACCTTGTTTGCAGTCGTTGGGCAATTTGTATTAAGTGCTCTCGTCTCTAAGCTTGGCCGCATCGACTATATTGTTCAGTTTTTTAGTTATTTTACGATTCTCGGTAATGCAATGGTTCTGCTATGCTGTTTTTTTACTGTTTTCTGGTCAAAAAGTCGAATAGGCCTATTTTTTACTAAACCCGAAACAATTACTGCCGTAACATTATACATTCTTATTGTCGGAATTATCTATAATACCCTACTACGCTTTCTGTCGCATCCACAGGGTTTATCAATGGTAGTTGACGAATTATTGCATGTGGTCACTCCTTTGAGTTTTTTTCTTTTTTGGTGGCGTTTTTTGGACAAGGGAACAATCCGTTGGAGTCATATTTTTTACTGGTTGATCTTCCCATTAGTCTATCTTTTTTATACGTTGTGGCATGGTTCATTTTCTGGGTTTTATCCGTATCCTTTTGTCAATGTTTCCGAATTGGGAATGGACAGGGTTCTTTTGAACAGTTTTGGAGTAACCTTGGTTTTCGTTGCAATTGGTGCATTATTGATCGTATTGGGAAAATGGCAAAACAAACGGCATTCTCAACGGATTAAAAAATAAGAAAACTCAAAGCTTGTCGATGTTGTTATATGACTAGAACAGCGTTCTATTTTTTACTTTAATTGAATTGAAAATGGTTATACGATTTTTTGTCTGTGTCTCTTTGGTATTATGTGGGATATGTTGTTTTGGTCAAGTTGATGTTGATAAAATGCGAGCCGAGTACGCTACTGCTGTTCAAAATAAGAAACTCTGTGAAGCGAATCTGAAATTATTGGAGGGAGCTGCCAATTCCGCAACGGAGAAGGGATACCTGGCTGCTTATGAAATATTATGGGCGAAACATATGGGCAATCCGTTTACAAAACTAGGTCAATTCAAGAAAGGGAAAAAGCTTTTGGAAGAAATGATCATGAAATATCCCGATAATATCGATTTACGTTTTATTCGTTGGAGTGTGCAGACACATGCACCCTCTTTTTTAAGCTATAGTAAGGATCGATTGCGGGACAAGGAATATTTGGTGCACAACTTACATAAATTGCCCAATCCTAAGGGGCGAGAAGTGATCTATACGTATTTAAAAGAAGCAAATAGTTATCTCAAGGGTGATCATGTGTTTTCACAGGCCGAATTGAATGAGCTCTCTAAGTAACGAGCGATCTATATAACGAGCTATCCATATAAGGTATGGTCATTCCGCTGCTTATTCATTGATGCTGCATAAAAATCTTCGCATAGGCCAAGTTTTTTTTGGATGAAAATTTTCAACTTTGCATGATCAATAGCAATTAAACTTTAAAATGATGAAACAGATATTTATTAATCTCGTCGTAGCCGATGTGAATAAGTCAATGGATTTTTATACACAATTGGGCTTTACGAATAATCCTCAGTTTTCCGACGAACAAGGCAAATGTATGGTTTGGAGTGAGCATATTTTTGTGATGCTTTTATCTCCGGATAAATTTAAAACATTTACAGAAAAACCGCTTGCAGATACAAAAAAACAGATTGCAGCACTACTTTCACTTTCTGTTTCTGGTTTGGATCGTGTGAACGAAATTGTTGATAATGGATTGAAAGCCGGAGGCATTGAACCAACGCCAATGAAAGACTACGGTTTTATGCAACAGCGAAGTATTGAAGATTTTGACGGTCATACCTGGGAGATATTTTATATGGATATGAGCAAATTTCCAACGGCATAGAAATCATATCGGAATAATCGGTTATCGTAAAGTCCCTTGCAGTAATGTAAGGGACTTTTTCTTTTGTTGTTAAGGTAGCGAAGTAGCTGAATGCCGACCATTACTGCTTCCGATTTTTTTAGCGGTGCCACGAATATTAAACCATCGGATGCGAATTATAGTTGTGCCTTGCGAAAAGCTGGGCTAGGGCTTACATTTGACAACATATACGTTTGCTGTTTAGATAAGCGAATGGCTAACAAATCATAAAACTTGACACATGTTTAAAAATAAAAAGCTCAGCAAAAACCCACTTCATTATGTTTATGCGGTGATATGGTTGGTGTTATTTGGTTCCATTGCTTACTACGTTTATTCGGGAGCGGCATTTAAACCGGAGAATGGCAAAATTCACTTTGTGGCTATATTTATTGCGTGGGTGGTGGAGTATCTGGGGCTTACAATTACAAGTCTACTCTTCTTATTGTATGGAATCTATCGGGCCATGACAACCGTTTTAGAGAATGTGAAGGATAGTCCCGAATCTTGAGCTATTTGTGCAACATAGTGTTTACAAATCCTAAGGCTATGCTAATGTTACAGTAGCATTTTACGACGTTAATTATATTTGTTTTGTAAATACATATTGTGGTTTACGTGTAAGTCGTGGTACCTATGTTCAAACAAATTACATTTCGAGTTTTGCTGTTGATTAGCGCTTTGCTGCTGGTCGTAAAGCCATTAATTGGCTTTACGTTATATCATCAGGCCAAGGCTCAAGGCGAGAATGAGTTTATAACGGTTATCAAGGCTTTCAGCAAAAGAAAGCAGGAATACCTGGATTGGGTTGAAACTAGTGAAGGCAGCATAATCTGTAATGGCATGTCTGCAGTAGTTGGACGCATCCGAACGTTGCTTATTTTCCATTTCTCCAATTTTTTCTCACCTTCTGTTGGGAAAAATCCGACAAACAATTTCTTAAGTCAACTATTTAGCCCTTTTGAGCGGCTCTACCTGTTGCATCTCCGTTTGACATTATGATTTGATACCTGTTTAAAATAGACGAAAGGCATTATTCCGCTGAGGAATTTCGTTGCTGTAATTTATTTAAAATAAGATATTAAACATGTTTAAGAAAATAGTCCTGATAGGAGTTTTCTTGCTTTCCTGTGGCGTTTTTTGTCATGGGCAGGAAAATAATATACCTATCAAACTCAATGATTTGTTGTCTGCGGTAGCACAACATGCGCCTTCTTTGCGTACTGACTATACGGGTACTATGGTACAAGAAGCTCGTGTGCAGGAAATACGAAATAACCGTTTGCCGAGTTTGCAGCTATCCTATCAAGCTGATCTCGGTTCAAATAATAATGTGCCCGGCCCTTACTTTGGATTTGGTATTGTGCCGACCAATAATGGGGGGATACGTGAAAATAATAATTACAATGCCGTCAGCAGCAATCTTGCTATTGCGGCGTTTCAATGGGAGTTCTATAATTTCGGCGCGTACCAGGCGCAAGATCAATTGGCTCAATCGGCGGTTAACGTTGAAAAGAAACGATTTGATCAATCAAAATACGACCTGCAATCGTTTACGATCTACAGTTATCTTCAGCTGTTAAAATTGCATGATCTTATTGAAATTCAGACACGGAGTATCGATCGAAACCGAGAGATCAGGCAATCGATATTTGCTGTAGTTAAAAGCGGTATCCGGGCGGGTGTTGATACCAGTATGGCGGATGCGGAGATTTCAAGAGCGAAGCTGAGCTTAATTGAACTTGAAAATCAACAACGGCAGTTGCAGATTCGTTTATCGACGCTTTCTGCATTGCCTCCCGATCAAATTGTTGCCGATATGACCGCTGAAAAGATCCTCTTTGAGCAGGTGAAAAGTTCGCCCATTGAATTGAATGGGGGGACGCAGCACCCCTTAGTAGCCTATTACAATGCTTTATTTGATAAAACCAAAATGGAGGAAAAGCTTGTATCAAAAAGCTACCGTCCTAAGCTCTTTCTTTCGGGGGCAGTGTGGGGACGTGCCGCGAGTGTAGATCACAGCAATAGTTATCGTTCCCTTGGCGAGGGATTTGGAGTGGAACGAGGTAATTATCTCGTTGGTGTCGGAATCAATTACAACATCTTTGACCTTCAACGGAAAAAAGCAAAACTCCACACACAGCGGTTGATGGTTGATCAGGCTGGGCAAAAGCTGCAGGAGGAGCAGGCCAATATTACGATGAATATTGCGCAGTCTGCTGCGGAAGTTGCTACTGCCGAGCAGAGGTTGGACGAGATCCCGCATCAGACCAAAGCTGCTAATGCAGCCTATCGGCAAAAGTTCTCGCTTTATAAAAATGGGCTTACAGATATTGTTGAAGTCAATGTCGCACAAAATATGCTCTATCAGGCTGAGCGGGATTATATCGCTGCCAAGTATAATTATTACCTCGCATTGTTCCATCAGGTCGTTGCCCAGAATAATGTAGACGGATTTCTCCAACTTTTTAAATAAATGTCTATGTCATTAGTTACAGTTGCTTTAAAAAGGCCGATTACGACAGTGATTATTACACTGAGTCTATTGTTATTTTCGATCTTATCACTCTTTAAGATCCCTATCGATATCTTTCCGCAGCTTAATTCGCCTACAATATATGTGATTGAGTCTTATGGTGGTATGTCTCCACAGCAGATGGAAGGTTTTTTTTCCTCCCGAATGCAGGATCAATTTCTATATGTCAACGGTATAAAAAATATTTCTGCCAAGAATATTCAGGGACTGACCTTACTGAAATTGAGTTTTTATGAAAATACGGATATGGCCGAGGCATCGGCACAGGTTGCATTGCAGGTAAACCGGGCCATGAAATTCTTTCCTCCGGGAGCATTGCCTCCGCAAGTTGTCCGTTTTGACGCCTCATCCCTTCCTGTCGGACAGCTAGTGCTGTCATCTAAAACACGGAGTTTAAAGGAAATCTATGATATGGCAAGTACACTTGTTCGTCCGATGTTTTCCGCTGTGCCCGGACTTTCAGCTCCACCGCCTTTTGGAGCCAACTCAAGGACTATAACGGTCAATGTTGATCCCAATAAACTACGAAGTTATCATTTAACGGCAGATGAAATTGTGATGGCTTTGTCAAAATTCAATGTGATGTCTCCTTCGGGTAACCTTCACCTTGACAATACAATGTATGTCACGACGATAAACTCCCTCATTAAGAATGTAAGCGACTTTGCCAATATTCCAATTTTGACGAAAAATGGGATACCTATTTATGTGAAAGATGTGGCTCGGGTATCAGATGGATCCGATATTACGGTAAGTTATGCATTGATCAATGGAAGAAGATCCGTCTATATTCCTGCGGTGAAAACTGCTGACGCTTCTACCTGGGCTGTTGTGCGTAATCTGAAAGCTAAATTACCGGAGATTCAAAACTTGCTTCCTGAAGATGTGAAAGTTTCTTATGAGTTTGATCAGTCTGTGGCCGTCATGAATTCGGTCCAAAGCCTTTTGCACGAAGGCGGACTTGGGGCTTTATTGACCGGGTTGATGGTGTTGTTATTTTTGCGGGATTGGCGTAGCAGTCTGATCGTCATCATTACAATACCAGTTTCCATATTATTGGGGGTATTGTTGCTGAAACTTTTCGGACAAACAATCAATATTATGACCTTAAGTGGTTTGGCACTGGCGATTGGGATTTTGGTTGATCAGGCCACGGTGACAATTGAAAGTATCCATCAGCATCAGGAAAAAGGGACCGCCAAACGGAAAGCAATTTATCGTGCCTGTCAAGAGATTGCGGTGCCATTGTTGTTGATTCTCTTTTGTATCCTGGCTGTTTTTGCACCATCGTTTATGATGGAAGGCATCCCTAGAGCCATGTTTTTACCTTTATCTCTGTCCATTGGTTTAACGATGATTGCTTCGTATTTTATGGCGCAAACATTGGTGCCAATCTTATCCAATTGGTTGCTCAAGGATCATCATCTGGGGCATGCTCAATCGGATTCACCCAGTTTTTTTGATCGGATAAAAAAGCGGTATCGTGTGATATTACATCGATCCATGCGTCATAAGGGTAGGGTTGTTTTAGGCTATTTGTTTTGTACGCTTGCGATGTCGGCGCTTGCATTTCTATATATTGGCAAGGATATGATGCCGAAAGTCAATAACGGACAGTTTCAATTGCGGATCAAGGAACCCGATGGGACACGATTGGAACGTACGGAGGAATCTGTTAAACAGGTTCTGCAATTGATTGACAGTACGGTCAATCATCAGGTCGCCATCAGTTCTGCTTATGTTGGTTTGGTTCCGAGCAGTTATGGTGTTAGTAATTTGTATGTTTTCAATACAGGGACACATGAGGCTGTTATTCAGGTGAACTTAAATGCAGATTATCATGTTAATATGGATGAGCTTAAAGATGTACTCAGACATAATATTCAGTATAAAATGCCACGTTTGCGGTTCAATTTTGAGCCTATAGACATGACCGAGAAAATTATGAGCCAAGGTGCGGCCACACCGATCGAGGTCCGTATTGCCGGAAAGAAAATGGATGAGATGAAGTCATATGCCGACAAAGTTGTTTCAGCACTGCACAAGATTGATTATTTACGGGATGTACAGATTGCTCAACCCTTGAAGTTACCGACCATTGCAATAGCCATCGATCGGCTCAAAGCATCACAATTGGGTTTACAGATGGATGATATTGCCCGGTCTGTGACGGCGAGTACGTCTTCGAGTCGTTTTACGCAAAAGATACAATGGCTTGATGAGAATAACACCTATACGTATCAGGTACAGGTTCAGGTGCCTGAGTATGTGATGAATACGATGGACGAGTTGCGTGAAATTCCATTAGTCAAAGGGCAGTTAACGCCAACCTTAGGCGATATTGCGAGTTTTAATACACAATATATGCCTGGAGAGTATGACCGACAAGGGCCAAGGCGCTATTTAACTGTGATGGCCAATATACACCAAAAGGATCTGGGGACGGCTACAGCGGATGTTCAAAAAGCGATTCGGAGCCTGGCTGCTCCACCCCGAGGTGTCATCGTTGAGATGAAGGGAATGTCTACACTGTTGCTTGAGACCATGAGTAGCCTTCAAATAGGCCTGCTATGTGCTGTGGTTGTTATTTTTCTTTTATTGGCGGCGAATTACCAAAGTGTGAAACTTTCCTTAACGGCTTTGGTGACTATTCCGGCAGTTATTCTTGGGGCATTGTTGATGCTCATATTGACGGGGTCGACTTTAAATTTACAATCCTATATGGGCATGATCATGTCTACAGGTGTTTCGGTTGCAAATGCCATTCTTATCGTTTCGGGGGCAGAAAATTTGCGTATCGATCTTCGTAACGCACGGACGGCGGCTTTTGCGAGTGCTGCTACACGTTTGCGTCCCATATTAATGACGAGTATGGCTATGATTGCGGGGATGATTCCGATGGCTATGGGAATGGGAGAAACTGGGGAGCAGGCCGCGCCACTTGGACGTGCTGTTATCGGTGGTTTGTTTGCGTCAACTTTTGCCGCCCTTTTCATATTACCCTTGTTGTTTGTGTGGATGAAAGAGAAATCCAACTATGATTCTGTTTCACTGCTACCGCATGAGGAACCGGTGGATGCAGAGGCTATTTTAGACAACAATGCTTATATCGCAAATTAGGTGTTAAGCTTAGCAGGCTTAAATGTCATTTTACGATACGGTGAACTTAAAATTTTGAAGAAGAAATATACCATCTAGTGGGTGGGAAAAATGATTAAAGATGAAAGAACTATGCTATGTATTCTTGTCGATAAGCTTATTAACTGCTTGCGGAAGCACAGAGAAGCCTATCGACCTTACGCCAAAACAACCGGGCAAGACTGCAGCTCATGAAGTTGCGGTGTTGCAGGAAAAGGTTATGTCGAGCAGTGTTAGATTGCCGGGAAAACTTAAACCATATAATGAAGTCAATATTTATGCGAAGATGAATAGTTTTGTGAAACATATTCATGTGGACCGTGGAACTATTGTCAGGAAAGGCCAACTGTTAATCCAGTTGGAAGCACCAGAAATGCTGGCGGCAGTACAGGCCGCGCGTTCGCGTTATGTACAGGCGCAGGAAACGGCTTCGGCGAGCAAAGATAAATATCGCCGACTGAAAAATGCAGCGCAGGAAGAGGGGGCTGTTTCACCTTTGGATCTGGATAATGCGTTGTCAAAGATGAAAGCAGATGAAGCTGTTGCCATGTCGGAAAAAGCTAATGTAGAAGAGGTGGAGATGATGCAATCTTATCTGGATATCAAAGCTCCTTTTAATGGTATTATTGTGCAACGTAATGTATCAGAAGGTGCGTTGGTCGGTCCAGGAAAAGGAAGCGATCAGCCTTTACTTATTTTGCAGGATCTTAATCGATTGCGATTGGAAGTACAGATTCCAGAGACCTATGTGGATAAAGTTGATTTATCTAAAAAAGTAGCTTATCGTTTCAATAATAAACCAAATAAAGTATTTGATGGGATGATCGCAAGATCAGCGAATTCGCTAGGGGCCATGCAGTCGGAAGCGATAGAGGTGGATGTTCCCAATGCCGATAATCTACTGAAGCCTGGTTTGTACTGTGAGGTTGATATACCGCTTTCTGCCGGAGCCAGTTCTTTACTGGTGCCATCGAATAGCATTGTTCGTTCGACGGAAAGACAATATGTTATTCAAGTCGTTGATGGAAAAGCTCATTTTGTGGATATCAAAGAAGGGGTGTCTACACATGATTCAACAGAAATTTTTGGTCAGCTGAATATACATGATCGGATTCTATTACATGCAAATGATGAAATTAAAGAAGGGACAGCACTTTCTTTAGAAAAGTAAATAGACTTCGTACGATAATAGCGTTTCGGATATAGGCCGAAACGCTATTATTATAGGTTTTAAATCGTCTTATTCAATAGGTCATAGAGACCTTTGATCAAGGCCCGTATTTGGCTGCCGTTCTGATCTGAAAATGAAAACTCATCTGCAAATCGGTTTGCTCCTCTCAGAAATTCCCGAAGCTCTTGTACATTGTCTACATTTTCTGCGCTTGAAAATTTATTCTTATAAAGAAGAACATAGTTTAGAAACTCCTGAGTTGACTGGTTGAGTGAAACTTCCTGTTGCAATAGCGTCAGAAGTTGCAGATAATGCGCTTTTATGAATTCAATATTTACCATGGTAAAGGAATTTCTTGTACGAGTTGCTTAAAGGCATCATCTCTGACAGCAGCAGGGATAAATAGCTGAATTGCTTTACCAGGAAGATGGGGGTTGATTATACCTGTGGCAATAGGTTGTCTTGCGGTGGCGCCCTGCCATACTTTTAGTGTTTTGGCTTGTGGAACTTCATACCGGTAAAATTTACTGAAGTTGTTCCATGCCGGTTGAACGGCAGTACCGCCGATTACGTCGCCGACGGATTTTGGAATCTCTTTGGTCCAGTAGCCGCCGGCAGGATTTCCTCCAGTGACACGATATATTTTGGTGCCTGCGGGTAGTTCTGTCGCTGTAGCGTCCACAAAGTTGGCAGCCTCTACTGCTGGTAAATCTAAATCTGGATTATTCCATGGGCTAGTTTTTCCATTGGATAAGCCATTCGGTACATAATCAGATTTTGCTATTCCAGGGATATTGTTCCAGTCTTCAATATATACCCTCTGATGATAAATACTTTGTGCTGTTTCCAGGTTATTCAGCAGAGCAGCCTTATCCTTTGACTTGGAAAATGCTTCTTTGAGTTTGGTTTGGTCCAAACCTTTTGCTATCCAATTGTTTAATTTGGCTTTGGTGCCTGTTCCTAAAGATTTTTCGAGGTCGTCCATCCAACTGGTCGAATTTTCGATTTCATCAATTGGATCCTTATCCGAGGAACAATTAACGACAAGTTGACTTGTGAAGATTAACAGAATCAACAGCACTGTTTGAGTAAATCTGGTCATGATTGGTTTACGTTGTTAGTATATAATTAAATGTAATTAATAAAATAGTTAACGTGTTTTTTAAATAATGGTTTTGATTTAAGTGATTATTTGTTAAATAATTATTTTTATGGAAATACTTTTATGTATTAATATGTGTTTTGCTGATGAAATTAGGTAATTGTTAAAATTTATGCAAGTTAATTTTGAGAATTTACTTAATTTAAAGGAAAGGTAATTTTATGGACTATAGTGGCTTTCTAGTCTCAAAATAGATCATTCTAGCTTAATCTTCGGCGGATTTTGCTAGGATATGAATCAAGTACCCATTCTATCCGATAGATTTGGATAGAATGAGGGATTCCAGCACTTTATAGGTTTGACGGGTTCTTGGCGCTATCAAAACGGGTTTTTAGATGCTGCCTTCTTGAACGGCGTAAACGTGATTTTTTTACAGGATAATGTCTCTTTTTTGTGATATTGTTAAAGATTAGAGCCACCAGGAATAAAATTATGCAACCTGATAGTACTGGACTTAATACGTACCAATATCCCATTGAAGAGATCTTTGTTCCGCTGCTGACTGCAATGAGTGCAGTTGCTCCACCAGGAGGATGCAGCGTGCGTGTATGTTGCATACAAACAATGGACAGGGCAACGGCAAAGGGAGCGGTCAGCCAGATAATATCGGGAAGGAGCTGTGCAACGGTAACTCCGGCGATTGCAGAAACAACATGGCCGCCGATTAAATTGCGTGGCTGTGCAAGTGGACTTTGTATGGCACCATAAACCAAAACCGAGGAAGCTCCGAAAGAACCTATCAAAAAGACATTTTCGAGCGAAGGTAAATGAAGTGATTGGATATAGGCGATAATAAATATCCCAACAAATGCACCAATAAATGACCAAAAATGTTCCCAAGGATCGACTAATGTCTCTCTATAGATCACATATCTATAGATCCGTAATTGTCTGTGGAGATGCTGTTTCATTTTATTTGCAAAAATATGTAGACCAAGGGCTTTAAACTTTGCGCATTCTATCTTGATTTTTGAAGAATTTATAACATTCGATTTCTTATGCTGGGTGTCACGATACTTTGGCAGCAAAGTCCATCGAAATGATGTCTAAGGGATGCCCCATTTTTATAGACTCATGGTAGTTACAACGCTTTTGGCTCTTGTTCAGATCGAAAAATTTACTGGGCAAAAGTACACTAAAATAATAAGATCTATCTCCTGTAATTTAAAATCTCCCTTTTGATACGGCTAGTTTTAACGTATACTCTTTTCTCGTCCAATGGGATTGGAGGATAGTTTTCTGTCCGATCTTTCAGGATCATTTTATGCTATAAGTAAGTGGATGTTAGTTTGATAAAATTGGTTCCATTGCGGCGCGCAACGTGGACCTGTTGGTTTTCGATCCGACCAGTGCAACTTACAATTTTGTAAGTTGTTCCAGTCTCCGGAAAAACACATTAGTTTTGTTCAAAAATTATACCCTATGGAATTGAAAGATAATATTGTGGGTTTTCACCACCTATCGATTAAGGCTCAGGATTTTGATAAGACGATTGGCTTTTATGGAAATCTTGGTTTTATTGTCGTGCATGAATGGTCGTTACCCGAGTTCAATTTAGAACGCTGCGCCATGCTTTTTAATGCCTCTATAGGCTATTATTTGGAAATTTGTGATAAGAATGCTGCTATTCCAACGCAGGGAAGAAGGCGTAAAGAAGGAGAGGAATATGTCGAGAATGCGCTACTTCATCTGTGTTTTACGGTAGAAGATGCCGAAGATGCCCGAATACAGGCTATCGCCCATGGTGCAAAGGACCTGAGTGCCGGTGTTTTCGAACTCAGGCTCAGTCAAGGTAAAAAAGATGTTTTTGTACGCAACAGTCTCGTTTATAGTCCAAATGGAGAGGTGATTGAATTTTTGGAGCGGGTTGATTTTAGTTAAGGATGGTCGTTGTTAAACCCAGAAAGGGCTGCCAATAGGGGTTTTAGCTGATGACTTTTGTCGGTCAGTGAATAGACAGATGCTGTTTTACTTCGGTCTTTTTGAATGAGTCCATCCAGCTGCAATTCTTTCAATTGTTTCGCAAGTGTACGATCGCTTACTTGGGGTAGAAGAATTTTGAATTCCGAATAGTTTGTGTCCTGCTCGAGGAGTTTGAATAGAATCGAAAGTTTCCATCGACCACTGAATAATGCCAACGTTTTTGAGGCGTTACAGAACTGTTGTAATGTTTTTTCATTGATTGCATTCGTCGAATTTTCTTTGCGGTCTGTCATAGCTACTAATATCGAAAAAAATGTGAAGAATGAAAGGGATATTTCCCTAGCAATTTGTGTCCTTCCGTCATCGATTTATTTTTAATAATTCTTTTATTTAGAATTATTAAAAATAGTATATCTTTGGGCCATTATTCATTGCGCTCCTACAAAGAGACAATATCATCTACAAATTCTTTTGTCTAAATGGAAACATACATTTTTTCAATGCGATCAATTTTACGCACTGTCTTTATCATTAGCCTTTTACATCTTTCACAAAATCTGCTGTCACAGGAGAGCAAGGGCAGCGTTCGCGGGCGCTTAACAATGGTGGATGGTGAACCTATGGCTTCCAAGGCTATTTCATTGCTAGAACTTCAGCGAACTACCCTTACAGATGAGGATGGTAAATACATCTTCAAAGGGTTGGATACAGGTAATTATACCATTCGTGTACAATTATTAGGGGCAAAGGAAATCAAGATCCCCGTTCACATCGGAGCTCCTCTTATTCATGTGGAAGCGAATTATCAGATGTCTGACGAGAATGTACTTGCTTTGCAGGAAGTTGTTGTGCACGGTAAAAACAACAGGTTTGTTCAAAAAGAAAGTGTGTACGTAGCGCGCTTACCTTTAAAAAATTTGGAGAACCCGCAGGTGTATAATGCCGTTCCCAAAGCCCTTTTTCAGGAGCAAATCGCCGTGGACCTCGGTAGCATTTCTAAAAATGTTCCCGGTGCTGGTATACCGATGATTGCTAATCAAGGCCGGGTAACGTTTCGTTCGAGAGGATTTGAAACTGAGCCAAATGCGCGTAATGGTGTTGCCGGAGCGGCTTTTTCTTTTATCGATCCAGTCAATTTGGAGCGCATTGAAGCCATAAAAGGACCATCAGCTACCTTGTTTGGAAAAAGTGTGTCGAGCAGTTACGGTGGCGTTTATAACCGTGTTACCAAAAAGCCTTATAACGATTTTGGGGGCGAAGTTGGTTATGTAGGTGGAAGCTGGAATTATAACCGTGTAGCTTTGGATCTCAATACGCCGATAAATGCAGACCGGACAGCTCTTTTCAGAATCAATGCCGCTGGAACGATAGAAAAAAGTTTTCAGGACCTGGGATTTACCAATAGCTTTGCCTTGGCACCAAGTTTCTCGTACCAGATAACAGATCGGCTTTCATTACTCTTGGATCTTGAGTACGGACAGGCTAAAGGAACATCTGTGGTACGTTTCAACCCATACACTGGAAGTAACAAAGTGCAGTCCATCAGTGATATGAAATTCCCTTACAAAAAGACTTTTCTAAGCAATGATTTAGCCTATCAAACGCAGATGTTCAATATTTTTGCGCAGATGAACTATAAAATTTCAGAAGAATGGACTTCACAGACTATCATTTCTAGGGCAAATTCAACTATCAATGGGTATATCTCAGCGCTGAATGGTAAATCTGATTCGACCTTAAATGCACAGGTTATGGTGGGAACTACGTCGTTTATTGCGACGGATCTGCAACAGAATTTTATCGGTGATTTTCATATCGGAAAATTTCGCAACCGGATGGTTATAGGCTTGGACTACTATAATAATTCCAATTATTTTGATCGCTACCATACCAACACTCGGACAATCAATTTTATAAATCCACCTGCAGATTATCGTATCAATCATTTTATTGTTGATTCTTTAACCGCAAAATCTGCCTATCGTAAAGAGAAAAATAGTGACGATACTTATGCAGCATACGTTTCTGATGTATTTAATTTGACTGATCAATTGATGGTTATGGCGAGTTTGCGCGTGGACCGCTTCCAATATCATGGGGTCTACAATATTACGACAGGGGAAACTACGGGCGGAATAGGTGCTGGGGGGATTCAAAAAGGACCATTTGGGCAAACAGCATTGTCACCCAAATTTGGTGTGGTATATGAAGCGCTCAAAGATAAGCTATCGGTATTTGGAAACTATATGAATGGTTTTAATAACATCAGTGGTGTGGATATCAATAGCAATCCTTTCAAACCCGAATATGCCAATCAGATGGAGTTTGGTGTAAAAGGGGATCTATTCAACCACCGGTTGGCTGGAACTGTAAGTTATTACGATATCCGTGTGGATAATGTTTTACGCACGAATCCAGATGATAGTAATTATTCCATCCAGGACGGTACACAGTTAAGTAAAGGTGTTGAAGTGGAATTGACCGCGAACCCATTTAACGGAATGAATATTGTAGCTGGATATGCTTATAATGAGAGTAAATATAGTAATGCCGATCCATCGGTAAATGGTTTGAGACCTGCACTTTCGGGGCCACAGCGTATGTTGAATTTTTGGTTGAGTTATCGTATACCAGCTGGAAAATATCAAGGACTGGGCGCCGGATTTGGAGGAAATATGGGAAGTTCCTCTTATCAGACAAATACACAGACGGCTAAGGTTATTATTCCTTCCTATCAGCTATTTGACGCAACTGTTTATTATGATCAATCTAAATTTAGGGTCGGAATAAAAGTAGATAATTTGACAAGTGAGAAAGCTTGGTCGGTAAGGCTTACGCCACAGAGCCCGGCGCGTGTTTTGGCTAACTTTACACTAAAATTTTAGTGGAAGACCACAACGAATAGATAAAAAAAGAGAAGGCTTAGCCTTCTCTTTTTTTATCTATTTACAGATTGAGACAATAATTGCAACGATGTCTGATTCTCATAAAGGGAATGCCTTGATCCTCGCCGGGGCTATTTTCATACCAATTGGATATACTTGAACAAGCTGACCCCTCAAAATTGAAATAGAATTAGGGATGCGTAGTGCGTTTAAAGCTGTTATTCAACTGCCATACTGGCTG
>NZ_VLKR01000025.1 GCF_007830445.1 Sphingobacterium siyangense | reverse complement strand
TCTAAAGCAGCGCTTAAAAGTATCGACATTCATAGGGACTTCTGAAAATGCAGTGATGATCCAGATCTGGACTTCACTCATTGGCATATTACTGTTAAAATACTTACAAAAAAAGGCCAAATATGACTGGAACCTGTCCAATCTGGTCGCATTCATCAGAATGAATATCTTCGTGAAAATAAACATCTGGCAATGGATAGATGATCCCTTTCTCAGGCCGCCTATAAAAGGAAAAAAGGGACAGCTAAAGATCTTCGCAGATTGAAAAATAGGGGTCAATATCGAAATGATGAAAAAAGCTATGCTTGTACCACAGAAATCCAATCCTAAAATTTATTTAGGACACATATGTTCCAATATAATATAAATTGCTCGTATAAGTACCTCAATGAACGAATTATCGCATTTTATTTGAAGTTTGTAGCATCTCTCCATATTTATGGGGGATTAGTTAGGTACCACCTCATTACTTTGGTATGATCAAATTCGTACTGTAAGCAGGTTGAGTCCACAGTGATTCCACTTTTTAACTGTGCATTCACTGTGGATCCATATTACTTACATAGTAGGAGCATAGGGGTGTTGAACCTAATTTGTCCATACGCTATTATAGGTAGTAACCGAGGTCTATTTTGCATTATTGATCCGGAACATTGTTGTGTCCCTTATTTGACAGGGCATAAATAATTGGGTTTGACTGTGCTCGCTCTATGTTTGAATGAAATGATCTGTTTGTTATACTGATTCAAACGTTTTCGTAAATAAATCATATCATTTAATTCATTTCGCTTATATTAATTAATATATTGTTTGACTAAGTCAATTGAATCAATAGCCAATAAGTAAATAAAGTCCTATCCGGCTTGAAAGTTACACGTAGCACCGTCTACAGGTTTTCAATTTAGGAGGTCTCGATTTTGTTCTGATTGACGAACCAATGATGAATAAATAAACCGGGTTGATAGACCCAAGATTAAATTTTACAATGAAAAGAAATGCACTATTTAAATCTGTTTTAATGGCAGCTATGGTCAGCAATGCTGTCTTGTCGTATGCTCAGGCAGATAAAAGTAATGAGAAAGGTTGGACAAACCTTTTTGATGGAAAAACGCTGAATGGCTGGAAATCCGTCGGAGGAAAAGCTCCCTATTCTATTGAAGGTGATGCTATTGTCGGCAGAATGACAAAAGGTACGCCCAATTCTTTTTTGATCACTGAAAAAGAGTATGGTGATTTCATATTGGAACTGGATGTTAAACTTGAAGGCAACGAAACAAACTCAGGTATTCAGACACGGAGCCATCTTGATCCAAAGGCTAATGATGGGCGCGGACGCGTATATGGAAGGCAAGTTGAAATAGACCCCTCTTCACGTGCATGGACGGGTGGAATATATGACGAGGCGCGTCGTGGATGGATTTATCCACTTGATTTAAATGAAAATGCAAAAAAAGCCTATAAAGCAGAGGAATTCAATCATATTCGAATTGAAGCCATTGGTGATGAACTGCGCACTTGGATCAATGATATTCCTGTTGCTTATGTCGTTGATACGATCGATAGGTCTGGTTTTATCGGCTTGCAGGTGCATGGTATTCCACCTAAACTGGACGGAAAGAAAGTGTACTTTAAGAATATTAAAATAAAAACAACCGACCTCAAATCAAAAGGTTTTCCAAAAGATCTTTATATCGTGAACTTGAAGCCAAATGACTTGGCTGATGCTGAAAAGAAGAAGGGGGTTAAGCTTTTGTTTGACGGTAAAACCAATAAGGGCTGGCGGAGTATACATGGCGATAAATTTCCGGAACGTGGCTGGGAAGTTAAGGATGGACAAATGACTGTTCTGAAATCCGACGGCGGGGAGTCAACCAATGGTGGTGACATCGTCACAAAAGATAAATACGCCGTGTTTGATCTTTCATTTGAATTTAAGCTTAGTCCGGGAGCGAATAGCGGTGTTAAGTATTTTGTGACTTTAAAAGAAAAATCAAAAGGATCAGCTATTGGTTTGGAATATCAAGTACTGGATGATGCTTTACACCCTGATGCGAAGTTGGGACGAGACGGAAATCGTACATTGGCATCGCTTTACGATCTCATCACATCCAATCGTGACGAGCGTGCGCGCAGACCCATCGGTGAGTGGAATAGAGGTAGAGTTGTGGTCACAGCAGATAACAAAGTAGAACATTATTTAAATGGAATCAAGATGTTGTCTTATGAGCGGGGCTCCAAAGCGTTTAAAGATTTGGTTCAGATCAGCAAATATAAAGATTGGGAAAATTTTGGTGAAGCGAAGGAAGGTTTTATTCTTCTCCAAGACCATGGCGATCGGGTTTCATTTCGTAGCATAAAAATCAATACACCCAATTAAGCTTATCTCTTATGAATCATTATTTATCGCGCAGAAGCTTTGTTAAACAGTCTGTTATCGCTGCAGGAGCGGTTATGCTATCCAATAGTGTATTGGGAAATGTCAGTTTGGCCAAACCAAATGAGCGTGTCAACTTAGCTTGTGTAGGCTTAGGAAATAGGGCCGCAGAAATCATTAAAGAGCTGTATAAAACAGGACTCTGTAATATTGTCGCGCTATGTGATGTAGATCTTGGCGCGAAACATACACAGGAAATTTTGGGCTTGTTTCCTGATGCACCTAAGTTTAAGGATTTTAGAGTGATGTTTGACAAAATGGGAAATCAGATCGATGCTGTAAGTGTCGGAACTCCCGATTTCTCACACTTTGCCATAACAATGCTTGCACTGGACTTGGGTAAACATGTTTACGTGGAAAAACCAATGGCGAGAACATTCCTTGAAGTTGAACTGATGGCAAATAAAGCCCGGAAAAACCCTAAACTTGCTACCCAAATGGGAAATCAAGGGCACTCCGAAGCAAATTACTTTCAGTTTAAAGCCTGGAAAGATGCCGGTATTATTAAGGATGTGACGCGCATCGATGCCCACATGAATATGCCGCGTAGATGGCATGGCTGGGATGTGAATATGAAGGGTTTTCCTGCCGCTGAAATGGTGCCCGAAACATTAGATTGGGATCTTTGGCAAATGCAGACCATAGGCCATAATTATAATAAGGATTTTGTGAATGGTCAATGGCGCTGTTGGTATGATTTTGGAATGGGGGCATTGGGTGATTGGGGTGCACATATATTGGATACAGCGCATGAATTTTTAGATTTGGGGCTTCCTACAGAAGTGTCCGCTGTGAAGCTCGATGGGTATAATTCCTATTTTTTCCCCATGTCTTCGACCTTGAAATTTCATTTCCCAAAAAGGAAAAAGATGCCAGCAGTAGATATCAATTGGTATGATGGACTGGATAATTTGCCTCCTATACCGGAAGGCTACGGTGTATCCGGACTGGATCCCAATATTCCTGCACCAAGTACAGGGAAATTGGAACCCGCCAAACTAAATCCTGGGAAAATTATCTATAGCAAGGATTTGATATTTAAAGGTGGCTCTCATGCTAGCACCTTGCAGATTATTCCAGCAACGAAAGCCAAGGAAATGGAGTCTCGGTTACCGGAAGTACCACAATCACCGTCAAATCACTTTGCCAATTTCTTAAAAGGTTGTAAAGGTGAAGAAAAGACCCGCTCGGCTTTTGAAATTGCAGGTCCTCTGAGCCAAGTATTTTGTTTGGGTGTAATTGCACAACGCTTAAACAGTAAGTTGATCTTGAATACACAGACAAAAGAAGTGACTAATGATAAGTTTGCCAATGCACTCTTAGCTGGACCTCCACCTGCGAGAGGCTGGGAGCAGTATTATAAGATGTAATGGACCAGTAACTGGGCATAGAAAGTAAAGGGCAATGTGAACATTGCCCTTTTTGTTTTTGAAATGAAAAGTCTTTCCTGAAATATACGATTTGCTTGCTCTTTATATAAAAGAACTGGAAAGGAGGAAAAAGCATGATAATCCCAAGCAAATTGAGACAAATCAGCGCTATTTTGATCAGTCCTAGTAGAGCGTAATTCTCCTCCCTTAGGTATATTTGTGATGCAGCAATTCAATTTTTAAACCTTAACGTCATGTATAAAGTATCCCTGCTCTTTATAGGCATTGTAGCATTGGTCCTTAATGCCAATGGTCAAAGTTCATCAACCCAATCTTTTCAGGCAACCCATCGGTATCTTAAAATTCCAATTAAAAATGGTGCTCCCAAACGTCATGTTGAGGTATGGCTGGGAAATGATAAAGTAAGGTGGTTTGATGCCGAACTGGCTGATAGTACCTATGATTGGATAGCCTATCTTGATATAGGGAAGTGGAAGGGACAGCAGCTTAAGGTGGTGGCAAATACATCAGACAAAGAAATTCCTTTGTTTAATCCTATTGCACAGAGTGATACCGATGATACCGATAAGGTCTATGCTGAAGATCGGAGGGGACAATTTCATTTTTCGGCCAAGAGAGGTTGGTTGAATGATCCGAATGGTCTGGTCTTTTTTAATGGACAATATCACTTATTTTTTCAACATAATCCCTATGGAACCAATTGGGGCAATATGCATTGGGGGCATGCCGTGTCCTCCGATCTGTTACATTGGAAGGAATTGGGAGAGGCTTTATATCCAGACGAATCTGGCGTGATGTTTAGCGGTGGAGCTGTAGTGGATAGTAACAATACCGCTGGTTTTGGAAAAAATGGAGTAACAAGCCCTATGATCCTGTTTTATACGGCTGCGGAAAAATCATGGGGGCAGGGTTTGGCATATAGTCTGGACGGTCAGAAATTTGAGAAAATGCCAAACCATATTTTGGATAAAATAACAGCAGGAAACCGAGATCCGAAGGTAATTTGGCATGGCCCCTCGAAGCAATGGGTTCTTGTACTTTATGTTGAAGAGGACCAGGAACAACACACGATGCAGATTTTTACCTCAAAGGATTTGAAAATGTGGACATTTGCGAGCAAAATAAAAGGCGGGCGGGGTAATGACCGTTATTTATTTGAGTGTCCCGAATTCTTTGAATTAGCGGTAGACGGTAACCCGAACAATAAAAAATGGGTTTTGACGGGGGCTAATAGCCAATATGCGATCGGAGAGTTTGATGGAAAATCTTTTCATCCTGAGATCGAGCGCCTGTTTAGTCAATATGGTCGTGATTATTATGCCGCGCAAACTTTTAGCAATGAACCGAAGGAGCGACGCATTGAAATCGGCTGGTGGCGCACACATACAAATCAAGGGAACTCCGCTTTTAATCAATCCATGAGTGTGCCGATGGAACTCAAATTGAAAAGTACGGAAAAGGGTATTCGCCTTTTTCGGGAGCCGGTGACAGAATTGCAAAAATTAAGAAAAGAAAAACTCAGCATCAGCCGAAAGAAAATTAGTTCGAACGATTCAAGTTTGTTTCAGCAGTTCAACGCTGAAATTGCTGAATTGGATTTGGTCATCGATCCACAACAAGCCAAAAATATTCAGATCAATGTGAGGGGCTTGGCAATTAATTATAACGTTTCGACCGAAGAGCTCCTTGTTGATAATGTAAGGGCTCAGGTACCGCTGCGAAATAAAAAACTCGCATTGAAGTTGCTTGTCGATCGGACAGGACTCGAGCTTTTCGCACAAAATGGCGAAGTTTATATGCCTATAAATTATAATTTTGATCGGAATAATTTAACTTATCAGCTGGTAGCTTTTAATGGTGAAGCCGTATTGGAATCTGCTGACCTCTATACCCTTGACGGTATATGGATTAAATAACACTTTTATGATATAGCAATAATGGAGAGACTGTTTTTGTCAATTCGGTAGGATGATAAAAATAGTGCTGGAAGATTATATTTTTTTGGTCATTTAAAAAAAAGGTTTTCAAACGGGGAGAATGAAAACCTTAAATAACCAATTATAAACCTAAATTATGATGATACAAAGGTAAGTGTATTTCCTACACTATGCAAATTTATTTTAAAAAATAATTTAATATTCTTTAAACAAGCTATAGGAAGTACCTATTTTTATAAGAGTAAACTGTCTTTTTTTACGAAAACGGACTGCTCTCTGCATTTTTTTTGCACGCTTTGGCTTCGGGGATTTTAATTCGTGGACTTTAAAAAGCATCAGTTGTAGAAAGTTCGCTATTTTAGAAGCATGGAAAATTTAGAAGTATGGATGCGTGGACCTATTGAAGGGATTCCCGCTCTTCTCCAACCTGTTGCTCATGCACTCTTGCAAGTTGATGAGGATGTTTTAAAGTATACTAAGCAGCTGTCCTCAGCGCATCTCTGGACAAAACCGGGGGGCAATGCCAGTATAGGTTTTCACCTGCAACATATTTGTGGGGTGATCGATCGCATGTTTACTTATGCCGAAAATAAATCCTTGTCGGATGAGCAATTTGACGACCTCTATAAGGAAGGTATAGAAAATAGCGATGTGAGCGTAACAGCGCTTGTAGAAAACTTACATCGACAGATTCAGCAATCCGTGCAAAAACTAGCGATAATTGATCCGGAAACCTTGACGGAAGTGCGTTTTTTGGGTAGAAAACGGATCCCTACGACCTTGATTGGTTTGTTGTTCCACGCTGCTGAGCATGCACAGCGCCATGTTGGCCAATTACTGGTAACGGCACGATGTATCAATTAAAAACAAACTATATTTTTGTCCGCTAGACGTTATGATTTTTGAACTTGTTGTAACTTTTCTCCCCATTTCCCAAGTTCTTGAATAATTGGTTTGAGTTCATAACCCAGCGCAGTCAGCTCATAGAGTACACGTGCCGGTACCTCTGCATATACAGTACGTTTTATAATGTTATCCTCTTCCAGCTTTCGCAATTGTAGGGTGAGCATACGTTCAGTGATACCAGGTAAACATTTTTTGATTTCAGAATAACGTAGCGCGCCATTGATGAGATAACAACAAATGGCTAGCGCCCATTGACCGCCAATCACATTAGCGGCAAAGACTTCGGGGCAATTACGCTCAAGTTGCTTTTTATTTGAAAAGTTAGTGGAACTCGTCTTGATTTTAGTCATACGCACATTTTTTATAGTACCTAACATTGGGTTACTGATAGGGCAAAATAAGAATTATGTCGCTACTTTTAAATCACAGTCATGTCGTTTATTAAAATTGCCGCAATGAATTGGCTAGACCTGCTGACTTGTGCATATATACATAAATAAAAATATGAAAACATTAATAGTCGTTATTCACCCTAATTTTGCCACCTCCCTCGTGAATAAAAGTTGGGTTGAGGCATTGGAAAACCAATCCGATCGTTATGATATCCATCAGTTGCACCAAGTCTATGTGGATGGTAAAATTGATGTCGTGGCAGAACAGCAGATGATGGAGAAATATGATAAAATTGTATTTCAATTCCCCTTTTATTGGTTTAACTGTCCGCCTTTTTTTAAGCAGTGGTTGGATGAGGTGCTTACCTACGGGTGGGCTTACGGTAAAAAAAGCGGGTATAAACTGGAAGGAAAGAAAATCGCATTGGCGATTTCGGTTGGGATAGACGAGCAGGAGTATGGGGTTAAGGGTAAGTATAAATATAGCATGGAGCAATTAACAAGTCCTTTTGAAATTACTTTTGACTATGTTAAAGCGAATTATCAAAAGCCTTTCGTCTTTTACGGAATAGAAAAAGAGTCATCCAAAGAATGGATAGCGCAAAGTGTTTCGCAGTATCTCAGTTTTTTGGAGCAGTTTTAGTCCATAAATATGAAGGCAAAATTATCGTTATTGGCGAATCCTTCAAAAAGATGTTTACCTAGAAAGCATCCTGAAAAGGATGCTTTCTTTTTTTGTTCTAGCGTGTTGTATAACCACCATTGGCAAATATTGTCTGCCCCGTTATCCACCAGCCATCGGTGACCAAAAACTCCACCAAGGGGGCAATGTCTTTTATGTCTGTTAGTCCGCCCAATGCTGATGCAGATTTATGGTAGGCAACAGCATCCTCGCTTTCCTGCCCGTAGAAAAAAGGCGTATCCATTGGCCCCGGGGCCACAGCTGTGACCGAGATTCCTCGTTCACCAAATTCTTTAGATGCAGCTCTCGTAAAATGCTCTACTGGAGCCTTCAGTCCTTCATAAGTAGAGTATAATCCTGTATAGGCTGCCAATAATGAGGTTACAATAGTACAGATTTTGCCATTTGCATTCAGTTTTTTACCCGCTTCCCGAATAAAAAAATAGGCAACTTTTGAATTGATATCGCTCATGCTGTCATATTCTTCGACTGTGGTATCCACAATTGGCTTTTTCAAGACTTTACCAACGGTATTTATTGCAATATCTACACCACCAAACTGCTCAATAGCAACATCAAAAAGTTTCGTGATATGTTCAATTTTGGTCAGGTCAGCTTGGACTAATATTGCTTCTGCACCTGCGGATTTTACCGCTTCCAGTGTTTGGTCAGCGTCTGCTTTGGTGTTCTCACTGTTGTAATGGATTACCAGTTTTGCCCCTTTAGCTGCAAAATCCCGACTTAATAATCCACCAAGATTTTTTGCACCTCCAGCAATGAGGACAACTTTTCCTTTTACATCATTTCTTGCCATAATAATTTAAATTTTGATTATAGCAAATTTCACAAATGTTAAGGGCTCCGTTATGGTGAACTTTTCGCTTTTTGCAATTGACGAAATTGTGAAGGGGACATGCCCTCATATTTTTTGAAAAATTTGGTGAAGTTGGAAGGGTCATAGGTCAGCCTTTGTGCGATCTCCGATATGGTTAACTCGTTATTAGCGAGTAGGCTCTTGGTGCAGGTCAATATTTTTTGTACATAAAAATGACAAGGGTGATTCCCTGACGTTTCCTGTATTATCTTGATGAGATGCTTTTGTGAGATACAAAGTATGTTTGCGATGTCCTGAAGCTCCAGCATTTCTATACTGACTCCGCTGATCAATTCCGCCAGATGACGATCCAGTAACTCAAAATATTTTATCGTAATTTCTTCACGTCTTTTCTTATTGGGAGGCAATACTGTATTCATCTTAATCTTTTTCGAGTTGTTAGGTTAAATATAACCAATTTGGACTATACGAAATAGTTTATCCAAAATAGATTCGTGTTGATTGGATGTATGTCTAAAAATTAGCTTAGAGGATTTATGGAGAAGGGGGCTGTGGATTACCGGACGATTAAATTGTAAATTCGTATACTTGTAGAATTCCGGGAGGAATTCGCAATTTTTATAATCCCGCATAAAAATAAACAGCGTATAATATGCAGATACTTTTAGTAGAGGACGATCGCCGGATTAGCAGCTTTGTGGTGAAAGGTCTGGAAGAAATGGGGCATCAGGTCATTTTAGTTGAATCTGCGGAAGCTGCACGTGAATGGATCAATGCAGATTCTTTGGATATTATTGTACTTGATATCATGTTGCCCGGAATTGATGGTATCCAGTTTACGAAGATGGTCAGGTATCGAAAAAATCATATTCCGATATTGATTTTGAGTGCTTTAGGGGAGATTGAAGATAAGGTCGAGGCCTTGGAAAGTGGTGCCGATGACTATCTCGTCAAGCCGTTTTCCTTTAAGGAATTGGTGAGTCGTATCAAAGCCCTGGTACGCCGGGACAATTATAAAAACGTGCCAAAGGACAGTAGCGTAGAAATTCGTGATTTAAAAGTGGATCTTGAACGTTATGAAGTTCATAAGAATGGTAAAAATGTCGATCTCTCTCCCAAAGAATTTAAACTATTTAAGTATCTGATCGAAAATCGAAATAAAACGCTTTCACGGACTGCAATCTTGCAGGCCGTTTGGGGAATCGATTTTGATAACAGCACCAATGTCGTCGATGTGTACGTTTCTTATCTAAGAGGCAAGGTTGATGAAGGGAGCGATACCTCCATTATCAAAACGGTGAAAGGAGTCGGTTATATGCTTACAACGGACTGACAATGAATTTAAAAATTCGGCTTACACTCTTTTCTACGCTGGTATTCACCATTATTTTTGGGCTTGCAACGCTAGTCATCTACTGGATATTTTATAATTCCTCGGAACGACATCTGATCAGTTCCCTCGAAAAAAATGCGAAAATAGCTGGTATATATTACCTCGAGGCAGATGAGCAGAGCCCACTAAAGCATTTGGAATCTAAAAATCAATATGAAAGCCTGGTTAAACGTGCCATGGTAGCAGTTTATAACGCCGAAGGAAAAGTAAGTTATGGCGGTATGCGTTTTGATAGTCAAATTAATAAGGATTTGCTGAGCCAGCTGAAATCAGACAAAACGATTTATTTTAAAACAGAAGATAGCTTTTATTTTGGTTTGTATTATCCAGACAATCAGGGCGATTTTTTTGTGTTTGTCAAAGAGTCGAGCGCAGATTTTGATCATCAGTTGAATCGTTTGCTCATTACGCTTGTCTTTGTTTTTCTCGTTGCATTGATCAGTATTGCCTTGTTGTCGGTTTGGCTGAGTAAATATGCTTATCTCCCCATTCGTAAAGTGATCCAAGAAATTCGGCATAAGGATTTAAGCACGATTCAGGAGCCCCTGACGACTATAAAAACGAAGGACGAACTACAAGATCTTATTGAAAGTTATAATGCGCTCCTACGTCGGATCAGCGAAAATATGATTATTAGAAAGAACTTTGTCAGCTATGTTTCACACGAGTTTCGAACACCTTTGGCGGGAATCCTGGGCTCAATGGAGGTCTTCGGTACAAAGGTCAGAAGTGAAGAAGAATATCATGAATTGGCCGAAACCATTACTGAGCATGTGAATTTTCTGAATCAGCTTATTGGTAATTTTCTATTGCTGACCGAAGATCAGGCCCTGAAACGTTCACTGGAAACCTTTCGCATAGACGAGATCGTATGGGATCTTGTACCTAAGTTTTCGAGATCATTTGCCGTGCCCTTGAAAGTCGATATACAGGTCGATGAACCGCGATACTTTAATTTTCGGGGCAATAAGATGCTCGTTAGTCTGTCTATTTCCAATTTAATCGAAAATGCACTTAAATATGCAAATGGGCAGGAAGTTCTTGTCCGAATGACAGGTGTAAATGGCAGGCTGTCTTTGCAAATCATAGACCATGGTATTGGTATCCCACAAGCCGAGCTGGAGTCTGTGAAACAGACTTTCTATCGTGGATCAAATGTTGGTAAAGTTAAGGGCAGCGGCATAGGTCTCTCTTTTGCGCAGATTGTATTTAAGGATCAAGGGGTAGACTTTGATATTCGTTCAAATGATCTAGGTACAACGGTATCGCTATTATTCCCCCAGTTCTAATCATTTTCTAATCCCTTCTAATCAAACTTTAATTTAACCTAAAGTTGCCTGTAATCCCTGTCATTTAGTTTTGTGAAAATTCAAAATTAAGTGAGAAAACTACGTATTACATTATTTTTACTTCTTGGCCTGAATAGCAAGCTATTTTCGCAGGAGGCGGTTGAAAACCGTTTGCGAAAGGAGGAGATCGAGCAGATATTCCTTACCCATAACCTGACCTTAATGGCGCAGCGTTTTCATATGCAGCAAGCCGAAGCTGCTGTGCTTCAGGCAAAGTTGTGGCCCAATCCAACGATTTCCATCTCCGAAGTCAATCTTTGGAAAAACCCTTCCAGCGAATCCTTTCCAGCGCTGATCGGAAATTACGGTAAGTATCAGCAGGTGGCGATCGAGCTGGAACAGACCATCGAAATGGCTGGCAAACGAAAAAAGAGAGTGCAATTGCAGCTTCTCGAAAAAGAAAATGCCCAGCTTCAATTTGAAGAATTGCTGCGGAACCTAAAATATGATCTCCGGAGCCAATGTCTCGAATTACAGATTCTGCAGGAAAAGGAGAAGTTATACAATAGTCAGGTGGATATCTTTCAGACGTTGGCAAAATCATACCAAAATCAGTGGAAAGAAGGCAATGTAAGTGAGATGGACTACCTCAGGATTCAAAGCGAGTCTATCGCATTTGGTAACAAACTGAATGAAATCCAACAGGAAAAAATTACAAAAATGAATGAGGTTGCGCGCTATCTCGGAGACAAAGGGACCGCACTCACTATATCAGATACGATCGGCATTCCGCATTTTCTCCAGGGAAAAAAACAGGAGTGGAAAATGATGGCGCTCGACAATCGCAGCGACTATAAGATCATCCATAACGAATTGAAGAAAAGTGATGCTCAGCTGAAAATAGAAAAGGCCGAACGTATACCAGATTTGCAGGTCTCCATGAATTACGACCGTGGTGGAAATATCATGCGCGATTTTATAGGGCTGGGGGTTGCTATGGATCTTCCTCTATTTAACCGGAACCAGGGGAATATCAAAATCGCTAAGCTGGAACTTGAGAAAAATAAAGTGGAAATCGAGCAATTTCGTATCGACATCGAACGGGAGATCGACTTCCTTTCGGAGCGGCTCAGCAACCTTGAAACGAGTTTGAAGACAACGGATATCGGCTTTGATGGTAAATTGGACGTAGCGCTAGAACGCTATGTGCGCAATTTCCAACAACGGAGACTGACCATCGTTGAATTTATAGATTTTATCAATAATTATATGGAAAACAAAGAATCAATATTGGAACGCAGGGCGAAATATCTTCAGTATAAGGAGGAACTGATGTACTTGATCGGAAAGGATATTTTCTCATGAAAAGTAATTTTTTAACGCCATTGACACTGCTGTCTATTTGTTTAGTGTGGAGCTGTCAGCCGGCGAAAAATGAAGAGCAGCCTATTCCAGCTGCTAAAGGCTTTTGTCTTAGCGCCGACTTTAAAAACCAAATTAAAATTGATTCGATACAGAAGCGAACGGTATTTGAACAGATCGCTTTAAATGGGGTTATCCAATACGATCAGGATGAACTTGCTGCGTTAAAGAGCCCTATACCTGGTATCGTGCAGTCTGTTTCGGTCAAGATGGGCGATTATGTAGAAAAAGGACAGATTCTGGTATCGCTTAAAGGGACCTCGGTCAATGATTTAGGAAAGGAACTGCGGGAACTGGAAAATAGCAAGCGGCTGACGGAGAGTAAATTGTTTAACCTGCGTAGCCTGCTGAAAGATGGTATGGCTTCCCAGCGGGAGCTGGAAGAGATGGAAAGTGAATTGAAAGCCGTGCAGATTGGAATCCGCCATGTGAAAGCGAACATGAGTTTGCTGAATGGCTCCTCGGAAAAT
This sequence comes from Sphingobacterium siyangense, assembly GCF_007830445.1. Taxonomy (GTDB): domain Bacteria; phylum Bacteroidota; class Bacteroidia; order Sphingobacteriales; family Sphingobacteriaceae; genus Sphingobacterium; species Sphingobacterium siyangense. Next base: position 77,417 of record NZ_VLKR01000025.1, on the reverse strand, counting down.
GGTGTGTTTTACATCCGTGCGCCCAAAGCTGGCTATATCGTAGATAAAAAGGTGAGTCCTGGTATGACTGTTGGCGATGACGCCGATTTGCTGTCGGTCAGTAAGCTGAATGAGGTATGGGTTTCGGTCAATATCTATGCAAATAATTTACCTTTTGTTAAAAACGGGGCTCCTGTCAAGATCACTACACTGGCTTATAAAGGTGAAACTTTTGACGGTTATATTGATCAGGTCGCCAACTTCTTTGATCCGGAAGAACGTGTGGTCAAAGCGCGCGTGAAGTTGTTGAATAAAGACCTGAGATTGAAGCCAGGCATGAGCGTGGATGTGCTGGTCGAAAAGGCCGTTTCGGGACAGGAAGAGCGTATGCTGGCAATTCCGAAAGATGCCATTATCCTCCATAACAATCAGAATTTCGTTGTACGCTATAAAAATGACTGTGACCTGTCGGTTAAAGCTGTTGATATTGTCGCTGAGAATGAAACATACGCTTTTGTCAAATCTGGTGTAGTCGAGGGAGATCAGGTGCTGACGGAGAATGAGCTGATCGTATTTGATGAACTGATAAATAGGTAGGATGAAGAAAGTTGTACAAAATATTGTTTCATTCTCATTGAAACATTCCTTGGTCGTCCTGTTTTTTACGCTGGCATTATTGTTCGGCGGGATATATGCCTACCTCCATACACCGATTGAGGCTTTCCCCGATGTGACCAACACACGGGTTAGGATTATCACACAGTGGCCCGGGCGCAGTGCTGAAGAAATAGAAAAGTTCGTTACACTGCCTGTTACCAAAGAAATGAATACCATTCCAAAGAAAACGGATGTTCGTTCCATCTCCTTGTTTGGGTTATCTGTTGTAACGATTCAATTTGAGGATGGGGTAGCGGATTTTTATGCCCAACAGTATGCGGGTAATAAGATGCGTTCCATTGAGTTACCGGAAGGTGCTGAGAGTTCAATCGAACCACCATCTGGTGCTACCGGAGAAATTTTTCGCTATGTGGTGAAAAGTAATCTTCCGATCAAGGAAGTCTCTGCCATTCAGGATTGGGTGATTGAACGGGAGCTTGTCGGTGTGCCCGGCGTGGCGGATGTCGTCAGCTTTGGGGGGGAGGAAAAGATCTATGAAATAAAGATCAATCCAACAGAGTTGGCCAATTATAACCTGTCGCCACTGGATGTTTATGAAGCCGTATCACGTTCGAATATAAATGTCGGCGGCGATGTGATCCAGAAAGGAAATCAGGCTTATGTTGTGCGTGGGGTAGGCCTATTGGATAAGATCGATGATATCGGTAATATTTTGATCAAGGTGGTCGGCAATACACCGATTTTAGTCAAGCATGTTGCAGAAATAGAATTAGGCGCAAAACCGCGACTCGGACAGGTGGGACTCAACCAGGAAGATGATCTTGTCCAGGGAATCGTCATTATGCTCAGGGGAGAAAATCCATCTGCAGTTGTGACAAAGTTAAAAGAAAAAATAGTGGAGCTGAATCAACGTATTTTACCTGCAAATGTCAAGATTGAACCCGTTATTGATCGCACAAAACTGGTGAATAATACCGTGCATACGGTTTCCAAAAACCTGATAGAGGGGGTTCTTCTGGTTTCGATTATTGTCTTTATCTTTTTGAACAACTGGAAGACAACCTTTATCGTTGCATCGGTGATCCCATTGGCCTTCCTATTTGCGATTATTTGTTTGAAAATACAGGGGCTCCCTGCAAATTTGATTTCCATGGGGGCATTGGACTTTGGATTGTTGCTCGAAGGAACGCTGGTCATCGTGGAGACTGTTTTTGTCTCTTTGGAAAAAGAGGCTCATCGGCTCGGGACGGAACGCTTTAATAAAATCTCCAAACTAGGGATCATTAAGAAAGGTGCCGGCTCTGTAGCAGGCTATATCTTTTTTGCCCTATTGATCTTGATTGTCGCATTGACGCCGATTTTCTCTTTTCAAAAGGTGGAAGGAAAGATGTTCTCACCATTGGCCTTTACGCTCGGCTATGCCTTGTTGGGGTCCTTGATCCTGAGTTTGACCTATGTGCCCGCGATGTGTAAATACTTATTGAAAAAGAATATCAAAGAAGATGAGAATAAGATCACTAAGGTCAGCCGCAATGCCATTTTTAAAGGTTTTAGGAAAGCTTTCGACCATCCAAAATGGACATTGTCGATTTTTATTGCTGCTTTGCTCGTCTGTATTTTTCGGTTTAGCCATTATGGTTCAGAGTTTCTTCCGAAACTGAATGAAGGTGCAATTTATGTCCGCGCAACCTTACCCAATAGTGTCAACCTAGAAGAATCTGTGAAGCTGACCAAAACCATGAAAGCAAAATTGATGAAGCAGTTTGACGAGATTGATTTTATCATGACGCAAACAGGCCGCCCCAATGATGGTACAGATCCAACCGGTTTTTTCAATATTGAATTCAATATTGAATTGAAACCCGAAGGCGAGTGGAAAAGAAAACTGTCAAAAGAGAAATTGATTGGTCAGATGCGGGATAGTCTACAGACTTTTCCGGGAATAAATTTCGGTTTTAGCCAGCCGATCCAGGATAATGTAGAGGAGTATGTAGCCGGAGTAAAAAGTCCGCTGGTAATCAAAATTTTTGGTGAGAATTTACAAGATTTAGAAAATAAAGCCAATAAGTTTGCCGAATCACTTAAAAAGGTGAACGGTATTACGGACATCAATGTTTTCAAAAATATCGGTTTGCCTGAACTAAGGATTCAGCTGCATGATTCGAAAATGGCCAAATATGGTGTTTCGACCAAGGATGTGCAATCTGTGATCGAAATGACTATTGGCGGGCAATCTGTGACACATTTCTATGAAAACGAGCGCATCTTTGATGTACGTCTCCGCTTCCAAAAATCGTATCGTGACAATCCTGAGAAGATCGGAAATATCATCATTCCCACGATGAATGATCAAAAAGTACCACTGCGGGAGATCGCAACAATAGATTATCATACCGGTCCGGCATTTATTTACAGAGAGGGCAATTCCCGTTATATTGGTGTTGGCTTCAACATTGAAGGTCGGGATTTGGGAAGTACAATTGCCGATGCAAAAAAACAGATAGAAAAAGATATTAAACTGCCCAAATCTTATAAGGTCGTGTGGGCCGGAGAATTCGAAAGTAAGGAACGGGCTACAAAACAGCTGATGAATGTTGTGCCAATTTCTCTTATTTTGATTTTACTCTTGCTGTATGCCAATTTTGGCAACGTCAAAGATACGTTGATCTCTTCGCTTACACTGGCATTTGCATTTATAGGTGGTTTTGTATCGCTGTGGGTTACTGGGACGACATTTGGAATTTCGGCGGGTATCGGATTTATTATTCTCTTTGGTGTAGCCACGATTGACGGCATTGTTTTAATAGGGATAATGAAAGAAAATCTGTTGAATAAAATGAGCTTGAAACCCGCTATTTATGAAGCTGTAAAAAGCCGGATCAGACCCATCCTAATGATTGCGTTAATGGGGGCAATGGGGTTATTACCGGCCGCACTTTCAAACGGAATGGGATCTGAAATCCAAAAACCCTTGGCTATTATGATTGTCGGCGGATTGATTATTTGTATGATTCTATCGTTTTCTGTACTGCCAGTCGTTTTTTACTTCTCTTATAAAAAGGAGAACCGCGATTAGTTACCCATTTTTAATTATTATATACGATACAAAGGTTGCCTGTCAGACAGTGCAACCTTTGTTATTTCTAATCTGCAGCTATACATTCCATAATAGCTGTCGAAATTTTACGCCGATAAACATGTATATATATCTTTTACATGCTATTTTTTGTAAATCTTGTTATAAATGTTGAACTTACATTTAAGTTACTGAAGTCAAATTTCAACTTTAAAGGCACTAATCTGAAGTTTTGCTGAAATAAGTTATAAATCTGTATTTAAAATTAGAAAGCCATTCTTCCGCTTCTTCATGAGTTGTATTTACTAGAAAAGGTCAATATTAGGTCAGTGTTGATTAATTCATAAGAAGATTGACCTCGCTATTCCAAATAGATTTGTGATAAAGAAATATTAAAATAATACGCTATGGCACAATTTAAATGGGAAGGAATTTATCCTGCAATGTTATCACCATTTGATGAAAATGGAAATTTGGATTTTGATATGTTTGGTAAAAACATTGAAGCACAATTGGATGGAGGTGTTCACGGTTTGATTATCGCTGGATCATTGGGTGAAGCAAGTGTTTTGAGTACGGAAGAAAAGTATGATTTATTGACATATGCGTTGAAGGTTGTCGCTGGGCGTGTACCGGTGTTGTTGAATATTGCAGAAAATACAACTGCTGCAGCGATCAAAGTGGCTCAAACGAGTGAAGAATTGGGCGCAGACGGTTTGATGTTATTGCCACCGATGCGCTATAGAGCTGATGATAGAGAAGCAGTCGCTTATTTTCGTGCTGTTGCACAAAGTACCAAATTGCCAATTTTAATCTATAACAACCCTGTTGACTATAGTACTTATGTATCGCTGGACATGTTTGAGGAACTCTTATTGGAACCAAATATTCAGGCGGTGAAAGAGTCTACACGAGATTTAACAAATATCACGCGTTTGAAAAATCGTTTTGGTGATCGATTAAAGATTATGGCTGGTGTAGATACCTTAGGACTCGAGTCTTTGATGTTAGGGGCTGATGGTTTAGTTGCTGGACTGGTCGATGCATTTCCAAGAGAAACTGTGGCCATGTACGATCTTGTAAAGGCTGGCGAGTACAGCAAAGCTGTAGAAATATACCGTTGGTTTATGCCTTTATTGGAATTGGATATTCATCCTAAGTTGGTCCAATATATTAAATTGGCAGCGACAGCCGAAGGAATTTCAACACCTTATACACGCGCTCCCAGATTGCCATTGATCGGCGAGGAAGAACAACGCGTTAAAAAAATTATTGCAGATTCAATCGCAACCAGACCACAATTATAGGAATGCTTCTGAACTTTCTGGACGAAGGTTCAGAAAATTTCCTTTTTTAGGGCCGGATAAAAATAGGCGAAAAGGACCTTCTTATTATATTTAATGCCGCAAGGAATGAAGATATCGGGAAGGTTTTTATTGATTTTTGAAGATAGATACTTACAATAAAAACAAAAGGAATGGATAGAAACGAAAATGAGATTGATTACGTCGTAAAACAGGCGGAGGCTGGGTTTCAGTTTCTTCAAAAAACTGATGTCATTGAACGGGCGGAATTGATGTATGCCATTGCCGCAGAAATTGAGGCATTGGGAGACGTCCTGATTGAAACGGCCCATCTGGAAACGGCCCTTCCTTTGGGAAGACTGCAAGGTGAAAAAGCGAGAACGGTCAATCAGTGGCGTCGATATGCCGATGCTGTGCGAACTGGTTTATACAGTGAAGTACGCATTGATCGAGACCCAAATGGCCAATTTGATTTACGGAAGTATAATAAAGGGCTTGGTCCTGTTGTGGTTTTTGGCGCAAGTAATTTCCCTTTCGCTTTTTCAACAGCAGGTGGGGATACCGCCAGTGCCATTGGTGCGGGCTGTTCAGTTATCGTAAAAGCGCATCCCGCTCATCTTAAAACCTCGCAATTAATGGCTGACGCTATTGATCGGGCGATTTCAAAACAAGGAGCTCCAACTGGCGTTTTTAATCATGTGCTGTCGGATTCATTTGCTACTGGACAACAATTGGTCCGCCACAGATTCGTAAAAGCAGTCGCATTTACAGGTTCTTTCCGTGGCGGGAAAGCTTTATTTGATCTGGGCCAGTCAAGACCTGATCCTATTCCGGTATTTGCCGAAATGGGGAGCGTAAATCCGGTTTTTCTTTTACCGGACTACTTAGCTAGCAATCTGGAACCTTTTGCTAAGCAGTATATTGCCTCATTGCTTTTAGGTGTTGGTCAATTTTGTACCAATCCAGGTGTTCTGGTAAGTATTGGCGGCGAACAGCTAGATCTTCTTAAAGCGGCGTTGAAGAAAGAACTTCAAGCTGCCGCGACCGGCAAAATGCTGCACGCAGGAATATTGGATAGCTACAACCGTTTAAAAGGGGAAATGGTTCAATACGATGGTGTCAGTATATTGGAAGAAGGGCAGGATAATACAGGGCAAGATTTTGCGCAGGCCCTGCTTGCTGAGGCGGAAGCAAGCCAAGTTTTGGCTAATCCTAAGTTATTGGAAGAGGTTTTTGGACCTTTTGGGCTAATTATATCTTGTGCGGACCTCAATGAAATGAAAAATGTAATGGAGCAGCTCGAAGGACAGATTACCATCACTTTTGCGGCATCGGCGCAGGATATCCGCGAATGCCAGGCACTCTTTTCAATTGCACAGGACAAATGTGGAAGGCTTTTGTTTCAGGGGATGCCAACTGGGGTTGAAGTACAGTATGCTATGCATCATGGCGGACCTTATCCGGCAACCACAGATGCACGTTTCACTTCTGTCGGGCCCGATGCAGTAAAGCGTTTTATTCGCCCCATTAGTTTTCAAAATTGGCCAAATGAATTTTTGCCTAAAGAACTGCAGGACGGAAACCCATTACAAATTGACCGTTTGGTCAACCAGCAATGGACTAAAGCATAATAGAAACAAGTGACCATATAAACAAGTAACCAGAAATGAAGAAGACTTTTTTTTGTATTGATTCGCATACCTGTGGTTGTCCCGTGCGATTGGTGGCCGGTGGAACCCCATTGTTACAAGGAAACTCGATGATGGAGCGCAGGTTACATTTTATACGTGAATACGATTGGATCCGTATGGGATTGATGTTTGAACCAAGGGGCCATGACATGATGAGTGGCAGTATGCTTTATCCACCCTTTGATCCGCAAAATGATATTGGTGTCCTTTACATTGAGACCAGTGGTTGTCTACCGATGTGTGGACATGGGACTATTGGTACAGTGACGATTGCTATAGAGGAGGGCCTAGTTCAACCTAAGGTTCCCGGAAAATTAAGGTTGGAAACTCCGGCTGGACTTGTACATATCGACTATGTCCAAGAGGGATCTAAGGTGAAAAGCGTAAAGCTTACCAACGTCAAATCCTTTTTATACGCTGAAGCCTTAACGGTCGATTGCCCGGATCTAGGCAACATCAGCGTTGACGTTGCCTACGGTGGAAACTTTTACGGCATTATTGACCCACAGACTAATTTTCAAGATATCAGTTCTTATTCAGCAAGCCAGCTCATTCATTATGGAAAAATAATCCGGCAGCTGCTGAATGAAAAATATTCTTTTGTTCATCCCGAAGATGCTAATATACATGGATTGACTCACATCCAATGGACGGGAAATCCTAAGCTTCCTAACTCATCAGGGCGTAATGCTGTATTGGTTGGCGATAATGCATTAGACCGTTCTCCATGCGGTACAGGTACATCAGCCCGTATGGCGCAATGGTATGCTAGAGGGAAACTCAAGAAAGGGATGGAGTTTATACATGAAAGTTATATCGGGTCACAATTTACCGGTAAAATTGAAGCTGAAACAACCGTCGATGGCAGACCGGCCATTGTCCCATCCATAGAAGGCTGGGCACGGATAACAGGCTATAATACCATTTTCTTGGATGATGAGGATCCTTATTTTGGCGGTTTTCAAGTGATTTAATAGTTCAGGTGATTTAAAAAAATAATAAGACAAGAGCAACGTGAAAGAAAATAATAGAGGTACGGTTGTCGTCGTTGGTGCAGGAATTGCAGGACTTGCTTCCGCCTATTACCTTGTAAGAGACGGATGGAATGTGAAAATCCTCGAAAAAAATACCTTGGACAATAACTGTTCTTATGGCAATGCCGGCATGATTGTCCCCAGTCATTTTACGCCCTTGGCTGCCCCTGGTATTGTAGCGCAGGGGATAAAGTGGATGTTCAATAGTAAAAGCCCTTTTTATGTACGGCCTTCGCTAAATCCACGAATGATCAATTGGGGATTGAAGTTTTTAAAACATGCTAATCGCTCACATGTAGAACAGCATGCGACTGCAATACGTGATTTGAATCTCTACAGCAGCAGATTATATGATGAATTGGCGCAGGAGGAAGGGTTTGATTTTGAACTGAAGCAGAACGGGATCCTGATGATGTATAAATCTAAGGAAATGAAGCATGAAGAAATTGAATTGGCTCATCGTGCTCAGGATCTTGGACTTGATGTCGATATTCTAGAGGGAAATGCCGTTCAAGAACTGGAGCCTAATCTGAAGCTGGATGTTTTAGGTGCTATACTTTATCGCTGTGATGGAAAATTATACCCACCAAAGTTAATGCGGCAATTGATTCAATATTTGAAAGCCGCAGGGGTCGCTTTTTTCGAAGAAACAGAGGTCAGTAAATTTATAACAGCCGGAAATAAGGTGAAAGAGGCGATCAGCAACAAAGGAAGTTTTCAGGCGGATGCTTTTGTCTTGACTGGTGGCGCTTATTTACCGCAGCTGACATCAAAGTTGCACGTAAATACACCGCTTATGCCAGGAAAAGGGTATTCTTTTATGTATCAGCCCGAGAAAGAGAATACATTGAATCATGCGGCATTATTACTGGAGGCTCGTGTTGCTGTAACCCCCATGAATGGCCAGATCCGATTCAGCGGTACGATGGAATTGGGACCAGCAAATGACAAAATTTATGAAAACCGTGTCCGCGGAATTGTAGAATCCATTCCTAAATATTATCCGGAATTGAAGGTCGATTACCCAAGCGAAAAAATATGGTATGGTTACAGACCCTGCTCGCCTGACGGATTGCCCTATCTGGGAAGATTGAAAAAATTTGATAATGTCCTAGTTGCCGGTGGGGGTGGTATGATGGGCTTGAGCTTGGGCCCTGCCTATGGGAAAGTTGTTGCAGATTTATTGGCAGGACAGAAAATAGAGTCTGAAATCACTGGTTTTAGACCTGATCGTTTCGACTGATAAAATTATGATATAAACCAACACCCGAATTATGAATCGTTCTTTTTCTTTTATAGCCCCCAAAACATTGTTTTATGGACTGCTCTTTCTATTCCCGGTCCCCATGCATGCACAAAAGATGAAATTATACGACCATACAACTCCTATAGAGCCTTATATTGTACAATATGGGCATGATGTTGAGGCGATCAACTATTTTTATGGCCCTATGCCCAAAGGCTGGGGCAATCAGCGGGCTGCCGCTTCGCCCGAACAGTTAGCACGTCTTCAACGTTTGGATAACGAATATTTGAACAAGCTGGACAAGTTCCCCTATGAAGAACTCGAAACATCGGGGCAGGTAGATTTTATCTTACTGAAGCGCAAACTAAAAAGTGATCTCCTTTCATTGAAAGAAGATGAGTCGAATTACAACCGGTTATCTGTGTATTTACCTTTCGCACAGCGAATTTTTGCACTTGAAAAGGAACGCCGTAGGGGGAAGCGTCTGGCAGGAGAAGATGTCGCGAAAGAGCTGACGCTGGTTGCTGGTGAAATCGATCGGTCAATAGCTGCTCTACAGGAAAAGACCAATATTCCTTATTCAGATGTCAACTTTCTGGTTACCTTATTAAATTCACTGGACTTAAGGATCACCAGCACCTTCGATTTTTATAATGGATACGACCCTGAATTTAGCTGGTGGGTACCGGCTATATTTCAGCAGGTGAAAGGCAAGCTCTCGGATTATAAGGAGAAATTGGCTGCAAAAAGTGATTGGAAAGTGTTTGATGACGGTAGTCAGATTGCTGGTTGGCCTATTGGGGAAAAAGAGATAAACAGAAGACTCAAAGCAGAAATGATCAGTTATACCGCTGCCGATCTTTTAAAATTGGCCGATCAGGAGTTTAAATGGTGTGAGGCCGAGTTATTGAAAGCGAGCCGTGAAATGGGGTTCGGCGATGATTGGCGGGCTGCACAGGAAAAGGTTAAAAACTCCTACGTACCCATTGGACAACAGCCGGAGCTCATCTTGAGATTGTATAACGATGCGCAGCAATTTATTGAACAAAATAAACTCATGAATATTCCTGAGCTGGCAGACGAGACTTGGGGTATGATCATGATGACACCTGAACGGCAGCGGGTCAATCCCTTTTTTACAGGCGGACGGGAAATTAGCATATCCTATCCGACAAACACGATGGATCAGCAGGCGAAATTGATGAGTATGCGTGGCAATAATCCTTATTTCTCCCGAGGCACAGTCCAGCATGAATTGATTCCCGGTCATCATCTGCAATATTTTATGAATAGGCGTTACAAGCCTTACCGCGAAGAGGCATTTAACACGCCATTTTGGACGGAAGGATGGACACTGTACTGGGAACTGCTGCTGTATAGCAAGGGATTTGCAAAAACTCCAGAGGAGCGAATCGGGATGTTATTTTGGCGCATGCACCGCTGTGCAAGAATAACCTTTAGTATCAAATTTCATTTAGGTGAGTGGACGCCGCAGCAATGCATCGATTATCTGGTAAACCGCGTGGGATTTGAGTCGGCTAATGCGCATGGTGAAGTAAAGAGATCGTTTGAAGGTTCCTATGATCCTTTATATCAGTTGGCCTATCTCGTAGGCGGCTTGCAATTGATGCGTATCAAAGAGGAGGTCGTAGATCAAGGGAAAATGTCATTTGTGGAATTCCATGACCGTGTGATCAAAGAAAATTATCTACCGATGGAAATGTTGAGAGCGATTATCAAGGGCGAGAAGTTAAAGCCCGATTACGAGACAAACTGGAAGTTTTATCATTTTAATAACTAGGTGTTTATGAGTGAGTCGAAACAAACTTTTCAAAAGTCCCTCGGGTTGCTGGATGCTACTATGCTGGTGGTTGGAAGTATGATCGGCTCTGGGATTTTTATTGTATCTGCGGATATCGCTCGTAACACGGGGTCTGCGGGCTGGATGATGGTGGTATGGCTGATATGTGGTTTTATGACATTGACTGCAGCGTTGAGCTATGGTGAATTGAGTGCGATGTTTCCAAAGGCAGGAGGGCAATACATCTACCTTCGGGAGGCTTATGGGCCGGTATTGAGTTTTGTATTTGGCTGGACATTTTTTGCCGTTATACAAACTGCGACAATAGCTGCTGTGGGGGTAGCTTTTGCGAAATTTACAGCCTATCTCTTCCCCTTTATGGATGAAGATGTTTACCTGCTAGAATGGTCAGATTATCGGGTATCGGCAGCGCAGCTGCTGGCAATTACCGTCATTATTGTATTAACCTATATTAATTCAAGAGGCGTAAATAGCGGAAAGCGCGTACAGACATCCATCACATTGATCAAGATCGGGAGCCTGTTGCTCTTGTTGCTCTTTGGCTTCCTGGCTTTGAAACATGAAGTTTGGGCTTGGAACTGGGACAATATATCACTTTGGTCAATGCGCCGTTTAAATACGGATGGAACGTACGCATCTTATGATGGATTTTCAGCAATGGGCGCTTTTTCTGCGGCTATGGTCGGTGCGCTCTTCAGCAGCGATTCCTGGCACTCATCTTCCGCAGTAGCCGGCGAAATTAAAAATCCACAACGTAATATCGGCTTGAGTCTTGCATTAGGGACTTTACTGGTTACCGTAATCTATCTTCTGACTAATTTGATGTACACCGGCATATTGCCTTTGGAAGCTATGGTCAATGCACCAAAAGATCGTGTAGCCATGAGTGTCGCTCAAGAAGTTTTTGGCCCATTTGGGATAACTATTATAGCGATTATGATCATGATCAGCACTTTTGGCTGTAATAATGGGATTATCCTGGCAGGAGCGAGGGTGTATTATTCTATGGCCAAAGATGGTTTGTTTTTTAAAAGGGCAGGTAAGCTCAATGCGCATGCGGTACCTGCCTGGGCACTCTGGATACAATGTGTCGCTGCGTCAATATGGTGTTTAAGCGGAAAATATGGTGATTTATTGGACATGATTACCTGTGTGGTCGTTATATTTTATGTACTCGCGATTGCGGGTATTATTCGTCTCCGTATCACACGTCCAGATTTGAACAGACCCTATAAAGCATTTGGCTATCCTTTTCTTCCCATTCTTTATATTCTGATGGGACTTGCCTTTATTGGGTTGATGGTCATTTTCAAACCCAATTATACCTGGCCGGGCATTATCATTGCACTATTGGGAATCCCGATCTATTATTTAATCAATCCTAAGCGAAGAAAGTATGAAGTTTCTTAGTACAGCGGTTTTGTTGTTGTCTGCACAGTTTCTGTTTGGTCAAGGAACTGTGGCAGATTATACGCGTGCACAAAACTTAAAAAAACAATTGACCAACAAAATTGAAAATCTGCCCGGCCAGTTTTATTGGAATGATAAGGGGGATCTCTTTTGGTATGATCGAAATACGTTGCAGGGAAAAGAGTATATTTTGGTCAATCCCCAGGCAAAAACAAAAGAACAGCTGTTTGATCTGACGAACGTATTTTCGTTAGTGGATGAAAAGCTGGGGCGGAAAATCGAAAATCGTGTTATTTCCAATGATCAGATAAAATTGCTGGATGAGGATCAAGTATCGCTCGATATCGCGGGCTACCTGTGGATCTGGAACCGTCGTTCCTCGCAATTGAGCCAGGGCGCTGCAAGTGGAAATAAAGAACGAAATATGCGATATTGGGGGCAGCGTAAGCAGGGAAATGCCTATAGGGAAGTCGAATCTCCAGATAAAAAATATGTGGCATTTATCCGCAATAATAATGTATTCCTGGCAAAAAAGGGAAATACAAACGAGGCCCGACAAATTACCTTTGATGGCAACACGGCAAATTATTATAGCAATGATATTCAATGGGCACCAGATAGTCGTAAGCTGGCTACAGTAAAAACTCAAAAAATAGAGATCAGGCAACTGACGCTTATTGAATCTTCTCCTAAAGATCAGCTGCAGCCTAAAATTCAGACACGCGATTACGTGAAGCCCGGAGATGAGCTTGCGCAAAAACTACCCATTTTATATGATCTTGAAAAAGACCGACTATCGGTGTTTGATGCTACACTCATACCAAATCAATTTTACCTTTCGGATCTTTCCTGGCGCGATGACAGCAGAGCATTTACCTTCGAGTATAACAAACGGGGGCATCAAGTCTATGGCGTCATGCAGATGGATGCAAATAGCGGTACCTCGAGTTTTCTGATTCAAGAGCAGAATAAGACCTTTATTGATTATAGCGGCAAGAAATACCGTGAGGATCTGGCCGATGGAAAGGAGATTGTATGGGCCTCTGAGCGTGATGGATGGAACCACCTGTATCTCTATGATGGAATTACTGGTAAAGTAAAGAACCAGATAACGAAAGGAAACTGGGTTGTTCGGAAAATTGTGCATGTTGATGCTGAAAAACGAACGGTTATTTTCGAAGGCAGCGGAGTGAATGCTGCAGAAGATCCCTATTTGGTCCACTATTACGCTATCGGTTTAGACGGAAAGGGCTTAAAACTGCTGACCGAAGAAAATGCAAATCATCAAGCTTTTTTCAATAAAGACTATTCGCAGTTTGTGGATACGTATTCCCGGGTCGATCAGCCGCCAATTTCAGTATTGCGCGACAAAAATGGCCGTCTTATCATGGAGCTGGAGAAAACAAACAGTAGTCTGCTCGAAGCTGCAGGGTGGCGTGCACCGGAGGTTTTTAAAGCTAAGGGACGTGATGGCGCAACGGATATCTGGGGGATTATTATTCGGCCGACGAATTTTGATCCTGCTAAAAGCTATCCTGTCATCGAATACATTTATGCGGGACCGCATAGTTCTTTCGTACCAAAATCATTTTACAGCAACCCGAGCGGGATGTACGAACTCGCTGAATTGGGCTTTATTGTGGTGCAGATCGACGGGATGGGGACCTCAAATCGTTCGAAGGCTTTCCATGATGTCTGTTGGAAAAACCTGAAAGATGCGGGCTTTCCGGATCGAATTGCCTGGATGCAGGCCGCGTCAAAACAATATAAATACATGGATATCGGCAGGGTAGGGATCTATGGCACATCTGCCGGGGGGCAAAGTTCAACCGGAGCGCTGTTATTCCATCCCGAGTTTTACAAAGTTGGCGTTTCCTCCTGTGGTTGTCACGATAACCGAATGGATAAAATATGGTGGAACGAGCAATGGATGGGCTGGCCTGTAGGTCCTGAATATGCGGCTAGCTCTAATATTGAAAATGCCGCTAAGCTGGAAGGAAATCTTTTGCTGATTGTTGGAGAACTTGATGATAATGTGGATCCTTCATCCACTTTCCAATTGGTTGATGCTTTGATTAAAGCGCGTAAGAATCATGATTTTATCATGGTTCCTGGAATGGGGCATTCTTCCGGGGGAGATTATGGTGAACGAAAAAGAAGGGACTATTTTGTAAAACATCTTCTTGGCGTAGATCCGCCTGCCTGGAATCAGTATTGATCTTTCATTAGAACAATAATCCGCTAATGCAGGCCTATTTCCTGCTTTTTTTGACGAGTCTGATCTTATTGGCCAGAAAGGACCTTCGGTATGCTTTTATTGCTGTTGGTGTCTGCGAAGTCATGAAGGTTTTATTTCAATTGGGAATAGGTATGAAGCGATAAGAGTGGTTCAAAAACACAGCGCCCCGGAAAGTAGCTAACTTTCTGGGGCGCTGTGTTTATTTCATGTTGGTAACGTTGAAGCTGTTTTTATTCGAACAATACGCCGACATAATAGTTAAACGTATCAATATCGATATTCTCTTTCGTTAAACCGGCTACTTTAATCGGTCTGAAATGTTGGTCCAACTGGATAAGTTCTCTTTTTTGACCTTTTACGCCAATATGTATGGGCATATGGAAGCCTTTGACTTCGCTGATCCAGCGGCCCAATATTCTGCCTGAAGGATCTTGTTTGATTTCCAGTGTAGGAATGGCAGTATGCTTTACATACTGTTCAAACACTTTCAGCAGGTCTAGGCCGGACTGCTGGCTTACGTAGTTGACAACATCAGTATAATCGACTTGTTGGTGATAAAACTTGCTGTTTAATCCCCGCAGAATATTCCGCCACTTTTCATCATTGTCGATCATCGTACGGATCATGTTAAGCATAACACCGCCTTTGGGATACATATCCCCAGATCCCTCTTTATTTACATGGTAAGGGCCCTGGATGGGGCTATCATTTTGGATCCCGCTCCGGATACCATGGGCGTAAGCCTGGCTGGCTTCCTTACCATAGAAATAGTCGATAAATAAGCCTTCGGAATAATTAGTGAAGCTTTCGTGAATCCACATATCGGCTAGATCAGCTGAAGTAATATTGTTGCCAAACCATTCGTGACCAGATTCGTGGACCACAATAAAATCCCATTTATGTCCCCAGCCGGTTCCCGACGCATCCCCGCCGCGATAGCCATTCTGGTAATGGTTACCATAGGCAATGGCACTCTGGTGTTCCATGCCGGTATGGTAGGTTTCAACAAGTTTATAGCCATCTTCATAGAATGGGTATGGACCAAACCAATGTTCAAAGGCTTCTAAGGTCTGGTTGGCGTTTTTCTGAAGATGGGCTTTTTTTTCTGCCGTATCGTTTTCGCGCAAAATATAGTAGTCTATATCCAATGGCCCTTTTTCACCTTTGTATTTTTCCTTAAAATGAACGTAGTCGCCGATGTTGATGGCGACATTATAGTTGTTGATCGGATTGGCAACTTTCCAGTGGTATTTGGTGTAACCATCCTTCATCTTTTCTACCTTGACCAAACGTCCATTGGAAACATTCATCACCTCTTTCGGGACAGCGATGGAAATCAGCATACTATCCACTTCATCGGATTGATGGTCTTTGTTTGGCCACCAGACACTCGCACCCATACCCTGGCAGGCCGTGGCCACCCATGGCTTTCCATTGCTATCTTTTTTCCAGTCAAAGCCGCCGTCCCAGGGAGCTTTGACCGCTTCTGTAGGATGGCCTTCGTAATATACCGTAAACTCTTCCTGTATTCCTTTCTTGATAGTCGCAGGAAATTCGACAAAGACAGCATTGTGTTCTCTGGTAAAGGAAAGTTCTTTCCCCTTATATACGACTTTGTCTACGTTGAGATTTGCAAAAAGATCAAATTGCAGGCGATTAAAATCAGTTGTGGCCTTGAAACGGAAAAGGTTTGAACCCGAAATAAACTTATTGTCTATATCTACCTTAACATCCAAATGGTAGTATTGGATATCGTAGCAGGTTCGCAGCGGTGACAGGTATCCGCGCAGTGAATCCGCTCTTGTGAATTCATTTTTTTCTTTCATCAGCTGGGCCGCTGATTGCTGTATGCCTGCGGTCAGTAGACCGCAGGTTCCCAATGCATATAATAGTATTCTTTTCATCTGTAAATGATAACTATTCGGTCTATCTTCCACCCGGAGGGCAATGTAATTTTAGATAGTTTGTAAATAATGTTTTTAAATGTTCATGTGTACCTTGTCCCTCGCTGATCGAATGGCTGCGGTTGGGGTAAGACATCAACTGGAACTGCACGTTATTTTTGATCAGTTCATTGATCAGGACTTCTGCATTTTGATAATGCACATTGTCGTCTCCGGTTCCATGGATATAGAGTAAATTACCTTTGATGTTTTTTGCATATTTCAGCGGAGAGCCGTTTTCAAAGTCTGCAAGATTTTCTTGGGGGAGGCCCATGTAGCGTTCTTGATATACGTTGTCGTAAAGGAGCTGATTTGCTACAGCTGCAATGGCGATACCCGTTTTATAGATTTGAGGATATTGTCCCAGTAGGTTCAGCGTGCTTGATCCGCCACCGCTCCAGCCCCAGACGGCCACACGTGAATTGTCGACAAAAGGCCATTTCAGGATTTCTTGTGTTGCCAAAGCCTGGTCGCGAATATTGAGCTGCCCGATATTGCGGTAGATGCTTTTTCGCCACAAACTGCCTTTAGGAGCAGGAGTTCCGCGATTATCCAAAGAAATATAAATGTAGCCATCCTGCGCCATATTTCCTTTATATAAACTGTTATAGCCTGCACCGAAATTGTCTAATACAGTTTGTGATGCTGGTTCGCCGTAGACCATAAAGACGACAGGATACCTTTTATTGGGATCGAAATCAAGTGGTTTTACCATCCAGCCGTCTAACTCAATACCGTCCGTTGTTTTAACTTTAAAAAACTCGGCAATACCATCGCTGACTTTTTTTTCACGTTTAAAATCAAAGTCTACGAGTATTTTGTGTGTCGGTAACTCAATAACGGCATTGTGTTTTAATGTAGCCCGGTTGCTAAAGCTGAAGATGGCAATTTTACCGTCTTTTGAAATATCATAATCGCAGGTGCCTTCGTATGAGGCCGGGGTCAGTCTTTTTGGAACTCCGCCTTTCGTCGATACACTATACAGATACTTCTGCGTTGCATTGCTTGGAGAGGCGGTAAAATAAATCGTTTCATTTTTCGGATCGAAAAAGTCAAGATTGATCATATCATAGTCCGCTTTCATAACCAGCTTCTCGTTGCCCGATAAATCAATCTGATAGATTTTGCGCCAGCCGTCCTTTTCCGAGACCCAGATAAAGGCCTTGCCACCTTGAACCCAGTCCCATCCCGAAGGATCGTTGTTGTTCCATCGTGCTTTGATATCAATCCACGAGTCGCTTTGCTCCTGATGTATGTTTTGCGCTTTATTATCGGAGAGAGCTACGGTATAGATTTTGCTCTCATTTTGTTTTCTGTTGAGCTGCTCTAGGATAACCTGCTTGCTATCAAGACACCATTCCATGCGGGGAATATAGTGCTGGTTGGGATCTCCCGGGATATTCAGCATGGTATTTTTTCCAGTGGCGATTTCATAGGTCCATATCGAACAGGCACTCGGCGATTGTCCAACTTTAGGATACTCCACGGGAATGGTATAGGAGTAGAGGCTATCCGTATTGTTGATCATCAGAAAATTACGGATGTTGCGGGCATCAAGCTTCCAATAAGCAATGGAAGCACCGTCGGGCGACCAGCGGAAACCATCTTTACATCCAAATTCTTCCTCGTAAACCCAATCGAAAGTACCATTGATTAAACGGTCTGTTCCATCTTTGGTAACGGAAACGATGCTGCCACTGGCGAGATCTTCCACGTAAACATTATGGTCGGCTTTATTGACGTAGGCGACCTTATCTGCTTGCGGGTTAAACTTCGCAAACATCAGTTGTGAGGCCGGGAATTTTTGGCCTAGTTGCTGCAGCTGATTGGTCTTTTTGTTGTAAACCCAATAATCGCCTCTTGTATTCTCGCGCCATACTCTTTTGCTATTGGTATAGATCAAAATAAGCTCCTTGTTTTTGGAAATGGAAAAATTTTCGACTTTCAAGGCTGCTGTTGCTCCTTTCGGAATAAGCGATTGCTGTGAAAGGAAGATGGAGCGCACCCCATTTTTGGGGTTGACCATTTCTATTCCCTTGTCGGAAAATTCATAATATTGATCACCATGATCTGTCCAGAGTCGCTGCGGAAAAAGGGAAGCTGGAACCTGAAAAATCAGTATTAGAATAATAAAGATCGACTGTTTAATGCTGTTCATTTGTTTATCTGTTTGAGTTGACCCCAAAAGAATTTAAGTTTACTTTTTGGGTTTATCATTATGTGAGTTGTTCGTTAATTAATCAATTGGATTGTCTTTGAGTTGATAGATCTCCTGAATCTCGCGTTCAAGGTATTTTCCTAAACGACGGTATCCATCTGTTTCAATAAGATAATTATCTTCAATACGAATCCCGCCGAAATCGAGATGTTTTTTTAAGAAATCATAATTGATAAAGTCCCTGTGTAAATTTTGCTGTTCCCAAAGCTGCGTTAATTCAGGAATAATATAGATGCCGGGTTCAACGGTTAGCACGTTGCCAGCCTCCAATTTCTTACCTAGCCGCAGCGATTTGATTCCAAAAGTCTTGGTATCTTTTGGCTCAGCTTCAGTATAGCCAACATATTGTTCACCAAGATCCTCCATATCATGCACATCAAGACCGAGCATATGGCCTAGTCCGCATTGAAAGAAAAGCGCATGCGCGTGATTCATGACCGCATCTTGTGCGTTGCCTTTCATGAATCCGGTTTGTATAAGTCCGTCTACAAGCGCTTCACAGGCTTTTAAATGTATTTCTTTAAAACGTATTCCGAATGTCAGCAGCTGCTCTGCAGATTTAAACGCATGTAAGACAATCTGGTAAATTTCCTCTTGTAAAGCCGTAAAACGTTTTCCTACGGGAAAGGTTCTGGTCAGGTCCGAAGCATAGCCCATGGCCGTTTCTACGCCCGAATCATTGAGCAGGAGATCACCTTCATAAAGCTGGTGAAATTGCATATGATTGTGCAGAATTTCACCCCGTTTTGTGACTATCGGAGGATAGGAGAAGGACGTTCCCTGATCTTGCGCAAAATGTTGCATGGCATTGCTGATCTGATATTCGTAACGATCAGGTTTTGTCATTCGCATAGCAATGCGGTGCATATCAACAGCAATATCTACGGCTTTCTCTAATTCGATAATTTCTTCTGCCGTTTTGATACTTCTCTGGGCAACGACAGCTTTAATCAAAGCCACAGAGGGCTGGAGCTGATTTGCGGAACGGCCGGTTAGCTGCTCAAGTAATAACTTATTATGCGACTGATAAGGAGGAAGGTAGTGAACATCTTCCTGTTTTCCTTTGTTAAGATAGTCAAAGAGTTGATTGAAAGGCAGGATTTTGCTGATACCGGAAAGGTCAGCCTTTTCAGCTAAAGTCTGCTGTTGGCCCATCCACACAATATCGTCAATGGTCATTTCATCACCAAATAGTATGGTCTCGTTTTTTTCAGTGTCCAATACAGCCGCCAAACGTGGGCTTTTGATACCGATATAATATAAAAAGCTACTGTCTTGACGGAAGGGATAGGTATTGTGCTCAAAATTGATCGGATTTTCAATGCTGCCTAGCAAAAGAATTTTGCCAGTCGTGATCTTTGATAATAGATTATTTCGGCGATTAAGATATATTTCTTTTTTGAACATAAGTTTTGGGAATTAAAGGAGGTACTGTGTCTGTTGTGCTAAAATCATGAATTGTTTGTAATCTGCTTCGGCTTGAAGTAGAATTGTCTACCTAGCGGTTTATTGTCCAATACGAATATCGTAAAATTTATGCATGTCAAAATCATTTATTTAAAGGTCTATCTTTGATAGTGCGGTGTTTGCTGTTGTTACAAATGAATATGCTCGCCATTTTGTCTCTAAAAAGGTCAAACAACGAAATTAAATAAAGTTCAGCCTTTCTGTTGAATAATAATTTGCACAATTTATCAAAGTCTAATTGTATTTTAACCCATTTTTTTTATGCTGATGAATTTTTGGTGTAAATTATCTGTTTTGGTTTGCGTATTTCTTAGGGATTATTAAATATTGTCGGATTCTAAACATATTTTGGTATAGTATTTTTATGTTTTGTTTGCAAGAAGTAATCTTCCATTGTAGTTGTTATATTTATATTACTAAACAGTAAACATAAAACTAAATAAACTATGAAAACGCTTCAATTTAACGTGCCGACAACCCGAGGGCAAAGTTTAACTGTGCAAGAAGATGTTTTGGAAGCTTTCTATCCCTATTTTCATCGTCATCAGGAGGCTCAGTTAATGTGGATAAAAAAGGGTAGTGGAATTTTGATTGTTGAAGATACGCTCCATCCCTTTAAGGAAAATGATATATTCTTTTTAGGTGCGAATCAACCACATGTTTTTAAGTCTGCGTCCCAAGATGGTCTTTCCAATGAATCACGTTCTGTTTCTATCTTTTTTGATCCCAATGGTAAACTGAAATCACTATTTTCTTTGGATGAATTTGAATCGCTGAATCAATTTATCTATAATAACTCTAGAGGATTTAAGGTGCCGGAAACGTATTTTGAGCAGATATCGGAACGGGTTTGTCAATTGAAGTCAGCTGATCAGATGGATAAGTTAATGCACTTTTTCTATTTATTACGAGCATTGGCAAATATTTCACGGGAGGCGGAAGCACTTTGTAACGAACGGGTAGAAGTTGCCTTTGATACGATGCACGGATCAAATCGCATTAATTTCATCTGCAATTATATTAAGGAGCACTTTAAAGACGAAATTACGCTGGAAGATGTTGCTGACCATGCAAATCTTACTCCGCAGGCATTTTGTCGATATTTTAAAAAGCATTGTGGTGTTACTTTTGTGACCTATCTTAACCGGATAAGAGTCAAAGAAGTTTGTAATCAACTAAACGAAGAACACCTAGACAGTGTTTCGTTTATTGCATACAACAGCGGCTTTAATAGTATTACTAATTTTAACCGAGTTTTTAAGCAAATTGTGGGCTGCAATCCAAAGGAATATGTGCAGCAATATAAACAAACACTCTATTCTGTTATTTAGTTCAAGAAATTCCAATGGAGAATTAGATTGTACCGGAATAAGGAATACGAGTAAATAAGTCTAGATTTCTTAATTAATCTCGCTAGCGGCTCGGTTGGCTTGGCTAGACTTTTAAATATATGAATTCGAAAGTAAAATTCTGCTAAGAATGGAACGCATATGGCAATTCTTGGCAGAATTTTATTCTTTTTTATTTAGATGTCTTTTTTCTTTCCTATGTGCCTAAACTTTTTTAAAAGCTATTTATCTTAAGTTTTTTTTGAAATATCTTGTGAAAAATGTAGGTAATTCTCTTTTTTTTGGTTTTTATTTTGGTTTTTTAAAGCTTTTTCCAATAAAATTACCAAAAAATGTAGTAAAATAAATTAGATTAATATGTTTCTGTGGTTTTACTTGTAAATCGGTGTGTGGGGAGTGGATAGGTAGGCTATTGTTGTGAAGATGTACTCGTGTAAGAGTTTTTTATGTTGTGATTGGTTGGGTTAAATTTAGCTATTTAACACTTTGGGTTAATAACTGGGCAATACTTGTTAAAATTTAGTTATCAATGCCAATCAAGTACTTATAACTTAGTTATTACAAAAAGCACTATAAACTAATACATCTGAAACTAAACTTATGAACAGAAAAAGTATCGCTATGCTAGCTGCTACCTTCTTGGTAAGCTCGGCAGTATACGCACAGACAGTTTTGAAGGGGAAGGTGATCGACCAAGACGGGAAACCTATCCCTGGAGTTACAATCACGCTAAGAGATGGAACAGCAACCCAAAGTGGACAAAATGGTGAATTTACGATTAACTATAAGCAGGCGGGGACATTAAGTGTGTCAGCAGTGGGTTATGACCGTAAAGTAGTAAATTTGACCAATCAGACTTCACTTCAGGTCACATTAACGACTGATGAGCGCAATTTGGACGAAGTTGTGGTAACTGCGATGGGAATTACTAGAGATAAGAAATCTTTAGGTTATGCCACGCAGGAAATTAAGGCGAGTGAATTGACAGATGCTGGGCAACATAGCTTAACGGGCGCATTGGCTGGTAAAGCTGCTGGAGTTCAAGTTAATCAATTTGGGGGTGCAATAGGTTCTTCAGCTCGTATTTCCATCCGAGGTAATTCTTCGTTACAGAAAGATCAACAACCCTTGATTGTCGTAGATGGTATTCCCATTACAAATGAAGCACAACGTTCGGGAGATAATACTTATTCAGGGGTTGACTATGGGTCGGGCTTGAATGACATTAATCCAGATGATATTGAAAGCTTAAATATCTTGAAAGGTGGAGCAGCCGCACTTTACGGTATGCGAGCAGGCGCTGGTGTTATTATGATTACTACCAAATCAGGCAAACGCGCTGCCAATGGCGTACAAATTTCGTACGATGGTAATTTTTCTATTGATAGAGTAGTCAATTTACCAAAGTATCAAAATTTATATGGTCAAGGGTCAAGAGGAGATGAATATAGTTACAATACTTTAGGAGGAGGAGAATCTTATCAGGATTATGTAGTTAAGAATTCTTTTAGTTATGTAGATGGTACAGGAGAATTTGGTGTCAACGATAATATTGATGAATCTTGGGGGCCTAGAATGGATATTGGGTTAATGATTCCACAATTTAATAGCCCTGAAGTTAACGGTGTACGCCAAGCAACTCCATGGAATTCCCATAAAAATAATGTCAAGCAATTTTTTCAAACAGGCTTTTCTCAAAATCATAATATTTCTTTACTTTCTAAAACAGATAAGTCTTCTACCCGGGCGTCCATTTCCTTTAGAGATCAGCGCGGGACGGTACCCAATACAGATCAAAAGAAATATACAGCCCAGTTAAATAATGAATATAAGTTAAGCGATAAATTTTCTTATGACATTATGAGTAATTTCACACGTACTGAAAGTAATAATCTCGTAATGCAAGGTTACGATAGTGCTAATCCGATGAATGGGTTGATCTGGTTCGGCCGTCAGGTAGATATGCAAGATCTGAAAAATAATTGGGATCAGCGTGATGAGGCCGGAAATTATACGTACTACAACTGGAATTCCGCCTATCATATGAATCCATTTTATACCATGCATGAGTCTCAAAATGCTCTCAAAATGAATCGTATTTTTGGGAAAACTTCATTGTATTATCAACCTTTTGATTTTTTGAGATTTGAAGGTCGGGTGGGATTGGATTATTATAATACGCATACTTTTGAGACAACCTATTTTAATTTCGACAACAGGAATGGAAAATTCGATGAAATGAAGAATAGTAATTCCGAATTCAATGCAGATTTTATTGCAAACTTCAATAAACAATTTGGAGAACTGAGCTTGACAGGGATTTTGGGTGCAAATTATCGGGATTATCAGTTTGAAACAAACACGTTAGGAGCCAGAGGGTTGAATGTACTAGGGGTCTATACGATCAGTAATAAAATTGGAGATGCCTATACTTTAATGGATCATTCTAAAGGTCGATCAAACTCTGTCTATGCACAAGCCAATTTAGGTTGGCGAGACGAGTTATATTTAGATTTAACCGCGCGGAATGATTGGTCTTCAACGCTGAAAAAATCATTTTTTTATCCTTCAGCAAGTTTAAGTTGGTTGCCTACGGCTAGTTTTGAAGGATTAAAAAGTGATTATTTAAATTTTTGGAAATTGAGGTTCAACATTGTTAAGGTAGGTAATGCAACTCGTCCGTATCAAAACGGAAATTACTACTATGCACAGACAGATTCCTATAATAATTTAGCTCAGATGTATAAGAGTATGACGTATGCAATTGAGGGCTTAGAACCCGAAGCAATTACCTCATACGAAATCGGAACTGAGTTAGGTTTATTCAAAGATCGCCTACATGTGGATTTTACCTACTATAATAAAACCAACAAAAAACAATTGCTTCAGGTGGCAACATCGAATGTGGTTGGTTTTAGTTCTATATTCCTAAATGCTGGTGAAATTAAAAGCAAAGGTGTTGAATTGCAATTAAGAGGCGACATTCTAAAAAGAGGAGATGGGCTAAATTGGACAACGACCATTAACTTCTCAAGAGATAAGAATAAGGTCGTTGAACTTTATCCGCAATTGGGCTTAGAAGATTACAGACTTGGCTGGACTTGGGGTATTTCCAATATGGCATCCGTTGGTAAGCCTTGGGGAACTTTAGTTGGCTCTGGTTTTGATCGTGTAGAAGATGGTCCAATGAAGGGAGCAATAAAAGTCGGTAATAATGGTTTGGTTTCTACACCATTGGATGGTCAGGATATTGGTCAAGCTGTACCCGATTTCTTAGCCTCTATGCGCAACGATTTTACTATCAAGGATTTCAGGTTTGGATTTATGCTCGACTTTAGAAAAGGTGGTGATGTGTGGTCGCAAACTATGGCCCATGGTTATACGACAGGTATTGCAGAAATTACAGCAGCGAATGGCATTCGCGAACGTGCAATTGTAGCTGGTAAGGATGTAATGACAAATGAAAGATTCGCAATGTCGGACGGAAAAGATGGCTGGGTTGAAAATACGATTGAAACTAGTGCACAAGACTGGTACGAAAACGGCGGTATTTCTGAAATGTATGTTTTCGACGGTTCTTTCTTGAAATTGAGAGAAGCTTATGTTTCGTATAACTTGCCTAAACACTTGTATAGTAAGATAAAAGGAATAAAACGTGCCAATATTTCTATTACGGGAACTAATTTAGCTTTGTTATGGGTTCATAAATCTAATACTATGCGTTTGGATCCAGAAGCAGGTGGTGTTTCGAGTGATTCAAGAGGAGTAGGATTTGAACAAGCGACTGTTCCTAATTCAAGAAGTATAGGTCTTAAACTTGGTTTTACATTTTAATTTCTTTATTAGGTTTAAAACGTAATAAAAATAATTTTACACTTATGAATACTTTGATTAAAAAACTTAAATATACACCAATTCTAGCCGCCTTATTGGTGTCGGGATGTACTAAAAATTTTGAAAAAATTAATACCGATCCAGATGCATTGTCAGATGTCCCTCCGCAAAACATGTTAGTAAATGTCATGCGTTATGCCGGAGACCAATTTGGTGGTGACGTTGACGGGTATGGTACATTTGCAGGTTATATTGTTAAAATTCAATATCCAGACAATTTGGGGGGATTAATTCCTTCGAATAATACCTATGGTAATCGCTGGGCTGCTTGTTACTACAATATCACTCAGATGAAGGATTTATTGAAGAAAACAGATGGTGCAGCAGAGAGTTACAAAAATATTCGGATTGTTGCCAGGATATGGAATAATTATATGTGGTCTTATTTATTGGATGGTTGGGGAGATATTCCTTACTCAGAAGCATTTCAAGGGCGTCCAGAGGACGGCTCCATCTTGAAAGCTAAATATGATAAACAGGAAGATATTTTCCCTGCTGTATTGGCCGATCTTAAATCAATTGCGGATGAAATGGCGGCAGGGATAGGTACGGATGAAATGGGGGATTATGATGTGATCTATGGAAAAACCAATAGTGGAAGTGCGGATATAAAGGAGCAAATGTTAAGGTGGCAAAAATTCTGTAACGCGTTGCGCTTACGGATGGCAATGCGGATTTCTTCTGTTGCGCCTGCATTGGCAAAATCGACTATTGAGGAAATTGCCAAGAATAAAGAGAAATATCCTATTATTGAGACAAACGCAGAAAACTGCCAGATGTTTTTCCCTGGTACTTTACCCTATATGGAACCTTGGTATGAATCAGGTATCAACGGTAACCGGATCAATAATTGGGGAATGTTTGATATTTTTATTGATCATTTAATTGAGACCAAAGATCCAAGGATAGCTTCTATCGCCCGAAAAAATAATGAAGGCAAGTATGTTGGATTTGTAAATGGTTCATTGACAAATCCGTCTCCTTCAACCTCGATTTCTTGGATTGGCGATCATTATATCAATGATCCTGCTGGAGCGGTACCTTTCTATAGGGCTTGTGAAACGTATTACCTGTTAGCTGAAGCTGCTTTATCCGGATACAATGTTGGTATTTCCGCAAAAACGGCCTATGAAACAGGGGTTACACTGTCCATGCAAGATAATAATATCGCAACAGATGACATCGCGGCTTATCTCGCTGATGCAGGTAAATTTGATAATACTAAAGACCGTATTTACTGGGACATGTGGGTAGCTTTGTTTAAAGAAAATTTTGAAGCTTGGAACCTGTACAGAAGAACTGGTATACCTAGTACAAACTATCCTTCGAAAATTCAAAAATTCAAAAAAGTACACACCGATCAACCATGGCGTTTGCCGTATCCGAATAATGAGTATTTGTATAATACAGAGAATGTTAACGCGGCTGCAGCTGGAACTGTGGATTACAATTGGGGTAAGCGGTTATGGTGGGCTAAAGATAATGGCAAAGAATAGTTTCACATGTTTATTTTTACGCAGCGGGGTAACTTCGGTTATCCCGCTGTTTTTTTATGATTTCTTTCGATTCTACACCGGTTAGGGTTTGCATGAATAAGCGGATTAAGGCGAATAGAGGGTATTTAAAGGAATAGCCGAAGTTGGAAAATCTACAATGGGCTGGCTACAAGCTTCATTTAGTCATCAATGACAGGGGCGGGATTTTGAATGTTCTGATTATGGCATGGACGCAAGACCTCTGCTTCGCTATCGTTTCGTGTCTCCTCCGATACATCTCCGTATCAGAGTCTGGGTGTATCCGTGGTGAGTGCGACATGAGTCCGTGGTGAGTCCGAGTTATACTCGGAGATAAGACAGTAGCATGGCTGTCAGAAAACGCTCTTATCTGCTCCTAAGTACGAATAAGGCCCGAAAATGCCTCGAATGATCTTCGAAGAAGGGGTTAAATAGTAGATAAGACACGGACTCCGTTCTGAAAAATAACACCAGTGACACACTATTGAAGGTCCTCAACGGATTTATATCTGGTAATGAAGGTCCTCAACGGATTTATATCTGGTAAATGGATAAATGGGCCAAATAGTTTTGTCGTATCGGTTAAAAATAAAAAATCTAGTTTGCTGATAACAAGAATTGAACAGGCATAAAAAAAGGTTTTCAAACGGGGAGAATGAAAACCTTAAATAACCAATTATAAACCTAAATTATGATACAACAAAGATAGTGTGTTTATTACACTTTGTCAAGAGTTATTTCAAAAAAAATTAAATCTTTTTGAAAACGATACTCGAATTGTGCCCACCGAAACCAAAAGCATTGCTCATTGCGGTTTGAACAGCTTTTTCTAATGGCTGATTGACGACAATGTGAATTCCCTCGGGAATTTCGGGATCGATATTTTCGATATTAATTGTTGCCGGAATTACATTATTGTTGATGGATTTTATGGCAATGATTGCTTCGATAGCGCCGGCTGCCCCAAGTAAATGTCCTGTCATTGATTTTGTAGAACTGACCCATGGATTATTTAGCTTTCCAAAAGCTCGTTGTACGGCTTTAAGTTCGGCGATATCTCCAACTGGGGTTGAAGTCGCGTGGAGATTTAAATAGTCGAGCTCATCGGTATTAATTTTAGCCTCCTCCAAAGCCAGTGACATGGCTTTTGCTACGGCTATCCCTTCGGGATGAGGCGAGGTCATATGGTAAGCATCTGCGGTCATTGAAGCTCCGACAAGCTCTGCGTAAATTTTTGCACCTCTTTGCTTGGCATGTTCATATTCTTCCAAGATAAGTGCTCCAGCTCCCTCACCCATAACAAAACCATCACGATCACGGTCAAAGGGTCTGCTTGCAGTCTGGGGGCTATCATGCCGGCTCGACATGGCTTTCATAGCAGAAAAACCGCCAACTGAAGCCGGGGTAATGGGGGCTTCGGAACCGCCGCTTATAAAGACTTTGGCTTTGCCGAGCCGAATGTAATTAAAAGCGTCCATAAAGGCCGTATTGGATGTGGCGCAAGCCGATACGGTAGTGTAATTGATTCCTTTTAAACCATACTTCATTGAAATCATGCCTGAAGCCATATTGACGATAAGTCTAGGAACAAAGAAAGGGCTGAATCTTGGTTTATAATCTCCTGTTACGTAGCTTTCTACCTCTTTTTCGAAAGTTTCCATACCGCCCTGGCCAACACCCCAGATGACACCGATATCAAATGGATCTATAGCATCGAGATCTAGTCCCGAATCTTCCATTGCTTGCGCTGCACTGTATAAAGCATATTGCGTAAAGAGATCACTCCGTTTAATCTCATTTCTATCTAAGTATTTTTCAGGTTGAAAGTGTTTAATTTCACTTGCAATCTGTGTTCGAAACAACGAAGCATCAAAACGGCTAATAAGCGTTGTGTGGTTTTCGCCTCGCAAAATGTTATCCCAAAATATGTCTATGTTTTCTCCCAGCGGGTTAATTGTTCCCATGCCAGTTATTACAACTCTTTTCATCTCTTTTTATTTTAATATAAACTTATAAATATACCAATTGGTATTTGTTTTTGTAAAAAAATTAAGCCTTAATCTCCCGATCCACCATTTCCTTCATTTTATCCAATACAATGGCAAGATCTTTTCCTCGTCCGGAAATCTTGGAAAGCAAGATTCCGCCTTCGACCATCGCCATAAAGGTGATGGCATAATTTTCAGCAGAAATATGCTGTTTAAATTCACCGCTTGCAACCCCTTCTTCAAGAATTAGAATTAACCGCTGTCTCCAAAGGTCAAAAGAACGTCTGACTTTGGGGGTTAAAAAAGATAGCGAATCATCGGCCTCCACGGCCGCATTCATCATGGGACAGCCTCCTGAAGCTGCGATATTTTTGAAATTTTCCTTGTAGAAATCTAGAAAAGACAAAAGCTTCTTTAGTGATGTTTTTTGCTGTATAATCTGCTGATTAACAGCTTCTGAAATTTTTCTGCTCTGATAGGTATAGACATGGGTAGCTAGGTCATCCTTGTCCTTGAAATTACCGTAGATACTTCCTTTTGTTAAACCAGTCGCTGTCGTGATGTCCGAGAGCGAAGTTGCAAAGTAGCCTTTTTTATTAAAGATGGGCGCAGTCTTTTCAATGATATATTGTCGTGTCTGTTCTGCTTTTGACATGTAATTCCTGTTCTTTTAATGCAAATATAAAAAATACTTTTTGGTATATTAATAATTTGTACAGGAATGCCTTAGAAATGGGTTTTATTTCGCCTTTGAAATGCGATAGGTGCAGCGGGGTGCATTTTCGATGATGTATTCTGTTCTGCATATACGATATGCCGGACCGATGAGTTGCTGAAAATTATTCAGTTCTGAACGGCAAAATCCCTGACATTCGGTTGCTGCTGCACATATGGGGCAATGATTTTCAATGAGAAGATAATCGTCAGCCTCTTTTTTCCATTCTGCCATATAACCTTCCGCCGTCCTTTTTGCGGCTATAATTTCAAGTTTTTTTTCGATGGATTCAATATCCGATAGTGCGTCAGTATATTTTTGATATACTTTAGACTCCCGATCACTGATAAGTAGATCCAAAGCATTCTCGCCGAGCACTTGTTTAATCGACTGCAGCAATTGTACTGTAATGTCGGCGTGACTATCTGGAAATCGTGCCATGCCCTGCGGTGACAGACTGTAATAAGTCGAAGGGCGGCCTATCCCTTCGCTCCGGGCATTGGAGACAATCAGGTTTTGATTCGCCAGGTTCAATAAATGTTTACGGGCCCCTTCTTTTGTTATAGCCAACTCTGTTGCAATCAAAGCTGCAGTGGCTTCTCGGCGCATTTTTAATAACATTAATATTCGATCAGCTGGATTCTTCTGCATTTGACAATAAAAAAGTTGTTTTATATAACATCAGCAAAGGTAGTGTTTTTATTTTTTGTTCTAAAATGTGTTTCAAACACAGGTTTATCCTTTTTGATTTATTTTTATGACTTTAATAAAACAACTAATTAGTTGTTTTATTAAGTTTGATTCTCTAGTTTTGACTTATCATAAAAACAATAAAACTATGCACAAATTTCAATTACCCCAGTTGGGATATGCCTATGCGGCACTTGAACCATATTTTGATCGCGAGACCATGACGATTCATCATCAAAAGCATCATCAAGCTTATGTTGACAATCTAAATAAGGCATTGGAAGGAACAGCAGGCGAAGCTGACGATCTATTGGATATATTAACAAGCGTAAGTAAATATAGCCCAGCAGTCCGCAATAACGGTGGCGGTCACTTTAACCATACGCTATTTTGGGAAATTTTATCGCCCAATCCAAAAACGGTACCCACTGGGAAGTTAGCCGATGAGATAAACGCCGCCTTTGGTTCTTTGGAAGAACTCAAAGCCAAGATCAAAAATGCGGGACTTGGGCAGTTTGGTTCGGGCTGGTCTTGGCTCTATGTAAAACATTCTGGCGCCTTAGCTATCGTAGCTACTCCCAATCAGGATAATCCGCTGATGGATACACAATCGATCGGCAGAGGTTTCCCTATTTTGGGGGTCGATGTTTGGGAGCATGCTTATTATTTGAAATATCAAAATAAAAGAGCCGATTATTTGGATGCATTTTGGTCGCTTTTGGATTGGTCTGTTGTTGAACAAAAATACGATACTGTGATTGCAGGCTTGGTTTGATATGTTTATAAATAAAGTTGAAAACACGGGTATATTGGCTTTAGATCTAATTGATTTTAAAACCGATCTTGCTATCCTAAGTTTTGACATCAAAACATTGTTGTATCAGGAAGCAATCGTTAAAGAAAAAGAATTCAGAGAAGCTTTGGCGGCGGTGGATTGGTCTGCTTTTCGAAATAAGGCGGTTGCCATTAGCTGTTCTGTGGACGCAATTATCCCGCCTTGGGTCTATATGGCCCTGGCGGAAAAACTTCATCCTGTTGCAGCGTATTACGATTTTAAGGCGATGGAGGATTTGGAAATAGACCTATGGATGCAGGCTTTACAAGCGATAGATTTGTCGAATTTTCAGCAGCAAAAAGTTGTCATACGGGCCCGTCCTAATATTCCGGCGTCACTTTATATGTTAGCGACAGAACGATTGATTCCTATTGTCCAGACGTTGATGTATGGTGAGGTTGGTATGCCAAAAGTTATTTTTAAAAAAGGGAAAGTATAATGAAAGCATTAATATTCAATGGCGCCTTGGAAAGAAGGCAAGAATCTACATCAGGAAAATTGTCACACTATTTTTCCGACCAACTGAACCAAAGGGGGGTTGAAAATACTATTTTTAATTTGGCTGATAGCGGAATACCCTTATTTGATTTGAGTCTCAATTGGGTACCCAATGCTGTTAAGATTATGAATACCTTGTTTCTTGAGGCAGATATACATTTTTGGTTGTCTCCGCTTTATCATGGAAGTATTCCCGGTGTCATGAAAAACTGTTTGGATTGGCTTGAAGTCAGCGCTAAAAATAAACCGGCTTACCTGACGGATAAACATATCGGACTGGTTTGTTGGGCCGATGGTGTGCATGCACTACAGGGCATTAATGCAATGGATGCTATCGCGAAGTCGCTCCGCGCCTGGACATTGCCCTTTAGTGTGCCCATCATGAAATCTGCGCTTTTTGAGTCCGACGATCCAAATGTGCTGTCTTCGGCTTACCAGTGTAAGCTGGACTTGCTGATCGATATTGCTACGAAAAAGAATAGCGAATCTCGTTGATAAAAAAGCCTCTCGAATTATCGAGAGGCTTTTTTATCAACGAGAGATGTTTTAGCCTATATTTAAATAGATTAGCCAAACTCTA
The DNA here is from genome assembly GCF_007830445.1 of Sphingobacterium siyangense. Lineage (GTDB taxonomy): Bacteria > Bacteroidota > Bacteroidia > Sphingobacteriales > Sphingobacteriaceae > Sphingobacterium > Sphingobacterium siyangense. Next base: position 45,307 of record NZ_VLKR01000025.1, on the reverse strand, counting down.
TATGGAAAATTAATTTCAAAAAAGTAGAAGAATATCTTTAGCAATTCATCGCGGAGATATATCTTTGTTTTTTGGACCCGCCATTTGATTACGCGGTTTTCCGACCTATATGTTCTATTGTCGACTTTGAAGAAGCCTCATCGACGGCAAATTTAGAGGTAGAGAGAAGTCTTTGACCACCATAAGACTTTCTTGTCACATATTATGAAACCATTGGCTGAAAAGGCCCCATTTAGTTTAATTGTTTAAATGATTAAGATATTGGATTAATGATGTTTCAGTTGAAAGAGTTAACGAAGATAATTGCCTTTTTTATAGTATACTTTACTGTACACGCTGTAGCTGCACAGAGTTGTTTGCCATTGGATGAAAATAAATATCGATCTGATGCGGAAAAGTTATTGCTATCGAGTTCGGAGGACAGTGTGAAAGCAATGCAGCATTTTTATTTGGCAGATTACTATAGATTTAGAGATACGACCAAATTTTGGGATCATATGCGACAGGGGGAGCGGCTAGCCAAACCGTTCCGGAGCTTACAGGCGATGGGGGCACTTTACAAAAGCTTTTATTATGGGCAATTTCTGGATAGTAAAAATGCAGGAGTTGAAGCCCAACGATGTGTAGACCTCCTTGGAAATGCGCAAAAGCCTTTTCAGCAGGGGCTTTTGGCCAAAGCTTGGTATAATCTGGGCTTAATTCGATTTCCTAAAAAAGGATTTGCTGATTTTCTGGATATTCTTAACGGGAAGTGCTTGCCTTATGCGAAAGCACATGATCCCATCATGGAAGGTAGTATAAATACGATGATCGGCATGACGTTTATGTCGTCCAATCAGCTTGCAAAAGCTGATGAATACCATCAATTGGCCATAAAGCAGCTCGAGCAGCAACCGCCGAGTGCCGCACTTGTGGTGGCTTATCTCAATACAGTCAGTAATTATTGCTATCAGGTGAAATCCAAAGAAGCAAGAGTACTGTTGGACAAAGTCAAACAGCTCCTGAACGATTACCCGAATTCTTCCCAATTACCCAACTACTATTACAATGAAGCGCTTTATTTTACCACAAAGCAACAGACTGATGAAGCCCTTCGCCTGTTGGATATCGGTTTGGATTGGTCGGTGAAAATGAACAATTGGAAATTATTCCAGATGATGCGGTTCAGAAAGTTTAATGTGTATCTCTTACAGAAAAAGTATGCTGATGCTAAACTGCAGTTGGAGGAAATCGTGAAAAATGGATTATTAACGCGAGATCTTTACAACAGTAAAATTGTGTACAGTCAACTGGCGGGTGTGGATGAGCTTATGGGTAATTATCAGGATGCGCTAAAGATGTCCAATATGGCAAATAAACTATCCGATAGCATTCAGAAGGTCCAATTGCTGGAAAAAATGAATGAGATGGAGACGAAATATAAGACCGTTGAAAAAGAAAAAGAAATTTTGAATCTACGCGCAGAAAAGGATCGCAACCAATTTCGGATTTTTCTCGTTTTGGGTATTGCCGTTTTGCTTTTTTGTATTGTGCTTTTTGTTGCTTTTTTCTATCGAAAACAACGGAAGCTCAATACACAGATTCAGCTCAACCACGAAATTGTGTTGGACAAATTGGAAAAGGAAAAACAGCTACAAATTTCGGAATCTATGCTCAAGGGGGAGCAGCAGGAGCGTCAGCGTATAGCCCAAGATCTGCACGATAGCATAGGAGGTATGTTAACAGGTTTAAAATTTAAGATTGCCAGCGATGTAGCAAAGGGTACACTCTTGACTGATGAAGTGCCGCAGAAGTTGAACGACATCTTAGGCGAAGTAAGACGGATATCCCATAATCTAATGCCTGAATCGTTGCGTCAGTTTGGATTGATAGCAGCATTGGAGCAATTGTGTATAGCAATGAAAAATAGTCATGTTTCGATCCAATTTGAAAACTATGAACCTGAATTGAATGTGGATTTTCAAAAAGGATTGGCCATATATCGAATTGTTCAAGAGGCTATTTCAAATGCATTAAAGTATGCAAACGCAGATGTAATTATCGTTCAGGTAAGTAAATCGGACGAAGTACTGCATATCCTCGTTGAGGATAATGGCAAAGGCTTTGATTCCGCTGTGTTAAATTATGGATTGGGTTTAAATAATATGGTCAATAGAGTGAAATGGATCAATGGATCAATTGATATTCAGAGTAAGCTTGGATCCGGAACTCAAATCGAAATTGGTGTAACTGTTTAAATAGGCTGAGTCATGAAGATAATTGCAGTGTTAGACGATCATCCTTTATTGTTGGAAGGTGTTGCCTCTTTTCTCAATAATCAGGATGGGTATCTTGTATATCCCTTTTTGGAAGAAATTACGTTAATTGAATTTTTAAAGGTCACGAAAGCGGATCTCCTACTTATGGATATGCAGCTGTTGAAGACAAATGGAGTGGATGTCTGTACTCAGGTGAGGAAACTGTTTCCTATGATTCCTATTGTTGCATTGAGTAATTTGGCCGATGGTAACCTTATTGTTCAGTTTATGCAGGCAGGTGGAAATGGCTATATCTTAAAGGATGTTAGCAACGAAGAATTCCTGGGCTGTGTACAGCTCGGATTGGATGGCAAAGAAGCAATTTGTGATCGGGCAAAAGAACTTTATCGTGGTGCAATTTCTACGATCAGCAGTCTGCCCAGGCTTACACAGCGTGAAAAAGAGATTTTGACGTTGATCTCCAATGGACTTACTACAAACCAGATTGCCGAGCAGTTATTTTTAAGTCCAGTTACTGTGGAGACGCATCGGCGCAATCTCCTGACTAAATTTAAAGTTAAAAATATGATTGAACTTGTACAGCTTGCGATGAAACATAAGTTGTTGGGACTCGAATAGAGACCGCTCTTAGTGTTCACCGTAACCGACGTCATCAAGCTTACCTTTGAAGACCCTAAATTGGATAATAAAATAGGCAACCACCAGAATTGCTGCAAACATAAACCAGCCTAAACCTACTGAAAGACCATATTCATGTGCTGCAGCATTTTGAATCGTCAAGGAAGGATTTACGTCATTCGTTGAAGGCAATAATATAGGGAACATGGAAGCAACGGTCGTGGCAAAACTCCCCAGTATAAACAGGGATGAAAATAGGAAGCCAATACCATCTTTCTTAAAAGTTTTGATCCAAAATTGTCCAAGTAATCCAACGGCAGCAATCAAAGGAAATATCCACAGCCAATAATGATTTTGAAGATTGTTTAAGGAAATGGGTTTCACATAATGCCATACATAGGCCGATAGTAGGACGAGAATAAGCAAGACAAAGTTGAGTTTAAAAACAATATTCTTTAATCTGGTATTTAGTGTGCTGGATGTTTTCAGAATGACCCAGCCTGCACCGTGGATTGTTAATGTAACGACGGCAACTAAACCTAATATGATGGTGAACCAGTCTATAATGCCTTGATGTTGGGCTAATGGGTCAAATGTCGGATTCCAAAGCGCTAAAAAGAAATAATGTGGCTCTTGGGTCGATACACCATTTTCTACCATACCTAGGTTTACTCCGCGAACGACATTGCCTAGGGCAGCGCCAAAGAAAAGTGCCAGCAACAGGCTTGCTAGACCGAAAGCTTTATCCCATAAAGCCTCCCAAAGACGATGGTGAACCTGACCTCTGAGTTCAAGACTTATCGCTCTAAAAATAAGCAACCATAATACAAGCATGAGCGGCAAGTAAAATCCACTGAAAGAGGAGGCATAAAGTGTTGGGAAAGCAAAGAATAGGACACCACCCGAAGCGATGAGCCAAACTTCATTGGCATCCCAAAACGGCCCAATCGCGTTAGTAACAGCTTTTTTCTCCTGTTCGGATTTAGCAAAGAATAGATGGACGATTCCCGCCCCAAAATCGTACCCATCGAGTACGATATAAATTCCCAGCATGAAAGTTAATACGATAAACCAGAATATTTCCATAGCTAATTAGGTTAATGCAACTGTCGTTTCAGGCCCTTTTCTAATGATCTTCAAGACTAACATCAGAAATAACAAACCCAAAAGAATGTATAAACCGACGAAGCCGAGAAAGGTAAATAATGTATTTCCAGAAGATACGGTAGGGGATACACCGTCTACCATACGCATGAGATTATAAACTAGCCAAGGTTGTCGTCCCAGTTCCGCCGTATACCAGCCTGCAGTATTCGCGATGTAGGGGAAAGGAATCATAAACATAATGATCCACAACAACCATTTCGTTTGATACAACCTGTTCCGCCAAAGCAGTAGTGCTCCAAGGACCATAATGCCAATGAATATGGTACCCAAACCTACCATGATGTGATAACTGTAATACAGTCCGGGCACGTTAGTTGGATGTAAAGATTGGTCAAATTCATTTAATCCTTTAATTTCTGCATCCCAACGCTGGTAGGTCAGGAAGCTCAATACATTCGGTACGGCTATCTTATTGTCCAATTTTTTGTTTTCCATGTCCGGTTGACCGATCAGAATAATCTCTGATCCGCCTTTCTCAGTTTTGAAAATTCCCTCCATGCCAGCAAAGGCTGCTGGCTGATATTTGACTACGTTTTTGGCTGCAAGGTCTCCTGTAGGAAACGCCAGCATAACGGAGGAAATAGCGCCAAAAATAACACCGCTTTTAACGAATATCTTTCCAAACTTACTATGCCTGTCACTTAACAGATAGAAGGCTCCAATAGAAGCAACGAAAAACGAGCTGGTCACCAATGAAGCGGCTTGATTATGTAGATAAGATGGCCATAACCATGGATTACTGAATAATGCACTAAAATTGTTCAGTACAAATTTGCCATTTTCAAGAATCTCATACCCAACAGGATGCTGCATCCAGGAATGCGTGGCGATAATCAGGAAACCACTGGCCCAAGATCCAATAAAGACCATCAGTCCGGATAAAAAATGGAGCTTATGCCCCAGCAACTTTTCTCCAAAAAGAAACATCCCCAGAAATGAAGATTCCAGGAAAAAGGAAAACATACCTTCCATGGCTAAGGTCTGTCCGATAATACCCCCCGTAAGTTCAGAAAATTTGGCCCAGTTGGTACCAAACTGAAATTCCATGGGAATGCCTGTTACAACGCCCATGGTGAAATTAAGCGCAAAGATTTTCATCCAAAACTTGGAAGCATGGTTGTAGTCTTCATTTTTTGTTTGCAGAAATTTCCATTTGAAATAGACGATCATTAAGGATAAACCCATGGTCAATTGAGGGAATAAATAATGGAATGTAATTGTAAATGCGAACTGAAGTCGATTATAGAGAATCATATCTTCCATGTAGCCGAAGTTTTGGTTAAAAGACAGTTAAATATAGCCATTTTATTTGCGTATATATCCATGAAACTGTTTTATTTTTTGATAAAATAGCTGGTTTTTTATTGTTTTCTGTCCTAAGTGTAAAATCTGAAAATCAACACAAGGCATCCACCGCTGTAATCTCTTTTTTATCTTATCTTCGTCCGAATTTAAGATAACGGCGGAAGGGTAGAAGAACATTAGGGAAATGAAGAAAGTGCTAATTTTGATGGGTGTTTTATTGATACCCATACTTTTTATTATACTGAATAATACGGGCCGGGGAACAGTCGCTAAAGATAATATTGTGTTTCGGGATAAATTATCTGATTACAATTTATTCAAGGGCAAAATTGCTGATCTTGTTCCAAATGACCAGGGGGTCTCTTATGAATTAGCTTCGGCCCTATTTACAGACTATACCGATAAAAAGCGTGTCATCTTTCTTCCTAAGGGAGGAAAAATGATCGCCACAGACGATGGTTTGCCCTGCTTCCCCGATGGTACCATCATTGCCAAAACTTTTTTTTATCCTCCGAGAGATGCGGTAGGGGACTCGAGACAGCGGCTGCTTGAAACGCGGCTTTTGATTCATAAAGACGGACAGTGGAATGCAGCTACCTATCAATGGAATGCGGCCGAAGATGAAGCTTTTCTGTTGATGGACAGTGCTTCCGTGCATGTCTCCTTTTTGGACAATAAAGGTGTTGAGCGACAAACAAATTATATTATTCCTTCCCGAAAGGATTGTATGGCATGCCATCGACAAGGAAATCATTTGCTCCCGATAGGTCCGAAGATCAGAAATCTAAACCGGATAATCGTTCACGATGGTGACAGTATCCAGCAACTGGTCCGGTTGACTCAGATGGAGGCTCTCGATCTGAAATCGTTCAAAGTTTCCAATAGTTTGCCCGGTTATGAGGATATTGGTCAATCGACTGCAAATCGTGCCCGAGCTTATCTCGAGATCAATTGCGCCCATTGTCACAACCCTAAAGGAACGGCTTATATGACCATGCTGGATCTGAGGTATGAAAGCCAGTTGAATGAAACTGGGATTTGGTTAAAACAAGCTAAGATTATTGGACGGATGTCCACATTGGGAGAGATGCATATGCCTCAAAAGGGGACTACTGTACTTCATGATGAAGGAATACTGCTGATTAAAACCTATTTAAAAACACTACAATAGAATCTTCTTGCTTATCCCTAATCGACAATCTTTTAAGCCTGCCAGCTCGCTTTTATAGCCCCGCTGCATATCCTATTTATTTCTTTCAATAAAATCTATAGAATTAGTAGATTATATTAAAATTACTTCTATATTTGTGAGAAGATAACAGGTCGTGGTTGAAAATATGTATTAATTTCAGGGCGGCGAATTAACACATTATTATGGAACATATCAATATTAGTAAAAGCACATTTTTCGTAAGTATTACTGCAAAGTCTTTGAAGGCTAAATCCCCAGATGTAAGAAAGATGCGAATGTGCCATATAGGATAATTTCCCTTATCTTTTCTCAAACTGACAGCAGGGGAGGCGCTCGCTTCCCCTCATGTCTTCAAAATAAAAACAAGTTTTCGATTGGCGTTGGCACTTGTTCGTATTCACCATTAACACTTTATCTATGAAAAATTTTAGGGTACTCCGGTATTCTACCTTGTCGCTATGTTTACTATTATCTGGCGTTGGGCATCAGGTATATGCACAAACAGATGTCAGACCGATTATCAATGCATCCTTATCGGGATATGTATATGATAGCCAGCTTAAACAACCTCTTGAAGGCGTAACCATTCAACTCGAAGCCGTAACTCATGCTGTTACGAGCGATCAAAAAGGTTTTTTTCAAATTGTAACGGGACAGAAATTACCCTTTTCGATTACACTCTCGCGCATTGGTTACAAAAAAAAGACCGTGTTAGTTTCCGAATCTCCCACGAAAATTGAATTGGATCCAGTTACACAGGACCTTGATGAGGTGGTCGTTGTTGGCTATGGAACGCAGAAAAAAATCTCGTTGACCAATTCAGTCGCCAGTATTGATGGTGATAAACTGACGAAAAGACCGGTTTCTAATACGCAGCAAGCTTTACAGGGCCTATTGCCGGGGGTAACTGTGCAAGATCTTGGTGGAAAACCAGGACAATCAGCTGCCAATATTCGAATCAGAGGACTGACTACATTTAATACCAATTCGAGCAGCACCAGTGGATATGATCTCAGCAAGAATAATGCTTTGGTCATCGTGGATGGAATTGAACAACCCTGGTCCAAGTTAAACCCCAATGATATTGCCTCAATTTCAGTCCTAAAGGATGCGGCTTCCACGGCGATATATGGATCACGCGCGACCAACGGTGTAATTATTGTAACCACCAAAAGTGCAAAATCTGGACATGTTGTGATTGATTATAATGGCTATTACGCTTTACAGAAATCAATTAATAAGCCCAAGCAGATGGATGCCGTATCCTACCTCCAATTGCAACAGGACGCCTACCGTAATGCGGGACTGGCGGTACCAGCGCGATTTAGTGACGAATCCATTACGGCCTACCAAACGGCAACTGATCGTGAAAAATATCCTTTACCGAATACATGGTTTGACACGCTGTTGAAAACAGCTCCTCAACAAGATCATGCCTTGTCATTCGCTGGTGGAAATGAGATCCTGCGCTCCAGATTGGCCGTTCGTTATAACAAGCAGGATGGTATTATTGAGCATTATGGTGCTGAATTGGCGGATATCCGGCTAAACAACGATTACAAAGCAACCTCTTGGCTTAATTTTACGGGAAGTATAAACTACCGATATAGCAAAGCCGCCGAGCCCGGACGTGATCCGATCAATAACTTTCTCCATGGCTCGATGTGGGTGGTGCCTAAATATGATGATGGTACCTACGGATTTAAGTACGCAAGGAAATAATCCTTTAATGTTGATTGAAAAAAGTGGTTTTAAAAAGGTAAATGAAAACTACCTAAGCTCCATCGTTAAAACAGACATTCAATTAGTGAAAAATTTGTTGTTTACTTCCCAATTTGGTGTTAGGGTAAACTTCAACAACAGCAAAACCTTTTTGAACGCTTTTGACAATAAAGACCGAAATACAGGGATAGTAAAGAGTTTTCCGATCAATTCGTTAACCGAAATTCGTGATAATAGCAGCGAGTATACATGGAACAACCTGTTGACCTATCAGTTGACGACCGGGCCAAATCATATCAAGGCATTAGCTGGGTATTCACAGATTCACAATTACCAAAATTATCTTACGGCCTATCGCGAACGATTCTACAACAATGACATTACCTCTATTGGACAGGGGGCTGACGACGCTACAAAAAATAATAGCGGTTATGATGTGCAGTATGGCTTGCGTTCTTTTTTTGGTCGGATAAACTACGATTGGAAGGGCAAGTACCTGCTTGAAGTGAATGGCCGCTATGATGGTTCATCCCGTTTTACGGGAGATAAACAATACGGTTTTTTCCCTTCGGCATCAGCAGGATGGCTACTATCCAAGGAAGAGTTTTGGAAACCCATAGGGAATTGGTTGAACGAATTCAAGTTGCGTGCTTCCTGGGGAAAGACGGGAAACCAATCTGTCGACTTGTATAGTTATTATTCGGCCTTAATTGCAGCAGGATATGATTTTGGGGGTAAATCTGTACAGGGTTACCGGCTGGACAGTTATGCCAATCAGCAATTGGGTTGGGAGTCTACGACACAGTATGACTTGGGTTTGGATGCCGCTTTCCTAAACAATCGCTTGACGTTTACCTTGGATTATTATAACAAGGTTACCGACGATATTTTACTGAATCTGGATATTCCCGCCGTTTTGGGATTAAAACCTTCACCCCAAAATGCTGGTACGGTACTGAATCGTGGCTGGGAATTCAGTGCAAATTATCAGCAAAGACCAAGCGCTCCTGGGGCTTTTGCGTACCAATTAAATGCAAACTTTAGTATCAACCATAATGAAGTAACAGATCTAAAAGGTACAGGACCCTATATCGCAGGGTCGGATATTGACCCAAGGTATATCATTGCCAAAGGGCTCCCGATCAATACCCTTTGGGGATATAAGACCGACGGTATCTTTCAGTCTCCGGAGGAAATTAAAGCTTATGGTGCTACGTATGCCACCAATACGAAGCCCGGAGATGTGAAATATGTGGATTTGAATGGCGACGGTATAATCAATGCAAATGACATGGCCGCCATCGGGAATTCCTTTCCCAGATATACCTTCGGAATTAATGGGAGTTTCAATTTTAAAAATTTTGATCTTGATCTCCTTTTTCAAGGGGCAGCGAAAGTTGATACGCGATTGTCCGGTGCATTGGCGGAGATGGGAAATCAGGAAGGATTTACACATGAAATATTTACGGACAATTATTGGACACCGACACATACCGATGCACGCTTTCCGCGTGTGGTCAAATATGATTTGCGCAATGTCGCAACGTCGGACCGTTTAGTGGTCAATGGTTCTTATCTGCGTTTGAAAAATATACAGTTGGGGTATACAATACCCCTAAATGCAATCGGAAAGACAGCAATCAACAAACTACGGGTATACCTATCCGCGACAAATTTATGGACAATTTCAAAATTGAACGAATGGAATTTGGATCCCGAAGCGGAATCTGGTCGAGCAGTATATTATCCGCAAACTGGACTTTATACACTGGGTGTAAATTTGACCCTGTAGGGTGATTGTTACTATACTATTTAATTGAGGACTCATGAATTTTTACAAATATCTATGTCAAAAAGGAAACTGGATTTTCAGTTTCGGACTGTTTTCGCTTATGCTGATGGGCTGTGATAAGAATCTGTTGGATGCCGTACCAACTGATCGTCTGTCGGAGAATATATTTTGGAAAAGCCAAGCCGATGCGGAGCTTGCTGTAAATGCGCTCTACAATGATCTTGATGGAGCGGAAATCTTCTATTCAGATGCATTGACGGACATAGCGCATGTCAATCAGCCTTTCGCTGTGGATGCGTATATCGAGCTTGGTACTTATGACGCTTCAAGCTCCCGATTGTACAATACCTGGAGTAGTGCCTATAAAGGAATCGGTGCGGCCAATTACTTTTTGGCGAATGTTGGTAAAATCGAGGGCAGCCGGGATGAAGCACTAATCGCCAGATTTATCGGCGAGGCTCGTGTGTTAAGAGCCTATCAATATATCAAATTGGCCTATTTATTTGGCGGGGTACCTTTGGTAAAAGCGCCGCTGACCTTGGAAGAGGGAAGGGCGGTACAACGCGCCGACCTTAAAGAAATTTACGATTTTATTGACACCGAATTGGAACTGGCTGCGGCAAGTTTGCCTGAAAGCTACTCCAGTAACGATGTGGGGCGCATAACCCGTTGGGCCGCATTGGGCCTGAAAGCACGGTCAGATTTATACGCAGGGCGATTTGAAGCAGCAGCAAAAGCCGCAAAAACGATTATCGATAGCAAACGATTCGAGCTTTACCCCCTGTATGCAAATCTCTTTACGTATGCGGCTGAAAATAACAAAGAGGTGCTGTTGGATAAGCAATTTCTGGAAAATATATACACACAAAGTGTTTTTAACCTCTTAGCCCCCTATAGCCAGCAAAATGGGCAGAGTACCTATGTGCCTACCAAAGCCTTGACAGATAGTTACGAGACTTCAAGTGGGTTGGTTATTACGGATACCAATAGTGGTTATGATCCCAAAAATCCCTCTAAAAATCGCGACCCGCGGCTTGCTTTTTCAATTTTTTTGGATGGCGATCCGCTTCCCAATGGCGCTATTTTTCATCCTGCACCCAATAGTGGGACTGCTGATGCTGTGGGGAGTACTTATATTGCTTCCACAACAGGTTTCAATATAAAGAAATATATCGATAAAAAAGATTTGGCAAACCCCTCAAAAAGTGGGTTGAATATCATGCTACTGCGTTATGCCGAAATATTATTGACCTATGCGGAAGCAAAGATTGAGCTCGGCGAAATTGATGGCAGTGTTTACGATGCCATTAACCAAATTAGAAATTCGCGCACTGATGTAAAACTTCCAATAATAAGTAATCAAGTAAATCAGGAACAACTTCGCCAGTTGGTTCGTCGCGAGCGTACGGTGGAACTGGCATTTGAGGGATTGCATCTCGCGGATATAAGACGATGGAAAACTGCTGAAAAGGTAGTTCCTGGTAAAGTGTATGGCATCACCTATCAAAATAATAACGGAGAGGCAGTTGTCGTTGAAGCAGCCTCCGAAAGCCGTGTTTTTGATGCGAAAAAGCATTATCTCTGGCCCATCCCACAACGGGAAATTAACCTCAATCCGAATCTAAAACAGAATCCAAATTGGTAAAAATTGTTATCTTGTGACACGATTCCAATTAACTCATACAAATATGATGCGATACACTAAACTTATGACCTCTATGGCTTTATTTTTACTGGTGGCTTTTGCCAATGCCCAGCAAAAAAAGCCTAATATTATCTTGATTCTGACCGATGATCTTGGTTATAGCGACATTGGTTGTTATGGAAGTCCGAATATCTCAACCCCTTTTTTGGACTCGATCGCCAGTAAGGGCGTGAGAGCAACAAACTTTATGGTTTCTACGCCCTCCTGTACACCGTCAAGAGCGTCTTTATTAACCGGAAGATATGCTTCCCGTTATAATCTTCCCGCACCGATCGGTCCAGGGTCAAATTTAGGCTTGCCTGACGATGAGGAAACGATTGCCGAATTATTAAAAAAGGTAGGCTATAGAACTGCGTTAATCGGGAAATGGCATTTAGGGGATAAACAGACTTACCATCATCCTAATCAACAAGGCTTCGATTCTTTTTATGGCATGCTGTATAGCCATGATTATCGCGATCCTTATGTAAAAACAGACTCTGTCATTAAGATCTTTAGGAATCGGAAACCTGAAGTCGTTGCGCCCGATGATTCGGACCTGAGCGCACTTTATCACAAAGAAACAGTGAAGTTCATAGAAGACCAAGATAAAGATCATCCATTCTTTTTATACTATGCGCATAATTTCCCGCATCTTCCTTTGGCATTTGCCAACAAAAAGAACCGATTTGCAGATCAGCAAAATGCAGGCCCACTTGGTGCGGTGATGCAGGAGTTAGATCATAATTTTTCGGAGCTCTGGAAAACGGTTGAACGAAAAGGCCTTGCCGATAATACCATTTTGATTTTTTCAAGTGACAATGGTCCCTGGATATCCTATCCATCGCGGATGTCTGATGATCATGCCACAAAAAATTGGCATGTGGGTACTGCTGGAGTCTTCAAAGGTTCGAAAGCCGAAACAACAGAAGGTGGTGTTCGTGTGCCTTTCATTGTTTATGGCAAAGGCTATGCACAAGAAGGAAAAGTTATTCGGCAGGCAATTAGCAACTTGGATGTATTGCCTACGATAGCCAAATGGACTGGTGCATCCTTGCCGAAGAAATCCATTGATGGCCAAGCGATCGATTCTTTGTTGAATGGGAAATCGGAAGATTTAAAAACAGCACACAGACCGATATTTTTAGTGAATTATGGACATGTTGAGGCTGTTCGGTCAGGTGACTGGAAGTATCGGCGGGTAGCAGGCGGAGTCAATCAGATTTCGGGCAAACCCTATGATGCTATTGAAGAATTACATAACATTGCCTGGGATCCGAGCGAAAGAACAAATATTTTAAAGGATTATCCAGAAAAAGCGGCGGAATTGCGCGTATTGTTTGAAAGCTTTGATGGGAATATGAAATAGGTAGGCGTAACGACAGCCTAACATAAACAAGGCGGACCTTATTTCCTAAGGTCCGCCTTGTTTTTTATACAGTTGCAATAGATTTAAAGCAATTCAAATTCTTTTTCTTTTACATTGCGACTGTTCGGACCAATATAGACTTTGAAATTCCCTGGTTCGGCAACATAATTGAGGTTGTTGTCGAAGAATTTAAGATCGTCTACTTTGATGTTAAAGTTTACGGTTTTTTGTTCTCCTTTTTTGAGGAATATTTTTTGAAACCCTTTTAATTCTTTTACGGGACGAGTGACAGAGCCAACTAAGTCCTGGATATAGAGTTGCACCGTTTCTTCCGCATCATAATTTCCGGTATTACTGATGTCGATACTTGCTTGAAGAGTACCTTTATCGTCGATTGTGTTGCGGTCAAGACGGATGTCACTATAGGTAAAAGTTGTATAACTTAATCCGTAACCAAAAGGGTAGAGCGGGGAATTGCTTACATCCAGGTAATTTGATTTGAATTTTTCAAAATCACCCGAGTTTCCATAAGGTCTGCCGGTATTTTTGTGTGCATAATAGATCGGAATCTGACCAACATTGCGTGGGAAAGTGGCCGTAATCTTTCCTGAAGGAACGACATCCCCAAATAAAACATCGGCTACTGCTTTTCCTGTTTCCGTTCCGCCAAACCAAACGTTTAATATTGCGGGTACGTGAGCATCTTCCCAGGTGAGCGTTAGCGGCCTACCTGTAAACAATACCAGTACAACTGGTTTTCCTGTTGCTAATAGTGCTTTTAACAGATTTTGTTGATTTTTCGGAATATCCAGTTCTGAGCGACTGGAGCTTTCACCTGACATTTCAGACGCTTCACCAAGTGCGGCCACAACGACGTCGGATTGTTGGGCAACTTTCAGGGCATCAGCAATGATCTCTTCTTCTTTTCGGGAATCGCGTGCGATGGTACGGCCGAACATGGTTGCGTGGTTTTGGTAAATCGGATCCTCCAACAGATTACTTCCGAGATGGGTGAGAATATTTACTTTGTTGCCTAACACGGCCTTCATTCCCTCAACTAAAGAGGCTGTTTTGTCCAATTCAGCACTGACACTCCAGGTTCCGGGCATATTTGGACCTGAATTGGCTAATGGGCCAATGACAGCAACTGTTCCTGTTTTTTTTAATGGAAGCACTTGGTTTTCGTTTTTCAACAAAACAAATGACTTTGCTGCAATTTCCCGGGCTTTGGCATGATTGGCAGCCGATCCGATCACAGTTTTTGCACGTTTTTCGTCACAATAGCGATAAGGATCGTCAAATAAGCCTAATTTATACTTTGCCTCCAAAACAAAACGGCAAGCCCTGTCAATATCTGCAATTTTGACTTTTCCAGCATCCAAAGATTTTTTTAGCGTCGTCAGAAATCCTTCACCGACCATATCCATATCAACGCCAGCATTCAGGCTTAAAGCAGAGACCTGCTGGAGATCACCAAGACCGTGTGCTGTTAATTCGTTTACAGCAGTATAATCGGTTACGACCAATCCTTTAAAGCCCCATTGCTTGCGTAAGACATCAGTCATTAACCATTTGTTTGCCGAGGCAGGGACTCCATTGATATCATTAAAAGAAGTCATAATACTTCCCGCTCCAGCATCTAATGCCGCTTTGTAAGGCGGTAAATATTCATTGTACATGCGGTGGAGGCTCATATCTGTGCTATTGTAGTCACGGCCACCTTCAGCGGCACCATATAAGGCGAAATGTTTAACACAGGCCATCATGGTGTTGTGTGCTGCCAGGTTATCCCCCTGGAAGCCATGGACGATGGCTTCGGCTACCCGAGAGCTTAGATAGGTATCTTCACCTGCACCTTCGGAAATACGACCCCAGCGTGGATCGCGCGAGATATCTACCATGGGCGAAAATGCCCAATTAATTCCATCGGCGGTCGCTTCTTCGGCTGCTATACGTGCAGATTGTTGAATCAAGTTCATGTCCCAGGTAGCGGCAAGACCTAAAGGAATTGGGAACACCGTACGATACCCGTGAATAACATCCATCCCAAAGATGATGGGTATTTTTAACCGGGATTGCTTGATCGCTATTTCCTGTGTTTTGCGGATTTTCGCTGGTGTACTCATGCTGAAAATCCCACCGATTTGACCATTTTTAATTTTCGCTTCTACTCCCGTGGATACTGTGGTTCCGGTCGTCGCTTCACCACCGGTGACCAAATTAAGTTGTCCAATCTTTTCCTCGACAGTCATCTTAGCCATAAGCTGATTAATGAACGTGTCCATTTTCTGATTGGATTGCGCTGGACTTGTATGCCAGGCGATCAATGCAAGAAGGAAAGTACCTACTACTTTTTTCATCGTATTATTTTTTTGTGCGCATGGATTTTGCTTTCCTCGCTACATGGTAAGTTTATGTAAAGCGCTCAAGATGACTCTTGACGCTCTTTTATGGAATGTCCTGTTGTTTTCGTGGAAGGAACCATTCTCAACGTGTGACGGATTGAAAATGATTCCACAGACCACTATTTTAAATAAGGACTTGTAAAACCGAGTTTCTTTAGTCCTTGTTGAATTTCTGGGGCCTGCATAAATAGCTCCCAGATTTTACCTGTTCTATAGTTTTCGATCATGACAATAATAGGCCCCTGATCGATGGCTAGATAACGTTGTGGATACCAATTTGCCGTTTCACTGTAGGCATCATAGTAGCCAAATTTACCCCAGACTTTATTGCCGAGTTGTTTGTCTAGGTATTGCGCAAACTGAATGCTTTCATGTGGGGTGTAGGGCATGGAAGACAAAGCTGCTGTAGGCGAGATCACACCAGGGTCGTTGTCTGGGTGATGTGCATCGTAGCCGTTAATGGAATAGCTGGCCGTCCAGCCCCAGCCTTTATCCGAACCGTAACCTTTATAACCTTTTGGGTTTAGATCTGCATAAGCCAAATTTATCTTAGCATGGTTGCTTGTCGCTTCCCAATAATCTGCATATTGGTCTTTTAATCCTTTGGGACTCAATCCTAAATAGGAGTAATGTTCCCAGAATAACGGACCCACTTCACCTTCTTTGGCATTGTGCTTCAGCACGAGCGGAATATCGTATTTTTTAGCGGAGCTTTTAATTGCACCAGATCTTGCCCAGCCCTCATGATACACTTGTGGTGCAATAGGGTAGGTAGGTGAGGAGGCTGCTAAAATATAGGTAATCAGACATTCATCGTATCCTCTGACGGGGTGATTTTGCTGGAAGTTAAATTTAGGACTCCAATGCCAATAAATAACATTTTGTCCATTTGTGTAATGATTCCAATTGATTTCTTTCCATAGTTTATCTGCTTTTTGGGCAACGAGTTGGGCAGAATCACCTTTGTCTTTTAGATATTCCCGAATGGCGATTAGGCCTTGGGCTAAGAATGCAGTTTCAACGATGTCACCGCCATTATCTTTTTCACTAAAGGGTTTCGCTGTACCCAGTTCTCCATCGTACCAATGTGCCCAGGCTCCTTTAAACCGTTCGATTTTGCCTAGATAATCCATGATGTGATCCAGCTTTTGAACACCTTGTTCCTGACTGATAAACCCACGTTCCATGGCGACAATCATACCCATGAGCCCGAAGCCACTACCACCTATGGTCACGACATTACGGTCATTTTGAGGGTAAACACCATCCATATGGATACGTTCCCTGGCGAGACCGGAAGTAGGTTCGGCACCTTCCCAAAAATATTGAAATGTATGTTGCTGAATAGTTGTTAATAGCGAATCTTCATTGATTTTGCTTCCATCGGTTGAATCAATCTTTGAGGGACTGTCTGGACTGCTATTAGTAGCGTTTTGGCACGAACTGCTGAGAATAAGCGCCAAAGCGATACCGCTAAGTGCTGGATATGCTATTCGTTTTCTCATGGATATGTTGTTTAATTCTTGAAAAAATGTTCAAACGACCATAGGTCGTTTGAACGGAGTTATTTACTTATATAGTTACCAACCGGTATTTTGCGGCATTTCTGGCGTTTGGATACGTTGATTCTCCGGAATTGGAAAAAGCATCATTTTATCCTGGAACGTTTTTCCATTGGCTGCCATGGCAGTTTTTCCCTGTTTTGTACGAATTAAATCAAACCAGCGGTCATGCTCAAAAGCTAATTCAAGGCGTCTTTCTTTCCAGATCAACTGGCGGAGCTGTGCTTGGTCGGTTGTCGTTACATTGGCTAATTTTACACGTGTCCGTACCATATTCAATGCGTTTAGCGCTTCGCTGCTATTGCCAACCTCATTAGCTGCTTCGGCCAGGATAAGATAAATTTCACCCAGACGGAGGTAACGTACGTTTTTATCGCCATCAGCGGCACCTCCATTTGCAGAGGAATACGCTTTTTCATTGTACATTGGATTTTCTACACCATTGTCAATAAGACGGCCATCATACAGGGTTTCGCCTCTGAAAATAATCGTGGCATCGCGACGGATATTGTCTTTTTCGGCATTGAAGGCATCCAATAAGTTTTGACTTGGGATATTAAAACCCCAGCCTAAGTTGACCGCTCCTCCACGAGGTGCCTGTACTTGACTATATTGTTGGATACCATGTGCGATAGAGGTACCCCTTGCTTGAAATTCAAATAATGATTCAGGGCCATTTTCCCCCGCTAAACGCCAAATTGTTGCGTAATCCGGTTCGAGACTGTATCCTCCAGATGTGATGACAGTTTTCGCCATATCAGCAGCTTGTTGCCATTTGCTTTGATACAAATAAACTTTTGACATTAATCCTTGTGCAGCACCTTTGGTTGCTCTACCTAAGTCTTTTGCAGCATAAGCAGATTTGACTGGAAGATTGTCTATAGCAAATTGTAAATCAGCTTCAATATAAGCGTAGACCTCCGCTGCGGGTTCTCTTTTTATTAAATCACGTTCTTGAATAGGAACATCGCCCCATCCACGCACAAGATAGAAGTAGTTCAATGCACGTAGAAAACGGGCTTCGGCAATCAATCTGTTTTTATAAGCTTCGTCTGTCAATCCAAATTTTTCCGTGTATGCAATAGCTTGCGTAGCCCGCCCAATGGATTTATACCAACGTGTCCACATGGAAAGAAAGGAACCTGTTGTTGAAGTGTAAGTCAACTCGTCTAAACTTAGTTTATCACCACCGGCATCTGTCGCTGAACTACCTTTATCCGCATTATCGGAAAGCATGTCCGTGATACCAATGTAAGAGAAAGAATAATCCCAGTCCGTAAACATTCCATATACACCATTGACAAATTGCTCGGGTGTGTAGATTTCTTCACTGTCTTCGGCTTCAACATATTCTTTAGAAGGTACATCTAAGAAGTTGTTGTCTTTGCAGCCTTGCAATGCAATGCCCCCACTAAGAAGAATTGCTATATAAAGTTTGTTAATTTTCATTGTCTTCAAAACTAAGGTGATTAAAATTGCATGTTAAGTCCAAATAAGAAATTACGTGTCGTTGGATAAGCCGAAAGCTCAATACCAGAAGTTAAATTTGGACTACCGTCGCCTGCAAGTTCAGGAGAGAAACCACTATAATTCGTAAATATAAATGGATTCTGTGCAGTAACATATAATCTTAGTTTAGATCTCGAGCTATATAAGTTGTTGAAAGTGTATCCTACGGTGATATTATTGATACGGAAATAAGCGCCCGATTCAAGGAAATAACTCGAAGCCCAATATGCTCTTTCTGCACCAGGATGCTCATTGGTTGAACCTGCGCCAGTCCAGCGATTTTCAAAAGTTGACAACGCGATATTCTCACCCGCATTGGAACGGACACTATTTAAACCATTGTAAACCTTATTGCCCGCAACACCATATCCGGAGACATTAAAATCAATAGCTTTGTAATTAACACCAACATTGATACCATATGTTGAAGTCGGTAAAAATGATCCAAAGAAAACCTTGTCGCGGGAATCGATGACACCATCTTCATTTTGATCCTTGTACTTCAGATAGCCAGGTTTTGCAGCGCCAAACGATGGGTAATTTTTTACATCTTCAGCGTCTTGAAAGACACCATTTGCTTCAAACATCCACCAGCCATAGATCGGTTGTCCGACACGGAGTTGTTTGGTAATCTCCCCATTATTTAAACTACCTCCAGTAGCACGGTCATAGGCAGGAACCACTTCTGTTACTTTGTTTTTGTTGTAGGCATAGTTGACGCCGACGGTATAACTGAATTCAGGATTAATGCTTTTGTTCCAATTTAAAGCTACTTCAACTCCTTGATTCAGTACTTTGGCACCATGCGCATAGAAATTTTTCTCTGAAGGAGAAGTGTAAGTTGGCGTTACATCAAGAATAGTATTGGTATTCAGCTTATGATAGTAGTCAATGGATCCTGAAAGCTGATTGTTTAGAAACGCAAAGTCTACGCCAGCGCCTGTTTCTCTGGTTACTTCCCAGGTTAGATTTACGGCAGGAGTACCATAAGCACTACCATACACCATATTCTGTTCAGGACCGAAAACGTAGTTATAATTTGAACTTTCTGGACTTGTTAAAATTGTGGATACATTTAACGGGATATCTTGGTTACCTAATTTACCCCAGTTTCCGCGCACTTTCAATAAATTAATCCAGCTGGCATCTTTCATAAAGCTTTCATTGGTTACCGTCCAGCCTAATCCCACCGATGGGAAGGTACCCCAGTATTTTCCTGTATTACGGAAAACACTTGATCCATCTCTACGCAATGTTGCCGTTAAATAATATTTGCTATCGTAATTGTACTGTAATCGTCCGAAATAAGAAGCTAAGGCCCTTGGAGTATAAGACGTTTGCAGCGCAACAATACCATAATTGGTTGTTCCTTTTGCAAGATTAATATTCCAGTATTGCTCTTGTTCAGGCACATTATAACCCGTTTGGCTGCTCATGCTGTTAATGTCGTATTTCTCACGTGACATCCCCACAACCGCCTCAATATGATGCTTGTCAAAATTCTTGTTGAAGGTTAAGAAATTCTCGATAGACCAACGGAATTGTTCCAGATTTTCATATTTCAGACTATTGTCTACGTAGTTAAGGGCTTTTGGATTGTTTTCCTTTAATTTGATGAAATCAGATTCATTCAATAACGTATTTGCATTTAACCATTGATCTTTTACATTATTAAAAATCCGTTGTTTCGAATAAAATTTATTCCCGCCAATACGCGAATTGATTTTCAGATAATCGGTTATTTTGAATTCTCCCTCAAAACTTCCCTGTAGGCGGAGCGTATTTGTTCTTTCATTTTGACGTAAAACCTCATACACTGGATTTCCAATGGAATTTAAGTTTCCGATGGCTTGCCCAGGAGCTGCCTCAATACCGGCAACACCAGTTGTTGTATTTACACGACCTAAACCGTAACGGCCATTATCAAACATCAGGGGAGCCAGCGGTGACTGACGATAAGCCGTGGTGAAAGCACTATAGGGCTTGGGCGTTGCGTTTGTTAATGTAAGATTTAAATTTTGACTGAACTTTAGGCGATTGTTTAAAAATTTATATACGTTGTTATTGCGTATGGTATTTCTTACAAATTTGGAGCCATCAAGAATACCATTTTCGGTATAATTGTTTGCGGATACGAAGTAATCAACTTTCTCAGTTCCGCCAGAAATATTAACGGAATTATTAAATACAGAACCTGTACGTAATAATTCGTCATACCAATCTGTATTATATTTTTGATTCTCTGCTAAACGGTACGATCCATTGGTCGAGGTTAGGTATTCATTGGCAAATGTTCTAAACTGATCAGCATTTGCCATTTTCACACGATTGAGGACATTTTTTATGCCTGCAAAGCTTTCATAATTGATGTTTGTCGTCCCCGTTTTACCTTTCTTCGTGGTCACGATAATAACACCATTTGCAGCCCGAAGACCGTAAATAGATGCAGAGGATGCATCCTTCAAAACATCCATAGATTCAATATCTGATGGGTTGATATTATTAATATCTGTTTGTGCAATTCCGTCGACAATATAGAGTGGATTCCGTCCTGATAATGCCGTTCCTAAGCCCCGGATAATTACATTAGGTGAGGAACCGGGTGCTTCATTTGCAATAATATTGATACCTGCAGCTTTACCTTGGATGGATTGCATCGCAGACATGGCAGGTTGCTTCGTGATATCGGATGATTTCAAGGAGCTGATCGATCCTGTCAGATCCGCTTTCTTTTGCGTACCGTAACCGATAACCACAACCTCTTCCAGTGCTTGGTTTTGATTTTCTAAGAATACATTGAGTTGCGTTTGATTGCCAATGTAGACGGTTTGTGTGCGATAACCCAGAAAGTTAAAGACCAATGAGTCGGTAGGAGAGGCGTTGATTTGAAATTTCCCCGTTGCGTCGGTTTTTGTAGCGACTGCTTTCCCTTTGATACTGATGGTGACGCCTGGCATGGAGATCATGCTTGAGCCATCTTTGACCACTCCTTGTATGGAAGTTTGTCCATAGGCAACAGATACGACCATGGATGTCAAAAATAATGCGGATAGATTCCTCATATCGTTAATTTTTGGTGTTTGTTTAAAATACGTTGGTTATTTCCCTGAAGCAAAGATGTTGATGTAGTACAACTTTGCCAAAATTTAACATTTTCACATCACTACTACATGAAATTTCAGCTTGCTCAGCTTACCTTTTTTTGTATTTTATGTTTTTGATAGTCAGTTTTTTAGATTGTATTTTTAAACGAAATAACACGAGCTTTAGTGTGTTTTATACACTAAAGCTCGTGTGTGGTAATGATGTAGTGTTTGTGATGGGAATTTAACGTTCCATCAGGAATTCAGAGAGGTTTTTGTCTGTGGGAATGCCTAACTTTTTACGTAATCGATAGCGTCTAATCTCGACACCGCGTGTACTAATGTTAAGCAATGAGGCAATTTCCTTACTCGACATATTGAGCCTTAAGTAGGCGCATAGTTTAAGGTCATTGGGGACAAGATCAGGAAACTCTTGTTTCAATTTCTTGAAAAAATTCTCATGTGATTCGTTAAAGCTTCTTTCAAAAATATGCCAGTCACGATCGTCATTATGGGCATCATCAATGAGCTTGTTTATTTTTTTCAATTCATCCGAACTTAGTTTGTTGCCATCAGCATCTTTAAGCTGTTTAAGCTCGTCGTGTAAATTGTTCAACATCTCATTTTTGTAAACGATATTGAGTGCCGCATTGGCCAGTTCTTTATTTTTTAATTGAAGCTGATCTTCTAATTGCTGATTTTTAAGTTTGATCCAGGCCTTCTCTTTTTGCTCTGTTTCGCGTTCCAAAGCAATCTTTTTCTCTTCCAACCATTTTCGCCGTATTTGAAACTGACGCTTGCGCTCCTGCTGAAGACTAAATATATAAGCTAAATAGATGAGCGTTATCAGCACCAGTGTATAAAATACCTTTGCCCACCAAGAAAGGTACCATGGATACCGAATAGTAAAGGAAAAAGTTTGGATTTCCGAAACCAAGCCCATATTGTCCTTCGCCCTTATTTTAATTTGAAATTTTCCATAAGGTAGATTCGTGAAATCTTGATAGGCAGTTTCACTCCATTCGGACCAATTGTCTGAGTAACCTTCGAGATAATATTGGTATTGAATCGGTGATGACGAATAATATGGACTTGAAAAGCTAATTCTCAGATTATTGTCAGATGATGATAGTTTGAACGCTGAATCTGGAATAATAACCTGTCCTGTTGTCAAGTTGATGAGTTGTGCTATTTGTGGAAGTGGCAACCTATATTTTTGTGATTTATCGGAATGACGATAGATCGCAAATCCATCATCTAAACCGATGAGATAGTATTGGTTTTCAATAGGGAGGATGTTTTCATAGTTATTCATCATTCGATCCTGTAAGGGACTGAGCAGATTGGAGTCAATATGAAGTTTGCCCTTACTGTCAAAATCTACTTTAGCAATTTTTGTCTTCTGAATAAACCAGTAGCTGTTTGTATTGATCGGTATGACCTTATTTGAATTTTTATAGGTGCCTAATGCTGTGTTTAATTCATCGGCATAGCTGAATCTTTTTACAATATTGTCGAATTGGAGAAATCCGCTGTCCGTCGCAAATACAAGATTATTTTCTAATGTGTAAATTCCCGTAAATTGCCTCTTTGAAGCGATACTGTCCTGTTTGGAGGAAAATAAAATATTTGCCTGTTGGAAATTCGCATCAAATCCGAGTAGTTGTATCTGTCCCCAATCGCCAATCCAAAAGGTATGGTTATCTTTTTGCGCCAAAAATCGAACGGGTTCTTTAACGCCCGCGAATTGCTGGACGAACTGAAGGTGTATACCATCGAAGCTAAATTTCGATAGGCCCGTATAGTTTCCTTGAAGAATATTTTTTGTTCCAAAAATAGGCTTGAATATCCAGCCGCCAGTGATCTGTGAAATCTTCTCGAGTCGCCCATTAACCAATTTGAAGGTTCCATCATTATGTCCACAGATAAGTTCATCGCCAAATATGGCTAAGGTCCATACCTGACCGTTTGAATTGGGAATCTGAGAAAAATTTAACGAATTATAATTGTTTAATCCCTTCCATTCGCTTGAGAATAATCCCTTATTGGTTCCAAGATAGATTTTCCCCTGATAGATAATCGATGTATAAACCGTACCAATTTTTCCAACAAAATCAGTATAAAATGATAAAGGGGAGTTGATTTCAATGCGGTCTATACCATTATCAAGTCCCACCCAGATATTCTTCTGATTGTCCTTCACAATACTGAGTACGGTATTGTTTTGGAGACCATTGTTTTTATTGATATGCTGAATGACCTGACCATTTTTATTGATGACAATAACACCGTTTTGGATGGTGCCAAAAGCGTATTGTCCGTCATAGAGGTATAAGCCATTGTTGATTTGTGATTGGCTCAAGAGCTGGTTTGCCGGAACAGGCCAGGGTAGGATGGAACCATCGGCTTTCATCAGGTAAAGACCGTTTCGCGAAGTGGCAATAAGCGAGGTCGTTGCGTCGAAAGGTAAGATGGCAAGTACATTTTTATCTTTCAAGACATCTTTTCCTTTTACAGGGATAAGTTTATCCTGTTTAAATTCATGCAGACCACTTGGCAGCTGTTCGAAAAATAACTTGTTATCGAGCTGATGCGGAAATAAAAAGGGTTCACCTTTGGCGGTTAGCTGCCGTATACGATTGTTTTCCCAAATATAAGATTTGGAAAATGTATGAAAAAATACCCGTTGGTCCTCAACAATGATTTTCCAGATTTCTTCGTTTGGAAAATAGGTCTTGTCCTGCACAAGTTTAGAGAGACTATGATAGGTCAAGTTTCCGAAAGGTTTGGAAGTCCAATAGCCAAATTCACCTCTTCCACCTGTATAAATTTTTCCGTCTTTACCAATCGCAACACTTCGGACTGTTGAATGATTTGGCAGCGGAAAGATACGCCAGTATTGTCCGTCAAATTGTAACAGCCCCTCGGTATTTGCACTGTAAATGCGACCATCTTTATCGACTGCCAAAGACCAGTTCTGATTTCCAGCCTTGTATTGGTCTTTTTTGTATTGTTTTACAAAAGGTGTTCCTGTAGGTATGATTGTCTGGCAATAGCCAGGGTGCATTAAAAAAAATAAAATGCTGCAAAACCAAAAGATATAGATGTTACTATATTTTTTTGTTATCATCGACTCCCTCACTTTAAACTGATTTTGGGGACAATATATCGATTTTATCGCAGAATTGATAATCTCCCTCGGCGTACGGAGTTCTGGGAGCTCCGACAGATCTCCTTCTTATTTTGGAGCTGAACCGATGGAACCATTTAATCGTGTTGAAAATCAGGAATGAAGCTATTTATTCCACCTATTTGAACAAAAAATACTCCTTTTGCTGTGAACGATTTTTGATATTTGAGTTCATTTACTTCGTTAAATAACCAAATAAACCAAAACAACTATGATAACACCGATAACCAAAACGGTAGGGAAGGGGTTACTTTTATTTTCGTTGATGAGCATGTCTGCACCAGTGTTGCTTGCCCAATCGCAAATAAAGATATTCGGAAAAGTAAGCTCCTCAACAGGCGAGCCTCTTGCGGGGGTTACTGTACAGATAAAGGGGGTGAAAAACGGCACTGTAACCGATGGGGCCGGCAATTATCAGATTCTTGCGCGAGACATTGATGTCCTGATATTCTCGCTGGTAGGCAAAGAGAAGGCTGAAGTCCAGGTCAATAAGAAAGATCACATTAATCTCGTTCTCCAGGAGTCCAGTAGCCTGATTGATGAAGTGGTGGTTGTAGGCTATGGTACCCAGAAAAAAAGTAATTTAACCGGTGCTGTTGCTGCCGTCGATGGAAAGGTGCTTAACAAACGTATCGCTACAAATCCAACGCAATTACTTCAAGGCCGCATGCCCGGCCTTCGTGTTACGCAAGGATCAGGAGAAGCAGGGAATGAAAATGTGAATCTCCAGGTTCGCGGATTGGGGTCGTATGGGGCTTCTTCCGCTCCACTGGTTATCGTAGATGGTATCCCCGGGAGTTTGGAAAATTTAAATCCTCAAGCAATCGAGAATATCACCGTATTGAAAGATGCTGCCTCAGCCGCTATCTATGGGGCAAGAGCAGCGAATGGTGTTATTCTGGTAACGACAAAACAGGGTAAAGCTGGAAAAACACAACTGAGCTACGATTATAATGTCGGAATTACCAAAGCCTCAGCTCTTCCAGACCTCGTGTATAATTCCGTTGATTACATGAACCTATATAATCAGGCAAATAAAAACTCCGGTGTCACAAATCCAAATGCTTCTTTTAGCCAGGAGATGATTGATGCCTACAAAAATGCAACAGATAAAAAATTATATCCCGATTTTAACTGGTTGGATGCTGTCTTTAGAACAGTCCCGGTACAGACGCACAATTTAAGCTTAAGCGGTGGTGCCGGAGGAACAAATTACAACGTCATACTGGGCTACGTCAATCAGCCTGATATTATGATCGGGACTTCTTTTAAAAAGTATAATCTACAGCTTAACCTAGGCTCTAAAATCAATGAACGGATAAGTTTTGGTTCAAGCATTACCTTGAATTATGGCGATCGGAAATACCCTAGAAATGGTAGTGAAGATCAGTTTTTGTCTACCATTAGTCAATCACCACTTTATGGACCTGTATTACCAGATGGTAGTGGTCGTTATACGTCCAGGGCATATCCTTTTCAGTCCCCAAATAAAAACCCTGTTGCAGTTGCTGAAAATGCATTTACAAGACTGAACAATTATTTTATGCAAGGCAATATTTTTTTAAATGTGAAAATATTGGATGGGCTGGATTGGAAGACTAGCGGCGGGTTGACCTATGGCTTTACAAAAAACTATACCAACAAACCTGTGATTAATCAATACATGTGGTTCGCCAAACCCGATGACCTACCCGCCAGACAGCTTGATGTAGGTGGTCAAGGATTAGAAGTAACGGACGACAACAATGTGTACCCGGTGGGCTATACACAACTGACTTACGATAAGTCTTTTGGAAATCATAACATGAAAGCGCTGGCAGGAACCCAGGCAGAATATAATAAAACACAAAAATTGTTCGGAAGTAGGTTGCAGTTTCCCAACAATGATTTGCTTGAGCTTGATGGTGGCGGAGCCGGTCAACAGTCTAATAACGGTGTAACCAATGAATGGTCATTAAGGTCTTACTATGGTCGATTAAACTACGACTACAAAGGCAAGTATCTACTCGAAGGTAATGCACGTTATGATGCGTCTTCACGTTTCCCTGAAAATAGAAAATGGGCATTTTTCCCTTCAATATCCGGAGGTTGGAAAGTTTCGGATGAGACCTTTTATGGGCCGAAATTGAAAGAAGTTGTTAATGAACTAAAATTAAGAGCCTCTATTGGAACACTGGGTAATCAGAATATTGGTAACTATCCTTATCAGATTGTTTACAATTCTTCTTTTGCTTATCCTTTTGATGAAACACTCCAACAGGGGGCTCGCCAGGTAGCCATGGCTAATGACAGGATCAAATGGGAGAGTACCAAAGTCCTGGATTTCGGTGTGGACTTCGGGCTATGGAACAACAAATTGACCGCTTCTTTCGATTGGTATAACAAAGTAACATCAGATATTTTATCCGCATCTACGGCTTTCCCTTCTTATATTGGGCTGACTGCACCGACCGTAAACTATGGTGAATTGCGTAACAGAGGTATAGAGCTCGGTCTTCAGTACCGTGATAAAATTGGAGAGGTATCGCTGACCCTCAATGGAAATATTCAGGCCAATCGCAATAAGGTGATGAAATATGGAGCCGAACGTATCTCGGGCAATACCATTATCCGGGAAGGTTTACCTTATGGTAGTTTTTATCTTTTGGAGAACACGGGTATATTCCGTTCGAAGGAAGAGGTGGCAGCCTCTCCGGTGCAACAGATTCCGGCGCAACCGGGTTATCTGAAATTTGCCGATGTAAATGGCGATAAAGTTGTGGACAATAATGATCGTATTGTCGTGCCGGGCGCTTATCCAGATTTCGATTATTCCTTTAATGCGACGGCTGTTTGGAAGAATTTTGATTTTACAGCCTTTTTCTTCGGTTCTCAGGGACAAAAAATATTTGTAAGTGAGTGGGGAATAGTTCCTTTCAGGCAAGGTGGTACATTCACCCGCGACTGGATGGATGCTTGGACTCCAGAAAACCCCAATGCATCGCTTCCAATAGTCGGTGCTGAAAATACCCCTGCCGCAAATAACGTACGGACTGCGTCGACTTTCTTTTTAAAAGATGGATCGTTCTTGCGTCTTAAAAATATTCAGGTAGGCTATTCTATTCCACAGAGCACCTTGTCCAAAGCTGGTATTTCTGGCCTTCGCATCTATTTTGCGGCGGATAACCTGGTCACATTCTCCAAGTTCCCCGGTTTAGATCCCGAACGTGGCGTTTCATCAAGTGGTGGTGCAACATCAGGACGTTATGTGACTCATCCTCAGAATAAAGTATTCGCATTTGGAGCGAGCATCACATTCTAATCTAGTGGTAACTAAAAAAAATTAAAGATGAAAAATAGCGTAAAAAAAACATATCTATACCTAAGCTTAGCTGCCTTAGCTTCACTAGGTAGTTGTACAAAAGATTTTTTAAATAAAAACCCAACGGATAAAATTTCGGAATCAACCTTTTGGAAAACGCAGACTGATGCTGATTTGGCACTATCGGGCTGTTATGAATTTCTTTGCCGAGGATACAATTCGACGTCTTCATCCAATGCACGCGGTGGTTGGGGTGGAGCAAGTATGTTTTGGGATGGGCTTTCAGACGATGCCTTTGTGTCCAGTACCTCCAATAACTTCAATATTATTTCGCGATCTGGAATCTCCTCGACAACAGGCGGAATGCAATCTGAGGGGTATGAGATTTCGTATCAGGCCATTGCTGCATGTAATAAATTGATTGCCAATATTGACCGCATTACAAGCATGAGCCAGCAGGACCGTGACCGATATAAAGCAGAGGCTCGTTTTATCCGGGCCCATTACTACTTTTTGTTGACCAATCTGTACGGTGATGTGCCATTGACTTTAGAACCCCTAGGTATGGACGATGCGAGTATTCGGTTGGGTAGAACACCTAAAACCAACGTTATCGAAGCGATTTTAGCAGATTTAGATTACGCGAGTGAAAAACTGCCAAATACAGGATATAAGGGGCATGCTGTGAGGGGAGCTGCATTAGGCTACAAAACAAAGGTGTTGTTGACTTCAAAAAAATGGGCCGAGGCAGCGGCAACAGCGAAGATTGTTATGGATGAAAACAAGTTTTCGATCTATCAGGGTGGTTACCGTGATCTGTTCCGAAAACCTGGACAAAATAACAATCCCGAAATCATGTTCTCCGCTCGATTTTTACCGCCCAATATGTATAGCCCAGCAGATATGATGTATTCTTATCTGAAGACAATACAACCGTTGGGGTATCTGGTGGATTCTTATTATGCCATCGATGGAAAAGATATTAAGGAATCGACGGTTTACGATGCTAAAAATCCTTACGAAAATAGAGATCCACGGTTGAAGTCGACAATCATGTACCGCGGTGTATGGCGAGGTACCACTGCATCTTCAGCTTTTGATCCGGTTGCCGAAGGGGTTTTGGGTGGTTTTTTACCGAGAAAATATATCAACGAATCGAAATGGCCAACCAGTTACGCGACACAAAGTGATCAGGATTGGGTATTCTTACGTTATGCAGATATTTTATTGATGTACGCAGAAGCGAAAAATGAAAGTGCCGGGCCTGATCAGACAGCTGTAGACGCGTTGAATAAGGTAAGATCCAGGGCTGATGTGAAAATGCCGCTCTTAGAGTTTAGCGGTTCCTTGACAAAAAATGAATTCCGCGATATTATCCGTCATGAACGGAGGATTGAATTGGCTTTGGAAGGGCAACGTTATTTTGACTTGAAACGCTGGGGGATGATCAAAGAGGTGATGGATAAAACCAAGGATCCCGATGGAGCTTCACGGTTATTCATGGCCAGAGATACCTTATGGCCAGTGCCTCAATCTGAGGTAGATATGGCCAAAAGTTTAGGTAATGACAATTTTAAACAAACACCAGGTTTCTAAATGAGGAACTGTGAAAAATTAAGGTATGAAAGCTATATATAAAATGTTGCTGGCACTTGTCCTCATCATGGGAATGAGTAAGGGATTATTGTATGCGCAAGTAAATCGCTTGCCCGATAGTGTACGCATGAAATGGTGGGAAGAAGCCCGGTTTGGCATGTTTATCCATTGGGGAGTATATGCGCAGTTTGGCGGCGTTTATAAGGGGCACGAACAGGCACGTGGTGGAGCAGAATGGATTATGAACCGCTCTAAAATTCCGGTTGATGAATATCAGGCGATGGCAAAGCAATTTAACCCCACGCAGTATAATGCAGACGAATGGGTACGCATGGCGAAAGATGCCGGGATGAAATATTTGATTATCACGGCCAAACACCACGATGGTTTTGCGCTCTTTGAAACAAAAGCGAGTAAGTGGAATATGGTGGATGCGACGCCTTACGGTAAAGATGTTTTGAAACCTTTGGCCGAAGCCTGCCGAAAATATGGCCTGAAACTTGGCTTTTATTACTCACAGGCGCAGGATTGGAATAACCCCGGTGGATCGGCTGCTCGTAAATTAATGCGAGAAGGCTGGCCTAATCCAGATTCAACCCGCATAGATGATTACACACTAGCACATCATGGCCATTGGGATCCCAAACAAGAAACGGCGAGTTTTAGTGACTATATCAAAAACGTATCTGTGCCTCAGGTCAAAGAATTGTTGAGTAACTATGGGGATATTGCTGTGCTATGGTGGGATACACCAACCAATATGACCGACGAAGCCGCAAATATGCTTCAGGACCAATTGGCATTACAACCCAATATTATCACAAATGATCGATTGAAACGGCCTAATTTCCCCGGCGATACCAAAACGCCGGAGCAAAAAATTCCAGATTGGAGTGAACTCGAAGGCAAACATTGGGAAACCTGTATGACCATGAATGGCACTTGGGGCTACCGCACATCAGATCATAAATGGAAGTCTGCCGAAACCTTGATCCGCAATCTCGTTGATATTGCTTCCAAAGGTGGAAATTACTTGTTGAACGTTGGTCCAAAACCCGATGGATCCTTTCCACAGGAGAGTATAGAACGTTTGGCTGTTATTGGCAAATGGATGAAAGCCAATAGTGAAGCAGTCTACGCGACCAAGAGTAGTCCTTTACAGCCATTTGAATGGGGGAGATGTACCATGAAGGAAGATGGAAAGCGGACTTATTTGTATGTCTCTGTATTTGACTGGCCAAAAAATGGCATAGTTGAACTTCCGATTGAAAATAAAGTTTTAAAAGCTAGTCTTTTAGCCAATAATCAAGTGTTAAAGGTAAAATCGAATGCCAATGGTATTCAGATTGCCGTGCCTGAGCAGGCCATTGATGCTGTTGCTACAGTGATTAAGATCGAAGTGGCTGGCAAATTTAAGCGCGAAAAAGGGGCCGGAGCAAAAAACATGAAAACTGGAGCTTTGGACGAGTAAGGCCGATAAGATGAAAAGCAGATACTAAAATAGCATAATGAAGAAAAGTAGATTGAATAAAATAATTGCGTTGTTGTTGACTTTTGGAGTTGCTCAACTCCACGCTCAGGAAGTTAAGCGGATTGATCAAGGCTGGGATTTCTTAAAGAGCGATCTGGGGGGAATCTGGGAAGCTGTAAGACCGGTGGGAGCCGGTAATCCCGAGTCTGTTCCACTTTGGGAGCAGATAAATCTGCCGCACTGTTATAATGCGCTGGACGCTGTTGATCCAGCTATAAATTATTATCAGGGGCCAAGCTGGTACAGAAAATCGCTGGAGATCGATAACCCCTATTTAAATGGTCACACCCTTCTTCATTTTGAAGGAGCCGGACAAAAGACAGCTGTTTATATCCATACAAATAAAGTTGGGGAGCACGTTGGCGGATACGACGAATGGACTGTGGACATTACAGATGCCGTTGAAAAGTTTAAAAAAACAGCCGCTTTTAAAAAACAGTTTAAGGGCAAAATACCGCTTTCAATTCGTGTGGATAATTCACGTGATCTCGAAATGATCCCTTCTGATCTGTCTGATTTTAACGTCTATGGAGGTATTTACAGACATCTAAACCTGAAATATGTTCCGCAGACAGCTTTGGAGCGTGTGTTTGTTGAGGCGTCAGTAGGGGCCGATGGTAAGCAGGGAGTGGTCAACGTCCGCGGACGGTTGATGCCATTTTCGGCTCAGACAAATTTTGAAGTCGAAACGCAGCTCTATGACCCCGCTGGAAAAATCGTGCAAACCCAGCAACCACAGGTAAATAGGGGGACGTTGAATCTTGAATTTGGACAATTCCTGGTCAAGAAGCCACAGCTTTGGAGTCCTGATCAACCGGCTTTATACCGTTTAGTTACGACAATCAAAAGCAATGGACAAGTATTTAAAGAAGAGAGTGTCTTTGGCTTTAGACATGTAGCGTTTAAAGAAAAAGGTCCTTTTCTGCTGAACGGGAAAAGGCTTTTGCTTCGTGGTACCCATCGTCATGAAGACCATGCCGGCGTTGCTGCAGCAATGACTGACGATCAGATTCTACAAGAGATGACCCTGATGAAAGAGATGGGCGTAAACTTTATACGCTTGGGACATTATCAGCAGAGTCGTAAAGTGCTTGAGGCCTGTGATAGTCTGGGCATTTTGGTTTGGGAAGAGATTCCATGGTGCAGAGGTGGATTAGGTGGTGAGGTCTATCAACTTCAGGGAAAACGGATGTTAACCCATATGATTGAACAGCATTATAATCATCCATCGGTCATTATCTGGGGGCTTGGTAATGAAAATGATTGGCCTGGTGATTTTACGGAGTTTGATCAGGCAAAGATAAGGGCTTATATGAGTGAACTCAATGATTTAGCTCATCAATTGGACCCGAGTCGGAAAACAGCAATACGACGTTGTGATTTCTGTAAAGATATTGTTGATGTTTATTCGCCCTCCATTTGGGCGGGTTGGTATAGAGGTGTTTATACCGACTATAAAACAGCGTCCGAAGAAGAAATGAAAAAGGTAAAACATTTCCTTCATGTGGAGTGGGGCGGGGATAGTCATGCAAGACGACATGCAGAAGACCCTGATCGCGCTTTAACTAAAATCAAAGGTGATGGCACAACAGATGAACGGGCAGGCGATGCGTCGCTCATTGGTGGTGCAGCACGGGTTTCTAAAGATGGCGATTGGAGTGAAAGCTACATCTGTAATCTCATCGATTGGCACTTAAAGGAACAAGAAACAATGCCTTGGCTCACGGGAACAGCCTATTGGCCATTTAAAGATTTTTCAACTCCGGTCCGGCCAGACAATCCTGTGCCTTATGTCAATCAGAAGGGTGTTGTTGAACGGGATTTTACCAAAAAAGAATCGTACTACGTATTCCAGTCGTATTGGACAGCGAAACCAATGCTGCATATTTATGGCCATACTTGGCCGATCCGTTGGGGTGAAAAAGAGGAGTCGAAAATGATAAAGGTATATTCCAATGCCAGTGAGGTTGAGCTTTTTGTCAATGGAGAAAGTCAAGGATTAAAGAAAAGGAATAGCCAAGATTTTCCAGCGGCAGGTTTGCGCTGGATGGTGAAACTGAACGAAGGAAACAATCAGATTAAAGCTGTCGCGAAAAACGGACGGGAAATTCTAGTGGATGAAATTGAACAGCAGTATCAGACAAAAAAATGGGGTAAACCTGCCAAATTACTTGTCGAACAGATTGCTGCGGAAGGCGAAGTAATCACTGTGCAAGCCCAAATTGTGGACGATACCAATACCCCCTGTCTCGATGCAAAGGACTGGATCTATTTTGGTTCAACCGGCGATGGTCAGTTGATCGTCGATCAAGGCACTTCTACGGGGTCGAAAAAAGTACAGGCCTACAATGGTCGTGCATTGATTAAACTTCGACTGCCTTCGGGAACAGCCGTGGTATCAGGCCGGATGGAAGGATCAAAGAGTACCTTGTTAACAATAGAAAAATAGTACAAGATGTTAAAAGCAACGAATCATTTGAACTTCTTTTTACTGCTTGGCCTCCTGGGGACGATTGCTCCATGCCGTGCACAAAGCAATTCGCCGCAGCTGAAGCTTTGGTATAATCAGCCGGCCTCACTGTGGGAAGAAGCACTGCCACTTGGAAATGGCACAACAGGAGCGATGGTCTTTGGAGGGCTAAGTAAAGATAGGTTTCAAATTAACGATAATACGCTGTGGTCGGGTGAACCCGATGCGGGCAATAATCCAAACGGCCCGCAGGTTTTACCCCAGGTGCGCCAAGCCATCTTTGCTGGAAAATATGAAGAGGCAGCAGTTCTTTGGAAGAAAATGCAAGGACCTTATTCTGCTCGGTATCTACCCATGGGCGATTTATGGTTGGACTTTCATCAGGACGAAAAAAAGGTCAAAGATTATAAACGGGAGCTGGATCTTGAACGAGCGATCAATCAGGTGAGTTATTCGTATCAAGGTGTTCGATACCAAAGGGAAAGTTTTGTCAGCTTTCCGGATAAAGCATTGGTGGTTCGATTGAAAGCGGACAAGAAAAAATCAATTACCTTGGATCTTTCCTTGACCAGTAAGCTCCGATATAGCGTTTCGATCCAAGGTGATAATCAACTGACCCTTCAGGGTAAGGCGCCGAGTTTTGTCGCCAATAGGGATTATGAACCTCAACAGGTGCTGTACGATAGTGTTGGCGGAAAAGGGATGACCTTTGCGATGCAGGTCAG
Organism: Sphingobacterium siyangense; assembly: GCF_007830445.1. GTDB lineage: Bacteria > Bacteroidota > Bacteroidia > Sphingobacteriales > Sphingobacteriaceae > Sphingobacterium > Sphingobacterium siyangense. The sequence goes on along the minus strand of NZ_VLKR01000025.1, from coordinate 10,828 downwards.
TGTAAAAACTACCGGTGGTGTAGTGAAAAAAGAGCAGGATAAGCTTAAAATTATAGGCGCTGATGAGGTGATTTTATTTTTGACAGAAGCGACAAGCTTTAACGGTTTTGATAAGTCTCCGAGTCAGGAAGGTAAAGATGCCACGCTGCTCGCAAAAAAACGCATGAATACGGTCTCCAAAAAGAATTTTCATACCTTACTTGCAAACCATCAAAGGGATTATCAAAGGCTATTCAATCGTGTAGCCTTTGCGCTGACCGGTACTTCTGCACATGATAAATTACCTACAGACCAGCGTGTCATGCAGTTTTCCAAAGGACCGGCCGATTTGGGACTTCTGACGCTGTATTATCATTTTGGACGCTACTTATTGATTGCCAGTTCCAGACAAGGAGGAAGGCCTGCAAATTTACAGGGGATCTGGAATGATCATGTGCAGCCACCGTGGGGAAGTAATTATACGACCAATATCAATACAGAAATGAATTATTGGCTTGCGGAAAATACCAATCTTGCAGAATGTCATCAGCCTTTGTTTGATTTTATGGATGAGCTGGCGATCAACGGGGCTAAAACAGCATCGGTAAATTATCATATCGATAAGGGCTGGGTTCTGCATCATAATTCCGATCTATGGGCCAAAACTTCCCCTCCGGGCGGATATGATTGGGACCCCAAAGGAATGCCACGCTGGTCGGCATGGCCTATGGCAGGTGCCTGGTTAAGCACACATCTATGGGAACACTATCGTTTTACGGGTGACAAAACTTTCTTGAAGGAGAAGGCCTACCCATTGATGAAAGGGGCGGCCCAATTTATGCTGCAATGGCTGATTGCTGATCCTGGAAGTAAATATCTCGTGACCAATCCTTCCACTTCACCTGAAAATACAATTAAAATAGCAGGTAAAGAATATCAATTGACTATGGCCTCTACCATGGATATGGCGATCATTCGTGAGCTTTTTACAGCTGTTATTCGTTCATGTACGATATTGGGTATTGATCCTGAATTTAAATCGGCTCTAGAAGAAGCGAAGGAAAAGCTTTATCCCTATCAGGTGGGCCAATATGGACAATTACAAGAGTGGTTTAAAGATTGGGATGATCCAAAAGATCAGCATCGGCATATTTCTCACTTATTTGGTTTATACCCGGGCAATCAGATCAACCTTGCGGAAAACAAGGCTTTGGCTGCGGCCGCCAAGCGTTCATTGCTTTTGAGGGGCGATGTCAGTACCGGCTGGTCGATGGCCTGGAAGACAAATTGGTGGGCGAGGCTTCAGGATGGAAATCATGCCTATAAAATCCTCAAGGATGCCTTAAATTTTATCGATCCTAAATTGGATCGTGCTCAGATGAGCGGTGGTGGAGCTTATCCGAATTTATTTGATGCACACCCACCTTTTCAAATTGACGGTAATTTTGGTGCTACGGCCGGAATGACTGAAATGTTGCTGCAAAGTCACGATGGTGCTGTTCATTTATTGCCGGCTCTACCTGATGAATGGTCTGCTGGGACGATTAAAGGAATTAAGGCCAGGGGAAACTTTACCGTAGACATTGCCTGGAAAAATAACGTATTGACCGAAGCAATGATCGTATCCAATATTGGAGGTGTTTGTCGTTTGCGTACACCTTTACCCGTTAAAGTTGTCGGCTTCGAATCAAATCAGGCAGCTGTCACAGACAACACGCTATTATATAAACCGGAACAACTACCGTATACGATCGCTGATCCGTCCAAATTGCCATCGTTAGCAGCTACGAAAACGTTCGAAGTTCAATTTGAGACGATAAAAGGTAAACGGTATCGTATTGTTCCGCTATAAATCAAAATCCAGGAAAAATGAAATCAAAATCAATTGTTCGCATCATGGGCTGTCTTCTTGGGATCGCAATTTCCCCCTTATTTTTGAAGGCAAAAATTAAGAAAGGTGTTTTTGAGCAGGAGATCATCCAGACACTGCGTCCTGTTATCCTAAAGCAGTCCAAATGGGCGATGAAGCAGAAGCCATTGACTGTCACAGCATATAGCGCGGTCCGGAGTGCCGGGGGTATTCATGATTTTTATTCTGAAGGCGATTATTGGTGGCCCGATCCCAAAGATCCAGCTGCACCCTATATCCAACGGGATGGGATGACTAATCCGGCCAATTTCGTTGAACATCGTAAAGCAATGATCCGCTTCAGCCGAATCGTGGGTGCACTGGCCTCAGCCTATCGTTTGAATCCGGATAAAAAATATGTACAGCAGGCACTTCGTCATTTAAAGGCTTGGTTCGTTGATGCAGAAACGATGATGAATCCGAATCTTCTTTATGCACAGGCTATACAAGGGCGTTTTACAGGGCGCGGAATAGGTATTATTGATACCATTCATCTGATGGAAGTTGCACAGGGCGTAAAGATATTTGAAAATGACCCCAATTTTCCACAGGCAGCCAAGGATGCCATACATCGTTGGTTTGCGGCTTATTTACGCTGGCTTACAACGCATCAATATGGAATCGATGAAATGAATGCCGCCAACAACCATGGTACATGTTGGGTGATGCAGGTAGCCGCATTTTCGAGTTTAGTGCAAGATACTGTATTACTCAATACATGTGCAGATCGTTATGCGCATGTGCTGCTGCCGAATCAAATGGAAGCTAATGGAAGCTTCCCGAGAGAATTGCAGCGGACAAAACCTTATGGATACGCGTTGTTTAATCTGGATGCGATGACCATGATCTGCCAGATTTTGTCCAAGACCAATACCCCCCTTTGGCAGTATACATTGTCTGATGGGCGGACCATAAAAACGGGGATTGATTTTATGGTCCCCTATATTGCAGCTAAAGAAAAATGGCCTTATCAGAAAGATGTCATGTATTGGGATCAATGGCCAATTGCACATCCGGCACTTGTCTTTTCGGCAGTGGCTTTCCAGAATAAAGACTATCTGCAGCTTTGGGAGAAGCTTGATCATGCACCCGAACAAGAAGAGGTTATTCGAAATTTACCCATTCGAAACCCAATTATATGGCTTTGATTTTCCTAGCCCCCTTATAAAATAACTTAACCATTTCACCTTAAAAACCTACAGATAACATGAATGTTAATGCGACGTCTTTGCGAAGATATACCCTCTTTTTGCGCTTTCGAAATTTAAAAAGGTCATCTATTGCCAAAGCACTCTTTTTGACTGGAATTTTGTGTGCTTTTCAACATGTTGAGGCACAGGGCACAAAGCAGCTGCAAAAAGCTTGGGGGCTCGCAGATCAACAAGCCCAGCTACTTTATAAAGAATTGCAGCTCTTGAAAAAAAGTGATTCATCCTTGGTATCGCCACGTACGCTTTCCTCAGATAACGAACTTGTTGCCGTGAAAAGGGGGGACTGGACCAGTGGTTTTTTTCCTGGCGTCCTGTGGTATCTCTACGAAAAATCGGGAAAACAAAAATGGAGAGATCTTGCTTCAGAAACGACAAGGTCGATCGAAGCGGAGCAATTTAATGGAAAGACCCATGATATGGGCTTTAAGATCTACTGTAGTGTAGGAAACGGTTATCGGTTAACCGCAAATCCACAATACCGGGAGGTGCTTGTTCAGGCCGCTAAAACGCTGGCAACCCGCTTCAATCCGACAGTCGGCTGTATACGTTCGTGGGATCACAATAGCCATCGCTGGGATTTTCCGGTCATCATCGATAATATGCTCAATCTAGAATTGCTGTTTGAAGCAACCAAACTCACTGGAGATTCTACTTATTATCATATTGCGGTGAGCCACGCCAATACAACGCTAAAAAATCATTTTAGGCCAGATTACAGCACCTATCATGTAATAGACTACAATCCGAAAACAGGAGCTGTGCAGCATAAAAACACCCATCAGGGCTTAAGTGATGAATCGACATGGTCGCGAGGTGAAGCCTGGGCACTGTATGGCTATACAATGTGTTACAGAGAAACAGGAGATGCGAAATATCTGCAGCAAGCCGAAAAAGTTGCGCAGTGGCTGTTTGCACATCCCAATATGCCGAAAGACTTGATCCCTTACTGGGATTTCGATGCACCTCATATTCCAAATGAACCACGGGATGTGTCGGCAGCGACAGTCATAGCGTCGGGGCTGTTGGAATTAAGCACCTATAGCAACCAAGGGAAAGATTATCGTGCAAAAGCACAGACCATATTGGCGAACCTGATAGACAATTACATGTCGCCGCCAAATAAAAGTAAAGGTTTTATATTATTACACAGTACAGGATCGAAACCTTCCAATACTGAAGTGGATAAACCCTTGAGTTATGCAGATTATTACTTTTTGGAAGCACTGCATCGGCAAGAAGATCTACAGTCCGGAAAAGTTCAATCGGATCTGGTCCGGAAAAATCCAGCGGGACAACTGATCTATTTTCCAGATGCACAGGGAAACGTAATCCCCGACTTTAGCCATGTGGGCTATCATCAAGGTGATCAAAAGCTGCCCAATGTTCCTGTTGTGATTACTGTAAAACCCAGCGTAAATGGCGATGATCAACAAATTATACAACAAGCCATCGATGCTGTATCTGCAAAACCACTTGATAAAAATGGTTTTAGAGGTGCTATTTTGTTAAAAAAAGGCCTGTACAATATACCTGGAAGCCTGGAAATTCATGCCAGCGGTGTCGTGTTGAGAGGGGAGGGTGATGCAATAGGGCAAACCCTGCTTAAAGCCACAAGCCAGGACCAACGCAGCTTATTGAAGATTTCGGGTACGGGCAGCTATTCAGTGGACCAAGCTAGAAAACAGTTTGTTAAGAATGGATATGGACCTGTAGGGGCTAAATATGTCCTAATCGATCATGCGAAGGAAAGGAAAGTGGGCGAGCACGTACTGCTCTCGTATGAGATGAACGACGCCTGGATCGAAGCGCTTCGAATGAACCAAATTGAAAAAAGAGAAGGGACGAAACAATGGACAGCGCAGGAATATAAGCTAAATTTTGAACGTACTATTTTGGCCATTAAAGGTGACTCCGTATTTTTTGATAATCCCTTGGTGATGGCGATTGATCCGAGGTATGGAAAAGTGGCTGTCATTCCTTACACCTTTGACGGACGTATAAGTGAAGTTGGAATCGAAAATATACGTTTCGAATCCGATTTTGTAAGTGATGAAGACGAAAACCACGGCTGGATTGCAATTGATATGGATAAAATAGCGAATGGTTGGGTGCGCAATATCACCGCACGTTATTTTGGCTATGCAGCGGTGAGCCTTGGCGCTTTTGCCAAACAGATTACAGTAATGAAGTCGCGGTGTCTGGATGGAAAATCTCAAATTACAGGTGGCCGAAGGTATTCATTCAATAATGACGGTCAGCTTAATTTATTTAAAGAACTTTATACCACGGAAGGACGCCATGATTACGTAACAGGGGCTAGGACCCTCGGTCCAAACGTTTTTAGCCTTTCTAGCGCGGAGCGAACACATGCGGATATCGGTCCACATCATCGATGGGCTGTTGGCACCTTATACGATCAAATCGTAACGGATGGTGAAATTAATGTTCAAGACCGGGGTAACTGGGGAAGTGGACATGGCTGGGCCGGGGTGACACAAGTCTTATGGAATTGTACGGTCAAAAGTGCTGCAGTACAACAGCCCTGGGCTTCCGGACAAAATTTTGCCATAGGAGTAAAGGGAGAAAAAGTTGCTGGAAGATTGAAAAATAGAAATGCTGGTTACTGGGAAAATCAAAACAGCATAATGTCGATCAGCTCACTTTATGAGCAACAATTAAAAGATCGATTAAAGTGATTCTTGTTCGTGTTTATTCAATGGAATGATTATTTTTATCATCCATTTCAATTATATACCTTATGATGCCATTACGTGTTTTTATGCGCTGTTTTTGCTGTGCGTTAGCTTTAATTTCTGTTTTGCATGCGCAGGAAAAAAACTATCGTTTTTTACACTTGGATGTCAACGAAGGTTTGTCTCAAGGCAGCGTTTTCGCTATAGCCCAAGATCATTTGGGTTTTATGTGGATCGGTACCCGTGATGGCTTAAATAAATACGACGCCCGAAAGTTTACGATTTATCGCAGTAATCCGCAAGATAGCCTTTCCTTAGAGCACAACTTTATTCAAGCAATTACGGAAGATAACAAAAGGCGGCTTTGGATAGGGACAATGACAGGTTTGAATTTATACAATCGAGAATCAGACAATTTTATCCGTATACCATTACCTACGGTAGAGAGTAGCAGTGGGAAAATGGATGTCAACGTTCACCAGATTTTTCAGGATTCCAATGGAAAGATTTGGATTGCGACAAATATAGGCTTGTATAAGATTAAAGAAGGCCGGCATCCTGAAGCGGAATTGGTCTTCAATGAGATTACCGTTGAAAGAAGCCAGGGAAAAGAATACTATCGTAATTTTCGAACCATGTATGAGGATCGCCGCAAGCGATTATGGTTTTGTACTGATGATGCCATTGTACTCATGCAAGCCGCATCGAAAGATGGAAATAGCTTAAAGGTGCTAAGGACTTACTTCAAAGAGAAATCGGTAGATAATAAGATTAATCAACGGTTTCAGGCGGTTTTGGAGGTTAGTCCAGGTATATTTTGGGTAGGTACAAAATATAATGGTATTCGGATTATCAATGAGAATACAGACCAAATATCCTCGTTAACCGAAGAGGGAAATCATACAGGTTTGGCCAATCAAGATGTGCGGTCCTTAAAAAAAACAGATGATGGAAAGATTTGGATTGGAACATTCAATGGCCTATATGTTTATCAAAACGGAAAATTGCTTTTTATCCAGGCAGACGATGGAAATCCCAATAGCTTAAGCAATAATTCCATTCGCCCTATATTTCAAGATAAGCGGGGGTCTATTTGGATTGGAACCTATTTTGGAGGGGTTAATATTTATGACAAGGATATTCCTAATTTTCAGAATTTTACCCATCAATCTAAGCGCAATAGCCTAAGTTACAATGTGGTGAGTGCATTTGTTGAAAATGCTATGGGAGAACTTATGATTGGAACTGAGGGGGGCGGACTGAATTATTTTAATCGGCATACGAATTCGTTTTATAGTGAACGTCACGATAAAAATAACCTGAATGGATTAAGTCATAATAATGTGAAGTCTATCTGTTTGGATAGGGAAGGGAATTTATGGGTGGGTACTTATGATGGTGGGTTGAATTTAAGGCGAAAGGGGCAGCAAGGCTATGAACATTTTCGTTTCGATCCCAATGTAAGTAATGGCCTGGCAAATAATAATGTGTATGCGATCTTAGAGGATCGTAATGGCGATATTTGGATTGGTACTTTCGGCGGAGGACTACAGGTACTTCGTAAAAACCAGAAAGCAGGAACTTTCCAGACATTTGATGTTGCCAGAAAGCAGTTGAGTTCCAATATGGTGCGCACTTTACTAGAGGATTCAAAAGGTAATCTTTGGATTGGTACTTCAAATGGTTTAAATCTAAAATTAGCGGGGACCAATAAATTTGTTTCCTTTCTAAATGACAAGAAAGATTCCCTTTCAATTAGCGGAAATGATATTGTGAGTATCCATGAAGATCGGAAAGGACATATTTGGATCGGTACGTATATGGGCGGGCTGAATCTTTATCTTCCAGAGAAGAAAGCGTTCAAAAGGTTTAATGAGCGAAACGGATTACCGATCAACAATGTTTTTGCTATTCTAAGTGATCTGAAAAACAAATTGTGGTTGAGCACAAATACGGGGATTTCTTGTTTCGATCCCCTATCTGGTCATGTGCGAACCTATACGAAGATCGATGGTCTCCCTGGTAACGAATATATTCAAAATGCAGCAGCAATGTTGCGGGATGGAAAACTTGCCTTTGGAAGCTTCTCGGGCTTCACCCTATTTAATCCGGATAGTTTAAGTGTCAATAATTACATTCCCCCCATTCAGTTTACGGAGTTGAAATTATTCAATAAAACAGTTCTTCCGGGCCTCGATGGTGTTATCCCTAAAGATATATCCATGATGGATGAATTAACTCTTGATCACAATCAAAATGTTTTTAGTTTGGAATTCAGTGTATTGAATTATGTTCATCCGGAGAAAAATCAATATGCTTATTATCTAAAAGGCTTTGACCAAGACTGGAATTATGTGAGCAATCCCGTGGCTACTTATACCAATTTAGACCCCGGTACTTACGAGCTTTGGGTAAAAGGGGCCAACAACGACGGGGTATGGAACGAAAAGGCAACGGTTTTGAAGATTAAAGTGCTGCCAGCGCCATGGAGGACATGGTGGGCTTATAGCGGCTATTTTCTTCTTTTTGCTGCGGCCAGTTTTTTGGTTATCCGATTTTTCCACGGTAGAAACAAACTGAAACAAGACCTTTTGATTCGGCAAATAGATTCGGAAAAACAGGAGGAGCTTCATGAAGCAAAACTGAATTTCTTTACCAATATCTCCCATGAATTCCGTACGCCATTGTCATTAATTATTGGACCGTTAAATCAATTAAAAGACGATCGTTCGCTTTCAGCATATGCCCAGGAACACCTTGGTTATGCAACAAGAAATGCGGATCGCTTGATGAATCTGGTTAATCAGCTGCTTGATTTCAGAAAACATGAAGGCGGAAAGATGAAATTGTTTTGCCAAAAGGTTCATGTTGCTGCGTATTTGGAAAACATTCGCCAGAATTTTTACTTTATTGCCGAGAAAAATAATATTCAGTTTTTCCTGGATAATAAGGTAAGCCCTGATTATGTTGGAGGTTTTGATCCGGAGCAATTTGAAAAAGTCCTTGTCAATTTGATTTATAATGCGTTTAAATTTACGGACAAGGGGGGTAAAATAAAGATACAGGTTGAGCTAGAAGGGGAAGGCGAGTTGGAGAAATTGCTTGTTTCCGTTTGGGATTCTGGGCGTGGAATCCCAGCCAAAGATATACCTTTTGTATTTGAACAATTTTATCAGGCCAATGCAAAAGGCCTGTCGGCTACCAATGGCGGAATAGGTTTGGCACTTTGTCGTTCGATCATACATCTGCACGGCGGAAAGCTCACTGTTGAAAGTAATATGGCACAGGAGCCGGCAGACTTCAATACGGTATTTCGGATCAGCCTGCCACAGGGGAATGTCCGCATCGAAGAGCTCATGGCTTTGGACGGTACTGTAGCCACAGTATGCTCAGACCCTACAGATGCCGATATGCCACATGTGGATGCTATAAAAACAGAAATAGAGCCTTCTGTATCGGATGAAGATAAGCCAATCATACTTGTTGCCGAGGACAATGTGGAGCTTCGTTGTTTTCTATGTGAAAACTTACGAAAAAAATATATTGTTTTAGAAGCTAATGATGGTATTGAGGCGCTGGAATTGGTGCAAGCAAGACAGCCCGATATTATCATTTCAGATGTAACGATGCCCAACTGTGATGGAATCACACTTTTGCAGCAGATTAAAAACGATAGTAGTTCAAATCATATTCCTGTGATTCTTTTGACAGCTCGTACAGCTGATCCTTATATCACAGAGGCGTTTGAAATCGGTACAGATGATTACATTACCAAGCCCTTCAGCATGCCGCATCTCATTCAGAAAATTTCAAACATCATACAGACGCGGAAACGATTGGAGGAAAAATTTGTGCAGAATTATCTTCTTGGAGCACAGGGAACAGATCTGCCTGAAAGAACTCGTTTCTTGGATCAGGTATTGAAGGTTGTCGAAGAAAATCTGGGCTGTGAAGATTTTGGAGTGCAGGATCTTACAAAAGCCATCGGCGTGAGCCGCTCTGTTTTGTACCGCAAGATTAAGCAGCAAACAGGACTGAATTTGGTTGAATTTATTAATATGGTACGTCTTAAGAAAGCAGCCTATATTTTAGTGAACGATACTGGTTTGAGTATCAGTGAAGTGGCTTGTCAGGTCGGGTTCAATGATCCAAAGTATTTTAGCAAAACATTTAAGAAATTCTATAAGGAGAGCCCACGTACCTATGTTGAAAAATTCGGTATCAAGGAAAGCAGCAATTAAAAAATAAGCAAAGGTCTTCCTAATTTGGTAAGCATAAGCAGCCCTAAAAGCAGACCGAAGTTTTTTTTGCAGGCAAAAAAAAAGGTTTTCAAACGGGGAGAATGAAAACCTTCAATAACCAATTATAAACCTAAATTATGATGCTACAAATATAGTTGTTTTTAATACTATTTTAAAAATAATTCACCTTTTAAAAACTGTTTTGTGGCTGGTCAGCTACAGGCTGTTGTTGCGCTGTCGCTGGAAGAACCAGCGCATAGCTTATACGCTTTTGACCAGCTTATGAATAACGTATAAAATGGTCAATCCCAACAGCGCAAATATGCCATAACCTAATCCAATTTGAAACTGCGAAGAAGGGTTTACCAAGCTTACGGTGATGTAACTGAGTGAAGAAGTAAGGAGGTAGGTAATTCCGCCAACCAATCCACCGGCAATACCTGCCGACAATGGAAACCTACCTAGTCTCTCCTTAAACCATCTATAATTTACTGATTATTAGTATTTTGGGTTTAAAATAGCTTGTTTTTTATTGCAAGAATTTGTATCTTAGAGCTTTAAAACCTTGCAAATATGTTGGGGAAAAATCCAGAAAAGAAGCCAGAATTATTTCGCCCAATGTTGGTGGATTTTATTGACCACGAGCATGAACTTGTTCTACTTTCAGAAAAAATAGATTGGAATTATTTTGAGAAAGAATTTTCGTCCTTGTATTCCAAAGTGGGCAATCCGAGCCATCCGATTCGGTTTATGGTGGGTTGTTTGCTACTGAAACATTTGTATAATTTGGGCGAT
>NZ_VLKR01000024.1 GCF_007830445.1 Sphingobacterium siyangense | reverse complement strand
GATTGTGTTTTCTTAAAGAACTTTTGCCGCTTCAACTTCCGTATCCGCTATATTCCGATGGCATTGCGCCGTCTTTACCTTTTTTGTTTTTCCCTTCGTTTCCGTTGGGACTGCAAAGGTAGAAATCTTTTCTGAACTTCCAAAAACTTTTTGAAGTTTTTTTTCTTTTCCCTTTTTTCGATTTCCGCGTTTAAAATAAACTGAGCGGGATTTTAAATCCTGCCAGGCTTCTCTTAAACCCTTCTTTTTTCATGGCTCCTTCTCTCGAAGTAACCGTCCCTCCCTTGCGGAGTGGTGCAAAGATAGGGAGTTTACTAACAAACTTCCAAGCCTTTTGTTCTTATTATTTTCATTTCACCCTTAACTGCCTGTAACGGTGCGAGATTCTTTTTGTAAAACAGGTGACCGGAAGGCTGGGATGGCTGATCCGGCTGCCAGATTGGGCCAGATAGCGGCATCGGGCAACGAAAACATCCTGAATTGCACCTGCCAGATCTACTGTCCCACCGACGCAGCATAGCAAAGGGAGATTGGAAAACGCAAACATAGCCGAACAGAGAACAACAGAGATCCGCAACGTTTAATACCATCGATATAATAGAAATAGGATGTAATGGGGAACCGCAACCGCAACGGAACAGCGGATGGCATGGCGACCTTAAGACTTCCCCGGGATTCTTTTTAGAATTTAAGCAAGGCTCCAGATCCTGTCATTTTGGTCCAGGGATTACTTATTGTAAACTTTGATCAACTTTTATTTTAGTATAGGGTTTAGTTAGGGTTAGTTTAGGTATAGCTTAGGTTATAGCTAAACTAACCCTAACTTAAAGCTAACTAAATACCAGTTAAAATCTAGCTTAAAGAGGAACTAAATAAAAGCGAATAAATATAATCAACAAATAAGATAGTGACACGCTTCACCTCGGATTTGCCCCAGAGAAACAGAAAAAAAACAGCGATTTGAAGGAATATAACAGAGATAAGAGGCTAAAAAGCCCTTTTAGTCTAGAACAAGAGCTAAATTAACATCCTACAAAACCGAAACTTGGTAAGAAAAGAGTAAGAGAGATCAAAAGAATCGGAAAACAGAAAAGAAACTGAAACCAGCTAAAGCTGATTCGCAAAAAGAAGGAAATTACTATTTCTCCTCCGCTTTAAAAACCCAAAAACGTTGAAGTGTATAGTTGAAGCCCAAAGAAACGAGCAGCTCAACGACTAGTTTCGAGAACAAAAAGTTTAAATGATAAACATCCACCAGAAAATGAATTCCTGTAGACTTCAATGTAATACTACCACAGACTACAATCACAAATTTCCATAGCTGACTCCCAACGGACTTTTGCGTACTACCAAAGGACCAGTATCGATTGATCAAAAAATTAACAACAGCACCAAGGCTACCACTAATAGCATTAGAAAAAGGAGCACTGATATGAAGTAGCTTATAACAAGCAGAGTATACTCCAAAATCAAACAATCCGCCTAAAAAGGCGGAAAGTTGAGCTTTTAAAAAAGTAATAACTTTTGAAGACATCGTTAAATAGCCTCCTCCTGCTGTTTTTTCAATTTATCCTCTTTATCTTTTTCATCGCCTAATTTAAGAAGTAGACGTGTATCATTTGTATTAATTATAAAAAGTGCAATACAGATTACCAGTACACACCAATTAATAGATCCAGGCATTAAAACTTCGAAGAGCATAACCAATGAAATAATCACCCGAATTTCAGTAGGCCCCAAAATTCCGGCGTCTATCGTATATTTATCTGTAATTCTATACCTGAGCTGAGAAATGATCATTGCCCAGCCATATAATGCGACCAATGTAAATCCCAGATACTTAAAGTCACCCACGGTATACAGCACATATCCCAATCCGATAAAAACCGTACTGATCCAATCCATTACAATATCCAGCGCGAAACCGTACCAGCGACGGGATTTATTGCGGTAGAATGCGATACGCCCATCTAATGAATCACCAAACCATTGTACAAAGAAACCAGGGATTCCTAAAAGTAAATAGCGAATATCAACATATTCAGCCAGTATAAAACTCCCCAATATCATTAAGGAACCTAAAAATCCAATTGCCGTAAGTCCATCCGAAGTAATCCAATTGGGGATTCGAGGAACGAGGTACGAAATAAGTTTTTGTTCGGGTTCACTTAAGATATTTGTTCTCTTTCTATCCTGAAAAAGTTTTTTATTTATTTTTAACTCACTCATTATCTGCGATTATAGCCATTTATTTTCCTTATACCAAGCCAATGCCTCCATTAAGCCTTTCTTCAAATCATATTTAGGTTGGTATTGTAGCTGACGTTGAGCCGCCGAGATATCACAGCCCCAGTTTTCAGCTGTAAGTTCATTCAGCCGTTCCGGATATAGTACAGGTATTGCTTTAGAATTTTTATACAAACGTTCAAAAATAACCGCGATAGTCTTCACTACACCCAAAGGAATATGCATACGAATCATTTTCTTTTGACTAAACTCTTTGAAAAACCTAGCCAACTCATAACGCCCATATACCTGTCCATCACTAAGGTTATACACCTGCTTTCCACCTTGGTCAAAACGACAGGCATGAATAATCGCCTGCACCAGGTCGGCAACATAAATAAAGCTAAGCTTTTGAGGAGAGCGACCAACATAAGCATCCAGGCCTCCATTCATTGTTTTAAAAACAATAAAAATATCCTTTTCACGAGGGCCGTATACTGCAGTAGGGCGCAAAATCGTTAGTGGCTGATCTTTAAAATCATTCAACGCGAGCTCCGCTTTCCGCTTACTACGACCATATGCCGTAACAGGACGATAAGGGCTGCTTTCATCAATAAGTTGAGCATCATAGTCAACAGGACCGATCGCCGCAAGACTACTAACGAAAACAAATCTTTTGATGGGAGTTTTTAAAGAAAAACAAGCCGATGCCAAGTTTTTTGTATAACCAACATTGACCTTTTCGAGATCTTCTTCATGTTTGGCACGAGTCATTGCCGCAGCATGAACAACATAGGTATAGTTTTCCGCTTCCAGTAATTCTCGGATAGACTCTTCATCAGAGAAATCCGGATAAACAAATTTATCTACAACAGAGCGAATTTCTGAAACATCACTTGACTTCCTCACCGCGGCATGAACTTCCATCCCCGCGTCTTTCGCTGCTCTTGTCAAATGATAGCCTACAAAACCACTCGCTCCGGTGATTAATACTTTTTCTATCATAATGATTTTTGATACAAACGATAACGTTTGTACAATTCTCCATTCATTTGCTCAATAGCGTGGTTCATCATGTAATTATGCTCCAACATCCATGAACATTCGGCCCCCTTAATATTAGAATCTTTTGATTCTTTTATAATTCGGCCATACAAACATGCTTCAATACCAAGTTTACGGTAGTCTTCCAATACCCCTAACATGAGTACACGAAGCAAGTTGATTTTTTTCTTTCCAAATAACAATTTAAAAATACCCGTAGGAAGTAGACGTCCGCGCTTCACTTTGATAAGGATCTGATTGATATCTGGAATCCCTAGACCAAAGCCAACAAGCTCACCATCCTTCTCTGCAACGATAGCAAAACGAGGATCGAGAATCATTTTTAAATCTTTGGCCGTATAATTAAATTCGTCCTCTGTCATCGGAACAAAACCCGAATTTTTATCCCATGCTCTATTATAAATGTCACGAACTTTTGCTGCCTCGTTTTTAAAATCCTTCACATTGAATTGACGCAATGTAATGCCAGATCTTTTCAAACGCTCTTCCAGCCTATCCAAAAGCATGACTGAACGCTTATCCGCAGATTTTTCCATAACCAAGTAAGCTCTCAAATCCACTTTATGTCCATAACCCGAATTGGTAATCAAGTCGATGTAATACGGTGAATTGTAGGGCATCATGGCTACTGGAGGCTTATCAAAACCGTCAACCAATAAACCAACGGTATCATTGGTTGATAAATTGATCGGCCCAACGATCGTATCCCCTCCTTTAGCTTTAACCCATTTCTCTGCAGTCTCAAATAACGCGTTTGCGACTTCTTGATCATCTATACAATCGAAAAAACCCCACTGCCCTTCATTCACATGATTGAAAGCATTATGGTTATTGTTCCAGATGGCACATATACGACCGACAATCTTATCGTTACGATAAGCTAGAAAAGGTTGTGCTTGGGAATGTTTATAAAAGGGATGCTTGTCAGGGGAAAGCAAATCGTTTTGTTCAAGAAATAAGGCAGGTACATAATTAGGATTTCCCTCATAGAGACTATGAGGGAAATCTATAAACAGCCGTCTTTGTTTCTTTGTTTCAACGGGTATAATCTGAATCATACGATTAGATTTTATATTAATGTTTCAACTTCAGCTTGTTTGAATACTTTAACCATCTTCTCAATAGCCTCGTCGATTTGGTCATAAGTATGTGTCGCCATCAATGAAAAACGGATCAAAGACTCTTCCGCAGGAACTGCCGGAGAAACAACTGGATTAACGAATACACCATCATCTTGGAGCATTTTAGTTACCCAGAACGTTTTTTCATTACTACGAATAAAGATTGGTAGAATAGGACTTTCCGTAGCACCTAAATCAAACCCATGATCCAGTAATTGTGCTTTGGCATAATCTGTATTTTTCCATAATTTTTCAATATGCTCGGGCTCATTTTGAATAATTTCCAAAGCTTTCAATGTTGAAGCCACCGAAGCGGGAGTCATTGAAGCACTGAACATCACAGAGCGCGCATTATGTTTTAAGAAATCAATCACATCTGCATCACCTGCGACAAATCCACCTAAAGATGCTAACGATTTACTAAATGTACCCATAATCAAGTCTACATCATCATTAAGCCCAAAATGAGAAGCTGTACCAGCTCCTTTGTGCCCAATAACACCTAAACTGTGTGCATCGTCGACCATTACTGCAGCATCAAACTCATTGGCAATCGACGTAAGTTCAGGCAAATTAACAATATCACCCTCCATACTAAAGATACCATCCGTACAAATTAACTTGGCACTATCCTCAGGTAGGCGTGATAACTTAGCACGTAAGTCCTCCATATTGTTATGACCGTATTTGATTACTTTGGAAAAAGACAAACGGCTACCATCAATAATTGACGCGTGGTCACGTTCATCCAACAAAATATAATCATTACGTCCCATTAGACATGACAAAGGGCCTAGATTTGATTGGAATCCTGTACTAAAAAGAATCGCGGCTTCTTTACCTACATAAGCAGATAATTTTTCTTCCAGTTCCACGTGAATATCCAACGTACCGTTTAAGAAACGAGATCCAGCACATCCAGTACCATACTTTTCCAAAGCATCTTGCGCTGCCTTTATAATACGTGTATCAGTCGTTAACCCTAAATAAGAGTTAGAACCAAACATCAATACACGTCTACCATCGATTTTTACTTCGGTATCTTGTTTTGATTGAATAGGTCTAAAATAGGCATATAAGCCCTTAGCTTTCAACTCCTCAACAATCTTAAATTGCGATATTTTTTCGCCTAACTTTCCTTTACTCATGCGATAAAAAGGTATTTCTAAAACTATTTCTAACTTTTAGATGTTATTGTAACAAACAAAATTATCGAATTGGACTTTTATATAAAAAACTCGGTCTCCGACTAAAAATCTGCTAATATGCACAATGCAAGTTGAAATTCTACGTTGTATATATTCACAATAATTCCAAAAAACGTTGCAAACATACGAAAACATAATCTGACTTTCGCTTAAATTTAGTCATATTTTTAACACATCGCCCAAAACCGTTAATTTTATTTTAATACTCCGCTAACATCTGCCCACACAATTCTACTTTAAAATAAGACAATTTTAATAATTATATTTGCGAACTTTAAATTATCCTATAATTAGTTACATTTAGGTTCATTGCAATAGCAATGGTATAGACTTACTAATATACAACAATATATGGCTTTATCTTCAGATATCAATATAAAAAATAAAAAAGCTTCTTTTGAATACCACTTACTGGACAAGTACATTGCAGGAATTCGATTATTGGGTACAGAAATAAAATCCATACGCGAAGGAAAGGCAAATATTAACGATAGTTTCTGTAGTTTTTTTGAGGACGGATTATATATCCGAAACATGCACATCGCTGAATACTCCATGGGATCTTTTTATAACCATGAAGCAAAACGCGACCGTCAACTACTATTGACAAAAAGAGAATTAAAAAAGCTAAAAGAGAAGGGGGAAGAACGTGGTTTTACCATTGTACCCCTACGCATCTTTATCAGTTCCCGGGGGTTTGCCAAAGTTGAAATTGCCTTGGCACAGGGTAAAAAAGATTTTGACAAACGAGAAAACATCAAAGAAAGAGATGTTAAACGAGAGCTTGATCGCGTGATGAAATTCTAGATTAACGCGCCAGGACAAATGCGCCTGGCGTCATTCCTACCCTGCTTTTAAAAAGCCTGACAAAGTAGTTGACATCATTAAATCCAGCCCCATAGCAAGACTCCTTTACATTCCGGGTGAGTAAAAGCATTTTTTTTGCCTTCTCGATACGCTGTTGGATCACATACTCCATCGGACTAAGTCCAAGTTCACGGTTAAACATCCGCGTAAGACTCGCTTTGCTCATGTGGGCAGTCCGCTCCAATAAACCAATTGAAATTTTCTCGGTAATATGTTTCTGAATAAATTCCTGCACATGTAACAGCACCTTGTTGGGCGACTTCCCAATTTTTAATGCAATCAGCGACTGTGACTGAAGTAGCCGAATCGTAAGCTCTTTAAAAGTCAAATCTGCAAGTACATCTTTCAACGGATTTTCGCTAATAATAATTTGAAACAACTTGTTCACCAGGTCGGCGAGCTCAGTCGAATTGTACAGATGAAAAAAATCCGGATCAATCCGCCACTGACTAAATTGTTCTTTCGGATAAAACTCATTTAGATAGTCCAAGACTGCTGCTATCTTCTCTTTATGAATTGTTAAAGCGGTACATTGCGTGGGCTGGTCGAGGCTCGCTTCCGGAAAGTCAATATGCATAGCCACCGATGCAGGCAACACCATCATCTGACCGGGCAGATAGTCAAAAGCCTTTACATTCTCCAAATGCATGATCTTTTTACCTTGGATCATGTTAATCATAACCAAATCCTCAAAACATAAAGGCACATGCTGCGATACCCGATATGTTTCGTAGATATTAAGCTCCAAGCTATCTAACGTAAATGCGCGTCGGTTCTCCACTAATGTGCTAAGCTCCCCAGCCCGCGAAAATGGCAATGTATGAATCAGCGTCCTATCTCCCATAGTGCAACAATTAAATATAATTGGCAGTCAATCAAATATAATAAAAAAAATAAATTGTAGCCGAAATTCATCTGCCACAATTGTGCTATGTTTTGGATCAATTCTGCTACGCTATTGAATAATTGCTGGCTAACTTTGATAAGAAGGGATTAAAAATAATTAATAATAAACCATATGAGCGCAATCAAAAGACCATCGTTCAAAGAACGATATGACAACTACATTGGTGGTAAATTTGTCGCACCAATTCAAGGAAAATACTTCGATAATATCTCGCCGGTAGACGGAAAAGTGTTTACTCAAGTTGCCCATTCAACAAAAGAAGATCTGGATCTCGCTGTCAACACTGCAGCCAAAGCTTTTGAAACCTGGGGAAAAACCTCCGCTACAGAACGAAGTATTATCCTCAATAAAATTGCTGACCGCATTGAAGCTAATTTAGCATATATCGCAGCCGTTGAAACAATAGACAACGGAAAAGCTGTACGTGAAACACTCAATGCGGATATCCCATTAGCCATCGACCATTTCCGGTATTTTGCCGGTGTAATCCGTGCTGAAGAGGGGTCCATAAGCGAACTGGACAGCAATACCGTGTCGCTGATTGTACACGAACCAATCGGTGTTGTTGCACAGATTATTCCATGGAATTTCCCGATTCTGATGGCCGTATGGAAACTAGCTCCGGCCCTTGCTGCAGGGAACACTGTCGTATTAAAGCCCGCCGAAAGTACACCAGCATCTATTCTTGTTCTTATGGAAATCATCGGTGATTTGATTCCTGCCGGAGTGGTCAATATCGTCAACGGTTTCGGCGCAGAACTTGGTCGTTCCTTGGTCACCAATCCTAAGGTCTCCAAAGCAGCATTCACAGGCTCCACAGCAACAGGACGTTTGGTCATGCAATATGCGACTGAAAATATCATCCCGGTAACCCTAGAATTGGGGGGAAAATCGCCCAATATTTTCTTCAGTTCGGTAATGGATGCAGATGATGCATTTTTGGACAAAGCAGTTGAAGGGGCGGTATTATTCGCGCTCAACCAGGGCGAAATTTGCACCTGCCCCTCTCGTCTACTGATCCAGGAGGATATTTATGAAAAATTCATTGCTAAAGTGATCGATCGGGTTAATCAGATCAAAGTCGGGGATCCATTAGACCCAACAACAATGATGGGTGCTCAGGCATCGAAGATTCAAAAAGATAAGATCATGTCCTATATTAAACTTGGCAAAGAAGAAGGAGCCGAAGTATTGACTGGCGGAGATGAAAACAATGTTGGTGCTGGTTTTGAAGAAGGCTACTACATCAAACCCACCCTATTCAAAGGTGATAATAGCATGCGCATTTTCCAGGAAGAAATCTTCGGCCCCGTGCTTGCAGTGACCACGTTCAAAGACGAACAAGAAGCAATTGCCATCGCCAACGATACCATGTATGGTCTCGGAGCAGGTGTATGGACCCGAGATGCACATCAGCTTTATCAGGTTCCACGTGCCATACAAGCTGGACGTGTATGGGTAAATCAGTACCACTCCTACCCAGCTGGCGCTCCATTTGGCGGATACAAACAATCAGGAATTGGACGGGAAAACCATAAAATGATGCTTGCCCATTACAGACAAGCCAAGAATATGTTGATTTCCTACAGCAAAGAAAAACTTGGCTTCTTTTAACTGAAGCATACCGGGTATACTTTTCGAACAGCTTGATACCCGAGTCTAGGGGGAGCAAATGCTGCCCCTTCCGCTGAATTTCATATGAACCAACGCTAAAACACATAAACTGATTTCACCATGATTAATAGATTAGACATCACTGAAAAAGCAAGGGAGCTCATCCATGAACTTGAAGCAAAGCATGGTAAATTAATGTTTTATCAAGCCGGAGGCTGTTGCGAGGGTACGCAGCCACAGTGTTTTGAGGAAGGAGGGTATTTTCCGAGGACGAATGATGCCATGATCGGATTAGCTGAAGGATATGAATTTTGGGTGGATCGTGATCTCTTTGAATATTGGAAACATGCGCATTTCACCCTCGATGTACTGGATGGGTTTGGTCCCGGAGGATTCTCATTGGAAACGCCACTGGGTAAAACTTTCAAAGTTCATTATCGCCTATTTACAACCGAAGAGCTTAATGACCTCGGCCCAATCAAACGAAACGAATAAAAAAAGCATAAAACACCATAGAATCACAACGTTGTAGAGATGACCTATAAAATTCTGGATCACTCTCTCAAAGAAAAAAGGGGCGCAGATGCGTCCCTTTTTCGATGTTATAATTTTAAAAAATTCTCTCCTGAGTTTCCGCATTCGGAATGCTAAAATTTTATTCAATATCCAAGCCTTCAAGGACTGGAATTGGCTGTTTGTTTTCATCTAGGGCAACAAATGTAAAAACACCCTCAATGGCCAGTTCTCTTCCCTCCTTGTACATATGTTCCAAAAATATCTCGACCTTCACCTTCAAGCTGGTCCGGCCTACATTCTGAACCCTTGCGATAGCTTCAATAATACTTCCGGAAGGAATTGCCCTATTGAAGTCTATACGATCTGTCGATACAGTCACCAACGTTTTGCGGCAAAATCGTGTTGCAGCCATAAACGATACTTCGTCCATAATGGACATCGCCTTGCCGCCGAATAAGGTATCGTGATGATTCGTCAAAAACGGAAACACGGTCGTGCAGACGTGTG
The DNA here is from genome assembly GCF_007830445.1 of Sphingobacterium siyangense. GTDB lineage: Bacteria > Bacteroidota > Bacteroidia > Sphingobacteriales > Sphingobacteriaceae > Sphingobacterium > Sphingobacterium siyangense. Next base: position 85,701 of record NZ_VLKR01000024.1, on the reverse strand, counting down.
TTTCTGATAAATCAATACGTTCTTGTAAAGTCATTTATTTTTTTATTAAGTGGATTTAAGAGGAGACAAATGTAAACCAATCTAGCTCCAGTTCCGTCATTTTTATTCCATATTTTCGTCGATATCCACTCCTATACCTTTCAATAAAAGCGAAGCATTGAATATTTTACATTCTCCTATCTTCAGCTTATAATCAAACAGCATCTGACCCTCGTCGACACGAATGTCAAAATGATAATTTTTGATATCTCCCGGAAATTCCTCTTGTAAACTGGACAGCTGTAAGTCATGTGTAGCCACCATACCTTTACCATCCAATCGAACCAGTTTCTTTATAATTGCACGGGAGCCCAGATATTTGTCGACAGAATTTGTCCCACGAAGCATCTCATCGATTAGAAAAAAACTATCGCTATGTGCTGAAACTGTATCCAATATAAATTTCATCCGATTCAATTCAGCTTTAAAGGTCGACGTACTTTCATTCAAATTATCCTTGATTCGCATATAGGATATCAGTTTATAAATCGGGAGCTGAAAAGAAGCTGCAGCAACCGCAGCTCCGGCATATGCCAAAATTGCATTAATACCTACTGTCCGCAGAAACGTACTCTTTCCAGCCATATTTGAACCTGTCACCAAAGCAACTCGATGGTCTATACTACTGTAATCATTGGCTACAACCTGATTGCTTGGAATCAATGGATGATATACCCCTTGCGCATCAATCTTATTTTCCAGTGGGTTATCCAAAATTACTGGATAAATGTACGACGAATGGTTTCTCATCCAAATAGCAAGGCTAGTTACAGCCTCAACCTTAGCTAAGGTATCAAATGAATTTAGAATCTCGTGTTCGTATTTATTCTTCCAGTCAACAATAGCCAATACTTGTCTAAAATCCCAAAGCAGAAACAAGTTTAGAAATATCCCGACAAAGACATTATTCCGGGCGTCCAAATTATTAATAAGACCAGCGAGTTTCTTAAAGGCAAGGGAAATGGATTCTGTACCCTGGTTTTGTTTAAGCTCTCCCGCAATCTCCCGCATAGCAATAGACTTCCATGCGTGGTCTTCAATAGATTGAATCGCCTCTGCGTATGAGCCCAGCACGCCACCTATCTTGTCTATTCGAGAGGAGAATATACTAACACTTCCAGCTTTGGCTAATGCCCAAAGAATATGAAATAGCCCTATCAATGTTGCCACCCCAGCCAATTTTGGCACGAAAAAACTGCCGACTAAAGCGACCAAAAATAAAACAGGCCCTACTTTGAGATAGACTCGCATGAAGGCATTTCCGAACTGAAAATTTCGGTCTTGAAAGTAATTTGTCAAAAATGCTTTGATATCCAATTTATGGTTCAGATTGGCCAAAAGCTTTGCCTGAAAATCCCATATCCATTCCGATTCATTTTCAAGTTCCTGGGAAGCTTCTTGATTGCGTTGAATTTGATGGCTTTGGAGAGGTGCATCAAGCCAAGAAGCCAAAAGATCAATTCCCTGTTTGGTCGTTGCCCGATTTATCTGTGCAAATAAGGAGTATGTTCCAAAGACATCCATATCGGAGCTATAAGGATGAGCTCCGTTTTCGAAATGCTGGCCATGATCATACATATTTAATTTTCCGTCCGCCAGGGCCTGTTCATTTGCCAAAACTTTCAGATAGGCTTCAAAATAGTTCTTCTGAAGCTCTAGCTGGCTCTGCTTCCGCACGAGATAGGCGAATAGGAACAATAATGCAAAAAAACAGAAAAAAACCAGCGGAAGGCTTTCCAGTTGAAAGGTATAAAATAATAATGCTCCGCCACCGAGTATCACAAATAGCCGCGACAAGCTGAGCGTGTTGACTTGTTTATTTAATTTGAGGACAGTTGAAGCGATTTCGCGATGCTTCTGGTCATATAGTATTGCAGTTGGAGTCATAAGGTGAATATTTATTCTTTCACGTTCATTTCAATTTAATCATGGATGTTTTGGTGTCGCTTAAAGACCTTGAGGGAAGTCGTTTAAGCTGGTTGAATGGATATCCTACCAGGCTTGATCACCCACCAAAGGCACAAAACGAAAAGTATCCAATTCGATACGGTCAAAATCATTTTCACCGACGCGAATGATCGTCATCATCTTTTGCGATTTTTCGTCTCCTACAGGGATTACAAAAATTCCGCCCATTTTCAGCTGCTTTAACATAACCTCTGGCACGAATGGCGCACCCGCAGTTACAATAATCTTGTCATAAGGAGCGTGCTCTTCAATTCCCTTGGAGCCATCGCCCAAAAAGAAATTCGGTTTATAGCCCATGTACGGCAACACTTGAATGGTTCGTTGATATAGGTTTTCCTGACGTTCGATGGTATATACGTCTGCGCCAAGTTCCAATAAGATACAGGTTTGGTATCCCGATCCCGTACCAATTTCCAGTACTTTATCTCCTTTTTTGACGTGGAGCAGTTCGGATTGATAGGCGACGGTATACGGCTGTGAAATTGTTTGCCCGTCACCTATTGGAAAAGCAATGTCCCGATAGGCCTGATTCCAGAATGTTTCATCAAAAAAATAGTGACGTGGTACCTTGCCAATGGCATCTAATACTTTCTGGTCCGCAATCCCCCGGCTTTTAAGATGTTCAACCAATTTCTTACGAGCACCTTTCTCTCGATAATTATCAATAAACTTGTACGCCATGATGTTTCAAATTTACCTTTTAAAAGGCACATTAAGCAGAATTAATCACAAATAATTCAATACCAATACAGTACACATTTTCAAGTCAATTTGCTTTATTTTCCAAATCACCTGTCCTTATGCCCAATCTACGCTGACCTCTTGAATTTGGGACCGAACAAAACGATAAGCGCATGTGGTTTAACTTTACCTAAAACGCAAGTCTTTAAAAGCTATATGGGTAATAATTGTCGCTAATATGGATCTACATCGACCTGAACGCGTACACCAGCATTGGTTTTATCTATTTCAAAATCCAGGAGAACCGAGCGGATCAATTCCTTGACCTTCGCAATACTAATATTTGTGCGTTCAATCTTTAAGGTAATGGTCTGGATAAAATTATTCCGCACGCGTGAAACTAAAGGCGGTTCCGGACCCAATACCCTTGCACCCAATTGTTGACGCAGCGCCGAGGCAAAACGATTGGCCGAATCATAGCATTTCTGAAAATCCGTATGTTTAATATCAATCCGAATAAGCCGGTAGAAAGGAGGATAAAGATAGTTTTTTCGTTCTGTAATTTCCGTCATAAACATCCCTTCATAATCGTTATTGACCACCTGTTCTAACACCCGATGATTCGTGGTGTAGCTCTGAATGATCACTTTTCCGCCTGCTTCACGCCGACCTGCACGTCCTGCTACCTGGGAAAATAACGAAAAAGATCGTTCATACGAACGGAAATCCGGAAAGTTAATGATCGTATCTGCATTGACAACACCGATGAGGCTTACTCTTCCGAAATCGAGCCCCTTAGCAACCATTTGCGTCCCAATAAGAACATCAAATTCATGCTCATCAAAAGCCGTGATAATTTTATCGAAACCGTATTTACCTTTTGTGGAATCCAGATCCAACCGACCGATGCGAATTTCGGGCATCAGGATTTCAAGTTCTTCCTCTACCCTTTCTGTACCGAATCCTTTACTTTCGATATGCGGCATTCCACAGGCCGGACAAACACGAAGTGGAGGCTCCACATGACCACAATAATGGCAATGCATCATATTAGAGCTCTTGTGATAGGTTAAGCTGACATCACAATTGACACATTTTGCAACGAATCCACAGGTATTACATTGGATCATTGTCGTGTGCCCACGTCTATTTTGAAATAATATAACCTGCTCTTTATTTTTTACGGCTTCTTCAATTGCTTTTAACAAGGTGCCAGAAAAATAGGAAAACATATTTTCTTTTCTTCCCTCTTCGGGAATATTCACCAACTCAATACTTGGCAATTGTGCGTTGCCATAACGCTCAAGCAGTTGCACAAAACCATACTTCTTAGCCTTGGCATTGTAATAACTTTCCAAAGAAGGCGTCGCTGATCCCAATAGCACTTTGGTCTGATGTAGAAACCCGAGGTAAATAGCCGTATCTCGGGCATGGTAACGTGGAGCTGGATCAAACTGTTTATAGGAGCTTTCGTGCTCTTCATCAACGATGATAATCCCTAAATCCTGAAAGGGCAGAAAAACTGAAGAACGGGCCCCAATCACGACCTGAAATTCATTTTTCATTACTTTATGCCATACCTCGGCACGTTCATTATCATTAAACTTGGAGTGGTACACCCCCAATTTATCGCCGAAATGCAGCTTTAAGCGCGCCGTAATCTGTGCTGTCAGCGCTATCTCAGGCAGTAGATAAAGGGCTGATTTTCCCGCTGCGATTGCTTGTTCGATAAGCCGTATATAAATCTGTGTTTTTCCCGAAGCAGTAACACCATGTAACAGGGTAACTTCCTTCTCTTCAAACGACTCTTGTATTTCGGCATAGGCCCTTTGCTGATTTTCATTAAATTGAAAATTGGCATCCAGTTCGATATCTTCCCCCTGGAACCGGGATACAACCTTTTCCTTTATTTCAAAAACACCTTTGTCAATCAAAGCCGTAATAGCACCGTTACCACAGCCCGAGGCCTCAGCCAACATGGGCCGCGTGATTTCCTCGGTTTTTTTGACCAGCTGCATAAATGCCAATACCGCATCTTGTTGTTTTGGCGCACGGTTTAAGCTATCCAACAATTCTCTTTTTGCATCTTCATTTCTAAAGTCGGGAGCAAAACGTAAAAATGCTTTGGTCTTGGGTTTATATCTTTCTGTAATCTCTTCAGAAATCAGAACAATTCCTTTGTCAAATAATTGCTTCAATATGGGGAAGACTGTTTTTTGTCCCAACAATTTCACAATATCATTGACTTTAAGTTCTCCCGCAACCTCCAAAGCCTCTATAATCAGATACTCTTTATCTGAAAGTGTAGAACGGTCAAAATCTGCCGCAATCGATGAAACGACTTTGGTCTCACTGGCCAGCTTCAATGCCGAAGGCAGCGCAGCTTGCATGACTTCGCCTAAACTACACATGTAATAATCGGCTAGCCAATCCCAAAGTTTAAACTGAGCCAAATTGACAATGGGTTTGTCATCAATGATGTCCAAAATATACTTTGCCTCATAATGCTTTGGTGCTTCCTGACTAATTGACTTCACAACCGCAGAATAGATCTTATTCTTTCCAAATTGCACAATGACACGTACACCGACCTGCACACGATCATTCCAGTCAATCGGAATACGATAAGTATATGTTCTTGCCAATGCTAGTGGTAGGACCACATCAACAAACAGCGTATCTCTTTCACTAAAAATCGTAGATTGTGGATTGGACATAAATTCAAATTATGGTATAAAAGTACAAAAAAACCTTCAGGAAAAGAGGTCAAACGACCCCGGCGATACCTAAAACCGACAACAATCATGCGGGCTCAAAGCGATATCGGCGTGAAAAAACCAAGAGATCATAGGTCAGTCAATTGCAACCTAAAAAAGCCTTCCTGAAATCTATTCAAGAAGGCTCCGTTATAATTAGATACGAATATGATTTCGTATGAACATAGGCAATTAAATAGGATTACGATTTATTTTTTAGTGCAGCAATAAATAATGCAACCCAGCCAACGATTAACGATAATCCTCCCAAAGGGGTGATAGGTCCTAAAATAGACGGATTTCCAAAGCCGGTTATTTCGCGCACGCTTAAGACATATAACGATCCCGAGAAAAAAAGTATACCAATGAGGAAAGCTATAAATGACACTTTAATGGAGTACGTCTTTGCTCTCGAAAAAGTGGATAAAAATAACAGGGCGAAGGTATGATAGAAATGATACTGATTTGCAGTTTTCCAAGTTTCAATATGATATGTACTTACCTTTCCTTCTAGACCATGAGCACCAAAGGCGCCTAATATTACAGCTAATGCTCCCAACAACGAAGCGGCTAAAATGATTTTCTTATTCATTATGTTAAAGTGAATGCTGAAAATGAGTTTCTAGCGATAAATGTATTAAAAACAGAGCAAAATAAGGAATTTTTTGTTAAATTTATATTACAAAGGCGCATTATAGGAACGATTTTCTATCTCTTCCCATATATTTTTATTAGGTTTGTTTTACGTATGAATCATCATGAGCATCGTGCAGCTCACCGAAATCTTGAACGAGGTGCAAGATTTGTATATCCTTGATAAACATCTGCCGCATGATGGCTTCATCACCATTAAAAAAACAAGTTTAGTGTACTTATTCTGCTGACAAGAAAATGAGTACTTCATAAATAGTTGTTCTGCTAAAACTGGATTTTTAATCGCATCGACCAGCGTGGTACTGACGATTTATTCGAGTTCTTATCAGGCATTGAAAAAAATAAAAAGGATGAAAAAAACAATCATCATCACTGTTATATTATTCATCGCGGTCATCGCGGCCACGATCTATCTTTTTGGAGACTTCAATAAAAACAATAAACAAGATTCTAAAGCTTTACAATATCTTCCTGAAAGTACATTAGCTATTGCCTCCTTTGCCAATGATCAGACTGTAGATACGATCTTCAATGACTATGAGCTCTTTAAAGCCATTATAGGTCAACGCAATTTCGGCAACCTGGAGCGTCTTAAAGACGAATTATTACGTAATGAACAGTTTGCACCTCTTGTAGCGGGGCAGCAAATATTACTCTCTTTTCACCAGGAAAAAGATCAGATTACGCCATTATATAGCGTTCAGGTTGGTCAAAGCATTGATAATAACTCGCTGGCAACATTACTTGGAAACGTCGGTAAAAACTACAAAATACAACCTTTTGACACCTTAGGCCAACGATTTTATGGGCTTAATCAAGGCACTAAGGATAGTACACTTTATTGTGCCTATTCTCACGAAATCATTTTCGCTAGCTATTCCAAACAGGTACTCTCCCAGATTTTTGATAAACAGGTTAAGAAAATAAGTACCAAACAAATCGAGTTCTTTGTAAACCATAACAATAAAAACACGCCACTTAGTCTCTATTTTTTCAATGAACAATTGGCGCAAATTGCTCGAATATTGATGAAATCCAAATTTGGCACTTATCTCAACTTAATCGATTCGCTGAAGGGCCAAACGTCCTGGAATATGAATTTCAAAAAGGATGCTTTTATTTTTAAGGGTGAAACAGATCTCTCGGCGAGCAAAAATAGTTACCTACAATTATTTGCCACGCAGACGGCTCAAGTGCAAGCTCTAGGGAATTATCTGCCTAAAAATGCTGCATCTTATATAGACTTTAGTATTTCAGATCCCCATAGTTTTCGCAGTGGACTGAAAGCCTTGTTGGTACAGCAAAAAGAAGATGCTCGATTGGCTAAAAGTATAAAGAACTTTGAAGAAGACAGCAAAGTATCATTTGACAGTATCATCGCGCCAATTTTCAACGATGAATTTGCGCTTGCGGAATTAGATAATCAGGATGCAATAGGTTTGATCAGTATTTCGGATTCAACGCTATTTGCTGATAATCTCAAGAAATTCAGTTCGTCTGTAGGTGATTCAATCTATCAATTTAAATATTCGAATCTCTTACATGCGCTATTTGGAGAACCTTTCAAAAGCTTTACCCGCCCCTATTTTACCATTGTAGATAACATTATGGTGGTCGCTACACGGACGGGTATCTTGAGAGATTATCGGGAATCTTTCCGGGAAAAGCAATTTCTTTCCGGAACGGCTATTTTCAAAAATCATGCAGCATTGCAGAATAGCCGCAGCAATGTGACTTTCTATTTAGAACCTAAAGCTGGTAAAAGCAATATTCTAGATAACTTAAAAGCTGACTTTGCAAAGAACTTTAAAGATGAGGATGAATATGGCTTTCAAAATTTCTACTCCTGGTCTTACCAGTTGAGTGGCAATCAGGGCACATTTTCGTCCAGTTTATATGCCCTCTTTAAGAGTGATACGAGATTAGGCGGCAAACCAGAATGGACAGTCCAGCTGGAGAACCGAATGATCAATAAACCTTGGATTTTCGATCAAGATGGGAAGAACAAGTTTATCCTGATTCAAGAACAAGATCACACGGTACATGCATTTTCGCCGGATGGAAAAGAACTCTGGCAAAACCTCTTCCAAGGTGAAATTTTGGGCGAGCCAATTCAGTTACAGGATCTCAGTATTGTCGCCGTCACAAAAAACCGCTTATATCGCTTTATGCCCGATGGTAAAAACAGAACTGGCTTCTCCGTTGAACTTCCATACTCGGCAACTTACGGAGCTGCAATCGCCACCTTCAATAAAGAACAACGTATTTACATTCCGGCAACAGACCGCATTCTTGCGTATACCCTGGATGGCAAAAAAGTGGAGGGCTTTGAAAATAATAGCGTGGATGGTCGAATTTTATTCGATCTAAAAACAACCAGCCTGGGACAGACAAATTATATTATTGCCGGCACAAGCACTGCTTCCGTGTATTTCTTTGATCAAAATGGTAAGATCATCCGTAAAAAAACAATGGATACCGATGGGGAAAGTGTTAAAAATCCAATTGGTTTAGTTGCGGCGTCGGATGAAAAGAACTCCTTCATTTACTTGGCAAACAATAAAGGCAGCGTATTCAAAATTCCTTTCGAAGGCGAAACCAAAAAAATAAAACTAGGTGATTGGGGTAAAGATGCGTTCTTTAATTTTGAAGATATTAGCGGTGGTGCTGACAGAGATTTTGTTATTCTAGCCAACAACAAACTGAATGCCTACAGTTCAAGAGACTCGTCTTCCTACTTTGAATATAAATTCATCGAAGAGGCCAGTAACAGACCGTTGTTTTTTAAACGAATAGGTAAATCTGATATCATAGGTGTTGGAACCGACAACCGCATGATTTATGTTTTCGGATCTGATGGCTTGGTCCAGGAGGGATTCCCTGTAGAAGGTTTTTCAAAGTTCTATTATGGACCGATTAACTATGGCGACAATGCCAATTATTTAATCTGCATGAAGCGGGATTTCAAGATCTATGTTTATAAGTTTTAAAAACCTGAAAATCAATTTTTTAAAATCAACACCAAACGCTATAAGATGCTAAAAGATCTTTATAAAAAATTTGTCTAATCTAATTTTTTTATAGTAGGTTTGCAGACTTAATATGACTATGCTGAAATCGGAAGAATTAAAAGAATTATTAGCTGAACCAAAACGTATTGTAATTACAACGCACTACAAACCAGATGGGGACGCATTGGGTTCATCTTTAGGATTATATTTTTGGTTGACCACGAAAGGACACCACGTAAATCTCATTGTACCGTCAGACTTTCCTGCCTTTTTGGATTGGTTACCTGGCTTAGAAAATGTACAAATTTATACGCAGGATATTGACCTGCACAATCAACAGATTGACGCAGCTGAATTAATTTTCTGCTTAGATTTTAATGGCCTTGCCCGGATTCACGAAATGGGTGAACCTATTCGTCAAGCGAAAGGAATTAAATGCATGATTGATCACCATTTAGATCCGGAAGGGTTTGAAGACTACGCATTTTGGGATCCATCTGCTGCAGCGACGGCACAATTGATCTATCGGTTCTTAGTCCATGAGATGCAAGATCCAGATCATATCAGTGCTGACATGGCGACATGCCTATATACCGGTATTATGACCGATACGGGCTCTTTCCGCTTCCGTTCTACCACTGCTGAAATTCACCGCATCATTGCATCACTCATTGATTGCGGCGCACAAAACTGGGCTATCCACGAAGAGATTTACAATAGCTCGTCAGAAAGCCGCCTGAAATTCTTAGGGTTCTGTCTATTGAATCGTCTAGAGGTTATCCATGAATATAACACCGCCATTATCCATGTAACCAAAGCGGATCTCACTCAGTTTGAAGTGATCACCGGTGATACCGAAGGATTAGTCAATTATGCCCTTTCTATAAAAGGAATTCGATTGGCTGCTTTAATTATTGACAGAAATGAACAAATTAAACTATCTTTGCGTTCGATTGGAGAAGTTCCTTGCAATGAGATCTGTAAATTGTATTTCAATGGAGGGGGGCATCTCAACGCTTCAGGAGGTAATTCGAAAGAAAGCCTCGAAGCAGTGATTGCAAAATTCAAATCGGTTTTACCAAATTATAAAGAAATATTAACAAAATAAGATATCGTAACATACATTAGAAAATGAAGAAAGCAATTCTATTTTTCGCGGCTGCCGGTCTTTTGATGACGTCATGCCAAAAATTCAAAAAGGCTGAAGGTGGTCTTGAGTATAAAATCGTAGATGATAATGCTAAAGAAAAAGCAGTATCAGGCGATTTATTAGCACTTGACATGGTTGTGAAAACGGACAGAGATTCTACAATGCAAAGTACGTATGACATGGGAGTCCCTCAAATCGTTCAATTATATCCAGATAGTATCATCGCAAAAAATCCAGGTGACCCTACTGGTTTATTCAAATATGTAGGTGAAGGTGATAGCTTAGTATTCAAAATCAATTTGGATTCTATGGCTGCTAAAACACATCAACCAAAACCAGAGTTTGCAGATAAATTCATTGTTTATTCGATCAAAGTCAAAAAACACTTCAAAAAAGGAAAGTTAACAGACCAACAATTGGGTGAACAAGTTCAAAAATATTTTGAAGAAGAATTGAACAAACACAAGGCAGCTGAACCAGCTAAACTTGAAAAATACATCAAGGATAAAAGCTTGAAAACAACTAAAACAGCTTCAGGTCTTCAATATGTAATTACTAAACCTGGAACAGGTACAAATGCGAAAGTAGGTGATTCTATTCACGTGAACTATGTAGGATCATTAACTACAGGAAAAGTATTTGATACAAACCTTCCAGATGTAGCTAAAAAAGAGAAAATTTTCAACCCTCAACGTCCTTATGAAGCATTAAAATTCCAATTAGGTGTTGATGGTGTAATCCCTGGATGGACTGAAGCATTTCAATTGTTTAACAAAGGTACAAAAGCAACTTTAGTCATTCCTTCATCTTTGGCTTATGGCGATCGCCCTTCAGGTGTTATCCCTCCATATGCTCCTTTAGTATTTGAAGTAGAAGTATTGGATATCAAACCTGGAAAAGTTCCTGCTCCTACAGCAACAACTCCAGGCATGGTAGCGCCTACTGGAACTACGGCTCCAGCGGCAACAGCTCCTGCAACTAAAGCTCCTGCAGCAAAAAAATAATTCGACTGTAAATTTCAGTTAACAAAAAAGCGGTTTCATCTCGATGAAACCGCTTTTTTATTGTTCGTATTTTTATTCACTATACGCTAATCTTCTTATCTTCTTTTTTGATCTTCCGTATTTTCAGCCATAGTATTATTACCGCCAATATAAAACTGATGATCATGATGATGGTCAATGCGATCAGCGCCTTATCGGTATGGTAATTTTCAGCATGCTGAATAAACATTAACCTAAAAATTCGTAGATAATGCGTCGATGGAATTACATTTGCAATTGCCTGCACCCAGCCTGGCATTAGACTCGAAGGCCAGGTAAAGCCACTCAAGATAAATGCTGGCGTCGCAATTACCATAAGTACTTCTGTCGATTTCAACTGTGAAGGCAGTAGAATACTGACGAGTACACCTATAAAACATACGGCTAGCAAAAAGACGAAAGTACACAGCACAAAGCGACCAAATTCGGCTTGTAAAGGCATACGGTAATATTGGCCAAAACCCCAATACAAAACCAGAATACCGACAGACATCAAAACATATGGTAATATCTTAACAAGAATAAGTCCGATAGGATTACCTATTTTACGTACAAGTTCCGGAAATGTATTGCCTTCAAATTCTGAGGAAAAAGACAAAGCCAAGCCTAAGAGCAAGACCTGCTGCAGCACAGTAATTAGCACTCCCGGTAGCATAAAATACAGGTAATTTCCACTTCGAATATTCTGCTTAACAAAAGTTGTCTTAAATGGTTCGTACTGCTGTGCAGCGATCTTTGCGGGAACACCACGTTTCATTTGTGCCTGAATCTGTATGCCTGCTTTCAACGTCGAGGCACACACATTGACAGCCATCATGGCAGTATTTGAGGTCAATGTATTGGCACCATCTACAAAAACAGTCATTTCGGGCAAACGCCCCTGTTGTACTCCGGATGCAAAACCCTTGGGAATATGTACAATCGTTGTTGCCTCATATTGCATCGCAATATCTTTTGAATCAAATAAGGACGGTAATACACGGGCAACTTCAATACTCTCATTATCCGAAAGCATATCAATAAATGAACTGCTTAAGGGGCTATTATCCTCATCAACTACAATGATCGGCATCTGAGTTACCTTACCTTGTTGATAAACATGCCCCACCAAGACACCATACAATACAGGTGCACCCAGAAAAAGCATCAATAGCACTTTATTATTGAAGAAGAGCTTAAACTCCCGTTGGATCAATTCTAAAAATTTTTTCACAGTCAAGCTCTTTAATTCGCATGGAGAACCACAAGCGTTTTTGTTAACAAATCTTTGCTACCGGCAACATCTTCAGGAACAATTTTCAATTCAAACACAGCCTGTTGCGGATCGAAATCAGGATAAGCTGAGGCAATGCTTGCGTACGAATTTAAGGCTTTGATACTAATCACCTTTGCTTTAACCTTTTTGTGATTCAAATAAGGAATTTCAACCTCAACAGCCTCTCCTTTTTGAAGTTTTCCCATTTTATTTTCGGGCAATGTAAATCTAAAATAGGTCGATCGATCAAGGAAACCATTGATAATCGGATAACCTGCCATCGCCAATTCACCGACTTTCAGATTAATCGTTTCCACACTCATGTCCTGTGGAGCAATGACATATTTCTCCTGTGCAGCAACATTGACTTCAGATACCGCTCCCAGTGCACGTTCCTTTTGCCCCAAAGCCATAATCTGCTGTTCTTGTCTAGCCCCACCCTTTGCTTCAGCTAATTCAGCCTGTGCTGCAAGATACTGATTTTTAGCCCCCTGAAATTTAGCGTAGGTCTCGTCGTACTTTTGCTGCGGAATCAGGCTATCCTGCAAAAGGGCATCCAGCCTACCTATTGATTTTTTCGCAAATTCATATTGTTCCTTAAGTCCATCTACCTTCGCCTGCAATTGCACGAGTTGACCTTTCGTAGCACCTTTGACTGTCATGTTATATTGTGCATCAGCAGACTGCAGCGCTCCCTTTGCCTGCTCTTCTTTCGCATCTACCTCGGGAATACTCAAAATAGCCAAGGTATCACCCGCATGCACAAAGTCACCCTCTTCAACCAGAAGCTTCGCAATTTTCCCCGGAACCTTTGTCACAACCGTCACTTGCTCTCGCTCCACCTTGCCTTCAATAGGCTTCTCTTTCACTTGATTTGTACAAGAAACAAAAATAGACAGAGATAATATCCCATATAAATTCTTCATGTTACTCATGTATAGTTTGTAATAATTTTCCTGATGTATGTAGTAATTCAACTGCAGCTGTACGTTGCTGCAAAACATTGTTAAAATAACCCAAATTAACTTTGTACCAATCGTTTTCAGCAGCCAATAACTCCGTAACATCTATTAAGCCAGCTTGATATTGTTTAACAGCCATAGAAAGATTATTTTCGGCAACTTTCAACTGCTGTTCCCCCACTTTCAACTTTTGATTGCCAGTCGTGTAGGTAACGGTATTTTTGCTGAGTAATAAATTTAATTTTTCCTGTGTATCTTCCCTTTTGGTCGTATTGATATTTTGATCGAGTTTAACTTGCTTTATCTTATTGTGATGTTCCCCGCCAGTATAGAGATCCCATTTAACCCCTACGCCAACCATTAGATTGGGACTCCCCTTGATAGAATTAAGCGGTAAGTTGACCGTACCAAATAGCGGTTGGTCTTTCACCGTGAGTTTGGAGTTGAATACATTCAGATAGTTTGCGGATCCAAAGGCAAAGACAGCAGGAAGAGCTCCCCCCTTTTCTTTTTTATACAGGTACTCATACGCTTTTGAGGAAGCATCTAGTGCTTTCAATTCGGATCTTTGTTCGACATCACGTGGAAGATCCGACAAAAATATAGGTTTAAGTCCATAATGAATTCCACCGACCTCCTGAAAAGATACCCCTGTTTCTTGTTCGATCTTTTGACACAACAAATCCCGATTGCCAGAAACCTCTACCTTTTTCTCTTCCAGCTCCAGCAAGGCCAATTTCAATTTATCTCTATCATAAGGTATTGCAAGGCCATTTTGAATCGCTTTATTCACCTTTTCCTGTTCTTTCTTTAATCGCTTTTCAGAATCGACAATCAATTTATCCACCTCATCCAACAACATCAGCTGATCAAAAGAAGCAATAATATCCTTTGAAAGTGTTTCTCGACCGGCCGATTCTAAATATTGTTGAGCTACAGCTTTCTCCTGCAATGCTTTTATTCCATTCGGAATCTGTAATCCCGAAAAGATAATCTGCTTTACAGACACCCCCGCATAGGCCGCTTGCCCATGCATACTAAATCCTGTTGCTCCTTCAAACAAGCCGAGGTTCAATAAAGGGATATTAACCGTAGGAATATCAATACTCCCATTGCTATGTACATAACCATATAGCCCGAGTGCCGAGACATGCGGCAGCCGGTTTGCTTTTACTCCATCGGCTTCCAGACGTGCTTTATCGACTTCGTAAGCCTTCAATTTCAATTCTTTATTTGTCTGAAAGGCTTTTTGAATAATATCTTTTACCGAAGGGTCAATCAATGATTGCGCATGTAGTTTGTTTAAAAACATAACCGACGCCAAAGTCAATAAACCCAGGCATAACCTCTTATTCATCATATGATTCATTTATTCTTATAAAAATAGGACAACAACCGCCTCTTTTATCTGTTTAACAGTAAATCGTACGGTATGTTTGACTTCTGACTCTTTTTAATTAAACGTATCTTTTCAACGGCCAATAACAATCTTTGCTAATGTCTCCATGACATGAAGGACTGACCTCCACCTGTTAGCTTTTCCAAGATACAAAAAAAGGAATTCGTTTCTGTAGAAGGAATCCTGTATTAATTTTCATTTTTGCTAATTAATAAGTTATCTTTGGAGAGCGAATTGAAATTTTGGTAATTAAGTCTACCACTTTATTCGATAATAATAAAAACAAGTTTTTACCCTAACCCGCTGCTTCCACGCAGAAAACTATGTTGCTTACAGATACACATACACACATTTATTACCATGCAGGAACCGAAAAACTGCAAGAACATCTACAACGTTGCTTCGATAATGGCATACAACGCCTTTTTTTGCCGAATGTGAATAGCGCTTCCATAAAACCTGTATTTGATACCGTAGCAGCTTATCCAGAACATTGTTTTCCCATGCTTGGATTACATCCCTGCGATGTAAAGGAAAACTATGTGGAAGAGTTAGAAACCATCCGAAAGAGCTTGGAAACACACAAAGTCCATGCCATAGGTGAGATCGGGCTGGATCTTTATTGGGATAAAAGCACGCTTGAAATTCAAAAAGACGCCTTTCGAACTCAGGTTCAATGGGCTAAGGAATTAAATTTACCGATCGATATCCACTGCCGTGAAGCCTTCACTGAACTGTTCGAATTATTGGAAGAACTTCACGACGACAAATTATTTGGCGTTCTGCACTGCTTTACCGGTTCCCTGGAGCAAGCCCACCAAGCTATCGATTTAGGTTTCGCTCTTGGTATTGGCGGAGTCGTTACCTTTAAAAAAGCGGGCTTAGATCAGGTGGTCAAAGAAATCGATTTAAAACATATTGTTCTGGAAACAGATGCACCTTATTTGGCTCCTGTCCCCTTTCGCGGTAAAGAAAATGAAAGTAGCTATTTGGTTTACGTCGCACAAAAAGTAGCTGACCTTCACCAGATCTCCGTCGAAAAGGTAGCCGAAATCACAACAGAAAATTCAAAACGTATATTTGGTATATAATTTCAAAACTCAATGCATAATATCTTTATTATCTACACAGGTGGGACCATTGGAATGGTTAAAGATGAAACAGGAACATTCGTTCCTTTCGACTTTGAATTGATCAAACGTAATCTCCCTGATTTAAGTCGCTTAGACTATAAGCTGACCGTGCACTCTTTCGAACCCATTATCGATTCATCCAACATGAAGCCAGAGATATGGATTGAAATGGCACAAATTATTAAGGATAACTATGCAGATTACGACGGTTTTGTTATTCTGCATGGTTCCGATACAATGGCTTTTACGGCATCAGTACTGAGCTTTATGTTGGAAGGACTCCAAAAACCGGTCATTTTATCTGGCTCTCAGCTGCCTATCGGAGAGATCCGAACAGACGCAAGGGAAAATATGATGACAGCATTGGAAATCGCCTCTGCAAAGCAGGATGGTATCTCCATTATCCAAGAGGTATGCATTCTTTTCGACAATAAATTATTCCGTGGCAATCGCTCATTTAAATATAATTCGGCCAAATTTGAGGCCTTTAGATCGCCAAACTATCCCGTATTGGTTGAAGCTGGTATTCACCTCAAATATAATACAGATGCTTTATTAAATAATATCGATAAAGAATTTATCCTACATACCAAACTGGACAACAGGGTAGCCGTATTGAAAT
Source organism: Sphingobacterium siyangense (assembly GCF_007830445.1). Taxonomy (GTDB): domain Bacteria; phylum Bacteroidota; class Bacteroidia; order Sphingobacteriales; family Sphingobacteriaceae; genus Sphingobacterium; species Sphingobacterium siyangense. Next base: position 69,028 of record NZ_VLKR01000024.1, on the reverse strand, counting down.
TATTTCCGGGGATCTCTGCGCAAACAATAAAAGCAGTCCTAGATTCCGATGTCCGCTCCATTGTTATGGAAACATTCGGATCGGGCAATACAACCACAGACACTTGGTTTCTGGATCTATTGAAGGAAGCAATTGAACAAGGTAAAAATATCCTCAACATTTCGCAATGTAAAGTAGGGTCTGTTGAATTAGGTCGCTATGAGACTTCACAAGGACTTAAATCCATCGGCGTGCTCAATGGCTACGACCTGACATTCGAAGCGGCAGTAACCAAATTAATGTATCTTCAAGGCGAGTTAGAAGATCAAAAAGAGGTCGCCTATTGGATTGAAAAGGATATCCGTGGTGAATTGACGATCAATGACTAATGACCAGGCACAAAATAACAAAAAAGGGAGCTGCACTTCACGCAGCTCCCTTTTTTGTGATCGGTTTCAATAATCCTCCCGCAGATATATTTGCGAGGAAAGGTGGTATTCTTATTCCTGTGTCAAACGAGCAAGCACTTCCGCAACAACAAAATTGCTTCCGCCAACAAAAATAAGGTTCCCTTGTTGATACGCTTCTTTTGCTGCATCAAACGCAGCTCCTACCGATGCATAATCAAGTCCCGTTAGACCAAATTCCATAGCTTCTTTCCGCAGCTCTTCTGCTGGCATTGCACGCGGCATATCTGGAGCAGAGAAATAGTAGGTTGCATCTTTGGGTAGATAAGGCAACATATGTGATAAATCCTTATCGCGCATGGCGCCTATCACAAAGTGCAATTTATCATAAGTTGTTGTAGCCAGATTTTTGAGTACTTCATGAATTCCGTCCTCATTGTGCCCTGTATCACAGATGATAAATGGATCCTTAGACAATTGTTGCCATCGGCCTTGAATTCCTGTGGTTGCCTGCACATTTTTTAGCGCTTGATGCACATCTTGATCACTGATCTCAAAGCCCAGTTGACGTAATTCATCCACAGCTAACAGGACGCCGGCGAGGTTCTTGACCTGATAGGAGCCTTTTAAATCCAGTTGATAGTTTGCTGAATGACCCGCAGAATCCTTCGCTTGTACCGTCAAATAATCTTGGTCCACGTCCAGCATTTTCGTCTCATACTTGTCGGAAGCGAATTGGATCGGTGCATGCTCGATCGCTGCTTTATCCAAAAACACAGCTGCTGTCTCTTCAGCATATTCCGAAATAACAACAGGTGTATTTCTTTTGATAATTCCCGCCTTCTCAGCAGCAATTTCCACCAGTGTATTACCAAGAAGATTCATGTGATCAAAACCGATATTGGTAATTACCGACAACAAAGGCTGAATAATATTGGTGCTGTCCAAACGCCCGCCAAGGCCGACTTCAATGACAGCGATATCAACCTTATTCTTCTCGAAATAATCAAAAGCCATGGCTACAGTAATTTCGAAAAACGATGGACTGACTTCTTCTATAAGCTCGCGATGGGTATTGACAAAATCAACAACAAATTCTTTCTCACATAACTGACCATTGACACGAATACGTTCTCTGAAATCCAGTAAATGTGGTGAAGTATAGAGACCTGTCTTATATCCTGCCTCGGCCAAAATAGCGGCCAACATGTGGGAGGTCGATCCCTTTCCGTTTGTACCGGCAATATGTAATGTTTTGAATTTTCGCTGTGGGTTGTCCAAAGCAGCGCAAAGTTTGATGGTATTGTCAAGGTCTTTTTTGAAGGCAGAGGCGCCATCCCTTGTAAACATAGGCAATCGAGTATACAGATACTCGATTGCCTCATTATAAGCATTCATGTGAATGATTTTTATCTTAATCTAAAATTGAATACAATCCGTCCTGTTTGGGAGTCGGGAGCATTTGGCAATTGGTTTAGCCTAGCGCCACGTACAGCACGCTCACATTTCTCCAACAAGGATGGATCGGTAATCGTCGTTCCTTTTACACCAGCACGCGCATAGGTGATAACCCCTTGCTTGTTCACTCTAAACTCCACAGCAACCTTTCCTGCTTGCTGTCCATTATCGTCGATACTTGGCCGTTGCGTAAAACTTCGGTTCTCAATAGACAACATCATGTTACCGTTTCCAGATCCCCCTTCGCCGTAGTTACTTGCTAAAGGATCACCCAGTTTGGAACCCTGATTTCCAGGAGTTGTCCCTGTACCATCACCAGCTCCAGTACCGTTATTTTTATTGCCTTTAAAAAGCGCTTTGGCATTGGCCTGTGGTGCCACTTCTTTTACAGCTTTGGTTGTTTCCGGTGCTTTTGAAACGACCTTCTTTTCCGTTTTTGTTACCGCAGGGGCATCTTCTAAATCCTGTGTGACAACCGCTTTCTCCGCAACTTGCTGCGTTGGAGTTGGGGTAGGTGTTTCAACAGGATCAATACGGTCAGGGCGCTCATTATTCGCATTGGGATCCACCGATGGTTCCTCAACACTCATATAGTCATCTCCCATTCCCTCAGGTGAAGTACCGTAATTGACGATCATTCCCCCCATTCCATATTCATCAGGTACCTGAGCTTTAAAAACAACAAAAAATCCAATCAAGAGCAATGATGCCATGACCAAAGTCGATATCCCCAATGCTTTGGGGAAATTATTTTCTTCATGTTGAAGGTGATATCTCATCGCATTAATCTCCTATATTAATAGCTGACCAATAAACTTTAAAAAAGTTTAATTGTTCCTATTTATCTTTTTTTGGTTCTGTTGCCAATACCACTTTAATCTTCAGTCGATTAGCGACATCCATTACAGAAATAACATTTTGAATGGGAACCGTATTATCGACATAAAGCATAATTGTCACTTCTTCACCCGCAGCCATTTGCGATTGAATTGCAGCTTCCAATCCCTCAATGGGAACTGGAGTTTTGTCAATAAAATAGCCCAAATCTTTTGTAATCGATACCGTGACGGTCTTTTTAGCAACAGATTGTTCTCCCGCACTTGACTTTGGTAACAATAGCTTCACCACTTGCGGATTAGAAACTGCAGAAGCCAACAGGAAGAACAACATCAGGAAAAACATGATGTCATTCAGCGCTGAAGTATGTACTTCCGCAGATGGTTTATTTTTTCTACTTCGTAAGTTCATTATCTTCCGGGTTCATCCAATAAATCAATAAATTCTACTGCATCCGTTTCCATACGTAAAATCAATCGCTCCACCATCATATTCAGGATATGGTAGCCCAAATAAGCTAAGATACCCACCGCAAGACCTGATGCAGAAGACACCATTTTTACATATAGACCCCCAGATACAGAAGCAATATCAATACCACCAGCTAATTCCACGTCGTGGAAAATCTTAATTACTCCAAAGATCGTACCTACGAAACCAAGCATCGGGGCAATACCAGCAATAATACCCAAAATATTGATGTTCTTTTCTAACTTGGCAACTTCCAATTTACCCACGTTTTCGATCGCTCCTTCAATATCTTTGATCGGTCTGCCGACACGCAATAAGCCTTTTTGCAACATACGTCCCAAAGCTGAGTTACTTGAACGAACTACAGCTAATGCCGAATCCAAATTTCCGGACAAAACATTTGCCTTTACTTGCGACATTAAGCTGTTATCATATTTTGCGGCGCGACGGATAGTCAAATAACGCTCAAAAAAGATAACCAATCCAATAAAGAACAACAGTAGGATTGGAACCATGATCCATCCCCCTTTGATCATCATATCGATCAAACTCATGTTTTCTGTAGGCGCAGCAGCAGGTAATGGTTGTTGTGCAGCTTGATTAAACGAATCCACAGCAGCCCGTGCTGTATCTTGTACTAATGACATAATTATTAATAGTTTTATATAGTTTTAACTTTTATAAGATCTTTTCTACCCAAGCATCCTTAATTTTATTGAGTACCGACTTCTTAGCAAGCTGTGCTTCCTCGTTTGTCATGTAGGTATTTAAGATGATTTTCTTTCTATCTTTTTTGTTTTTCCCTTCAACAGCGCGTGCTGTTTTATAGCCCATTGCACGAAGACGTTGCGCCTCCTGCTCGGCACTTGCCATAGTTTTTGCGGATCCAATGACCACCTGGTACCGCGGTTGTGCAACAGGAATAGACTCTTTGATCACAGGATTTGCTTCCAGAACCGGAGTTTTTGCTGCCGCATTAGGCGCTGGTACAGTTGATGTCTCTTTAACAGAATCTGTCACAGTGCGCTTAGCCAACGAATCGACTTTCTTTAAACTATCGGCTTGCAACGTATTGGACAATGTATCGGCAGGCATGATCGGCTGTTTTTGAACAAGCGTATCTGCCGTTTTTACAACAGGTTTGGTCGATCCAAATAACGAATCCTTCAACGCAGGATTGGTGTAAACGACCGCAACAGCAACCATTGCCAGCACAATAATTCCAGTCATCCAATACCAGATCGCATTTGAATTACGCGGCTCTTCCTCATAGATATTTGGTGCGTATGTTGAATTGGCGTTAGCCGACGCAATAGCACCGATTTCTTTTTTTAAAGTGTTGTCTTCTTTCGGAGCAACCGAATGATTGCTATCAGCTATCACAGTTGTACCCACAGGCTCAAACTCTTCAGTTTCCTTTTGCGCTAACGACGATTCTTCAGCTTCAAGATCGGTACGATCGTTTGTTGGTGCTGTCTCCTGCGAAAGCTCATCCGCTGCTGGATCCGTTACCACGACCTGTTCCTGTGCTGTTTCAGCTTCTTCTTTGACCTCTTCAACCTCGATCGTTTCGTCTTGATCTTCCGTATCCGGCATAGACTCTATCGCAGGCTCTACCTTATCATTAGCTTCCACCACAGGATCTTCTTCTACAACAGGGGCTTCTTCCAAAGAAGAAACAACTGTTTCAATTTCTGGTGCAACAAGATTTGTAACCGGTTGGAAGTCGAATCCCGACAAGTCTAAGGGTTTGAAGACCAAACTTGCGCCATAACTAATCAATAAGCCAAGATCATCAAGTTTGACCTGTCCAAATTGCCCCAAATCGGCCCGCAGCTTATCAACAGTTTCCGACAAGATCTGTTGCGCCTGATTAAGGCCCAAGTTTTCCTGTTGTTGGATATAATGAACAATATTAAATCCATGTTGAGCAGAATAGTCCAGCTCAACATAAGAAATCGGGGGTAAAAACACATTATTCTGTTTATCGAACTGAGCCGGAGAATGAATTCGTTTGAACACACCTATTCCGGGCACGTATACTTCCGCATAACGTTTTAATAAACTATTGATGTTTTTGCCTAGATTCATCGCGCACTATTTTAAGATGCAAATTTATAATCTTAATTCGTTAAAACGAATAATTAAGACCACCAATTACATTAAAGCCCAATCTTGGGTAATACATATAACGTTCGTATTCTTTTCCAAAAATGTTATTTGCTTTGACGAAAATACCAAATTGTTTTTTGATTCGGTATTCTGCGCCTGCATTAAGATCAGCAAACGACGCTATTGTTGCCTTATGCCCACTGTTGGCAATACGACTGCCATCTGCGTTATAATCATAAATATACGCATAGGTATTGCCTTGTGTAGAAAGTTCAGCATCTACGAAAAATTTATCGGAGATATTGAAGCGTGCATTAGCCTGCATACGAAATTTTGGCAATCCCCATGCTTCTTCCTCATCACTCAATTTATAATCGTCTATATACACTTTTCCGCCCAGATTAACCAGTTGTGAAAGACGTACATTGATTTCTCCTTCCAATCCCATATGTTTAGCCTTATTGATCACGCCGTCATAAACGACATCAAAAGCCCAAGGAACATAACCATTTTGACTATCGCCAAATGCACTGTTTTTAAATAAAGGCAATCCCTCAATCTGTTTGTAGAATACCTTTACTTTATAACCAAATGTTGCGCCAGCATTTCCTTTTAAACCCGCGTAAACATTCATTTTCTCAATCGAGTTTATCATTTTAGCGTTAGGAGCCAAATACGGATTATCTTTAGCGAAACTACGGAAAGAAGCTTGTTTCACTCCCCCATTGATTCCGGCAAACAAAGAGATATATTCAGGTGCCAAAGCAAAATCAGCCTCTACGGATGGGAAAATATTGAATCTTGAGCTATCGCCAAATTCAGAAGTTAAATTCGCACCCAAGGTTACGTTATAGTTGTCGCCCTTAAAACGAATATATGGATTGATGACCGCCAAATGATTTTTTACTTCAGCACTATCTTTCACATTATTCATTGTCACGCTCAAATTCGCACCAACATTGAATGCACTTAGGCGTTTGTTCAAATAACCGGATAATGCAATGGAATTTTCTTTGGCTTTATAAGCGTCTTTAAACAAATAACCATCAACTTTTGCGGAATAGCTTAAGGCTTGCTCATTTTTTGGATCCACATTACTTGACAGCTCTCCATTCAAGTAGATATCTGTAAAGGTCTGTTTATCCGGAGTCGTATTCAACAAAGTTGTTCCCGATTGATCAAAAGTCTGGCCATAGAAGTTTGTGCCATAACGATTGTATCCGATGGTACCTTTAACGGTTACCGCATCCAATACACGACGACCAAAAATACCGATATCCTGTGTACTGAACTTCTGTCCGTCAATATTACCCTTTTGGCTCAAATGTTTTGCAAATAAGCCAAACCGTGTGTTTTCAAACTGCTCAGAAGCTAAATAAGCCTCGCCCAATATACTGTTATAATTACCGATACCAAATTTGACATAGTTGCTACTATGTTCAAAAGGTTGTGCAAAAGGAATCTCCTGTACATTCAATTGTTTCAAACCGGTATTGATATCCAATTTCTTGTCCAAAATATTGTTGTAGGACAATTTGGGCTGGTATTCCCTTTTATTGGTCATATCCGGACTGCGGCGGATTTTCACAGCATCCGCAAGAATTGGCTTGTAATCACGAACAACATCAAAAGAATCGATAGTGACCGGTTTCTCAGGATCATTCTTCTTGCCTGTTTCCTGTGCAAAAGAATTCAATCCCACGCCCATCAAAAGCGCTGCTAAAGTATATTTCTTCACGTTTCTATTTTGCAACTTCTTCATTGTATCCTATTTCTTTTTGTTGTTCAATTTATTTAGACGTTCTTTTGCTGCTGGCAAAATATCGTCTTTCGCATCATAGTTATCCACAATCGATTCAAGTGTAGCTTTCGCCTGGAAAGAATCTCCTTTACCTGCATAAGCATCAGCCATGGTAATAAAGCTTTTCGCCACCCAATATTCGTACGAAGAGAAATTATCGGATAGATCCATTGCTGTTTTGATACACGCATCGTATTGTTTATTTTCCAATTGTAGTACCGCAACATTGTATTTTGCTTCGGCACCATATACTGTACGGCTCTTCAATGCAGCTAAACTGAATTCTTTCATTGCCTCAGTTTTCTTATTCTGCTTCACATAGCATTTACCGGCATACAAGAATGCATTTGCGATCTCCTCTTCCGAAGACTTCTCGTAATTCTTGACAGCATTGGTATAATTTAATGCTTCTTTATAATCCCCAATTTGGAAATAAGAGACCATTAGGTTATTTATTGCGAAACCATAGTTAGCCTTGTATTCAGAAGTAAGCTCCAGCTTTTTCAATAACTGTGTCGCTTCGTTATATTTCTTTTGTTTCAAATATAAATTGGAAACCGAAATCAACGTGCGTTCTGTATAAGGAGACGTCCAGTCATTCAAGATAATATTGTAATCATGTAATGCATCTTCTGTATTACCCAGAGCTGCGTTACTTTCAGCACGAACAAAACGTGCATATTTCTCTTGATTTGGTTTCGGGAATTTGTCGAAATATGCATTTACAGCTTCCACCGCCCCTTGATAATTACCTCTGGAGAATAAAGTCGTCGCAGTCGAGAATGAGCGTGAATCTTGTTCAGATTTCGAAACGTCACCTAAATTTGTTCCCGTTGCATATTTGATATATCCTGTTGCATCGCCTTTGTCCAAATAGATGTTCTCAATGGAACGCATGGCCTGTCTTGCTTCATCTGTTGATGCATATTGGTCAACTACACGTTGGAAAGTTGCCAATGCAGCATCATTGTTATCTTGATTATATTGAACCAGACCAATCGTCACCAAAGCACGTGGCACATAACTACTGCGCGGATATTTTTCAACCATTGTTTGAAGGCCTGCAATTGCCTGATCACTTTCTCCCATCAAGAAACGTGTATAAGGAATCTCAAAAGCAATATCGTCGGCATAATTCGAACTCGGGAATTGCGCAATAACAGCATTCAATGTTGAAATTTTACCATTGTTATCCCCTTGTAATCCTTGAATAATACCACGTTGGAATAAAGCGTAATCCTGACTAGGAGCTTTAGAAGAGATTAACTTATTGTATTCTGTTAATGCTCTACCGTAGTTTTTCGAAGAGAAATAAGAATCACCTAAGCGTGCAATTGCATCATTACGTGTATTCATTTCAATTCCTTTCGAACCACCAGACGCTAAGAAACGCTCGAAGTAATTTGCCGCCGTGCTGTAGTTACCATTACGGAAAGCCGCATAGGCTAACGCATAATTGGCATAGCCATACACATCCGTTTTGCTAGCTCCCGGCAAGCGTAAGAATTTATTGAAATTTGTAACCGCTTCACCATATTTACGAACTTCGTACATGGCTTCCGCTTTCCAATAGGTGGCTAAAGCGTAAATTTCCTCGTCATAACGGAACTCTTCGGAGCGCATGAATAGGGAAATTGCATTTTCAAAAGCACGCTCGTTATAATATTCCAAACCTCTGTAGTAGGTTACCTTTTGATAAGCTGCGTTTGCTTCTTTTCCACGTTTAGGGATAGATTCCAAAATATCAACTGCTTCGCGGTAGTTTTTTGTACTCAACAATACTTCAGCAAGTAAAGTTTTCGCTTCCTCCAAACGTTTCGATTTTGGATACGTTTTCAAGTATTCTTGTGTAGAAGCCAAAGCCACTTGGTGGAATTCCAACTCATACGAAAGCTTAGCATAGTTGAACAAGCCCTCTTCTTGCATTGCCGGATCAAAATCCAATTTCGAAGCCCGGAAAAATGCATTACGCGCAGATTGCTTATTGCCTTTCTTCAAGAAAGCATCACCTAGGGTAATCATCGCAGACTGATAATAAGCGTCAGGCTCGGTCATTTTTTCCAATTCCGTGATCGCTTTATCGTAATCCTTCAATTTGTAAGCGATGTAACCGATTTGGTAGCTATCCTGATTATTCTGCGTCTTACCTTGATCTTGTGCCTGGAATTTATCGTAATACTCTTTTGATGTTTTTAAATCACCTTTGATAAAGTATGTTGCCGCTATAATACGGAACATCTCTGTTTCATTTTCTTGTTTTGTCCGCGACAAAATTGGCAATGCATAATCCAATACATCGTCGTAGCGTTTATCCAAGAAATACAAAGCAGTGATATAATAGGGGTAACTATTTTCGAATTGTTTGGATCCATTCAAACGCTCAAATTCATTCAACGCCGTTTTATACTCGGCGTCTAAGTAAGAAAGATACGCGTAATAATAGATGGAAGCTTCCTGAAATTCAGTTTTTTGATCTTTCAATCCTTCAAATAATGGTTTCGCCGTTTTATAGTCTTTAGTCATAAAGGAAGCGTATCCATATTTAAAGCGATATTCTACATTTTCTTTACCTGCTAAATTTTTGCTATCGATCTTATTAAACCACTCTAAGGCCTTAACATAATCTTTTTTAGCATAATAGGATTTACCGATTTGAAAATAAGCTGCTTTAGCATTTGCACTGACAGGGAAATCCTTAATGTATTTCAGAAAACGGTTTTCGGCATCAGATTCGCCCAATTCCAGTGCGCAAACTGCTTGATAATACCGTACGTTCTCTTTCAACAAAGACAATTCCTCTGTTTCGTCCAATTGCAAGTTGGATTTTGTCCGCAAAGCTTCAACACGGTCAAATTGGGCTGAAGCAGAACTAAATTTTCCGCGTTCATACAATTCCATTCCTGTTTTGTACGCCTTGTTGATTTGTTGCCATTCTGTCTGTTGCGCTAATGCTGGCGTCGCCATAACGGTTAATGCAACTCCCACCTGGTAAATCTTCTTATACATAATATGTGAAACCTTAATATGTTATTTATCTGCAAATGTAAATGAATCTCCCTCCAAACCGCGATAAATTCGCATTTCAAAGCAAATTTATCGAAAGCCTCTCTGCCATTAAAGGCTTTAAGATAGCCTCAAATTTATTGAAAATCAATTCAAATCTCCACTTCTCAGGGAGATAGTTTTATTCATTTTACTAAATTATACTTTAATTGAGCTATTTTACACAAAAGTTATTAACATCTGTGAATAACCCTGTATTATAACGGAAATTTTGCACAAAAAATATGCCCGACAAAAAAATAAAGTCAGGCATACTATTATTGCATTAGAAAACAGTGCTATTTAGTCTCACACGTACATTAACGCACGTCAAAACCAATGTAGACTATCCGCGTTGCCCTGCTAATAGATACAAGACAGCCATGCGCACAGCAACACCATTTTCAACCTGATCCAAAATAATTGAATGTTCGCTATCCGCGACATCCGATGTGATTTCGACCCCCCGATTGATTGGTCCGGGGTGCATAATTGTGATTGGCTTCTCTAAAGAATCCAAAATCTCTTTATTCAATCCATATAGCATGGAATATTCTCTTAAGGAAGGGAAATAGGCAATATCCTGACGCTCCAATTGAATCCGTAACATATTTGCAACATCACACCAGTTCAACGCTTTCCGCAAATCATGCTCTACTTTTACACCCAATGATGTAATATGTTTAGGAATTAATGTGGTCGGACCACAAACCATCACTTCTGCACCTTGCTTTTGAAGACATAAGATATTCGACAAGGCAACGCGTGAATGTGTAATATCTCCAACGATAGCTATTTTACGACCAGCTACATCACCATAGCGTTCGCGGATCGAAAATGAATCAAGTAAAGCCTGTGTAGGGTGTTCATGTGCTCCGTCACCTGCATTGACAATTTGTGCATCAACATGTTTACTTAGAAATACCCCAGCTCCGGCGTATGGATGTCTCATCACAATCATATCAACCTTCATTGCAAGAATATTGTTCACCGTATCGATGAGTGTCTCCCCCTTACTTACTGAAGAGGAGGATGCCGCAAAATTCACGATATCCGCAGAAAGTCTCTTTTCAGCAAGTTCAAAGGATAGACGTGTCCGTGTTGAATTTTCAAAAAACACGTTGGCAATCGTAATATCCCTTAACGACGGAACCTTTTTGATTGGCCTATTTAATACCTCTTTGAAATTACTTGCTGTATCCAGGATCAATTGGATATCGTTCTCATTTAGATCTTTGATCCCCAATAAATGGCGGGTACTTAATTGTTCTGCTACAGATGACATTTTATAGTATATTCAAATATTTACTAATCATTTTTTTTCTGAAAGTGTCTGATCTTATTGGCCAGAAAGAACCTTCAGTTTGCTTTCATTGCTGTTGGCGTCTGCGAAGTCATGAAGGTTTTATTGAAAGTGCCTGTTTCCAAAGGTCAACAATAACCTTCAGTATCGTCATGACACCGCTATTAATCGCTAGCTGACGCCTTCTTTTCTGTAATCAAGATAATACTATCCTGATCCTCTGATTCTTTCCAGTTAACAATTACTTTTTGTGAATCAATAGAATCTACCTGTATTCCGATATAATCGGGCTGAATAGGGATCTGTCTAGAAAACCGGCGATCGACCAAAACAAGCAATTCTATTCTTCTTGCACGGCCAAATGCCTGCACAGCATCCATTGCCGCACGAATAGTACGTCCTGTCCATAAGACATCATCTATAAAGATCACCTCTTTACCTTCTACAATAAAATTGATATTTGTGCTATTTGCTAAGATTGGACCAGTATTCCCTTTCGTACGGAAGTCATCGCGATAAAAGGTAATATCCAAATCGCCAACTAAAATCTCTTTTCCGATCATTTGTTCAAGCTCTTTGACGATGCGTCTCGCTAAGAAAGTTCCTCGGGGTTGAATACCTATGACGACAGCATTTGAAAAATCACCGTGATTCTCAATCAATTGACGACATAGTCTTTGAATTGTGATTTGAAATTTTGGTCCGTCTAATAAAATCGACTGTTTCATTATGGGAATGTTTGAGCAAAGCTACACTTTTTTTAACAAAAACGAAGCCATGAAGGGCAATTAATTTCAATATTTGCATCCAACTGGCACAATAACAAAAAGTGATTTAAACAAAGATTATCTTCCTTTCCGGGAAATTTACAAAGCCATTATTCCAGCACATTAACAGATTTTGAAGTTATATACAATACGCATTGCCAACCATTTACAGCAAATTCCATAACATCGAAATGCTATAGGTAGCGACTATTCATCTAGCTCGGCACTTTTATTATTCCGTGCAAAAAAATACACCGGTACACCGATTAATACAAGTATAAAGCCTGGCCAGGTATATTGTGGCTTATAGATAATTAATAATACACAAAATACGGCACCTATCAACAGGTACAAGATTGGTGTAATCGGAAAGAGGAAGGTTTTGTAGGAACGTTCCAAATCCGGTCTCCGGATACGTTGAATAATAACACCCAGTACTGTAATCATATAAAATATGACAATAACAAAAGATATCATATCCAGTAAATTGCCATATTGCCCACTTAGGCAAAGTAAGGAAGCCCAGATTCCCTGAAGCCATAACGATCGTGCGGGCACATCATATTTGTTATTGGGAATCGCCTGCTTCAGAAACAATCCATCTTTTGCCATAGTCTGAAAAACACGCGCTCCGGACAGTGCAAGTCCATTAACACAACCAAAGGTCGAGATCATAACCAAAATCGCCATCGCTATTGTACCATTATGGCCTAATATTTTTTCAGCCGCCGCTATGGCAACACGATCATTTGCCGCAAAAGCAATTTCCTCTCGATTTAATGCCGCCAGGTAAATGTAATTACAACTTATATAGAGCAACATCACCAAGCTTGTTCCGATAACCAATGCCCGAACAACATTACGCTGCGGATTAACAATCTCTCCGGAAACAAACGTTACATTTTCCCAGGCCACACTACTAAATACCGAACCTACCATCGCAGCAGCTAAAGCCCCCATCAGTACGCCCCCAGAGATCTGCGACCAGCCAGCACCTTTCAAATTTTGAAAAGAGTCCCAGCCATAAGCCATATTTTCTGAAAAATGATTTTCCTTAATCAAGAACAGACCACCTAAAATCAGTAAAACCAGCGCAATAATTTTTGCTGAAGTAAAGAAAGATTGAACAGCTTTTCCACTCTTGATCCCTCTTGTATTGATAAAGGTCAGGAGAATAATAACACCCATAGCGACAATCTGTATCCAGGTAATCTTAAACTCTCCACGCTGAAATAGCGGTGCTGCATCATTTAGCTGCGGAATAAGGTAGGCTGTAAACTTACCAAAGGCAACAGCTACAGCTGCTATCGTTCCCGTTTGAATGACTGTAAATAAACTCCAGCCATATAAAAAGCCAATTGGCTTCCCAAATATTTCTGTCAGATAGGTATATTGTCCCCCAGCCTTCGGGTACATAGACGACAATTCGCCATAGCAGATTGCCGCCGCAACAGTTGCTAATGCGGTCAATAACCAAACTATCGCCAACCAATATCCGGATCCCAGCTGCCGCATCATATCACTCGATACAATAAAAATACCGCTTCCGATCATCGACCCCATGACCAGCATCACTGCATCCCACAATTTTAATTGACGTTTCATCATAACTTAAGGTTGGTTTTATATGGCGTTAAGCTAAGAAAAAATAATCAAAAAAAAGCCGCCCTTTCCTACATCGCATCAAAAAGTGTTTTTCCTTTCGAATACCTGTAGTAAAGGGCAGCTCCTTCGGTTAAAATGATGTCTCTAATTGTTACTCAACACCATACTGTTGTTTATACGATTTTTCTAAATCGGTCACTTGCTGTAGCAATTGTTTTTCCGAGGTAGAGGCCAAGATACTCTTATAGGCACCCAAAGCACGTAATGCTGTACCGATATTTGAATATTCCAGCTCAGGTTTTGTTTGTGCAATATCCTGATACCAACGCATATTTTGCGTCATAAACTTCAGGTTACGGTTTACGATTTCATTTGCACGCTTCGTTTCACCAGTTTCATACAACACATTGACAATTGGAATATAGCCTAAAATATCACGCATCAAATAAACACGTTTTGGCATTTTCTCAAAGGTTTCAACAGCGACTTTACGCGCCTCATCCTTATGACCTTCCATCATCAACTGTGTCGCTGTACCGCCCATTACCGTATTTGTAATCATGGTAATCATGCGGTAAGATTCAGGATCCAGGTAAGAAGCATGTGCCATATTACCCCATTGGTATTTCGTAGTAATGTCTTTATAAGCAGACTGTGTATCAACCAATGTACCTTCCGCCCCGGCAGGAGTTGCAATCGGCATTAAACGCAGTGCAAAGCCCTCTTGGACCAGATATTTATCTAAACCAAGGTAGTTATCATTTGGAACTGTTGCCGCAAAATAAATTGGACGTTTCCAATCGTTATTCAACAATACGTTTAAGATTGATAATTCTGCCCTAGAGATATAATTTCTATTGTAGGTCCAGCTCATGGTATCGACAATAGATTCTTGCCAAGCTTTAGGAACGACATTATTTTTCAGAACAGATTCTTTATTCACCGGAAGGCTGAAGTTTTTGGTTGGCAAGAAGTTTTCAAACTTACCACCTCTCAATTCCAATTTGTTCTTCTGGTCGTCAGACAATAAAATCTGCATGATCAAATCCAGATCAACATGTCCTGGAACTTTCATATCCTGATAATAAAGCACTTCGCGAACACCTTTCTTGAACTTTTCATCATCGATATTGATCGGTAAACCATCTGCCTGATTTACTTTTTGTTTCATTTGGCGCATATACCAGTCCGAACTCAACAAACTTAAGTTTACGACCCGAACATCCGGACGATAATTTTCAACTTCTTGCACATACCACAATGGGTAGGTATCGTTATCACCATAGGTAAATAAAATTGCATTTGGTGCACAGGAAGCCAGGTAGTTTTTCGCTAAATCACGTGCGGTCGTTTTTTCCGAACGATCGTGATCATCCCAGTTTTGGAAACCCAGCAATACAGGAGCCCCCAATAAACAAGCTACTGTAGCAGCACCGGCCGCTATTTTACCATCCACTTTTTTGCTTAAATAATCCGCGATAGCGAAAACCCCAAGCCCGATCCAGATGGCGAAGGCATAAAAAGAACCGGCATACGCATAGTCACGTTCACGTGGTTGGAGTGGACTTTGATTTAGATATAATACAATTGCTAATCCTGTAAAGAAAAACAACAGACCCACAATTCCCGCATCACGTTGTCTTTTTCCAAAATGCCAGAATGCACCAATTAAACCAATGATCAAAGGCAGAAAATAATATTTATTGTTTGAAGGATCAGTTTTCAATGAATCTGGAATGGCATTTTGTCCACCCACATGCATCTGGTCTACAGGTTTAGCCCCTGAGATCCAGTTCCCCTCAGTGAAGGAACCCTGTCCTTGTTGGTCATTTTGACGACCAGCAAAGTTCCAAAGAAAATAACGACCGTACATGTGTCCGATCTGATAGCTAAAGAAGAACTTTAAGTTATCCCCAAATGTTGGCGATTGTCCTTCAGAAATCTTTAGGTAATCGCGGTAATAATCTATATGATTTTGGTCTCTTGAGCTATAAACACGCGGAAAAAACATCGTTTTATCGTATTTATAGTCCATGCCGTTCTCCACCTTGGTATACTTGTCTTTATCTTTTCTGTACGTATACGTAGGCTCGGCATCAACCACTTGCGCATCAAATGTAGGTCCATTCAAAAGCGGCTCACTGGCATATTGCTCACGTCCAAGATAACTCACAAAAGAAAATGCATTATCCGGATCACTGTTATTTAACGTAGGATTTGCCTTGGCGCGCACCATAATCATGGCAAAGGAACTATAACCAAAAATGATAAATGCTGCACTGATTAAGATCAGATTTAACATCGGTTTTACCTTTTTGATTGAATACCAGATACCATATACGAAAAGAGCTACCGCTAAAATCATGAATAAGTTAAATCCAGTACCAAAGCCCATGCCCAAACTATTCACAAAGAACAGATCAAAATATGCGGCGGCTTTAACAGTGTATTGAATAATACCCCATAAAATCAGCGCCAAAACAACAACACCGATTAAGAAAGCTTTGATCGCCCCCGATGATGTCACTGTTTTTGAACGTTTAAAATAAATGACCAAAGCAATTGCCGGAATCACTAGAAGGTTTAATAAGTGTACCCCGATAGAAAGTCCCATCACATAAGCGATAAAGATCAACCAGCGGTCCGAACCAGCTTCATCGGCATGATTTTCCCATTTTAGAATACCCCAAAATACGACGGCTGTACATAAAGAAGACATGGCATATACTTCGGACTCCACTGCTGAGAACCAAAAAGTATCCGTAAAAGCATAAGCCAGTGCACCAACAGCGCCCGAACCGAATATTTTGATTAAATCGGTGGATGTATATGATCCATCAACACCTTTTACAACGATTTTCTTTGCTAAAGCTGTAATTGTCCAAAATAAAAACAAAATGGTCAGACCACTACATACTGCCGATCCTACGTTCATCCAGAAAGCAATTCGTGTAACATCTCCACCAGCAAGGTTTGAGAATATATTTTGAATCATTAAGAATAAAGGTGCTCCTGGCTGGTGCACAATTTGAAGTTTAAAGGCTGAAGCGATAAACTCGCCACAGTCCCACCAACTCGTCGATCGTTCGGCAGTCATGACATACGCTACAGTTGCTATTAGCGCACATATCCATCCTAAAAGATTGTTGATTTTAGTATAGTTCATAAAATGATAACTGTAAAAAGTATTATTAATACGGCTCGAAAATAAGGATAAGTTAATAAGAAATGAACTTTATTCTGATTTTTTAACACATATTAATTGAAAAAATTTCATTACGCGATCCAATATTGGCTGAAAGGAAAGCATTCCCAAAAGCACGCATGTACTTTTGTGGGCCAACATCTCGATAAAAAAGCTTAGCGTGCATATCTTTTCAAATCAAAACAAAAATTATTTCTTTGAAAATCAGCCCTAATACACTTTTAAGTTCATTTTTATTTGCAGAAATGAGAATAGTCCGTATATTTGCATCATCAAATGTGAACGACATCATCACGATAGCAATCACTTTTGAATTGTTTGTCCGATAGTATAAGGGTAGTACAACAGTTTTTGGTTCTGTTTGTCTTGGTTCGAATCCAGGTCGGACAACAAACAATAGAAAAGGCTTGCATCTGCAAGCCTTTTCTGCGTTATATGCAAGGCTTATTATTTATAAAAGGGTTTAGATTTTTTTAAATTTACATTTTGATTTTTAAAACAAATCTCTATCTTTGCGTCGTCAAAAAGAGAAAAGCGGAAACGTTGACTTTTTAGAGACATTGTCCGATAGTATAAGGGTAGTACAACAGTTTTTGGTTCTGTTTGTCTTGGTTCGAATCCAGGTCGGACAACTTTTAAAGTTAAGCGTATATGGATTGTGAAAACAATCCATTTTTTTTAATGTTTAACTTTAAAAAACAGTAAGGGAATAAAAATATTGAATAAACGACAATACAATAACCCAACATAAATATACAAAACCATGCCTTTGCAATTCAACACGGTTAAACTATTTGCAGGTTCTGGCACTACAGAACTAGCCGAAAAAATCGCACAATCTTACGGGAAACCACTAGGAGACAAAACATTGTCACGTTTTAGCGACGGTGAGATTCAACCTTTCTACAATGAGTCAGTTCGCGGAAGCGATGTATTCATTATCCAATCTACCAACCAACCTACCGACAATCTTTTTGAATTATTATTGATGACAGATGCAGCGAAGAGAGCTTCAGCGCATTATATCACAGCGGTAGTCCCTTACTTTGGTTTCGCAAGACAAGATCGAAAAGACAAACCAAGAGTTGCTATTGGCGCAAAAATGATCGCCAATCTGTTGACTGCAGCTGGTATCCACCGTATCATGACAATGGACCTGCACGCAGCGCAAATCCAAGGTTTTTTCGATATCCCTGTTGACCATTTGGATGGTTCTATCATTTTTGTTCCTTATATCAAATCGTTAAAACTTCCAAATCTAACGATTGCTTCACCAGATATGGGTGGTTCATACAGAGCACGTACCTTTGCTAAATTTTTCAATGCAGAAGTTATTATCTGTGACAAACGTCGTAAACGTGCAAACGAAATCGAATCAATGTCAATTATCGGCGATGTAACTGGTCAAGATGTGGTTTTGATCGATGATATCTGTGATACGGCTGGTACACTTTCAAAAGCAGCGGCATTGATCATGGAAAATGGTGCAAAATCTGTAAGAGCCGTTTGTACACATGCTGTGTTGTCCGGAAAGGCATATGAAACAATTGAAAACTCGGTCTTGTCAGAGATGATCGTAACCGATACCATTCAATTGGATCCAGAAAAAGCAAAACAATCGACCAAAATCAAAGTATTATCAACGGCTGATTTATTTGCAAAAGCAATCACAAGTGTAAATCAACACTCTTCAATCTCCGATTTATTTGAAGTAGAGTAATCTTTGAGTTTTAGATTCTAGATATTGGACCCTGGTACAGAAAGCATTCAGCTTAACGACCAGGGTCTTTTTTTTGTATTGCGCCACCACCCCACCTTCTCCCTTCCGCTTGGTTCTTATCTTTTAACCACAGGCGAATAGCCCTTTTTATCGCGTATATAGGTTAGCAATTGACTGTTGTCAACTTCCGCAATAACAGGGGATTTACAGGGGGTTAACAGGGGGTTAGCAGGGGTATAACAGGGGTAAAGCCCTGCTAACTCCCTGTTATACCCCTGCTAAAAGAGTCCTACTCCAGTTTTAATATAGGAAATGGTATCAATTTGGTCATACTTTAGGGTAAATAAGTGGCCTTGAATAGGCATAATCATGAACATGGAAAAATCGAAAACTTGGAATAAGTATCTGTTTCCGAACTAATAGCGGTCGTATTTTTTTGATAATATCAGAAATTAGATTATCTTTGCACCTCAAATTTATAAAAAATTAAAAGATGAAATCAATTGCTATTAGCGGTTCTGTAAGACAGAACGTAGGGAAAAGAGATGCAAAAGAATTGCGTTACCAAGGTTTAGTACCAGCAGTACTTTACGGTGGTACAGAGCAAACAGCTCTTTCTGTATCCGCAGCTGATTTGAAACCAGTTCTTTACACTGCAGACGTAATCATTGTTGAATTAAACATTGAAGGTCAAACTAAAAGAGCTATCGTTCAAGACGCACAATTCCACCCATTAACTGACTTAGTTACGCACGTTGACTTTTTAGAATTATTTGATGATAAAGAAGTATCATTGAATATTCCTATCAAATTAACAGGAACTTCTCCAGGTGTTAAAATGGGGGGTAAATTAGTTCAAAAATTACGTAATTTACGCGTAAAAGCATTACCTGCAAACTTACCACAAGAAATTGCTGTACCAATGGAATCTTTAGAAGTTGGTAAATCAGTTCGTGTAGGTCAAATTCAATTGGAAAACGCAAAAGTATTAAACAATGCTGATGATACAATCGTATCAGTAATCATGTCTCGTGCATTGCGTCAAGCTGAACAAGAAGCAGCGAAAGCATCTAAAGGTGGTAAAAAATAATCTGAACAAGATTCTTAAAATACTACAGAAAGCACCGAAATTCGGTGCTTTTTTGTTTATTAAAATTTTTATTTTTGCATCATGAATTATCTTATCGTTGGATTGGGCAACATTGGCAGTGAATATGCCGATACACGGCATAATATAGGTTTTATGGTTGCCGACGAGCTTGTCAAACAGGCTGGCGCCAGTTTCTCCTTGCTCAAGTTAGCCTATTATAGCGAATTTAAGCAAAGAGGCCACAACGTCACAGTAATTAAACCCACGACCTACATGAACTTAAGTGGTAAGGCTGTTAACTACTATATGCAACAATGTAAAGTCCCAATTCAGAATGTATTGGTGATTGTGGATGATCTGGCTATTCCATTTGGTTCGCTACGAATGAAACCCAAAGGAAGCAGCGCCGGTCATAACGGACTTAAATCCATTGAACAGCTTTGTGGCGGACAGGTTTATCCGCGCTTACGTTTCGGTATTGGAGACAATTACCCAAAAGGTAGACAAGTGGATTATGTACTTGGCCCTTTTGACAAAGAGGAACAAGCTGAACTACCGGCTTTAATTGACCATTCCGTTAAAATGATCCAGAGTTTTGTCAATATCGGCATCGAGCTGACGATGACAAATTTGAATACAAAATAAGTTATTTGTCGTTGTAATGCCCCAGTGCTTGGATCACAACGACAGCAATCTCTTCTTCAAAAATTTCATAAATAAGGCGATCTTTCTTATTGATCGCCCTACTCCAAATTTCACCGTCAAAATATTTTAATTGTTCGGGAGAGCCTGACCCCATTCTCGGACTCTCCTCCATTTCCAAGAGAAATAGGTCAATTTTTGTCCTATCAGATTTACGTCCTGATTTTTTAATCATTTGCAAATCTCTAATCGCTTTTTTCGAATATTGGATTAAATACTTTCCCATATATTCTTGCTATCCAATTGGACTAATTCGCCTTTTTTCTTCTCAGCCCTAGCTTCTTTCACGCGGTCATTTAATTTCGACGATCTATCTTCAGACTCAATTTTTATTTTTGTCCCACCGAGTGCCTTTAGTACTGCTTTAATCTTTTCTACTTCAGAAGAATCTATTTGAAATGATAATATTGCCATAACCCTTTCGTTTTTACAAAGTTAATAAAACAACTCCACAAACGGAAAAGCCGAATAAATCGGCTTTTCTTGTGTAACTCTTGTGCTTTTATTGTGTCGACCTTGTGTTAAGCAAGGGCTTAGGTATAGTCATCCTTGTGTCGATCTTGTATGTTTCTTGTGTCAAGCTTTAGTTGAACGGATTAATGTACCTGTTTTTCCTTAACCGCTTCAACTTTTTCTTTATCCAGCTCGGTCTTAATTACTTTTTTCACTTTTCCTGACAAACGGTCCTCGAGATCGGAAGACAATGCTTCAGGATGTTCCTTTGCATAGACTTTGGTGACAATGATAATAACGCCATCCTTTCCCTGATCACCATAGAGTGCAGTAGCACTTTGATCTTTCAAGATCGACAAGGTATGGATTGTATTCGGGTCCAACTCACTTAACTTCTTATCTTCGACAATTTTTCCGTCCACAACAAATAGTGGATCTCCCTTAATCCCACCAATACTACGGGCACCAAACTTGCCCGGTTCACGATCTGTAGGTCGTCCCTTCATATAGACCGCAACTCCTTCTGCCCGGCCCTTGAGTTCGCCTCCGCTCGCATCTTCTTTTTTATACCCTGTCACAACAACTTCCGAAAGCTCTCCTTTCACCTTCATCTTGGGAGCGTTAGCTGCATTGTCCTTTTTATCATAATTAAAAGTAAGCGTCTGATTCGTAACCGTAGGTGAACCGTTTTTCTTCAATGCAACAAGAATAACACCATTCTTACCCTTTTCGCCATATATTGCTGCGGCCTTATCTTTAATCACATCAATCGATTGGATTTCCGTACCTGGTATAGCGGCCATAATAGTGGAGTTTACCTCCTTACCTTCCAAAATATAGAGAGGCTCCTTTTCAAATCTCATATTTGCCCGAAAATGAAGCGTATCCGCCGGAGATTTCGCGATAAGAGTATCTACGCTCATTTGATTGACCGACAAATTTTCCACCAAAGGCTTACTTACCTTACTCACCTTCTTTTCTGGCAAAGAAACATCAACCTGTAAGTCCTTGTTCAACTGAATAAAGGTAGTCTCATTTGCCTTCTCAACTACCCCCTCTATACTTCCCTCCGCTTTACTTACCGTAAATGCCGCTCCCGTCAATAAAAATACGGGTAAAAGAAAGGCGTATTTACTCAGCTCTATTTTCGATGATCGCTTCTTGTTCATCATCATAATTCGACGTTTTAAAAGTTTAAAATTAAATTGATTGCTCAATCCTACTGAAGTGCCCTTTTTGGACACATTCAATAGGCTGTATTGGTACGTCTGCTTGTCAATTCCTTTATCGAGAACCTGTTGATCAGTCAGGAACTCCAAATTTTGGCGAATGGCCCTGCGCATGAGCCAGACGAAAGGATTGTACCAACAACACACCAATATCATTTCAAACAGTAAAATATCCAGACTGTGAAGGCCTTTCACATGAATATCCTCATGCTTAAAAATATCTTTTAGTTCAGCATCAACATGCTGCCCTTTATTGACATAGATTTTATTCAAAAACGAAAATGGAACAATAGGAATAAGCACATTCCGGAATAGATAAGTCCGCCATTGATCGGACCTCGAATTCAGATGAATTCGCAATAAACTCAATAATTGAAATACAAATTTTAATAACAATAAAACAGCACCGGCCATAAATACGATTTCCACCAACCTCCCTAATGTCAGCTGCTGTTGAACCTCCGGCTCCATAATATAAAGCGAAATTTGCTCGCCTACGACCCCCATATTCAATCCGCGCTGTACAAACAAAGACTTTAAATCCAAAAATGGATACAGAAAAGCAAATAGCCCCCCTACTAAAAAGTAGGCTCTATTTAAAAAATAGAACGTCAAGCCTTTCAACAGTCCGATATATCCCAGATAGATAATACCCAACAACAGGTTGACTTGTATAATATAGGTTAGTAGACTTTCCATGCCATTAAGATTTATTATGCTTAATCATATCCATGATCTCCTTTAACTCATCAGCAGTCAGTTTTTCTTCCTGTACAAAAAAGGAAACCATCTCTTTATAGGAATTTTTGAAATAATCGCCCACAAAGGAGTTCATAAACTTGGCCTTATAATCTTCCTCACTCACCATCGGCTCATAGCGCTTGGCATTGGCATAGCGTACTGCTTTCACAAAATCCTTGCGCTCCAGATTCTTTACTGTCGAAGCTAATGTCGTATAAGGCATCTTCTCGCCTTTTACATTATCCAAGATCTCTTTTATAAAACCTCCATTGAGGCTCCAAATAGATTGCATTGCCTGCTCTTCCTGTGCTGTTAATTTTTCCATGTCTTTATCTTCCTGTTTCTAATCTATCACTAATCTACGAATAATTCGTAAATACAAAAAATATTTTTTCTTTCCTTTACGGATCTCTCCCAAAATAAGACCTTCCTCACCCCTCTAAAAAAAGAAGTGGCTCATTTCTTGCGTATTTAAACTCAAATCCGACGAATATAAGTTAGCTGGCAGAAAATTTGCAATACGTTTATTTTAATTCTAAATTCATTCATAAATCGCTTCATCAATTGAAAAAACAGGAATTTCCACTGTGTAAAATTGATAGCAATCAGTCACACCGTTCACTCCAAAAGGAGATGGTTTAAAAACAAATACAAGAAAGATCAATGGCTAAAAATATCAAAGCGATCAAATGTCCGCATTGTGGCAGTATAAAAATCACCACTTTACGCCCCGATTATTACAAATGTGATAGCTGTGGAACAGAATTTTTTCTGGATAGTGATGACATCAATATCAACCACAACTATAACTACCCACGCAACAACCAAGATCAATATAAAGCTATACGGATTGTATTATTTGCCGTTGTGGGCTCTATTGCGCTTATGTTTATCATTGGAGCCCTGAGTGCTATTTTTTCCAAAAAGCCAGCGCCCGATTATTCAACTTACAGCACTTCCAATACAGCAGAGAAAAAAGAAGAGGCAGAACCTCTCGAATGGAACTACGCAAGCAACACGCTATTTTTGGATAAAGATAATACACCACATGTTGTTGTCGTCGGTAATGTCGGAACCTTCAGAAAACGAATGGACGAAAACAAGGACAATAAGGTTTATATTGGGCTCTTCGATCCCAAAACGGGTAAAAAAGAATGGGTAAAAGCTCTGATGGAAACTCCCGTCGAACTATCAAGCAGCGACGTCAAACTTCAGGTATTTGAAGACCAGAACCTATATATCATCGTCAAATCCAAATACATTTATCAGCTGGACAGAAATACACTCACGTATAAAAGTGTCCTAGAGAACTATGTAAAAGATGCGCCATCTTTAAGCACAGGAATCGCCAAAGTTGAATTTAAATACGAAGACTATGGCTCAGCCTATCAAATTGTCAACAATGAAGGCCAAAACCTAGCTTATTATCCCTTGGTTAACAAATCTATTCCCGACAAACAGCTGTACGACGAAAGAAGGAAAAAGCTTCCCAACCCAACAACAAAAACGGAATTTACCTTTTCAAGTAAATCCAGTTATTATCCAGAAGAAAAAATCCAGTTAATCCAGTACAGTTATCAATATCAATATGGATTCCCCAAAGATAGCCCGCGATTTTCCTGGGATAAAGACTACGGCGGATCGGGCATATTCACCGACCGCGATCCTTATAAAAAGGTATTGATTAATCCATGGCAATTTAAGGGCGCCCGTCTGATCAGCTTCAAGGACTTTACGCCAGGAAGACTTTACTTTCAGCCTGTAATCATTGCGCAGAATGACAAAACGCTACTCATTGCGTATAAACCAACGCCTGCCGAAGACGATCCTTTCCAGATCCAACTATTGGATGTAACAACTGGCGCTATACAAAAAACAGTGACCACAGATCTTAAATCCATGTATGGAAATGGGAGCCTACTCAAAGATGGTTTTATCATAAAGGGAGCCAGCGACTATTATTATTTTGATAATAACGGCAAACAAATCAACAAGTTTGAAGGGTATAACCCCAAATTCGACACACTAAATTAAACACTATGGGACTATTTAATCTTTTTAACAACCAGCTTTCTGAAGTCATCGAGTGGAAAAACCAAGACCCTCAATTATTGTGGTATAAATTCCCATCCGAAAGGAACGAGATCAAAAATTCCAGCAAGCTGATCCTCGCTCCAGGGCAGGGCTGCATCCTTGTCTATGAAGGAAAAGGTGAAAACCTGCTGACCGAACCGGGAACATACAACCTCAAAACGGACAACCATCCATTCTTTACCACTTTAGCGCGTTTACGGCAGAACTTTGAATCCGAACATAAACTTTACATCTACTTTTTTCGTACGGCCGCTATCGTCAATCAATCCTGGGGAACGGGGACACCTATTAAATATATCGACCCCCATTACAATTTACCAATAGAAATCGGCTTGAATGGTACATTCTCTTACCTGATCAAGGAACCAGTGCATTTCTATAAAAACATTGTAGCTAATCAAAATACGGTCAACACAGCTGTCATTCAAGACATCATCAATAATCGGATCCCACAACAAATTATTGCGCAGATTGCACAAAAGAAACTAGGTTATAATGAGATTGACAGCCAACTGGGGCTGCTATCCAGCGATATCAAAACTGCAGTTGAACAAGACTTTAAGGATCTTGGGCTCGATGTTACGGATTTCAAAATCTTAGGAACTCAATTTGACGCCAATACTCAACGAAGAATCGGAGAAATCGCAGATTTGACCACACAAAATCAAGCGGCGCAACAGGCAGGTCTGAGCTATGTTGAATTAGAAAAACTACGTGCGCTCCGTGATGCCGCTAAAAATGAAGGGGGAATCGCGGGTGTAGGGGCACAGCTGGGCGTCGGTATGGAACTCGGAAAACAGTTTGACCTCCAAAAAGAGGAGATCAAAGATCATATTCAGCAAGAGGGCGACTTTGTCGAGAAACTTCAAAAGCTGCAGCTGCTGCTCCGTGAAAACATCATTACCCAAGAAGAATTCGATACGCTCAAAAAACAGATCCTCAATAAAATATAATGCATGCGGGGATATTCATATCACGATTCAGCTCAATTATACCGAGGTGAATCAATTCATAACACATAAATTAATTCAGCTATGAAATACATATTCGGTATATTACTCACCTTGGTGATACTTTTCGTTGCCACCTATTTCCTACTGGGGCTTTGGGGCATTAAGCTATTGGATGCAGAGAACTTCAGCAAAATATTGTGGACTACGGGAATTCTGACACTAACCTCTATTATTCTGGTATGTTTTGTCATACTCCCCTTTTTTGGATCGGGTAAACAGGGCAACTACGAAGACAAAGGAAAGGTTGCGCAAAGAAAAATAGATTGATATTTTTTGCAAAATAAGATAATGTTAAATTTGAATAAATTATTTGCTTATTTAAGTAAATAATTAGTGAATATTATCCAAAATGACGCAATCATGTCATTTTAATTCCAAAAGAACTTTCAATTTTAAATATCAAATAGTTAAATTTGTGAGATTAGCATAACAAATCAGATATAAGATAATATATAAACATGTCAGATAAAGCATCTATAAATTTAGACGGCACTTCGTATGACCTTCCGGTCATTGTCGGTACTGAAAATGAAAAAGCAGTTGATATTTCGAAATTAAGAGATCTAAGCGGATTTATTACGTTAGACCCAGGATACAAAAATACAGGTGCAACGAAAAGTGCGATTACTTTCCTTGACGGTGAAAAAGGCATATTGAGATATAGAGGATATCCAATTGAACAATTGGCAGAGAAATCGACTTTCTTGGAAGTTGCTTATTTGTTGATTTATGGAGAACTTCCCAAAAAAGAGGTATTGGAAAAATTCAGAGCTGACATCAAAAAGCAAATGATGATTCACGAAGACATGAAAAACTTCTTCGCTGGATTCCCATCCAAATCTCACCCAATGGGCCAACTTTCGTGTTTAGTAGGCGCATTATCGGCATTTTACCCAGAATCTTTAAATCCTAACTTAACTGACGAAGAAGAAGATCAAACGATCATCAATCTTTTGGCAAAAATGCCAACAATCGTTTCTTGGATTCAAAAGAAATCATTAGGTCATCCTGTTGTTTATCCAAAAAATAACCTTGGTTACATTGACAACTTCCTAAACATGTTATTCGGAGAAGTTAACGATGAAAAAACATTCGATCCAGTCGTAATTGATGCCATGCACAAATTGTTGATTTTACATGCTGATCACGAGCAAAACTGTTCAACATCTACTGTTCGCATCGTTGGTTCATCCAATGCAAACCTTTATGCATCTGTTGCATCGGGTATCAATGCATTGTGGGGACCATTACATGGTGGTGCAAACCAAGCCGTAATCGAGATGTTGGAGGCCATTAAAAATGATGGTGGTGATGCTGAAAAATATCTTGCTAAAGCAAAAGACAAAAACGACCCTTTCCGTCTAATGGGATTCGGTCACCGCGTTTATAAAAACTTCGACCCTCGTGCTAAGATCATCAAAAAAGCATGTGATGATATCTTGGAGAAATTAGGCGTTCAAGATCCGGTATTGGATATCGCTAAAAAGCTTGAAGAAGCAGCATTGAATGACCAATATTTCATCGACAGAAAACTTTATCCAAATGTTGACTTCTATTCAGGTATCATCTACCGTGCATTAGGTTTCAAAGCAGATATGTTTACGGTATTATTTGCTTTAGGCCGTCTACCGGGATGGATTGCACAATGGAAAGAAATGCGCGAAAACAAAGAGCCTATCGGTCGTCCTAGACAAGTATACGTTGGCCACACAGAACGCGACTACGTTGAATTTTCAAATCGTTAATCCGATTTCGATTTATATCCTAAAAAAGCATCCCTCGGGGTGCTTTTTTATTTTCATCCGAGCTAACATGGATGGCATTACAGCTGTCCGAAACCACCTACTCGAACAAGATATGATTACTTGTCGTTACGCTATTGTCACGATAATCTACTTGTTAAGTATATTTTAATTTTTCCTTATCTAAATTCCCTGTTTTTCGTTAAGTTTGCGTATTCATTGGTCTCTTATTAAAAATCATTATAAATAAGACTTGTTAGAAACAATACTACATATCTTGGTTCCCATTGCTATTTTCACCTTTATAGCAGCTTTCACCTTGTTTGCAGTATATGCCGAGCGAAAGATCGCGGGATTTGTACAGGATCGTCTAGGACCGATGGAAACAGGAAAGTATGGCAGTCTCCAAACGATCGCCGACATTCTCAAATTATTACAAAAAGAATTAATTACCCCCTCATCAGCCGATAAGATTCTCTTTAGAGTTGCTCCTATCGTTATTTTCGTTGCTGTATTTACAGGTTTTGCCGTTATTCCCTGGGCCAAAGATTTTATTCCAGCGGATACGCATACGGGTCTGTTCTTCATAATGGCCATCATCTCCATTGATGCTTTGGGCATTTTAATGGCTGGCTGGGGATCTAACAACAAATATTCTTTATTAGGATCCATGCGTGCCATAGCACAGATGGTGTCTTATGAAATTCCGGTAGGCCTCTCCCTAATTACGGTCGTTATGCTAACCCAAACCCTAAATTTGAATGAAATCGCTATTGGACAGGGCATCCTAACCAATGGAAGCATTAAACTCTTGGGTCTTTGGGAAGTCAATGAGATTGGGGGGCTCTTCGCCTGGAATATTTTTCAGGCTCCACATTTGATTATCACCTACATCATATTCTTTATCGCAACCCTTGCCGAGTGTAATCGTGCTCCCTTTGATATCCCGGAAGCCGAATCTGAATTGGTCGGTGGCTTCCATACAGAATATGGCGGGATACAATTTGCCTTTATCTTTTTGGCGGAGTATGCCATGATGTTTTTGGTATCGATGTTGGGGGTTGTTCTCTTCTTAGGAGCTTGGAATACACCGTTACCAAACATAGGTGCAATACGTTTGGCCGATTGGACCACAGGCTTAGTGTGGGGAATATTTTGGACCTTAGCCAAATCATTATTTATTGTTGGTATCCAAATGTGGATTCGATGGACATTACCACGGTTGCGTGCAGATCAACTGATGAGTTTATGTTGGAAAGTATTGACGCCGCTGGCTTTTCTTTGTATGGCCATTTCTGCAATTTGGCGAATTTTAGTTATAGCATAGGATATGATATTTAAAACGGCTTCGCATGCATTTCGTACGGCAATCAAGGGTTTATCTTTGACTGTTAAACACTTGTTTGGTGCCCGACGTTCGCGAACGGAATTAAATATCAAAAAGGATAACTACTTTGATCAGCAGGAAGGTATTGTCACGGTACAATACCCGCGTGAAAAAATGCCTATCCCCGAGGTTGCCCGCTATCAGCTGCAAGTCGATATCGAAGACTGCATTGTATGTGATTTATGCGCAAAGGCTTGTCCTGTCGACTGCATCGAAATCGAAGCCATCAAATCACCGGAAGCGATTGGAAAAACTTCCGATGGTAGCGTTAAAAGACTATACCCGGCCAAATTCAACATTGACATGGCCAAATGTATGTATTGCGGGCTATGTACTGTCGTATGTCCGACAGAATGTATTACCATGACCAACGAATATGACCGCAGCTCACAAAAACTGACTGATCTTATCTATGGTTTCTCAGATATGACCGATAGCGAGGTCGCACAACGTAAAGCAGAATGGACCAAATTTCAAGCTGAAAAGGAGGCAGCAAAGCAAAAATAAAAGATGGAAAGTATTTTATTCTATGCCTTTGCTACCCTAGCAATCGGTTCAGCACTTTTGCTCGTCAATCTCAAAAATATTGCACGTGCTTTATTCCTGTTTTTTATTGTCTTATTTGCAATGGCAGGCCTTTACCTATTTGCTTTAGCCGATTTTGTGGCCATTACACAAATTATGGTGTATGTTGGCGGCGTGCTCATATTGATGTTATTTGCCTTTATGCTTTCTAATAAAGAGCTTTTAAAAGATCTCCAAGATAGCAGCGGTTCATTCTTAAGCATACCCAAATGGCAGACTATTCCTGTAGTGCTTGGCTTCCTATTACTCATGCTATACGGCATTATTGAATGGCAACAAACCCCTTCGACGTGGATTTTACAAGCTAGGGAAAATAACACCGAGATTGTCGCAACAGACAATAATATTCATCAGATCGGATTACGTTTTATGACTTTTTATGTATTGCCATTTGAAATCATATCCGTGTTTTTGATGATGGCCTTGATAGGTGCCTCACATTTATCCAGAAAGGAGCGTACAATATGATTACGCTGACGCATTTTTTAGTTGTCAGTGCCTGCATCTTTTGCATTGGTCTTTATACCGTTCTTTCCAAGAAAAATGCAATTATGATTTTGGTCGGTATTGAGTTGATGATCAATGCCGCTATCCTGAACTTTGTTGCTTTTGGAAAATATGATAAATTGAGTTATGGTGGGCAAATTTTTGCATTATTTGCCATCGTTCTTGCTGCGGCCGCAGTCGCTGTTGGATTGGCTATCGTATTAAATGTTTATAGACATTACAAAACCATTAATCCGGATGAGATAAACCAATTAAAAGACAAGTAAGCATTGGATCAATTTGTTCACATATCGCCCCTTCTGACCGCGTTGCTTACCTTGATAGCACCATTAGCGGCATTCGTATATCAAGCAATAGTAGGTAAACGCGACCAGTCCGGCCTTGTTTCTCTCACGGCCATCATCCTCAGCTTTATCGCTGGCGGCTTAACCTGGTTCTCCATATGGAATAATCCGGCGGTATCAATTCAGGTAAATTGGTTCACCATCGGTGAAACGTCATTTAAAGTTGGTATCCTGCTGAACAATCTGAGCACTTTGATGCTTTTTTTGGTACCGACTGTTGCCTTACCCGTACATATATACTCCAGAGCCTATATGCATGGCGATACAGGTATTCATCGCTATTGGATGTATCTCAGCTTATTCTGTTTTGCGATGTTGGGATTGGTCATTATGGATAGCCTCCTGTTGATGTATGTTTTTTGGGAATTGGTCGGTTTTGCATCGTATCTCCTCATCGGCTTCTGGTTCACACGTGAGACAGCTGTACAAGCCAATAAAAAGGCATTTTTGGTCAATCGCATCGGCGACCTCGGTTTTCTAATTGGTCTTGCGATCCTATTTACACAGTTCAAAACCCTCAATTTAATCGATCTATTTGGGGACAATGGCTTAATTTATCAATCCACAATCGCCCAAGGATTATGGATATCTCCAGTCAATAGCTTACCTCAGATTTGGCTTACCATTGCTGGATTAGCCTTCTTCTTGGCAGCTATGGCTAAATCCGCACAATTTCCATTACATGTATGGCTTCCTGATGCCATGGAAGGCCCTACATCCGTATCCTCGCTGATTCACGCCGCGACAATGGTTGCTGCTGGTGTATTCCTGCTGGCTACTGTATTTCCATTATTTAATGAATCTGCCTTATTATTTATTGCCATCATTGGTACAATAACCGCTGCTTTGGCCGCATACTTCGCGCTTGGCCAATACGACATCAAACGTATTCTTGCCTTTTCGACCATATCGCAGTTAGGTTTTATGATGGTTGGCATTGGCATTGGAACATGGGATGCTGCACTATTTCACCTAACGACCCATGCCTTCTTTAAGTGTCTGTTGTTTCTTTCTGCCGGAGCTGTCATTCATGAAATGGCGCATCTTAAAGAACATAGCCACCTGGACTTTGACCCGCAGGATTTACGGAATATGGGCGGGCTACGTCAATATATGCCAAAGACCTTCGTGCTGATGAGCATAGCTTCGCTAGCACTTGCAGGATTCCCGTTGACTTCAGGTTATCTATCCAAAGATAGTATTGTTATCTCTTCCTTTGAATGGGCTATTTCAAAAGGTAACTTATACCTTATCATCCCCATAAGTTTGATTCTGGTGAGTATTTTAACGGCTTTCTACATCGGTCGTTTGCTATTCAAAGCCTTTTTTGGGGAGTTCAGACTGTTGAAACAGCTTCAGGGCAAACTACATGATCAACCGCTGCATGAAGCGCCAAAAACCATGTTGATCCCCATGTTTGTTTTGGGACTGTTCTGCTTATTCCCACTATTTTCTTTCAATCCGTTTTCGTATCACGATTCCTGGTTGATGGACGGCCTTTTATTGGATGAATATGCTTTTTCACCAAGCCACAGTGCGCACCTTATCATTCCTGTCATATTGCTACTAGGTTCGGGTATTGGCTGGATCATCGGCTGGAAATGGTATGTACAAAATAAATACCCGTTGAACGCCGCTAGCCAGGGATTAAAAGCCGCTTTCAACCAGGGGTATATCAATGAGTTTTACCAAGCAGTCTTTGTTAATGGCACATTAAAATTAGCACAGTTCTGTTATTGGTTTGACCTTCATATCGTTGACGCTTTAATTTCTTTGATTCAGTTTATCGTCTTATCCCTTTCTCAGCTAAGTGTTTGGATAGACAAATATATTGTAGATGGTTTTGTTAATACGGTTGCTACTGTAGCCTATTGGACAGGCAATCAGGTTCGCCTGGTCCAAAATGGAAAGATACAGACAACATTGTATTCCGTCTTTTTATTAGTTTTACTTGGTTTAATTTATCTTATATTCTTTTAGGAAATGCCTATTTTATCCTTATTGATATTTTTACCGCTATTGGCTACGGCGCTCATTCTCGCCCTACCAACACGATATAAATCGAGTTACAAATATATTGCTTTAGCATTCACAGCAATACAATTTGTACTGGCCGGAATATGTTATGCACAATTTGATGCAAGCAAAACAGGAGTCCAAGATCTGGGGGGCTATCAATTTATTGAACAGCTTTCCTGGATCCGATTAGATTTAGGATCAATAGGTAAATTGGAGATCGATTATCTTATTGGTATTGATGGGATCTCCATGCCCTTGTTATTGCTGAGCGCTTTCGTTATGCTGATGGCTATAGGCGCCTCTTGGAATATCCAGAAAAGTCCGAAGGGATACTTTGCCTTACTCATGGTACTTAATATGGCCGTTATGGGGATTTTCTGTGCATTGGATTTCTTCCTATTCTATTTGTTTTATGAAGTCATGTTACTGCCACTCTACTTCTTGATCGGTATCTGGGGTGGTGCAAGACGCGAATACGCGGCTATAAAATTCTTTCTATATACCCTATTCGGGTCTGTATTTATGTTGTTGATTATCGTAGGATTGTATTTTTCAGTAATCAATCCTTTGACTGGAGCACATACTTTCAACATGATCTATATGATGAATCCACAGAATTATCTTGAGGGTTCTATTTTCGGCTGGGAGGGTTACCAGGAAATTTTGGGTGTTTCGGCTCGACTGATTGGTTTCATTGTGCTTTTCTTTGCCTTTGCCATTAAAGTACCCATTGTTCCCCTACATACTTGGCTGCCGGATGCGCACGTTGAAGCGCCGACACCAGTATCTATTATTCTTGCCGGTATCCTCCTGAAAATTGGTGGTTACGGTATCATCCGTATCTGTTATAGCATCTTTCCCGATATGGCAGCCTTATCCAATTGGTGGCTTGGATTAATCGGCGTTGTATCCATTATTTATGGAGCCTTGAATGCCTTATCACAAAAAGACCTGAAACGAATGATTGCTTATTCATCGGTCTCTCATATGGGTTTTGTGCTGCTTGGTATTGCATCACTGACTGCCGAAGGTATTTCTGGCGCCATGTTTCAGATGATTTCCCATGGATTCTTATCAGCGGCACTCTTTTTCCTTGTTGGCGTGGTCTATGACCGAGTACATGACAGAAATATCTATAGTTTCCGTGGCCTAGCTCAAATTATGCCTAAATACACAGGTTACGTCGCTGTCGCATTTTTTGCATCCCTGGGCCTGCCCGGCTTTTCAGCCTTTATTGGTGAAGCCTTTGTCATTATCGGTTCCTTCAATGCAGCGAGCATAGGAACCGGGTTACCGCGCTGGATGGCACTTGGGGGTTCCATAGGTATCCTATTAAGTGCAGCCTATCTACTTTGGACACTGCAACGTATGTTCTTTGGACAAATTCGCTTAAAAGGTGGTGAATCTTGGAGTAATGCACTTACAGACCTAAATTCACGCGAGCAGATCATCTTATTTCCTACCCTAGCGCTCGCCTTATTACTTGGAGTTATGCCGGCATTGGTATTTAACAACCTAAACGCCAGTGTTCTGAATCTCGTGAGTTTTATCCAACAATTTATCTAATTCAGCATGCTCGCATTCAGTCCATATATCAGTTCTTTCATCGATCAGATTATCGTAAGCGTTCCTTATTTTAAGCCTGAACTGACATTGATCGTCACTTTTATTGGCACTATACTCGCTAGTCTTTTTATTGATAAGTATTGGAAGCATGCATCTTTCGTTATTACCATCATCGGGTTACTGCTGAGCGGTTGTTATCTATTGGGACAGGGAATTAGTCGGGTAGAAATAGCTGGCTTCTTTGATATGATCTCTATTGATGCATTTGCTATAGCTGCTCGAATGATTATACTGCTGGCAACAATTCTTATCGCTGTTTTTATTCAGCAACGTCATCAGGAACGCCCATTGGGAGATCTATATGCTGTATTGCTGACTGCAACCTTGGGCTTAAATCTGCTGACCATGTCGAGCAATTGGCTGATGATCTTTATTGCCGTTGAAACCGTTTCAATCAGTTCCTACATCATGGTAGGTTATTTTTCGACCACTAAGGTTCAATCGGAAGCTGCTTTAAAATATGTACTGTTCGGATCCATCTGTGCTGCGGTTATGCTCTATGGTTTGTCTTTACTATACGGTTTCACGGGAAACCTGAATTTTGACGCTCCAAGTCACATTGCTGGCTTGATGGAAGCACCCCAGATCATGATCAGCATTGCTTTACTATTTTTACTGACAGGTATTGGTTTCAAACTGAGTTTTTTCCCGTTTCATGTCTGGAGTCCGGATGTTTACCAAGGCGCCCCAACAGTTATTACAACCTATCTCGCTACAGTACCCAAAATTGCTGTTGTTGTGCTATTATCCAAGATACTTTCAGCCTGGCTTAACGTGTCCTTTTATTTTAGTGATTTCTTGACTTATGTGATTATTGCGATCGCCATTGCAACTATGCTAATTGGTAATTTAGCCGCTTTGCGCCAACAGGATGCCAAAAGGATGATGGCCTATTCTTCTATAGGGCATACGGGGATACTTCTTATGGCTGTATTGGTTTATCAAAATAATGAGTCAAATGTGCTCTTATTTTACCTTTCCATATACGCCCTGATGAATATCGCTGTGTTTATCTTCATTGATGCCTTGGAAGCTAGTTTAGGAAATACTACAATTGAATCGTATCGCGGCTTAGGAAAGCAGTACCCACTGCTGTTCACCTCCTTTTCAATTGTTTTAATCGCTTTGGTGGGGCTACCCCCTACTGCAGGTTTTGTTGGAAAACTTTTGGTCTTTTCCAAAGTGTTCGAACAATATCAAAACTTCCAATCCTTTGGTTTATTGGCATTGCTCCTAGTTGGTGCATTGACATCTGTCATTTCTCTATTTTATTATTTTAAAATACCACTGAATGCATTTTTAAGAGAAAATACGGGATCTCCAGCAGTGAAGTTCAATATGGTACTCTTGTGTATTGGAATCTTATGTACCGTAGCCGTATTGATCTTAGGTATCTTTCCCGATGTATTACTTTCGGCATTCTAGAAAACAGGAAACTTCTTTCATTTTAAATAAGTCTATCGTCCAATTCATTCCCTTAATGTCTGCGTTGAATAGTAAGAATAACTCCATAATATATTTTATATTTCCTCAATAAAAGTATTATCAATGGTTGAGGAGAGACCGATAAATTGTTTTTTATGTAAAGCGCAATTAAATTGCATATAAAAAGCAATTTATCTAAGTTTGTACCATGATTAGTGCAATAGCAAATCCAATTTTTCAGCGTGCTATCCAGGATTACCACGTCTACGATCAGATTGATCATCCAATCCAAAATCCGTATGACAAACAATCCCTGGAACATCTCCTCTATTTAAAATGCTGGATTGACACCGTGCAATGGCATATGGAAGATGTGGTACGTAATCCCTCGATTGAACCCCAAGAAGGCTTATACTGGAAAAGACGTATTGATGAATCCAATCAGTACCGCACAGATACCGTAGAGTATATTGATAGTTATTTTCTACAAAAATTTCAAGATATACAGGCGAGTCCTACCGCAACAATCAATACTGAAAGTCCGGCATGGGCTATTGATAGGCTTTCCATTCTGGCTTTAAAAATCTACCATATGGAGCAGGAAACATTGCGCACGGATGCTTCCGAAGCACATATCATTTCCTGCCAAGAAAAACTGAACGTTTTATTGGAACAAAGGAAAGATTTGTCCCAAAGTATTGATGAATTGATGACCGCAATCGCATCTGGCGATAAATACATGAAGGTTTATAAACAGATGAAAATGTATAACGACCCTTCATTGAACCCTGTCCTATATTCTTCAGGAAAATAAAACATGTCCTTACCGCAACGGATCATAGTAACCCGATTTTCAGCTATGGGCGATGTTGCCATGGTTGCCTCAGTGTTGAAAGAATTCTGTATTCATTATCCTGATGTGGAAATCATTATGGTCAGCAGGCAATTCTTTGCCCCATTTTTTGATGGAATAAAAAACATACGGTTTCACGCCATTGAGCCCAAAACAATTCATAAAGGTTTCTTTGGATTAGTCAAGCTAAAAACGGAACTGGCTCGATACGGCGCAGATGCTATAGCCGACTTACATTTCAATTTGCGTTCTCGTGTAATTGATCTATTATTTTCCCTATCGGGCGTAGAAGTAAAGCAGCTTGACAAAGGGCGGGAAGAAAAAAAAGCTTTAACCCGGGAAAACAACAAGATTAAAGTTCCACTGAAACTAACCGTAGAACGCTATGCAGACGTATTTCGTGCATTAGGCTTCAAATTTGAGCTCAGTAATAAATTGGTTCTTAATTTGCAGGATGTACCCAAAGCTGCATTTAGTATGTTCGCGAATTTCGACCGAAAGAAAATTGGCATTGCCCCATTTGCACAACATCGTTATAAGATTTTCCCTCAAACCAAGATGGAAAATGTGATAGACGAACTCACGCACAATGGCTATGATGTTTTGTTGTTCGGCGGTGGCGAACAAGAGTTCCAGATTGCCCAAAACTGGACCGAGCGATTTCCCAACACCTATAATACCATAGGAAAATTTTCGCTGCGGGAGGAACTGGATTTGATATCCAATCTGGATCTTATGATCAGTATGGACTCTTCCGGACTTCATATGGCATCGTTAATAGGCGTAAGGTGTCTTTCTTTGTGGGGAGCAACGCATCCTTATGCTGGATTCACAGGTTATGGGCAGCAGCTAACAGACTGCATCCAAGTTGAGCACCCCAATAGACCGAGTTCGGTGTACGGCAATAAGCCTTGTAACTGTGATGGTATAGAGGCGATCGATTTAATTACACCAGAAATGGTGATTGAAAAAATAAGAGCAATAGGATGAAAATAGGATTCGATGCAAAACGCTATTTCCTAAACAAAACAGGTCTGGGAAATTATAGTCGGGACTTAATTCGTATGCTCGAAAAGTATGCTCCCGAAAATGAGTATCTAAAATATACACCAAAAACCGGTGATCAATATATCAATCAACCAGCATCTCAAAAAAATATCCGGTTGCCACAGGGTTTTATCAACACTACTTGGCCTAATATCTGGCGTAATCAACGTATTGTTCATGATTTGAAAAAGGATAAAGTTGATATTTACCATGGACTGTCTGGAGAAATTCCATTAGGTTTAGCAAAGGCAC
The DNA here is from genome assembly GCF_007830445.1 of Sphingobacterium siyangense. Taxonomy (GTDB): domain Bacteria; phylum Bacteroidota; class Bacteroidia; order Sphingobacteriales; family Sphingobacteriaceae; genus Sphingobacterium; species Sphingobacterium siyangense. The sequence continues at coordinate 31,212 of NZ_VLKR01000024.1, read as the reverse complement.
ATATTAAATCTATCGTTACCATTCATGATTTAATTTTTTTGAGACACCCTGAACTTTATCATCCAATTGATCGTTGGATTTATAAGAAGAAATTCAGCCATGCCTGCGAGGCATCTGATCGTATCGTTGCCATAAGCGAATGTACTAAAAACGATATTGTCGACCTCTTTCATATACCCGAAGAAAAAATCGATGTTGTTTACCAAGGCTGCCATGAAGCATTTAAAACTATCAAAACTGAAGAGCAGAAAGCAAATCTTCGAGAGAAGTTAAAATTACCACAGGATTTCTTATTGAATGTTGGAACTATTGAACCGCGTAAAAATATTTTACCAGTAGTGAAGGCCATAAAAGACCTTGATATCCCCCTTGTTATCGTAGGTAAACCAACACGTTACTATCAGGAGATCATGGCCTATATGCAACAAAACAACATGGAAAACAGGATATTCTTTTTCCAAGGATTAGCAATGGAAGAATTGGCCGTTCTTTATGCATCGGCAACGATTTTCATTTATCCCTCAATTTATGAAGGCTTTGGCATTCCCATTATAGAGGCGCTTTACTCAGGCACTCCTGTTATCACCAGCAATATGGGCGTCTTCCCAGAAGCGGGGGGACCGGCATCTTGCTATATTGACCCTACAAATATTTCAGAGATAAAGCATGCTATAGCGACGCTGCTTGTCGATTCATCCAAGCGCCATGAAATGATCGAGAAAGGATTGGAATTTGCGCAGAAGTTTAATGATGACCGTGTTGCCAAACAGATGGCTTCTATTTATGCCAGCTTATAAATCGACCGACTGACCCGTTGAAACAAAATACTTCTTCAATACATGAAGAGAAACGAACTCTTCTTGTGCCCGATCCATAAATAATTTCACATAGGCATTGGCCTGTTTAACAATTGTTTCAGCCTCGTCCGGATGATCTATATAAAACTGTAATTTTTCTTCCAGGTCGGAATAATCGTTTTTAATACAGATAAAATGATAGTCCGGTAATAAGGTTCCTTCCATAAACCAGGTTTCATACGTTGGCATCGGCATGACAGCGATGGAATTTGAAGACATGATCCATTTTAAGTTGGTAGCGACGTCATTTCCTTCCAGGGCAAGAATAAATTTATAAGCTAAATGTCCAGTGATAGAAAGGTAATCGTGATCAGAAGACCTAAATGCTCTTTTTAAATCACATAAGGGATGACTATGGTATTGTTGAAAAAATAGTTCCCGATGTGCCTGTGCAAACTCACTCCTCCCAACAAGTCTATTTTTCTTCTTCCGAAAAGCAACATGGTCGGTAATAAAGTTAAAGTGTCGGCTCTTATCCAGGTTCAACAATACCGAGTTGGCATTGTCACCTGCGATTGGCCTACTTTTCACTAAGGCAGGTTTATCCGGAATAGCAATAATATCACCTGGAAGAATCTGAAATTTCAGTTGCTGATTAAAATAATCAAGAAATTGTTTACTATCAAAATAATAAACACGAATCTTCTCGGGCATCTTATAATCTTTGATCGGAATTGCATCGATTGACAAAGACCGCTGCGGAGATAGTTTATTATAATAGTTTATCCGAAACTGAACCCATTCAGACTGCTGGCTCAAATCTCTGTTCAGCAACACCGAGGCCTTTTTCCGTAGCAGAAACTTTGGTCTCAATTGTCGTCCAAATACACTTAAATAATAAAAAAATTTAACATTCTTATTTTTTAAAAAAATCTTCTTGAAATTCAACTTCATAGCATATATAAGACATAAGAGCTGTCGTTATCTAATCGTCCTTAGGTTTGACGACAGGTACACGAAGCTGCATTTTCTTCCAATGTAACGAGCGATCGCCGTAAATCAGAATTTTACTTAGTTTATACTTGAATTTCAAAAGTCCCTGATAATCGTCGGTTATCCGTCGGTAGGCAACCTGAGAATCCTCTTCTAAAACCTGATTTATAGCTTCGGTATATACCGTTGGTCCCGTCATCTGATGGACATCATGTGGATATCTATTTTCCTCGATATTACGGACGATCAATTCAATTGTCTTTTTCAGGAATGGGTGTCCTTTATCGTAGATCAATGCCCATTGTGCATAAAGACTTCTATTCTTCTCATGCGTAATAACCGCCGTATCCTCAGGTTTAATCACTTCATCCAAAACGCCAATAATATCGCTATCTAAATCTAAATAGATACCGCCATACACATATAAAACCGCATACCTAAAAAAATCCGCTTTGGCAGCTCCGATCTGTAAACGGGCAAAGGCCTTATATGTACGTTGGTCAAAATTTTCCCTGATGAGCGTATCGATTTGCGCATCATCAAAAAACCTTCTACTATAGCCCTTATTTCGTTTTAGAAATCGCCAAATATAAAACTTCGTCAACAAGGGTATCTTATTGGTTTTAAAAGTCTGATAAATAACTTTTGGAATCGCCACTTGGATTAAAAATTAAATTATGGTAATAAATAGCTTATACAGTATTGTAAAAATAGATTCAAAACTATAAAACATACAAAAATAACGATATATCCCTTACAAACACGTATTTTCTTATATTTAGTTAATCAAATATTCGCTAACTGAGAATAAACTTGTACTTCACAAACATTTCATTTTTTTTATATTTTATTACAAAAAATATGTAATATATTTGTCACAATGCAATAAAGTCCACTGTGGTGATCTACATTGTGAAAACATTAAATGTCATTTTTTCAATTTGATTGTAACGAATTAGCGAACTTTCACGTTACAATAAAGTATGGTCCAATTTTTCAATTATATCGTATACCTTGAGTCAAAAAATAAGCGCTTTAATCATTACATACAATGAAGAGGAGAATATAGCGGAAGTCCTCAAAAGCATGGAGTTTGCAGATGAGATCATTGTTTTGGATTCATTCAGTACTGATCGCACGGTTGAGTTAGCCGGTCTGCACCCCAAAGTGAAAATTTATCAGAACAAATTTGAGGATTTCACCAAGCAGCGCAATTTGGCCCTGGCATATGCGAATAACGATTGGATACTTTTTTTGGATGCCGACGAGCGTTTGACTTCAGCATGCCAAACGGAGATAGTATCAACAATAAACGATCCGCAAGCAAAAGACGCTTATTACATGTATCGATTATTTTTCTTTTGTGGTGAACGCATTAATTTTTCGGGAACGCAAAACGATAAGAATTTCCGTTTGTTCAAAAAAAGTAAAGCAACATACGACACGAAAAAAAAGGTGCATGAGACATTGCTTGTCAATGGTACAATTGGTAGCTTAAAAAACAAGATATGGCACTATTCCTTTGCAGACTATGCCAGTTATAAGGAAAAAATGGTCCATTATGGTCAGCTTAAAGGTAAAGAGTTATACGCCAAAAATAAGCGGTACTCGCTCTTAAGTCACCTGGCGAAAGTGTCTTTTAAATTTTTTAAGGCATACTTTTTGAAACTAGGAATATTAGATGGGCGACGAGGATACCAACTTTGCTACTTACAGAGTCTCAGTGTGCATGAAACTTTTAAGTCATTGAAAAGAGAAGAAAAAAAATGAAGATTTGCATTATAAGCTTTGATTACTGGAATTACGACCACCACATTGTAAAGAAATTACAAGAAAAGGGTATTGATGCATCACATATCAATATGGGTACCTATAAATACAAAAATTTTAGTGAAAGGGCTTCCAATGCAGTCAGCAAAATTTTTCTGAATAGAAATATCAAACATATAAAACGACAAGAGTACGTATTAAATACCTTGGAAAAACTAGGTCCTCAAGATCAGATATTGGTACTTAATCCACATACTTTAGATTACAAGACTATCAAACAGATCAAATCTTATACAACATATTTAATTTCCTATCTGTATGATAATCTCGAGCGTTTTCCAGTGGAAGAAAAGTTAGAGTTGTTTGATAAGATCTATTCTTTTGAAGATAAGGATGTAAAAAAATATGGTTTTGAAAAGATAACAAACTACAATTATCTTTCAGAACAACCCATTCAGGCCGAAGAAATTGAAAACGACTTATTCTATATCACTTCCTATGACAAACGGCGTATCAAGCTTTTGCGTAAACTCGCGGCTCGTCTTTCTACCCTCCAAGTACGAAGTAAGATTATTGTGGTCGGAAAACAGGTATGGAAAGAGAAATTACGGAACTTTATATTAAGGCCGAAAGGCGCATCACTGATAGAATACCGAAAAAAACCTATCGACAATGAAGCCGTATTAAAAGAATACAAAAAGTCAAAAGCGATAATAGATTTGATGCGTGAAGGACAAGAAGGTTTAAGTTTTCGAGTTTTTGAAGCGATGGCTTTTGAAAAGAAGATTATTACAGATAATAACACCATCGAGACATATGATTTTTACAATATTAATAATATTCTTATTTTGAATTGTGAACTCTCGAACCTTGATCGTTGCTTTTTTGATACCCCCTATAATCCTCTGCTGCATTATGTCTATAGAAATTATTCTTTGGATTCCTGGATTACAAAAATATTTAAAACAGAAGAAATTTCTGTTTAAATGCTATCACAATAATTTAATATCACTAATTTTGATTTTAAATTGAATCCAGTAAATGAAAAAACATCTTAAGCGTCTAAGTCATTTCCTTTTGTATAAATATCTTATTATTTTTAATACGGAAGTAAAAAAACAAAGAAAAAATAGTAAAAGTATTCCAATCCTTATCATAAATTACAATCAGTTAGAAAATTTAAAATATCTAGTCTCATTTTTGATAGAAAGGGGATTCGAAAATATAATAATCATCGACAATAAGTCGACCTATGCTCCTCTCCTAGAATATTATAACGAAATACGTGACACAGTAACGATCGAAATGATGTCCGACAATCTCGGTCATATGGTATTTTTTGAAAACAAACAACTTCAAGAGAAATATGGGCAAGGATACTATTGTATTACTGATGCTGATATACGCCCCAATGACAATCTTCCAGATAATTTCCTAGACACTTTAATCCGCACACTGGATAAATACCAATTTAACGTACTAAAAGCCGGCTTTGCACTCGATTTAGAATCAATACCTGAATACTATCCATTTAGAGAAAAAGTCATAAAATGGGAACAACAATTTTGGGAACATCAGTTAGACACCAATATTTACAAAGCAGGAATAGACACAACATTTGCACTATATAAACCTAAGTATCCCATTAATTTTAAGGTAAAACCGATAAGGTTTTATGAAGGCATCCGTATTGCAGGAAACTTCACAAGTCAACATATGGGCTGGTATCTAGATCCTAAAAATCTCACTGAAGAACAATTATTTTATATGAGAACATCCTCTAGCTCCAGCTCGTGGAAATTTGATGAGGATGGAAATTTGGCTGCTACTGAAACAAACTATTAATTACATTGCTATCATCTGATTAAACCAAGAAGTAAAGCTATATTGTTGACGTATGTTATCTGCAATCTTTACATATGGAAGATCAAGAAAATCAAGCAATTGCTTTTCATCTAAGGAAGATTCATTCAATACATAAAAATTATTAGGATGATAAAAATCATATTTGACAACATTTGGATTGGTCGTTATCACTTTTTTAGAATATTTTAAGCCCTCAAATATTCTAAACGATAGACCATTATGATCTCCGATTAAAAAGTCCACAATAATATTTGACCTTTCGACCCGGTCCAAATAATCACCGAATGGAACAACTCTTTTGAGGCATTCCACTCCATATTCTGTGTATTTTTTTACATGTTTTAATTGTTCTGGAGGAAAAACAATTTGAAATTTCACTCTACTATAAATTCTATTTAAAATATGAAATAGACTTAACAAAAAATACTCTCTACTTTCGCTATAGTAACCTAGAAAATAAGCATCATGTATAGCCTCTTTATGTCCCTGATCAAAGTCAAAATAAAAATTATGGGAAAGATAAGTTCTCACCACATCAGTTTTCATGACATCCTCTTTATCAAAAACATAAAACTTATCAAATATGGAAATTCTTTCAAAGATTGACGGATTGCGCTTCAAACCATCATAATGATAAGACGTTATCCATTTTGATTTCCGCTTAGCAGCATTTAAAACATCTATATGAAAAAAATCGGCCCGAAATACCAAACAATAATCAAACATATCAAATGCCTCTATCCTATTGATAAGTTGCTCTGAACTATATTTTATTATCAATTCCTGCTTGTAACTATTATTCCCATCGGACAACTTTCTAAAAAGCTTATAAAGTCTTTGAAAAATGCTTTTATACTTAAATTTAACTGAATTATGGAGAATAACAGTAACATCAAACCCTATGTCTTCTATATTTTTTTGAACTAATTTATAAAGCTGATAATCATTGGGTACTAGCAAAAGAATTTTTTTATTCATGAATTTAAATGGATCTATTCGACTAACTGCGCTATACTCCAGTAAAGAGTTAAACTTATTAATCAAAGATATCAAATAATTGTAACAACTATACAGTATAACGATGAAGGCTTCTATATAGTTACATCCAGCATGAATTATTATTTTGGCGACTCTAAATTAGTTATTGTTTCTTTCCAGATATTACTCGCCAATAAAAATTTACACATGCTTAATTTAATCCCGAGTAAATAATGCTAAAAAGTCAATCCAAATTTTAAAAACTCTACTAGTCAATCTATTCTGTTTAATACGATAAATCTTCCTTTCTCTTTTGGTCATATACTTATAAAATCTAACTTGCCGCATGAACAAATATTCTTTCCAAAACTGAGGCAGTTCAAGTTGAATAAAATTATCTCTCTCCTGCTGCTGCAATATGGAAAATGATGGATCAGATGAAATTCCATTTAGGTCTATTTTTGCTAGAAAGGAAGATATATTTTTAAACTGGACTTGATGCAAAAGGTACATTTTTGTAAAGAACTGCCAGTCAGCAGTTATTTTTGACTGCTCATTATAGAAACCATATGTTGAGAACAATGAACGTTTAATAGCAGAAGCCTGATGGTTTATTGTATCGTATAACCATTGAGATAAGTTGAGCTCATTGGGATAAAAGATATCCTTCAATCCATTATCCTCATTAACACCAATTGCATTGCCATAGTAAATTTGATAATTGTCACAAATATTTTCTTGGTATTTCAACAATACAAATTCATCATAAAATTGATCTCCACTGTTCATAAATACAATATATTCTCCGATCGCAGCACGAATCCCTTTATTCATGGCATTATAAATACCGTCGTCCTTTTCAGAAACAGCATAGTTAATATGTCTTTCGTATTTATTGAGAAGTTCTGCGCTACCGTCATTGCTTCCGCCGTCAATAATGATAAATTCAAAGTTGTCATATTTCTGATTTATCACACTTTCAATCGTCTTTTCTAATCCTTTTCTATTATTATAGTTAATAGTAACAATGGAAAATTTAACGCCCATATATCTTTAGAGAAATTTTATTTTTTGTTATACAAATGATCAAGAAAATAAAATGCTCTTTGAGGTATCTCCGGGATCTATACAAAAAGATCTATAATCATCCTTTAACTTATCTTTTTTCTTACAACCACAGAATTTGGAACAAAGAGCATAAACAAAGAAGCATCATCAGAATACTCCCTTTCTACATTATGACAACTAGTTCTCAAAGAGGTCCCAATCAAAAATTAAAAAATATTAGACAGCAATAGTTTTTGGATAATTAAAGGGAAAGAAAAATTCCCCCTTTCACACACATAAAATAATTTTTAAAGTTGTATACACGAGTGATCTTCATCCGTTTTTTCCAGCGGCCTGACTTTCGCCTCTACCTGCGTCGTGCTTGTTTATAAAAATTTATTCATTACCTCCACAACCCTATTGATATCCTCTTCTGTATGACCATAGGAAATTGGTAGACTGATTATTGTACGATGGATTTCTTCAGAGATTGGATATCCTCCATCTGATAGGATTCCTTTCATCGCTTTTTGTTGATGTGGAGGGATTGGATAATGAATTTCCGTTCCAATTTCATTTGCCAAAAGGTGAGCGCGCAATCGGTCTCGTTCGGGATGACGGATCGCAAAAATATGATAAACATCTTCTTGTCTAGGTTGTACAACTGGAAGTATAAAATCGGACTTTAACTCACGTAGATAAACTGTTGCCAACCTCTGTTTGTGCGCTGTAATTTTATCTAGGTATTTTAATTTCACAGACAAAAAAGCAGCTTGCAGTTCGTCGAGCCGCGAATTATACCCCACCTCATCAAAGACATATTTAGCAGATGAACCGTAATTCCGTAGCGTACGAATTGAATTATTCAGTATATCAGCCTTACATGTAATAGCTCCAGCGTCTCCCAGTGCGCCAAGATTTTTGGTAGGATAGAAACTAAATGCACCAAAATCACCAAATGCTCCTGCCTTTTGACCATTGTATTTAGCACCATGCGCTTGTGCACAGTCTTCAATTATTCTTAAATGATAATGATCTGCCAGCAGAAGAATGGGATCCATATCACTCATCTTTCCATAAAGATGGACAACAAGTATGGCCCTCGTTTTTTTTGTAATGCACTCTTCTATCCGTTTTGGATCAATATTGTACGTGTTCATATCCGGTTCAACAAGTACTGGTTTCAAACCAACTTGAACAATAGCCAATATCGAAGCAATATAGGTGTTAGCAGGTACGATAATCTCATCTCCGGGTTTTAATCCAAAATAGCGCAGTGAAAGAACCAATGCATCTAGCCCGGAGGCTACTCCGATACAGTGCTCGACACCACAGAAATTCGCAAATGATTGTTCAAATTGCTGTACCTGTTTTCCCAAAATATACCAACCTCCGCGTAATACCTCCTGAAAAACATGCGTGTATTCATCCATAAATTCCTTATTGACCTGCTGTAAGTTCTCGTATGCTATCATGTTTTAAATAGGGTTCATAAATGTAATCTGTAGCGTCATAATATTCAGAAGCAAGCACCATAAGAATAGCATCCTCCGAAAAGTCGAACATCTGATGCCAATCTTTTGGCTCTAAAATCAAGCATTGGTCCGGTGAATTCAATTCAAAAATTTGTTCCTTTGCACCATCTTGATTGTAAATTGCACAACGTCCACGCAAGCAGACTGCTGCTTGAACGGTCTGATAATGTCGATGCCCTCCTCTGATAGAATCATCAACTCCATAGATATAGAATATACGCTTAACATCAAAAGGAATAACCTTTTCAATCACTGTCAAATTACCGCGATCATCAGTAAATGTTTTTAAATCAACTTGGTAAGCCATCTCATTTTAAAATAATTGATGTGATAAAACTCTCCTGTTTTTCCCTTAAAAAAGAGGTTAGCAATTCGACGAATGGATGTCCGAATCTTCGGAATTTTGATATTTTCGTGTAGTACAGCAGTAATCCCCCGTTTCTTCAATCCATTACTTACTTCTACCAAAGCGGACATATAGGGTTTATACATAAACAAGAGGCCATTATCATTTAAATCATAGTATGCTGTTGGTAACGGAATAAAACTATTAGCTTCTGCTATCTTGAGCCCATGATAGTGATAAAATATGACTGGAAAACTAAGTCTAGTCCCTATACTTTTTGCCCATATTGAACTATCCCTATCACCAAATTCATATTGTTGAATATTCCAGGGAGCAATTCCCGCTCCTCGATGTTCACAAGCATGAACACAGTTAAATCTCGTCATCCAATCATCAAGATATTTCTGATCGCCAAATTTCCCATCTTCCACGCGCGCATAACACCAATCTAAACAAGCATTGCGCCACCATTCAAGTACTTCCATTCCTTCTTTCGTATTTTTGAAACAAACGAATTGAACACAATATGTTCCACTTGTTGCTGACTGATCGTATTTTTCAGTATAATGATGTGGTGTAATTAATACCGAATTATCTCCCATCTCTTCAAACAGAACCTGTGGATTTCCAAAAAACAACAAGTCTGCATCCAGATAAGTACACGATTGCAATCCATAGGTGTTAATTGCATAACGTATAATAGATGGTGTACAAGTCCAGCAATATTCTGCAGCTGTACGCGTCGACTTAACAGCAAGTAAATCCCTATCCTCAAACTGGATTAACGGAATAATTGTCGCTTTCGGCAGATTGAGATTTTTTAAAATTGAAAAGCACGCCTCATCAAATGCGAAAATATAAAGATGAAATCCCTTAACATACTTATCGAGAGAATTATACATTGCTAATCCTCTAGTCAAATATGTTGAGTTAAATAAAGTACAGTAGTTATGCATCATATCTTTTTCTTAAAAAAAAATCCGCTATCATATCCTGCCAACTTTCCATCAATTAGCATATCTTGTTCTCCAATAACATAGGATGCAAATTGAGCTTGTAGTTCATACTCATTAAAATGGTTCAGGAATTTTGCCTCATTAAAAAACCATGCTGGGTAGGATGCATCATAAATAGATGGTGGCACACGTTGCAAGGTAAGGCGGTCAGGTCCCTCATAGACAAACGCCGTACGATCGAAAAAAAGATAAGCTATTCGCAAACCCGTCAAATAACTGAGAAATTCATGCGGTTTTTCCAAATATTGGACAACACTGGATAGAATAATTATATCTGGCAGGCCATCAGCAATACTCTCTTCTATTGTTTTATAAAATTTTAACTGCTTATTTTCAAACTCTTTTTTACCAAGCTCTACATAGGACTCTTGTTCCACAATGTGCCATTCTAACGATTCCAAAGGCTTTAAAAAGTCACGTGTTTGATAATAAGTTGTACCCAAAGAGCCTCCAAAATCAATGACTTTCAATTTCAAATCATTTTTTGTTGCTATATAAAGAAGACTTGAAATTAGTGCAAAAGGATATTCTTTTTTCTCAAATAGCACGGAATCTCTCTCATATACAGCATGCCCATCACGAATTTTAAGCATCGATTGATAGGTTCTGTTCAAAATCAAATTCGCATCATACCCATCTGTTAAGCTTTTAACATCTTCCCAATACATATATCTTCCTGACCAGCCATATCCATGATCAGTCCTTTCTTTATTACTTTTTTTTGAAAAGAACTTCTTTATCATTTATCTTTTATATTTTTTAGAATCGCAGAACTCATACCTTACTATTTTGTTATAATGAAGAAAGTAATCTCATCATTTTTACAATGAAATATTGCTATCAAGCGTTATTAGTATAGAATCAAAAATTTTAATCATGGACAACAGTAAAAAACTTTATATCATCCGACATGCCAAAGCTGAAACCATTCCGGGAATAAACGATTTTGACCGAGCTCTTACCTCCGATGGAATTCAGCATGCAAAACAGGTTGCTGCCAAGCTTGCCACAAAATTGAATCTTGACGAAAATAGTATGGTGATCAGCTCCCCAGCCAACCGCGCACTTCAAACAACGCGCACTTTTCTGGACGTCATGGGTTCTTCTTCTTTTGATATTCAGATCGAAGAAACGATCTACGAATGCACATACAAACATCTGCTATCCATTATCAATGCAATTCCTGACCATATCAATCAAGTTCTGCTCTTCGGTCATAATCCTACGTTAACTGATCTCGTGGAATACTTAACCCGGAAAGCGGCATATCTACGGACGTCATCATGCGCAGAGATAAAACTCGACACCGGTTTCACTTTTCAGATGCTCAGCGGCAATTGCGCTGATCTTGGGCAAATAATTGATTAAAATTCAAAGAACCATTTGTATTGAAGCACGTCTAGTTCTTCAATCTTTAATAATGACAATAACATTATTAAAAAGTCCTAATAGCATTTTCATTTTCTAATCAACAAAATTTAATAGAAACAAATTCACATAAAAAAAGCCATATACGATTCTTACGTATATGGCTCTTAATTTTAATGATTAAATTGGCTATTTAGCGTTTCTAATATCTTTCATCGGAACTGTTTTCTTGATTCCATCCATTACATAGAAAAATCCAAGGGCGTTTCCCGTGACATTTCCTTGTACATTCGCAGGGACAGCTGACAATAGCCCTTTCCATTTTGTTTCTTGGAACAAATTATATAAAAACTTTGCATATCTCGGCGAAATTGCAAATTTAGAAATCGCTAAACTGTCTTTCCTTCCCATTTCATAACTATAAGTAGCGGCCAGCAATGTATTTAAAACATTTGGAGCTCCCGACCTAAAACTATAACTATAGGGTGCTTTAAAAAATACCATACTTTCATCCGAAAATTCCTTTTGCGGCATGATAAGCCATTTATTGGAATTGCTCATACCAAATAAATATGTATCAACCTTGACATGCCATTTTTTATTAACATCAGATTTTTCTACCGGAATAAAAGACTTTTCTATCGGCACATTGGTGATTAGCTGATCTTGTGATTCATACACCTTCCCATTCAATTCAATTTTTAATTGGAATATATTTCCAACGGTATCTCTTAAATCAAACAATTGACCTCTATACAGACCATTTCCAACATCTTCAAAATCAATTTGATTTGGACCATTTGTCACGATAACCGTAGCAGCAGTAATTCCTTCAAGTTCACTAGTAACGCCAGAAATATGAAGTCGCTTTAATTGAATATATTGCTCTTTATACATGGTATTGATACCACCTTCCACGATCATATCATAAGATTGTCCATCTTCTAGCGCTGATTTTTCACAGGCGTAAAGCATGCTGCAGCAAAACAACAAAACAAGGACTTTCCAATAGATATTTTTATTCATCTGCCCCAACCTAATTTACTAGTTCCAAATTTACATTAACCATACGATTAAAATGAACTTTTAGATACAGGGAACATCATTTATTTTAAAATCTTATTGCATAATTTACTGACGGAACAATTCCTGAAAATGAAGTCTGTTTAACGATGGGGGAACCATTTCCACTCTCTAAAAAACTGTAATATAATGGATTACGTCGGTCAAAAACATTATATAGACCTATATTTAAAGTATTTAGCCGACCTTTTTCTCGCTGTTTTTTCGTTTCTAAATCGAAAGAACAGCTTATATCGAAGCGACTAAAAATCGGCATACGATGTGAATTTCTATCCGAATAAATAGGCATAACTATGCCTTCATACTCCGTAAACCCCATTGGATATGTTAATGGCCTTCCTGACTGTAATACATAAAATGTATTCAAATGAATAGTTGTATTGATATCGTAAGACAAACTAACTTTTGCCACATGTGGAATGTCATAGTTAGCCACGTATTCATTGCCTTTATTTATTCCTACAATTTTGCGAAAGGACCGAGAATAGCTATATAGAACAGTTCCCTCAACAGGGCCTATACGTTTATTAAAAGAAAATTCTAAACCATATACTCGACCGTTTCCCTGTTTTATCTGAGTTTCTATAAAAGGATTTAAAATAAGTTGCGCATGGTCAATAAGTTCAACTTGATTTTTCATCTTTTTCCAATACCCATCTATCGCAATGTATCCTCCATTAATCATTCTATTTATGCGAAATGAGACTGCATCTGTATATTGAGGTTTTATATTTTGCCCAGCAGGTATCCAGGCCTCCAACGATGAAAAAGCCAATTCATCATTCTGTAAAAGCTGTAGATATTGGTATACACGGTTATAAGATATTCTTGCATAATAAGCATCGGCAAACTTATACTGAAAAGAAAAACGAGGTTCGATCCCGTAATAAGTCTTTTTCTTATCCAAATCTCCCGCCAATACTTTGTATTGGTTATTCAATAAATAATATTGTCCAAACGAAGTGCTATAAAAAGCATTTAAACGTGTACCTAAAACGACCCGAAAGGAAGAGTCAATCTTCCAGTTAAAGGATACGTAGCCTGCATACTCATATGCTTGTGCCCTGAAAATATTTTCTTCCTTAGCTAGATCAACGGGAGAAATTTCCCCAGGTTTGAACCTATGCAGCGTCCCTTGGATTCCAAAATCAAGCATGCGATCTAATCCTCCAAAATAGGTAAAATCAGTTTTAAGGCTAAAATCTCTAATTTGGGTCAGCCATGTTCGGTTTTCTGGCGATTCGGGCTTACTGATATCCAACCTGTTCGAATAATTACTAAAAATCGCGGACAAATTCATAAACAGGCGTGGACTATGCACATAATTCCATCGTAATGTAGACGCCCAATTCCCCCAATGATTAGTATTTTTATTAGGCGCAACTACTTTATCTTGCCCGATATATCCAGAAACATAGACCCTATGACGGTCCCCAATTGCGTAATTCAATTTGGCATTATAGTCACTGTAATTCCCCTTCACATTGAACAAACGATATTCTTTATTGAACACATTCGATATACTTGATCTTGCCGTCACTAAAAAAGATCCCTTCCCTTTCTTTATAAGTGGACCTTCAGCTCCAATGCGAGCAACTAGTAAGCTTGCGCCTCCGAAGACATGTACTGTGTTTACATCGCCATCACGTGTGCTCATCTCCATGATGGATGAAATCCGTCCTCCGAAATTCGATGGGATAGCATCCTTATAAATTTGAGTATGTTTTAAGATATCAGGATTAAAGACAGAAGTCAAACCAAATAAATGCGATGGGTTGTAAACAACGGCTTCATCCAACAATATAAGATTCTGATCTTTACCACTGCCTCTAACAAACAAGTTACTCCCCCCCTCAGTCAATCCGTTAACACCATTTTGCATCTGTAAAACCTTGATAATATCCGCTTCTCCCTTATAGAAAGAACTTCTCCGAGCTCTATTCCAGTCTATCTTCCCATTTAACACCTGTAATTGCTTACTTCGCCCGATAGAGTCTCCATTGATCACAATTTCACTTAGATTCATATCTAGAGGAGAAAGTTTGATTAAAAATGTACCAAACTCCATATCGGGAGAAAATCTCACAATTTTTGTTTTATACCCGACATAGCTTACCACACAGACATTGGTCTCCAGTGGCAGAGTTAATGAATAAAACCCATATTTATTACTTAAACTACTTTTACTTTTCGCAGCAATCAACAAAGTAGCACCGATCAGGTTTTCACCGCTTAGACTATCTACAACACGCCCCTTAATGGTAAAAGTCTTATCCTCTTTGTAGAAGATCAGGGCCCTATTGATCATTGTGAATCCAATATTGGAATCTTTGAGCAAATAATTAAGAACCTCTTCTAAACTCGATTTATTAAATGATCGACTATAGATAATGTCCTTGTTAAAAATCTGCTCATCATAAGACATGGATATATCGTATGTTTTATGAATTTCGACAAGTATCTGAATGATCTGTTTGTTATGTGTGTCAATTGAAATTTGCGAATCCGTAGGAGAATTCTGCCCCATGGATTTCGAACACATGACTATAACCAACCAGCATAAAAAGAGCAGACGATACAGTATCCTATCTTTCATATCAGCAATGCGAAAAGTCTATTCGTAGATTCTATATCCTTTTTTACCCGATTTCCATTTCACATTGAGGGTCTTGGAGAGAATCTGAACAATCTCATTGAGCGTTTGTCCATCAAAATACATAGTCAGCTTCCGCGCTTTTAAGCTATCCCCAACCACAGTAATATTCGCCCGGAAATGCTTTTCCAAATCCGCGCAGATACTATCCAATCGAATATTCGAATAGCTCAGTTTCTGAGCAACTTCGGTATCATTTTGCTCAGAAAGATCTATTTTGGACAAGGATGCTGTTTGTTTTTTATACAGGCCCTTCTGATTTTTTTGCAGAATAAGTTCCTTTGCATGATCTCCTTTTCCACTGCTCAAGGCGACAGAGCCCTCCTTAACAAAAACCTCAACATCATTTTCAAGCAAATTCACTTCAAAAGTAGTTCCGATATCACGCACATAATTGTTTTCAAGATCTACGACAAAAGAGTTCCCCGTTTTGTGCTTTACATCAAATAGCGCTTTTCCCTTTTTAAGTTCGACAATCCGTTCTCCCAGAAATGTTCGCCTATTGAACAAAGCTTCCGCTCCTGCATGCAATATCACAATTGAACTATCAGGAAGCAAAATGGGCTGCTGCGCTGCTGATCCATATATTCGGATTTCATTGTCCATCCAGCGGTCAAAGTTCAGATAACAGGCAAAACCGACAACCAACAATACGGCTGCAGCCACAAATTTCATCCAGGGTTTCCAAATCGTGCTAATTGGTATCGCGATCTCTTGGTCCTGAACAATGGCTTCTTTATCCAGCTGCAGTTTAAATTTATCCCATTGACTATTGGTATCTACATTTTTATAGTGTTCCAATGCAATAAGGTCATCGGATATTGTTCTGATTTCATCATATAATCGATGGTTCTCCGTATCATCAGAAATCCAACGTTCAAGCAACGCCTCCTCCCTTTCGGAAATAGTCCCATCCAGCTCTTTCTGAATCAAGTCATAAGGAATAAATCTTGAAGTATTGTTTTCTTCCATATCTATAAGATAATAAACTGAACAAAAAGTCCTAATGAAAAAAATAAAAAGCCGATTAGAAGCAAGAGAAATGTTTTTTGCTTGGCCAAAGCCACCCGAATTTTATCGTAAGCAATGGTCAAATGATTTTTAACCGTTTTTATTGAAATTCCCAATTGATCCGCTATTTCCTGTTGTTTCATCTTATCGTACTTACTCATAAGAACGATTTTTCGACACTGCGGCGGCAGCCCTTCCAATATACTTTCGATCATCAATAATTTGGATTCGTAAAGTGCTGCGCTATCGGTCTGATCTTCCTCATCTGTCAGATCCAGTTCCTTGCTATAATCATTATTCCGTTCTAATAAACGTTGATTCTTTTTGAGGTAAGTAAGCGAGAGATTGATAACACTGCGGGATAGGTAGGCTCCAAGTGATTGATTAATGATCAATTTTCCTGCATTTTCCCATAACATCATAAATACATCATTGGTGAGCTCTTCAGCGATTGCCTCCTCTCGCACATACCGAAAAGACAAGATATACAATTTACGGAAATGACTCTTATAAATAGCTTCAAAAGCATTTCTATCTTTTTGGACTATCTTCTTAAGCAGATCAACGTCATTTGACATAGGACTTCGGTAAAGCTAATAATAAATGCATGTAAAACTAATCAAATTCATCGGACATTATATAACATCTAATTAATTTTCAATCCAATGAAGTTACTTTAACACGACGTAGAAATAAAAAAAAATGCTACAGCAAAGTTTATTGCCTGTATGTTTTTCACTAGGCTCGTTAATAATTACTTTTTCACTACCTTCGTCTTATGGCGAATCAATTGCAATTTGAAAACTCACCCTACCTTAAACAGCACGCACACAATCCAGTAGATTGGATGCCCTGGGGGCCGGAAGCTTTAAAAAAAGCAAAAGACGAAAATAAACTGATCATTGTAAGCATTGGCTACTCGGCTTGCCATTGGTGCCATGTGATGGAGCGTGAAAGTTTTGAAAACTCAGCCATCGCCCAAACCATGAATACGTTTTTCGTATCGATCAAAATTGACCGCGAAGAACGCCCCGATATTGATCAAGTGTATATGCTTGCGGTGCAACTGATGACCAATGCCGGGGGCTGGCCATTGAATTGTATCTGCCTGCCCGATGGGAGACCTATTTACGGTGGTACTTATTTCAAACCGCACGACTGGCAGAATATCTTATTGCAAATTGCACAAATGTGGGCGGAGAAACCCGAAGTCGCATTTGACTATGCCGAAAAGCTAAACAATGGCATTCAACGGGCCGAGAAACTTCCCATCAATCCTATTCCAGCGCAATACACAATCGACGACTTAAATGAAATTGTTACCCCTTGGATCGAGATATTCGATAAAAAGGAAGGCGGTTATCAAAGAGCACCCAAATTTCCACTGCCCAACAACTGGTTGTTCTTGCTAAAATATGCTGTGTTGGCCGACGATCGGGAAATCTTGGAACATGTTCATTTTACATTGAAAAAGATTGGATCAGGCGGTATTTATGACCAGATCGGAGGTGGCTTTGCCCGCTATTCGGTGGACCATTATTGGCATATTCCCCACTTCGAAAAAATGCTTTATGACAATGGGCAATTATTATCCCTTTATGCCGAAGCTTATCAACAAAGTCGGGATCCATTCTATAAACGGATCATCGAAGAAACGATTACTTGGGCCGAGCGTGAAATGCTTGCTCCAAACCATGGTTTCTATAGCGCTTTAGATGCCGATAGCGAAGGCATTGAAGGGAAATACTATTCCTTCTCCAAAGTTGAATTTGACGAGGTATTGGGCGATGATGCTCCCCTACTCGGGCAATATTTTAACATAACCCAAGCCGGCAACTGGGAGGAGGAGAAAACCAACATTCCTATTTGCGCCATTAATGCAGACCAGTTAGCAACAAAGGTCAATATGTCAGCTGACGAATGGGCAGATTTTTTAAAAATTTCAAAGAAAAAATTATACAACTATCGTGAACAACGGATCCGTCCGGGACTCGACCATAAGCAGCTAACCACTTGGAATGCGCTATTTCTAAAAGGACTAATAGATGCCTATCACAGTCTTGGAAACAGCCATTTCCTTGAACTCGCTTTAAACAATGCCCAGTTTATCTGTACACATCTTATTCAAGACGATCTCCAGTTATTGCACCAACCAAAAGATAACAATAGAGCGATCGCAGGCTTCTTAGATGACTATGCATTCACTATTGAAGCCTTTATAGCATTATATGAGGCGACATTTGACCTCAATTGGCTCACAAAAGCAAGACAGCTCGCTGATAAGGCCATTGCATTCTTTTACGATGGATCACAAAAAACATTCTACTATACATCGTCGCAGGCAGAGGAACTCATCGCACGGAAAAGCGAAATTATGGATAATGTAATTCCATCCTCTTCGTCGACAATGGTTCGTCAGCTGAAACGATTAGGTTTGCTTTTTGATGATGAAAATTACATCGCCATTACAGACCAATTGCTGGCGAATGTATTCCCGCAAATCAAGACTTATGGTTCGGCTTATTCAAATTGGGCAATATTATTGCTAGAAGAAATATATGGAATCAATGAAATTGCATTGACGGGGGATAAAGCAATGGCTTTCAAAAATGAACTCGGCAACTATTATATTCCAAATAAAATTGTTCTTGGCGGTACAGAAGAAAATCTTCCATTGCTCGAACATAGAGTCGGAAAGGAGACAAAAGCATATCTTTGTAAAAACAGGACCTGCAGTCTACCACAGGATTCCATACAAGCGTTAATAAATTATATTTAATAAACGGTAGCCTCGGGCTTCCAAAAATCAAAATCAGATGGCTATAAAAGCAAACGACGTCGTAGCATTGACGTACAGACTTCACACAGTAGAAAACGGTGAAAAAGTTTTCGTTGAAGAAACAACTGCAGAACAACCTTTAGATTTCTTATATGGTGTAGGTATGATGTTACCTAAATTCGAAGAAAACATCGCAGACTTAAACGTTGGTGATAAAATTTCATTTGAATTGGCACCGGATGATGCTTACGGTCAAAAAGATGACAAGGCATTCGCACAGTTGCCAGTAGATATGTTCAAAGAAACAGGTTTACCTCCAGTAGGAGAAGTATTGCCTTTACAAGACAACCAAGGAAACCAATTCCGCGCTGTAGTAGCTGAGGTTACTCCAGAAGTAGTTGTTGCTGACTTAAACCACCCAATGGCTGGCAAAACATTAAATTTCGATATCGAAATCTTAACTGTACGTCCTGCTACTGAAGAAGAATTGTCTCATGGACATTCACATGGTGTAGACGGTACACAAGGTCACTAATCCTGACCCAAGATACAAAAAAACAAAGCCGGGTGTCAAATGACACCCGGCTTTGTTTTTTTGTTCTTTAAAAATCGTATTTTGTTTTTAAACACACGAACGATGCTAACATTTGCAGAAAAAGTAGTTTTATTCAATAAACATCTTCATTATCAAGGAAGTCTTCCCCCAGAATTCAATGTTATCAACCCCTACCTTGATAACCCCGAAACATTAGTCGTAATGGAACAGTTCTACCAGAAATATTACAATGATAATCTAACCAGAAAATTCATTATCGGCATTAATCCGAGCAGACACGGTGCTGGTGTAACGGGAGTTCCTTTTACAGACACCAAAAGATTAGCTAGTGCATGTGGAATAGAGATGCAATCTGCACATACCCATGAAATATCTTCGGTTTTTATGTACGATATGATTGAAGCTTATGGTGGCCCAGAGATCTTCTACAAACAGTTTTACATCAATTCGCCATTTCCCCTCGCGATTGTCCGAGAAACAAAGCCCAACAACTGGATCAATGCAAATTATTACGACGACAAGCAACTTTTTGATATGGTCAAACCCTTTATGATCGATTCCCTAAAACAGCACATTTCCATAGGCTTAGCGACGGATGAGGTCTTTGTGCTCGGAAAGAAAAATGCAACCTTTCTTGCTAAAATCAATAATGAAGAAAAGCTCTTTGGAAAAATGACCATTTTAGACCATCCTCGCTATATCCAGCAATATAAATCCAAAGACAAACTGCATTACATCGATAATTACATCAGCTTGTTAACCGGCCTTTAAAGACATTAGCCTTCATTCCGTCTTTAACTCGGAGACAACACGGACACATATCGTACTCATGCCGCTAGCATGTCGAGCCTATCACGTCGTTGTCCCGAAGCTGTTACGAAATTATTCCGAAGCTTTCTCGAAGTGTATACAACGATCATACAATTTAGAAAGATCCCTAACTGTGGTGGCGTATTTTTTACAAATTCCACAGCGTCCTTTTGCTTCCTATTTCCAAATCTCCAATAGGAGTCGAACAGCAATTTCCATTTCCCCAAAAATTAACAACAAATTGTTTTTAAGCAACTTAACAAGTAATTTTATCCTATGGCAATATTAAAAAATGGAAATCTGAAAGGCGCCGTTGGAAATATCGTCTTTCGACAATCAAATGAACAAACAATCGTACAGACGATACCGAAACCTGTAAAGAAACCGACTCCGGCCAAAAAAGCTATTGGATCAGATTTTGGACATATCAGCACCGCCGGTGCCCGAATCAGGGAATTCATGGGGGATATACATTTGAACATGCATGATAGCGACATGCACAACAGGTTAATTACACAGCTCAAAAGAGTGGTCCGCCCAAATGGGCGTCCTACTGGAATGAAAACCATTCATGGGGGAAAAATAGATCGTTTAGTCAATTTTCAATTCAACGATAAATGCCACATCCATGATTTTATGCATTTTGACCCAGATCTTAGCTTATTGGATAAGCAGGTCCATATTCGATTTCCAAAGTTCGACCTTCGCCATGACATCGTATTACCAAAACATTGCGACGCACTGGCAATAAATTTTACCGTCGCCGTATTTAACTTCGAGCTACAGCAGCATATCCATTTTTATTGCCACGAGATTGAACTTAACCTTCATCGATCAGACAAAATAATCGAGCTTGAGGAGCTTATTTTTGATATGGATTATAAAAACGCCGAGACAATAATCGTGGGCATGAATATAGAATATTACAAATTGTTACGTCAAAAACACCTGTTACTTAACAATAAAGAATTTCATCCAGCTGCTATTGTTGCCGCATTTGCTATTGAATCCTAAATAAACCGATATTTTTAACAAGCAGGGAACAAACGGAGTATTCGCCTTTTTTTGCGGCAAATAATTCTTTTATTTACCGCATATACTTTAAAGTCACGGCAGTTTATACACATGAACGATATCGTTTTGGGCAAAGTACAAACGATACGGCGGTTATTCGACCCTTCATGCTATGATGTAAGAATTATCCGTTACAACTTCGTTGCACGCAGCATTTCTCGCTTGCCAGGCGCACCAGGCGCCTTTTCTATTGAAAATCCCAATGCTTTCATACTGCGTTTGAGGTTCCCGGTAATAGCGTAGGTCACAAAGACACCACCCGGTTTAACAAACTGCGCGATATGTCCCAAGGCAGCATCATTCCACATCTCAGGCTGATGCACTGCCGCAAAAGCATCAAAATAAACGATATCAAACAAGCGATCCGACTGGAAATTCATCAATAAGGTATGGTCAATATGAAGCTTTAAGTACTCGTTAATCCGTACGTTTTCCGTCAAAGCCTGCTCGTATGCATTCAAATAGCTTGCCCACACGGTCGGATCTACCGTCGCCTCATAGCCCGTTGCAGCAATAGTAGACAAAGGCAAAGGAAATCCTTCTATCCCGACGTATTCCACCTGAACGGATTTATCGCTAAGAAAGTCAGCTGTTTGCAAAAAATTCAAGCCTGTTCCGAACCCCACCTCCAAGATACCGACGTCGGTCGCTCCTGTCGTTTGTACATAGTGTTCGAGCCCTGTTTTTATAAAAACATGCCTGCTTTCTTGCACCGCACCATGTTTCGAATGATAACATTCACCTATTTCTGCATTAAACAACGTTTTCGAGCCATCTCCTGTCGTTACAAATTCCATTTTTATAAAAATACTTTAAGTTCTAATTTTCACACATGACGTCCAAATGAAGAAACAGACGCCAAACGAATGGCCTACTCCTTGTCCATGACACTTAGTCACTGCTACTGTCCAAAGATAAAAAAGCCGATGCGTGTATCAAAATCCTCATGATTTCCGAAGCACGACCATCTATCAGCGTAGCCTGAAGGAGATGTCAACCAATTAAGCAGTACATCGACTTCCAAATGAAAAATACATATTAATACCGAGCGTGCAGAGATGATGGATACCTCGACAAAAAAAGTTTTCAGTAAGATAACAAGGTCGGCAAAAAGCGGATTTTTTCAGCAAGGTAAAACAAAAATGAACAAACACGCATAAATTCAGCTCGTTTTAATAGACCTATTCGAGAAAAACACTATTTTAGCAATTTAAATACAAAATATTCACAAAACCTAATGAAATATCCAAACCTAACAAGCGCAAGCAATACAACAGCATTGGATATGCTCAATGTGACCAAATACAAAGACAATATAAGCAGTTCTTCCATGTGAATGAACTCCTTTTGAAATAACTAATCATACACCTATGAAATACGCTACAAAAACTTTTGTGCAGAACTACGGCAGTATCTTACTTCTACTCCTTGGGATCAGTATTGGAAGTTTGATCGGCATCTTCTTTCCGCATATCGTCAACAATCTTAAACCGATCGGTGACATTTTCCTAAACCTCCTCTTTGTCAGCGTCATACCATTGGTGTTTTTTGCCATATCCTCATCTGTTGCGAATATCAATGGCGACAGTGTACTGGGAAGGATCATCGGCATGATGTCGTTCGTATTTGTACTGGGTATTGTCGTCGCCGGACTGTCAAGCATCTGCTTCCTTTACCTCTTTCCAGTAGATGCTCCACTGCCTATTGAACAAACAAACAAGATCATGGAAACAGTTGTTCATGATTCTTGGGGTGAAAAAATGGTCCGCTTTTTAACCGTTAGCGAATTTTCAAGTTTATTATCACGACAAAATATGCTGGCCTTTGTCATCTTTTCGTTCCTCGTTGGCATTGCTACGCGCAAATCAGGGGCATCTGCAGAGACCTTCCGTAAATTTATAAACTCGGGCAATGTTGTGATGGGAAATCTGCTCGTGATGGTCATGAACCTCGCGCCCATTGGTTTGGGAGCATATTTTGCCTATCAGGTTGGAACATTAGGCCCTCAGCTTTTTGGTTTTTATGCCAAACCTATCGGTCTATATTACTTTTTTGGAATCTTCTATTTTTTCACGGTATTCAGTTTATTCGCTTTTTTTGCATTCGGGCTAAAGGGTGTCAAACGCTATTGGCAAAATAACATATTGCCTTCCCTGACCGCATTGAGCAGCTGCAGTAGCCTCGCCACCATGCCAGCGAACTTACTTGCAGCCAAGCAAATTGGAATCCCGGACAGCGTCGCTAGTGTCGTCATTCCCCTAGGCACAACATTGCACAAGCATGGATCCGCGATCGCCTGTATCTTTAAAATCTATATCGCACTTTTATTAAGTGGCAAGGAATTTTTTGATCCAGCCAATCTGATTATGGCGGTTGGCATTACTTTACTGGTGAGCATCGTAGCCGGAGGTATTCCTAATGGTGGCTACATCGGAGAAATGCTGATCATATCGGTTTATCAGATGCCAACGGAGGTGATTCCTTCCATTATGATTATCGCCACGCTGGTCGACCCATTGGCAACAATGCTCAATGCTACTGGAGATACCGTGGCCGCTATGCTCACCACCAGATTGATCGGGCAAAAACTGGCTGCCCCTATTCCCGAAAACCCAGGTTAAACAATCTCCAAACGACAAACATTTGAACGCTGGACCAAAGAAGATCTTATCAAACGGATCCATGTAGGTCCTACTTATGGCTGGCTGATCAAAAACGGTAGGCAAAAAACAACTCGCCATATTGATGCCGGTGAAACACCGATTTGAGCTCTTTCGAATTGAAAATGTAATTGATACCGTAATTGATCTTGTGGTTAGACCAATTGAAACCAATGCGGTGACTAAGCATCCAAGGCTGAATAGTGTATAATTTGCCTATGGGATCATTTTTACCTCTCCCTCCTTCTACCGTTGCGCTGTAAAAAATACGAGACACGCTTGGTTGATAGACAAAATACCATTCTTTATCATTGTTCGCTCTTCCCTGTGTCAAATGCCCATGTGTAAAGGTGGATGCCTGATAGGATTTCAGCATCCCCAACCGAAGCGGGGCCGCAATTCCCATATTGGTATTATTTAATCCAATGGTCCCCTCACCTATAATTCCGACATCGAATTGCTGATTTTGACTGCGATATAGTCCTTTTTTATAGGTTGCACTTAAATCAATACCAAAGGAATTTCCAAGCTGCGTATCCCAACCTGTCGCCTCGTACATCCCAAAGAGATGATGGATAAACTTCTGTGCCTCTTCACCGTAGGATTTAGGGCCGATCTGCGCCAATTCAGTCTTGAACTCAACAACCTGATCGTGCGGTAAAAACCGTGTTATCCCAGCACTAAAATAGAGGTAACCTGCAAATGGTCTATCGTATTTCTTTTCCTGCCGTCTATAGTCAATGATACTGATACCATTGTAAATCCGTTGGCCTATTTCAAAATCCAATACCGTATTTGAAGTCTGGCTATCTGTTTTCCCTGGCAACGCAATCCTATAGTTGATATTGATACCATTGGTATAATAGCGGTCCTGACCGGTCAGTAGATAAACGTCATTGTCATTTTGGATAGCAATTTCCTGATTACGAAATTTAACCTGTCCAAAAACAAAAAAGCAGGGGAATATAACAGCCCAAAAGAGGCCTAAAAATCGCAAAGCAACACTCATATTAACAGGCAATTGTAAAATTCATGCGATATCATTAGAACCAAAATAGCAAATTTCACTTCAAATTATCCAAAAGCATTCGAATCTAGCTTATTTTTCCAATTAATTCAAACTATTTAGAATAGATATAAATAATATGGAAAAGTTGCATTATTCCTTTCTTAGCGAATCTATTTGTAATTTTGCATTCGATTAGGTCTCAAATGTAATCAATTTGGGATTTTAGTGAGCACAACGTTGTCAGATTTGGGTAATAATCTTTCTGAAAAAACAGGAGGATATCTGGCAGATCGGAACTGCTATCCATCGTTAAGAAAAAACAAACCGGGTGAAACGAGCTCATTTTACGATGAGATCAAACACTTATAAAATAAGTAAATACAAATGAAAAAAAGTTCAATTATTCTAATCGCTATCATTGCTGTCGCAATTGCCATGATACTTGTTATCTATACCGATTCAAGTACCTATTCGACATTTACCGAAGCTAAAGAAAAGAAAACCGAACTATATGTGGTAGGTCAATTGAATAAAGACAAAGCGCTTCATTATGATCCCAAAACTGACGCCAACAAATTTTCGTTTTTCATGCGTGACAACGATGGTACAGAATGTGAAGTGATTTTTAGAGGCGCCAAACCTCAAGATATTGAACGTTCAGAGCAAATTGTATTGACAGGAAAAATGGACGGAAATGTGTTTAGGGCAAGTAAGATATTGATGAAATGTCCGTCAAAATATAACGATAAATCGGTCGTCACCGAGATCAATGCTACTGCTTTCAATAATTAATTCGTAAAATCAATTTTCAATGGACGTTAATTACGTTGGTGAGCACCTGCTACCAGGGCAGATCGGACAATTCTTTATTGTACTTTCTTTTGGTGCTGCACTTCTATCTTGTATCAGTTACTTTTTTGCAACAAAATACCCTGAAGAGAATTCATGGAAAAAAATTGCACGTATTGCCTTTTGGGCTAATGCGGTCTCCGTAGTGGCGATTGGTGCAACTTTATTTTATATTATATACAATCATCTTTTTGAATATAATTATGCCTGGGCGCACTCGTCCAAGACACTCCCTACCTACTATATCATTTCCAGTTTTTGGGAAGGTCAGGAGGGTAGTTTTTGGCTCTGGATGTTCTGGCAAACAGTATTAGGTTCTGTTTTGCTGTTTAAAGCAAAAAGCTGGGAATCGTCTGTCATGACTTTCGTCATGTTATGCCAAGCATTTTTAGCTTCCATGATTATTGGTGTGGAAATCTTCGGTCTGCGTATCGGTAGCTCTCCGTTTATCCTATTGCGTGAAGCAATGGATATTCCAATCTTTAGAGAAGCTAACTATCTTTCACTTATCACCGACGGTAATGGTTTGAACCCTTTGCTTCAAAATTACTGGATGGTAATTCACCCACCAACACTGTTCCTTGGCTTTGCGTCGATGATTGTTCCTTTTGCGTATGCAACAGGTGCTCTTTGGACCAAGCGATACAAAGAATGGATCAATGCAGCACTTCCTTGGGCTTTATTTGCCGTGATGATTTTAGGTGCAGGTATTATCATGGGTTCATTCTGGGCTTATGAAGCACTTAACTTCGGTGGCTTCTGGGCATGGGATCCGGTAGAGAATGCATCAATTATTCCTTGGTTTACCCTGATTGCTGCTGTCCACGTCATGATTGCTTATAAGAATTCAGGCCACTCCTACTTCACCGCTACATTTTTGGCGATGATCAGCTTTGTACTTGTTATCTATGCATCTTACCTGACACGTAGTGGTGTCCTTGGAGAGACTTCTGTACACTCCTTTACCGATCTGGGAATGAGCGGACAATTGATCTTATTCAATGTTGTCTTTTTGGTAATCATGGTCGTATTTCTTACCGTCAAAAAGAAAGAGATGCCCATCACAGAAAAGGATGAGGATATCTATTCAAGAGAATTCTGGATGTTTATTGGCGCCTTGGTATTGACTGTCGCATGCGCACAGATCATTGCTTCAACATCAATTCCAGTGTTCAACAAGATCTTTGGCACCAAGGTAGCTCCACCTTTGGATCCGATCCAACATTATAACAAGTGGCAATCGGGTTTTGCAGTGATCGTTATGATCTTAACCGGATTTACACAATTTTTAAAATACAAACGTACCGATAGCCGCAAGTTTTTGGCTTCTACGGTAGCATCGTTGGTTGTGTCTCTCATTCTAACGGCTGCTGTCGTCTATTTTACGAAGACGTATACCAACCTGATCTATATTTTGATCACCTTCGCAAGTATTTTCTGTATTTTGGCGAATATCCGTGTATTGGGTGACGCTGTCAAAGGTAAATGGAAGCTGGCCGGCTCTTCGGTAGCCCATATCGGCTTTGGATTACTACTTATCGGTGCCATGGTGGCTGCAGCAACCAACGAGGTCATCTCGGTCAACAACACAGGTTACATTGCTGTATCGGGATTTGACAAAGTAGAGAAACCTGGCGACAACTTATTCTTGACCGAAGGTGAACCTGTACAAATGGGGGAATACAAAATAACCTATATCGGTGATAGCATTGTGGCTCCAAATACGTTTTATAAAATAAAATACGAGCGGATCGACGAAGAAACAGGTAAAGTGAAGGAGCATTTTGTGCTGCAACCTTTTGCACAAAACAACGCGAAAATGGGCGGTTTGATTGGTACTCCAGCGACCAAACATTATGTCACGCATGACGTGTATACACTGATTACCGCAGCTGCAGCTGAAAGTCAGGCAACACATGCGAAAGTTCCGGCAGAAGACAAAACTGGTTTCGAAGACTACGAGGAGCCGGCAACGTATCAGGTAAATATCGGTGATACCCTACGCTACCGCAATGGATATTATGTCATTGAAGGCTTAAACAAAGAAGCTCACCTGGAGAAAATTCCAAAAGGTCCTAGTGATGTTATGGTTGGATTGAAAATAAAAGTATTTTCGGCCGACAACAAACAGTATGAAGTACAACCAATCTACTTAATTAAAGACGGTGGTGTTTATGACTTCAATAAAGATGTCAACGAGCAAGGGCTTAAATTCAGATTTACGGGAATTAAACCTGACAAGGATAAACTGGAAATCATGGTTTATCAAAAGCCGCTTCCAGAAAAGAAATGGGTCGTATTTAAAGCCATTAAATTCCCATACATCAACTTTTTCTGGTGTGGAACGATTGTCATGACCATTGGTTTTATCATGTCCATTGTGAGAAGAAATAAAGAGGAGAAACGAAAAGCACTTAAATAATGAACATTGTGATCTTAGGAAGCGGTAATGCCGCTACGCATTTTGGACAACAGTTTCAAAAAACAGGACATCATATCGTTCAGATCTACAGTAAAACAAAGGCCAATGCAGATGCATTGGCCTTTGCTCTTCATTGCGCAGCAATTGACCAACTATCTGAACTAGACCTACATGCTGATCTTTACCTCATTGCCGTTACCGATCAGGCCATTGTATCGCTGGTAGAAGCGCTACCAAAAGATATAAAAGGTGTTGTTATTCATTGTTCGGGAGCAACCGATCTTTCTGTACTGGCTGGATTTAAAAATGCGGGAGTCATCTATCCACCACAATCATTATCCAAAAATAAAGCAGTCGATTTTTCGACCGTCCCACTTTGTGTTGAAGGTAACACGGATGAAAATAGTGCCGAGCTACTTCAGTTAGCACAGACATGTGCACCGCGGAGCATCTATTGTAATTCCCAGCAGCGTTTAGCCATCCACCTTGCCTCGGTTATGGTCAACAATTTTACTAACATCCTTTATCAGATGGCCTACGAGCTCTTAGCAGAAAACGACTTGTCCTTTGATCTAATTAAACCAATCATCCTGGAGACGGCAGAAAAAGTGCAAAATCATATTCCAATAACAGTTCAGACAGGACCAGCGATCCGACAGGACAGCACAACAATGCAAAAACATTTGCAATTTATTAGCAATAAACCAGATTTACAGCAAATCTATCAACTTTTATCGCAGGAGATTACTAAAAGAAAATAGTTTGTTAGAAACGGTTATAAACTTATCAAAACTTACCTCCAAGGGGTAAATATATCCATTTACTTCAGGAACTTTAGTACATTTGCTTCGTCCAAAAGCGCATTTTGGAATGCTAATTGAGTAATAAAATAATCAGTTGGGCTAAACATTAAAATAGCGAATTAAAACTAAACAATCGTATTTTCTATGGAAGTTAGAAAACTCATTCTTTCAATAATGATTGTGATTAATTTAATCATTGTATCATTTGGATTTATATTTACATCAAGCTGGTTTTGGCTGCTTATCATCCCATTTCCATTGCTATTGATCGCGTTATACCATAGTTTCCAGACCAAACATGCCATCCTACGCAATTATCCCTTAGTTGGATATTTCCGTTATATCTTCGAATCTATTCGTCCTGAGTTGAGACAATATTTTTGGGAATCGGATATGGATGGACGTCCTTTCAACAGAAGACAGCGTTCGATCGTATACCAACGTGCAAAAAATCAACGTGAAACTGTCGCATTTGGTATGCAGACTGATCCACAGGCTGTCGGGAACGAATGGGCTGCGCACTCTGTTTTCCCTTGCCATATCGAAAACCACGATCTGCGTACCACTGTTGGAAATGCAGCCTGTAAAAAACCCTATAGCTTAAGTGTGTTCAATATCTCAGCAATGAGTTATGGTGCATTGAGCAAAACAGCAATAACGGCATTAAATAAAGGTGCTGCACTTCAAAACTTTGCACACAATACCGGCGAAGGAGGAATCAGTGACTACCACAACAACGGTGGTGATTTAATTTGGCAGGTGGGTACAGGTTATTTTGGCTGTCGGAATCAGGAAGGAAAATTTGACGCGGAGCTCTTCCGAGAAAAATCCAATCGTGAAAACGTGAAGATGGTCGAGTTGAAACTCTCGCAAGGCGCTAAACCTGGTCATGGAGGTATCCTTCCAGCGGCAAAAAATACACCTGAGGTTGCGGCTATTCGTCACGTCATTCCAGGAACAGATGTGATGTCGCCTCCAGCACATAGCGCTTTCTCCTCACCGACTGAAATGATGCACTTCATACAACAGCTGCGCGAGCTATCGGGTGGAAAGCCTATCGGTTTCAAAATTTGTATCGGCGATAAACATGAGTTTATCGACATCTGTCACGCCATGCAAAACACGCAGATCTTCCCGGATTTTATCTCCGTAGATGGATCAGAAGGTGGTACGGGAGCTGCTCCACTGGAGTTTACAGATAACCTAGGGATGCCATTATACGATGCATTGGCATTTGTAACGAAAACCTTGATTGCTTTTGGTTTGAAAAAACATGTTAAAGTTATCGTATCCAGCCGTATTGTAACGGGTTTCGACATCTTAAAAGTTATTGCCTTAGGCGCAGATGCATGTTATAGTGCTCGCGGTATGATGTTCGCTTTAGGTTGTATTCAAGCACTTAAGTGTAATGAAGACGTTTGTCCGGTTGGAGTTGCTACGCAACAGCCGCATTTATACAAAGGACTCGACGTAAATGATAAATATGTACGCGTAGCTCAGTTCCACCGCAACACATTACGTGCTACAGTCGAAATTATGGAAGCTTGTGGTTTCAAAACACTTTCGGATGTATCGGCAGATAAATTCTATCGTAAGGTAGATGCTATCCGGACACTAAGTTTTCAGGAAATCTATTTCGGAACTGAAGGCAAATTGGTCAATAGCCACACAGATTTCGAGAGCAAACTTTTCGAAGATTAACTGCTAGAAATTCATATAAAAAAGAGGCTGTCTCAAAAAGGCAGTCTCTTTTTTTGCATTATCTAAGGTTTATTATTTGTTTTAAC
>NZ_VLKR01000023.1 GCF_007830445.1 Sphingobacterium siyangense | reverse complement strand
GAAAGTCCACTGGCCAGATAATGCTCGATCTGTTCATGAAATACCTCAAGACCACTGGAACGGGACTGCTGCCTCGGAGCTGAATCTCCATTCAGCAGCGCTTTTTGGATACGCGAAACGGTCTTGCGGCACATCCCAAGTTCCCTTGAGATCTCCCGCAAAGATTTGCCGTGTTCCAAAAGTGTTTTTATCGTATTGTACATAGCCACTTTATACATAACGCTGAGAGTTTATTATACTCTCAACAAGTAAAACCTTAATTGTTTAAGGTGGTGGCATTTTAATGCGAATTGCTGGGGGTATTTATATGCGAATTAACATTCGGTATTGAAACCGCCGTCGGCCATCTTTTTAAGATAGGACTTCACCGTATTCTTGCTCATACCAAGGATGCGGGCGATTGTTTTTATTCCGCTACCGCTCTGGTACAATCTGATTAATTGCTTTATCTGACTCATTCGTTTTGGTTTTCCAGCCATCAGTGATCCGAATTGTTTGATCACTAAGTAACAAAAACTACTTGCTAAGGGGTCAGCATGCTCCAGCGCAATGAAATGAAAAATGAATTAGGGGGTCAACATCAGCCAGTATGGCAGTTGAATAACAGCTTTAAACGCAATACGCATCCCTAATTCTAATTCAATTTTGAGGGGTCAGCTTGTTCCAGTATATCCACTTGGATTAAAGATGGCCGATTAATTGGCCGCAAAAGAATAGATACTTTTTGTAATGGATTAGAAAAGGATATTCAGGCAGTAAAAAATGCGATAACTTATGATTGGACCAACGGACTGGTGGAAGGAAATGTGAACCGGTTAAAGAATAAAAAACGTGAAATGTATGGTAAGGGGAGTTTTGAATTGCTCAGAAGAAAGGTCTGCCTTTCACAAACTGGATAAGTGCATCAAAATTGGCGAAGAACCATTCTGACTTACCGATTACAAGTGTCTAATAACTAGTGGTTTGCCAGCTCAGGCAGACTACAAACCACTAGTGAATCATATGTTTATTAAGGCCACGTTGGGAGATGTGGCTTTTTTGTTTCTATTAAATCAAAATACTCTATTTTTCGATTTAAGCTCACTACCGTCCAAAATAAAATTTAGGTTACGAAAAAATGTGATTTTTCTTATCAAAAGCGTATTATTTTGGATTCCTCCATTAGCTATCCCCCCTTATTTTAAAAGACGCCAAACTGTCCGTTTTTATCAGGCGATTTTTTCTTGATAAATGGGTCGTTCGCCCATTGCCAAAAATCAATCTTCACAAATATGTTCATTCGTATAAAGCTCACAAGATTCGACAGATTCCACTTTTAGATGACCTTTTTCTGTATATATTTCAATAAAAGTATTCCGATCAGGGCAGTCCATATCTGTATCTGAACGGCATTCTGCGATGTTCCCACAAAACTGGTGACCTTAAGACGCTGTTTGAGATGTTTGAAAAAGATTTATTCATTTGTGTTTGTTTTTATTTGCATTCATGATTGCTTCGCAATTCGATCTGCCAGCGTTGTTTATAGATCATCGCTACCATCGCCGGCTTCCATTGGATATTGTTGGTCAAGAATTCATATTCATCGCCCGTGGTGCTGTCCAAAACGTGCACAAGCCTGAGTTTCTTTCCCCCATATCGTTTTGCGCTCTCCCCGCTCAATGTAATCACCTGATCCTTAAGGATGCCGCTTTCAACCATCGAATCACTCTGATAGCTCTTTACCACGCTGTATTTCATGTTTACTTTGCTCCGTGTGACGAAGAAACTTCCGTTGCTGTCCAACATATTCATCCATTTAAAATCGACATAACCCCGGTCCATAACCACAACGCTGCCCTTGGGGAAAGAAAAGCTGTTCGCTTTTTTACTCTCATGTACCTTACCATCGGTAATCTCCATGAAAACCGGTAGGCATCCATCATAGTCAAGTACGGTATGCAGTTTGGCAGCACCCTTATTGCTCCGGAATTTAGCCCAGTCAAATATCGACAGACATAATGGAATCACGCTGGCATCCATCAGATAGACCTTACGCTTCAATGCCCTGAGCTCACTGCGCTGGTTGGGCTCCTTATTCCAAAGATTGTCCAAAAGGGCGAAATAAAGGTCTTTGAAAAGCTTATGGTCGCGGTGTTCATTCATATAGGAGATGCTCGATTTGCTGGGAGCTCGGGAAATACCCATATGGTTCATGTTGCCCGTGGTACTCCGAAGACCGTTACTGATATCCCGGACAGAATCGCTGCAGGAGAGATGGCAAAAAAGCATGCTCACCAGATGTGTCCAACTGTTAAGACCTTTATGATGTTTGTCACTATTGTATTTTGATACAAGCTTTTTAAAAATATCCCGGTCTATCAAGGATAGAAGTTGACTGAAAACGTTTATATTTACCATTGCTGAGGTGGCGTAGTTGTGTTTTCAATATAACATTTTTTGAAATCGCAATGCGCCACTTTTTTATATGATTTTCTTAATCGTTTTGGACGCTAATGATTTAAGCTCTAAATTCTATTTTTCATTATCGTTTGGGGTAATTAATTATTTTCTGTACCTTGAAGGTGATGTCCATATATTACATTTAAATTATTATACATAGAAGCTAGTTATTGAACTAATTAAAGGAGTGATATTGAAATCAATTTTCTTTACTAACATATAGTTGGAAGTATTTAGCTATTTAATTTATACTATGATAGAGAAAAGTTTTATACAAAATAGACGCAAGGAGATTGCTGAAATAAGACACGCTGATAGCGTATATAGAGATATTCAAGCTAGAGAATATGAGCGGGAAGAATATGAAAAACGTTGGTTTTGGGAGTTGCTTCAAAATGCTAAAGATTCGATCGATTTGGGACAGAACATAAAAGTGAAAATTGAAATAACAGATAGCAAGATTTCTTTTTCACATACTGGAAATCCCTTTGAATTGGATGATATTCTAAGCTTGATAATCCAAGGTTCATCAAAAAATAATAAGGAAGGAAAAACTGGTCGATTCGGGACTGGATTTATGACAACCTATCTGTTGTCAAAGAAAGTGCATATAATTGGCAAGCTTACTAATCATCAAGGTTGTTTTAGTTTTCTTTTGGATCGTGACGCAATTGATAACGAGCATTTTTATAGCTTACAAATTAATTCTAATGAACAGTTTGATCATTCTATTAGGGAAGATAGTTATCTGGGAGATAGTGAATTTCAAACTATGTTTACCTATGATCTTGACATTAAAGGAAAGGATACGGCAGAGAAAGGACTTCGTTGCCTTGATGAACTTATCCCAATTACGCAGTTGTTTAATGAACAAATACAATCTGTAACCGTAATAGAAAATGGTCATACTAAAACCTTTTCAAAAGAATTGATTAAGAATAATGAGGAGGATAGTATTTTAGAATGGCAGATTAATACATCTATTGACAATATTTACAGTGTCGGCTTAAAAGCATATGTTCAACAAAATGAACAATTTGACGTGTGTATATTAACTCAGGTCGTCGGCGATAGCGAAGTAATATTTCCGTTAACAACCAATTATCCTCGTCTATATTACACATTCCCTTTAATTGGAACTGAAGAAATTGGAATTCCCGTAATAATCAATTCTACAAATTTTGATCCAAGGGTGGAACGAGATGGTATTTATTTAAAGAAAGTCGAAGAAGATGGAAGTGAGTCTATTAATAAAGAGATCGTTTATAAGGCACTTACTGAAAGCTTGCTGAGTTTTTCTGATCTTTTCAGAAAGAGGGAAATAGGATGTTTACATGAATTTTTTAGTTTTTATAATTCGAAAGATCTAAAATGGATAGACCACGAATGGTTTAACCTTGTAAAAGTGGAAGCTATAGACTTACTATCTAATATTGAGCTTATAAAATCTAATAATATAAATTCTAAATATATTAAATTAAATGAAATTGTTATTCCATTTTCTGACAAATCTGAGGACATCACAAACTTGTGGAGTTTGTTAATGGAGTTTAATAATTGTAATCTACCGTTAAAAACGGAGTTATTTAATTGGGTGGATGTTTCTAAACGTATTGGCGAACTTAAACAATTGGATCCATATGATTTAAAACAAGTATGGGGTATTAACAATTTAATAGATCTAATCGAGGAGAAAAGAAGCATTGAGATACTAAATGAATCTTTGAGAATTGATGGGCAAATATGGTTAAATAGATTTTATCCTTTAATTATTAAAATTAGAGGGTATTTTCCATTAGATAAGAGGATCGCTCTTAATCAGGCCCTCTTCTTTACCAAGGTTGAAAAAATGTGCTGGGATAAATTTAATGATGATGAATTAATTGAGATCTCCAACCTTTTAGAGATAGGTTTTGCTGAAAGATTATTTTCAAGACAGATTACTGAATTCAATATTAGTATTGTCGAACAATTTCATGTTCATTCCGCTATTCAAGAGCTTAAAACGGCATTAAACGAACTTACCGAAAATGATATGTTACTTATTTCAAATCAGGAAGCAAATGCGAGATTCTTAAAATGGTTAATAAATAAGGAGCAAAAAGACGTTATTAAAGATCTGAAGGTATTAACTGGGAGTAACAAGAGAGGAGAGGATGTATTTGATTATGAGTCTTTTCCTAAGTCGGAACATCTATTATTGACCCCGAAGTTATTTTTTGAGCATATATTTCCTTTATATGTGAATCTCGTTAGGGATAAAGACTGTTTAAATGATGTTTATAACAATTATTTGGCTAGAGAAGATTACATTTATCTAAATAATAATGGCTTGATACATCTCACACCAATGGTTAAGAAAACTGAGAATGCAACAGTAAAATTATTGGAGTACTTGCTAGTTAACGAAGATGATATGAATTTGCTTAGAGATGCTGACGGACAGCTTAAATATAAATTCAATATCTCATTCTCAGATTTCGCCTATTTAACTGCTAGTGATGGCCATATTTATGCGAGGAATACGACGCAAAAATCAAGTTTTGAAAGACTTAAATTTCTATTGATAGAAGGCGTAAATCAGGATGATTATTTTGATGAAGACAAACAGGAGGTTTTTATCGATGAATTGGGAAAGCCAATTTATCTCCGGCAATGTCTGTGGGTTTCCCGTGCACGAAACCTTAATTGGATTAATGTAAAAACACAAAGTGAAGGGAATGAAGTAAAATTTGTTAGCGAAACACCATCTTCTAAAAATCTTTCTGAGCTTTTGAAAAGTGATGAATCGCTAATAAAGGCTATACGAGGACATAGGCAACAGAATTTTCTTAACAAATTAGGAGTTGGTGTTTCTGACTTAATAAGACATACATTATCATCAGATGAACTTAGATTAAGTTGGGATAAGGCAATAACCAATATGATCACTAGTGATGCGGATCCTGAGCTTGTTCAAGAAATTTTTAATGATCCCGGAATTAAAAGAGAGTATGAAAGACGATTGAACGAAAGACGGTTAATCGGGCGAAACCAGAATATCGGTAGTATGGTTGAAAAGCTTTTCGCGAAATATATTAATGAGCTTCGTGGCGAAGGAATTTCTGTAAATATTGAGAGAAAACCTATCGGGAGTGACTATATTTTAACCGATCAATCGTCTGATTTAGTGAATGAAAGTAATGAACGTGAGGGATTCCAAATTAACGATTGGCTTATAGAACTAAAGGCTACAGGAAAAGAACATGCAGCAATGACACCTCTACAGGCAGAAAAAGCCACCAAAGAGAAAGCAAACTACGCATTAGTTGTCGTTCCTTTGGATGGAACAGATCCTGATATAGAATATTTAAGAAGAAATGCGAAAGTAGTTAAAGACATTGGGTACAGAATTAATGATCTATATACGGATTTTAATGAAGTGGAAATAAAAAAGGGAGATTTATATAGTGGTAAAGATGGGATTTCTGTGAACATTGAAAATCAAAATGTGAGGTTTCATGTTAAATCTCAGATATGGATTTCGGAACAAACTACGATTGAATCATTTGTTAAATCTAATTTTCGTGAAGCTGTTGATAAAACTCTTAGCGTTTAATAAATAGTTGTCAAATCGAACATCTTGTAAAAAACTAACAGAAGTGAGGTAATTATTCTTACCTTATTTCTGTTTGATTCAATCCAAGAAATGATTTAAACATTAATAATGCTGAACCACATGCCCGCGCCACATTCCTTTTTTACGGCCGCCTATCGAAAATAGGAATTCCTCTGTTTCAAACCCTGATTTTCCAATTTCGGAAGCTAGGCCATCTATATATGTACAAAAGTCTTCGTAAATAGCGGGTGTATTTTGGTCCGATACCCAGGTTTTGCTAGCAATATGTATTAAAGGACTGCCAAGTAGTAGATTTACAGATTTGGCTAACCATTGATCCATAATATAGCCTTTGAGGGATGGCTGTAAGAAACAGATCAGCTTCGTGAAATATCCAATGCCCATACCCGGTAGTAGACCCTGTTTCCGTTTATCTTGTATGTAATCGAATGCCTCTTTACGTGATTCAAACTTTTTGGATCTTAATCTTCTTACAATCTCTAATACAGGATCAGGATTATTTAATAGGCTTTTCGCATGCTTACGATCCATTCCACCCCACGACAATACCACTAACAATGTGTCTAAATCTGAATTTGTATTATCTCCGCAATAATCCCATACCTCATTCGTATCAAATTTCTTATTGAAGAACTGAGGTATATCATACTCTTTTCCGATAACATATTCGGACGATTTCAATGAATTTACTCCAGTGAATCTAGGGGCTTCATTGATACTGGCTTTAAAGCAAGCTATGTGACTGTCCAACTACCGGACAAACCGTGCTGATCTCGATAAGCTTAAAGGAGAAATAGCCAATAAAACCACCAATCGGATTACCTTTATTGAGATACATGAGGTGATTAAGAAGTGCTTCGCGTTCTGATGTTTCAGATACCAGCTGGACGACGTGGTATTCCCATGGGGTTTGATGGACATTATTTGTCCACTCAAATGTAGTAACTTCAAATCTATATTGTCGTAAGAAGCGATAATAGCCTCGAAGCAATATTGCATAATAAAGGATAATTTTAACATTTTGTAAATAAAATGATTTATTATCGTATATTAAGTGAATCTTAAAGACTAATGATAAGTATAGAGTTGGTTATTTGAGAAAAATAGTCATTGTTATTTTATCGAAGGACCTAGACTCCATAGATATTTTCTGTATAAATTATCAGCAAATACACAATTGAGGCAGATAGGACCTCACTTTAAGGAGATATACAAATTTAATGAAGTATTTAGAGTGGAATAATATTATATCTGCATTTTTATTTAATCCTGCAAATGCAGGTAAAGATATATATTTGTACTTAACTAAAAATGATATTATCTCTTTGGCAAGACCATATTTTATTGATGAATCAGATGAGA
The DNA here is from genome assembly GCF_007830445.1 of Sphingobacterium siyangense. GTDB lineage: Bacteria > Bacteroidota > Bacteroidia > Sphingobacteriales > Sphingobacteriaceae > Sphingobacterium > Sphingobacterium siyangense. The sequence continues at coordinate 106,192 of NZ_VLKR01000023.1, read as the reverse complement.
GAATTTGGTCTGATTTTGTTAAATCAATTAAGCTTGGTTTACCGGGATCAAATGGAAATATAGTTTTAAGATCAAGGTATACATATTCTAAAAACAATCTTGTTGGAAAGAGCAAGTTAGACGGTACGCCAGCTACAATAGAAGATATTCCTGTTCTATATCCGCCATATATTTCGTACTTGATTTTCTTTGTTCTTCCGCTTATTGAAGAGGTTGATGATAATCGGCGAAGCGCTAACAATTATTATGGGAGACTTAATTCTTTTCTACAAAGTCTTGGAATTAATCAAAACATTGGAACGAATGATTTTAGCATCAATCAAATTAATGATTTGTGGGAAAATCTGGCGCATTGGGCTAATGTTGAAAATAATGGCGACTTAGGTTTTTTTAACGTTGTTCCTTTTACAAATAAAAATTGGGTTTATGTAGGCAAAATTTTCTCTCAATGTGTTTTACCTCCTAGGATTTTAAATCGCCTTCCAGAATTATTTGAATCTATAGGATTGGTTCCAAATTTCACTTATGACACTTATTCCTTGCAAGGAATGATAATAAGCAGTTCAACAACATTAATTCCTAAAAATACATTGGATTTTTTGAAGAAATACGATGAATTATCAAGATCTATTATTCAAACCATACTGAATAATTACAAAAAATGGACAGGAGAAACACATGAAGAAATAGAAGAACAAGATGGACTCATATTGAAGAAGAAAAGAAACTACACAATAGCACCTCTATTTCTTCAATTTAAAGTAAATAGGAACGAAGAGGAAATCAAATTTACATATAGGATGTACTCGTTAAATGACTACCCTGAGGATTTGAAATTTGGCCAGCACGAAAACTTGTATGAAATCAATGGCTGGTCAAAAACGCTTCTGTTTGAATTTAAGGAAAGACTTGAACTTACAGATAATTTCAATAAGTGGATCGCAAAATTTCCCGACCTTGATGTCAGACTCTTTATAAATGCAGGAATATTCCAATTAAGCAATGATTTTTGGATAGAAACTCATATTCTTTCAAAGACAGAACAAATGTATTTATTATGTCGGAACAACAAACGAGAAATAATAAAAGAATGGGGAGGAACCTTTCGAGGTATTGATTTTAAAGAAGAAGAGCTTGATGGTTTACCTCAAGGTTATTCTTTGTTTTGGCTTCGTAATCCTATATGCGGGCTTTCTAAAATCCCAATTCTTACACTCCACTCAGAAAAGAGAATTGAATTAGTTAATGGACTAAGGGTGGATTTTAGGACTTACATTAATGACTTTTTGCCAGAAATTGAAATTGTAAATTCAGAAGGAAGTGAAAGAGTTTATTTGCAATATAGTGGGGAGACGGAAAAAAGGTTTCTTTCAAAAAAACAAACCCAAAACAATCGTTGGTTATTACCGACAGATCTTTTTCTTGACTCAGATTTTTATATTAAAGTTGAAGATGAAAATTTTTCGGGGAACGAACTTGCATATAGTATCATATCAACAGGTAATGCAGCGATGAAAGTGGATGGTACCAAACTACCTATGCGTGATTCTTTTGGAAGAAATAAGATAATAGACTCAGAGCAATATTGTTTAGGTAATAATATTGTCACTCCTAAAAAATCAAGTCAAAGAGTTTTTTATCCTGCTAGTTGGATTTTCACGCCACAGATACAAGAAGTTCGAGCAAATATATCAACAACAATATTTAATAATCATTGTGGAAACAGGTTTTGCGATTTCTTGGCGTTAAAAAATATACTTACTACCGAAGCTTTTTTCAAAGCGTTTGAGTTTTATTATTCCAAACTGTTTTCTGAACAATCAGGAAATACAGCTATTAATCTTACGAAGTTGAAGAGAGCATCATTGAGCTTTTATGATTTTATTGGAATACTTGATTATGATTATGAAAACAAAAGTATCGTTATGAGCCCTGCACAGTTTGTTTTTATACCAACGGCAAAAGGGAGAAAAGTTTTGCTTATTGGGGCGAGAGATTCTGCTTTGGTAGAAAAAATTATAGATACTGCTTCTAAATATAATTTGCAGGTTGAAACAACAAAGCAATTTTCTTCAAATGAAAGGCTACTTTTGCCGGATGTAATCACCATAAGATCATTTCAACAAGAGTATGATAATTATGGAGAAAAGGGTCTTAAGGCATTAGCTGCGGAGTTGAATATAAAATTTACCTCGGATTATTTTCCACAAGTTGCGTTACAAGATTTTTCGGCAAACATAGTTGATTATGAAAATACATTACAGGAAATTGATGAAAATGATTATGATTGGGCAAGATACGTTTTCGACCCGGAAACTTTAACGTTTAATAAAAGTGAAACATCAACTTTTGATAGATCGTTTTCATTGGTCAAATATAAATTGAATGAATATACTTATCAATTTAAACTTTGGAAAGATAATAAGTGCTATCAAGTTGATATGAACTGGGGTAGATTTATTGCCTTAAAGCATTTCAATAAAAATGTGATATTATTTGACAGCTCAAATAATAAAGTTGCTATCCCGATTGAGACACCATTACCAAGATTATTATCGGAAGCCATTATGCTACTAAGTGGGTTAGCTCCTGATTTCAAGGAAATTGATGGTAGGAAATATAGAGTATATGAGAACGTAATAAGTATTTTTACTCAGAATTTATTTAGGTTAAAATTAAACCAAACACCAATAAATAAAATATTATGAAAGACCCAATTGGTTCATTTGAAACTATAAAAGAAAATTTTATTCGTTATATAAAGACGGCATTTGCGACAAAATTTACAGGCGTTGAAAAAGAACGATACGATTTATTGAATAATGACAAGGTGCTTTATCGTAAACCATGGATTGAACCTTTGCCCGATTATGTTTCAAGCGGAAAAAAGGTAAATGATTTAACTATTGAAGATTTAGGAAATGCCTTGAATGAAAGAGAACTTTTTACATTTAAGGGACTTGTAAATACTGGCCTTGTGGGAAATTTCCCTTTGCATTCTCACCAAGCGGAAATGCTAAAACAAGCGTTGCTCGGTAACAATTGTATTATCACTTCTGGTACAGGTTCTGGAAAAACAGAATCGTTTTTGCTTCCATTGTTTGCTCAATTTTCAAAGGAACTTGCCAATTGGCAAAGGCCAAATGAAAAAGTAGAAAGCGTAAACAATTGGTGGAGAGAGGATGGAGGGCTTTCAGCAAGAGAGATTGTAAATAATTCGAACTTTACATTAAGTAGTGCGGTAAGACAACGTCAACACGAAACAAGAAGAGCAGGTGTAAGAGCATTGATCTTATATCCGATGAATGCTTTAGTGGAAGACCAAATGACCCGTCTACGAAAAGCATTGGATTCTGACGATACACGAAATTGGTTAAATGAACATGCCGACGGAAATGCAATTTATTTTGGAAGATATAATGGGAGTTCACCTGTTGCCGGGGAGCTGAGAAAAATAAAAGAAGACGGAACTTTTGCAATTAACATAACAAAGGTAAATCAACTCAAAGATCAATTACGACAAATTGAACTGGATTCAAATCGCGTATCTCAATATATTGAACAAACAGGAAAAACAAGTGATGAAGCCAAAGATCTGAAATCCTTTTTCCAACGCTTGGATGGTGTAGAAATGCGGAGTCGTTTTGATATGCAAGTTTCACCACCCGACATTATGATTACCAACTATTCGATGTTGAGTATAATGCTTATGCGCGATATTGACAATGGGATTTTTGATAAAACGAAAGAATGGTTAGAAGAAAGTGCATACAATATTTTTCATTTAGTCATTGACGAGTTGCATTTATATAGAGGAACACAGGGAACAGAAGTTGCTTATTTGCTAAAACTTGTTCTTAATCGTTTGGGATTAAACCCAAATCATCCACAGTTGCGTATCCTTGCTTCAAGCGCGTCATTAGAATCAAGGGAGGACACCAAAGAAGGTCAAGAAAGTAGACAATTTTTGAGAGATTTTTTTGGAACGGAAAAACCATTCAAAATTATCGAAGGAAAAAATAATCCGATAGCTCCCTTTCCCGAAAGCGGAAGAAAACTTCCTATCAGCCCCTTTAGAATGATTGCAGAAAAATATGCCGAAATAAAAGGAAATATTAGGGACAGAAGTTTTATATCTATTTGCGAAACCGCAGCTGAAGAACTTGCAAATACATTTAGTATCACAACGACTGAAAATGGGATTTTAAAATTACTTTCAATAATTGTCAACCCCGCCTTTCAATTGAAAGAAAGATTATTTTCACCTTGCCAAGATTACAAGGCGCTTTGTTCAATACGGGCAAATGGCGATGATGAAAATGGAAAATATTTTGCGGAAATAATTTTTGAAAATACTGCTAATAAAGAATATTTAGAAAAGGCTTTGTCTGGGTTGCTGATTGTAAGAGCAATGTTAGATGAAAAAAAATTTGAGACTATTACAAAAGCAATTCCTGATGAAAGAAGGTTACCCCGCTTTAGATTTCATTACTTTTTCCGAAACATTGAGGGGCTCTGGGCTTCTATAAAATCTGATGATATTAGAGAGGAATATTTTGATGGGGAAAGAACAGTTGGAAAACTTTATTCTACTACAAGAATAAATTCGGAAAAAGGAAATCGTGTTTTGGAATTACTCTATTGTGATAATTGTGGGACAACATTTTACGGGGGAAGCAGACTGGTTGCGAATAATAATGCATTTGAATTACTTCCAATCAGTCCAAACATTGAAGGTATTCCAGAAAAAACACCGGCGAAGTTAGTGGAAAAAAGAAGCTATCAAGAGTACGCAGTTTTTTGGCCCAGCGGTAATCAGGAATTTGTTCCGCATGACGCAGAATCAGGAATACCTCAAAATTATTGGAGACAACCCGCATTAAATAATATTAAACAAATCGATTTTAGAGCTAAGTGGATAGAGGCGTCTTTGAACTGTATTTCTGGCGACATAAATTTCCAGCATGTAAAAGCGGATGAAGAACCGACACAATGGATTAAAGGATATCTATTTTCTATCACAACAAACAATTCCAATCGTGATATTGCATTACCTGATGTCAATGGAAATATTTCTACAAATGAAACACATAAAGCATTGCCTAGTGTTTGTCCGAGTTGCGGTATAAATCATCAAAAACGAAGACAAGATTGGAATAAGCGAATAACTTCATCAATACGTGGTTTTAGAACTGGTTTTGGCAAAACGACCCAAATGTTTGCTAAAGAGTTGATGTATCAACTTCCGAGTACAGAAGCAGAGAGAAAATTAGTCGTGTTTTCCGATAGCCGTGAAGATGCTGCACAAATTGCTAACGGTATAGAAAGAAATCATTTTACAGATTTAATCCGAGAAATTTTGGTGAACGAATTACATGAAAATTTGATGTTGCGTTCTCAAATCATAAATGTTTTTGATAACAACAATGTAGAAAAGCAAAAAGAATTTAAAGAGCAAGTTCCCGTTATTTTCGACGAAATTGAATACCTCATTGATAACGCAAATTATAACGGAACTAACACGAATAAATTACGAGAAAGACAAGAGGCAGCTGTAAAATTAAATGAGTTTCGTTCTTTAGTTGTCAGTGCACGAGATTTGGTCGATATTACTAATTCTGTAAATCTAGCTCCTTTGATAAAGAAATTTGTTGATTTAGGAATAAATCCGGGTGGCAATAATATTGCATTGCAGACAATATTGTTAAACAATAATGATTTTGCTCCTTGGTATGATCTTATTGATTTTTCAAGTTTTCAGTGGGCGGCAGGCGCAGACCAAACTTATATTAACGCTCTAAAGGAAGGTTCTTTCACCGAGCTTGCTTCAATGTTCTTCGGTTCGTTGTTTTATTCTTTTGAATCTTCCGCCTTGGGGTATGTGAGCATAGATCCAAATTTGGAAGTTATCGCAACGCAAGCGAAGACGCTCACTATTCCAAAATCAAATTTTCTAGAAATCGTAAACTCTATAATTCGAATTTTAGGAGACAAATACAAACATAACAAAGTAGAAGATTCAGATCCCTTTAATTTTATCCAATACAACAATCTTCCCAGACAGGTTAAAAAATATGTTCGAGCAGTTGCTAATAGATTCTCAAGACAAGAAAGCGAAATAGGTGAAGCTGTTTTTAATGTACTTTCAACAAGTGGCTTGCTAAGGGGAGATACAGGTATTCAAATTGAAAATCTTTTTATCAAAATAGCAGGCCCCATCGACCCTATCTGGACAAGCCCAAGAGGAAGCCGACCACATTTACATTTTAGTGGTGGTATTTGTACCCATTCTGTTTCTGCGTTAAAAACTGAGCCTGATAGAATTTGTGATGATGTTTGGAAAGAAAATTATCTTTCGTATAACGCTATCAAACAACAACGTCCACCAATTCGTTTGCATTGTGAAGAACTTACAGGGCAAACAGATAATCAATTTGAAAGGCAAAGACATTTTAGAAATATCATTTTGCCAGATGAGGGAAATAGGCGAGTTAAAACAATCGACCTATTGAGCGTGACAACGACGCTTGAAGTTGGTGTTGATATAGGAGCATTACAAGCCGTTATGTTAGGGAATATGCCCCCACAACGTTTTAACTATCAGCAAAGAGTTGGTCGGGCAGGTCGTAGAGGGCAAGCTTACTCTGTTATTTTAACTTTTTGCAGAGGTAGGAGCCATGATGAATTTTATTTTGCAAATCCCCAAAAAATAACTGGAGATGCACCACCAACACCATTTTTGACGATGGGGCAAGAGAGGATTTTTAAGCGTTTACTTGCAAAAGAAATTTTGCGTAAATCATATGTTGAAAAAGCAATTGATATTATTTCTGATGAAAAATCAAGTGTGCATGGTGAATTCGGTTCAGTTGCTAGTTGGGACAATTACAAATCCGAGATCATTGATTGGATAAATGATAATAGAACTGCTATTGCGACAACTGTTGATGCTTTGCTAACACCTCAGCTCCAAAATAAGAGAGAAGAGTTTATAAATTGGGTTGCTGACACCACTACTAAAAATGGTTTAATTGAAAAAGCTCAGAGTATAATTAATAATGAAGAAATTGCAACAAGTGATATTTCTGAAAAACTTGCTGAAGGTGGAATTTTGCCAATGTTCGGCATGCCGACAACAGTAAAAAATCTTTATCACGGAATCAATAAACATCTTGAACAACTTTCAATAGATCGGGCACAAGCAATGGCTATTTATGAATTTGCACCAGGAGCGCAAAAAACAAAAGATAAAGCAATTCATCAAGTAATTGGTTTTACGAGTGAATTTATCAATACCCGAAGACATGGCAATCAAATTGTAGCAAATGTTGAAACAAATAATCAACTCCCTTTTTCCCTTAATCGTTGGTTTGTACGTTGTAGAGCTTGTGGATTTTTCGAAACTTATTCTGAACAACGAAAGGTAGAATTAGAAAATCAACTTGACGCTTGCCAAAATTGTGGCGAAGACAATCCTAATAAATATCAACAGCCTATCAAACTAAAGTCTCCAAGGGCCTATAGAACAAATCTTTCAGCAGGAAGTGACACAAAAGATGATTCTGATTTTCTATTATCAAGACCGCCGATTTTTGCCGAAAAAATTAGTCCAACAAACACAGAAGCGGTTAATAATGCTTTAGTTTCAATTTCCGATAATGATGTTACTTGGCGAATAAATACAAATTCAGACAGATTCTTTAGAGGTAAACTTTACAATACAAATAATAGTTTCCCTTTTAATTCTAATGGGTTTAGTTTTAATAATCAATGGTTATTAGATGAATTTTCAGTAAACGTTCCGAGAAATAATGGATATTCAATGTCTGTTACTCAAATTAAAGGAAGTGTTGAAGAACAGATCGCTTTAGCAAGTAATAAAAACACAGAGATATTAAGAATAGTAGCATCATCTGTTCCGTTAGAGCTTGACTTAAATATGTTTTTTATCGAAACAGATTTGCCATACGTTAAAGCACAAAGCAATGGAGTGCGTTCAGGATATTATTCCGCAGCATTTTTGCTACAAAGAATTTTAGCCGATAAGCTCGACGTGGATCCAACAGAAATTGAGATTGCTGATATTTCAATGAAATTGCTTGAAGACGGAACAAACAGAAAAATTGCGGAGATTATTTTGACTGATGAATTGCCAAATGGCTCGGGCTTCGTAAGACATTTGTACAATAATTTTGAAAGCTTTCTTTCAGAGGTAATTAACCCAAGTAACGCAAATAGTTATTTAGGAAAGATACACTCACAGTCTCACAAAGAAAAGTGTAATGATGCTTGTTACGACTGCTTGAAAGTTTATCGGAATATGAATTATCATAGTTTACTTGATTGGCGTTTAGGTTTGTCAATGATCCGTGTAATGTTCGATTCAAATTTTGTGTGCGGGACGGATGGGAATTTCGATTTTATTGAATTACGAGATTGGCTATCATTTGCTGTAAAGTTACGAGATAGTTTTGCTCAAAGTTTTGGTTTCCCAAACACATCAGAGATAAATGGTTTGCCAATTATCAAATTTGGAAGAAATCAACGAAATGTAATAATGATTGTCCACCCTTTTTGGGATTTAAAAAATATTAGAGAAGCAAATTGGTTGGCAGATACTAAAGCTGATATTGACGAATATGTCGCTCAAAATGGCGGTAATATTAGCGTAATTGACACATTCAACTTACACCGTAGACCAGGTTGGTGTTATGAAAGATTAGTGATAAAATGATAAATAAAATTGAGGAAATTAATTTTAAAGAAATCAAAAGGATTTCTCCAAGCCAATTTTACTCCATGAAAAATTGTGCTTACAAGTCCTTATTAACAGAAGCATTTGATAACAAACCGTTGCTTCCTATTTCAGTTAATGCCCATTTTGGAATCGTATTCCATAAAGTATTAGAACTGATTTTAAAAGGAGTAATCAAAAATGAAGATGATTTTAATGAAGAGTTTGAAAAGAAAATAAAAGAACTTGAAGACGATTTGATGAAAAATGGCTTTAGTTTTCTTGTCCCAGTAAAAATTAAGGTAAAGAATATTGGACTAAAGAAAGCTCAACTAAAAAAACATTTGAGAAGTAAAACCGAACAATCAACAAGTTGGAAAAGTACAAAATTCTATTCAGAAAAGTGGCTTGAATCAAATGATAAATTGATTGGTGGCAAGGTTGATCTAATAATTAAAAAGAGCAATAGTATAGAGATTGTTGATTTTAAAACCGGAGCAATAATAGAAGACTATCTAGACGGTAAAGGAGGGGTCTTTGCTGATATAAAAAGTGGGTACAAAGAACAACTGAAACTTTACGCCTACTTATATTTTGAAAATACAAGCAAGTTTCCTACTAGTTTGAGTTTAGTTAATTTAACAAAGCAAAAGTTTTCTGTCGAGTTTACAGAAGAAGAATGTAAGTCAGTTTTTGAAGAGGCCAAACGTCTTTTAATTACGACTAATGATAGTGTCAGAACTGGGGCATTTTCAGCAACTCCCAAAGAAGAAAATTGTAAATATTGTTTATTTAGGCCTGCTTGCTCTTTCTTTTTGCGAAAACTTGAAAAGGATTTTTCATTAAATGATGTGATGGGAGAGATTAAAGATGTTAAAAAGTTCAAAAACGGGAAAATGAGTGTATTTTTGCACACCGGGAAAAGACTGGTTACAATCAAAAACTTCAATGCCGATGGGTTTGATTATTTTATGGGCTCTAATAAAAAGATAAGCATTTATAATTTGAGAAAGGAGGTGGCAGAATTTATTTACTCAGCTACCGACACGACTATGATTTATGAATAAAAATATTGCACAAAAAATTCCTATTCTCTCATTTTATTCTGGGGGTGGATTCATGGATATGGGGTTTGAGAAAGTTGGTTTCGAGATTGTTTGGACAAATGAATTTGATAAAATATTTGCTCAACTTCATTCTGCGGGAATCACTTCATGGCGAAAATCGAGAGGAAATAAGATAAAGGCAGAAATATTCAATACAAAGTCAATTACAGAAATTGGATATAAAGAGATAATTGAAGAAGCATTCCCCAATGGAAAGCCTAAGCATTTTGGGATTATAGGTGGTCCACCTTGTCAAGACTTTAGTATAAATGGTTCTCGAAAAGGATTTGAAGGAGAAAGAGGTAAACTTACTATTGTCTTTTTTGATAAAATTTTAGAATTAAAACCAACGTTTTTTGTAATGGAAAACGTCACAGGTTTAACAAAAAGAAAGGAAAATAAGGCGTTTCTACAAACATTGCTAAAGGGGGTTGAAAAAGAATATTACATTGATCATGAGAAATTAAACTCATTGGATTTTGGTGTTCCCCAACACCGAGAGCGTGTTTTCTTTATTGGAATTAGAAAAGAGCTTCTTGATAAAAAAGACATTGGAAAAGCTTCTTTTGATAAATGGTTCCCTTTTCCAGTAAATGAAAAATATCAGGATGCGTTAAAGAAATATCAATGGGGAGAAAAGACTAAATTTGGCACCCCTTTAATTGCCCCTAAAGGTACACCAATAGAACTTTGCGTAGAAAGCTGCCTGGTTTCTGAACAGCAAATAAATTTGACACCGAATGCCAATGAGTATTTTAACTTACGTGTACATGAAGATACATTGCGAGCTATTGAAGAAGGAGAAACAAATAGACCGTCTTTTAAGCGTCTTCACCGTTTTAAATATAGCCCCACTACTTGCTATGGGAACAATGAAGTTCACTTACACCCGTATATGAATAGGCGCTTATCTGTTCGTGAGGCATTGAGGATACAAGGAGTGCCGGATACATATATTTTGCCACCATCTTTGCCAATTTCAAAAAAATTTAAAATGATAGGCAACGGAGTTCCTGTTCCACTCGCTGAGGCGGTCGCAGATTCTGTAATGAGGTTTATTTGTCTAAGTCAATGAAAATTATGATGACGTATTTTACGAGGTAACAATTCTATTTATACTCTCGTTTCAGAAAAGCAAATAATTCTACAGTTTAGGGGGCGTGCTCCGGCAGTCTGCGGACTGAGCAGTTCAGCGACGCAGCGTCAGGCGACGAGCGATAAGGTTTTCACTTGCGACCTAAACGATGAAAAAATGGCGGTGCTTTGATATTGCGAGACTAGGTACTCTTTTGAAGATGGGTTTCGAGTCGAAGACAGCGGTGTACGATCAGCAATGATGCTTTTATTCTTTTGAGATTATAAAATTTTGTGTTTATCAATTTCTGAAATATAGTATTCATATGCGCTGCTAGCTACAAAAAGCGTAAGTAGTAGATAATTGAGCAAAAAATAATTGAGTATTATCCGATAGCAAACTATAAGGCTATTTTTTAGGGTTAACGATATATCTATTTTTTCAAAATTGAACGTAAATTGATGAGAGTCGATGTTGTCAGTTAAATTGAAGATGTAATTTAAACTACATATCAAAATTATAAAGATTGACAATACGACCAAGTAACTTGTAACGGAGATAAATCTTTTGAAAAAGTTTTTCTTTTGCACCAACCGGATTAAATCGTCTTCGGTTTTTCCTTTAGTTGATAAATCAGTATTCTCGAATTTATCAAAGATACTGATAAGAAGAGACATAAATAAAGAGACTGAGATAGCAAATGCTGAAATTACATACCCAATCATTTCTTTGGAAAGTCCTGTTTTGAGTTTTAATAATGTTAAAATACTGATTAAGATTAAAACCCACTGAACATTACTAAAGTAAAATTTCGGTTTAATTTCATGTCCATTTATATCGATACCTTGCCATTGCTGACCTCCCTTTATAAGAGGGAATAGTATTTTTTTAACGCTCGTGAACTGCATTTTGTAAGAATATTTCCTTTTTTAAGTCTTCTAAGATTTTAAAGCTATAATCCTTAATTCTTTCAAAATCACTTTCGTCGTGATTAATGCTAATATATTTTGATAAAACAATACTTGGCTTAATTTCAAAATTGTTGTCTAATTCAAAGGGTGTCGTTTTTCCAGTTGAACTGTCTTTAAGGGTGCCTTTTTTACGATTAAACATTCCAAGCGGAAAACTTTTAAATGTTGCTTCCTCAATAGGTGCAATGATGTTTTCCAAATCTTCCATATTTACTCCGTTCTTGGTGGGTTCAATTTTGATAGTAATTTTGAAATTTTGGTTTTCTGTGTGAGATACTGACTGTAATAGCGTTTCGCCGGGCATGTCTGTAGTGTAAGTGAAATTTGATATTGTTGCACTGTTTTTAAAATCATTTATTATTCTTTCTGGTACATACTTGCTGATTCGTGGATGATTAAAGGTTGTTGGAAAGCTCAAAAAATTTTTCCAGAACTTCTTCATAACGGCATCGATGCTGTCATCTGTATATGACTGGAGCAGTAAGATAGACTTTTTTGAACTTAATGGACAATAGAGAAGGAAATAAAAATCATCCGTTATTGCATCTTTTTCGGAGACAACATCCTTTACTGCTTTATTTTCTGTAAAAGTTTTATTTCTTTTTTTACCATATTTACCACCCTCGACGACACCTTCTATAATAAATTGCTCACTATGAAACCTAATAGTTGTATTTACATCATCATTCTCAAGATCAATTTGATTTGCTGTCAAACATTTCTTACTAACCGTGTCCGAATACATTTCGTCAGTATCAATGGAAGCAATAAATAATCGACACATCTCTATAAATATAAAAGAATCCTCCAAATCTTCAGACAGTATATCACCAATTTTATACCGAAATAATTGGCGATTTGAATTTTCAATAGATGAGTTACTTGGTTTTAGTTCAATAACGTAGGCAGCTAATTTTGGTTCGTGTGTCATTGATAATTTTCTTCTTCTCAAAGTAATAAAAATCTTCTAAAGTTACCAATTGAAGATTGGTCATTTTGGGTTTTCTGAAATGATTTGTTTTATTTGTTTCATTGCTTCACTACGATACTTTACTACTTCGATTTGTTTTATATTTAATTTTTATGATCTATAATAGTTATTAGGCTATTAGAATGTTGCTGATTATGAGTCGGATTCATATCTTAGGTATCTTCCATATTATAAATTACACCTTTTTCAAATTAGCCAATTCAGCCTTCAATTTCCGAATCTCTTCCTCCAAATCAGCAACGACCTTTATTAAAATCCCAAATTGCTTGAGTTTTAACAGCATATTACTGAACGAGTTTTTCTAAGAGCATTTTATTATTTAGCCTTCGCGCTCGTTTGCTAAATCAATCAAATTATGTGGAGGTAGTGTATTATCTTTCTTTCTCTTCCCCTTCGTAATATTTTTCTGCATAGATAGTTCTTGCATAAGCGCCAATATTGTAATTGATGGTTTTTGCACTTTCCAGTAAAAGGATGGGATTAATTCCAAGAATTTGCCCGAGTGAGCCCGCTTCTTCATATTTTAAATAAGTTAATCCAGCTTCTAAATCCTTATATCTTTCAATATCGATATTCGCTTCTTCAGCAACAGTTTCTTGGATCAGTTGTTTTTTTATTCGCAATTCCGCAAGTAAGGTTTGTGCCATAATTTTCTCAAATATTCTTTAATTTAATGCTTTCTCTAATTGCTTTTGTAAAAAATTAATATTCTTTCGTAATTCCGCAATTTCGGATTTTAGATGTTGAATCTGGTTATTCTTATCTTCAATGATTTCTTCATATAGATTTTCTTCTTTCAAAGATAAGCTTTCTTTTATGATATTAGAATTGATTATTGTTCTACTTTTTCTCCCGAGGTTATAATTTATGATCGACTCTTTATCCTGTGAAAAGATAGCTATTGGAACATCATACAATTCAGCCAATTTCGTCGCACGTTCTATTGAAAGTTTTGTTTTGTCTTGTTCTAGGCTGCAGTAAGAAGGTTGACTAATATTTAATTCATTTGCGACAAATTCCTGTGACCAACGATGTTCGTCTCTGAGGGATCTTAATATTGTTCCGGTACTCATGGCTAAAATTTTATAGGCTACATCTATATCATTATAAGATTATTATATAACAATATATAAGTCAGTTTGTTAATTTTGAAAAAGCTAAGGTAAATATACTCATTTTATTTTGATTTTAGAATGAACTACCTTCTTTTTGGATAGTAATTAATGAGTCTTACTTCTCCATTCTGACGCATCGGAGTAAGGCAGTGGAATTATTATCCCCATACATTATTGGAATATTCTATATTTGCAATTGTATGGGGCTCCACTGTACTTCATCCCGTTAAGGCGTCAGAAACTTTTTTCGGAGAGGTGAAGAAGGTGGGCCCCATATATTTTTGTCTCACCTCAAAAAGACTCGTTTTTATAAACAAACGAGTTATGAACAAAAAACAAAGATCAAAAAACATCATCACAGCCCCCGAGTAGCTCGGCTGGTTTGGCCAAATAAGATTTGGCTTCTCTTGCCATGGAACGCGTAACGCCAATATTATACACCTTTGTGACCCCTCATTCAAACGCGTTCTGGCTTCCAGAATGAATTAATTATTACTAATGTGAACTGAGTAACATCAGGCTCCCAATAAAAAGCTGATTTCGATCGGAGAGGGGATGCTATGTACTTTCGGTTACGAAGATTTACTGAAAAATGAACAGGATTTTATCGCTGCAATTGGCTTTTGATTTGATGATTTTTGATGTCCATAAGGTCGATTACGATCCTTTAAAGGAAATTGAGACATTCTGGAATCATTATGCCTTAGACGCTATTTCTGCTAACACACTACAGCTATTGAGTACTTATCTTGATGGTGGCTTAGGAGAAAATAGGCTTCTAAAGGACGAGGAAATGCAGGAATTTGCAATTGCCTTGTATCGGGTGTTGATAGCTTATTGTATCGTCAATCATCGCCATATAGACCTGCGTAAAATGCAGCTGTCAGCAGAAGCTGAAGAGCACATCGGAAAAGAGCTAGAATTGAGCAGAAAAGTCGCTGAGTTTTTCGGTCGGTTATCTGAATAACCACTAACAAACTAATTATGAATATCCTGAAATTTTTAGCCTTTTTAAGGCTCTATATAACCTATATATTTCAAGTACGTGTGAAGCACTACTTAAGTACAGATATAGTACTAATTACGCAAAATTTGCGTAAGAAAATTAGACAAGGAAAAACGTGCTTTACAGGTACTGCGATCCTGCTAAAAAAGCGCTATACGATTAGCGTTCAAAATGAAATTAAAACAGGTGGTTCTTCGGGCAGCCTTCGGCTATTGTTCGAGTATCCTTCGACCCTGCGGCGTACCAACGTCGCCCCTTCTTCGGGACTGCTTCGACTGTTGTTCGGCTGCTCTTCGGGTAGGACTCGAAGCGCAGCCGAAGCCCTGCCGAAGCCGAGTCGAAGCGTAGCCGAACATGTCTCGAACATGTCCCGAAGAAGTCCCGAAGCGGAGCCGAAGGCCATCCGAAGAGGAGTAGGAGCGTCACCTTCTTCGGACTTTTTCCTGACCAACTTCGCCCCAACTTCTGCCTTTCATGCAGTAGGCCTCGAATTTTCCTCGGCTGTTCCTTTGATTTTTCCCGAGGGAGACCCGAAGCCCACCCGAAGAAATCCCGAGCAACGCTGGGAGAAAGGCAGAAGTTGGTCAGGTATTGGTAGGTACTTAAATGGTCTATTCCTCGGCACAAATGGTACTGTTAGTTCACCATTAAGCTACCGGGAGTGTACCGAAAGGGTACCAAAAAGGTACTGGGAATGTACTAAAGAGCTACCAAAGATATACCAAAGAGGTACTAAACAGTTACGAGCTGTCAGTAGCTCACTAGCGGATCTTGGGTATAAGTCTGATAGTGCGACAAAACAGGCGGCAAAAGGAGAGGGTGCCGGCTTGCATAATGGAAGAGAGGGGTGCTGTTCTAAATTTAATGCTTTTAAGACGTTTTGTGAGCGTATTGCCTATGCTATATACTCTTTTGTTGATGGTGGTATTTCAATGGCTCATAGAGCTTTAAAATACCTTGTTTATTTATTCGATAATAAAAGCACTTCTCGCATGCCGCTGACATGCTTGGCTTTGGTTTTCCAGTCATCTAATTATTCTTTTAAGGTATTGAAGAGCATCAGAGCTCTTGCTTTATCAGCGCTGCTAGTTTCTATGTTTAGTTTATCGGCTCAGACGCCCCGCAAGGACAGCGGGGGCGATGGGCCAATGGTGATACCAAATGGTAAATCATTATATATTGGTGATACTATACCTGATGAATTTTTTGTACATCAAAACAAGTTTATCGACTGGGTTAGTCAAAAAACGTTTACACGTAATCTAGAGGCAGATCGGGATAAATTGATTATTCTTGATTTTTGGGCTAGTTGGTGTAGACCATGCTTGGGCTCGCTTATGCATCTGCATGAAATTCTACCCGATCTGGATACAACCAAAATTACGATTGTACCCGTTAATTACGAACCCATAAATAAATTCCAACATTTGATGGACCGATTTAAATGGAACCATCAGACAATCTATGCGGATACTTTTTTAATGCAGTATTTTCCCAAACGTTCTATTCCGCACATGGTATGGATCAAAGACGGGCGGGTAATTGCTAAGCCTTATGCAAAGTATGCCACCGTTGAGAATTTAAAGAATGTGTTGGATGGTGGGATGCCCAAAATGTATAATGCATTGAATGTAAAATTAGCTGATCTTTCAAAGCCACTTTTTATTAATGAAAATGCTCCTGCAACGGTTTTGCATACTAAGAAGTTTTTTAAGATCGGAGGCTATGTGGAAGAGTATGCAAGAAATATTAGTGGTATTGAAGAGCAGAGAGATAGTATGCTTTTTTATGGAATAAACCAAAAGTTGGATTATTTGCTCTATGATATTTTTAAAGATAAGGTTTTCCCGTTTTATAATATAGATAATGGCGCCGTTAAAAATAATCTTACCGCTAGCGATAGAAAATACCTGGTATTGGACACCAAGCAAGCGACAGGATTATCGCCTTATGCGCTAGATTCGCTTTATGAGGCTTGGTCGCAGGAAAATTTGTTCAGTTACGAGATGCGTATCCCAAAATCCTTGGGAAAGGAAAATGGATTAGCTCTGCTGCAGCAATATTGGGCCGAATATCTGAAAAAGACGAAAGGTTGGAATGTGCACATCGGGCTTACCCCGCCAATAAGCTATCCGGTCATCCAAGCAAAAAAATCCATTTTGGAAACCAGGAGGTTGTTCAGCCAGCCGCTCCAGAAACGTACGGGAGATGAATACCTACAATATGATCCCTCCAAGGAAAAAGATAGTGAACATAAGCTGTCGCTTGTCATAGCGGCTTTGCTTGCCAAAACAAATGGATATCATATCGATGTGGAAAATGCTTTTAACCGGATAGGTTTAGTAAAGGACTTTCCTTATGCATATGAATTGCCGCGATGGTATTTCACCAAGACCAAATTAACGTCCGAAGAATTAAATGCCTTCTTGGATGCCTATGGGCTAAAGGTGGAAATCGAGAAAAAGCGTGTACCTGTTTTAGTTATTGGTTATTAGGGAGGTGCTGTGGGAAAATTTTATATTTTTTTATTCCTTGTCGTGTCATCACAGGTAGTGCTGGCACAGACATATTTTGGTCGTCTGATAGGTCATCATGGTGAAAGTCTACGGGGCGCTACCATAGCAACTTCTCCTGATCAAAGAAAGCTGAAAACAGATTCGTCCGGTTATTTTTCTTTCGAAAAAAAGAAAAGTGAGCAGATCAGGATTACTATGGTGGGCTACGATCCAATGACCATGGCACTTGGAAAGGCTCTGGACCTAGGAACGATACAATTAAGTCACGCCGACAATCAATTGGATGAGGTGATTGTAAATACAGGGTATTACAAACTCAATAAGAATATGCTAACAGGCTCTTTTGCGACTGTAGATCAGAAAACGATCACGCGTAATCCCGCAGGTAATATTTTAGACCGCTTGGAAGGTGTGACAAGTGGTCTGCAGTTTGACCGAAGTCTGAGTGTGGGCGAGAATAAATTCCCCAATGCATTGCGGGTGAGGGGCATTAGTTCAATTGAATCTTCTACCGAACCTTTGATAATACTAGATAATTTTCCCTATGAGGGAGATATCAACGCTATCAATCCAAATGATATTGAAAGTGTAACAGTACTGAAAGATGCTGCTGCTGCTGCCATCTGGGGAGCTAAGGCGGGGAATGGTGTTATCGTCCTCACGAGCAAAAAGGGAAACCTCGGTACTCCGCTCAGATTCTCCTTTCAGAGTAATTGGCAGCTGACAAAAAAGCCTGATCTTCACTATAACAGACAGTTTATACCTGCAAAAGATATGATGGAGTTCGAAGAATACCTATATGGAAAGGGAAATTATTACAACATGGAGTCTCTTTATATTCCCGATTATGTTGGTTTGTTGTTTAAACGTGACGCCAAGGAGATCGCAGTAGAAGATTTTGGAACGATAAAAGCGCAAATGCTGCAGCAGGATATCCGGCAGGAAGCCAAAAAGTTGCTGTACCGAAGTGCACTAAGCCAGCGCTATGCAATTCAGGCTAGAGGAGGTGCCGAACGGAGTAGCTACTTTATTTCAGGAAGCTACGACCATAATCCACAATCGATCATAGGCAATGGCGACCAAAGACTGACCTTCAATATCGATCACGATTTAAAATTAGGTAACCGACTAACAGTCAATACCTACTTGCGGTACGTGGCCGATAAGGAGCAGCAGAATGGTTATAGATTACAGCAGCTAACAGCATCGGGCTCCGGGTTGTCACCTTATGTTTTTCTACAAAACACGGACGGCACACCCGCCAGCGTCAATTATCAATTTAACCACGCCTATCGCGACAGAGCCGAAAGCGAAGGGCTATTGGATTGGACATTTAGCCCGCTTGTAGACCGAGACAGGCGCGATATCAGTTCCTTTTCCAAACAGCTCACGCTCGGTGCCGGTTTGAATTATAAAATAGGCAGAGGATTTTCTATTGATGTAAAATATCGTTATCAACATCAGGCAGTAAAACAACAGAACCTATATGATGCTGACAGTTATTTTGTTCGCAATCTGATCAACCAATTTACACAAACGGATGGTACAAGAATTATCCCACTTGGTGGAATCAAGGACGGGCAAAACAGCGAGATCATTGGGCATAATGGCAGGGTACAGCTGGATTATACGCGCCAATGGAGTGTTGAACACCAATTGGTTGCGTTGGCAGGAGCAGAGATCAGCCAAAATACACTAAGCCGGGATGTCGGTTACCGACTGTATGGTTACCGTGCGGATAATGGAACGTCCCTGATGAACCTTGATTACAGCAAGCAGTATACGATGCGGCCAAATGGCGCAAGTGTGATACCGGCGACCCCTTTTGAAGAACGCTTTACTGTGGATCGCTTCATCTCTTACTTTGCCAATGCGACCTATCTGCTGAACAGGACGCATGGACTTAGCGGAAGTGTACGATGGGATGCCTCTAACCTTTTTGGTGTGAAAACTAATCAGCGGGGCGTACCGCTATGGTCTTTGGGTTTATCCGAACAGTTGCTACCCCTGTTAGGGGATCATGCCAATTGGTTGGATAAACTTACACTGCGTACAACCTATGGTTATAGCGGAAACGTTAATAATACGATCAGTGCATATCCATCCATGCGGATCAGTAGTACCAATCTGACGACTGGCTTACCTTATGCAAAGTTGACCAGTGCAGGAAATCCTAATTTGAGGTGGGAAAAACTGGCTACAGTTAATTTGGGCTTGGATTTCTCTGTGCTGCAGCAAAGGGTGTCGGGATCGGTAGATTACTACGTTAAATCTGGCAAAGATCTGATAGGCCCTAATTATTTGGATCCTAGTACAGGTATATCGCCCGAAGGCACGAGTTACTATATTGATAATAGGATCAATTATGCTAACCTCCGTACAAATGGGCTCGACCTCAACCTCTCTGTAAGAGCATTGCAGGGCGTGGTCAAATGGGATATCAATCTTCTTTGGAGCATGACAAAAAATAAAATAACCAAGTATATGGCGAATAGTAATCTTTCTATGGACCAGATGGTGAGCAATGCACAACCACGTGTTGGCTATACCCGAGACGCGCTTTATGCATGGCATTTTAACGGCATTAGCACTGAAAACGGCCAACTCATAACGCCTAATGGTGATCAAGAATATGCCAAATATGCTGCAAATGCAACTTTGGACGATATCCGATTTATGGGTGCCGATTTTCCGCCTTATCAAGGATCTATGCGCCATCATATCGGATACAAAGGTTTTGAATTGAGTGCTAATCTCGAATGGAAAAATGGTTTTTATTTTCGTAGGAATACAATCGACTATTTTAAACTTTTTTATAGTGGAATCGGACATCAGGACTATTTGAAGCGATGGCAAGCACCGGGTGACGAACTGATGACCACTGTTCCTGCGGTACCTGCTACCGTGGACCTGTATCGCGATGCATTATATACAAATTCGGAATTGATGATTGAAAAAGGTGATTTTATCCGCCTGTCGGATGTGCGGTTATCTTATCAACTGCCAATGGGCAAAAAGGGAAGATTAAATGTATTCGGTTATGTCCGAAATGTTGGCATCCTCTACAGGGCCAACAAGGTTGGATTGGATCCAGATGCGGTTGCAGCAGCTTATCCCGCTCCCCGGACTTATACAGTTGGTGTACAATTAGAATGGTAAGAAAATGAAAAAATTAATCATACTGGGATTGACTATTGCGTTGACATCAGCATGCAATCCAGATTTTTTAGATATAAAGAGAGATCGTAAGCAGGTGATCCCAGAATCTTTAGATGATTTTAACTTGCTTTTAGGCGATGTAAGCCTTTTTAGTGGAAGCAGTGCTGCTTCGATGCGATCGGCCGCTGCCGAGGAATTTACGTTAAGTGAAAGTGCTTGGGATCTGCTCACGACCTTTGGTGAAAAGAATGCTTACCGCTGGCAGGATGAAAGATTTATGGGTACTGAATGTCCGGATTGGAATTATGGTTACAAGCGGATTTTGTCGGCTCATATTATCTTGGAAGGGCTTTCCAAAATTGAACGTATCGCCGCTAATGCAAACGTGTACGATCAGGTTAAAGGAAAGGCATTGTTCCATCGGGCTAATGCCAACTTTCAGCTGGCTAGCGAGTTTGCAGCGCCAATAGGGGATGAGGAACACAACGCCTATGGCTTGCCCTTACGCAAGTCCGCCGATCCGCAGGAAGTGTCGATTCGTTCTTCGGTATCGGAGACGTATAATAGTATTTTGGAAGATCTTTTAGCTGCACAGCAATTGCTGGGTGTTGAATCGACTGATTTTTATCAGCCGTCAAAAAGTACTGCTAATGCAATGTTGGCTCGTGTATATCTCGCTATGGGACGCTACAATGATGCGTTGGAGGCAGCAAAAACGGTACTCGACGGTGCTGGTAAATTATTGAATTATCAAAACTTTTCGGCAAGTAGCCGTTACTCGTTCCCAAGTAGAGGTGTAGGTAATTCAGAGATTCTTTTCTATGATCAAGGCTATTCAACCGAATCCGTAGCGCCTACCAAAGGACGGATAAATGCTGATCTTATAACAAGTTATGCCGAGAACGATCTTCGGAAAAATTTATTCTTCAAGCTGGAATCGGATGGTTTATATTCTTACAAAGGTTCATATGTAGGGTCCAGTAGTGTATTCACCGGCTTGGCGTTGGATGAAGTGTATTTGATTTATGCAGAATGTTTGATCAGAGCAGGACAAGTACAATTGGGGTTAGATAAGTTAAATGAGTTGTTGGTAACACGTTTTGCAAAGAATACCTACCAAGAATACAAAGGGTTGGAAAAAAACGCGGCGTTGGATCTGGTATTGCTAGAGAGACGCAAACAGCTACTGATAAGAGGGCTTCGATGGATTGATCTGAGACGGTTTAATTTTATAGAGAACCGTAATATTCAACTTCATCGTACGTTAGCTGGAAAAATGTATACGCTAATGGCAAAAGACTTGAAATTTACATTTTTGGTGCCCAATAATGTTATTGTTAACTCAAAAGTTATTCAATTTCCGAGATAAATTAATTGGCCTCATATCGTTTAGATATGAGGCCATTTTTTGAAGTTTAATGATTATTTGTAGTTTGTGCGATCTAATTCGGAGACACCCGGAAGGGCTTTGGCAGCTGAAACCTGCACTCCGTCTAGATTAAAGTTATTGTCATTTTGTAACTGGATAGTACAACGCTCAGGATGCGGTTCGCTTTCGCATTCCCCTCCTTGGCTTGGATCCATCGTTACGGCACCAATGGTGTCATCATCAGGATTTGTTCCTTGAGTCTGAATTAAATACCAGTTTGTTGCAAACATTGATTTTGCATAACTAAAACCTCCATAACCTAATAAAAGTGTCATGGCAAATACGGCCAAGCCGTGTTTTTTAATGGAATTTACTGAATTTTTCATGTTTTTAATTTTTAAGTCTTTACTTTAGTTTTTTAAATTTCTTTCTTATCCCTTCGATGCGTCGGTTTTCTGTACGTAGCCGTCGACAACAGCGCCGGAATACCATCATAAGTGTCTTTTGGCAGACGCGCCCTTCACCCGGATTAGCCTTGAATCCAAGTTCCGCTGTTGATCTGGTACACTATTCTTTTTGTAACCTAGGAATGGTTTTCAGTTCTACTGGAACTTTTGTTTCATTGACCGATTGTCCACCGGTGAAATCGATGTCGGCACTATTTTTCAAGATTCGACTTTTTGGAGTTTCATTTTTATGAAAATATAGCTCAAGCGCTAAGCCGAGCAGGCTAATCAGTAAAAATCCGATATTCAGCCAGAGATGGGACACCCAGCCCAATTGATGGAATACGAGCCCGCAACCGCAGGGAATTTTGCCCCATACTTTTAGGACAGCTAAGCTTACGTAGGCTACAAAAGCTACCATCAACAACGATGACAGACTAAATGCCCATAACCTTGTCTTTGGTAGGATAAAAAGTAACCCCACAGCAAGCTCAAGTGCTGGCAAGATATAGGCTAAGGACTCACCTAGCTGATCACTAAATGGCTGCTGTATCATCGCAGACTTGAATAGTTCATAGTTCATAAACTTGTCCAGGCTGATCGGGATCCAAAGTGCCATCAGTGTAATAAGGATGATCTGATATATAATCTTTTTCGCTTTCATTGTTATACTGTGTAAGTCTGAAAGCAAAGTAAGGACAACATCACTTCATTCCATGTAGAAGGATTTTTGAAAGAAATCGGCTTTTAAAACGCCTCAAGAGATTGTTAGAAATAGAATAGGGGATAAGGGACAGTTATTTTTTTTAATGACACAGTTGAACAGAATATCGGACTCACAATGACCTCATGTTAGGTATTCGGCCTTTTCGCCTTCAGGAGGTTATCTCTTAGACCGAGGGTAGGAGGGGGATAAACTGGAATCCCCCAAGTTTTTCTAAAAAGGCTTTTTTAAAGGTAATAAAGCAGGTGTTTTTTTGAATTATTTTCTTAGCTCAACGTCTTCAATATCTTTTTTTATGAAATGTAGCATTTCTTTGAGTTTGTCCTCGACGAGATAGAGGCTTAATATATGTTCAAATTTGTTGAATTTTGTCAGCTGGTTTGCAGTAATATGGTTACCACGTTTGGTGACGATATGTTGCGCTACTCCTACGGCAGCATCACTCTTATGCTTGTCCTTAAAAAGACCGACTTTGCTGGAATAGTGGAACAGGCAGGTGATTCCTTCTCCTGTTAGTGTCATATGAATTCCGCTGGAAGAAGCAGAAATCTCCTGGCGCGTATCTCTTTCCTGTGATTCTAGTTTCGATATTTTTTCAAGATAATCCAGTTCTGCTCCGATATATTCATTCATCATGGTCTTGAGATTTGGCTGATCAACATCATAATTGCTCATGGGGAGGGGGCGGTAGTGTGTGATCTCCTTTTCCAGCAGCAATAGCGAGGATATTTGGTCTGATTTTGAAAGGGGGGCGAGTTTTCGTTCGAGCTGCTCGTGCCAGCGGTTGCGAAGGCCTAGATAATTAAAATTGTAGCGGATCAATAACTCCATAAAGCGCTTCGCATAGTGCTTGTCACGCTGATCCTGCGCGAGGCTTTCCAGAGCCGAAAGGAAGGTCGCTAGCCATTCACAATGATAAAAAAGTAGCCGCGGCAGCTTATGTTCATCAAACAGACTGTGTAGTCCATAGTTGATTTCTAAAAGATATTCTTCGTCCAGTTGCTTGGCGTTTAAATCCATAGATAGCTTAGCGAGTTTTTCGAGACTGCTCTCCTTGAGCAGCTGCTGATCGTATAGGGAGAGCTCTTCCATTGGATTCATATGTTCTTTAAAATGGTGAATACTCTGCCAGATACCTTCATGAATTTTTGCAACGGTATGATCTGGCTGATAGGATTTGTACTTATATAATTTATCGAAAAGGAGCCTGAATTTGGTGTAATAGCGTCGAAAGGACTCCCGGGCCATACCTGATTTTGCATGGCTGATATACAGCTGTTCCGAATCGCGGATCAGGGCTTCGCAAGCAACTATAATGGATTCATCGCTAGGGATAGTGCTTCCAGATCCACTATCTTGCAGTATGCCATACGCATGGATTGCGTCTTCCAATTGGTTTAATGATCGGATCATGTTTACTTTTTTTGTTGTTGACTACAGACTGTCTCCAGCTGTAGGGCCGCCCGGCCCCGATCGCTTAGAATATAAAATTGATCAAACTCTTGCTCCTCCATCAGCGCGTGAAAATCGATCGTATCGATGCGGTAGAACGCCGATATCCATCCGATTTCCAATGCCAGTTCCAGTCGCTCTCGCCAGAGTGGGATATTAAAAAAAGCCGCATCATGAGCCAAGCCCTCACTTGATCGCTTGTTTCGAGTACCGAGGCACAGTAAAAGTAATTCCAGCAGAGCGTAGTCGTCAATACGGTCGAGCCAAAGTTGCCGCTTTTTACCATGAAGCTGCTGTCGCAGAAGTGAAAGGTCGTAGTGATGTAAGATGTCTAGCGCTGGGTATGGGGCAAAAGATTTGAGGGACTTTTTGATCAAATCTTGTAGATTGACAATCATGGTGCTCAGTAGATGATTGGGTATTTTTTTATAGTTCTGTTCGTGATAATGCGCGATTTTTAGTTTTGCCACAAAAATTTCTGGCTCATCATTCGCCTTGCTGTTGTTGCATAGGTGACAGCTGAATACAATCTGTCTCGATTCGGGGTGTTTGGATATAGGGCGTACATGATCCCGGGTGATCTGACGATCGGGATCTTTCCGCGAGGCGTCCAATGGTCTATTGCAGTAATAACAGGTCAGCGTAGTATCAATTTGTGCTGTATTTGATTGAATAGACTGAACGCTGGTCACAACCTGATATTTCAATATTGGTTTTTCCAAGTCCGTTCTTTTGACGACCGTGAGATTCCGTCCGTTGAGATCAGGCTCCAGACAATCCAGGATGTAAATAAGATTTTTGATGACCATCTGGATCCGCGATACATCTATATATTTAAAATCTTGTTGGGTGTCAAAGCACTCCTGCAGTATTTCGATAAACTCTTCGGGTTCAAGTTGCAATTTGGCTCTTTTGCAGGTGTGACATACAATAACGCTAATCTTATTTCCACTCATTCTTGTCGATGGACGTAATAGGTCATTGCACCGCTGCAGGTTGGTCCAGTTGTGATGACTGCTCAAATGTCGTTCGCAATAGAAACATTGTTCTATTGGAGTGTTTTGATAGGACCGTCCGTAGGTTATTCTTAATTTTCTCATAATCATTTTTTATTGGTCTATAGTCGTATGGCTTTTGCCTAATGGCCTGGATGTAGCTGTCTATCCAATAATTAATTGCGTTATTGTAAAATTAGGAAGGTCTTTCGTCGAAGACAAGGTGAAAAGTTGAAAAAACCGACGAATGGTAAGTGAGATTGAACTAGAATATCGCTTTGAGGCTGTTTAAGGCGGTTTTTTGTGTCTTATGTAAAAATGAGATTATAGCATGAATGGTGGTATACATTCAAATAGAAAGGCAAAATAAAGCAGGATTCCGTAAATTTTGACGGAATCCTGCAGCGCTATTTTAATTTATTATTTGGGAAATTAGTTATTTTAGTTTGCCTTAACCAAGAGAACTTTATGCAAACTAAAAAACTTATTGAGACATTTCATTCCGAGGTTCACGTCAACTACCTACCACTCAGGCTCCAATTATTTTTGGCTATTCTGTTGGGTAACTTTTTCTATTCACCAAGCAAGTTTCTTGTTTTTGACGCACGGTATTCAGCGCCAAAATTTTATCTCTATTGGTTTCTTTCTTCGCTGATCGTTATGTGTGTCCTTTGGGGAGCACATGTTTTTAATCGGTATATGGATAGGAGACTATCCTGGCTGACGGATTTTAAGCCTCGTCTGATTAGGCAAATTGGCTATGGAGTGATACTGCCTGCTTTGCTTACCGTGCTTTTTGTGATGCTGGTATTTTTACCCTTAAACGCAAAAGGCTGGGGCGCACTCATTCCTTACATGCGCAACGAATTTAGGTTTCTGTTTTTGTTTATTTTCATTTTAAATCTGCTATTTCTGGTGATCTACGTCATGCGATTTGCCCGATTTGTGAAGGATCAATACCTAGAGGCAGAAATGGAGCGGACTGCGCTCAAGGAAATGATTGTCAACTATGAAGCACTGCAACTAAAATTGGAGGACGAGAGGAGCGAGAACCTTTCCGATTCGGTCAAGCTCGCGCCTTGTCTCGGCGTTAAGTATGGTTATGAAGATAACTATGTCGCACTTGACGGCATTGCATTTATCAAAAGCTCTGCAAATGATAAAAAGCTGCTGACCTTGACGAGTAGTAAGGAGTATACGCACAACTATAGCCTCGAAACATTGATGAAAGTACTCGACCATGATCAATATTATCTGATGTACAGGCGTTATATCGTTAATCGGAGTATCATTAAAGAATATCGTGCTTTAGAAAATAGTATATTGGCGATCGAACTGAAACCTGATTTTGAGCAGCAAGAAGATATATTTGTCAGCCGTTATCATGCTGCGGACTTCAAGCGTTGGTTTGAGAAGGAATAGACATAATTTCCGCCGCTGTAAAAGTGATTAATTGGCTTGGGATATTTCGTCAGTGATAAGCGATTGGAGCTATTTGTTGGAATAGTGTAAAAGTACACCGTTTGTGTCACCTACAGATGGGAAAAAAGAATGTTTGCTGGCCAGCTCCGGAAATACTCCTCAAATTTTAATAAATTAGATTCATGAGATATTTAATAGTACTACTCTTGGTCTGGTTCTCTTGTTATTCGGCCGCTGCGCAAAATCAAGCGAAAGACAATCTAGCGACCAAAGATGAAAAAAACTATATATTGGTCACCAATAAGATCAATACGGATTTTAACTATAAAATGCTGGATGATTTTGAAAATTCGTTTGCGGACTTGATCAAGGAAAATAACAGTAGAGAATTGGTGTTTAATCCGGTAAATGGCAAATATCACTATTATAAGTTTGTCGCCACCTACAAAGCAAGGGGCATTTCTAAAGATAGCGATGCTGCTAGACCAGAGCAAACCTTTCACAATATTTTGATCATTAAGACCGATGATTATCAAAAGATCGTGGATGGATACCATTTTGTACTCGAATGGGGCGAAAAACCCTTATCTTATCCATTATTTCGGGTAAAAGCGACGGACTTGACATTGCAGGAAGGCTTATCATTGAAGCAGTTGAATCTAAAAAGAGCGATGGATAATACGGATTTTGATGGCGATGGAAAGATTAAACTGTCAGGAAGGTAGAGCCGGTTTTTGCGGTGAACGATGTTCTTCTTTCAAACACGGATCAAATTTGTCCATAGGTATTGAGCGGGCTATTTCTAAGCAAATAGCCCGCTTTTATCGTATAGCCCGTTTATTCGGGCTCGATAAAATTCAGATCCTTATCATGTGTTTCAGGAACAGTATTGATGCAATAAAAACCGATCGCGAAACAAATGATACCAACTATTGCAGCAGCATGGAGTTCAAAAACAAATGGCTTTAAGAAAGCGTATAAGGTCGTCATGCCAATGACTGTACCACGTACGATATTTGGTATCGTCGTCGCCGCAGTAGCCCGGATGTTTGTACCAAATTGTTCGGCGGCTATGGTGACAAACATCGCCCAATAGCCAATTCCAAAACCAAGCCAGCCACACATGATATATAGTCCTGTGGCGCTTTGTATACCACCATACAGATAAATCAGGCTTCCCGCCAGGGTGAATATCATGAATAATGCAATGGCACGGCGGCGCGAAGAGAGGTAATAGCTAATGAAACCGCTCAAAAAATCTCCCAGGGCCAATCCAACATAACACCACATGACACTGAGGCCAGGTTTGATCGGCTCGGCTATATGCATTGCTTTGCCAAACTCATTACTAAATGTGGTCAAAATACCGATGATATACCAGGTCGGAAGGCCGATTCCGATGCATTTGAGATAGAGTTTCAGCCGGTCCTTATTGGTAAAGAAGGAAATAATATTACCTTTTTGAAGCCCATCAAAACCTTTCATGGATTTGTACAGTCCTGATTCGAATACGCCAATGCGTAGAATCAATAATAATAATCCTAGGCCACCTCCGGCAAAGTAGGCATATCGCCAGCTAAAAAGTTCGACCGTGAAATAGGCGGCTACGGCACCAAGCAAACCAACTCCTGCAACAACGGAAGTGCCTATGGCACGTAGCTTTTTAGGTAAGCTCTCGGAAACTAGGGTGATTCCTGCACCGAGTTCGCCGGCCAAACCGATACCGGCGACAAATCGAAAGAGTTTGTAAGTTGTGACATCCTGCACAAATCCACAGGCAAAGTTGGCAATAGAGTAGGTAATGATAGAACCAAAGAGCACCGAAAGGCGCCCTTTTTTATCTCCCAGCACACCCCAAACTACTCCACCGAGTAGCAGGCCGCACATCTGCCAATTGAGGATGCTGGCGCCCTCTTCCGAAAGCCCTTGTTCGTCAAGACCCAAGTCTGTAAGACTCGGGATCCTGACAATTCCAAAAAGCAGCAGGTCGTAAATATCGACGAAATACCCCAGTGCAGCAACTATTACGGGAGCGCTGAGGAGGTAATGAATGGCTTTTTTTTCCTTTAACATGGTGTGCCTATTTTATTGATAGCTAAACCATACTGTAGCCTGACATTCACGATCCGAAATCGCTCTGACCCAATGCGCACTGAAGCCTTTTGGAAATTTGTGTTCGACAGTTGTGCCGGCAGGAATATGGATGGTCTCATAGGTGCTAAAACCTGTCAGGTCATAGTCTACCTCCAAGGTGATATTTGTATTTCTATCTGCACTCAGCTTAACGGATTTTTGGTCATAGCCCGTCATAAGGTAAGGTAGGGAAGGGCTATGTGCTTTGACTGCTGTATTTTTCCAGACACCGCCTTCGCCACGGGGTTTGCCCATTTTCCACATATCGTCCACAGCGCCGTACCACAGACCATTGTTGCGATCTCCAAAATACTGACCATCGGGTTGAGCGTTTTTACGGGCACCACTAAATACTAACAATCCTCTCCAGGTACAGAAATCGATAATTTTCTTATTGTGGGTGGTGACTGGTCGCAATGCGAGAAAACCACTTTCCCGTCCGACTTCATAAAAGGTTCCGCTGATATTAAGCATGAATCTTTCGGATTCAATTTCTCTTTTGTCCCGATATGCAAAATGCTCGTAATTGCTGGAACCTTTAGGGATACGAAAGGTTCCAGTAGCATCTTTTATGATGATTGAAGCTGAATCACTGGTGTAACTCTTGGCAAACTGTCCAAGACGAAGAAGCTGGGCACTGCTATCGGCCACACTTGAGGCTGCTGTTAGATTTTCCGTGATCTCAGCATATGTGTGGCTATCGGTTTGCAAAACCTGAAGGTTCTTATTGAAATTGGCCGGTCGGATGATATTGCTATGAATTGCTTCCGCGCTGTTGATGTCAGAGAGCGACTTGAACATAGCTGGGTCGGACGTTTGTGGTTTCCCTGTAAAGTGCATAAACGCAGTTGCACGACAATCTTTGTTTACTTTAAAGCGTATCCAGTTCGCTTTCAGGCCCGTTGGTAAGAGGTAATACTGATAAACATTGGCCTTCAAGGTAAGCGTTTTGTAATCCTTCCATTCATTATTTCCATTTATATCAATTTGAATGGTCAGCATGGCTTCTTTATTGGTGTTCAGGTGAAGTACCTTTTGATCGAAACCATTGATTAGATAGGGGTCAGAGGGGATATTGGCCTTCACCTGGTCTTTCATCCAGGGACCTCCCCAGCCAGTGGGGCTTCCCCAGGTTTGGAGATCGTTCCATTGCCCGAACCACAAATTGGATTGAGAGCGTCCGGCCAATGGATTTTCGAGTACGGTGGTCTCATCTGTAGCAATCACGATCTGGTCGTTCCAGCTACAGAAATCAGGAATGTAACGCAAGTGGGTATTGACTGGACGAATACCTCCACTATGTGCTTTAGAAAATGTCTTGGGGAAATCGTATAGCATGGCATGCATGTCCATCAGCATTTTGCCGTTGCCGACCTCACGGATACGAGGCCATTCGGTATACCAGCCGCCACGATGGTCGTAGGTATGGGCTGCTTTTGGCAATCTATAGGTGTACCACTGTCCATTGTCAAGTAGTTTGAGTATGACCGAACGTTTATCCCAGCCAATGCTCCACAGTGGGGTTTTATCGTCAGGACTTCCATAGATACCTCCGGGGCCAGTGACGTCTGTAAACTGTCTTCGTTCGATGATTTCCCATTTTTTTCCGTCCCAGCTGGCCAATACACCTTTGTCTTCTTCATTTTGTGGTAGATCGCCTGCCTTGAGCATCTCTTTACCGATCTTAAATACCGCTTCTTCGCCATTATTGGCCACTACAAGCCTGTTTTGCGCTGTATAGGCACCTTTACCATGCCAGCCCGGAACGGGTTTGTGAAAGAGCTTATTTACGGATAGGGTGTTTACGTTCACTTCGTACAGCATCCCTTCCATATCGTAAAAATAGACCATGTTGTTTGGATCGGAAAGATGCCTTGCGGTAGCGGTCATCCGTCCGGGCATGACCGAGAAAGGTATGACTCGTACTTTGCCCTTATCATCAATAAAATAACTGCTGGTGATCAATTGATTGGATTCGCGGTGAATCATCCGGTTTGCCGGTGTTCCGCCTATACTCTCGGGATGAATCGTCACCTGAAGATTTTTATCTATGCTGTAGAGCTTGTCAGCACTACCATGGGGCTCATGGGGTGAATAAGTGACCATCCAAAGCTTCCCTGCCCAGGGAGTGATAGCGCCAATACCATTTTCATAGCCCTGACCACCTTTCTTCTTTTCCTGTTCAGTTTTGGGCCAACCTTCATTGAAGGTCGCTAGATGGGGGTAAACGCCACTGACTTTCAGTGGCTTGTTTTGCGCTTCCACATTGGCGCATAAAAATAGGAATGTGCTTACTAGTGCGCTCTGCTGTAACATTGATCTTAATTTCATATGTATGTTAATCGGGGATTAATAATTTGGGTTCTGTTCGATATTGGGATTTTGGCGCCGTTCGATCGCAGGAATTGGCCATAGGTACTGTCTACTTTTATCAAATTTACGTTCGTTAAGGATTTTGACGTCCGTGCCGAAGATGCTGTAGTCTGCGATACCATCATCATCAATCGGGGTAGTTCCTGGAAAAGGCCATTTTGACCTGTTTTGGGCTTGAGGGTCTGGTAAGCCTATCACAGGTCTTGCGAGTGCTTTTTCGGCTATTTTCCATCGGATCAAGTCCATGTATCGGAGTCCTTCGCGAACAAATTCGACCCGTCTTTCCCGACGGACAATTTTTCTTAAGTCGGCTTGCATCATGGTTGTCACCGCAGGGTAGTCCGTGGTCTGTGTCACGGATACACCATAGGCTCTGGCGCGCACCTGATTGAGTGCATCCAATACAGTGGCGTCGATTTCGTTGCGTTCGATCTTCGCCTCGGCGTAGGTCAATAGCATCTCGGCATAACGGATAATGTAGACATCTTGATCTTCTACCAACCGGTCAGGCCAAGTCTGGTCGATACCTTTTTTCCAAAGGAAGCCTGTGTAACTGGCAAACTGCGCCACCGCCCGGCTGTCATTATTCGTCACTTTGCGGCCAAGTTTGTTGCTCCATACCTGCAGTGAATCGGGATGGGGTGTATAATTGTTTCCAAGCCAATAGGTATTAAACTCGACGACAGTTGATCTTAAACGAGGATCCCTATTTTTAAAAGGGTCGAGTGGATTGTATTGTGGAGACTCATCGATCGGCAGACCATCCGTACATTCAAAAGCATCCACGACATCCCTAGTTGGTATGTCGGCACCATATCCGCCAGCTGTCCTGGAAATAAAATCCTTGACATATTCTGAACCATTAAATACTTTCTGCGCCTGATCTCTCGGAAAGCTTAAGATAAGTTCTTTGCTGCTCTCACCGGCTTTTAAGAATAAATCTCGGAAACTGGGGTTGAGTGCGTAAGTTCCCGCTTTTGCTAGAGTCATGACTTCCTGTGCGGCATCGCGCGCAAGATCGTATTTTCCCATATAAAGCGCCGCCCTTGCTTTGATCGCAAAAGCGACTCCCTTGGTCAGCCTTTTGATATCGGAATTGAGATAGCTAGCAGGAAGGTTCGTGGCTGCAAAATCCAGTTCCGAAAAGATAAAGTCGGCTATTGTCGTTTGATCGGTCCTGGTGATGGTGCCGGCTTCTTCCAACGATAGTGTTTTGGTAATTAGGGGAACATCTCCAAAGTGCGTAACAAGTCTTACGTACTGGTAAGCGCGGATCAATCTCATTTCGGCTTCAAGCCGTGTAAGTACAGCAGCAGGTGTATTGCCCGCAGCCCGGTCTTTATTTTCCAAAAAGGAGCACACTCTGGCAATAGCTTTGTAGCTGTTGAGCCAAAAGGTTTGTACAGCTGCATCATCTGCATTCATCGTCCCACCGATGACAGCATTGGTCAACTGTGCACGATGCCATTCGTTATCGCTAAAGAGCTCGTTGTCATTCTCCCAAAAGACAGATCGGTACAAATCGTTTACCGCTAATTCAAGCTCAGCCTGATTGGCATAAAAGGTGCTTGTAGATGGCCCTGTCAAAGGGTTTAAATCGAGTTTATTGCATGACATTAGGCCTAATGTCATAAAAATGAATATCTTTCTCATCGTGTTTTACGTTTTATAATGCTATAAGAATTTGTTTCTGCTAAAAACTAACGCTCGCGCCAAACATGTAGGTCGTTACAATAGGATAGGAAAAATTTCCCGCCTCCGGGTCAATGTACTTCGGAAAATGACTGAGCGAAAACAGGTCATTTGCGGAGGCGAAGATTCGCAATGATTGAATGCCTGCTTTACTGATAAAATTTTGTGTAAGCGTATATCCTAGCGTCAGGTTTTTCAAGCGAAAATAGGAGCCGTTCATCAGCCAGTGGTCCGATAGCGCATAATTTTGTGGGTTGGAGTTGTTGGATAGACGTGGATAGAATGCCGCTAGATTTTGTTCTTCGGTATTGTTGGTACTCCAAAACTTACCGACCATTTCTATAGGGACATTTCCAAAAGCGCTCAAAAATGGTTGAATGGACTCTGAAGTCCGTCTTGTTAATTTTTTTCCTACACCTTGAAATACCAAAGCAAAGTCAAATCCTTTGTAATCCAGTCGGATATTACCGCCGTACTGATAACGGGGTAATGCTCCGCCTAAAGTAACCTTATCGTCCGGTGTGATTTTTCCATCACCATTGGTGTCCACATAGCGAAAGTCACCGGGTTTCGTGGATGCATTGGCGACGGGCCCGGCAGTTACCTCGTCTATACTTTGGAAAATACCATCGTAGCGGTAGCCAAACCATTCGTTATACTCACTACCTTCCCGGATGAGCTGATCACCGAGGGTCTGCGTGCCTTTCAGGTCTCCAATTTTACTTTTTGCGTCGGACGCATTGACTGCAATACTATAGCCCAGCTGACCAATTTTTGATTTCCAGGTCGCCTCAAGTTCCCATCCATTTACAGCGAGTGTCCCTGCATTTTGATTGGGTTTGTCATAGCCCACATATAGTGGAATATCCAAAGGTAGTAAGATGTCAAATGTTTTTTTGCGGTAATAGGTTGCTGCAATATTTAATTTGTTGCTGAAAAGCGCGGCGTCTAGGCCTAAATCGGTACTTTGTGTGGTCTCCCAGCTGATATCGGGGATGGCATAGACTTGTTGGCCTGCACCTACAACAGGGACAACAACACCATTTTGATAGATTAATGCGGTTGTCGTCGTCAGGTTGGCTTGATATGGATAATCGCCAATACGCTCGTTTCCGGCGCGTCCCCAGCCGCCACGAAAACGCAGGAAATTGATCCAGTTAAGACCTTTCATAAATTTTTCTTCGCTCAATACCCAACCGCCAGAAAATGATGGAAAGGTTGCGGTTCTATATTTCTTCGCAAAACGGGAAGACTGGTCAATCCGGATATTACCCTGCAAGTAGTATTTGTTTTTGTAATTGTATTGTATACGTGAAAAGTAGGAATGTAGGCCGGCCTCGCGGGCATTTCCAGAATTGCTCCACAGCTGTGTGCTGCCAGCATCAAGATAGGGGTAGCCCAATAACGGAAATCCATCGCGAGCGGCTCCTAGATTTTCGGTATTGTCATAATTTTCCTCATACCCTAGAAGCGCATCCACATGATGATCATCGGCTATGCTTGTCGTATAATTGGCAAGTAATTGTCCATTGATGGCATAGCGCTCGGTTCGTGATTCGGATAAGGTTGTCGAGGCGCCGCGCACATAGATTTGTCGGGCAGGGTCTTCTTTATCGTAGTACTTTATTTGTTTATTGTAGGTCTTACTTTTATCAAAGTCAAATGTTGGGGAGACAAGCGCCGATAATAGCAAGCCCTTGAACGGTTTGTAGTTTAAACCGACACGACCTTGGAGCTGATTGAGTTTTTCAGCGGACGTACCGCCTTCCAGTACATTAGCAATGGGATTAAGACCTTCCTTGCCCGGAGCAAATCTCCCATCGGCATAATAATCGTCATAAAACGAAGGGAAAATGCGGGCATCATAAATAGGGTTGTAAGTTGGTGTTTTGATATTGGTACGTTTATAGGCTAGATCCACATTGGCTGACAGCGTTGAGCTGATCTGCAGGTCGTTATTCAGGCGGAAAAGAAATCGTTCGTAATTATAATTGTCGTATAGCGCATCTGAATTTGAATAGCCAAATGAGGCTTTTGTTTTCAATTTTTCGGTTCCGCTGGTCAACACCAGATCATGACGTTTTCGTGGTGCATAGTTTTTGTGAAAAACGACGTCTTGCCAATTTGTGTTGGGAAAAGCATCTGGATCTTTGGCGTTGTTGTCCAAGTAGGTGTCGATAAATTCATCTGTTCGGATGTTTGTGCCACCGTCATTTCTCGATCTTTCATTGAAATAGCGGAAATAATCCTGTATGCCAACATACTCCGGCATGGCCGTTGCTTTTTGAAAACCATATTCGAACGTATAGTCTAAGCTACTTTTTCCATTTTTCCCCCGTTTGGTCGTCACCAGTATAACGCCAGCAGCCCCTCTTGAACCATAGATGGAAGCCGAAGATGCATCCTTTAAAACACTGATATTTTCTACGTCATTGGGATTGATATTGTCGATATTGCTCACAGGCACTCCGTCGACAATAATGAGGGGCGAGTTGTTGTTCAGCGAAGTAATACCACGAATCAAGATACTTGATCCGGCTCCTGGAGCGCCATTCGATCGAGTCACCGAAACGCCGGGTACAGCACCTTGTAAAGCTTCGGAAACTTGTACCGTCTGCCTTCCACCTACATCTTTGGAACCGATGGTGGAAATCGATCCGGTGACATCTTTCTTCTTTTGCGTACCGTAACCCACTACTACGACTTCGCTTAATTCATTTTGTTGACTTTTCAATGCGATCAATAGAGCTTGTCCGGTAACTGGAATGTTCTGCTCTTGATAACCTATATAGCTTGCACGTATAGTTGATGTAGTCTGGGGTATTTCCAAGCTAAAAAGACCATTTTTATCGCTGCTCGTTCCGCTCCTGGCCCCCTCAGCTGTGATACTGACACCCGACAGCACCTGCTGGGTCAAAGCGTCAATTACCTTGCCCGAAACCTTCTTATTTTGGGCCAATGCTGCGTATTGCAGGCCCAAAAACATCGCCAATAGTAGTAGTTTTCTTTTCATCTAATTTATGTTTTTGTTTATCTTTGGTTAACTTTTAAAAAGATTGTTACTTACCAACCTGATTTAAGTTTTGTTTGGTTTAGTAAAATTATGAAGGGTTTCACGACAGATCATAATCTTGTCCTGTTCAAAGTGCTGTTCAAATTTTTGAACAGTTTAACATGTTAAAAGATAACCAGTTATTAGTAATGAAAAGCCAATCTGAACAAGCCGTAAACTCCTCATTTTTTCAAAATCTTGATGTCTGTTGTCAATTGATAGCCGATATGATCGGCGAGAAGCAGATCGCTGAATGGACGAATGGCGATTATATAAACCTGAGCAGGCTGCTTGCAAGAAAAACAAAAATTCGTCTGAGTGAAAGTACGCTCAAAAGGATCTTTGGCAAGTTTAAAACTTCGGAACGCTACTTTCCCCAAAAAGCGACCCGCGATGCGCTTGCTCAATTTGTTGGTTATAGCGATTGGGAAGCTTTTGAAAATCGAGATGGTAATAAACCGGAATTGGATTTGCCAAAGATCGCAAGTAGGGATGATATGCCGGATTTGCAAAAAAAAAATCGGGCAATGTGGTTGATGTCTTCGGTTTTCTTGGCATTGGCTTTTATATTGACCTTGATCATAATGAAACCGACCGGTAAACAGGACAAATTGTTTGCAGGAGTTACATTGTCATGCCTTAATCCAACAGGAATTACACCGCATTCTGCAATTTTTAAATTAAAATCTAAGGAATCTTTACAAGATTCTTTAAGGAATTTTTCCATTGAATTTGGTGACGGCAGGCCAATGAAACCTTTTTTGAGTTCTATGCTTAGCCATTACTATCAGATGCCTGGAAGGTATTACCCCAAGTTGATGCATAAAAACAAGGCAATTGATACGGGGTATGTGTATCTTCAGACGAAGGGATGGTCTGTAACAGGAACTAATCAATTTGATACCGTCCGAGTGTATCCAATTGCTACTCCTAACATAACAAATAAGCAACAGGCAATAGCCGTATCAGCTGTCGATGCTTTTAAAGCGGGAGTGGATACCTTAAGGACATTTTTTATCTCTTTTTCTAATATAAAACCAACCCATATAAATGGGGATAATTATGAACTTTCGTTTCAATTGCATACTTCGGAAAATCGAACTGGCGTCCGTTGTTCGCAGATCGATGTTAACATATATGGAGAATTAGATCAGCATCGTTTTAATATCTTCAAACCAGAATGTACGGTATGGACAAGATATCAGTTTTCTGAAAATAAGAAACACGGCGAGCAAAATGACCTTCGTGCTTTTGGACATGATTTTACACAAGGAGGGTCATTGACACTCCGTGTTGTCAATAAAAGGGTTAGCTTATTGATTAATAATCATGAGGTATATGCTACCAATTATAACAAGTCCATTGGGCGTGTCATGGGAATTAATATTATGTTTTCAGGTATTGGTCAATTCGAGAATCTGCTATTAAAAGATCTTTACACAGGTGAAAAATTTTAAATGAGTTTGATATGGAACTGGATAGCCTTTACATAAGCATTCAAATAGAAAAAGTGAGATTGGGCGAGTTTTTTGCTGTACAGCCAATTTCCCCGAACAATGATGATAACTGGTCGCGATGGTGGGCGAGCCGGCAGATGTATGGTAAAACAGCTTTGGACGTTATTCCAAGTTATTCTCAAGCGCGCATTCGTGAAGTATTCGATAATCTGCTCAAGGACCGATTTTATGGTGCTAAGGAGCATTATGACGAGGAAAAACAACGGTGGAGATTCACCGTGCTGAATTTCAGTGAAAACTATCAAGAAATATTGCCGATGCTAGCTCTTTTAAAGCAGCTGGAGGGCTATGCTTTGGATGGTTTTGCCCTGATTTTCGATTGGATGTGGGGTGGCGATACCGTCATGGCTTATATGGATTTTAAGGAGGGACGTGCCCTGCTCGAAGCTGTTACCGAATCCAATGCGATTGAACTCAACCGATTTGAAGAAGCTGACCAAAACTTACAGGCGCTGGCCGAAGAGTTGGGAGCGAGGTAGCAAATTGATATTTTTAATTCGTTAATTTCCGTGTTTCCAGATCACAGTCAAATTTAAGTTCTTTTCTTATTTTATCGGACAGAACGTTGTTATCCAGTAGGATTTCTACTATCCCTTTTCTGTGAAGCGCACAATTCATTTTGCTATACAGAATCTCAAGTGGTTTTTTACAGGCTTTTGTCTTATTTTCTTTGAAAATGTCGGTGTATATTCCTGCTAATCGCTCAATTTTGTGTACATTTTTTGCCTTTTCTGCGATGTCGGCTAGCAGCTTCGAGTCGGTACGTTTGTAATTGAGAATTAGCAATTCTAAATAGTCAATCGGATTTTTGGAGGATTGTATTTTGTTCAAGGCAAAGTCTCTAATAGCTTTGCTTTTTAGATGTTTGAGCGCGTGAATTGCATTTTCAGCTATGCTGTTTTTACTTGTTCGCTTGTGTTTAGCAAAGTCTAAAATGAATTGACTATCGTAAGGAAATTTGTGAAAGTCAAAAATATCCAAAAGGCATTCGATATTTGCCGAGTCTG
This sequence comes from Sphingobacterium siyangense, assembly GCF_007830445.1. Classification (GTDB taxonomy): domain Bacteria; phylum Bacteroidota; class Bacteroidia; order Sphingobacteriales; family Sphingobacteriaceae; genus Sphingobacterium; species Sphingobacterium siyangense. Next base: position 67,337 of record NZ_VLKR01000023.1, on the reverse strand, counting down.
TTTCTTTCAAAAGATGCTTTGCGATAGTGTTTATCTCTTCTTCTGTTAGCTTTCTGATTCTTGCAAAAGAAATACAGGGCTTACTATTTAAAACTTCATCAACGATGTCGTTGTATTGTTGGGGTTTTGTCCGCTGGGCTTTCAGGTTTATTTCTGTTCGCTGTATGTTGTCAAGGTAAATATGGATGAACTTATTGGTCCGGGCTTTCTTTTTAAGTTCTTCAGCAACCTGTATGTTTTGGTTTTCTGCTTGAAAACGCGTAATTATCCCATCGTCTTGCCAGTCGTCAGGATTTTGTTCAATGTATTTTCCAAATTTCTCGGCAACGTAAAATAAGCCTTCTAGTCCGTCAAGTTCTAATATTTCCGATGCTCCCACCCAATCAGAACCTTCAATCGGATTGTTTAAAAACCGGTTGTATATCGCTTCTTTTGCTTCCGTGTCATTTTGCTGCGCATAGAGTTTCGCCAGGGCAAAGAGATGCGTCAAATTCCAAGTGTCGTCGTGTTCTGTCGCTAAACCTTGCAAAACGGCTTTACGGATTTTGTCTTTCTTTTTTGAAATGGAAATAATCTCAAAAATATAAGTTGCCCGGTCGCCTTCACACTGTCCATCATAAGCGAAAATATTTAAGGCACCTTTTATAATTTGATTCGAAAAGTCAATTTTCGGATTGTCCTTTATGATCAGATATGCCTCACCTGTTCCGCGTTTCAGCGCATTTAGAAATTGTCGTTTTATATTTATTGGGTCGGTCATCAGCGATTAAATTTAGAAATTTCGGCGCTGAATTACTAATTTTAAGCCAGAAGTCTGTATTCCGACTGAAATGTTGATCCTGTAATTTGAATTCAAGTTTTTCTATTGTCCGATTGGCTTCGTTTGCTGAGGGGTCTGTATTAAAAGAAATAATTGTGTTTATAAATGATCTAGTAACTGCCATGTTGTTCTTTATAGGTGGTGGCTGATGTTATATATGTTTTTTGAAAGGTGTAGAAAATCCCTTTTATCATAATAGCGGTGGAAGCTGAAGAACATCACCTTCCAACTATATTGCTTTATCAATAATAAATTTTTGCAGTATGATGATTACATAGGGATTTATACACTTGTTGACGCCAATGAAATATTTAAAAGACAATAATAGGGAAGCAAAAGGTATCTTGTTGGCCAAGATAAAGATACTTACCGGGGGGATGACTCGGTTTTGAACCAAAGAATAGTGTAGATGAATATCAAGGTGTGAAGATAATAGATAGTAAAGGCAGCGGATGTGTGGAGTTGAGGAATCAAGTTCGTATAAATAACGAAAGATATTATTCTTAATAACGGTTATAAGTGAGATGAAAGTCCTGATTTTAATAAGTAGTTTTTTGTTTTTGTTAGGGCAAAATCAAAAAGAGGTTTATGTTCTAAAAGATGGGGAAGGAGATGTCGCTATTGAATATAACAAACTTGATAAGGAGGTTAATATCGTAATCAGTGATAGGGTAATAGCAAATAAGCAAGACCAAAAGGCTATCAAAATGTATATTGCTTCTTTTTTTATCGCTGATAATGTGGGTATACAACAAGATTTTAAGAAGTTATTTCAAGTATCGATGTCCGATTTTGCAAAACATCATAAAAGAGAGATTTGCAGTGTAATTTATTATTTAGAACATATTGAGCATGGTAATTTACCAGAATTGTATGGTTTAGAGTCTTATAAATTATTTGAAATCTCGGAATTGGAGCCAGAAATATCCAGGACAGAGAAATGTCTAGATAAAGGGGGCATCCTGAAGATTATTTACGAGATCGAAGAAGATTCCACGTCGTTGAAAGTGCCGCAAAGAATAAAATAATTAAAAAAAAGCATCATTGATTTTAAAACTCAACCTTCACCGATAATCTCTTCTATCTCATCGTAGATTCGCTGTATTGGTTTTGTAAAGTAGCTTTGTGCCAGCTGTGCTTTTTTTTCCTTGCCGTTTTCATTTCGGTAACGTGCAAGAAGCGATACGCTGACGGTGATAAAGCCGTATTGTTTGAGTTTGTGGATCGTAAAACCTTGTATGCTTTCCAGCGGAAAGGTCACCTCTCTGCCAAAAAGACCTTTGCGTACGCGCATTTCCCGTCTGTCCATATCAATGATAAAATAAGCTCTCAGCAGGGAAATCATTAAAATGACAACAATACCCAGCATCCACCATTTAAAAGAAGACTCCGGCATTTTGACAAAACCTACAATTGCCATAATGGAAAATATAGCGACCAAAGGAACATAGGTGCCTAACTGAGGTTTCATTTTGTACTCGTTACCGTTTCTTTCGAAATTTTTCATGTGCTTATCTCTAATTTAGTAATACTGATTTTTTTCATCTGCTGATACGACTTTTTGACCTCTATCTGGTTATGAATTGTCCTTGATGTTTCCATAAATGATGCGTATCTGTAATTTTCTTAGCAAATAAAGTTATAAATTTGCTTCAGTAAAAAAAAGCCATAAAAAACCGCTTCATTTTTTAATTTGGGTAGTTCCAGTTATTGTAAAACATATATTAGTACCATGGACTGTGTATGGAAATTGAAAAAATAAGGAAACTACAACTATTTAATTGTGTACGAAGGTAATTTCTTAAAAATGGATATAAAAGAAACTGAAAATTCTGATTCATTGCAGTATGTTAAATACTATGATTCGCTAGTTCATCTAAAAAATTACAATTATAAAACAGCTATACCCTACGGTGGAATAGGTGTAGATAATCCACGAATGAATACCGAAGTCAGGTACGAGGCTGGTTATGGAGTTATACTAACACCTGCCAGCCTGCTCCTTCATATAATTTTGATCATTTATTTCTGTGTTAAGATTGCGAGAAATAGTGTTAGACTTAAAAATAGACCAAAATATGATAGATAAATTAGCTTTTTGGAATGATGCCGCGCAAATCATCCTGATATTTGTGTTTATGGTCTATGTATGTTCGGAATTATTGATTTATATCCGAAATGTATTGAACAGGGGGAAATAGTGTTGTTACAGTGCTCAATAGGTTTGTTATCAGTTGTTTGGATTATAAAACCTCTTGATCCAGTAAAAAACATGTGTTGATTTGCTCCTATTTCTGTGCATATTATAACTTTTTATAGCCTAATTTTAACCACTTCTATTTCGGTATTGTAAGACTAGATTGGCTGATGTATATTTAATGTCATATAGACATTTATTTAAATCTAAATTGTTATGAAGCCAGTTCAATTTAAAGTTCCTGCTCCTCAGGATAGATCTATTTATATTCAAGAAGATGTACTGGATAAATTTTATCCGTATATGCATCGTCACGAAGAATACCAATTAATTTGGATTAAAGAGGGTATCGGCCAACTATTCGTCGACGATAATGTACATGATTTTCAGCCCGGTGACATTTTTCTTCTGGGAGCAAATCAGGCCCATGTTTTTAAAAGTTTTATCGCGGGCGGATTTGTGCGGTCTGTTTCTTGCTTTTTTAGTACAAATGGCGCATTGTCTCCGATGTCAATGATGCCCGAACTTCGAAATCTGCTCGATTTTCTGAATAAATGTCAGCGGGGATTTAAAGTTCCGACGAAACATCTGCCACAGGTAAGTTATCTGATTGAAATACTGCAAAAGTCTGACTTCCTGGATCAACTCGTGAATTTTTTCTACTTGTTAAAATCACTGAGTAAGGTATTCGCTGAACTGGAACCACTTTCTGGCGTACAATCGCCCAAAAACGAGTTAACGAAACCTTTCCGCATTGAAAAATTATGTAAATTTTTGGAAGAGCATTTTAAAGAGGATATCAGCTTGGATGAGATAGCTGAAAAGGCAAACCTTACGCCGCATGCTTTTTGCCGATATTTTAAAAATTGTACCGGAAAGACGTTTGTAGCCTATCTGAATGAATTGCGTATCCGGGAAGCTTGTAAATTATTGGGTTTAGGTAGGCACGATTCGATATCTTTAATAGCGTATGATGCTGGCTTCAATAGCATCACTAACTTCAATCGCGTTTTTCGGAATATCTTGGGAATATCGCCTAAAATATATGTCCGGAACTACAGAAACTATCTGTACGATTAGTGAGGTGTTTTAGAAGTTCCCCATTTTCCTGTCCATTTTCCGCTCTCCTTTATATCCGTCTAACTATTGCAGGTAAATACCGCTGTTATGGTTAGACGGAATAGCTGTTTAATGCCATTTTTCGAAACCCTATACCGCGCCCGAAAGCTTCTTTTTCTTTTGTTAAAATGCTAGAATGAGTGGATAAGATCTGACCGAAAACCGCTATTTCGAAGTACTATTTTTGTTACAGAAAGTATAACTAATCAATTTTTAACATGCTGGAACATCCCTTTTCTAAAAAAAGGGAAGGCATTTGTCTGACGAGGTAAATGTTTAAATGATAGTGTGTTAAACTGAAAACCTGCTTAACGAAATTATGACTATGCATGAAAATCTTCCAAAAAAATGCTTAACGGGTATTTTTATGTTGCTGCTGTTCGTATGTCAACAGCTGTATGCGCAACAACAGAGAACGGTCACGGGGATCGTTAAAGACGAAAAGGGTATGCCGCTGTCTGATCTGAGTATTTTAGAGAAAGGCATCAGGAATGCTTCAAAGACAGATGCTGATGGGAAATTCAGCTTGCAGCTTAAATCGGCAAATCCAACCTTGATTTTTAGTTCCGTTGGTTATGTGCGGCAGGAAAAACAGCTGCGCGATGGCGAAAATACGCTTCAGATCACCATGAAGGAAGATGGGACGGGACTGGATGAGGTGGTCGTCATGGGCTATCAGGATGTGCAGCGTCGAAAGACGACGGGGGCTATTTCTACCGTAAAAGGTAAGGATTTTGAAAATACGCCTTATGCGACTTTTGATGCCATGTTACAGGGCCGTGTTGCCGGACTAACGGTGTTGAGTACTTCGGGTGAACCTGGAACCAATAACATTGTTAATATTCGTGGAACAAGCAACCTGGGATTAGCAGACAACCAGTTGCAGGCACCGCTGTATGTGATCGACAATATTATCTACGATGTGAGTGATATCCGCTCTGCCTACGGTAACGCAAGCCCGCTGCAGGCCATTAATCCCAATGATATTGAATCTGTCGATATCCTGAAAGACGCCTCGGCATCGGCTATTTATGGCGCTCGTGCCGCAAATGGGGTCATTATCATCAAAACCAAACGCCCGGCGCATGGTAAACCCGAAATACGGATCTCCGCATACAACGGGGTCTCCAGCCGTCCGGCGATGAAGCCTATCACCGTGGGAGCTGCGGAGCGCAGGCTGAAAATGAATTTGCTGTATCAGGGGGGATCGTATGACTGGTTTAACAATGGATCGATTAGCCCCATGTTGACGGATAGTTTAAATCCGGCATTTAACAATAATACCGATTGGCAGGGGCTTTTTCTGCAGTCGGCCAATATCAACAATGTGAATGTGAGTATCGGGGCCACCATGGAGAAATTTTTATATCGTTTCTCGGCGCAGCGTTATTATGAGCAAGGGGTAATGATGGGCTTTGAAAATGAAAACCTGACGCCACGCCTGATGTTGCAGGCCAATCCTACCGACAATTTCCAGTTTGAGACCAACTTGTTCGCAGGGTTTACAAAAGCGAAACATGGTTCGGGAGACGATCAGAAATATCCATTTAATACCTGGGGATTTCCTTCTTCTTTCTACCAGATAACGGACGTAGACCAACAGATCTATACGGGGCGCTACGATGGGATGATGGATCGGGATAATTCCTTTAGCCTGAATGGAAACTTTGCCGGGACACTCAAAAAGTTTTTGATCAATGGCCTGACCTTGCGCTCGCAGTTTTCTTTTAATGTGAATAACAATACGCGTGATCTGTTTCGTCCTCAATTGCTTACGGGATACAGAAACTTTGCGCAGAACTGGGTGAATCAAAATAAGCGCTGGGAATGGGAAACTTATTTTAATTACATCAAGAGCATTCAGAATACCCATAATTTTAGTGCCGTTTTGGGTACCGGTATGGAACGCAATACTTCCAACGAAAACTATATGTATGGTTATAACGACAATGGCAATTATGTGAAAACCGTAACCGGTATCCCCTCAGGACCGGATCTATATGCGACGACTTCCATCAGCGAACGATCGCGGGTATCCTTGTTCGGCCGCTTTGGATATGATTATAAGGATAAATACCTGCTTTCTGCGAGTTACCGCATGGATGCGTCTTCTCGCTACAGTAAGGACAACCGATGGGGGATTTTCCCTTCTATATCTGCCGGCTGGGTGCTTTCGGAAGAACCTTTCTTTCAGGGAATCAAAAATGCGATATCTTTTTTTAAAGTACGGGGTAGCTACGGGATAACGGGACGTGATCCGGGCTCATACTACGCACGCTACACGGGTTTGACTTTTGATGCATCCTATGCGGGAGCGGTGTTGGAAAATGGTATCGCTGGTTCGGTACTTTCATATAATGGTAAGCCCGCGGTATCGCCAAATTATGCGGCGGCGGCGACATCACCGACCATCAGATGGGAGCGCTCGCCCCAGTTTAATGCCGGATTCGATATGAACCTGCTGCGCGATCGGGTTACGGTGACTGCTGATTTTTATGTACGCGATTCCAAAGAGTTGGTATACGACCTGATGATGCCCGCTACTTCGGGATATAGCACGGTCTCCAACAATTTTATCAGTGTGCGAAACAGTGGCGTGGAAATGACGATCATCTCCCGCAATATGGCTCCTGAGTCGGCATTCCAGTGGACCACTAATTTCAATATGGCTTATAATAAAAATTATGTCACTAGTCTTCCTGACGGCGGAAAGGAAATACAGGTGGGACCACCTTGGATGCAACGTGCCTTGAATGTTGGTCAGCCTATTTTTCCATTTAAAGTATGGGATGTGGACGGGGTATATGCGACCAATGCGGATGTGCCTATCGACCCGCTGACGGGAAGACGAATAGCTCATTTTAATCAATCGGTCCTTTATCAGGCTGGTGATCCGCGCCGAAGGGATGTCAATGGCGACTACATCATCGATTACAACGATAAAATTGATATGGGAAATCCAAACCCTGACTTCGTAGGTGGATTTATCAACCAGTTCTCCTACAAGAATTTTAGCTTGTCTACCTTGGTGAGCTTTGTTTTCGGACGCTCCTTGTGGAATGGTTACCTGTCGGATAAATTGCAGGATGCGGGATCGTCTGCCCTGTACAATACCTGGGGAACCAACTCCGCGATCGCGGGAGATTTTAAACCCAGTGATTTCTGGATGAAAGAAGGGGATCAGACCAAATACCCAAACTTGTTTCGCAATACGGTAGACAATTGGCACATTGCCAATAGCACTTTTGTGGAAAATGCCAGTTTTGTACGCTTGAAAAATATTCAGCTGAGCTACACCTTTTCGCAGGCGATGATCAAGAAACTTAAATTGAAAATGCTTCGCATTTACGGGGTGGTGGATAATGTGGCTGTCAAAGCTTGGTCTTCGGTGCCAGACCCGGAAGCTGTGGAAGCCAACGGTTATTCAACGGGCAATGGGTATCCAATCCCCAAGAAATGGACTATAGGCTTGGATGTTACATTTTAATCATGTCAGTACCATCGGATAACGGTGGTTTAAAATTATTTACAGATGAAAAGAAAAATATTGTTTTTAATGCTGAGTGCTTTCATGTACCTCGCTTCGGGCTGTTCCAAGTTCCTGGATATTGAGCCTGTCAGTTCGGCAACAGATGAAAACTTCTGGAAAACACAGGAAGATGCCAATAGCGCAACCAACGCCATGTATGCGCTTTTGCGTAAGGCCTTGAACCAAGGTAGTGGCATGGCTTTCTATGTGTATGGGGATTTGCTCACGGACGAAATTAATTCTTCGACCAATCCAGAATTTACGCCGATTGTCAATATGCAGCTCAATACGCCGGTTGCAGCTCTGGAAACTGGTCGGCCTGCCTATCAGCTACGGCGCTATGATATCTTCTATCAGGCCATCGACCAGGCAAACCGTGTAATCCAAAGACTGCCCAAGATGGACGAAAATGCCTTTGATAACCTGTCTGTTCGGGATTATTATATCGGTGAGGCTTATTTTGTACGTGCATTTGCCTATTTCTATATGGCGAGGGTTTGGGGTACTGTCCCAATTATAACAGAATCCGTACTGCCAATCAGTGCCGTAAATCTTGCGGCAAGCAAAGAGAGCGATGTGCTGGATCAGAGCCAGGCTGATCTATCCAAAGCATTGACTTTGCTCCAATGGGACAATATCGACCAAGATGATTTTGCGCTGCGTGGGAATACGGGAGCTGCACTTGCGCTTCAGGCGCATCTCAGTGCCTGGAGAGGCGAATATGCTGAATGTATCGATGCGGCGAAATCGGTATTGGAAAGCGGCCAATATTCTTTTGTGGGTAGGGATAGCCTGAACTATCGCGGTATTTATCAGGGAAAATCTAATGAAGGTATTTTTGAAATCTCGCAAAACGGAGAAAATGAGGGTACAAACTCAGGAATTGGATACTTTTCGCTGGCAGGGCCTTACTTTCGGCCTTTAACTGATCCGCTGTTAAGAATCAGTCCGGATTATATTAAAACGCTATTTAAAGACGACAATGACAAACGGTTTAAAAGTGTGTTTGATATTGCTTATAACAGTAGCTATGCGCTATGTACGAAATATGCGAACGTCAAGTTTTCCAATAATACATCCAATGCGAATGCGGTATTTAAAAATAACATCATCATTTTTCGGTTTTCAGATATCAAGCTCCTCATGGCGGAAGGGTTGGCGGCGATAGGGAAGAATAGTGAAGCAGAAACCATCTTAAATGAAATCCGGACGCAAGCAGGACTGCCTGCCTATAAAAGCGAGGAGCCACTTATTGAGGCGATATTTGATGAAAGGGCGCGCGAGCTATTTTTGGAAGGCCATCGGTATTACGACCTCATTAGGCTATATAAGCATTTTAATGTCTATAAATTCCCAGAAAGTAAAATGAACCAGGCGCAATTTAATGCGAAGAAATATTTTTGGCCGTTTGACCCAACATTGCTCGCAGCCAATCCGTTGCTTAATCAGACGTCCTACTGGGGAACTGTCAATATGTAAACCATTAAACTTGAAAAAAATGAAAACCTTATATCGTTTTGCGTTGCTGTTGGCCTTTGGACTGACAGTGGTGGGCTGCAAGAAAGCGGCTTATCTGACGGATGACGGTCTCCATACAGCGGAAGTGAATCTGTCTACTTACGACTACCTGGCCGCCCATCCCAATGGTATGTTTGATACCTTGCTGCTGGTGATTGACCATTTTAAACTCAAAGACGAAATCAACAAGGCGAAAACCTTTTGGGCGCCTTCGGATTATTCGGTCAACCGTTATTATAAACAGAAGGCAGACTCTGTAAAGTATGTGGACGAAAATGCACAGTATTCTTTTGACCAGTTTCTCAACGAAATCCCTGTAGATTCGGTCAGGGCATACATCTACAACGATGCCCCTTACAATTTGGAAACGGCCAGCACAGCGTATACGACGATCAGCAATGCGGCCAATGTGGGTGGATTTTTCTATCATAAGCAAAAGCAGCCCAAAGCAGCCTGGTCCTCACAGCCCGTTTATTACCTGTACTACGTGAAAGTGCGTGGCGAGGCCGATCAGATCAGTCCAGACGGTATTGTGACGGTCAAAGAAGATGATCAGGCGGATATGCGAGTATATTGTCAGACAACCGGGATAAAAATGGCTTCAGGAACAACGCTGAATGTATTGGCCAATACACATACGTTTATCGGCGATTTTGTGCCGCGGATCCTCACGGGGCCTAAAATTGTAGAAACTGGTGCTACACTGACTTTTACCTACGACCTGAGCATTAAATACGATGCCGCCGGTTATACTGGCACCACAGTAGACGTTTTGCTTCCGCGTTTAGCACGCTTTTATGGCGTAGAGAGTGGGGCAATATCCGCATTGGTAGGCAAGGACATCACCTATTATGCCGTGCAGCCTGATGGTAACTTAAATGCAAACAGTACCGCGAACGCACCAGGACACTGGTTCGATGCCAAAGGGCAGACCTGTTCGTGGGGTGCCGATGCACGCATTGTATCTGAGCTGGCAACCTCAACGATGACCTTTAATATACTGCAATATCCAGGGCAAACAACGGTGGGTAGTACCTATACGGTACGACAATCCCTCGTGTACAAGTCGAAAACAAAGGGTGATTTGAATGCTGTTTTTGTATTCAACATTAAGATCAAATAAATTATGAAACTAGCTGGATGGATTCCGCGGCAGTGCTGAATCAACCGGATGGTTTCGTCACACATGAAAAAATAAAACAGATGAAAAAACGAAGTTTTATAATCGGCTTAGCAGGTTTATCCCTCGGGCTATTGGATTCCTGCAAGAGTGATCAAATAGGCTATTTAAGTGAAAATATACGCTATAATGTGGAGAATCTGCAGGTCAATCAGGGGGCAGTGGTGTACACGGATGCCATTGTTGCCAATGGAAGCACAACCCCGCTGACCGTGAATCTGCTTGCGGTAAGAAATAAGGAAACCGGCGAGCTCTCAACAGAATTTTCAAAAGAGCATGAGATATCCACCTACCTGGCGGAGATCACCTGGCGGGATACCACCCTGGATCTGTTGAATGCCAAGATCGGCAAAGCTAAATATCCACCGATGATGCTCAATGCGACCGGTGGTCGCGTGGGTTTTACACAGGCGACGCAATTTGTGACCCCGGGACAATACACGATCGATGTGGAGGTGAGCAATGTCGCCGGACAGAAAAAATTTAAGAATATACTGGACTTTAATGTCATCGGTGCTAAGAAGGAAGATATTTTATTTAAGTCGTGCACGAGTTCGGACTACGGGGCCGAATCCAATTTTCTACCGTATACAGACTATGAGATCGTCGTAGAGCATCAGGCGGAAGGAGAAAACAAAATTGTATACCAATGGGAAGATAAAAACGGCAAGCCCTTCAATCCTAAAAAAGGCGAGGTCATCAAACGTGGGGACCGGCCGACATTCAAAAATTGGTCGCCTTACTATCCGGAGGAAGTTACCGATACGGGCTTGGTGTATCGCTATCCAGATGTTTCGGGTCTGGTGTATCCCATCATGAACGGTACTTATGTAGGCACAGAATTTTGGTCGGGTGATCCCATTTCTTATTACCGCATTGTAGGTACGGCGACTACGCTGGGACGTAATCTTAACCCCGTATCGACCATCAAATTCTACCGAAGTGGTACCTATACCGTTCGCTTCCGTTTTTTGACCATTACACATAGTTGATCTCTACCTATTAAACGCTCAAATGATGAAAAGTATAGTATTGCATAAAGTCCTGCTGACGCTGATTTCAGCACTTGTTTTCCTTTCGCAGGGATGCAGCAAAAAAGAAGTAGCGCTTCCTGTCGAGGAAGAGGTCACCACGCCGCCCGTTACTGTGGGAACAGATTCTTTGAAGATTTATAAGCCCAAAGAATTTGAAGGCATGGATTATAACGATAAAGGGAGCAAATGGTCCTATTCGCGGAGCCGTCAGTCGGAGCATTTTATTGTGTTCTGGGGGGCAAGCTACGGGAAGAACGATCCCAATGCGAACACCGTACCTGAAGAATATCGCGTCGATATTGATGATCTTTTGGCCAAGGCCGAACAGTTCTACGCATTGAACGTCGGCACGCTGAAGTTTGCAGAACGCAAAGTGAACCGATCCAATCTGGATAAATACAAAATGATGATTTTTGTGCATTATACGACAGAATGGATGGCGTATGGTGGCGGTTACGACGATACAATAGGGGCACTGTGGATTAATCCGGCGACCTGTAAACCGGTGGGTTCTGTAATTGCGCACGAGATCGGGCACAGTTTTCAATATCAGGTATTTGCCGATCTGAAAGGCGGACATGGATTTCGTTACGGCTACGGCGGAACCAGCGGCAACGGGTTCTGGGAGCAGACCGCGCAATGGCAGGCCTACCAAACCTATCCCGCACAGGCATTTTCGGGAGCCGATTTTCCCGTCTATACCGAAAATTATCATCGTCATATTCATCACGAGAAATATCGTTATGCCAGCTATTTCATCCATTGGTATTGGACCAGCAAACATGGGATCGATATGATTGGCCGCATCTGGCGCGAAGCTTTAAAACCCGAAGATCCGGTGCAGGCTTATATGCGTATAACGGGTATCGATGTGAAGCAGTTCAACAATGAAATCTATGATGCGGCGGCCCACTTTGTGACCTGGGACCTGAACAGCATCCGGGAGTATGGGAAGAATTATATCGGTAAGCTGACGACCAAATTTACGCGTCAATCCAACGGTAGTCTTCGCGTTGCCTATGATCGTTGTCCGGGCACTACGGGGTACAATGTGATTCCGCTGGAAGTTCCGGCTGCGGGAACCCAGGTTTCGGTAGCTTTTAAGGGACTGCCGAATGCTGCTGGATTCAATCCGGTGGATGCCAGCCGTGCCGGATGGCGCTATGGTTATGTGGCATTATTGAAAGACGGCACGCGGGTATATGGTGATCGGACGGAGGGCTCGGAGAATACGGTAGCGTTTACTGTTCCGGCCAATTGCAGCAACCTCTGGTTTGTTGTCACAGGTGCCCCCTCTGTTTACCAGCCACATGCCTGGGATGATGACGACAGCAATGATGAGCAATGGCCTTACGAAATCAAAATTCAGGGTACAACAGCTACAGGATACAATGAGGTGAGCAGTCAGCCCAAAGATATCGCATTGAATTATGACCTGAGCTTCCCGGCAGATGCTACAGGGTATTCGGGTACGCAAGTAAGCGTCAATGCAGCGCAGCTAGGGGAGGCCTTGGCCATACCTTCGGCAGACCTGGCGGGTTTGATGAGCAGCGGAAAAATTAAGTTCTATGCCGTGGAACCAAATGGAAGTTTAAATCCCAACAATACGGCCACAGGTTATGGGCATTGGTTTACTGCAGCTGGGGCAGTCACCAATTGGGGCGCCAGTGCGGGCCTGTTTTCGGAATTTAACGCCAGTACGATAACGTTCTCCATCGGACAATATCCGGGAGCTCTGGCAGCTGGAAAGAAATATACCATTAAGCAGGCACTGGTGTATACGTACGAAGGAGCGAAAACCGTGCAGGCGACGTTTACATTTAATGTGAATGTGAAATAAGAGTTAGTTGGAACCGCTAGATTAGGTGATGGTTCATATGTTTATGTTTATTTAAGTGAAGGCCACGTCGGGAGATGTGGCTTTTTTAACTGTTGACTTTTTCATTTTCCTAAGTCCAAATACGGTCATCATTGCATTTTCCATGCTGTTTATTCCGAAAAGGGTAATAAGTTTGCGGAGGAGATAAGGAAGGAGTTCTAACGACCTTAATGCGACAACTCAGTAGAAAAAGGCTCCTTGAATCTGATGATCGGAAGTGTAGAGAATTTTGTAAATTAACCGCTATGAAGTATAATCATTTGTTTCCAACCGAGGGTGGACAAAATTTAATTATCCAAGTCATTTGATTTATATTATCTTTATTATATCTCGTCATCGGAAAATAGCGGCGAAGCGTTAATTTTTTTTAATTGGATTTTTGCAGATGATAATAAAGTAGTTTATTGCAGTTACACTATTGACACTGTTATCCAGATTGATCCGGAGATTGTTGAAGAACAACAAGAAATTAATCAGATAATAGCAAACTTAGCAATAGGAAAATAGTTGGGATTGATCCGGAATGATCTGAATAAATATGTTAAAATTTATATTGATAGCGTTCATCGTTTTAAGCTCTTGTTCTAGAAATAAGAATACAAAGCGCATTGATTCAAGGATAATTTATGAAATGGCTTATGATGACAGAACAACGCCCTCAAGATTTGATTTTGACTTTTTTGTTCGATGCAATAATGGCAAAGTCGCTATGATTAATGAACCTGCATTGTGGGGAATTCATCGTGAAAATCCGAAAAACTTGTCTTATGAAAAGTTTTTGGATTTAGCTTTGAACCAAAAAATAGAGGTAGATGATACGCGTATTTTAAGTAGCGCTGATTGTTTTTTATTGGATTCCAAAGTAGCTAATTATTATAAAAGTCATAATTTAGAAGATTTTCTACTCGAATAGTTCACCAAGGAAAATAGTGGTTGGAGACTTAAAGATGGATATGCTAAATCACAGCTCATGTCTATAAGTTACTATTGCTTTATCAATAATAAATTTTTGCAGTTTGATGATTATATAGGGATTTATAGCCTAGTTGAGCCAAATGAACTGTTTTCAAGAAAAAAGATAATAATATCTAAGTGCTCCACGGCTTTGAACAATAAGGTGCTGGAGAATTTAATCAGAAATTACGGTCACTAGGATGCTGCAACCCAGCTTGAAGAGCTATCATCCTTGTTTCCAGGTTGCAGTCATAGTGAAGTTCTTTTTCTATCGTGTCGGAGAGAACGTTGTTATGCAGCAGGACTTCTATGATATCTTTTCTGTGAAGCGCACAATTCATTTTGCTATACAGGATTTCAAGGGGATTTTTACAGGATTTGGTGTTGTTTTTTTTGAAAATAGCTGTGTATATCCCTGCCAATCGCTCAATTTCGTGTTCATTTTTTGCCTTTTCGGCGATTTCGGTCAGTAGCTTCGAGTCGCCACTTCTGTAATTAGAAATCAGCAGTTCTAAATAGTCAATCGGATTTTTGGCTGTTTGTATTTTCTCCAGAGCAAAGTCTCTAATGGCTTTGCTTTTTAGATGTTTTAGTGCATTAAGGGCATTTTCAGCTATGCTGTTTTTGCCTGTTCCCTTTTGTTTAGCAAAGTCTAAAATGAATTGGCTATCATAAGGAAATTTGTGAAAGTCAAAAATATCCAAAAGGCGTTCAATATTTCCCTGGTCCGTTTCTTTCAAAAGATGCTTTGCAATGGTGTTTATCTCTTCTTCTGTTAGCTTTCTCATTCTTGCAAAAGAAATCCGGGCTTTGCTATTTAACACTTCATCAATGATGTCTTTGTATTTTTGGGGTTTTGTCCGCTGTGTTTTCTGGTTTATTTCTGTTCGCTGTATGTTGTCAAGGTAAAATCGAATGAACTTATTGGTTTGGGCTTTCTTTTTAAGTTCTTCAGCAACCTGTATGCTTTGGTTTTCTGCTTGAAAATGCCGAATGATGCCATCGTCTTGCCAATCGTCAGGGTGTTGTTCAATGTGTTTTCCAAATTTCTCGGCTACGTAAAATAAGCCGTTTAGTCCATCAAGTTCTAGTGTTTCATGAGCGCCGACCCAATCAGCGCCGACGATCGGATTGTTTAAAAACCGGTCATAAATAGCTTGTTTTGCCTCGGTGTCATTTTGCTGCGCGTAAAGTTTTGCCAGGGCAAACAAATGTGTCAGATTCCAGGTGTCATCCTGTTCTTTTGCCAAGCCCTGCAAAACGGCTTTACGGATTTTGTCTTTTTGTTTTGAAATAGAAATAATCTCAAAAATATAAGTTGCCCGGTCACCTTCAGACTGTCCGTCATAGGCGAAAATGTTTAATGCGCCTTGTATAATTTGATTTGAAAAGTCAATTTCAGGATGCTCTTTTACAATCAGATATGCTTCACCTGTTCCGCGTTTCAGTACATGTAGAAATTGTCGTTTTAGGATTCTTAAATCGGGCATAATCGAAAGAGTGTCGTTTCAACAGGCTTAAGGATTATGGATAAGCGGATCACCGATTATTCTCTTCAGCGATGATTTCGTCGATCTCATTACATATCCGCTGTATCGGTTTTGTAAAATAGTGCTGTGCGAGCTCCACCTTTTTTTCTTTACCATCTTCATTTCGATAACGGGCGTGAAGCGATACGCTCACGGTGATGAGGCCGTACTGCTTGAGTTTATGGATTGTAAATCCCTGTAGGCTTTCCAGCGGAACAGTCACCTCTTTGCCTAAAAGTCCCTTGCGGACGCGCATTTCCCTTCTGTCCATGTCAATGATAAAATAGGCTCTAAGCAGGGAAATCATCAAGATTACGACAACTCCCAGCATCCACCATTTGAAAGGGGATTCCGGCATTTTGATGAACCCAACTAGGGTCATAATAGAAAATATAGCAACCAAAGGAACATAGGTTCCTAATTGGGGTTTCATTTTGTACTCGTTTCCGTTTCTGTCGAAGTTTTTCATGTGCTTATCGCTAATTTTGCCATATCAATCGTCCAATCTGCTGAAGCGGTTAGGATCGCCAACTGGTATATTATATTATCAACTATGGAGAATATAATTATTTGTTGGTGAATTGAGCTAGATCTTCAGTAATGGTTACAATTTTTATTTCCAAGTAAATAAAGTTATATATTTGCTTCAGTAAAAAAAAGGCCAAAAAAAACACTTCATTCTTTAATTCTGGATCATTTAATGTGAGTATGATTTCTGAGAGAGGAACAAGTATGAAAGTGATTTATAGTAGACTAGCTTAACAAAATATGAAAAGAGGTGTGCGAATTGTATCGTTTGGGTTTTTATTATTAATCATTGAATATATCATTTGTGTCCTTTTATTTTATATTGAGCCTTATTTTAGGCATGATAGTCAACTAAACCTTGAGTATGCAATAAGAGGAGCTAATGAGGTGAATTGTTTGTTGAGTATTTTCTCCGATTTTTCATTGTAATTGAAAAGTTTTAAAAAACACGTGACTACATGACTACAAAATAAAAGGACAAAGCGCTTTGTATTAAGTCACATATGTAGATATATTTTAATCACAAAAAACAATTTCTTAACTACGTTGTTTTAATGCTACTAAGGTCTATAATATATGAAATTAGATATGTACAAAAACAAGATCAACTACATTATATATGTGTTTTCTTATTGTTAATGTATAGAATTTAAAAGCATCCTAAGCTGAAATGAGAAATCTATTCGTGTCATTTCAAATCAATCAGCAAGAATGAATTTATAAATTAAAAACACTCATATTATGTCACTATTTGATAATTTAAAACTTACAGCAGAGCTTATTAAAGCAAATTTATCCGAAGGAATTGAAGATGGTTACGATCATTCTACCACTTCGGCAGGTAGAAAAGGATTGCGTTCGGGTCGTGTTTCAGAGCTTACCGCTATGGCAGATTTGAAACCAGGAGGTGCAGACAACCTGCGTAAAATCATGGAAATTGCCAACGGAAACCTGAAAGGAGCAACCAAAGTAGGTACGCTTCACGATTTGAGAATTGTATTGTTCGATGATGATAAAAAAATTCTTTTCTGTACCGCTTATGACGGCGATTGGGATGCTTATATCAACGACTTCGCTACAAAAATTCCACAGTTGATGGACATTATTTTTGGGAATATCGAAGGCTGGCCGGGTATCAAAGATCCTACGATTAAAGATTTTATTTTAAGCAAACAAATCACGGCTACAGGTTGGTATGTGGGGGTTCCGCACTTAACGGTGAATGATATTCGCAGAAACGACAAAATCATCACTGGTCTAAATAAAGCTATTGACGACGCGAACAAAATTGAAAAATAACCCTACTAAATAGATTCATTATGGCAATAGATTTCTTAAAAAGAATTTTCAATAGGGATAAAGTCAATATAGCATTAGAAGAAATTCAGGCTTTGGTACTCCGAAGCAGACCAATTCCTTATTACGGTACAGTGGCTCTTTTGGAGATTAAAGATGCGACTAACGCAAAACAGACGTTGAAAAACCTAATTCCTTTGGTGAATTCAGCAGAAAATTGGGATCAAAATGACGGCTCTTCGGTTTCTATTACCTTCACCTATAAAGGATTGGAGAAAATTGGCCTTCCCAAAGATTCTTTGGATTCTTTTCCTGAATCTTTCAAGGAAGGAATGGCTAAAAGGGCTGGTTTTTTAAATGATATCGGGGTTAATGATCCTAAAAATTGGGAGAGGGATTTCAAAAATGCCAACATCCATATTGCGGCAGCTATTATTGCCAATAACAAAACCGATTGGAAGGCAAAATTTGAAGAGTTTAAATCCAAATTACACGATAGTTCTGGCGTTCAGGTTTTAATTAGTCACGATTTTGGGGCGACCGAAGAAGTGAAAAATGTCTTTGGATTCCGCGATGGCATCAGCAATCCCGAAATTGAAGGCAGCGGTATTGATGTTCCTCCAGGTTTTGATAGACCCTTGAAAGCTGGCGAATTTGTGTTGGGCTACCCTGGCGAAGGCGACATTACGAAACCGTATCCGCAACCCGATGTTTTGGGCAAGAACAGCTCGTTTATGATTTTTAGAAAATACCAAAGTCAAGTTGCCGATTTCAATAAATACATTCAAGAAAATACCAATTCTGCCGAAGAGGGCGAACTTTTGGCTGCGAAAATGGTGGGACGTTGGCGAAGTGGTGCTCCGCTGGTTTTGTCGGCGGATAAAGACGATAAAGAGCTTGGTGAGGATATGAACAAGAACAATCATTTCTCTTTCAAAGGGGATGAAGATGGTAAAAAATGTCCTTTCAGTTCGCATATCCGAAGAATGAATCCTAGAGATTCCAAATCATTTGTGTTGGAAGATGAGCGTCTGCACCGCATTATTCGACGTAGTGTGACTTTTGGGGACATTGTTCCACCAGAAGTTACCAAGGATGATGGCAAAGAGCGGGGTCAATATTTCATGGGTATCAGTGCTGATGCGATGGGAACGCTTGAATTTTTGCAAAAACAATGGGCAAATGATGGGAATTCTCAGAATTTGGGAACCGAAAAAGACCCAATGATTGGCGTTCAGGATAAAGAGGGATTGTTTACGATGCCTGCCGATCCATTGGTGAAAAGATACCGTGGTTTGCAAACGTTCAACTTAGTAAAAGGTGGTGAATATTGTTTTATTCCGAGTATTTCCGCTCTAAAATGGATCAGTGAATTGTAACAGCTAAAAATGTAAGCATGAGCGAAAATATAAAATACAGCTATGATTTAGAAGAAATTCCTGCGAATTTTGACAAATATATAGCTAAGATTAATAAAGATATTCAAGATTATATCAGAAATACGCCTGAGATTAGTAAAATAGCACACCATACGCGTGATGCGCATGCCAATGGCTATGCCGCACTAAAAGCAGAGGTTGAAATTTTAACCAATCTACCCGAAGAACTGGCTCAAGGCATTTATAAGCAAGCTGGAAAATACGAAGCTGTCGTGCGGTTTTCGAACGGATCATCTCGTGTGTTGCCCGATAAATTAAGCGGAAATGCACAGGGTTTTGCGTTGAAAATTTTTGGTATTAAAGGTAAAAAATTAGCTCCGGGTGAGGAAGATTCACCTAATGTTGATTATAATTTGATTAATAATCCAGTGTTTTTCTGCAACACGGCAGCACATTATGTGTTTATTTCGAAGTTATTTTTACAGCTAAACGATTTCTTTGAAAGAGGTGCTTTGGGTAAGTTGGAATTTGCCACTTTATGGGTGACTGAAAACAAAAAAGCTTTCCCAAATTTTGAAGCATTAAAGGAATTGGGCGCTTTAAAAACATTTGAAAAAATCCCTTCTATAAACAGTTTTTTGTATGAATTTTACAGTATGGGTGCTGTTCGTCATGGCGATTATATGGCGAAAATTCGAATTGCACCTACTGTCGAAACTCAAAATCTTATTACCGAAAAAGATATTGATATAGATAGTGCCGATTGGCCTTACCGCAAGGGGATTATCAAAGAAATTGCGAAAAACGATTTGACTTTTGAATTGCAAATTCAGTTGTGCAAAGACCTAAAAAAGATGCCGATTAATGATCTGACCGAAGAATGGTCGCAGGAATTATCGCCTTTTCAAACGGTTGCAAAAATTAGAATTCCGAAACAACAGGTTCCTGTAGATGGCAATTTTGATGTGATGGAAAATTTATCTTTTACACCATTCCGCACGTTGGAAGAAAATGCGCCTATAGGCAATTTGCAAAGAGCAAGGCAATCGGCATACGTCACTTCTTCCACGGCAAGGCACGATCTTAATCATAAAAAAAGAAGAGAGCCAACGAATTTGCAAGAAGCCTTTGACCCTAATTTTTATAAACTTTAATTGTCGTACAAATGAATTCAATAAAAAAATCACCGTAGCGGGTAGTGGTGTTTTGGGTTATCAAATCGCTTTTCAGACTGCTTTTCACGGTTTTGATGTTACCGTTTATGACATCAATGCGGAGATTGTAAATAGAGCAAAATCAAAATTTGATGATTTAGCAAAAAATTATCGTATCGATATTCAAGCTACCGATGCGCAAATAGCAGCGGCAAAGGAGCATTTGAGCTATACGAGTAATCTGGAGGAAGCGCTTAAAGATGCCGATTTGCTTATTGAAGCTATTCCAGAAGAAATCCAAATAAAAAAGGATTTTTACAAACAGGCAGCGCAATTGGCTGCTGACAAAACGATTTTTGCAAGTAATTCTTCTACCTTATTGCCGAGTCAATTTGCAGATAGTACGGGTAGGCCACAACAGTTTTTGAATCTACATTTTGCCAATCAAATATGGTTGCGCAATACAGCTGAAATCATGGCACATCCTAAAACGGATGAAAATATCAAGAAAGAAATTATTTAGTTTTCTAAAGATATCGGTATGGTGCCTATTGTCGTGAATAAGGAATATATATTGTCTCTGACCAGTTCAGGAATTCCCAAACTTTGCGCAAGCTGGTTAAAATCTGAACGTTTTATTTTTCGTTTACGACCACCCAATGTGAGAGCCATATCTTCCTTATCTTTTGGATAGATTAAGTTAACATTGATGAGATCATATGCTGGAGATAATAAAACACCATGATTCGTATGCATGAGTGAAAAATTCTTGAGATGCATGTCGTTATTTCCAGTTAAAAAGCTAAACAGTACGAGCCTAAAATATTTGATTGCATCTAATCCGGTGTTGGAAGCAAATTGCTTGATGATTTTTCCTACGCGTTCATAAGAGCTATTGTATTTTTGCTCGGTCATAAGCTGCGATAATTGACATAAATCTTCAACGTGGATTTTTTTGCCCTTCTTACGGTCAAATCGTTTTGTAATGTAGGCCAGTTCTCCTGTGGAAGTTCGTATTAATGCGTGTTTTGCTGTTTCTATCTTAAATAACGCTGCGAGGTGCATCGTTAGATCTTCTACTTCTGGCATGAGTAGATATTCTTTTGATTGAGGTTTCAGGATATAATCTCCCGAAAGACCAACTAAGGTAAGTCGCTTACTGCCCTTTTCTCCATTTAGACTGAGTGATATTTTTGGCTGTACGCCAGTTATTGCCAATCGCTCAGCTACAGTAACTTCGCCTAATTTTTTCAATTTTTCCTGGTCCAACTCCAAATAGGGAACTTGAGTTGTTCCAAAAAACACTCTTGAACATGCTGTATGATAGTCTCCTGTTTCAACTGGTTTATAGCAAAACAAACAATTAGCCATCGTTTTCCGCCTCCATCGGATAAACAGAAACTGCTCCTATAGTGTCTCGACATAGGTTTATCAACAGCGCAAAACGATCTCTGGGATTGATTTTCCAATGCTTTTCACCGATTTCCAATAACCATCCTTCAGGAATTAATCCATCAAAGAACGGAAATAATATATTGCTATAATACGTGTTTTCGGAAATCGGTAAAGTTAGACTGATAGGTTGTGGATCAGTTTTTTTTAGATAATTCTTATCATAACTAAATGAATAACCATGATCTGTCTCAATGAGATATCCTGCCAAGTCATCATGAAAGTATATTTTTGCTTCGCGTGCCATCACTCTTTAATTTGATCAATTACACCAACTTCTTTACCGAATAACGCCAATATGTCATTTATTTTGTCTAAACGTAATGTTTTTTTTCCCTGCTCGAGGTCACGCACAAACCTTAAGCCGACTCCAGCATTCGCAGCTAAATCTTCCTGTGTTAGCTTTAATTCTTTTCGTTTCTGTTTTACAAACACGCGTAATGAATCCATAATTATACCCTATCTGATATAAATATAGTAAATATTCTTAAATTATACTGTATCGGGTATAATTTTTATATTTTTTACATACTTTATACCCGTTCGGGGTGAAAAAACTTCTTTCTGTTGTTTGCAGTAGTCTTCTTAGAAATTCTTTAAGGGTAGTCGTGTTATTTAGACGGAACTTCTGTTTCAAGCGGTTATATCGTGTGAAGCATAAGCGGGATATTTTGAGAAAAAAGTTTATGATGAAGTCGACGTAAAATATAAATAATTTTTTGAACAGCAGAACGTTAACTATTTGCCCAGAGGGCTGTAAACCTGTGTGCTATAAGCGTGATTTTTTCTTTTTAAATTTTCTACCGTACCAAATGTAGAAACCTGTTACCGGCAGAGAGGCACAGATTAAACTTGTTACAAAAGCGATCCACATGCCTGTAGACCCGGCTATTTTTCCGACATGAATATCGTAATTGGAGTTTCGCCATTTCATGCCCAGTGTTTTATCATTTTGTAGGCGTTTGTAGTATGCACTCCCATTCCGAAGATCATAGGCATAGGCATCGGAGGCCGACCACCAGGTATTTCCTTTCGTATAGATATTTACATTAGCTTGAGTAGTTTCGGGAACCAAATTGATCAAAACGCCCTGATGTGTACTGTCCTTTTTCAGAACGTCAGACCATATCAGGTCTAAAAGTGCTACACGTGATTCTGTCACTGGGCTGCCTTGAATTTTTGGTTCTTCTATTTTCGTATTGGGCCGCTTACCGTCCATAAGCCAGTAGATGCTAGTTTCCCACCACTTGAAGGACCAAACCAAACCGGTTGATGCGATGACAATCGCGAACAAAAATGCATAAAAGCCAAGTACTTGATGAAGATCATAGTTGAGACGTTTCCACTTCGCGCTGAAATCTATTTTTAACCGCTTTACAGCTACCTTCCGATTTTTTGGCCACCAAAGGAAAAGCCCCGAAATTAGTGTAATGATAAACAGCAGGACGCTGCTCCCTACGATTGCGCTCCCTACGTCGCGCCGGAGATAAAGGAATTGGTGGATCTGCCTTACAATCCAGAAGAAGTTTGTCTCAACGTCTATTTTTCCTAAAACGCGGCCGCTGTAGGGATCTACGAAAATACGGTCCCAATAGATGATTTCTTTATTTACAAATACACCCCCGACATCGTTCTTTGGACGGCGCTTAAGTGCTTCAAATAGATGAACTTGTCGTTGATCATCTGTAGCAGGAACACGGATAATGGTAATGGTATGATCGGTGACACGCTGCGCATTTGCCTTTAAGACGGAAAGGGGAAGTATTTTCTTGCCTTTCTGTGCCGTTACCGTTACATAACTTGGATGAAATAGGGCAAATAGTTCCTTTTCAAATACATAAATAGCGCCTGTAATGCTTACGATAAAAACCACCAGACCGGACAATAATCCGATCCAGCGGTGTAAAAACAAGATCATCTTTTTTAAAGTCATGCTTAAAAGGTATAGCCTAGTGTAAATAGTAAATTACGTAGTGCACCTGGAAATAGACGGATATAATCGTAACCACCTACCCAATGGGTTTTATTGGTGATATTATTAAAGTTGGCCTGCAATTGTACTTTTCCAATGGTATAATATAATGCTGCGTTCAGTAAACTGTAGGATGGGATGGTCTGGTTCTGGTTAAGGGAAAGGTTTCGCTTATCCACATAATTGGCCCCGACGCCGATTCCCAAGCCTTTTGCTTTTCCGGAAGGAATGGAGAATCTGGTCCAGATGTTTGCCGTATTTTGAGGCGCATTTGGTTTTTGTCTGTTCAGTTCTTCATTATTTCCACCTTCGGTAATCTTTGCATCATTGTAGGCATAGGAGGCAATAACGCTCCAGTGCGGGAGAATTTGACCCTGAATATCAAACTCTATCCCTTTCGATCTTTCTTTTCCGATTTGTTCCATTAAATCTGCATTGTCGGCAGTGGGGGCGGGGTAAAGCGTATTCTTCTGATTGATCTGATAGATAGCTGTACTTGCCTGGAGTTTTCCGTCCAACCAGGCTGTTTTTAATCCAAATTCGGTCATGTCATTTTCGAGTGGATCAAATGGACCTCCGGCATTAGGGTTTGCCAGTGCCGAAGCTGTCTGCGGATTATAGCCTTTTACGTAAGTTCCATATAGATTGATCTGTGGGTTGATGGTGTAAACTGCTCCAAAGCGCGGCAGTATAACATCCTGCAGAAAGTTTTGTTGAAGTCAATATTCCGGTCTCCTTATTCGAGTCATTTTTGACGCAGGAAAGCCCTTTTCTGGCCAAACTTCATATGCTTTTAGAATCGTCGCGATCGGGCATCCTGTTTGACAATTCGGCTTTGATCAGTGTACAGCAGAAAAGGATTATAACCGAGTTGCTCAATTCGGAGCTTGATCAGGAATGGAATCCTTATTTTGTTTTGGTAAACTCATGGAGTTATTGGCGCGAACATTTGACCAGCATAAACTTGGTAATACGGTGTCTCGAACGGATAATAGCCTTAGTACGGAAATGAAAAAACTGATGGCGGAAGCAAAAAGAATAGTAGAAAATAGTTTGACCGATCCGCCATCTTTATCGCAATTGTCTGCTGAATTAGGAACGAATGAAAACTATTTAAAGAAATATTTCAAGCTCTGCTATGGTACAACCATTTATGGGCATTTGACCAAGGTGAGAATGCAAAAAGCTAGGAGCTTACTTACACAAGGAGACCGGCCTATAAATGAAATTTCACGCTTTTTAGGCTATAACAATCCTGCGCATTTCTCAGCAAGTTTTAAGAAGCATTTCGGGGTAAAACCAAAAGTAGTGCAACGTTCTTCAAAAGTCTAAATCTTCTGTTTACCACCCTGTGAGTTGGTCCTGTCCTTTTGAGTATCTGTATCAAGCGGTTTATTTATTCGCCTGTTCACTACGATCCTTGCGTTTTTTGTCTTTTTGTCGCTTACTTCAAACGCCGTTTTGCTAGGGGTGGAGTTTTGGCGATTTTTCCCAAACTCCAAGCAGCCCTTATCGTTAGCCGAAGCTGCTTGAAGTTAAAGATGCTTAAATTAAAGTTTGTCCCACCAGTCTGAAATCTTTTTCTTGACACTCTCGCGGAGTTCCGCACGTTTTTCTTTCCGTTCGGCTTTCTTGGCTTCCCGTTTGGCTTTTTCCGCTGCGTGTTCTTCGGAAGCCGCCTTTTCTACGCGTTCCTGATAATGATCATAGGCCTCATCAACACTCGTCCGGAAGGATCGTCCTTCCAAGGGTTGCAAAGCTGTATCCACGAAATCTGGGCTTGTTTCGTCAACAACAGTAATCACTGCTATTTCCCCCACTTGCAAGCTATTATTGACCTGATCAATAAAATCGGTCGACACAACAAATTCTTCGGTATCCATCGTCGCCCCGATAAATGTTCCGGTAAGTCCGCCCAGCAATAAACCTAGTGGACCGCCCACAATACCGATCAATGCACCGATGGCACCTCCGCCGAGTGTTTTCCAGCCGCCCTCTTCTGTCGCGTCTTTCAGTACGTCAAAACCACCCTGATCTGTTTTTCGGATGGTTATAGACTCATAAATACGAATGTCACTATTGCGGTCGAGATCGGCTAATGTGTGGTTTACCGCGATTGATTTCTCTGTCGAATCAACGATATAAATCAAAATATTTTCCATATGGATTTGAATTTTGTAATGAACATTTTTGTGTTGTAATAAATTTAAATTATTTTTTTTGAGTTGGTCAAATAAAATAATAATATGACTCGGGGGTTATTTATTCGTAATAAAACGAGCTGATCTGAGCAGCTATTGCCTCACGGAACGAAAGTCATAATAAGGGTGGTTTTTTATTTTTAGTATGGACGATAGACTTCCGGATAAATTGTAATCTATTGGTGAAGTTTATGTAAACGAAGGTGTCTGAGTAATAATTCAGGATAATCTGCTTGGACTATATTTGCCCCGTTCTGATGCACTTTGCCAAATTCAGCTGGATCATTCAAAACCAGTTTATCGACATTCCAGAGACTATTGATAAATGTTTTAGTACCAAATTTGTGTACCATCGAATTAATTTCTTTTGTATTTGTCTGATATCAATTTCAGCCATAGCGACTCCCAGAGCAATTCATGATTTGGAATTAGTTATCTCATACATGTAAAGTGTGGATTGATCATCATCGGGCACAAAGTACAGGCAGACCTTTCCGTCAACGACATCGGTGTAAAAAGGATTACTTGTCATAATGCGACCTGTTTTACTTCTTAAGTGGATTGGCAGGGTATAGGTGCTCTGATAGGTATGAATATCCATTAATTGAATGCCCCCGATTACGATGCGCTCCTTTGCGTGGGGATCTTTCAAAAAACTGTTGACCCCGGAGCAAATCATCAAACCTTGACCCACATATTGTCCATCCTGAAAATGAATAAAATGCTGATTATTGTTAGAGATTGATTTTAAATGCCATTTACCACGATCGAGCAATTGTTGTTTCCACGTATAAAACTGCATAGCATCCCAATTGAAACCAACGAGTTCATGTCGATCTCGATCGCAAACAAGGGCTCCAATGGCATCGTCTACCGTAAATTCAACCTTCGCTTCCATGGTAGTCGGATCTATTCTGTAAATCAGCGACCTGCCGTGGGGACGATATTCACAGACTGGGATCCAAATATATTGACCATCAAAATCTATCCCCCCGGGATGATAAACGCTATCTTTTCCTAAACGAAGTTGAGCAATAAGCTCTCCTTTAAAATTAAATTTCATGAGATAGCCCGTTCCCAGGCCGACGGCCTGCTCTTCGTAGATCGGCCGCTGTTTAGCTATCAAAGCTTTTTTTATCGGTATTTGTCTAGTGGCTTACGGGAACTGCTATTGCAGAGCTTTCTTTTTTTATTAATTTTTTATATATAGAGTTAAATTCGTTGTGGTTTTTTGCCTGTATTTTATTAGCTTTATACATTCATTTTTGCTATTTAATTGTTCGCTTGGCCTCCCAATTCGATGTCTCTTGAATAGAAGAATTGAAACTTTTATCCAGTTCTATAAATTATATCATAAGTTATTGCTAGTTAATTTTCATAGATAATGAATCATTTCAAGTTCCAATCTGCTGTATTCATATTTTTGTGTTGGGTGTTTGTTTACCCTGCAATAGCACAGCAGCAGACATTTCCGCAAAAAGAAGATTATTTACAGCTGCTGGAGCGCGCAGCAAAGGAAAATAAGCCGATGTTCTTGGTGGTTCATCAACGGGACGATCAGTTTATTCCTTTTAGAGGCTCTGTTTCAAAAAAAGCAAAAGATATCCTCAGTACGCAGTTTGTGTCGGGAATTGTTCAGGTGGATCGGGATGAATTTGACCATCCGTTGCAACGGGCTTTCTATTTGAACAAACCGATGTACCTTGTTACTGATAAAGATGGGATTCCTATTTTACGAATAGACAAGGCGGTTGATGGGGGAGATGAGCTGGAAAGACTCATAGACTCGGCAAATACGCTTGCAAAAGCTGAAACTCTCGGTAAGCTTATAGCAGAATATCGAAAGGGGATCCGTCAGCAGTCCTTGCTGAACAAAATACTCCGCTATAATCAGACATTTGATCAATATACAGACCAGCAACTGTTGAGTGACTATATAGCACAGCTGACGATAGAGCAATTGAATAATTTTGAGACGGTTGTTTTTTTATTGAGCTGTGGCCCTGTATATAATAGTAAATCTTATTTATTGGCACGTACCAATAGTAAAATGGTGGATAGTCTGTATTCCTCGTTGCCATTGCCCGTTCGTAAAAAAATAAACAATAGAATTATTCAGCGGACATTTCGCGAATCGCTTGACAAGAGAAACTTTTCATTAGCTCAAAACGTTGGTTATTTTGCCTATACGACATGGACATCTAATTATTTGCGCGCTTCCAATTCCCAAGGTTATTATCCCTTGGAGTATAAAAGGCTAATGAAAGATAGTCTGTCTTACGTCCGGATGGCAAGGAATTATTATGAACAATCATTTTATAAGGTGGACCCCGATTCCTTGTCTCGAATGGATTTTGCGCAAGATCGAAAGATCAATTTTTCAGGAAATCAACTTGTGTTGGACAGTGCACAAAATGCGGAGTTCAAATCGTTGGTTGGTAAAGGACGTAAATATTATCAGGATGACCTGGCAAATAATTTGAATTATGGTGCTAAACAGATCTTGGCCTTTGAGAGAAATGATCCTTCGGTTATATTTGATGCGATCCGTTGGCAAAAGAAAACAATAGATCTCAAACCTGATGTGCCAGCATTCCGTTATACGATGGCTTTATTGTTGTATCGGGTTGGCTTTTATGCGCAGGCAGAAGAAGAACAACAGAGAGCTGTGAAATTATCGAAGTCAAATAAGCTCTATCAGGAAAAAATGAAGGCCGTATTGAAGCAGATGCAGTCCAGACGATTATGATCAGGGCTAATTTGGAGCGGGACCTGTATGTAAACGGATTGGAATGGTAAACTGCACACGTACAGGCATACCGTATTGATAACCCGGAGCCCATTTTTCGGCTTTCTTCAGTACTGCTATACCATTTGCTGCTGTTCCATACCCGAGGTCATTAATCACTTCAAATTCATTCGCCAGACCATTTTTTTCAATGACAAAACTGATGAGAAGTTGTCCTGATACTTTTGCATTTAAAGCTTCTTTGGGATATTTATAATTCTGGGCAATAAAGATCATAAGGTTTTTTATCCCGCCAGGGTATTCCGGTTGGACATCTCGACGTGTATAGGGATGCACATTGCCCATACTATCTGTGCTGGTTCCCTTGCTTAACACACCTTTTTCATACCATTCTTCAAACTTGATCTTTCCTTTTTTTAAAGTACCTTCCCAATGTCCTTGACGTAATCCATCAACATATACACCTTTTTCAGTATTTATATTGTTTTTAAATTCGAACGTGCCATTTCCATTTTCGACCTGCTTTCGGCCTGTTGAATCAGCATAATAGATTAGTCGGCTATGCTGGTCCTGAAAAAGAAATTCGTTGGGACTGGCTTCAGAACTGGAGAAAAATCTAATTTCTCTTAAAAGACCATTTTCGTGGTATCTTTTTACAGTATCGCTCAGTTTATTGTCTTTATATCCGGCTGATACCGCTAGGTTGCCATTGTTGTAATAACTTTCAATAATGCCTTCCAGATATAATCTTCGTGGGTCAGCTACTTTTGTCCAGCCATGTCTTTTTAAATTGCCATTTGGATAGTAATCGTTTACCTCGTAAAGCCCCAATTCATTTGCTGTTAAACGAATAATGTTTGTGTAAGCGGCTGAATCTTTTATAGCAGTAATACCACGATTTTTCTTTATATAAGTGACAATTGTTTCTTGTGCTTTTGCATGAATCACAAGGGACGTAAAAAGGAGGAAAATAATGTATTTGTGTATATTTAAGGGATAATAGTGCATGATATGGTTAATTTTATTTAATCAAATATATATTTTTTAGGTGAAATAATCCGCAGCGTTGGACAAACTATTTCGAGTGGAATGATGTCCTCTAAGTAAAAGATTATGAATAATTCACCTATGCAGAAGATTGCACGAGTTGGTCTAGGTACCTTTTTGGTGGTAGCCGGTATTGGACATCTGTCCTTCGCCCGCAAGGAATTTCAGGCTCAGGTGCCGGACTGGGTTCCGATCTCCAAAGATGATACTGTTGTATATTCCGGTATTGCGGAAATTGCTTTGGGTGCTACACTGATTTTCGCACCTGCTAAACATCGATCGAACGTTGGAAAAATCGCAGCAGCGTTTTTTGCAGCTGTGTTTCCCGGAAATATTGCTCAATATAAAGACCATCGCGACGGCTTTGGATTGGATACGGATGGAAAGCGGCTTGCCCGTTTATTTTTTCAGCCTATATTGGTTGCATGGGCTTTGAAAAGTACATGCAAGAGCTGATTGGGTGAAGACTGGTTGAACAGAAGTTGATACAAAATTGTAAAAAACAAACCATATGTCTGCGGCTGTTGTCCTATAGGTATCCATGTAAGGAGTAACTTAGTTAAAAGGTCGGGTGTTCCATTTTCATCCGACCTTTTTTATTTTTTTGCGCTATTCTTTTGCTAATTTCCAACCTTTTGTGTTTTTTTATTGCTCATTTAAATAATTATATTCGCATCAAACATATAAAATAACTAACCTATAAAAGTACAGACCAGATGGAAGAAAAGAAATTAAATGAACTGAGCAATGAAGAGTTGTTGGTTCTCAAAAAGAAAGCTAAACCCACGAAAATAATCAATGCATCAATTATTGGCTTTTGTTTGGGGATCGCTGCCTACAGTATATTCGTAGCCGGTTTAACCTGGCCTACAATTTTCCCATTGATATTGGCCATTTTGTTCTTTAAATATTTTGGAAAGAATGAAAAAGCGGTGGATGCGGAACTGAAAGCCAGAAATCTCAAATAGAAAAAAGAAAACCATTGCAGCTGCGCTGTTGTTTATTTTTAAAAAACAGCTTAAGATGAGAAGGGAACAAATAGAAGCATGGGTAGCGCAAGGATACAATGTGCTGGAGCACAGGAAGCCCAAAGTCGTACAGGGCGATATTTGGGCGTATCTCAATCAGTGTGATGGCCATGGTACCGAGGTCCATGCACTTTCAGAATTGCAGCAATGGTCGGATAAGGAACTAGCCGAAATGGAACTGAAAAAATATGCCGATCAGTACGGACAGATGGGCGAGAAGCTGTTTCTGCGAAATGAAGCAATCCGAAATAAAGAATTTGATAAGTATGAAGCCTTCCTGTTGCTTTTTTTTCCGGACAGTGTCGAAAAAGAGCTGGAGGAAGCCCGGTTTTTGGCCGAGCGTGTGAAACGTGTTAGCAAGGAAGAAATGGAAAAATGGACGCTGGCTCACACAATCAATGTACTGATATCTGATCTTCACTGCCTGGACTATGGAGCCATTATGAGCGGGATGGTGATGCCATCCGAAGATGTGGTCACTTATACCGACGACGGGCTTAGCGATACCATTGATTGCCATGTTACGCCGATGGAGTTTTTCGCTCATACCAACCATGACTATTACTGGATCGATCCTGCCATAAGAAAATCCTAATGGAAGTTCTTATAAGAGCCTTTTAGGTTTACTTTTCATACAGAATAAGGTAAAGCATCCTGATAGTGTCCGGGATGCTTTACTTTTTTGAACTATTTAAGCTACAATTTCTATCGGATTTCCCTCCGGATCAAGCACGACACTTTCATAATAACCATCCCCCGTAGTACGCGGCTCGCTTTCGACGATATAACCATCCGACCGTAATTGCTCGGTCAGATTATCGACAGCATCCTTTCCACCGACGCTAATGGCCAGATGGGTATAGCCTTTGTTCAGGCTCCTATCAGCCGCGGCAGTAGTAATATCAATACGACCGTCTTGGTCTGAATGACGGAGAACTGGGGCTTTTACTGTTATGTTTGGGAGGTGGTGCACTATTAACGATGCCGCTTTCCGGGTTTTTCATCGGGAAAGTTGGGAGCAGACAAGTGATTTTGATTTCAGGTTTGATAGCTGCCGTAGTGCTCCCTGTACTGTTGATGGTAACCAATAGCTATTTGATGGCCTGTGTTCTTTTTATATTTGGCTGCAGTATAGGTGGTATAGATGTGGCCATGAATGCACATGGTGTGCAGGTTCAAAATGCAATAGGTAAACCGATAATGTCATCTTTACATGGACTGTTCAGTGTTGGAGGGCTATTTGGATCGATCGGCTTGGGTTTTCTGATAAAGATGGGGTTAGTTCCTATTTATGCAGCAGTTACCATAGCCATTCTTTTAATACTGCTACTGATCTTACAATATCGAAAGTTGCTGAGCTACCAAAAGGAAAAAGAAATCATTGTCCAGTTTTCCCCTATTGATGAAACTCAGGTCTCAAAAAAAGGATTTCAATGGTTTAGGTGGAGTGTGCTGATACTTGGGCTGATGTGTTTCATTGCCTTTTTGTCTGAGGGAGCGATGTTGGACTGGAGTGCGATTTTCTTGCGGGATCACAAAGGGGTATCTCCTGAGTTTACGGGAATTGGATATGCGGCATTCTCCGTTGCGATGGCGGTCATGAGATTGCAGGGAGACCGATTAGTAAGTAAACTGAATAGTAAGGTTGTGGTGATAGGTGGTAGCTTGTTGGCTTCGTTGGGCATTTTGATCGTAGTGTGTAGTCCTTGGTTATCGCTAACGCTCATTGGATTTGTCCTTTTGGGACTGGGAGCCGCCAATATTGTACCTGTATTTTTTAGCGAGGGTGGACGGATTGAAGGACTTTCGCCGACGGTAGCCATTCCGGTTATCTCAACAATGGGTTATGCCGGTCAGCTGGCGGGCCCCGCGCTTTTGGGGGCTATTGCGCAGCATTTTTCTTTGATCATTGCTTTCGAAACAATAGCTTTGCTTTTTCTAGTGGTAGCTCTTATCTATAAAATCAGGAAGTAATCGCATGTTAAAAGAAGAACGTTTTGAGATAATCCTCCGCGAATTAGCGGTCCGGAGGAAGGTGAAATTTGAAGAGCTGGCGGTGTTGTTGGCGGTATCGGAAGATACCATCCGCCGCGATATAGACCTTCTCTATCGGAACGGCTTGCTTTCCAAGACCAGGGGCGGTGCTATACTGCGAGAAAAAGATCCACTGACTTTCCAGGATAGGCAATCGTTTCTGACCAAAGAAAAAGATATTATCGCATTAAAAGTACAGCCGTTTCTGAAAGATGGCATGACTCTTTTTGTGGATGGTGGCACCACGACGCGGGCCGTAGTGAATGCTATGCCATTGGATATCCGGGTTCGGATGGTTACAAATAATTTTTCCATCGTGCCACTGCTCGAGAAGTTCAAAAATGTGGAACTTATTTTTTTGGGTGGTCATTTTGAACCCGATCTGGCTGTAACTTCAGGCATCACAACCTGTATGGAAGTTGCTAAGTATAATGCCGATATCTTTATCATGGGAACTTGTGCTGTAGATCCTGAGCTCGGTGTTTCGGCGGCGTCAGCTGCAGATGGAGAAACCAAAAAGATGATGGTTCAATGTGCAAAGAAAACAATAGCCTTAGCCAGCCAGAATAAGCTATATCAAGGTGAACTGTTTAGGGTGTGTCCAATAGATTCGCTCACGGCATTGATCACCGACCTGGACTCAAATGATTCCGAATTGAATCTCTTTAGAAATATGGACCTGCAGATTGTCTAGCCAATTGACAGCGACAAATCTGACGAGATTTGGTAGATGATATAAAGCTTCCAAATAATAATAATATTAAAGTCTTCGCAGGTATTGATGACCTTTGTCTGTTTTAGTCCGGCAATAAAGTGGATAATAATAGGCTTTACTTATATTTCAAGTAACGCTATAATCGATCCTAAATAATGCGCCGCTGTTCGGCAGCAACTGTCAATGTTTGCTGCAGATCCACTACGTCGCCGATGATAATGATAGCAGGATGCCCTATCTGATGCTCCTTGCTTATTCTGACGAGATCCTTGACTTTGCAACGCACCTGTCTTTGTTGCGGCAAGCTCGCATGTTGTATAATTGCTGCGGCTGTTTCTCCTTTGCTGTGCAAAACATAGGTGCGTGCTATTTCATCGAGCTTACGCATTCCCATATAGATGACTACAGTAGATCTGCTCTGAACTGCCAGGGCCAGATCGGCAGATAGGGATCCGTCCTTTTTCATACCTGTTAATGCCCATACGCCTTCACTTACACCACGATGTGTCAGCGGAATATCATTGAGGCCGGCGCCTTGCATGCTGCTGATGCCCGGAATGTAGGTCATGTTAATTGATCTGTTTTGTACGGTAAGCCATTCTTCAAAGCCGCGCCCAAAAAGATAGGGATCGCCACCTTTAAGCCGTACCACTCTTTCGTATCTTTCGCAATAGTGAAGGATGAGCCTATTGATTTCTTCCTGGGGCACGTATTTTCCGTAAGGATGCTTGCCGACATAGTGTTTTAAACAGTTTTTATCTGCTATTTGAAGGATTTCTTTATTAATTAAGTTGTCATATAAGATCACTTGTGCATTTTCTATTGCTTTATATGCTTTCAGGGTGAGTAATTCGGGGTCTCCAGGGCCAGATCCTACAATAAATAACGATGTTGTGCTTAATTTTTCCATGTTATTGTTGTTTTTGTTGTTGAATTATATGTAAATCTATTAAAAAATTTGATATAAATCATAAAAACTACAATTATTTACAGTTTTTTATTGAAAAAATATTACTAAAATCATATTTATTTTGATTTTTTAATTTTTTATTGCATAAATTAGTGTTGTTAAAATATTAAATTGAATTTTTATCATAAAAAATAGCAGTTATGGAAAGAAAAAAGGTTGTTATTGTTGGTAATGGTATGGTCGGTAATAAGTTTTGTGAAAAATTAAAGCAGAAAATAAACGATCTGGAAATAATTGTGTTTTCAGAAGAGCCGATACGAGCTTATGATCGTGTTCATTTGACAGATTACTTCAAAATTTCGTCTATTGACGAGCTTTTCTTGTTAAAAAATGAGTGGTATTTGGAAAATAATGTAAAAATTCATTTAGATGATCCAATTGTTGCTGTAAATCGATTAAAAAAAGAAGTGGAATCTCAAAAAGGTATCACAGTCAATTATGACTATCTGGTTTTTGCGACTGGTTCTGCTCCTTTTGTTCCACCGATTCCGGGCATTGAAAAGGAAGGGGTATTTCTATATCGTACCATCGAAGATCTGGATCTGATCAAAGCTTATGCGGCAAAAGCGAAGCGTGGTACAGTAATGGGCGGTGGACTTTTGGGACTCGAAGCTGCGAAAGCAATGGTGGATCTTGGTCTGGAAGAGACTGCCGTGATCGAATTTGCCCAACGCCTGATGCCGCGTCAGATTGATGATAGCGCCAGTATGTTGTTGCAACAAAAGTTGTCAGAACTAGGCTTGACCTGTTTATTGCAAAAGTCGACAAGCCAATTGCTGGGGGATGATCGCCTGACGGGGATTGCTTTTCAGGATGGTTCGTCGATAGAGACGGATTTATTGGTGATTTCAGCAGGTATACGTCCCCGTGATGAGCTGGCCAAGAAAATTGGACTGGATGTTGGTGAAAGGGGCGGAATATTGGTTAATGCGCAGATGCAGACTTCTGATCCTGTAGTTTATGCTATCGGTGAGTGTGCCTTAGTGAATGATATGATCTATGGTCTGGTAGCACCGGGCTATGAAATGGCTGAAATTGCGGCATCTCATATTGTGGGGGAAGAGAAATCCTTTAAGGGATTTGACATGAGCACCAAACTGAAACTGATGGGAGTTGATGTGGCTAGTTTTGGAGACGCTTTTATCAGTGAGCCTTATGCACGCACGATCTTATTGGAGGATCGTAATAAAGGTATTTATAAACGATTGAACGTAAGTAAAGATGGAACGCGTCTGCTGGGTGGGATACTTGTCGGGGAAGCGGCAAGTTACAACATGTTGCTTCAGATGGTCAATAATAGCCTGCCGTTGGCGGAACACCCTGAACTCCTTCTTTTGGGCCAGCAGAGCGAAAGTAAGTCGGCTTCTGCTGGTCTGGAGGCTCTTCCTGATGCGGCATTGATTTGCAGTTGCGAAGGTGTCACTAAAGCACAGATCTGTGATGCTGTGATAACTGGTCATTGTGAAAATGCAGATGCGGTAAAGAAATGTACCAAGGCTGGATCGGGATGTGGCGGCTGCGTGCCGATGGTCAAGGACCTGGTCAATTATACGATGAAACAGCAAGGGAAATATATCCGGAGTACCATTTGTGAACATTTCGATCTGAGCCGCCAGGAACTATATGACCTGATCAAGATCCATGAGCTGAAAAGTTACGATCATGTATTGGATGCGCTAGGCCGCGGACATGGCTGCGAAGTCTGTAAACCGCTGGTGTCTTCCTTGCTAGCGAGCCTTTGGAACGAAATGATTCTTGGCAAGGGTAATGATGTGGCTCAGGATAGTAATGACCGTTATTTGGCCAATATACAGAAGGGTGGGACCTATTCAGTTGTTCCGCGCATTCCGGGAGGTGAAATTACCCCAGATAAACTGATTGTTATCGGGGAAGTCGCTAAGAAGTACAGCCTATACACAAAAATTACGGGCGGACAGCGCATTGACCTATTTGGTGCACATCTCAATGATCTGCCGTTTATCTGGGAAGAACTTATTGCTGCCGGCTTTGAAAGCGGACATGCTTATGGCAAGGCACTACGGACTGTCAAAAGCTGTGTGGGCAGTACCTGGTGTCGGTTTGGGCTGCACGATAGTGTTTCTTTTGCGATACGGATAGAGGAACGTTACCGTGGTCTTCGTGCTCCACATAAGATAAAGTCGGCTGTTAGTGGTTGTATCCGCGAATGTGCCGAGGCGCAGAGTAAGGATTTTGGAATTATTGCGACGGAAAAAGGCTGGAACCTCTATGTGTGCGGTAATGGCGGAAGTAAGCCGCAGCATGCTTTGCTGCTTGCATCGGATATCGATAGTGAAACCTGTATCCGTTACATTGACCGTTTCCTGATGTTTTATATCCGCACTGCGGATCCGCTGACCCGGACTGCTACCTGGCTCAATAAAATGGAAGGCGGAATAGATTATTTAAGGAATGTTGTGGTAGAGGATGGCCTGGGTATGGGGGAGGCCTGGGAGCAGGATATGCAGCTGCTTGTCGATAGTTATCGCTGTGAATGGAAGGTAGCAGTGGAGAATCCGGAAATTCGCAAACGCTTTGTCCACTTTGTTAATGCACCCGAAGAGAAGGATGAAACTGTTCGCTTTGACAGCTTTCGCGGACAAAAAAAAGCTGCTGATTGGAACGTCAGTACCTATTAAATATAAAATCGCTAAACCTTTTAATTGAAATCATATGAATACGCAAATTGACATGAAATGGCTGAAGGCTTGTCGGATAGAAGATGCTATTGAAAATGGTGGAGTCTGTCTTAAATTGAATAACGAACAGGTGGCGCTGTTTTATTTCGCCCGCCGCAATGAGTGGTATGCCACACAAAATGAATGTCCGCATAAACGGCAGATGATTTTAAGCCGCGGCATGCTGGGCTCTTTGGGTGAAACGCCTAAAGTCGCCTGTCCGTTCCATAAGAAAACCTTTGCGTTGGATACAGGCGAATGTCTTTCGGGTGACGAATGTGCCATTAAGACTTATCCTGTGAAGGTGGAAAACGGAAGTGTTTTTATTGGGATGACTGCTTAGGAGAAATAAAAATAATTGAATCTAAAACCTTTTAAAACAAAAATACGATGGATTATATTAGCCCTAAAGAGGTAGCTGGTGCCATGATGAACACCGCTATCTACAAATCTTCGCTTCCGGTCAAAGATCTACTGATACGGGGAGCATTGTCAGGTGCCTTATTGGCAATTTCTGTTACACTCGCACTTTTGGCCACTTCGCAGACAGGATTGGGATTAGTCGGTGCATTCGTTTTTCCTGTAGGGTTTGTTATTATCGTCATCCTCGGTTTGGAATTGGTGACAGGCAGCTTCTCTCTCGTACCTTTAGCCTGGTTTGAAGGTAAAATCAATTTTAAGGCTATGGCCAATAATTTACTCTGGGTTTTTCTAGGTAACTTGCTTGGAAGTGTCCTCTTTGCGATTTTATTTTGGGCTGCTAGTACAGAAACTGGACATTCGAGCCAGCTCGGAAACATCGAACAGAGCCTGATCCTGATCAGCGAAAAGAAAACGCTTGGATACAGCGCCCATGGTGCAGCAGGCTTGTTTTCGGCTTTTGTTAAAGCTATTTTGTGTAATTGGATGGTCTGTATGGGGGTGGTGATGTCCATGACGTCTAAGTCTACTCTTGGCAAAATACTGGCTGCAGGTATTCCGATCTTTATATTCTTTGCATTAGGCTATGAGCACGCAGTGGTCAATATGTTTGTGATTCCTGCCGGGATGATGTTCGGTGCAAAAGTGACTATCTCCGACTGGTGGCTGTGCAATCAGCTGATTGTAACAGCTGGAAATATTGTCGGCGGATTGCTGTTTACAGGGATGGCTATCTATTATACCTATCATCAAAAAGAAAAAGTGTCGACTTCACAAAACTAGATTTTTATGCATCAGATAAAACAATTATTCATGTTACTTCTATTGTTAGCTATTAGCATGGAGTCTTACAGTCAGGAAAAAACAGTCAAAGGGAGTTTGTTTGAGGGAATTGTCGTGGCAGGATACGCTGATCATGGTGCTTATATCAATTGTACTGGACCAGCGGTGAAATATATATTCAGCCCGAAAAGTTGCCTGTTGTTGGGTTTATTGCCGAGCTTAAAACTTAAAGAAGATAAGGTTGAAGCAGGGAAGCCAAAGAATTCCTGGGTCACCCCGTCTCTAGGCTTTGGTCTGACGGCCGTATTCCGGCATATTGCTATTCAGCTGCCCGCATTTTACGCGGCGAAAACGGGTACTGCTGATGGCAAGTGGCGTTTGGGGGTCGGTTTAGGCTATAAATTTTAGTGTGATGTATTTTTAGGGAAGTATATGGATTGGGGAGTCGTTAGCCGTCTTAGGCTGTTTCACTCCCCATATTTTCTTCCGAAAGATCATGCAAAAGCTGGAAGTTTTTAATAAAGATATTTTTTTTGTCCATCGCTATCGCCTCTAGATCGATAAGTTCACCTAGCATGCGGTAGACGGTCTCGTAAGTAGTACCTACATAGGATGAAAGATCTTTTTTACTCAAGGTGAGACCGATATATCCGTCTATGTTTTCCTCGCCAAAAATACGGTAGAGTAACAATAAGCTCCAAGCAAGCCGGTTTTTAACAGGAAGCTGTGTCAGGTTGGTCATTTTTTGCTCAGAAAGATGTAGTTCGTCGGCAAAAAATAACATCAGCCGATAGCTCAATTCGGGATTTATGCGTAGCGTGGACAGAAAAAATGGCAGTTCCACGAAGCAGAGCTGCGTGACATCCAAGGTAGTTGCCGAAATGGGATAGACGGTTTGTTCAGTACTGATACCGCGATGGCCTACGATATCTCCTTTTTTTGCAAAACGAACAATGGTTTCCTTATCTCCAAGATTGCGGTGAACTTTGACAAGTCCAGACTGGACAAAATAAATACCCCGAACCGATTGCCCTTCGGTAATAAACTGCTCGCCTTTTTTCAATCTGATATTTGTTCGGTGCAGGTCGATTTGTCCAAGCCAGTCTTGTAGGACATAACGGCACATAAGGCAGGAGTGGTCGCAAGTATTTACTTTTTTCGATTTCATGAAGGCCTGATTCGTATAACGGACGGTGTGTTATCTGTCCAAAGTTATTATCTATTCGTTTAAATTCCTATTTTACCTTCTATAAAAACAGTATATCTTTTGATTTTAACTTATTAATGTGTGGAACTGGATGAAATTTTGCATCTCCATTATGGTTGGCATCTTGTTGATGCTGTCATTTGAAATCAGCATTTATTGTTTTCTTCGGTTTAGTGTAAAGACCAATAGTATGATGAAGCTAAGGATTTATTTAATTTTTGTTACTCTTTATTGTATGTTGACGCTGTTTTTATCCTGTGGTTCCAAAGAGAAACAGCGGGAAAAGGTATAATAAATTTAAAAATTCATCGAGAGAAAAAAATGAGGGCGATGAGTTTCTGTTAGTCCACCTTAAACCGTTTGGGATATTCGCCTGTGGTATCTAGGCTAAAAAAATCATCGAATTTTTCTTTAGGCGTATGGGCATAATAGTCGTTAAGTAGCCCTAAAAAACCTTCGAGGTTAGGTGCAATAACATTCCGGTCATTTTCTTTATTCCAGTATTCAATCAATTGACCTGCCTGTCCGGTAAAGATGCCACCTAGATCATAGCAGATATAACTTCCACCGCCGTTGTGGAATATAGGGATCCAACGTTCATTCCACCAGTTTTCGATTTCAAAGTCCATACCAATCATATTGGTCAATTCCTGCGCTGTATCCAGCGCCTCTTCTAGTGGGATGAAAGTCGAATTGTTAACAAAGGCTTCATAACTTGTATTGCGCTGCCCATTTTTCCAGCGATAGAGTGCTTTAAGATCATGAGGTATTTCAATATCATATTTCTGTTCAAGGGCCCTAAAATCTTCTGCCGATAACGGGGATTGTAGATAGGTATACAGTTCAGGTCTTAGATTTTGGATATAACTGTCTAATGTCGCTAGCGTCTGTTGCATAATCGTCGATTTTTGATGCATTCCTAAAGTTAGTCATAATTGGCTGAGTATGCGAATTATCATGTGCGCTAAGGATCGTAAGAAAAGTTAAAAATGTTAATAATTATTTAATGGGAATTAGTGTAAATTTATGTCAGCATAAAGCTGTAGCTATGTTCATCATTGGATAAAACGATAACGGATCTTCAAGTGTTATTTATGCAGGTATCCTTTTTATAATTTACTGAATACGGATGAAAAAGATCGAACTAGTCCCACGTGTTGGGATTCAAATTGAAGGTATTGGTCAGGTTAATCTCGGTGCGGGCCGTGCTGAAGTTCAAAATGTACTTGGTGCTCCTTCAGATGCGCTGGACGACCAATATTATTATGATGAACTCGAATTGAGACTTGATTTTAATGATCAGGGAACATTGGAATTTATAGAAAGCATCAATGGACCCTATCCAGAAAAAACTGAAATCAGTATCTATGGTGTTAATCCGTTTCAGGTCGAAGCGACCGAACTTGTAAGTATCCTGCGTGATAAAAATGCGGGTGAGGTTGATGATGCCGAAGCGGGATATTGCTATACATTTTTAAATAGCTCTGTTGGTGTCTGGAGACAGATTACTGAAGAGGATGTTCAGGAGGAGATTGAGGAAATCAAAGCCGATGGCGAATACGAAGACAATGCGGATATGCTGCTGGAGGACCTTAAAAAGTCAAAGTTCTTTTGGACGATTGGCATTGGCGTAGCGGGATATTACGCGGAATAAAGATAAATAATCTACTGAAAAGTTGCCTAAACTCTAAGGGCTTTGTTGGACATTCTTTTTGAAGAGCTTACTGAACGACTGTGGATGTTCGAGACTGAGACCTTGCCCTTTGGAAGCGCCAGTGATGAACCATACCTTTTGTGATTTCATGTTTTTTTGTTTTTAAATAAATTGATGATACAAAGATGGCCGATCCACCGATTTTGGAGGTAGGCAGATCAACGGATCTTGTAGTCAGATCGTGGATAAGCTATTTTTTCTTTAAAACAATTTTTGCTTTTAAGTGCTTTATTTAAAGGTGATGCAGATCTATTTTAAGGTTGTGCAGCATGAATGGTAGTTAAACTTTAAAGACGTTGATATGTTAAACAAAAATGATGTTGCCCCTGATTTTACCTTGTATGCGACACCCGATCAAAAAATTAGCTTATCAGAATTCAAGGGGCATAATGTGATCTTGGCATTTTATCCGGCAGATTGGAGTCCGGTATGTAGCGATCAGATGGCCTTATATAATGAAATGCTCAAATATTTCAAGAAATATGATGCGGAGATTATGGGTATCTCCGTTGACAGCAAATGGTGCCATATGGCCTTTGCGCAATCCCGAAAGCTGCATTTTCCACTTTTAGCCGATTTTGAAGCTAAAGGCGAGGTCGCCAAGAAGTATGGTGTTTACGATGAAGAGGAAGGGGAGTGCAAGCGCGCACTTTTTGTGATTGATAAGGAGGGCGTTATCGCTTGGAGTTATCTGTCTCCGACTGCGGTCAATCCGGGTGCAGACGGTATCATCGAAGCATTGGAGAATCTTAAATCAAAATAATTATGTCATTGAAACCGAAGGTCAGCAATGCTGACCATATATTGGGAAATGGCCAGGCCGATCTGACCATTGTTGAATATGGGGATTACCAATGTCCGCATTGTGGTGCAGCTCATCCAATTATAAAAGAAATGATGGCCGAACTGGGAAGCCAGATCAGGTTTGTATTCCGCAATTTTCCGCTTTCGGAGATGCACCCCTATGCAAAACCCGCAGCATTGGCGGCGGAGGCTGCAGCACTGCAAGGGAAATTTTGGGAGATGCATGATGCCATTTTTGAAAACCAAAACTTGCTGAGCGAAAGATTGCTGCTGGATATCGCCGAGCAACTGGATTTGGACATGTCGAAGTTCAAATCTGATTTGCAGGACGAAGCGTTGCAGGATCGCGTGGATGGCGATTTTGAAAGTGGTATGCTGAGCGGCGTTAATGGGACACCGACATTTTTTGTTAATGGACAGAAATTTGACGGTGGAGCGGAAGATTTGGTTCAAATATTAGGTGAAAACTGAATATATGAATACTATTTAAACACAGGTGAGCACACGACGAGAAGTCTCTTGCAGGATAATAGATCATATCGTAAAAACGAATGAATCTGTTGTATAAATAACGAAATATCGTTGTTTTTAAATTGACTTTTAATTTTTTAATATACTTAAATACAGTTGTATATGTTTGTTGGACTATGAATTGCAATCCAATTAACATATCATGTAAACAATAAAAT
Source organism: Sphingobacterium siyangense (assembly GCF_007830445.1). Lineage (GTDB taxonomy): Bacteria > Bacteroidota > Bacteroidia > Sphingobacteriales > Sphingobacteriaceae > Sphingobacterium > Sphingobacterium siyangense. The sequence continues at coordinate 24,740 of NZ_VLKR01000023.1, read as the reverse complement.
TCTTAAACTATTCATCATGGCAACATTCAAAGTTCAAGACGGAACAGAAATTTATTACAAGGACTGGGGAACAGGACAACCGATCGTATTTCATCATGGTTGGCCTTTATCCAGCGACGATTGGGACGCGCAGTTGATGTACTTCCTCGAAAAAGGATACCGTGTGATCGCACACGATCGCCGGGGTCATGGTCGCTCGACACAGACGGCAACGGGAAATGAGATGGATACCTATGCGTCGGATATTGCACAATTGGTAGAAGCATTGGATTTAAAAGATGCCATCCATATTGGTCACTCAACAGGTGGTGGCGAGGTCGTTCGCTACATAACCAATCACAGTACTTCTCGGGTTTCAAAAGCTGTATTGATCAGTGCGGTTACCCCGACCATGGCTAAGAGTGCTACAAATCCCGATGGTGTACCAATGGAGGTTTTTGACGAAATAAGATTGAATACGGCAACACGCAGACAACAGTATTTTCAAGATTTTACCCTCGCTTTTTATGGCTATAACCGCGATGGAGCGAATGTACAGCAAGGCGTGATGGACAACTGGTGGCGGCAAGGTATGATGGGCGGTATTAAGGCACACTATGATTGTATCAAAGCGTTCTCTGAAACTGATTTTACAGAAGAACTTAAAAAAGTCGAGATTCCTGTCTTAGTATTGCATGGTGAAGATGATCAGATCGTACCGATTGATATAACGGGTAGAAGAGCGGCTAAGTTAGTCCAAAATGGTACTTTAATTACCTATCCCGGTTTTCCACATGGAATGCCTACTACAGAAGCGGAGACCATTAATAAGGATATTTTGGCTTTTATTAGCGGAAAATAAACGCATACACTAAAAAGCGATAACAAAAGATGCTGCCTTGATATACGATCAGGACAGCATCTTTTTGTTATCCTATCTTAGAACTATATCTATTGGTCGCTTGGGCTGGAAAGAAAGTGACAGATGAGCATTGCTATTCCGGCAAATGCAATTGAGCTTAACCCAAGTTCTTTACCTAAATAGGCTCCTGCCAGACAGCCAGCAAAAAATCCAGTATGGCAATGTTATTGTCCGTATTGCCCAAATCGGTGTAAAAAGTTTTTGAAGTATTTCCATCTTTCCAGTGTCTAGCTGTTCATTGAACTAGTTCAAGAAAAACGGGAAAGAAAAAATGTACTAAACAATGGATCTTGCGGAATCCCTTCGCGGTCCATTAACGTATTTCTGGATTATGAAAAAGGGGACTTTAGGTTTTTGAATTGAATGGATTAAATTTTAGGTGTGTCAATACTTGTTTTTATAATTTATGTTACATAAAAGATAAATTTTGATTATTTAATGGTGTGCTAAACCTGTTTAGGTAGTAATGTTGTTGATATTAATTAAATATTTGTTAACATTACGGTAAATTATAAACCAAGTCAAAGCATCAACTTTGAAGCAAAATTCTAAACCAGACTAAAAATGCAAAAAACATTACTAATCAGTATGGCATTGGGTCTCTCATACCCCACTTGGGCTAATGTAGAGCGCGATTATGTCAAATTGAATCAAGAGGTGCACAGTATTGCAGTTCAATCTACCGTGAAAGGGGTGGTGAAAGACAAAAACGGAACAACCTTGTCCGGAATTACCATTACCAATTTAACCAGCCAAAAAACAACCTCAACGAATGTAGCGGGTCAGTTCACGATTGAAGCCACTATAGGGCAAAGACTCAAATTGACAGGGATAGGCTATAGTGAAAAGATCGTCAGCGTGACGGCAGGGCAGATCGATATCATCATGGAATCTAAAGATACCGAACTGGAGGAAGTTGTGGTGGTCGGTTATGGTACGCAGAAAAAAGTGAATCTTACCGGTGCAGTAGACCAAGTGGGATCGGAAGCTTTTGAGGGACGCGTACTGGGTAATGCAAGCCAGATGCTCCAAGGTGTAATTCCCAACTTGAATGTAACCCCAGCAGATGGTAAGCCCAATCGTGCACCAAGTTTCAATATCCGTGGGACAACTTCCATTGGTCAGGGTGGAAGTGCACTTGTGCTTATTGATGGTGTCGAGGGTGACCTTTCGGCGATCAATCCCAATGATATTGAAAGTGTAACTACACTCAAAGATGCGGCTTCATCTGCGATTTACGGCTCCCGCGGTACCTTCGGGGTAGTTTTGGTTACAACGAAACGTGCCAAGTCCGGAAAAACTTCGATCAACTATTCAGGAAGTGGCTCTTTTCAAAAACCTGTAACCTTGCCTAAATTCGTGACAGATGGTTACGAATATGCTTCGCATTTCTTTACAGCCTATAATGCCTGGAACAATTATTCATCGATTCCGAGCAAGCTCAACAAGACACAGATCTTTACAACAGATTGGCTGGAAGAATTTAAGAGAAGAAAAGAACAGGGCATTACCGAACAGGTCACTGTCGACGATAAAGGTAATTATGTATACTACGGTAATGAAGATTATTACGGTACGTTGATCAAGGACAATACGTTTGTCCAGGATCACAACCTGTCCATCAGTGGTAATTCAGAAAAAATGGATTACTATATTTCTGGACGTGCTTACGACTACAATGGCATGTACCGCTACAACAGTGATAAATATAAGACCTATAATACACGTGCAAAAGCGGGACTTCAGGTCACCGACTGGTTACGGATAAGCAATAACATCGATTTTAATTATGCCAAATACAGAGACCCATCGACTGCTGGCGAAGGTGGAAATATCTGGCGCAATATTGCCGATGAGGGACACCCTTCTTCGCCGATCTTTAACCCTGATGGATCTATGAGCTTCTCTGCAGCCTATACAGTAGGGGATTTTATCTACGGTAAAAATGGTACGAATACGGCAAATCAGGATCTCCGCAACACAACTTCTTTCGAGACTAAGTTTTTCAACAACACGTTCCGCGTTAAAGGGGATCTGACTTTTAGAAATCGCGATTTTAATTCGGTAAGAGTCCGTGTACCTGTTCCGTATAGCACACAGGAGGGAAAGATGTTGCGGTTGGAAACAAGTATGAACGACAATATTTATCAAGTAGACCAACGCTACCGTTACTTGTTTGGAAATCTCTACAGTGAATATGAACGCACAATTGGCGATCATTATTTTAAAGGTTTGCTCGGATACAATTATGAGCAGCGTACCTACAATTCAACCTATATTACCAAAACAGGTCTACTCAATGATGATGTTGAAAATATCAACCTCGCAGTAGGGCAGAATACCACAGCGACAGCGGGATATAACAAGTACCGTAATGTCGGGGTATTTATGCGTGCCAATTATATTTTCAAGGACCGTTACCTTTTTGAATTCAATGGCCGCTACGATGGTTCGTCCAAATTTCCGACAAACCAACGATGGGGACTATTCCCTTCCGCATCCGTAGGCTGGCGTATTTCTGAAGAGCCATTCTTCCAGGTGGACAAAAGAGCACTTTCTGATCTAAAGCTAAGAGCGTCCTATGGCTCATTGGGTAATGGTAATGTCGATCCGTATTCCTATTTGGATATTTACGAGATCAAGATTATGGATCGGGTATTGAACGGACAGAAGCCGGCATATACTTCGGTGCCTAAGGTGATCCCGGATAACTTAACTTGGGAAACAGCGCGCACAGCAAACTTAGGTCTTGATCTATCGTCTTTAAATGGAAAACTGACTTTTACGGGCGATATCTATCAACGCAAGACCTTAAATATGTATACCTTAGGTGTAGCTTTGCCTGATATCTTTGGTGCGGAGTCGCCGAAAGGGAACTATGCTGACATGACCACAAAAGGTTTTGAAGTGAGCTTGACTTATAAGGATAGATTCGATCTGAACGGTAGTCCTTTCAATTGGTCCGTAAGGGGTACTTTGGCTGATTATAGATCCAATATAGACCGTTACGAAAATAAGGAGGGTTTAATCAAAGATGGATCGTATTATGAAGGTCAGCGAATCGGTGAAATATGGGGCTATGTAACGCAGGGTTTATTTCAGAATCAGGCGGAAATTGATGGTGCTGCAAAACAAAAATTGATCAAATCGTCAAACAATGGTACAATATATCCAGGTGACGTACGTTTTGCGGATCTAAATGGTGATGGTGTAATTGATTATGGAAATAATACGATTTATAGCCATGGTGACAGAACTGTAATCGGTAATGCCGATCCACGATATATCTATAGTTTTAACCTTAATCTGGATTGGCAAGGTATTTATTTCTCGTCTTTCTTCCAGGGTGTAGGTAAGCAGAATTGGTACCCGAGCAATGAATCTATTTTTTGGGGACAATACAATCGACCTTACAACAACTTGCCGGAATGGCACCTCAACAATTATTGGACTGAAGACAATCCAAACGGTTATTTTCCTCGTTATGCTGGGTACAATGAATCTATCAAAACAACGCCACAGACAAGATATCTTCAGAACGTTGCCTATATACGGATGAAAAATATACAGATCGGATATAGTTTTCCTAAATCTGTAACCAACAGGTTAAAAATTAGTAGTCTTCGGGCTGGACTTTCGGGCGAAAACTTATGGACCTGGTCGCCTCTTTACAAAAAAACGAAGGATCTCGATGTCGGTAATCTGGGCAAATCTGATCCGGAGATCGGAACGGGTTCTGGCGACGGATTTAACTATCCGATTATGAAGAGTGTTAGTTTTAATTTATCTATTGGCTTATAGTTTTTTATTATCATGAAAAAATTATTTTATATACCTATTGTTGCGCTTTTGTTCTCCTCCTGTGAACTAAACGAGCTGCCGAAGGCAGGTGCCACCGAGGAGGATATCTTCGGGAGCGAAAGTGGATTAAAAAATTACAGCAACTCATTCTATCGGAATATTACCTCTGGTAGTGACGCTTATAAAGGTGACGCTATGGCTGACTATTCGGCCGTAAATAGCCTCAATGATTTTATGGTCGGCGGCGCTTACAGTGCTGAGATCAGTTCGGGGTGGTCCTGGACTACCCTGCGTAATATCAACCAATTGATAGCTAAATGTAATAGTCCCAAATTGAGCGATGCCATCAAAAATAATTATATCGGCTTAGCCCGCTTTTTCAGAGCTTGGTTCTATTATGAGAAAGTAGTTCGTTTTGGCGATGTGCCTTGGGTAGATCACCCTTTGGCTGTTGATGAGACGGATATTCTTAAAGCACCACGGGATTCGCGCGAAGTGGTCATGAAGCACATCATGGAAGATCTGGACTTTGCCTACGCCAATATCACAAATACGGCGGGCGACGGTAGTACGGTTAATAAATGGACAGCACTGGGTTTGAAGACGCGAATCGCGCTGTTCGAAGGAACATTTCGTAAATACCAAAAGCTCAATTTGGCTACACAGCCGGAAGTATTTTTCCAGATGGCGGTAGACGCTGGCAAGATTTTAATGGAAAATGGTCCTTATGGGCTTAATATCTCCGCAGACCCTAAAACATCACAGCGACAGTTGTTTACCAGTAATACTCCAGTGACAAAAGAGGTTATGTTGGCCGTAACTTTCAGTAAAGATCTTGCGCTTTTGAACGACGCCAACTGGTGGTGGACATCAGCAACCTACGGTCCACGTTTAAGTTTGGTAAGGCCTTTTATCAATAGTTTTTTGAATGTTGACGGTACTCCTTATACGGATAGACCGAACTTTCAGACTGAGGAATTCTATGAGGAGTGTCAAAATCGCGACTTGCGCTTGGCGCAGTTGATCCGGACGCCAGGATATTCCCGTAATGGACAGCCTGCTCCCCCAAATTTTGCAAGTTTTACTTATACGGGGTATCAACCGATCAAGTATACTTTAGACGATCCCTATTACGACAATGGCGGTTACAATACTAATGCAGTTCCTTTAATGCGTTATGCTGAAATACTATTAAATTATGCTGAAGCGAAACAGGAACTAGGTACGTTCAATGATGCGGATTGGTCGAAAACTATTGGAGCATTACGTTCAAGGGCAGGAATAACAAGTGGAACGAATACACTGCCAACCAAAGTGGATACCTACTTGAAAAATACCTTCTTCCCCGAAGTCAATAGCCCCGTGCTTTTAGAAATACGTCGGGAAAGACAGGTGGAATTAGCTCTGGAGGGTTTCCGTTTCAATGATTTGAAGCGATGGAAACTTGGACCGCTTATGGCAAATTTGCCTTGGACGGGAATTTATATCCCTGCTTTAGATAAGCTGATTGATATCGACCACAATGGAACGCCAGATGTCGTGTTCTATGATGGAAGTAAATCAGCTCCTTCGATAACTGTTCCTGCAGGAGTAGCCAAGGTGGCTATAGGGGGTAAAAGTACCAATTTCCAGACAATGACTTCGGACAATCACCTGGAATGGTTTAAAGCTGTGAAGCGTACTTGGGATGACAATAACAAGCAATACCTTTACCCAATTCCGTCTGCAGCGATTGTGCTGAACGGAAATCTGACACAAAACCCAGGTTGGAGTAAATAGGAATTTAATTTATTAGTCCTCGTAAAAACGGCTTCTTGCATTGCAAGGAGCCGTTTTTACTACTAAGGGGGCTGTTTGATTGAAGTTTTTTTTGGTTTGTTAACGTCTTTCTTGGTAAACGCCGATTTCGTTTACGACGGCATGGCCTTTTTCAGGTTTAATGCTGAAGCGTAATTTTTGTCCCAGTACTTCATCAAAGCGGAAGATCTTGATGCGGCCCTGTTGTACGGCTGTAACCGCGATAGGATGCCATTTTCCATCTTTCAGATAGGATAAGTGATACTGTGAAGGATTGTCTTTTCCTTCGGTAATAACAACACTATTGAAAGCTTTACTACGTTCAAAATCCAATTCATACCATACTTCACCTTTGACTGCCGGATTGGAGACCCAGGCACTGCCAAAGTTATCGTCGTTGGCAAAATCCATAATGTTCATATCTTCGCTCCAGCTACTGTAGGAAGGTACCTGCTTGGCCATATTGTGGTCGACTATTGGTGCCTGGTAACTTGGTAATGAGCTGTAGTTGGGTTTATTTTTGTATAATGTACCGATTGTCTTCAGTGCATCAAGTGCATTTTGATCCATCAGACCATCACTATTGGGTGCTACATTGAGCATAAAGTTGCAATAGGCGTTGTTGTAAGGAATTACAAATTTCTCGACCAATTCATTGACGTTTTTAACTGGGGTGTTCGGAAACGATGTTTTCCAGAACCAATTTTGCTGTAAGGGAAGACAGGCCATTGCCGGCAATTTGTTATGTTCCTTGGAGATAAATTGACCTGCGCCTTGTTCGTACGATTTGATATCGGTGTAAAACAACGCATCACCTGGATATTTTGCCGAATTGAGATCCATCAACAAACATTTCGGTTGGAGTGACTTGACAAGATAGTAGATGTCATCGAAAGGAACGTCATCGTACGAAATTCGCGACCAAGGGGCGTCCCATCCATCGATGACCAAGGCGTCGATTTCGCCGTATTGAGTCAGTAATTCGGTCAACTGATCTTTGATCAATTGGATATGTGCTTTCGTAATGGTATGTGGACGTATGCCTTGATGCATATCCAAAATGGAATAATACAGCATAACACGCAAACCATTTTTGCGGAAGGCATCCGTAAATTCTTTAACAACATCACGATGTAAAGGCGTGTTCATTACATTATAATCTGTTGTTTTGGTATTCCAGATCGGAAAGCCACTATGGTGCTTAGTGGTTAGGCAACCATAGCTCATGTTGGCCGACTTGGCAGCTTTGGCCCATTGATCGGCGTTGAGCCTCGGAGATTTGAACAGTTCAAGCGCGGCATTAGGATCGGACCAGTCTTGTTCCATAAAAGTAGGCATGCCATAGTGGATGAACATACCGAATCCAAGATTGACAAAGTCGAGCTGGCTCTGCTCAAGGACCTTCTTTGAAAAACTGGATTGTGCCAATAGCGTGTTGCCCAGTAAAAGAAAGGATAGGCAGTAAAGTAGGGGCTGTGAAATTTTGGACATAATTTATGAAGTTGTTATGTTGTAAAGATAGGTCAAGGTTGTGTTATTTAAGCCTAATGGAAACCTAACGAAAGCCTAATAAAAGCCTAATAGCTATCTTGATTCGACAAATTGATGTTATTTTTAAACCATGAAGAGTACCGGTAAAAATATATATCCTTGGGCATTCGGAACAAGCTTCTTGATCTTAACAGGGCTGATCGGTTTTCTGATCTTCAATACGTATAAGCTTGAAGACAAGAATTATCAGATTGGACAGCTCAACCGGATCCAGAATGCTTATGGAGCTGTTATTATGGATGATAAGATATTCCCTGGGGGAGATGCCATATTCCAGACAACATTGGTACCCTGTTTGCCGAAATGGTATGAAAAAAAAATAAATAAGTCCGCAGACGTAGACCAGTACGGTAACCATTGTATGAATGGCTTTCTCGATCAGATGCGGAGGCAGCAGTCGTTAGACAGTATTTTTCGTCGGATCGTATATCAGCAAGGGCTCGATACGACACTTGTTTACCTATTCCATTTTGATAAATTAGAAATATATAATGCAGGAGACCGTGCCTGGACGACTTTCTATACGTTAGCTGCCGATGATCGCGCAGGTTTAATCAGTGGAACACTCAAGCGCGGAACAAATAATAATAGGGTATTCCAACTGTCTGTTAGCGACAAGAATCCCATTCCTTATCGTTTTACCTATAGCCTGTATGTTGATTATGAAAATAGGGATTGGCGCATTTTCCAACGTATGTTGCCCGTGTTTTTACTCTCCTTAGCTTGTATTGTTGTGATCGTATTATTGAGTTATCGAACCTATCGTAATTGGATCAACCAGCGTAAATTGGCAGACCTGAAAACGAGTTTTCTAAATCATATGCGCCATGAATTTAATACGCCACTGACGACAATTTTGATCAGTGCACATAGTTTGATCGATCGTGAAACAGGAAAAGACGATAAGGAGGTGGCACAACTTGGGCGCATCGTAGAAAGGCAAGCCAAACGGCTCAAAGCTTATTTTGAACAGGTCATGGGATCTGTGGCATTACAGGAACAAGAGGCGAAAATTGTATCCGTTTCTATTGATCGGCTGACACAGCAAATACTGAAAGAACTTCATTTGCGCTACCGGGGTGAAATTGAAATTCAATATGAACCTTTAGCTGCCGATGTAGCGATGAATCTCGATGAAGATTATTATTTCTCAATCTTAGATAACCTGGTATCCAATGCGATAAAATTTAACGATAATAGTAAGAAGACGATTCAGTTTAGCTGGGAGCAGCAATATCATCATTATAACCTCAAAATAGTGGATAATGGAGTTGGAATCGCCGCTGCAGATCAGGAAGCGATATTTACAGCATTTTATAGGGGGGAACTATCCGGTAATAAACCCGGACTGGGACTGGGGCTTTACTATGTCAAATCTTATTTGGATAGGCTGGGTTGGACGATCCGTGTAGCAGGCAGTAAGTCTGGTTCCGGTACAATTTTTTATATTTACATGAGTAATGTGGCATTCAATGGCAAAAGATAAGATTGACATCCTTTTGATTGAAGACGAACCTGATTTGGGCGAAGTTTTCTCACGTTATTTGCGATACAAAGGCTTGAGGGTACGCTGGGAAAGCACGGCGCAAGGAGGCTGGACGGCTTTTCAGTCCTGTGCCGTCAAATTACTAATTATTGATGTGCAGTTGCCCGATGGTAATGGTTTTGACCTGGCGCAACAAATGATACAATTGAATCCTGGGCAACCTATTTTCTTTTTGACAGCACTTCATGAACGCACATCGCGACTCAGAGGACTTAGTCTGGGCGCTGTTGATTACATTGCGAAACCTTTTGACATGGACGAAATACTGCTCAAGATTCGCAATTTATTGACCGTGGCAAATGCGCCCGAAGTGCAGACAAATCCGGAAATCGAACTCGCTATCGGTTGTCTGTTGCTCAACATGGAACGCTATAGTTTGCATGATGGAATGGGAAACATACAAAAGCTCACAGTCCGTGAAGCTGAGTTGCTGCGACATCTGGTCCTTCATAAAAATCTATTGGTCAATAAAAAAGATCTCCTGTTGCAGTTTTGGGGTAATACGGATTTTTTTAACGGTAAGAGTCTAGAGGTTTTTATCTCCCGACTTCGTAAATTGCTGCAGATGGATCGCAAACTTCATATCGAAAGTATCTATGGAGCGGGTTATATTTTACACGAAAATGAAGGCGTTTGACGACCGGATCTATTTAAAGAAATCCTATATTATACGAAAATATTCTTAAAAATGTGTCCAAGTGCATTACTTTGACAGCCGAAGAAACCGAACAGTTTACTGGTTTACTGATAACAAAGAAGGTTCCCAAAAAAACAATGCTATTGGGGGAGGGGGAAATTTGTCAGTTTGAAGGATATCTTCAAAAAGGGTGTGTCCGGATTTATTATCTGGATGAAAATGGTTTTGAAGTAACGCTGGCATTTGCTGTCGAAGATTGGTGGATTAGTGATATTGCTTCATTTCATTATCATACACCATCCAGTTTATACATGGAAACATTAGAAGACAGTGAGTTTTTGATGTTAACACCAGAGACGAAAGAGAGATTATTAGAGACTGTTCCAAAGTTTGAGCGAGTTTTTCGTATGTTGGTGCAACGTCGGCTCGCTGTTCTGCAAAATAGGCTGATCCATACAATGGCCAAACCAGCCGCCGATCGCTATCTCGAATTTATTGAACTATACCCGACTATCTCCCAAAGGGTACCGCAATACTATATTGCATCCTACCTGGGGGTTTCACCCGAATTTGTCAGTATTATACGTAAGCGCCTTGCTGCAAAGAAGTAATGGGCAGTTCGAATGGAACCATATTGAAACACATAGGTGACTATGCGTTGAGTTTTTTTTGCGATTTGATTTGAGCTGTGTACCAACTATATTTTGAGCTTTCGGACAACTAGACTTTGCAAAAGGTATGAGATATTTGCTACCTTTAGGCTGGGACTGATTTTAGCTATCGGTACCCATAATCGCAGAGCCGTTTAAAATAAATCGTATTGAGCATGGAAGAGAAAGATTTTGGGAATGCCTTTTTGTATTCCTGTTATGTCGAGAAAGCATTTGGGCACGAACAGTTCATTCCCGAACATGTCGTTTTTTTTCAGCTATCTGGTGAAACACATCTGGACCATCAGAAAGGAAAATTGGTGGCGACAGAAGGGCAGATTGTGGTTGCCCGTAGAAACCAACTGGCCAAAGCTTTTAAATATCCCGCGAAAAATAATGTTTACAAATCTGTTTCAGTATTCCTGCGGGCTGATCGGCTGAAGCAATACGCGATGGACCATCACCTCAGTTCGGACAAAAAGTATCAGGGTGAGTCCAATGTTGTACTGGAAAGTAACCTGTTTATAAAAAGTTATTTTGAGTCATTGACCCCCTATGCGGAAGCCACCGACCGAGTGAGCCCGCAGATGGAAAATATCAAGATCTACGAGTTGATCACTTTGTTGTTGGAAAGCTATCCACAGTTAAAAGACCTGCTTTTTGACTTTTCGGAGCCGCATAAAATTGATCTCGAACAATTTATGGTTAAAAACTATCGGTACAATGTACCTTTAGAAAACTTTGCGAAACTAACAGGGCGTAGTTTAGCAAGCTTTAAACGTGATTTTGAGAAAATATTCCAGACGTCTCCCCGAAAATGGCTACAAGAAAGACGTCTTTCTGAGGCTTATTATCTAATTGAAAATAAGCGACAAAAACCTGCAGATTTTTATCTTGATCTGGGTTTTGAAAACCTTTCTCATTTCTATGCTTCTTTCAAGGAGAAGTTTGGCATAACACCAGCGACTATCAATTCCGTTGCTTAAAATTATTTCCGCCACCAATAACTAGGTGGTAAAGGGGGCTGATCGAGGTCGATGACCTGGCCGATTATGGGGGTAAGCAAAGGCTGTTGTTGTTGTGTTGCTTCCTTAGAAATGCGTTCTAAAGGTTCATTCCAGGCATGATTGGCCAATACAAACTTGGACGAATGAACCGGAAACAGTAAGGTAGCTTTGAGATCATGTGCCGCTTGGACAACCTCCTCCGGCATCATGTGAATATGTTTCCAGCTGAGGTCGTATTGGCCGTTTTCCAGTATAGCCAGGTCAAAAGGACCCAATTGATTGCCTATCTCTTTGAAATGGCTATCGTATCCGCTGTCCCCGCCTAAATAGAGTCGCATGGAAGGTGTCTGGAGGACATAGGATGCCCATAATGTATTGGCTGTAAATATACTGCGGCCTGAAAAATGCCTGGCAGGCGCAACTGTTACACTGAAACCATCATCCAAGTTGATTTCGTCCCACCAATCTTTTTCGATGATCTGCTCAGGACGATATCCCCAATATTCAAGATGGGAGCCAACACCAAGGCCAACAATGACTTTTCCAACCCGGGGTTGTAGTGCCTTTAACGTCTTATAATCCATGTGATCATAATGGTCATGTGATATAAATAGATAGTCAATCGGCGGTAGAGCAGATACGGTAGAGACATCGGCTCCTTTAAACGCTTTTACACTTCCTGGAATAGGGGAAGCACTGCCACTAAGGACAGGATCGACGAGTATGTTCTTACCATCGAGACGAAGGAAATAAGAGGAGTGACCAAACCAAACAAGCCCATGAGGCTGACTTAACAACTTTTCCCAGTCGATATCCACTGTTGGTATAGTGTATTTGGGACTTGTTTCGTTCGAGCGCTTAAAAAAATAATCGTATAGGGCTACGGTCCAGGGCTGCGTGAGCTGTGGTGTAGGGCTGCTATTCTGGAATTTTCCGTCTTTAAACTGTTTCGATAGCTGTATGCGTTGAAGTCTTTCACCCGAGGGTCTTTTGCCGAATTGTGGATGCATCATATATAGTGCGATAAGAGCGATGAAAACAGTCAGTCCTAAGATTGTTCTTTTCAAAAACCGAAGCCACTTATTGCTGTTGTTTCTTGTTGTCATCTGCTTGTTGTAATACAACAAAGGTATGACTGCTGAGATAGATCTGTTTTTGCTGGTAGCTCAAATTTATCTGCTGTATGGCTCAATAATAAACAGCAGAGCTTTCGGTCAATTTTAAAAATCTGCTGTTTATCATTGGACTTGGGTTATCTTATTTGATCAGGATAGGGGATCTGCTGTCCTGTAGCTTTGTAGGTCGGTAACTGAGCCTTCCACGTGCGGAGCATATCCGAAAGTAACTTGCTGAGCTCGCTGGTTTTTCCTTTCATTTTTGGGGCAAGATTGTTGAGCTCACCGATATCTTGCTGGAGGTTATAAAGTTCAAGCTTCCCATTTTTCATATCGTAAAGCAACTTATAATCACCTTGTCTTATTGCCGAGAAAAAGTTGATTCCAGGGCCGTCTGGCACTGTCCACTTGTTGGGGATATTCCATACCAATGGACGGCTGTTCCAATTGTCGGACCTATTACCTTCCATTAATGGCAAAAGATTTTTTCCATCTGGTTTTTCCTGTACGAGCCGATAGCGATCTATTTTGGCTAAACTGAGAATCGTTGGAAAGAGATCTTCGACCATAACAGGGGTAGCATCTGTGCTTGCAGAGTGCTGCTTGGCCTGTTTGATCAACAGAGGAACCCGGATTCCACCTTCGTAAACCGACCCTTTCCCAGCTTTTAATGGTAGGTTCTGTGTATGGCTTGGTCCGGAGCGCATTGGGCTGAGGCTAAGTCCGCCATTGTCGCTAAGGAAAATAATGACGGTGTTATCGTATAGGTTTTTGTCTTTAAGAAATTGAACGATATCACCCACACTTTTGTCATAACCTTCGACCAGTGAAGCATAAGCTGCTTCAGTGGAATCTAAGCCACGATCGAGGTATTTTTGCACAAAACGTGGATCGGGTTGGATCGGGACATGCACCGCATAGTTGGAAAAATTAAGGAAAAAAGGCTCCTTACGGCGTATAGGCTCCTCCAGTGCCTTCAGCGCCTCCCGGGTTAAGGCTTCCGTTAGAAATGTGGATGTGCCATGATATTCCATAAGGTCGGGAACTGCCTGATAACCTGCTTTGCCAGGAAGGTTACCGTAATTCTGCTCGCCATAGTAGTTTTGTGGGTGCCCAGCGGAGTGTCCTGCAATATTGACCATAAAGCCCAAATTTAAAGGGCTGGCACCAGGAGTTCCGGCAGATCCCCAATGTGCTTTACCCACATGAATGGTATAGTAACCATTGGCCTTAAGGATGCTTGGAAATGGAGTAGCATATATCGTATGTGGTATATTGGGCACAGGGCTTAGTCCGTTGATATTCCAATCCGGTGGATTCAACAATTCATCTCTGCTATCGGTCGGGGTGTCAGCCTTGGGATGGGTCCAATTGGTGACACGATGATGAGCAGCATTTAAGCCGGTCAGAAAGCTCACTCGGGAAGGTGTGCACACCGGTGTTGCATACGCATTGGTAAATTTAATGGCTTCTTTGGCCAATGTTTCCAGATAGGGGGTATGAAACTTTTCGTTGATCGGCGTTTTGACCTTGTAAAATGGTTCGGACATGTCCTGCCAACCGAGGTCATCCACAAAAAACACGACAATATTGGGGCGTTCTGTTGTGGATACCGATTGGTGCTTCTGCTTAACTTTAGTTCGGTTGACAGTTTGCGCATGACCTCCTACATACATACCCATAAATAATACCACAAGGGTGAATGATAAATTGTTTTTGCGAAATAACATAGGGACAGTTTATAGTTTGAATATCGGGATTTGCTATTGATCTAAACTTTGTAAATCACTTTGTTTGCCATTTACCGTATTGTTTGAAATACTGCTATTTGCGACACGTTCAAAAAATAAGGGCTTTTTATTCCAATGAAAAGCAGGGTATTCCTTATTGGTCTTGATTTGGTTGTTGCGAAAGACCAATCCATTGACTGATTTGGCATAAAGAATAGGCTTATCGAAGGTTTCAAAGCGGTTGTCTTCGATGACGATATGGCTATGGAAGTATTTCTGCTGATTTTTTAAATCCGGAATTTCTGGATAGATCGATATAATCGCATTGGTAAATTGGAACATATTGGTCAAGGCATTGATAAAAGTATTGTTCCGGATTTGAATATCGTGGCAGCTACCCGTTTCGTACCAACCATTGGCATCGCCACACAGGAGAATAGCTGTACCTGAAGTATGATCAAAGCGGTTGTTTTCTACCAGGGTCTTTTTTGGCGTGCTGAATAAAGCACCTCGTGCTCGATTGTGGCGTATGGTATTCCCGCTAAATAGCACACGTGGCGTCCATGTGAGGTTTTCGATGCCAATATCCATTTTTGTTGGGTCAATAGCTGGGTCCAAAGCATTACTTAATGTAATCATGAATTCGCGGATTGGATCTGAGGCTTTCTCGCGTAAAACGCTAATGGATTGGATCTTATTTTTCTGGTCCCAGAGTTCCATTGTACTGGATCGGATAAATTGGACCGTATCCCCCTGGTAGCCCCAGTCAAATCCGTAGGATTGATCGTGCATATAACGACCGATCAATGTTTTGTCGTCTAGTCGTTTGGTGATCTTCAGGTAGGTGCCATGGATATTGATGGCATCATCCATCATATTTTCATACAGTCCATTCTTCGATACAATAACACCCTTGCAACCCGAAAAATGTGTTGCGTCGGCCTGAGCTGTAAAATAACGCGGATCCTGATCGCTGCGAAGTGCAATTCGGAAACCTTCCAATGTGATGTTGTCCGTTAATTGAGCTAGCAAACCCATGCCTTCGGCGTAATGGACGGCGATATTTTCAAGTCGTATATTTTTTCCTTTATGGACAAATACGCCCGGACTGGGACGAAATCCCGCGCGCATGGCAACGACGGTACCCGGTATAAGCTTGCTGTTCTTCCATTGCTGCGCTTGAATAATACCCTGAGAGAGCTCTTTCACTTTGGTTGTGCCCACGCGGATATCGCTTGTATTATAGACTATCCGTTTGGTCTTTTCTTCAAAGGCAATCCCCGATGTCGGTCTCAGTTGCCAGCCTTCACCGGTATTGTAAAATATGCTGTCTTTGATCGTATAGGTTACCCAAGGTGCAGTTTGATAAGTAATTGTACCGTTGATTGTATCGTTTTGTAAAATCTTGACCTGGCAGATCTGAGGGCGCTCAAAATCGATGTGGATATTTTTCAACGTGAGGTTTTTATTCTCGATCAATGCGATAGGTAACATGCGTCCATGATAGATAAAGTCTGATCCTTGTCCATCAATTGTGATGTTGTCGCAATTTTCAAATGCCATACCTACGGTTTTGGGGTTGTCCTGATCGTGATTGGAGATGTAGTATTCGCGGGTTAGCGCCCCTTCTGGATGAAAGTCATAACGTCCCTTTTTGAATTTTAAAATAATAGGTTGTTTCTTGCCAATCTTGCTGAAGATGGATTGAATAGCTTTATTGACCAATGCCGTACTATTTGTGCCCGTGTTGGGAACAACACCATAGGTGGAAAGATCGATACTCTTCGTTGCGGACTGTGCAAGGCTGTCAAAATAAATAAATGGTAGGAGAAGGATAAGTAAATAAGGTTTTAGGATGTTCATGATGTCCTGCTATTGATAAATTGGTTTATATCGCACAAGTTCCCTATGGGATTGGCTTGTCGAATATAGGGATAATCGTTCAACATCCAAATTAAGTCGTAAAGCGTAGCGTTTTTTTTACGCACTACATCAATCAACATTTATCTTGCAGTTCAAAGGTAAATGGTATGCTTTTTACCATCACAGTGAATTGTCACAAAAAAATGGCGAATTCAACGATGGGCTTCATTCCATCTGCGTAGACCGCTTGGAGTACAACAAGGACGGCAGTATCAAGAAGGTAAAGCAGACTGATTTATTGACAGGTCCCAAATAATCGATGGGCGCGAAGACAATATGTTGCCAAAAAAAATTAACTTTAGGGGGCGGAACAACTGTTTCGCCCTTAAACCATCAAATACTTAATTGTTTAAAATGCTAACGAAGAATATCAAACGTAAAACCAATACATTGTTACGCACAATATGTTGTTGTTCTCTTCTTTCGGTCAATATGCTAAAAGGTTTTTCCCAAGCTAAAATGACGAAAGATTATGTTGACTATGTCAATCCTTATATGGGAAACATCAGCCATTTATTGGTGCCAACCTACCCAACGGTCCACTTGCCAAACAGCCTTTTGCGCGTTTATCCTGAGCGTGGAGACTATACGTCAGACCGTCTGTTCGGTCTGCCGCTTATCGTTACCAGCCATCGTGGAAAATCGGCATTCAATCTTAGTCCCATGGTGAAATTGCCAGGCAGTTTGAAACCGGTACAACTGTATAGTTACGATCAGGAGGAAATACATCCGTATGCCTATTCGGTGCTGTTGGATCAGGAGAATATTCAGGTAGACTATGCGCTGTCGCATCAGTCGGGGATGTATACCTTTACGTTTCCAACAACTTCTACAAAATATCTTCAGTTCAACTCGCAGGAAGGAAAACTTCAATGGGACGGACAGGGACTTTCGGGTACACAGGATATTGGTAATGGAACGCATGTGTATATTTATGCTATTCCCGAATCCAAGCCTGTTGCGGTAAAGCGACTGCAAGGCCAACAACTTGAAAATGCAACAGAAGCTGTTGGTAAGAATTCGTGTATGGTATTGGAGTTCAATCAGGCAGGGACTAGCTTGCGCATGAAATATGGTGTTTCATTTATCGATGTCGCACAGGCAAAAGCCAATTTAAAGCGTGAAATCAGCGACTTTGATCAAAAGAAGCTGGCTGAAAAAGGCCGTAAAATATGGAACGACGCTTTAGGTAAAATTGCCGTGGAAGGCGACAATGAGTCCAATAAACATGTGTTTTATACCTCCTTATACCGCACCTACGAAAGGCCAGTCAATATTTCTGAGGATGGCCGTTATTATAGTGCGTTCGACGGTAAGGTCCATCAGGACGAGGGCAAACCTTTTTTTACCGATGACTGGATCTGGGACTCCTACCGGGCACATCATCCATTGCGGGTACTGTTAGAGCCTGGCACAGAATCCTTGATCCTCAATTCTTTTGTCCGGATGTCTGAACAGATGGAGCAGCCTTGGTTACCTACTTTCCCTGAGATTACGGGTGATAGTAGACGGATGAATTCCAATCATGGTGTAGCAACTTTGTTGGATGCTTACCGCAAAGGAGTACGTAATTTTGATATCAAGAAAGCCTATCTGGCAGCAAAAGGTGCGATTACAGAAAAGACGCTAGCTCCTTGGTCGGGAAAAGCCGCGGGGAAATTAGACGAATTTTTTAAGGAGAAAGGCTATATTCCAGCATTATATCCAGGTGAAAAAGAAACGATACCAGAAGTAAACGGTTTTGAACGGAGACAACCGGTCGCTGTAACCTTGGGTACCTCTTACGACTTATGGTGCTTGGCACAGCTTGCTCAAGAATTGGGTATTCAGGCTGATTATGATCTCTTTATGAAGCAATCTTTCAATTATCGAAATCTTTTCAACGAACAGACCAAATTTTTCCATCCCAAAGATGACAAGGGAAATTTCATCATGCCTTTTGATTATGTGTTTTCTGGCGGACAAGGAGCACGGGAGTATTATGGTGAAAACAATGCCTGGATCTATCGCTGGGATGTACAACACAACATTCCGGATCTGATCAAATTGATGGGGGGAAATGAATTGTTTGTCAAGTACCTCGATGAGATGTTTCAGCAGCCTTTGGGTCGGTCGAAATTTGATTTTTATGCACAGCTTCCAGATCATACAGGTAATGTTGGACAATTTTCCATGGCGAACGAGCCGGCTTTGCATATTCCTTATCTCTACAATTACGCCGGACAACCTTGGATGACACAGAAACGGATACATAAACTGATCGGTGAGTGGTTTAGAAACGATCTAATGGGGGTACCGGGTGATGAAGACGGTGGCGGGATGTCTGCTTTTGTGGTCTTTTCCCAAATGGGCTTCTATCCTGTAACACCAGGTCTGACTTCCTACAGCATCGGATCTCCATTTTTTCAGAAAGTGAGCATACAGCTTCCTAATGGCAAGTCTTTTGTAATTATCGGCAAGAATGCATCTGCAAAAAACAAATACATTCAATCGGTGAAATTAAACGGGCAGCCGCTGAACGTTCCACAGCTGACCCATGCCGATGTGCTGAAAGGTGGCACATTGGAATTTGTGATGGGGGATAGAGCAAATCGAAATTGGGGAAACTAACATAGCTTGCTTACCAGCATAATCACGCCAGAAAGTAAAAAAGTAAAAAGCGCTGTTGATCATCGATCAACAGCGCTTTTGTTATAGATAGTTGTTTTCCATTAGCTATTTACAATTAACCCAATTAATAGTTCATTAATAAAGTATTAATGGAACATATAAGTATTTGTTTTTAATATAACAACAGCGTTTCAGCTTGGATGCAGCCGGTTGCATTGTTTTTTATACTAAAAAAGTGACAAAGTGAATTTCAATAAATAAAAGACAATCGATTGCGTTATTTGCGCAATCGATTTCGTGACACCATTGTTTTGTTCCCATAAAATATCCCTCTAATTTAACGTACTGAACCAGTCACTCTAATACTAAACTGACAGACTCAATTTTACTAACTATTTAATTATGATTTCAAAATTTACAAGTAACCAAAAGGTAAGCCTGCTTGCTATTGCTCTTCTTGTTGCGTCTTCGCAAAATTTGTGGGCCGAAGAAATGCCGATTGCATTTAAACATACAGCAAAAGAGGTCGCTCAGAACCAAGTTACCGGGAAAGTAACCGCAGAAGATGGTCCTCTTGCGTCTGCGACTGTTTCGGTCAAAGGAACATCGGTATCGACATCTACAGATGCAAAGGGAACATTTGCAATTCGAGCTAAAGCTGGAGATATTTTGCTTGTTAGTAGCGTTGGCTACAAAACCAAAGAAGTGACAGTTACAGGAACGACCCTATCAATTCAGCTGGAAAGTAATAATGAGGCATTGGAGGAAGTGGTCGTTGTGGGATTCGCTAAACAAAAGAAGGTAAATTTAACCGGTGCGGTACAAGCGATCACGTCAAAAGATCTACAGGATCGTCCGGTTACCAATGTATCTTCTGCGATCCAGGGTAAATTTTCGGGTGTAACGATTACCCAAAATTCAGGACAGCCCGGTAAAGACAACGGTACGATCCGTATTCGTGGGCTGGGTACCATCAATAATGCGAATCCGCTTGTTATTGTTGATGGAATAGAAAGCTCGATGAATAATATCAACCCCAACGATATCGAAAGTGTTTCGGTATTGAAAGACGGACCTAGTGCAGCAATTTACGGCTCTAAGGCTGCAAACGGGGTTATCTTGATTACGACCAAAAAGGGCGGTAGTGGCAAGCCGCAATTGAATTATACAGGCTATGCCGGTATTCAGGATCCAACACGTCTACCGGAATATATGAACTCTTATGACCATGCTGTTATCTTAAATGAGGCCCTTAAAAATGAAGGGAAGACACAGCGTTTTTCCCAGCAGGATCTTGAACTTTTCAAAAATGGATCTGATCCGGACGGTCATCCCAATACGGATTGGTTAGGACTGCTCTACAAGGGATCGGGCTTTCAACAATCGCATAATTTGCAAGTTACAGGTGGAACAGAAGGTGTGCAATATATGGCTTCGGGAGGCTACTTAGGACAAAAAGGCGTTATCAAGGTAGCGAGCTCGGACCGTTATAATTTACGCACAAATGTTGGTGCAAAAGTATCTTCAAGACTTCGATTTGATCTAGGACTGGCGTATAATTATCAACGTATCACCGAACCTGTAAATCCTTATACCGGTGATATGGCGCAGATCTTTAGACAGGTAAACCGTATTCCTAGTTTTATTCCTTATAAATACAGTAATGGTGTATATGGTCGTGGTAGCGATGGTAACCCAATTGCATGGATGGATCTCGAAGCCAAGGATAATATGACCTATAAACATACACAGGTCAATTTCTCCGGTGAATTTCAGATTATGGATGGACTGAAGATCAAACAGGTTGTAGGCTTTCAACCGATTGACAATATGTCTTCCAAATTTGTCAAAGACATCCAATACTATGCGCCAAATGGTGATTTGGGACCTAAACAAGGGGTGAATAATTTGACTGTTTATAACTTCCAATCCGAACGATTGACTTTTCAAACCTTGATGACCTATGACAAAAAGATTGGTAACCATCAGATCAATGTTTTAGGCGGTTTTATGGATGAAACATTCCGTGCGGATTACTCCAGTGCTTATGCACAAGGTTTCTTAAATAATGATTTTTCGGAACTGAATTTGGGTAGCAAGGACGGAATGAAAGTCGATGGAGGAGCCAAAAAGCTAATATTACGCTCTTTCTTCGGTCGTATCAATTATGCATTTGCGGATAAGTACCTATTGGAAGCCAATGTGAGACGTGATGGAACATCGCGATTCTTGGGAAGCAATCGTTGGAGTACATTCCCGTCGTTCTCAGCCGGCTGGCGTATTTCTCAGGAAGATTTCTTTAAAGAATCTTCTTTGTCCGATGTAATCTCAGAATTGAAATTAAGAGGCGGTTGGGGTAAACTAGGAAACCAACAATTAGCGGCAACATCAGACAATTCATATCCTTCTTCCGACGCTTATTATCCAGGCTTATTTACCATTTCTCCTGGTTATAACTATTCTTTTGGTGGTGAGATTAGTTCCGGTGGAGCCATCGTAGAATCGGCAAATCCAATATTAAAATGGGAGTCAACGACAAGTACCAACATTGGTTTGGATCTGAACTTCAAAAATAATCTGGGCTTTGTATTTGAATACTTTGACCGTAAAACGGATGGGGTGTTGTTAAAACTGCCTGTATCGAACTTATATGGTCTTCCAGCGCCTTACCAAAATGCAGGAAAAGTGCAAAATAATGGGGTAGAGCTACAAGTAAATTATCAAAATAGCATCGGAGATTTCAAATATAGCATTGCAGCAAACGGTTCTTATATCAACAACCAGATTAAAAAATGGGCCAGTGACGAACCACAGGTCAATGGAACTTTCTATATCTATGAGCAGGGACGACCAATCCGTTCGTTTTATGGCTACGAAACTGCTGGAATCTATCATTCGGACGAAGAATATAAAAACAGTGGTATTCAAGGTGTGAACGGAACTGTAGGTGCTGGTGATATTATCTACAAAGATCAGAATGGCGATAAAAAAATCGATGGAAATGACCGTGTATATCTAGGTTCGCCCGATCCAAAATTTATCTTTGGTCTGACCTCCAATATGAGTTATAAAAACTTTGATCTGAGCCTATTCTTCCAAGGTGCGGCTAAAGTACAGGGATATCTTTGGGGCGAAGCCATTGGCGGGATCTCGGGATCGGATAAACCGACAACCATTTTTGCAGATCGTTTCAATGCAGAGACCAATCCAAACGGATCTATGCCGAGGGCGTTGACCAGTTGGTCACAAAATAGTCCTTCAGGCACACCTTCTGATTTCTGGATCCAGAATGCAAGTTATGTCCGCTTGAAGAATATCACCTTCGGTTATACCTTACCAAAAACGTTTACGGATAGAATCGGTATTAAGGGGGCTAAAGTATACTATAGTGGACAAAATCTCTTGACTTTTACCGGATTTGCTAAAGGATTTGATCCGGAGGCGCCAGCGGATTCTAGAGGTAATTACTACCCACAGGTGAAAACAAATGTGTTTGGTCTTAACGTAAACTTTTAATTGAAAATCATGAAACTTAGAAATATAACGATTGCATTGAGCGTAGCCACCTTACTGTTCTCTTGTCAAAAACTCGATCAGGAACCGTTGGATGCCTATAATGCCGATAATTTTTGGAAAACGGAAGCAGAAACCGATTTTGCTGTAACAGGTTTGTACAGCGGTACAAGGGGAAGCGACGGTAAGCTGGCCGAAGGATCTGCTTGGGAAGACGGTACCCAGATCTTTTACATGGACTGTACGTCGGATAACTCCAATAGTGATTTCCCTTGGGAAGGATTCCAGGCTTTAGGAAATGGCACCGCAACACCGACAAACGCTGGAAATGCAGAGGCACGCTATACGTACGAGCATATCCGTCGAGCCAATTACATCCTTGAAAATATTGAAAAATCACCGGTTAATGCTGAAAAGAAGAAGCGGCTGACCGCCGAGGTACGCGTTATACGAGCATACAAGTATTTTGATTTGGCGACCTTATTTGGGGGAGTGCCTATCATTACGAAAACTTTGACGACAGAAAATTCGTTTGTGCCTGCAAATACGCAAAAGGAAGTATTGGAATTTGTGGAAAAAGAATTGAAAGAAGCTGCTGCAGATTTGTCGTTTGCTAAGGGTGGCGGCCGTATGTCCAAAGGTGCTGCCCTTGGTTTATTGGCGCGCTGTTATGCTTTTGAGAAGAAATACCAGGATGTCATCAATACAACACAGGAGATCATTTCTTCGGCTAATTATAAATTATTCGATGATTATGCGACCTTATTTGAAGAGGCAAATGAAAATAACAGTGAGGTCATGATGAATATCGAATATTTGGTAAATATTCAAGGATATACTTCACTTGGTATTATGCTGCCCAATTCAATGGGGGGATGGGGGTCTATTGTACCAACACAGAGTCTGGTAGATGCTTACGAAACTGCCGATGGACAGACTATTGGCGAGTCAAAATCTTATGACCCTGCCAGTCCATATGAAAAAAGAGATCCACGCCTGGGCGCAACAATTGTTTACCCAGGAGCACTGTACAATGGTAAATATTTCGATCCATTAAATCCGAAATCGGAAGATTATCCATCTGGTCCAGATAATGCATCTAGCACAGCTTACAACTATAAAAAATATATCCAAAATCCGAGCAGTTATGCGAACATTTGGAACGTAGGTACCAACATTATTGTGATGCGTTATGCCGAAATGCTTTTGTTAAATGCGGAAGCAAAGATTGAATTGGGGATTATCGATAATACCGTATATGATAATATCGATCTAGTTCGCCAGCGCGCTAAGATGCCAAAAGTAGATAAAGCCGTATACAGTGGCCAGAGCAAACTGCGTGAATTGGTACGTCGTGAGCTCCGTGTAGAATTCGCCGGAGAAGGACGCCGTCGCTTTGATATTATTCGTTGGGGAATAGCCAAAGACGTAATGAACGGTCCTGTAAATGGCGCGCTGTCGAAAGGTACGGTGGATCCTAAAACAGGCAAGGTTACCTATACTTCGTTAACTGATCGTTTTTTCTCTGAAAATAGATCGTTCAAAGCTGGAAAAAATGAATTGTGGCCAATTCCACAAGCTGTCATCGATAATAGCAAAGGAACGTTGAAGCAAAATGTAGGGTATTAATTTTCTCCTGCTATATTTTTTACGAAGCAAGCAAGCAAGCAAGCAAGCAAGCAAGCAAGCAAGCAAGCAAGCAAGCAAGCAAGCAAGCAAGCAAGCAAGCAAGAAGGCGGTTAAGTGTTATACTCACTTAACCGCCTTTTTATTGTCATGTTATATTTCTAATTTTTTTTGTGTAATTTTTTATGGAAAAAGAAAAAATGATCATCATATATTAAAATACGTCCTACTTTAGCGTAATACGCAGTAGATAGATCAATTATGAATTATATAAACTGAGATAAATGAGAAGTGTTCTATGCGCACTTGCGGTAACGATTATCTTAATCTTAT
>NZ_VLKR01000022.1 GCF_007830445.1 Sphingobacterium siyangense | reverse complement strand
GTCGTTTTTGATTTAGAATTTGCAGGTATCCAAAAAGACCCTTGGGGAAATACCAAAGCTGGTTTTATTGTAGAGGGCAAAATCAAACGTTCAGAATTTGGCCTTAATTGGAATGCTGCATTGGAAACAGGAGGGGTAATGGTGAGCGACGATGTAAAATTTAGTGCTGATATTCAGTTTATAAAAGCTCAATAAGCATAATATATAAAATAAAATTTGGTAGGAGAGTGAAAATTCGTACTTTTGTCGCGGAGAGTTGGCAGAGTGGTCGAATGCGGCGGTCTTGAAAACCGTTAACTGTCACAGGTTCGGGGGTTCGAATCCCTCACTCTCCGCCAGGTGCAATTTTAAAATTTTTAAAAAGCACTAAAAAATAGATAAATCCTGCAAAATCAATTATTTGCAGGATTTTTTTGTTTATGGGAATTGCTGAAATTTTCAAAAACACTCATAATTTTTGTGGCACATTCGTGGCACATTGAGTTTCTGCAAAAATGTGCCACAAAATGCCACATTGACAACTGGAAAAATCTTTGGTTCGACATTTATAACCCTTAAAAAGTTTAATTATGTTAGAACAAAGTTATGGGCTAACCTTCTTTCTAAAGAGCCCAAGAGAAAAAAGCCGAGCTATCCGCCTTGTCTATGTTCGAATTACGGTGGATGGAATTACAAAAGAATGTTCCACAAAACGCCAGTGGGATGTTACAAGATGGAACCAAAAGGAAGAAAAAGCTATAGGTACCAAGGAGGATGCTAAAGAACTCAATTTCTTTTTAGATTCATTTAGAACCAAGATTAACAGCTATCGGACAGAACTGCTGAATAATGATAAGCTTATTACGGCTGTTGATCTTATCGATTTTGTGAATGGTAAGTACAAACGTCATAACTCCGTATTAGAAGAATTTCTGGAACATAATGATGAGATAGCTGCTTTAGTTAAAACTGGAGAGTATTCTGATGGAACACGTGAAAGATATGTTACTGCCCGTTCTCATGTAGCAGAATTTATCCAATATAAATACGGGCGGGAAGATCTTTCTTTCTCTGCATTGAACTATGAATTTGTAAAAAATTATGAATTATACTTAAAAACTATCAGAAAGTGTTCGAACAATACTTCATTGAAATATATCAGTAATTTCAAAAAGATAGTACTCCGGGCAGTTGCAAAAGAAATTATCCCTAAAGATCCATTTAAGCTATTTACAAGTAGGAAAACTAAGGTGAAAAAGAAACCTTTGACTAAAGCTGAGTTACAGCGCATTGAAGATAAAGTATTCTTATCTAATAGATTGAGTGTAGTTAGAGATATTTTCGTTTTTCAATGCTATACAGGTTTATCATATATTGATGCTTTTCAATTAAAATGGAATGACATCAAAGAAGGTGATGATGGCAGTATGTGGATTATGTCCAGTAGACAAAAATCAAAATCTGGGACTGATATCCCATTATTGCCAAAAGCTCTTGAGATAATTGCTAAATACAGTAATGATTCTGAATGTATTAAAAGAGGAGCGGTTCTACCAGGCCGTTCTAATCAGAAAATGAATGAATATCTAAAAGAGATTGCTGAGCTGTGTGGTGTTTCTGAAACTTTAAACACCCATAAGGCTCGCCGTACTTTTGCTAGCACAATTACTTTGAATAATGGGGTATCAATTCATGTAGTTAAAGAAATGCTTGGACATTATTCTGTAAAACAGACAGAAGAGTATGCCATAACTGAACAGGAATCGATTGGTAGAGAGATGAAAAATTTGGAATTAGTATTAAGCAATAAAAAAGATAAATCATCGAACAATATTGAAACATTTCTTCTAGATCTTCGTAAAGAAATTGAATCATTGAAATCGTTAGAACAGAATAAAAGTAACGATACATTAATTAATAGATCAAACGCTTTAGAGTTAATACTTAAAATGGCTAGTACTTTTCTTTAAATAGAGGCAAAAAATTTTAAAGAGGAAATTAATATTCCCCTTTTATATGATCGATTTGTTAAGGTGATACATATCAATCTGACTATCTTTCTCATAAGAATAACTCGATCAATAATTAAAATACTTAGACGATGTATGATAAAATATATTCTCAGATTAATTACCTTTTGTGGGATTATTTTCCTTTGTAGCAAACCAGCAAAGAACTGATCCAAGACACACCATTATGGAGCCTTGCCAAAATGATAATCCTAAAGTTGTCGCTAGCATAAAGGAATATAATACAGAAGACAATACCGGAGTGAAATAGGATGCACCAGCCAAAAGAGTAGGATTCCCTTTTAGAATTCCGATATTCCAGGCTGCGTAACCAAAACCCATAGCCGCTGATGCTAAAAATAAAAAAAGTAAAAAATGTTATTTAATAAAAAAAGACTGTACACTAATACAGTCTTTTTTACCTTCAAGTCCTAATAATAGCTATTTTTAGATGTTTTGTCTCGCTGATTTATTATTCTGGCAATTTTATCTTAAAAACAGGATAGGAGAGATCCTCAGCACCTGATCCTACCCTATGAATATTTGAATTCGTAAAATATAAGTAGGATCCATAAATACTGAAGGTATCAGCCCATTCTACGGACTCATTCTTGACCAAAGTCTTTAGCTCTCCCTTAGGACTGATAAACACAATGGCATGTTTTTCCAGATCAGCCATGTATAAATTACCCCTTTTATCCAGTATCATACCGTCAGGAGAGGGAGTTAAGGCCTCTTTTTTGACTGAACTTTCAATCTCCTGCTCAGAGCCTTCACGTAATGTCTTCGCGCTGACACTATAAAGTGTTTTCCCAGTTAGCGCATGATAGAATAGTTTGTCCCGTGTTTCATCAAAGACAATCCCATCGGAATGGACAGGCTTGCTGCCCCATTTTTTTCCATCTATCATCAAATGATCAGTTTCAGCAGATGTTGAATAATGCTGATCCAGAACACGCCTGCTTTTTCTATTTTTTTTATCAAATATAATTAGCCCAGGTTCATTGGAATCAGTCATATAAATAAATCCATTCTTATCGTCGATTCGTAGGTCATTTGTGTAAGAGTTAGCTTTGAAGGAGCCATCGGATAGCTTAAGCACATCGATTAGGCTGTTTGTCTTGAGATCAAAAACGAAAATACGGGGATTGTCCACAACACCTTTCCATAACGGATTCCTGGTATCAAGGACATAGAGCTTATTGTTTTTTGCAACTACGGACTGTACGGCAACGAAAAGGGAATCACTGATTGCACTGCCCGGCTTCCAGCTGTTCCATTTGGTATCTGGATAAGGTACAGACACTTTGTTTTCGCTAATTTCCATTACCGAGTATTTCACCGATTCCCGCCAGCGAGGAAAATTGACAAAAATCCGTCCGTCTTCATTTACGCTGATTCCTGTTACCTGCTGTCCTTTGTAGTCTGTGACCTTCTCTCAGTGCTGGGCATTTACACTCAGTCCTATCATGAACATGATAGGGAGCATTAGTCTAGTTATCATTGTGATCCTGTTTTGAGTTAAAGTTATATTTCAAGTTTAGTCTGCGCAGCCTTTATTAAACCTTCCAGCCAGTCCTGATGTCCATTGATCATTGGATTGGGTTTTTGCGCAGCCAGTTCTCTGGCAGGTTTTCCGATCTGTGATTCCTGGGTCAGGATGCGAACTCTGTCGCCGTCAAGATCTTCGATCAGCCATGCATGGATAACGTCCAGTCTTGTTTCCTCATCGCCTTCGGCCCATCCATGCCATGAAATTCTGGCCGGTCTGCCATCTGCAGGTGGGACAAATTCAGTTATTTCAGCTTCTATCGGAAAGCCGAATGTTTTAAAGCGGAAACGCGAATCTGCGGTGAACTCGGGTCCGCCATTATTTTCAAATTCAATATCGGATGAATTCGCATAGTATTTCGGCCAGGCAAAAGGATTGTTTAAATAACGCCAGACTTCTTCTGTGGTCAAACCTTTTACAATTACTTCATTTGAACAATAATTATCTGTTAGACCCGGTAAATATCCCTCAGGCCAGTTTATTGAATTTTGCATATTTTATAATTTTAATTGTTAATAGCCTCCTTTAAAGCTTGATTTTAAATTTATTAAGGGGTAATAACAGAAGTTATACCATCAGGTCGCTCCATAGGTAAACGCTTGATTTCCTTTTGTGTCAACAGGTCAATCACCGCAACATAATTGTTTGGGGTACAGGAAATAAAGATCCTATTGTTACTGTCCATATAGATTCCGGCGCCCTGTCCAACCTGCATTCTTTTTTCTAATTTTAAAGTCTTTCTGTTGTAGAAGAGCAGGTCACCAGTTTTTACACTTACGATACACACTGTTTTACCATCCTGGGTGATCTTTAGACGGTGGAGTCCCTTAACCTGTGTATTGATTTTATGTTTAACCTGTTTTTTTTCGAGGTCAACTATCACAATGGTTCCATCCGGTCTTGCTGTCCATAGTTCTTTTTCATCCGGGGAAACATCGAAGCCCTCAGCTCCAAGACCAACATCCACCAAGGTCTGCCGCCAGTCATTTCTAGGCTTTGCATTAGCAGGAAGTATACCTGTTGGCGGCATATATGGCGGAATTTCCTTATTCTCATAGATACTAAGTGTGCCGCTTTCAACATTTGTGGTGTAAAAGGTCTTTCCGTTTTTTGTCAGGTATATCAGGTGGGTAAAATCCTGTCCCGTTCCCAAAGCTTTAACAGCTCTGTTCTGTTTGAGGTCATAGACGACTACATTTTTGGATCCCTGGGCAGTATACCAAAGTGAATCATTCCTGAAAGCCAGTCCATGCGGTATGCTAAAGGGGCTTGTATTGATCGTTCGCTCAGGTTCAAGTGTTTGAAGATTGATCACGTTGATTTCATGTCCGCCCGCATTCATAAGTGGAACTGAGATATATGCTCTGGTACCATCGCTATTGGTTACAATTTCGTGCGGATCATCGCCCACAGGAATTTTTTTGATAACCTCCAGGGTGGTATAGTCCATGACCACAAGTTTCTTTTCTCCCTTTGACAGAGACAGTATATACTGGTGCTGCGCAAAGATTGCTGTATTGGAAAAACAAAAAGCCACCAGCAGTAAATTTTTTATATTGATCATATTTTTTCTTTGGTCATATTTTCTATTTATAAAATCACGCCATCATTTTTGAAAAGAGACTTCAAATGCAGCAGGTATTCCTGTTTAAATGTTTCGACCAATTCCGCTGAGCCATTCTTTTCCACATCGTGGAAGTGTATGCTGGGTAGCTGCTGAAGTCCACAGAATGCGTTCATCCTGTGAAAAGGAAACAGAACACCATCATCGACGCTTCTGCCTTGAAAGAATTCCTCGGGAATGGTAAATGCATCCTCCGGGGCATTCCATGTGGTCGTCACCATATACCGTTTGTCACCAAGCAGCCCGCCGGTTCCATAATTACGGGTGGGATTGTCGGCTTTTCTTCCATCACTATAATACATTCCTTTTCGATGTCCCGCAGTAAAAACCTTATCAATATATTCTTTTAAAGTAAATGGGATATACATCCACCAGATGGGAAAATGATAGATAATAGTGTCTGCCCAAAGAAACTTTTCTATTTCTTCTTCGATGTCATAGTCTCCTTCTCCGGTTTCGGTGATTCTAAGCTCAAAGCCATTTTTGGCAGTAAAGAACGATCTGTCCCAAGAAGTGATCGTTTCATTTAGCTTACCACCGGAATGGGCAAATTTCATTCCTGCGTTTATTACCAGTATCTTTTGCATTACAATATGTTAAAAATCTATATGCAAAATTATGGACAGTTTTTATTAAATAAAAATAATAGTATTTTTACATAACTATAAAAATATTTATACATGAATGCTAATTTGGAATGGTTCAGGACTTTTAAGGCTATTTATGAATCGGGAACGCTGAGCGGTGCAGCAAAGCAGTTGTTTGTATCACAGCCCGGAGTTGGGATACATCTCAATTCTCTGGAAACTTATACGGGTTATCCTTTATTTGAAAGAAAAGCCCGAAAGATGGTCCCCACGGAAAGAGGGCATTTATTATATCAGCAGATGCAGCATTCTTTAAATGTTCTTGAAGAAATCCAAGGGCGGTTCAGACGTAAAGCCGGATCTGACCGACCTACGGTAAGTGTCGGGATGTGTGTTGAAACTTTTCAGCAGGCGCTTGAACAGCATATTCCTTATATTGACTTTAACCTGATCATGCAGTTCGGGGAGAACGAGAAGCTGACTGAACTGCTTGAAAATGGCGGGGCAGATCTTATCCTGACCACAAAACCAAAGGAGGATAATATTTTAGAGTTTGAAGCCTTTACCACCGAAACCCTGATGGTTGTCTGCGGAAAAAATACCGATCTTTCAGGCTGGGAAACGATCGATCCGAATGACAGTGAATCGTTGAAAAACTGGTTCCAGCAGCAGATATGGTATAACACAGCATCCGACATGAAACTTCTGAATCAGTTCTGGCAGGAAAATTTTGGGATCATGCCGGAATTTGTACCTAATTATATTGTTCCTAATAAATTTTCGATCATCCGTTGTCTGTCCGTAGGGCAGGGTCTAGCTGTACTGCCTGATTTTATCTGCAGGGAGGCCTTTGCCAAAAGCGAGGTCAAGGTTTTGTGGCGAGGGTACAATGATGTCCAAAATACCATGTATTTTGGACAGAGGAAGAACAGTCTCTATAGCGATCAGATTAGATTTTTGAAAGAAAAATTGAATGCTGAATATGCGGATATGCAGGAGCCTATTTTATCTTCTTATACAGTCTAATTGATAAAATAATTTTAGAATCTGGTGGTAAACTATAACAATATACCTTGATAAAATGTTAATTAAATGAGCAATCTTATACAAACAGATTCTGACTATGTGTTCTTTGTCCTACTTAACAATATTTATTGTAAAACGTCCTTTGCCTAAATAGAAATATTCATTGAGGCAAAGGACATTTATATTGGCTACTCTTCAAGGTATGAAGTGTAGTTTTACTTATAGTAGCTAGTTGTCGATCTGTAAATTATTATAGGCAATATTATTTTTGTCTTAAAAAACACTTTTGGATATGTCCATTAATTCTGGTTCTGCTGTTTTAATAATTCTAGTTTATTGATATAAACTTTAGAGACTTCTGGAACAGTACTGATTTTGTATAAATTGATCAAAAATTCATACATTTTTACGGAGTATGTATTCCTTATTTCTTGTTCTTCCATAATTTCAACACATTGGAGCTGATGGGATAGGGCTTCTTCCAGATTGTTTTTAAAGATTGAATTCTCAGCTAGTTTATTGTAGTAGTTCGATAGCAAGAAATGGTTTCTTTTTTCTGCCGGAATTGAATTATGGTATTTTATTGCCTCTTTGATAAATGCATCAGATTCATCAAAGTTTTTAGTTTTACGATGTATCTGTGATAATATGGTATAGCCCACTCCGATTTGTGCATCGTTGTAGAAATAATTTTGTTTTCGGAGTGTTGCTACTTTATGAAGGCATTTTACGACATTTATCGGATCATCTTTTAATAGATATGCTTGAGCAAGGTTATGTAGGGAAGTGATATACATTAAGAGATCTCCATCTTTAAAATTCCCTATATTCTGCAGGTATAGCTGATTAGCTTTTCTTTGATACTTAATTATTGTGTCCAAAGAATTTTCAACATTCAGAGTAGAGGCGAGATTATTGTACATCGTAGCCAGACAACGAGCATCCTTTCCTAAGTATTTTTCCGTTCTATTTATCAAATCTTCCCAAAGTTTATCAATATTTTCACGACTAAAGAAAAAGGATGAAAGATGTAAATATTCATTTTCCAATAGAAGGAGTGGCTGATAAATATTTGTGCGAAATTCTTCTTTAATGTTCCTCAGAATTGATTCAGCATATTTTAAGTATTTAAAAGATTCCTTGGGATTGTTATAGCCTTCCGCTAACCTATGGGAGAGCCAGGTTATATAGTAGATAAACCCTACAAATGGACTATTTTCATTTCTTAGTCGGTATAAAATTGTTTCCTGTAAAATTTTGTGGATCCGAATACTTTTTTTATTGTTTTCATATTGCAGTAATCCTTTTTTCTCAAGCGCATTGATCGAATTTAGGTAGCTAAGTTTATTCCCGTCATAGAATTCACGACCACATATTAATATTAAATCTTCGATAACGATATCAGAAGGCGGAAGCAGGGCCAGATATTGTAAAAAGTACTTTTCTTTATTCTCTAAATTTTCAATGGAAAAGCTTTGTAGGATAAAGTCAAAGATTGCAACGACTCTATTTTCTTCATCATTAAGGTCAATATCTATTTTAAGCAGATTGCTATTGAGATTTTGTGTCTTTAATGCATCATATATGAATTCTAGTGTTAGATCATAAGAATTCTCGATTGTTTTGGAAACGAGTTCAATAGTGAGAGTATTATATTCAATAAATTCCAAAAATTCCCTAAATAAGGTTTCATCAAACTCTTTTGAACAGTGTAATTTAAAAAGATTATACGCACTCTCATAATTTAGATTTGGAAGTAAATAAGGATTTAGGTTTTTTAAATTAGAACGTGTAAGGACGATTTTTTTCCAGTTTCGTAAGCTCAGGATTCTGTTGATTTCAGAAAATTTCTGATCATGGTTCTTTTGGATATCCAGGATAATAAGATTATTTTCTCCGGTTTTATCGAGTTCATTTAAGATCATATTAAATTGCTCAATGACCGTGGTTTCTTTAGACAAGTTAATGTGCAGGTTTTTCTGCAGGGGAGTATTCAGAACAATTGATTCACTCACGGAATTCTCCACATTTAACCATATTACATTATTGTAGTGATCCCGATATTGAGCAAGAAATTTTTTGGCAAATGTTGTTTTTCCCACGCCACCAAAATTGTGAATGGAAATAAACTTTTTATCGGCGATTAGGTCAAACACTTCTTTAATTTCATTTTGCCATCCGAAGACATTATCCACATTGATTAAGTATGGAACCAAGGAAAGATCAGTACTTTCTAAGATGCGTGGTTTTAAATTTTTTAAGGCTGCTTCATGATTTTCTTGCACTAATTCTACGTTTTTAATACGATCCTTTATTTCTTCTAATTCAATACCAATTAATCGTATAAATTTGGGATCTATTCTTTCTTGAATTTCGGCATCTGTTAAATCTAAAAGCTTCTGAAGATCAGTTTTATCCACTGATCGTAACGATGCGTCAGTTTCTTGGGAACACCGATTTATTTCAGATAAAAGAACTCTAAAAATAATTTCAACGGATCTATTGCCAAATACTTTATCGGTTAATAGAACAAGTATCTCTTGTCGCAATGCGTATATAGCCTCTTCGGTCGTTAATTCGCCAAATTCCCAATGAACACATCTGCAAAATCCAACTAAAAGGGCATCGTCCGATATCAATTCGCACATTGCCTTATAACTTTCGTTAATTTCCTTTTTTTTGGTTAAGGTGATATTTATACGGTTTAACTTTGCCTGTCGAATTTTGTTGGATTCACTTTTTAATATTTCCCTGTTAATCACAGGCGCTCCAATATCCACTTATTAAACTAAGACAAGACAACTTATTGCAATACAAACCGAAATTAGAAAATTTGCCATTATTCACAATCTCAGAAAAAACGTTTTTTGTAATATGGATACTTCTTGCCTGCATAGTATTTAATTTCATCTGCGATTACACAACAGGTCGCATTTCGATCTTTGACTAGCATTAAAAATAATGTAGCCTCTTATTCCCTCATTTGGAAACCTTTGTCCAATTATCTTTCAACAACAAAGAGACTAGTGGGTGTATAATGGGAATCTGGTCCAGTACTGAAATACTCCTTTCCGTTTTTCCATATCCATAGTGTTCTACTTGTTCCATTTTTTCTCCATCCTGCTGCAAATACATTTCCTTTTAGTACTTTCATGTCTGAAAGTTCAGCATCTATCGAAGGATCGGAGTTGATGTTCCAGTTTAGTGATACCGTATTCTTCCATACTGTTGGCTGGTTATCCAGGGTTCCGCCTATTAGGAGATTGCTTCCTTCTGTTGTTATTGCCTGACCATAATTTACTGGCGCTGGTTTTGATGGTAGTATGGACTGTTTCCCGTTTTTCCAGTACTGGACAGTCTGTCCAATGCCTCCAAAACCAGAACCGACAACATATATGTCACTTCCGAGAACGGTGATCTGGTTAGGGACGATATTTTCAGTATTCTTATTTTCCAACACAGTTGGCGTTCCATTTTTCCAGTATTTACCCTGAGTTCCTATTTCGTCATTTATTTCATACCCGGTCAGGTAGATGTCATTGCCATGGACATATATATCATATAGTCTGGCCGTGTTGGTCCCGTCCGTCACATTAATGACCTTTCCATTTTTCCAAACGCAAGCTATCCAATTTTCTCCGGCTTTTTGATGTCTACCAGCGACATAGATATCATTTCCGGAAACGAATACTGCCCTAGCTTCCGACCTTATCGAAGCGGCGGGCATTTCCAAATTTTGGATTATACCATTTTTCCATAGCACAGCAGTCTTGGGGTGATATTGCCAGGTTAAATCGGAATTGATAAACCCTACCACGTACACATTCGCATCCGAAACAAAAATATCGTTAGCAGTAGCAGATACGTTACCGCTGTATGCAAGCATAATCTCTTTTTCCCCATTAAGATAGAATGGTCTGTTTACCCCATTCACCTTTTTTATTCCTGTCACATAGACATCGGCCTCGATCGGCTCAGGTTGACTATCCTCGATCGGATCATCATCCTTCCCGCATGCCATCAATAAAATAAAACTAAAGCTGGCCAATATAAGTTTCAGGAAAAATCTCAATTCTCTCATAGTTAATTACTTCATATTACTCAAAAAAATGATCGGCTGTCGTTCCAGCCTGAGGGTAAAGGTAGATAAACTTTATGCTGTTCTCCTATCTACAAATTATCTACAAATTCACCATATTGCTTGAGAATGATATAATCAAGATAACCTTTAAACACGCTCTCAAAAGCATCGCGTTTAAAAGTAAAAGAAGATGAATAGAATCTTTATTGAACTAAAGGTTTAACTCATATCCGAATCAATTCTAGAATAGGATTAGTAGCTGTTCGTTGGAAGTTTATGAGAAGCCAGCTTAGTCCTTAATTATTTTGCAATTAGATGTTTAAATGGATTTTTAAGTTGTTCTTAATACGGTTTTTTCAAACTGTTAGCCGAATGTTTATTTGAATAGAATTGACTAGCGAAAAAATCCGGTTCAAAAAATAATCTGCTATTCTCTCAAAAATTCTTCCAGATCGGTATCCTTATCCAGACCGAACTTCTGTTTCAAGCGGTACTTAAACATTCGGACGCTCTGGGCCTCCACATGCATCGCTTGCGCAATCTGGTTGGTGCTCATCTGAAGGTGAATGTAAGCGCAGTATTTTAAATCAAGTGGGGTAAGTTTCTTGACGGCTCTGGCTGAAAGCTGACTGAAAAAATCGGGATGTAGCAGTTGGATCTGATTGATAACATCCTGAAAATCGGCACTGATCAGCATTTCTTCTTTTAGGAGTTTTTTTATAGGAGCAGCATCGCCATCATTCAACTGCGTTTTGATCTGCTGCAACATATCATTTTTATGTTCGATCATCAAGGAGCTTGCCAGCGCTTCTTTTTCAAGCTGCTTGCGCTTGAGTTCCAGTAGTTCCTGCTCGGCGCGTAGACGTGCCTGTTCTTCCTTTTCCAGCTGGAGCTGTATTGCAGCCCGTTTTTCGCCATCTTGCTTTTCCAACTGAAGTTTCCGCTCACGTTCGATGGAATAGCGCAGCCTAAAGTGATAGGAGCGGAACATAAAACCCAGACCGAGCAGCATCGCCAGAGCAAGCCCACCGTAAAGATAATTTTGTTTTTTACGAAATTCGGCTTTCTGGCTGAGCAAAAGTAATTGTTGGTTTTTCTTTTCGGTCTCATACTGCACCGCCAACTTCTGTACATTAAATAACTGCTGTTGATCAAAGGTCTTTTTCAGCAGCTGCTCCGCTGTCTGCTGATAGTTGAGTGCCGTTTTCAGGTCATTCTTTTTGGTAGCAATCTCGGCAAGGTGCTTAAATACGGTATATTCAGATTTGTAAAAGGTATTTCCGTCCTGTTTAATCTGACTGATTGACTGCAGTAAATACTGCTCTGCAAGTGGCAGATTATTTTCTAGTAAAGCAAAATCACTCTTGATCCCATAGACATTGACCCAATAATCTGCTGCGGCGTTATTCTTTTTTAGCTCAGTTTCTGCCAGAGCCAAATAGTGGAATGCCTGTTTTTTTCTTTCGTGCAGCGATGCCTTTGAAAACTCAAAGTAAAAATTGGCCAGATTGATGCAGGTGATCACAAAACTATTCGGACTGATGTCGCTGCGAGCTTGCTGATAGCGGCCGAATGATTTTTGGAGGTAGTGGAAGCTACTGTCGAGTAGGGATCTCTGCGGCTGCTTTTCATAGCGGGCCTGAAACATGCTCGAGAGCCCATTATAGACATTTACAAGCGAATTGTTATTTTTGGCTTTTCGCGCATAATGTTCACATTGGCGAATGTAAAAGTTCATTTTTTCATCTTCGTTCCAGCGGCTGTATACACCATATAGCAGGTAATTCAGGGCATATTGATTTTGTGGGTCTTTTTCGCTTTTTTCCAGTAACCGTAATCCTTTGAGGGCACTTGTTACGACCTCATCGGGTAAACCCAGTTGCCGGTTCAGTGCGGCCTCGGCACGGTAAGCCATGGCTTTGGCTTCGTTTGTGCTGGCTTGCTGGGCGAATTTCTCGCTATTGTCCAGACTACTCTTACTCAGTAACAGGCTGTCGAGTGTACCGTAGATCAGGCTTTGCTGTGCGTAGAAATAGACCATTTCATCAGCCGTATTTTTCTTGTTTTCGATTGCTTTTTCGAGGAGTGCCAAGGCTTCCTTTGCCCGATTGTTGATCCGGAGGTTTTCCAATTTCCCTAAAGTCTGCTGCACAGCTGGGGTTAGCTGCGCTTTTGCGCAGCAAGCTATCGACAGGATCAAGATCAGTAGAGGGAAGTTTTTCAAATACATATTATTTATATACAACAAACGTGCAGTGTACCAAATTTAATATTTAAATCTGTAATGATTTTTATTCGGGCTCTAATCTTATTTTTTTAAACATGCTGTTTTTCAGTGTTTTGGCGAATTTGTAGATGTTTTGTATATACTGTTTTTTTTGTTAGTAGATGTTTTGTCGGCACCTTAGGAAAGGTTTTTGAATCAGATTCTGACATATTTGCTTAAACAAAAAAATATAACATCATGAGTCCCAGAGTACAATCTATTCTTAGTTATATCGGTATCTTATGGCTAGTCGCTTATTTCGGCGGAAAATCGCAGCGAAATGATTTCAGTAGCTATCACCTCAAGCAGGGCTTGGGGCTTCTCCTTTTTTCTTTTCTGTTTGGCGTGATCGTCAACATCGTTGGCTTCTTTTTCGCGTCGCTTGCAGGGATATTAGCTTATGCAGGCATATTGTTTTTTATCGTGATGGTCATCGGTATAATCAATGCGGCCAATGATGTGAAAAAGCCTTTACCCTTGGTCGGTGAATTATTTGACAAGCAATTTCCATTTCTAGATAGGGAAAGCAATACGGACTAAAACAAATTAATCATGAGTAGGAAGGATTTAGGGAATGGTTTTGTGGTAATCGATGACAGCTTTATCTTGCATTTCGACAGCGAAGTGTACCGAAAGTTTTATGCTGACATTGATTTTCAAAGCTTTGAAATCATCCAAAGTAACGGTTCTACTTTCCATTACTTTAAGGATAACAATCATGTTTACCTGGAAAGTTATAGAAATAGATTCTGTATTCTGCCTGA
This sequence comes from Sphingobacterium siyangense, assembly GCF_007830445.1. Lineage (GTDB taxonomy): Bacteria > Bacteroidota > Bacteroidia > Sphingobacteriales > Sphingobacteriaceae > Sphingobacterium > Sphingobacterium siyangense. Next base: position 102,807 of record NZ_VLKR01000022.1, on the reverse strand, counting down.
TGCTGATCCTGTGGATTTTCAGATCCTTGATTTTGAAAAAGGCATGGCAACCTCGGGAGGCCACGATTATGTTTTTGAGCAGAAGCTTGCCTATCGCCTTGCTGATTTCAGGGAGCTCCCAGGGATCTATCAGCTAGTAGGCGATTCGGTCTACTGTGCGTATTTTAAACATGTTGAGGATGCCGATGCAACGTCTTTTGAAGTGCTCCACGGAGAGCGTATCGGAAATGTGGCGAAAGATAGTAAGCATGTCTATTTTCGCGATGAAATCGTACCTGATGCGGATGCGGAAAGTTTTAGTATTCTAGCGGAATGCGTGGGCGGAAGCTATTACCGGGAATGTGATCATACCTTTTACGCGACGGACAGACGCTGGGCATTTTATATAGACAGCATCGCAAAATCCATTAAAACCATCAAAACAAAAAATGTACAGCAATTCGGTTTTGAAGTGCGAGACGAACTGGGCTATGCGTTTGATGGAGAATACCGCTATCTGTATGGAAAAAGAGCTCGGCAGTAAATGGTCGTTATCAGTAGCTCTTTACTGAAAGATGTTGAAGGAAGTGTTAAAAAAAGGAGCGGAAATGGTGAATTGGTCAATGCAAACAAATCAATTAAAATATGTCTGTAAAGAAAATAATGGGAATAATCATCACGATAGGAATTGTAGCCATGTTGGGCTTCGGATTTTTTCTGTACGCGACCATCAAAACGAAGTCTACAGGTGTGAGCCAATATCCACCGTTTAAGCAGTGGGTGGGAAAAACAGTGACACTGGATAAGGAGACAATTCTGATCAGTGAAAGGGTGAAGCTATATGCACAAAACGGTTATCCATATCTTTTATTTGATAGCTTGCATCCCGACTGGCCTTATATTGAAGAACGCATCCGGCTGGGCGACTATACACTGGTGGAAAAGTTTCCGGCCGGCATCAGCTTTCATATTGAAAAAGCCGTCCAGTTTACAGGGGGTGTCTCGGGCAGTTCGACCCCCTTTGTTTTTGGGAAGGTCCGCTATGGGGGCAAAAGCTACGGAACGGCCTATCAGTGGGGGACTATGGATATTGCAAAATTTATGGATAAGGTGGACGCGAGCTGGCACTTTCATCAGGCTCCCTGGCAGCCAAAGGCAGATACAGTATTTTATGCGCTGCCAGAGGCACGGTGGTGGTAACTTAAAATTAAAATGTGATGAAGTACAGGGCAATAAAAGATATACGGATTTATGAAAGCGACATTCAAAATGGTAACGGAAATGGTCTTCCGAAACAATTGGGTACGCTTTTTCTGCCGAGCAATTTATTTTCTAATAGATACTGTCCGGGTGATTAACGGAAAAATCATCATGAAGCCTAAAAGAACATTTATTGCATCTATGAATAGTCATAACTGTCTGATTCCTATTGAATTAAAACTACATGGTCACGAAAAAATGTAACTAATCTCTCTATTTTTTTAACTTCAACCCCAAAACATGAAAATGGCAACAACAATACATATGATACTGCTCTTTATTGGATTGGCACTCCTTATGTTAGGCATAGTCTCTTTTAGCCGCGCAAGGAGACTTATGAGCAATGGTTCGCTCGTACTGGCGACAGTCGTCGAAAATATTCCTTCTCGGGGCAGTGAGGGTGGTATCATGTATACGCCCCTGATGGAATATAGCATAGATGGCAGCGTCAGAAGTTTTTCACCTTCAGCAATGGCTAATCCACCGGCTTATGCTGTAGGCGAAAAAATAAATCTGATCTATGATCCGAACAATAATAACGATATACGCATCCGCTCCTATTGGGGAGTGTATTTGGCCAGCAATATCTTATTGGCCATAGCTTTGCCGATGGTCTTGATCAGCATCGGTTATTTTCTATTCAAAGCAGGAATTATTTAACGTGCAATCTTATGGAACTAGATACACTTTATATTCAGATTCAAATCGAAAGGAAAAATTTAGCAGGGTTCTTTTCGGCAAAACCAAGCCCCGAAGACTTGGACGAAAATTGGCGAGAGTGGTGGGGCAGTCGCGAAATGTATAGTAAAACAGCATTGGAAGCTATCCCTACCTATTCGAAACAGTACAACCGTGAGGTTGTTGATGAACTGCTCTGTGACCGCTTTTGCGCAGCAGCGGAACATTATGACGAGGACAAACAATGCTGGACTTTCATAGCACTCAATTTTAGTGAAAACTATCATGAAATCCTGCCTATGCTGGCTTTTATAAAGCAACTGGCCAAATTTTCCGAAGTCGGACTGGCTCTTATTTATAATTGGATGTGGGGTGGTGAATCCGTGATGGCTTTTGTCCAAATTCAGCATGGACAGGCATTACTTCAGCCGGTTAGGGAATGTGCGCAGATCGCCCCCGAGATCCTAAAGGATATAGATAGCTATTTACAAGTCGTAGCCGATAATCGCTATAATAAACAAAGTGATTAACGTCCTTCCTGGAAATTGTGTCAACAAATAACAACATAAAATACCCATAATCTTTTAGATATGTTTTTTCTACTCCAACAATATGAAGCAACGCGTTTTGCAGCCGGCCATTTGCAAAATCCTCAGACAGCAGAACAGGCTATGGTTTTGGTGTTTTTACGAACTAAAATGCACATGGCCGTTTGTACAGTAAATTCTAAAAAAGCGACTGGCGAATTTAAGGATCTGAGTACAGGAAAGGTGATCTCAAGGCGACTATGGACAGCTGAAATGAAGGCTTTCTACCAGACAAAGAGCAAAGAAGTACCAAGGCCACCCTTTGTGTTCAAGATGACCATTCTGGGCTGGATAGCCACGCTGCTCATTGTCGCCGTATTTGGAATGATCATTTACGACGGAATGAAGCCGCCGTTGCCAAAGTCGGCGGAAACAATCGCCATGGAACAAAAGCCTGCTGTGGGTGATGTATATTTTGGCCATTTCGAAGCGCGTCCGGGACCTGGCGACCGCTTGGGATTCGGTTGGTTCAAGGTCCTCAAAGTGGACGGCGATACCTATTATATTGCTAAATCCACGATCATGAGCAAAACCAGCAAGCCCAAAGAACAATTGGACAACAGTACTTTTGAGGCGGAAGGAACTCCAGTTAAGATAACAGAGCAGGCTGGATATCTAATCAATCTAAGATCTGCAGATCGGGGCCTGGAAATTTATTTTACGGATAAGAACTAATGTTAGAAATAATTTCACTCCTATCTAGATAGCTGAATATGAGTTCAGTAATATTCAATTTTAGTTTAAGAGATAGGTCAAGGGCAATATACTGGAAAAATAGACAAGAAGTTATTTTAGCAACTGGCTCTGGGATTCATGCAACTTGGTTAACAGGTTCTATCTTTGTAGCTGGTAATGATGTCTATGTAGCGGGAGTGAGTATTGACCCAAATACAAATGAACCCATGGCTGTCTACTGGAAGAATGGACAAATGGTTATATTGGCAAAAGGGGAAACTTTTACTCAAGCATTGGCAATTGCAGTTGCTGGAAATGATGTATATGTCGCGGCTTTGTTTATTGGAGAGGGGACGAAAAGATCGTATTTCGAGGGATTGGTTTGATACCGAAGGAATATGGAGATTGGGGTCACGAAATCTTAATAACTTTTGTAAATTAGGAAAATAGTAAAAAGCGTTGTCTGTTGACAACAGACAACGCTTTTTTTTGTTTGATTATTTACTTATCAGCGTCTAAAGGAACAAGATATGGGCGGAAAATTGATCCTAAAGTTCTCACTTTTGGTTGGACAGCTATTCTTATGGGAAAGCTGTACCCATAACTCACATCGGGTGACGGTAGAAAATACTAAAAATGAGATTACAGCAGTGTCATTTTCTACGGTTGGCGGATTTACAGCAACACCTTCAAAAGGTTATACGATTAAGATAACAAGAGATAGTGTTTATTGTCTGTTTTCTGCAATTGATACAGCCCAGAGTACCCTAAAATCATATGGCAATACGGAAGACAAATGGAACTTCCTATTGGATAAAATTGATTTGGAAAAATTTATTGCCGCTAAAGAGGAGGAGTCGCGTCAGCCATACGACGGAATAGATATAAAAATAAGCATTGCAACAAAAAAGGGGCAATATGTAAAACTGAATGCTTACGATAGCCCTAGCTGGAATCGCGTATATAGACAATTGGAGGAATCGTTCCCCCCAAAATCATATGGAAACAAAAAATTAGACAAGTGAATCAATTAAAGACTGTATCGCTTACAAGAGCTTTTCGTAACTTAGGTTGCTCTTCTCTTTTTGCTATGAGAATAGCAAAGGAATGGCACTCTTTGATGTAAATATATCGAGCTATTAAAATGTGAACCGAAATGGATGAGCAATTCAAACAACAAGTATATGAGGTTGCAAAGCTGATTCCCAAAGGTCGAGTAACGACTTATGGAGCCATAGCAAAAGCTTTGGGTTTTCCTAACCACTCAAGGCACGTCGGGAAAGCGATGGGCGGATGCCCGAAAGATGTTCCTGCTCATCGTGTTATATCAAGTAGCGGTATACTTGCTGTGCCTGGGTTTCAAGAACGGCTTGAAGCTGAAGGACTTGTTGTGAATAATTTACGGATCAAGGATTTTAGAAAGTTGTTTTGGAATCCGATGGAGGAATTAATCGATTAATTTAATAACATGAAATACTGTGCTTTTCTACGTGGCGTCAATGTGAAGGGAACCAATATGAAGATGGTAGATGTCTGTCAAGTTTTTAAGGACGCCGGTCTAACTGATGTCACTTCGGTACTGGCTTCTGGAAATATTGTTTTTTCGTCGGACAAAGCGGCCGACCCGCTCAAGCGGCTATTGGAGGAGTCCATGTCGGCATATTTTTCTTATGAAGCTTTTTTATTCATCCGGTCGCAGGAAGAGGTGGAATTGCTGCAGGCAAACATTCCGTTCGAAACGCATACGGACTTCCATGTATATGCTTTTGTAGGGACAAAAGGTGTCGAAACAATACTGATGGATGAATTCAGCAATTCGACGCAGGTGCTAGGGGAGAAGGCTGAAATTGTCAATACAGTCTTTTATTGGCGTGTGCCTAAGGGAAATACTTTGGACTCCAGCTTTGGAAAGGTGCTAGGGAAAAAGAATCTTAAAGATAAGATGACAAGCCGGAATATCAACACCTTTGAAAAGATAGTGAAAAAAATGGGTTAATCAACGGAAAGAGCCCGGATAGTGCCGGGCTCTTTTTTGTTTTATGGAATTCAACCGGGCGCAAAGCGGTTCTCCGGATGAAAACTTCTGTGCCATTAATCTTAATCGATCTCAGCCGATTTAGCCCAGATATTAATATGCCCATCTTTTGCATAAAGATCAATTTCGTGAATTTCCTCCGGACTAAACGACAGATTTTTCAGTGCACCAACGCAATCAACAACCTGTTGTGGTCTTGATGCACCAATGAGCGCCGATGTAACCTGCTTCTTACGTAATACCCAGGCAATCGCCATCTGTGCGAGCGACTGTCCTCTACGCTGTGCAATTGCATGTAAAGCCTGGATATTCTTTTGATTTTCTTCGTTCAGAAATTTTGTCTGAAGTGATTTGGACTGCGAAGCGCGACTATTCTCCGGGATATGTTGTAAATATTTATCGGTGAGCATGCCCTGTGCCAGGGGAGAGAATACGATAGAACCAATGCCTATCTCATCCAAGGTGTCAAGCAAGCCATCGGTTTCCACCCATCTGTTTAACATGGAATAGCTGGGCTGATGAATAATAAAAGGTGTACCCAATGATTTCAGGATCGCATAGGCCTCTTTTGTGCGTTGCGAGTTATAGGATGAAATACCGACATAAAGTGCTTTTCCGCTGCGGACTAGCTGATCCAGTGCCAACATGGTCTCCTCTAAGGGGGTATTGGGGTCGAAACGATGTGAATAGAAAATATCGACGTAATCGATACCCAGGCGCTTGAGTGATTGCTCGCAGCTTGATATCAGATATTTACGGCTTCCCCATTCTCCATAAGGCCCATTCCACATGTGATATCCTGCTTTTGATGAAATAATCATTTCGTCGCGTGAACCGTAAAATTGTTCTTTTAATATTTGTCCGAAGGCCTTTTCGGCGCTCCCAGCAGGAGGGCCGTAATTGTTTGCGAGGTCAAAATGGGTAATTCCCAAGTCAAACGCGGTTGTGCAAATATCAACTTTGGTTTGATGGGGCGTGTCGTCACCGAAATTATGCCACATTCCCAATGAGATGGCAGGCAATAGAAGACCGGATTGACCACAACGATTATAGATCATATCTTGATATCGGTCTGGATTTGCTGTATACTGCATAGTCTTGAATAGTTTTAATCCAAACTAAGATAAATTTATGCTTATTTGCAAGTTTTAACTAGATACTTTATATGTAATTTTTTAGTGAAGGGCAACTTTCGAAAGGATCTTATGCAGATGTCCTTCAAGCGCATTTGGAAAACTGCAGGGGAATGTCTTTTATAAATCGAAATTTAATGTATTTTTATATGAAATCTAAGAAACTGATTAATTCGTACTATGAGGAAAATTCTGACCATCCTATGCTTTCTTTTTATTGTATTGGGGAATTGTTATGCACAATCAAAACATCTGCTTTTCAAGACTGATTTTGGCGATTTTAAAGTTGTACTTTATGACTATACGCCCAATCATCGCGATTTGATGTTGCGATCCATTCGGGATACTGTGTATCAGGGAGCATTGTTTAATCGCATTATTGAAAATTTTGTTGTGCAGGGCGGAGAGCATGATATTGATATTGAAAAACGTGAGGCAGCAGATCCCCTTCATAAAAAACCACGATTGGCAGCAGAGTTCGATGACCGGGCTTTTCATAAAATGGGTGCTCTGGGGGCAGGACGGGATGGAAATCCCGCGAAGGCATCTTTTTTGAATCAGATCTATTTCGTGGTTGGAAAGAAAATCACGGCAGCTGAGCTTGATAGTCTGGAATTAAAGAAAGGCATAAAATATACTGCAGCACAACGTAAGGAGTACTTAGCTCGCGGAGGACAGCCAAGACTCGATCATGATTTTACCGTTTTTGGTGAAATTTATGAAGGCTTTGATGTGATCATGAAAATAAGTCGTGTAAAAACAGATAAGCAAGATTATCCACTTCATAAAGTGCCTTTTAAGATTGTTGAAATAAGTAAATAATCTTGACCACCGAATTAATATTGATAAAAAAAGGGCTTAATTGCCCTTTTTCTATTTACGATGTTGATCAAATTCTTCTTTAAGCTTCTGATAACGTTCTTTCCACTCGTCTGGTAGCTTTTTCGGGATATCTTTGAGACTTTTCAGCTGAAATGCAAATACACAGGCTGCGAAACCAACCGTACTAATAGCCATTCCTGTCCAGATCACCAGTGAGAAACCGGCAAATAATGGATTCCAAAGCAAGATAAAGCTGAAAATAATACCTAAAATGGCAAATAACAAATTCCATCCCCAAGATTTATTACCGTAATTTTTGAGATCAAAGGAAAAGGACAGCAGTTGGAAGGATTTAAAAAGTGCATAAAAACCCACGATAAATGCCAAGGTGCTTGCTGATAACAGCGGATTGGCAATCAGCAATATGCCGAATAGGGTATAGAGGATGCCCCCGGTGAGGTACCAGCCCCAACCATCCACTTCATCTTTATTCTGCACGGCAAATATGATTTCCAAAATACCAGAAATAATAAATGACCATGAAAATAGAATCGCTAATGTGAGAAATGCAGCAACAGGTGTGGAAATGGTATAGAAACCCAAAAGAATTAATAGAATACCGATAATCAATGGGATATACCAATGCTTGATGGATGTCCGGATCGTTTTAAAAAATGAATTTGCCATAATAATGAGTTAAAATATTGCAGATAAAAAAGCCCCATTAATTTCTTAACGAGGCCTTACATATATAAAACTGATTAAATTAGGCAAAAGGAAAATATACTAGATCTTTCCAGTCTCTTTTAAAAGTTTGTAATATGCATACACGATATTGATTTCAGCATTTGTGTATTTCAATTCCGCTTCAAGTTTTGAGTTTGATGCATCCATGATATCGACGATCAACGCCAATTGGTTCAAATACTTTTTCTCAATAATACGATAGTTCTCATCTGCAAGCGCTTTATTGTACTCCAAAGTCTTGCGTTGTGAGTAGGCCTCATTGTATTTAATGTATGCAGTATTAACAGCTACGCTGGTTTTTTGTTTCAGGGCGCTTGCGTATTTCTCGTTTTTTTCAATTTGTAGATCATTTAGCTTAAGCTTTTTTCCAGTGGTGTAGACTGAGGAAATCGTATAGCTTAGCGAGATACCCGTATTCCAGGTATTCATGTATTTGTCGATCACCGGCATCACATTGGTGATGGGTTTCACAAGACTGTTTCCCGCGAATACGCTAAGGGCAGGGGATCGTTCCGATTTTGTAATCGCCTTTTCTGTCTGCAGAAGCTCGGTCTCTTTGGCCGCAAGTTGAAGGCCCGGGCTGAACACATAAGCATCTTGTTTCAAGCTCGCGAGGTCTGCCAGCTGAAACCTGCTATCTAATAATTTATCATCCGGCTCAATTACTGTGCCCTCCTGTAGTCCTAACGCGACGATAAGCTCGTCATTCAGGATTTTCCGATTGTTTTGAATGACCTCTTTCGCTAGTTCCAATTCAGATATTTGCAATTGGTTTCGGATGACATCATTTTTGGTGATCATGCCCTGTTTATATAATTTTTCCGTCAGGTCTAACCTTTTGTGGGCAAGCTCAATATTTTGATTATAGACAGCTTCTTGATTTTTAAGTTTGAATAGATCAAGGTAGTACCCTAAAACCAAAATTTTAATGTTCTGTTCTTCATTCTTATGATCTAATTCAGCCAGTTCTTCGCCAAGAGAGGATGCTTTGATACTATTTTTTACCACACCTCCTTTCCAGATAAGTTCTTTCGCCTCCAAAGCATAATTATTGCCGAAATGGGGTAGAGGTACCTTTTCCGACCCCGAGAGGTCTTTGTCGATCAAGGTAGCATTGCCGAGGTAAAAGGCCGATGCCGAAGCGCTGATTTCGGGAAGCCTTCTTAATTTTGCAACTTCTGTTTTTTGTTTGGCGATACTTACGGCGGATGCCGAAACAATAAGATTCGGGTGATGATGGATGGCAAGTTCAAACAGCGTTTCAATTGTTATTTTTCGGCTGTTTATGCTGTCTTGACCGTATGTTTGATTGCAAAAGAATGTAAAGAAGCATAACGTCAAGTAAAAACCTATTTTTCGGGCTCTTGACTTTGTATTCATGGTATTTAACTTTGTCTATATATGTGCTACAAAGTTAGTATGCCCTGGGGTGAAAAGAAATGTTTGATTACTGCTTTATGATGTTCAATTGGTAACAAGATTTGCCTGTTGTTCACGAAATAGCTTAGGTGTTATGCCGACATGTTTTTTGAAAAACTTGCTAAAAGCATATTGATCTGAAAAATTAAACTCTTGTGAGATCTGGTTGATTGTTTTGGTAGAAATGGTGAGCTGCGCTCTAGCTTCTGTGACTAGCCAGTTACTGATAATTTCCGAGGGCGATTCTTGTGTAATCTCCTTGACGCTGATCGACAGGTATTTGATGGAAATGTGGAGGCGGTCGGCGTAGAATGCGAGATCGCGCTGCGCTTTGTAGTGATCAGCTATAAGCTGTAAAAAATGTACGGTAATTTCTTCCTTTCTCTTGTTGCGTGCCTTTCCGGAGCTTTCACCAGCAGTATAGATCACATCGGCCAAAAGGTAGATAATAGCCATAAAAATATTGATGTTGGCTTTTTGGAGAAAATCCTTCTTCGGGTCGATCGGTTTTTTACGATTGCTATGCAAAGTGCATAACAATGTCCAGATAGCTTCAAAATCGTTGGGGGCGGGAGTAAAAGGTGTGGAATGATTGGCATTGATTAACCGATACGCATCATATCGACTGATCGACAAGCGTATTCGGTTAGAAAAATTCCGGTCATAATGAAGGATTTTAAATATAGCATCGGTACTAATTGTTGTAAAGCTGTAGTACTTATTGTATCCGATAAAGAGGATACTGCCAGCTTGGAGATCGGTAAGCGTACCATTGCTATTGACCTGGATAGAGCCTCTATACAGCAGTATACAAGTCGTCCATAAGGGGTGATAGTAGTAGTCTTCTCCCTTCGCAGGAAGTTCCGATTGATCTATAAGTTCTATTTCATTCATTTTTATAATAAAAAAGTAAGGAATAGTGTAGGCAACTTTACCGCTATAATAGCAAAAAATTGTTATATCCTGTTTAGGAAAAAGGGACAATCAGTTTCTTTGGTACTGGAAGCTCAACAATATAAGATTGGAGGAGCAGCCCAAGAGCGACTCCATCAATCCTATATTATCACCTTTAAAAAGCGACTTTTTTAGGGTCCGATCCGGAAAACCCCATTTCAGGTAAATCGAGTATAGTTTTGATATCGCTTGCTGTCAGCTCAAAATCGTCGATCACTAAATTTCTTTTAATATTATCGGGATTGGTTGATTTTGGCAGCGGCAAGATACCCTGAGATAAAGCAAATTTGATACAGAGTTGTCCAACACTAGTATTCTTTTCCTTAGCCAAAGCAACGAGTGTTTCATCCTGTAATATTCTGCCCGAACCCAGGGGTGACCAAGCCTGAACAAGGATGTCATTGGATTGGGAGAGCGCCACGGTATCTTTCTGAAGATACCCCGGATGAAATTCAATTTGGTTCACGGCAGGTACGATTGTCGCTGACTCCAATAATTTGGCGAGGTAGTCTTTTGGGAAATTACTCACACCGATCGCTTTTATTTTTCCCTGTTGAAACAGATGCTCAAAAGCTCGCCAGGTGTCCGCATTGATGTCTGCCCAGTTTGCAAATTGTGTTTCATTGGCTGGCCAGTGAATCAGGTAAAGATCGAGATAGTCCAATTGTAGATCGCTGAGTGATTTTTCAAATGCAGCAATTGTCTTATCGTATCCACGTTCGGTATTCCAGAGTTTTGTTGTAATAAACAGTGAATTACGATCTATACCACTGTCTTTTATAGCCTTTCCAACACTCTTTTCGTTTCCATATATAGCTGCAGTGTCAATATGTGTGTATCCAGCGGCAAGAGCTTCTTTAACTGCCTGATAAGCTTCTTCGCCCTCGGGAATTTGCCAAGTTCCAAATCCAATTGCCGGAATTTCAACTCCATTGTTCAATTTGAATGTTTTCATTGTCAGTTGCGTTTTTTAATTTGAGCTAAAATAGGATTTCGCCTGTAGTATCCGGTCACTGAAATGTCAAGAGGGATACTTTTGGGCGGAGCTGAAGCGACTTATTCTGTATTGCCAAAATATATTTATTTTCACAATTTTATTGTCAAAAGGGGGGCAATTCCTCGTTAATTATGGCATTAATTCTTATCTTTAGGCGAATTTTTGAGAAATTCAGATTTTTCAATGATTTCATATAGCATTAAAAATTAAACATATTTCTAATAGATTACTATGTCAAACAAATCAAAAATTGTTTGGACAAAAACAGATGAAGCTCCTTTATTAGCGACTTATTCGTTTTTGCCTATCGTTCAAGCGATTACAGCTACAGCTGGTATCGATGTTGAATTGAGAGATATCTCTTTAGCAGGTCGTATTCTTGCTAGCTTTCCAGAATTTTTAAAAGAAGATCAAAAAATTGCTGATGCATTGGCTGAGTTGGGACAGTTGGCAACAACTCCTGAAGCAAACATCATTAAATTACCGAATATCTCCGCGTCAATTCCGCAGTTAAAAGGTGCTATCGCTGAATTACAGCAAGCAGGATACGCTGTTCCGAACTATCCTGATGAAGCGACCACAGATGAAGAAAAATCAGCCAAAGCTAAGTATGCAAAGGTATTGGGTTCTGCTGTAAATCCTGTATTGCGTGAAGGAAACTCAGATCGCCGTGCACCTAAAGCGGTTAAGAATTATGCAAAAGCAAATCCACATAAAATGGGTGCTTGGGCGAAAGATTCCAAAACAAAGGTGTCATCCATGACTTCAGGTGATTTCTACGGTTCAGAACAGTCGGTAACCGTTGAAAATGAAGGCCAATTCAAAATTGAGTTTGTTGATGAGCAAGGTGCAGTGACAGAATTAAAAGGACTTTCTGCATTGAAAGCGGGTGAAGTTATTGATTCTTCAACGTTGAGCTTAACTGCATTGAAAGCTTTTGTAGCTGATGCTATCGCTGAAGCGAAAGCCGCAGGAGTATTGTTGTCTGCACATTTAAAGGCAACAATGATGAAAGTTTCTGATCCGATTATATTTGGTGCTGTTGTTGAAACTTATTTTGCAGATGTTTTTGCGCAATATGGCGATTTGTTCAAAGAGTTGGGTATCAATAAAAATAACGGTTTAGGCGAGGTTTATGCTAAAATCGCAGGTCATGCAAAAGAGGCTGAAGTGAAAGCTGCTATCGACGCTGCTATCGCAAATGGTCCTGCTTTAGCGATGGTAAATTCGGATAAAGGTATTACAAATTTCCACGTACCTTCTGATGTAATTATTGACGCTTCTATGCCAGCAATGATCCGTATCGGTGGTAAGATGTGGAATAAAGACGGTCAAGAAGAAGATACGATTGCGATGGTTCCTGATCGTTGTTATGCTGGTGTTTACGAAGCGACAATTGAAGACTGTAAGGAGCATGGTGCTTTAGATCCAAAAACAATGGGTTCTGTGCCAAACGTAGGTTTGATGGCGCAAAAAGCTGAGGAATACGGATCCCATGATAAAACTTTTCAAGCTGCAGGAAACGGAGTTATTCGTGTGGTTGATGCGGAAGGAAATGTTTTCATGGAGCAAAAAGTAGAGACAGGAGATATCTTCCGTATGTGTCAAACGAAAGATGCTCCGATTCAAGACTGGGTGAAATTGGCTGTAAATCGTGCCCGTCTATCTGAGACACCAGCTGTATTCTGGTTGGATGAAAACCGCGCACATGATAGAGAAATCATCAAAAAAGTAGAAAAATACTTGCCAAACTTTGATACAACTGGTCTGGATATTCGTATTTTATCTCCGATTGATGCGACGAAATTCTCTTTGGAACGTATTCGTAAAGGCGAAGATACTATTTCCGTGACTGGTAACGTATTACGTGATTATTTGACGGATTTATTCCCGATCTTAGAAGTGGGTACATCAGCTAAGATGTTGTCGATCGTTCCATTGATGAATGGTGGTGGTTTATTTGAAACAGGTGCTGGTGGTTCGGCTCCGAAACACGTAGAACAATTCCTTCAAGAAGGTTACTTGCGTTGGGATTCATTAGGTGAATTCTTGGCACTTGGTGCTTCTTTGGAACACTTGTCTCAAACACAAAATAATCCAAAAGCGCTGGTATTGGCGGAGACATTGGATGAAGCAACGGAGAAATTCTTGGCTAATGACAAATCTCCGGCACGTAGAGTTGGTCAGATCGATAACCGTGGGTCGCATTTCTACTTGACATTATACTGGGCTCAGGCTTTGGCAGCGCAAACAAAAGATGCTGAATTAGCTGAGAAATTTGCGACCGTTGCAAATGTGTTAACAGAAAATGAAGCGAAAATCAATGAAGAATTGATCGCGGCTCAGGGGCATGCACAAAACATCGGTGGTTATTATTTCCCGAATGATGAATTGGCAGCTAAGGCAATGCGTCCATCTGAAACATTGAATAATGCAATTTCCAGCATTTAAGCGGTAATTGCTTTCATAACAAAGAAGCCCAGTTCGATTGATCTGGGCTTTTTTGTTGTTTGCAAAAAAGAAGTAATTCTGCTATTTTAATGGATGTTTAACACCTGTAAAGGTCATCTTAACAGGTATGATATGTCCATTTTTGTCAAATTTCATTTCTTCGATGCAGGTTACCCGCTCATTGGCTCCATCTTTGCCAAGCGGTCTACGGTGATAGACAATAAAATATTTGTCCTTGTTGGGTATTTTGATGACTGAATGATGCCCGGCGCCAACAGCGACTTCAGGATCCCGTTCCAATATTGTCCCGATGCGCTCGAAAGGGCCAAAGGGCGAGTCGGCGATGGCATAAGCGACTTTGTAGTCGGGGCCTGTCCAGCCACCTTCCGACCACATGAAATAATATTTTCCATTTTTTATAAACATAAATGGTCCTTCGACGTAATCCTTAGGGGTGATTTCCTTGTAAAAGGTCCCGTCATCAAAAGGGAGCAAGCCTGTGAAATCTGGTTTTAGTTTGACCATATTGCAGTGCTTCCAACCGCCGTAATACATGTAGAAAGTGCCGTCTTTATCTTTGAAAACAAACTGATCTATCGGCTGAGCGCCATTGATAATATCGTTGATTAAGGGTTTGCCCAATAGGTCGGTATAAGGGCCTTCTGGCTTGTCGGCCACAGCGACCCCAATGCCTCCGATCTCGCCCTGATGCACATCATTGGCTCCGAAAAACAGATAATATTTGCCCTTATTTTCCAATACCGCAGGTGCCCACATGGCTTTTTTTGCCCATTTAACGTTGCTGTTCTCCAAGATACGGCTATGTTTTGTCCAGGTGGCCAAATCGGAAGATGAAAACGCGTCAAAGAATATCTGCTCTTCATAAGGCGCCGAATAGGTCGGGAATATCCAGTATTTATTGCCGTAGATAATGCCTTCAGGATCAGCGTAGTTTCCCGTGATAACAGGATTCTTCTGGGCAAAAAGTGTCGCGGTTAAAAGTAAGGTTGTTGATGTTAAAAATGTTTTAATCATTATGTCGGTTTAAACTTGTAAGGTACGGGATAGATTTGATTGGGATATGCCTAAATGGATCATTTATATGCCCATTTGTCTCATTGTTTTTTGAAATGTTAAAATTTTGTTAAAATCTTATTATGCTTTCGATTGTTTCCGATTTATTTCACATATTTGTTTATGTCATTTCCAAATGACATAAATACTTTTCATAAAATAGGTTAATAATATGGCTAAGATACCCAAAGTCTCCCAGACTTTGGGTGTTTTTTTATTCTCGCTCTAACCCAAAAATCATCACTAGTTTTCTGTCGTTATATAAATTTAAGGTTTGTTCGGCTATGTCAAACTGAATTTGTTTTTGTTCAAAAATTTGAAAAAAGTCATTTTCGATATTTACGCCATTGCAGGCGCGCATGGTGCTTGCTAGGTGCAGAAAGCTGATTTTATCGTCTTTAATGGCAAAATTTCCCCAAAAATTGTTGCATCCCGTTGTGCCGGCAATCGTACCATTTTTGGCATCGAACCCGATACTTGCTTTGCTAGAGCTAACATCCTTTCCATTTAACTGAAGCAGATTCCACTTAAAACGGGCAAGAAATGCAGCCACACTGGGCAGTTCGTTTGCACGTTCTCTCGATAGGACTTCAATTAAACTATAACTGACGGAGTCTGTATCTTTTTGTTTCGTTTGTTTTACGCGAATGCGGTAACGGTAGCCCTCCTGGTAATCGAATCCTTGAATTGTTGACGTGAGGTACTCCCATTTATTCCTTTTGTCAGATTTTACCTGCAGACATTTCAGTTTGCCAAGGCTCTGGGCATTCACGTAGTTTTCTCCAACTTCCCATGTGGCCACCGCTGTATTTTCCGATAGTGATTTTGTAATCGTTTTGGCTAAGGTATATGTCGAATGTGAACCGTTTTGACGTTTGAGGATCCTGATGTCATATTCAAATTTTGGGTCATAATCAAATTGCAAGATTTCGGCATAGAATTTCTCCCAATTTTTGCTGTTGTAGTATTTGACAAGATACGGCGGTGTTTGCTGAAGACCAGATTTTACTTTTACGCGAAATGAAGAGCTCTGGGCAAGTAAGCTTTGACAGGGGAGTAAGAGTGTTAAAAAAAGGAGTAATGAACTGTATGTGGAAGGCTTCTTCATAATTAGAATGTAAATATCAATAAAAACGTATCTTTAAACATGAATATTGCACGGGTGAATCTGTGCCTGCTACTTGTATTTTTTCTGTTAAGTCTGCAGGTTTACAGCCAAAATAGGAAGGATTATTTTAAAACGCAAATTGCCCTTGGGGAATTGACGGATCCACAACTGAAAGAGGTGTCGGGTATCACACCGGCTTATCGGGAGGGCAATTTTTGGGTGCATAATGATAGTGGTGATGGTGCAACTATCTATTTAATCGATCGTCAGGCCAAACTACTGAAGAAATTTTCACTCGAAGGGGTATCTGTCGTCGACTGTGAGGATATCGATCGGGTGAAAATTGGGGATACCTATTTTCTCGTCCTTGCGGATATCGGAAACAATACCGGGAAAAGAACCTGGACATGCCTGTATGTATTTCCTGAGCCTCAGGCTGATGATCCTGGGCTTATTCCGAAAAAGTCAATTCGGGCGATCTTTCTTAAATTTCCGGGCCAGAAACGTTTAGATGCCGAATCGATTATGATTGATCCAATAGACAAAATGTTGTATGTAATATCTAAACGTGAATTTCGATCGACTGTTTATTCCGCGGCGGTATTTACAAATTCAAAACAGCAGTATTTTACCTTAAATGGCGTAGCGGAGCTGCCATTTACTTTTGCTACTGCTGCTGCTATAGATCCGACGGGTACACAGTTGCTTGTAAAGAATATTACCCATATTTTCTATTGGCAGAGGAACTTGAGTGAATCCTGGAGACAGGTACTCCAACAAATGCCGGCTATTCTGCCTTATCAGGTGGAGCCACAAGGGGAAGCGATAGCTTTCGATAGCAAGGGAAATGGATTTTATACAATTAGCGAGCGTCCATTTGGTTTAAAATCCTATCTTTATTTTTTTGAAAGAAATCAATAAATTTATGATAAACACTAGACCTATTTTCAGTTATTCGGAACATAATTTTCCTCAAACCGAACCTATCAAAAACTGCCTATTTTGTCCGAGAGGTATTAGACTGATGTTAATTGCCTTCGTTTTATTTTTATGTACCCCCACGAACACCTTTGCTGCTAAAGTGGACACCCTGTCCATTCAGAGCCCATCCATGGGTAAAGCAATTAAGACTGTCGTAATTCTTCCTCAAAATTACTCGAACAAAATCAGTTATCCGGTCCTTTACCTGTTGCATGGTTATTCCGGTAATTATAGCAATTGGGTTAAAAATTCAAGTGTGAGCGCATTGGCGGATCAGTATGGTTATATGGTCGTTTGTCCCGATGGTGGTTTTGGAAGCTGGTATTGGGATGTCGCGAATGATAAAAACTACCAATATGAAACCTTTGTGTCCAAAGAGCTGATTGATTATATGGATCAGCATTATTCGACGATCAAAGATCGGAGCGGAAGGGCAATTACAGGATTAAGTATGGGTGGGCATGGTGCGCTGTCGCTAGCCATAAAACATCAGGATAGCTATGGCGCTGCAGGAAGTACAGCTGGTGGGGTAGATTTTAGACCTTTTCCCTTAAACTGGGAAATTAAAGATCGCATTGGGAATTACGCTGATGTACCGCAAGAATGGGATAATCGGGTTGTTATTAATATGGTGCCCAAATTAATCAATAATAAACTTCGCCTAATCATCGATTGCGGTAAGGAAGATTTTTTCTATACTGTGAATGTTGCACTGCACGATAAATTGATGTACCATAATATAAATCATACCTTTGTTACAAGTGAAGGTGGACACAATTGGGAGTACTGGTCTCGGTCAATTGTTTATCAAATGGCTTTTTTTAAGGGATATTTTGATCAAGCGAAGAAAAATGAAAAGAAAAATGGATAAATATTTGGCATAAATGAATAAAATGCTATTTTTGTTAAACAGAGACCTTAACTAACAAATTATAAACTTATTATTAAGCCTTACAAATTGTAAGGCTTTTTTATTATTTTCAGCAAAATTTTTGACTTCACTTGATTATGTTTAAACCTATAAAGGTTGTATTTTGTTTTTCTTCCATTTTGTTCTGCGCGCAGCAAGCGTATAGTCAACAGTCTAAATCTATTTCTGGGTTTGTTAGGGACAGTATCAGCGGTGAGAATATCATTGGCGCCGTCATACGAAACGATACAGAGAAAAAATCCACCGCTTCAAATAAATATGGCTTTTTTAGTTTGTCTGTCCGTGATGCCGGCAAAGGAATGGAAGTATCATCTGTAGGCTATCAAACGAAAGCATTTTCTGTCCATCTTGGCAAGGACTCCACTTATATTATTCAGTTGGTACCTGAGGAAAATCAGCTCGCTGAGGTTACCGTAACTGGAAATAGGCGCAAATCAATAAAGGATCTAACCCCTGGGTTGACACAATTTAGCCCTAAGGAAATCGAAAAAGTTCCTGTACTATTTGGAGAAAAGGATATTCTCAAGACCATTCAGCTATTTCCTGGAGTAACCAGTGGGGGGGAAGGAAGCAGCAATTTTTATGTGCGTGGCGGCGGTGGTGACCAAAATCTGATTTTGCTGGATGAGGCTCCTGTCTATAACAGTTCCCATTTGTTCGGTTTTTTCTCGACCTTTAATTCCGATGCGATCAAAGACGTGAATTTCTACAAGGGAGGTGTTCCAGCCCAATATGGAGGCAAAATATCATCGGTCATGGAAATTACCACCTTGGATGGAAACAACCAGCATTTCAATGTAGAAGGTGGCTTGGGTCTTATTGCTTCGCGTCTTAAATTGGAAGGACCAATTCAAAAAGGCAAGAGCTCATTTATGATCTCTGGTAGACGTACCTATGCCGATCTTTTCTTAAAGCTTTCAAGTGATGAGAATATTAAGAAGAGTGCGCTCTTTTTTTATGACCTCAATGCAAAATTAAATTATCGCATCAATGATAAGAATACACTTTACTTGTCTGGATATTTCGGCAAGGACGCGATGGCTTATCATGATCTGTTTGATTTCAATTGGGGAAATGCGACTGGAACCATGCGTTGGAACCATGTGTGGAGCAATAGGTTGTTTAGCAATACTACGCTTATTTTTAGCAAATTCAATTATCAGGTTAAGATTGAGGATGATAACAACTTTAAAATTCGTTCAGACATCTTTAATTATAATTTTAAACAAGATTTTCAATACAATCTTTCGGACCGTCACAATCTAAAATTTGGATTGCAGGCAGCCTTGCAGGAAATCCGACCGGCAAGTATCGAAGCGGGAGAAGATTCGAAGGTGAATTCATTGCAAATTCAACATCGCAAGGGTGCTGATGTTGCTGCTTATCTAACCGATGACTGGTCTATTACCGATCGTTTAAAATTAAATTACGGACTGAGGGCATCTGCTTACGCAACATTGGGGCCGGGTACATTTTATACCTTCGCTCCTGCAGGTGAGGCCGTAGATTCTACCTATGTGGGAAATGGCAAGTTGGGTAAAAAGTACTTCTATCTGGAGCCTCGCATTTCCTTAAACTACGCTATCAATGATTTAACGACGGTAAAGGCTTCTTTCAATACAAATGTTCAGTACCTGCATCAATTGAGCAATACAACCAGTAGTCTTCCTACAGATCAATATGTGCTGAGCAATAATACGATTAAGCCCCAGCTATCTAATCAGTATTCGCTGGGTTACTTTCGGAATTTTGCATCCAACAGATATGAATTCTCTGTTGAAGGTTATTACCGAGATTTAAAGAACCAGATTGACTATAGGAATGGTGCCGATCTACAGGCAAATGAATTGCTGGAAGGAGAATTGCTGTTTGGAAAAGGTAGAGCCTACGGCATTGAATGGTTTCTGAAAAAGAGACTGGGGCGATTTAGCGGCTGGCTGAGTTATACGTTGTCCAAAAGTGAGCGGCAATTCGAACAAATTAATGATGGTCAATGGTTTAACGCACGTCAGGACAAAACGCATAATATAGCTATCGTAGCGCAGTATCAGTTAAATCCGAAGTGGAATTTAAGCGCAAATTTCGTCTACTATACAGGAGACGCTGTAACGATGCCCGCGGGGAAATATTTTGTTGACGATCGTACAATCTTTTATTACGATAAAAGAAATGGGCAGCGGATGCCTGCTTATCACCGCCTGGATTTGGCAGCAACTTATGATATTAAGCGAACAAAGAATAGCTACTCGAGCTTGTCGTTTGGTCTATATAATGCCTATAATCGAAAAAATGCTTATTTGATCGACTTTAGAGAAAAAGAAGGACAATCCAATGTCACCGAGATTTATCGGATAGCATTATTTGGGACGATCCCATCGATTACTTGGAATTTTAAATTTTAGCAAAGAATGAAGAAGATATTAGGAGTTATAGCTGTTGCATTATTTACTTTAGCGAGCTGTGAGGATAAAATAGATTTGGAACTGCCCGAAAATACAGGTCAATTGGTTATTACCGCAGATTTGATGGTTTCGGATCAACAACATGAGGTTAGTATACAGAAGGTTGTAAGCATTAAAGACTCTCTATTTTCTCCGATAACTGATGCGGAAGTGACCGTTAAGAATATGCAAAATAATCGCACTTATACGTTTCAAGCGGGGGCTGATGGGCTATATACCAATAAGACATTACGGTTACAGGAGAAGGTCACTTACCAGTTGCAGGTAAAGACCGCTGATGGAAGGGAGATCCAAGGGGTATCAAAGGTTCCCAGCTATGTGGACGTGGATTCCATAGGGCTTTCAGAGCGAATTATTTTTACTGACACGATTTACTATCCGAC
The DNA here is from genome assembly GCF_007830445.1 of Sphingobacterium siyangense. GTDB lineage: Bacteria > Bacteroidota > Bacteroidia > Sphingobacteriales > Sphingobacteriaceae > Sphingobacterium > Sphingobacterium siyangense. The sequence continues at coordinate 82,131 of NZ_VLKR01000022.1, read as the reverse complement.
CCTCGTATTTATCGATCCACCAGAAAAAGGCAACTATTATAAGTATAAAATGTCGGTCAATGGAGGTAAATTACGTTTTATTGATGTCTTTGACGATAAGTATAACAATGGCTTAGAAGTGCAGCATGATATTGTCGACCGCGATAGAGATTTGAAAGTTGGTGATCGTGTGCGTATCCTACGTCAATGTATCGATGTAGGCGCCTACAATTACTGGAATAGTTTTCAAATGATTAATCCTGGTTCGGCTTCGCCAGCTAATCCGATTTCAAATTTAAGCAACAATGCACTGGGGTATTTCAGTGTCAGTGTAGGTAAATATTACGAATCTGAGGTGACGTTTACTAGAAGTAAACCTTAATCTATTCTCGAAAGCTGATAGTGATTTTTTAATAGAAACTCTATTGTTTTAGGTAGAACATATTCGACACGAGGAATGGCTTTGATATTATCATGAAAAATAATAACAGAGCCATTTTTAATGTTGGGCAGAACGTTTTCCAGGCATTTCTGGGGACTTAAATTCGGATCAAAATCACCCGACATAATATCCCACATGATCACTCGGTATTTTTTATAGAGTTGACGGAGTTGGGATTTTGTTGCTCGGGCATAAGGCGGACGAAAAAGATCAGTCTGGGTCAGTTCCTGGCATTTCGCAACATTTGCCAAATACTGCTCATCATTTGTTTCCCAGCCTTTGAGGTGGTTGTAGGTATGGTTGCCTACCTGATGCCCTTCATCTAAAATTCGTTGAAACAAATGTGGATTTTTTTTAATATTTTCACCAACACAAAAAAATGTTGCCTTTGCCTGATATTTTTTTAGGATATCGAGTATAAAAGGTGTAATTTCAGGAATTGGACCATCGTCAAAAGTAAGATAGACTTTTTTTTCATGACGTGGCATATTCCATATTGATTTGGGATATAGCCATCTAAGGAAAAATGGAGATTTGACAAAATACATAACCGATAAATGAAGTTCAAATCTAAAAAAAAATGTATGGTTCTACATATGGACATGAAAAGATTTTATTATTCTACAGTAGTATTTACTGGATTATTTCTAGGAACTAATGATTTGGTTCAAGCCCAACAGGTTGTAGGAGTGGCAGAAGCCATTCGTACGACATTGGAACGGAACGTACAGATAAAACAAGCGGCGCTGAACAAAGATCTTGCTGAGCAGGACTTGTTTCAGGCAAAAAGTAATTTATTGCCAAACCTGAGTGCTAGCGTGGATCAAAGTTTTCGTTATGGCTTTGGTTTCGATTTAACTTCCGGACGAATCGTTAATAACACCTGGACAAAAGGAACCAGTGGCTCGGTGGGATCAAGTGTCAATTTATTTCAGGGCTTTCAACAGATCAATCAGATCAAAGCGAATAAATTGCAACTGGAGTCTACGGCGACTCAGGTGGATAAGATCAAGAATGACCTTGTGCTCAATGTGTTGGTCAATTATTTGGAAGCGATTACCAACCATGAGATGATGGTTGCGAGTGAAGACCAGATCGCTTTGTCGAAACAGCAATTTTCATTGGACTCTATTCAGTTTGCGGTTGGCAATAAAACAATTGCCGATCTTGCCAAATCAAAAAATCAGGTTGCTACAAATGAATTGAACAAAGTTAATTTGAAAAATTCATACGAGATGTCTTTGTTGACCTTGAAGCAGCTGATGGAAATGCCTCCTGAAACGCCTATTTCCTTGGAACGTCCAAGCTTGGAATCTATATTGGTTCATGCAGTGGATAAAAATGCGGTGGATGTTTACCAGAAAGCGCTCACATTGCAGCCGGATATTCACAAATCTGCATTGGATAAAGAGGTCGCATTGAAACAAATCGATATTGCGAAGGGGGGCTATTATCCGACACTCAATTTGAACGTGAGTTATGGAACGAATTACTCGTCTGCGACGACAAGGCAAACAGATCCATTGGATCCTGCTACCCTTTTTAGAGTGCCTTTTGGCCAACAGATATCGGATAATAAGTCTTTTTTTACCGGTTTATCTCTTGCTATTCCAATTTTTTCAAGAAATCAGAATAAAGTAAATGTGGCAAAGGCAAAGATCGGTTTTAAACAGGCTGAAGCCTCCGAGCAATTAGCAAAAAATAACTTAAGCAAGGCCGTTAATCAGGCTGTACTGGATGTGAATGCGGCCAAACAACGCTATCGCTCGGCTACCGTAGCATTTGAAAGTGCTGAAACAGCATTTAAGGCGACAAAAGAACGTTACGATATTGGTATGGCGAATTCATTGGAGTTGTTTACTGCTCAAACGGAACGAAATAAGGCCGAATTTGACCTTATTCAAGCAAAATATAATGTAATATTCAGATCAAAGATCATCGATTATTACCTCGGAAATCCAATTCAATTCGATAACAATTAACCTATTTGAACTAACAAAAGAAATGGCAAAGAAAAAACGTAGCATTGGAAAAATTATATTGATTATAGTAGTGCTCTTGGTAGTCCTTGGTTTTATAGGTTTTAAAGCAGGCTGGTTTGGCAAAGGAGAGATTACTAAAGTCGCGGTGGATGTAGTAAAAGAGACTGATGTTGATGAATTAGTTTCTGCAAGTGGGAAGATTCAGCCTGAGGTGGAGGTTAAACTGAGTTCAGAGGTATCTGGAGAGGTTGTTGAGCTCAACATTAAAGAAGGTGATTTTGTAAAAAAAGGACAAGTACTCTGTCGGATCAAACCAGATATTTTGCAATCTGGTTATGATCGCTCTGTTGCAGCAATGAATTCACAGCGGGCCAATTTAGCCGCTGCACAACAGCAATTAAAACAACAGGAAGAAAATTTCAAAAATGTAGCTGCTACCTATAAACGGAATCAGGAACTTTTTGAAAAACGTGTTATTTCTGCTTCAGAAATGGATAAGAGCTCGGCCGAATATTATGCAGCACAGGCTTCTATCCAGGCGCAAAGAGAGACAGTGCGTTCTACAAAATATGGTATTGACCAATCACAAGCCTCAGTAAAAGAAGCGCAAGATAATTTAAATCGGACGACAATTTACGCGCCATCAGATGGCATCATTTCTCTCTTGTCTATCGAAAAGGGAGAGCGTGTGGTTGGAACGGCGCAGATGGCAGGTACAGAAATTATGCGTATCGCCAATATGAGTTCGATGGAGGTTAATGTCGATGTAAATGAAAATGATATTAACAATGTAAGAGTAGGGAATCAAGCTGAGATTGAAGTCGATGCTTTTAAAGACAGAAAGTTTAAAGGTGTTGTGACCGAAATCGCTAGCTCGTCTAAAAACATTGCAACGACTACTACGGCGACATCATCGACAGATCAGGTGACAAATTTTAATGTAAAAGTTCGCATTAGTGCAGAATCGTATCAAGACTTGATGAAAGAGAATGTGGCATCGCCATTTAAACCGGGACTGTCTGCAACAGTTCAGATATTTACAAAACACGATAAAGGACTGGTTGTACCGATTCAATCGGTGACCGTGCGTTCTGATGATAAAGACTCTACAAATACAAATAAGAAAGTTGATGAATATGTATTTGTCCTAAAAGATAAAATAGTTAAGCAGGTTTTGGTGAAGACAGGTATTCAGGATGATAAAAATATCATTGTTACCTCAGGATTGAAAAAAGGAGACGAGGTCGTTTCTAGACCATTTGATGCGATTTCCAAAACCTTAAAAGACGGTAGTCAAGTTGAAAAAGTTGATAAGTCAAAGTTATAAATCTCTTTGTAGATAATAATTAATAAAAAGGGAATTGTTTTTTGATAATTCCCTTTTTATTTTCCTTATAATTTATTAAATTTAAACAACCCAATTGTTAGCAGCTTATGAAAAGGCTATTGGCTTATTTTAAATTTAGTAAAACAGAACAAAATGGATTTTTCATTATTTTGGTGATTATCGTTTTGTTTGTGACGATTTATACGCTGATTAAACGTAATACGAGGGATCCTATTCCTAATCAGGCCAAACTTTTTGAACAGTCCTTTCATGATTCCATCGAGATTTCCAGTCCAACCGACAAACAGGAGTTTAACAGCCCCTATGTGAATAAAAACGAAGGTAGGGAATCCATATCGCCGACTCCAGATTTAAATGATGAAAAGCTATTTTATTTTGATCCAAATAATTTACCTCACGCTGACTGGCATAAGTTGGGACTTTCTGATAAACAGATCGCGGTGCTGAAAAACTATGAAAAAAAGGGGGGGCGATTTAAGGTAAAAACCGACCTGAAGAAAATCTACTCCATTAATGATCGACTTTACAAGAGATTAGAACCTTACATCCAAATAAAAACAATTCCCGATTCGGAACGAACAAAACAACAGGACAGAGCGTCTTTGTTGTATGATAAATTTGAAAGAAATAAAGCAGAGCTGATCGATATTAATACCTGCGATACCACCGCATTAATCAGTCTTAAAGGGATAGGCTCGATTCTATCCAAACGCATTTTGAAATATAAAGATGTTCTGGGTGGTTTCTATCGTATAGAACAGTTAAAGGAGGTTTATGGAGTTACGGCTGAAACGTATGATCTAATTAAAGACTATATTGTTGTAGCTAATTTAGATGGAATCAAAAAAATCAATATTAATAAAGTTGATGCAGCTTCATTGGCTAAACATCCGTATCTTAGCCCTAAAGATGCGAAACTAATCGTCAATTATCGGGATCAACATGGAAGTTATGTCAATATAGAAGATTTGACAAAAATAGGAACACTTTCAGATCTTGCGATTGCGAAGATTGCGCCTTATTTAATATTTGAGAATGATTCAAGATAAATTGAAACTGGAAATCCGGGATATCGTGGATTTTCCTAAACCTGGTATTGTCTTTAAAGATATTACCCCTTTGTTGAAAGATGCGGCATTGTGTAGCGAAATGGTTGATGCGATTATTGATCAGTTGCAGGGAATAGAGATAGATGCTATTGCTGGAATTGAGAGCCGGGGTTTTCTATTTGGATTTTTACTTGCCAATAGGCTGGGCTTGCCTTTTATTCCAATTCGAAAACAAGGTAAATTACCTTTTAAGACCGTCTCTGAATCTTATGCTCTGGAATACAGCCAGGCAACGATTGAAATCCATGAAGATGCTTTTGAAAAAGGAAGCCGCATATTGGTACACGACGACCTTTTAGCAACAGGGGGTACTGTCGTTGCTGCCAGTAAACTTATTGAAAGACTTGGTGGTGAGATCGTCGCTTATAGTTTTATCATCTCTTTGGACTTCCTAAAGGCGAAAGGAAGATTATCCAGGTTCAGTGATAATATCTTTTCATTGGTAAGTTATTAATTTAAAAATATACGATTTAGAGCATTTCACATGATACTTTTTGCAAACGCTAAACTAAACATTGGACTGCAAGTAATTGCCAAGCGTACGGATGGTTATCATGAGCTGAACAGTGTTTTTTATCCACTTCCAATTTACGATATTATCGAATTATTGGATACGACTGGCACGGAGACAACACTAAATATTCAGGGAGAACATATCCCAGGAAATATCCGTGATAACCTTTGTATAAGAGCTTTTGAATTGTTGGAAAAAGATTATGGCATTCCGCCCGTTTCAATTGATTTGATCAAACAAATTCCCATTGGAGCAGGCTTAGGTGGCGGTTCTGCGGACGCGTCTTTTGTTTTGAAGGGGCTTAATACACTCTTTCAATTGAATCTTACAGAAGAGCAACTAGCGGGGTATGCCGCAAAGTTAGGAGCCGATTGCCCTTTTTTTATTGCAAATAATCCTGTTTTTGCAACAGGTATTGGGACTGATTTTAAAGACTTAAATCTAAGTTTGGATGGCTACCATATTGCAGTCATTATGCCCAATATTCATATTTCTACAGCTGAAGCTTATGCTGGTGTACAACCTAAGGTACCCGAAGTTAATTTGGAAGAAGCAATTCGTTTGCCTATCCAAGAATGGAAGTTTCATATTCGAAATGATTTTGAGGACGGTATTTTCGAGAGTTACCCATTGTTGAAAGAAATCAAAGAAACTTTATATCAAAAAGGAGCGATTTATGCTTCTATGTCAGGTTCCGGAGCGGCTATTTATGGCATATTTTGGGAAAAAACAGATTTAAGCGGGCTTGCAAAATATGGCAAGATCTATCATCCAACCAAGCTGTAAGAATATTATCGATTACTAAAAAAGCGTTATGTCTATCTGTTCAAACAGGTATACATAACGCTTTTTTAGTATGTTATTAATACTCTTCTTCCACTTGATAGTTTATGAGTTCTCGAGCCTCATTTAAAACCTTTTCTTTCCGTTCTTTTGTTAAGTTTAGGAGATCCAATTTTTCGGGATTATTAACGATATCTTTCACTAAAATAAGCTGATTTTTGAGCAGTTGTTGTTCTTCAAGGTCTGAAAGAGTTGTTAGACAAGTGACCGGATAAAAAACTGCTTTATCTACTCTTTTTTTAATGCTATTTTCTTTGGGGTAATCCCAAGAGAGCAGGTTGATATTATAATATTTAGCAAAATCAATCGAATCGGAGGTGAAGTAAGCATTGGTAATCAGCCAGCCTTCTTGAAACTGCAGCTGCTTCCCAAAAAACTGATACTTGATATTGCTAATATCGTTGAATCTGGAAAGATAATACATCGGCGTTGTGACCGATATTTTAGCGTCAATATCGTTTCGAAATTTACATTCCGCGGTAATGAGTTTGCCGTCCTTATAGGCGACAACGTCCAATTCATGCGAAACAGCATGCCCCTGCACGGTCTGTCCCGTGGTGCTTTCATAGCCGATGGATCGCAATAGGTGAGCAATGTATTTTTCGAAGTAGAAGCCTTCCGGACCAAGTTCACGCAGAGCTTTTTTAAGGCTATAGCGTGCGGCAAAGGAATTTCGTACTGTTTTTAAAGTATCAAAGGCCAGCTGATAGAGTTCTCTTGTTGAAATGCCATCATATATTTCGTTGAGTACCTTATCGTAGACCTGATTGACCTGGTCAGCATTGGCACCGGAACGAGAAAGCGAATGGCGTAGCGAGTCACCATTAAAGGGTACCAATTCACCAGAATATTTTTTAATTTGCATGTATTTTTAATTTGTTAAATACGAATATAAGAGATGTCGTCGGAGAAACAACATAAAAAACTATTATTCTATTCCTAAACTTTTTTAGGGCACCATTTGTTTATAACATGTACGATAAATAAAATAGAGATAATTATGAGTAACCTACTAAACTTTGCATTTGATAAGATAAAAACAAAGATCGAAGACGATTGTATCGAAGAAAATATTGGCACCTCTGAGCGTGTTCTGTCGGTGATTGCCGGCGGATTCATATTGGGTTTGGGTGTTAAAAAACTGTTTAAATCTCCACTTACTGGATTGTCTGGACTAACCCTTGGTGGAGCTTTGATCTATCGTGGCGTGACCGGCCATTGTGATGTTAAGAAAGTATTAGAAGATAAGGATATCAAAAAAGTAGAGGTGATTGAGCATCGCTATTTTGTTAAATAGCAAGCCTTGTATCCCTAGCTTAATGTAAAAGTGTTTTAGTGGAGGCTTCTATAGGTCTGCTTGACAACAATGCGCTATTTACTTCGCCCTGTGAGCTGAGTTCGACTACGGTGAGAGCACAGTGACTGTACTGTAAAAAGGTGGACTCAACGTGGACTCATGGTGGACTCACTGTGCTTACAAGGCGAATTTAGTAATAGCCCGTCCGCTAGGTGGGGCATAGTTTTGACAATAAAAAAGGAGATGATAAAGCATAAAAAGAGGCGAACACTTCAAAAGTGTCCGCCTCTTTTTATGCTTACCTGTTTGAACAGGCGGGGTGCTTATACGTTAAAACGGAAGTGCATGATATCGCCATCTTGGACAATATATGTTTTCCCTTCCACTGATAATTTTCCGGCTTCTTTTACTGCATTTTCGGAGCCAAGCGTGACGAAATCGTCATACTTAATTACTTCAGCGCGGATAAATCCTTTTTCGAAATCTGTGTGAATTACACCTGCAGCCTGAGGTGCTGTAAATCCATTCTCAATCGTCCAAGCGCGGACTTCTTGTACACCAGCGGTAAAATAAGTTGCTAGATTTAAAAGTGAATATGCCGCGCGGATCAGTTTATGAACGCCAGATTCTTCAAGCCCAAGGTCATCTAAGAACATTTTGCGTTCTTCGTAGCTTTCCAGTTGTGCAATTTCGGATTCGATCTGAGCAGAAATAATCAATACTTCGGCTTTTTCGTCCTTTACGGCTTCCTTAACACGTTCTACATAAGCGTTTCCTGTGTTGACGGAGCCTTCATCTACATTACACACATAAAGTACAGGTTTAGCGGTCAATAATGCTAAATCCTGAATAAACTCAAAATCTTCAGCTTCAATCGCTGCAGTCCGTGCAGATTTGCCAGCCTCAAGATGATCTTTAACGATTGACAGGATGTCAAATGTTCTTTTTGCGTCTTTGTCACCGCCTGTTTTAGCCATTTTTTCAACCTTTTGGATACGTTTTACAACGGTATCCAAATCCTTAAGCTGTAATTCGGTGTCAATGATTTCTTTATCTCTGATCGGGTCTACCGAACCATCAACGTGGATCACGTTTCCGTCGTCAAAACATCTTAAAACGTGAATAATAGCATTGGTTGTACGAATATTTCCTAAGAATTGGTTGCCTAAGCCTTCACCTTTTGAAGCTCCTTTTACAAGACCTGCGATGTCGACGATCTCGATTGTATTTGGAACAACGCGTTGTGGGTTGACTAATTCAGCTAATTTATTGAGACGGGCATCCGGTACGGTAATTACCCCAACATTTGGTTCAATTGTACAAAATGGAAAGTTAGCCGCTTGCGCTTTCGCGTTCGACAAACAGTTAAATAATGTTGATTTACCGACGTTTGGTAAACCTACGATACCGCATTGTAAAGCCATATATAGTGCAAATTTTTGAAATTGCACAAAGATAGAAAATTCACTGTAATTTTTAGCTATCTTGTCGAATGGTTCATTGGTACAAAATTGAACATGCCGAATTTCTGAAAAATCAGGGCATCAGCGAACATAAATTCGGTGGGAAAATTATTTGCATAACCTGGTTTGAAGATCAACTCTATGCGTTCTCCCGAAAATGCCCACATGCTGGAGCACCACTGAAAAATGGCTGGTGTGAACGTGGAAAAGTAATCTGTCCTTTTCACCGCCATGAATTTGATTTAATTTCAGGAAGAGGTAATCCAGAGCAGCATGATTTTATTACTATTTACCCCATAAAATTCGAAGATAAAGACTATTATGTTGGTTTGGAAATAGGCTTTTGGCAACGTTTATTTGCTTAAGAAAGTAACGAAAGTATCATATCTCACCGCATGAATCGTATATCTAATGAGTAAATAAGTATATTTGCTATCGAAAACAAATTAAAGACATGCAGGGGAAAAAGATTGGTATAATTGGTAGCGGAAGTTGGGCTACCGCTATGATCAAGATGCTATGTGAAAATGACCAAGAAAAGCATATTTTTTGGTGGGTAAGAAAGGAAGAAGATGCAGAATATATTGAAAAATTCAAACACAATCCGACTTACCTGAGCAGTGTTTCGGTTGATCTTAGTATTACGACGATTGATACCGATGCAAAAAATGTAATTACGAATTCGGACATTGTCATTTTAAATACGCCTGCGGCTTATTTGAAGGATGCTCTGGCAAATGTTACGAAGGAAGATTTTAGAAATAAAATTGTCGTTTCGGCCATTAAGGGGATTATTCCCAAAGATAATTTGATTATCGGTGAGTTTTTGGAGCAACGATATGAGGTAGATATTGAACAGATCTGTGTGGTTGGTGGCCCATGTCATGCGGAGGAAGTTGCTTTAGGCAAATTGTCTTATTTAACTTTCGGCTGTAAAAACCTAGATAGTGCAGCATTGGTTGCTTCCTTTTTATCGTCAAGGGTCATTAAGACGATTCTTTCGGAAGATGTCCTAGGGATAGAATTTGGTGCAGTATTGAAAAATATATATGCTTTGGCGGGAGGTATCTGCCATGGCTTAGGTTATGGTGATAATTTTCAAGCGGTGTTGGTATCCAATGCAATTCGCGAAATGCGTCGTTTTGTAGGTAAAGTGGACGGTGATACTTCCAGGGATGTGAATACTTCGGCTTACTTAGGGGATCTTTTGGTGACAGCCTATTCCCAATTCAGCCGAAATAGAACCTTTGGAAATATGATTGGAAAGGGGTACAGTGTACAATCTGCTCAATTGGAAATGAATATGGTGGCTGAAGGGTATTACGCTTCGGCATGTATTCAGGAATATGCAAAAAAATATGCAGTGGAATTACCTATATGCGATGCCGTGCACCAAATTTTGTATGAACACCTTCCTGCATCTAAAATTATTCAAGCATTAAGCGAAAAATTAACATAATAAAGTAGCAATAGAGTAGATGATAACAAAAGAAGCGATTGCTTTAGCTTATAAAGAAATTCAGGACGAAATATGTCAGGCGTTGGAGAAATTAGATGGATCGGCGCGCTTTGAAGAAGAATTGTGGGAACGTGAAGGTGGTGGCGGAGGTCGTACCAGGATCATTCAGAATGGTCAAATTTTGGAAAAGGGAGGTGTTAACTTTTCGTCTGTCTATGGCAAATTACCCGAAGCGATTAAAAAATCATTTGCTGTAGAGGAAGATGATTTCTTTGCGACAGGAGTATCCATCGTCATTCATCCAAATAATCCCTTAGTCCCTATTATACACATGAATATCCGCTATTTTGAGCTAAACGATCAGATTCGTTGGTTTGGTGGTGGAATCGATTTAACGCCGCATTATGTCGACGAAGAGGATGCCAGCTATTTTCATCAGCAGCTGAAAGATGTATGTGATCGACATGATGCAACATTCTATGAAAAATTTAAAAATTGGGCGGATGATTATTTTTATATCAGACACCGTCAGGAAACACGGGGAATAGGAGGTGTATTTTACGATAAGTTGAATACTGAAAAAACGGGGATGAGCATGGAAGATATTTTTGCTTTTTCGTGTGATCTTGGCCGTACGTTTGCACCAACCTACACCGCTTTGGTCGAGAAAAATCGACATAAAGCCTTTACTGATCAACAAAAAAATTGGCAATTAATCCGCCGCGGACGCTACGTCGAATTTAACTTGGTATGGGACTCCGGGACTAAATTTGGACTTGAAACGAATGGTCGAATTGAGTCGATCCTGATGAGTCTACCTGCCCAGGCCAATTGGGTGTACGATTATCGTCCTGAAGAAGGCTCAGAAGAAGCCAAAACCTTAGCTTTACTACGAAAAGGTATAAACTGGATTTAAAAAACATCGAAGAAAAATCAGATGGTTTCTTATCAAAAATTTACGTTAGAAAACGGCCTGCGTGTATTGGTACACGAGGATCATAATACGGCCATGGCTTGTGTCAATATCTTGTATGATGTGGGCGCAAGGGATGAGTCTCCGGAACAGACCGGATTTGCACACTTATTTGAACACCTGATGTTTGGTGGTAGTATCAATATTCCGAACTTCGATACCGAATTGCAAAAAGTAGGTGGTGAAAATAATGCATTCACAAGCAACGACATCACAAATTACTACATTACCTTGCCTTCTTCAAATCTCGAAACAGCATTATGGCTTGAGTCCGACCGGATGTTAAGTCTGGCTTTTTCAGCACAGAGCCTTGAGGTGCAACGAAATGTTGTGAGTGAAGAGTTCAAACAGCGTTATTTGAATCAACCTTATGGCGATGCATGGTTAAAATTGCGGCCATTAGCTTATCAGGTACATCCTTATCGCTGGGCGACTATCGGAAAAGAGTTAAGCCATATTGAAGAGGCTACCATGGAAGATGTAAAAGCTTTCTTCAAATTACATTATAATCCACAGAGTGCAATTATGGTTGTTTCGGGAGATGTACATTTTGAAGAAGTAAAGGCTTTGACCCAAAAGTGGTTTGGCGATATTGAGGCTGGCGAAAAATACAATCGTCAATTGCCTAAAGAGCCGGCGCAAGAGGAGATAAGGCGTGAGACTACTTGGGCAGAAGTGCCTTTAGATGCACTTTACATGGCATTTCATGGCCCCGCAAGATTGGAAGAAGGGTATTTCGCAATGGATCTTTTATCGGATATTTTATCAAGAGGATCTTCCTCACGTTTGTATCGTCGATTGGTAAAAGAGGGGCAGTTATTTAGTGAAATAAACGCCTATGTAATGGGAAGTATCGACAATAACCTCTTTGTCATTGAAGGAAAACCATCGGAAGGTATCTCGTTAGAAGAAGCTGAACGTGCAGTCTGGGCCGAATTGGAGGTCATAAAATCCGAGTTGGTACCTGCAGCTGAATTGGAAAAAGTAAAGAATAAGATCGAATCGACAAATGTGTTCGCGGAACTATCTATTTTGGATAAAGCCATGAACTTGGCTTTCCATGAGTTATTGGGTGATGCAGATGGCATTAACACGGAGGTCTCAAAATATTTGTCGGTGAGTGCTGAGGAAGTTCAACAGCAAGCTCAGGCTATTTTTAGACCGGAGAATGCTTCTATATTAATGTATAAATCAAAAGAAGAGGAGGCTGTACATGTTGGATAGAACCAAAGCACCTGAGTTCCGTGAAATTGGAAATATAAGTTTGAAAGAGCCAATCAAGAAGCAGTTTGCAAACGGATTGCCTGTCTATGTTTTCCAGTCGCCCGAGCAAGAGCTTGTGCGAATAGAATGGATCTTTGAGAATACCTATCTTGACGGGCAGATTGAAAACCCGTTGTTAAATAGTGCTTTAAGCGCCTTACTTAAAGAGGGAACAAATACCATGTCCAGTGCAGAGATCGCAGATAAAGTAGATTTCTATGGTGCATTTCTCGTTCCTGAATACTCTTTTGACGTAACTTCTTTGTCGCTTTATACATTGAATAGACATAGTCAAGTGCTCTTGCCGCTTGTAAAAGATATTCTGACGGAAGCATCGATTCCACAACAGGAATTGGATACTTATTTACGTAATAACAAGCAAAAGTTTCAAGTTTCTATTCAGAAAAATGATTATCTGGCGCGACGTAAATTCTATAACTTGATCTTTGGTAAGAATAATCGTTACGGACGTACACCAAAACTGGAAGATTATGATGCGATTACACGTGCGCAGTTGATCGAATTGTACCAACAGGAAATTGTTCCTAGTAACTGCACCTTAATTGTTTCAGGTAATGTTTCGGATGAGCTATTGCAAGAACTGGAACAAATTTTTGGCGTAGATTGGAAGGGAGCTGCTATTGACTCTTCTTTGAATGGGCCTGTTTTGGCGCAAGGATCTAATGATCTGGTTTACGAGGAAAAAGAAAATGCATTGCAGTCAGCCATTCGTTTAGGTTGCCAGACGATTGGAAGGACACATCCTGATTATCCTGCACTACAGTTTGTCAATACTTTGTTGGGTGGTTTTTTTGGTTCCCGTCTGATGCGAAATATTCGTGAAGAAAAAGGGTATACCTATAGTATTGGTTCGGCTGTCGCAACCTTGAAGCATACTGGTTTTATGACCATTGTAACTGAAGTCGGGGTAGACGTAACGCATGCAACCTTGACAGAAATAGAAAAGGAGATCAATTTGTTGAAAACAACATTGGCCTCCGAGGAAGAGGTGAATCTCGTTAAAACCTATATGGAAGGTTCTATGTTGGGTTCATTGGAAAGTATCTTTTCGCATGCGGACAAGTTTAAAAGTGTTTTGTTAAATGGGATGACATTAGCGTATTATTCCTATTATATGGAACAGATCCGAAACATGTCGCCAGAGAAGGTGCGGGACCTTGCCAATAAATACCTGGACTTTGATGCAATGGTGAAAGTTGTTGTTGGTAAAATCAGTCAAGCTGAATCAGTTCATCAAGCGGTTGTAAATTAAATTTCTTAGACTACAAAAATCGAATACTACTTTGTATTTTTGGTTTTTGATAAAAAAGCGTATTATCCAGCATGGAATTAAAATTAAAAAGACCATTGGTATTTTTCGATTTGGAAACTACAGGTGTTAATGTGGCGACCGATCGTATTGTCGAAGTATCATTTTTGAAAGTGATGCCCAATGGTGAAGAAACAGTCTATACAAAGAAGATCAATCCAGAAATACCTATTCCCGCAGAATCCTCTTTTTTTCATGGTATTTATGATGAAGATGTGAAGGATGCTCCTAATTTTAAAGCAATAGCAGTGGAGCTTGCGGCTTTTATTGAGAATGGAGATCTGGCGGGATATAATTCCAATAAATTCGATGTCCCTATGCTTATGGAAGAGTTTTTGCGGGCGGGCGTTGATTTTTCATTGGAGGGAAGGGCATTTGTAGATGTTCAAAACATTTTCCATCAAATGGAACAACGAACCTTGAAAGCGGCATACAAGTTTTACTGCAATGAAAATCTTGAAAATGCACATACGGCTGAAGCTGATGTTCGCGCAACATATGAAGTATTGAAAGCACAGTTGACGAAATATGAGGGGGCAGCATTTGAAGATAAACATGGTGTAGTCTCTTATCCAGTAGTGAACGATGTCGAAGCTCTTCATGCATTTACCAATCTAAGCAAGCCAGTGGATTTTGCCGGACGTCTTGTATATAATGCGGAAGGATTGGAAACGATCAATTTTGGTAAACATAAAGGAAAACCTATTATCGAAGTATTTGAGCAGGAGCCTAGTTACTATGCTTGGATGCAGAATGGTGATTTTCCATTGTATACCAAGAAGGTCTTAGAAAATATCTGGAATCGGTATAAAAAGGAAAAGAGTGAGCAAAAAGCAAAAGCAGCAGCCACACATTCTGTAGAAGATAAAAAACTTGCGAAAAAGGAATTCAATCAGCAAAAAGAAGAAGCGCCGCAGAACATTTCTTTAGATATGTTGAAAGGATTGCAAGATAAATTTAAAAAATAACGTTAATTAATAGCTTAGAAAAAGGATTATGGAATTCAAACAAGAAGTGGAGCATGTACAGTGTTTGATTATTGGTTCGGGGCCAGCAGGTTATACTGCAGCAATTTATGCTGCACGTGCGGATATGAAACCAGTGGTTTATACCGGTATTGTTCCAGGAGGACAATTGACACAAACTACTGAGGTGGACAATTTTCCTGGTTATCCAAAAGGTATTACCGGACCGGTGATGATGGAAGATTTGCGTGAGCAAGCTGAACGCTTCGGAACTTCAGTGCGTTTTGGATATGTGACTAAAGTAGATTTTACTGGTGAGGTACACCGTGTTGAGATCGATGGAACAGTACAAGTAACCGCAGATACTGTGATTATTGCAACAGGAGCTACAGCAAAATGGTTAGGCTTGGAATCTGAACAAAAATACAACGGTTTTGGTGTTTCAGCATGTGCTGTATGTGATGGGTTTTTCTTTAAAAACCAAGAAGTTGCTATTGTTGGCGCTGGGGATACAGCGGCAGAGGAAGCTACATACCTCGCAAAATTATGCTCAAAGGTACATATGTTGGTTCGTCGGGATGAGTTCCGTGCTTCAAAAGCAATGGTGCACCGTGTGATGAATACGCCAAATATTGAAGTTCATTACAATTCTGAGGCAAAAGAGGTTTTAGGAGATGGTCAAGTGGTGACCGGAATACGTGTTATTAACAATAAAGACCAGTCTGAAAAAGATCTAGAAGTAACAGGTTTCTTCGTTGCTATTGGGCATAAGCCTAATACCGAGCTTTTCACAGGTGTACTGGATATGGATGAAACAGGCTATTTAATCACAAAACCAGATAGTACTGCTACAAACATACCGGGTGTTTTTGCTTGTGGTGATGTTCAGGATAATATCTTCCGTCAGGCAATCACTGCTGCAGGTACAGGTTGTATGGCAGCCTTGGAAGCTGAAAGATACTTGGCAGCTAAAGAAAGCGGCGAATAATCGCATTGGAATAATAAAAACGGGGCATTGTACAATGCCCCGTTTTTATTTGCCTTCTTCAATCTCAAAAACACTATCGATTTTCCAATTTGCCTTATCTTTGGAGGCCGCTACAGCTAAGCGATCACAACGCTCATTTAACGGATGCCCAGCGTGACCTTTTACCCACACAAGGCGTACGTTATGAAGCTTATAGGCACTCATTAAACGCAACCAAAGATCTTTATTCTTCTTTCCCGCAAAACCTTTTTGTATCCAACCATATACCCATTTCTTATCGATGGCATCAATGACATATTTGGAATCAGAATATACGGTAACTTGTTGTTGCAGGTTTTTCAGCGCCTCGAGACCAACGATCACAGCCATCAATTCCATCCTGTTGTTAGTTGTTTTGCGGTAACCGCCCGAAAACTCTTTTTCGATAAGTTTGCCTTTAAAGGCCTCATTATCGCCTGTATAAATGGTTCTTAAGATTGTTCCATAGCCCCCAGGGCCCGGATTTCCACTTGAAGCCCCATCTGTATATAATTCGATCATACCTGCCAAATATACATGAAGTTTTTGTAAGCACACACAAATGGATAAAAATGATCGAGACTAGTTCATATTTTGATGCTCGAAATGGAAGATTTTTGTACCGTTACACCCTCGATAAATTCAACGATAGGGCATAGCGCTATAAGCATCAAATTTAATAGGTACTCACAACCGATTTAATAGGTATTAAAAAGGGACTTTACACGGTTTTATTCGAATGAAGTCCGAATGAGGTCCCTATAAAGTCCCTATTGGATCCGTCTAAGTTATAAGAATATTCCCTGCATGTGTTAAGTTTGAGCTCGAGAAAAATATAATGTTAGATTTCAACCGCTCTCCAACGTAATTTATCCCTTACACAATTGGAATTTGCTGATTTATGTGTATTTTGCCGGCTTAAACTCGTTATGTAATCGATAAAATAGCTTATGAAGTTTCGAAAGATTTCTCTTTTTGTTCTTTTGGCGTCTGCGTGCTTAAACGTTTCAGCTCAGAACAATGTATCAACGCAAAAAATGGATTGGTTTGAAGATGCCAAATTGGGTATTTTTATTCACTGGGGTATTTACTCTGTAGATGGAATCTCAGAATCTTGGTCATTCTTCAATAATTATATTAACCACGACAATTATATCAAACAGCTTAATGGGTTTACAGCCAAGGATTATAAACCCAAGGAATGGGCCAAATTGATTAAAGAAGCTGGTGCGAAATACACGGTGATTACGACCAAACACCATGACGGAATCTCGATGTGGAATACGAAGGCTGATAAAGCGATCACTACATTACAAGACGCGGCTGCAAAACAGGATGTAATTACACCGTTTGTGAAAGCAATACAAGAAGAGGGCTTGCACACTGGACTGTATTATTCGTTACCCGATTGGAGCCACCCATATTATGATGTTTTTACGCGCAATAGAAAGCGTTATGAATTGAAAGGCGAGCCTGCGCGCTGGGATAATTATGTGAAATATTACCAAAAGCAATTGACCGAGCTATCCGAACAATATAAGCCGGAATTACTTTGGTTTGATGGGGATTGGGAGCATAGTGCCGAGGAGTGGAAAGCCAAAGAGACCTTAAATCTTTTGCGGAAATATAATCCGAATATTATTATAAACTCGCGATTGAATCATCATGGAGATTATGATACACCTGAGCAAGGGATTCCGGTCACGCGCCCTGATGCTAAATTTTGGGAACTCTGTTACACGATGAATGATTCTTGGGGCTATCAACCCTTTGATAAAAAGTACAAATCACCCAATATGATCATCCGAACGTTGGTCGATTGTATTTCTATGGGTGGAAACTTATTATTGGATATTGGTCCAAAAGCAGACGGTACGATCCCTGAGGAGCAATTAAATATTTTAAAACAGCTGGGGCGATGGACGAATAAGCATGCGGCTGCGATCTATGGTACAAGAGCCGGTATTCCTTTTGCGAACTACGGTGGGAAATCTGCTTTATCAAAAGACGGAAAAACACTTTATCTGTATGTGTATGAAAAGAAACCCGAATTGCAACTCAAAGGTTTAGTCAATCATTCGGCCATTAAAAGCATTTCAGTTGTCGGTGATGCATCCGCGAAAGTAAGTGTTAAATCTGAAAATGAAACCGTTCGAGTAGACTTGACGAAAGTAAACTTTGATCAGGATGTTACCGTTATTGCACTGAACTTTGCGGAAGCGCTTCGTTGGACTGCGCCTCAGGAGACTGAAGTTACGTTGAAATCTGTGCTGGATAATAAGTTGACAGATCGTGCTTTAGGTCAGATCGCGTCAACACTGCATGCAGGAAAAAATATTTTTGATAATTCCGGGTTAACTGTGGATGGCTTAGATACGAAATTGCCGAGTAGTAATGCGACTAATCCGACGGTATTAAAGTGGATTAAGGATCATGCCGAAGCACTTTATGAGACCGGAAAAGGCTTGCCGGAAGGACATTATGAAGGATTAAGTGCACTTTCCAAAGATCGCCAGACCTTGTATCTATTTGTTGAGGGAAAACCTACTGGCCCAATTGCATTAAAAGGTGTTAAAAATGGAGTCGCTAGGATCCGGGTGGTCGGTGACGGTTCCATGATAAACCATGAGGTTTTCAATAAGCTCTATTGGAGTAGCATCCCGGGTATTATTTACATTCAGGCACCAGTGGAGCGCTTGGATAAAAATATGACCGTTATCGCTGTGTTGTTGGATGGGCCAATACAACTATATCGCGAGAAAGTGGGTGCTATCGAAAATAACCTTTAAGAGGTTGGATTGCGCTTAGCATTGAAAAGAAGCCTAGGATAACAAAATATCCTGGGCTTTTTTATGGGTGATGTAAACCATTCTGATCAATTTCGGGGGTATTCGATGCATTTTCTCCTGAATTGTGGCAAGGAAGCATTTTTTATTATAACTTAGGCCTATGAATCTAATCAAAACTGTTTTGATCCCAATTATTGTTTTTCTTTGTATTTGCTGTTCTTCCGGTGACGGAAGTAAATCCGAGCGGTTGCGGGCAGATTCGTTAGTGAATGAAGTTGTTGACGGAAAGTTAAAGATAACAACACTCGCTGAGTCGAATGAATTTATGTATTTCAACGATAAATACTTTCATGAACCGGCAGATTTAAAAGTCATTCCAAAATTTGATAAAGTGCAGATTCAAGTTGTTACTTACCGAATTTATCAGCATGTCAGACTGAAAAATAATCGTTATGAGTTCAATGTGCAGAAAGCCAGTGAACTGCATATTCCAAATAGCGCTTTTGTGTATTACCAACGTTCTTTTGATGATATGAACCGAAAGGCTGCCTTGAGTAAAGATTCTATCCGACTTGAGCTGCCGGATAACTATGCATCCTTGTTGATAAATGAATGATCCAGATCTACAGACATGATGAAAGTCATATAAAAAGTCAATCTTAACTATAGTATGGAGTAACAAACAGACTTAAGATGAAAAAGAAAAATATTGTTGTATTGACGGGGGCCGGTATTTCGGCTGAAAGTGGTATACCTACATTTAGGGATGCCAATGGATTGTGGGAAGGACATGACGTCATGGAAGTTGCTTCAATTGAAGGTTGGCACAAAAACCCAGCCTTAGTCCAGGAGTTTTATAATCTGAGACGGAAAGCAGCTTTGGTGGCACAGGCAAATGCAGCTCATTATGCGCTGGCAAGATTAGAATCAGCGTACCGCGTGAGTATTGTAACGCAGAATGTAGATCTGCTGCATGAACAGGCGGGATCATCTCATATTGTTCATTTGCATGGCCGCTTGGATCAGGCTAAGTCGTCTATCGATGATCGCTTGGTGTATCCCATTGTCGGTGATGAGATTAAGATGGGCGATCTTTGCGAGAAAGGTAGTCAGCTGAGGCCAAATATAGTCTGGTTTGGAGAAGCTGTGCCAGCCATTGAGGAGGCCATAAGCTTGGTTTCGAATGCCGATATTTTGATTATTATTGGAACCTCCCTACAGGTCTATCCTGCTGCAGGACTTAAAGAATTTGCGCCTAGTCACTGTCAAACGTTTTTAATTGACAAAAAAATACCTAGTGACAGGGCTTTACGTAATATACAGTGTTTTGAGGAGTCGGCGACAATAGCTGTTCCTAAATTGGTAGAACAATTACTTTATTAAGTATTGTATAGTAATATATAAAATAGAGGTTTATGAAAAAAATATTAGGGATTATTTGCCTATCCGTTGCTTTTGCTGCATGTCAAAATAATTCGGAAATCAAAGTAAATACGAGTTCAAATGACCAGCCTTTGACCTTGGATAGCATCCAAGCCAAGCATTTGCTCAGTTTGCCATTGCATTGCATCGAAGTGGAATATCCCAATAAGTTGGGGCAGGTACTCGGTAGTGATAGTGATCTAAAAGCACCGCGCACATTGCATCCAATTTTTTACGGTTGTTTTGACTGGCATTCATCTGTACACGGGTATTGGTCAATTGTACATATTTTGAAGGAATTTCCAAATTTGGACAGTTCGGGTGAAATTCGGCGCCAATTGAACCGAAATATTACGGCGGAAAATGTGGCCGTTGAATTAGATTTCTTTCAAGATAAGAACAATAAGAACTTTGAGCGCACGTATGGTTGGGCTTGGTTGTTGCAGCTGCAGAAGGAATTATTAACTTGGGACGACACAGATGCAAAACGCTGGGCTTCGAATCTTGAGCCCTTGGTAAAACACGTTGTAAAATCTTATCAAGAATATCTGCCCAAATTAGTCTATCCGATTAGGACAGGATATCACGATAATTCGGCATTTGGCCTTTCTCTGTCTCTGGACTATGCAAGAAGTACGGGAAATGTGACGTTTGAAAAATCATTAATGACGAATGCTTCTCGTTTATATAGTCAGGATAAGAACTGCAACATTTCTTTTGAGCCAAGTGGAAGCGACTTTCTTTCTCCTTGTCTTGAAGAAGCCCTCTGTATGAGTTTGGTGCTGCAACAGGAGGATTACCGTAAATGGTTAAAGGATTTTATGCCAGATCTGTTTAATCCCGATTTCAATTTAGAACCAGGTATCGTGAAAGATCGAACGGACGGACATTTGGTCCATCTGGATGGACTTAATTTTAGTCGCGCAAACTGTTTAAACGGTATCGCAAAAGCGCTGCCTGAGTTAAGTTACTTGCATAATTTGGCGAATAAACATTTAAAATACTCTTTGCCCAATATTACCACCAAGGATGATTATATGGGGTCACATTGGTTAGGCACATTTGCACTCTATGCATTATCAAAGCATTGATTCGGGGAGATTATCTTCTCCCCATTTATCCATTAGTGTTAATATTTCCTCGAGCGAACGGCCGAGCGCAGTTAATTCATATTCTACCTTTGGCGGGACTTGCTGATATACTATTCGAGTGATCAGATTGTCCTGCTCAAGTTCCTTTAATTTAGCAATCAGCATACGCTCTGATATGCCTACGAGCTTTTTCCGCAACTCACTATAGCGGAGTTTACCTTCATTTAGCAGATAGGAAAGAAAGTTGATTTTCCATCTGCCGCCTATGGTGGCTAAGGTAAATGCAATACCACAACGATCTTTCCAGTATAGCTCATTGATATGATTGGTTGAATTCTTGTTTATTTATGGCCGATAGCCACAAAATGAATGAATAATAGGTTAGAATATAAAAAACGTGATTTGTGCTAATTTAAGTCTGTTGATTTATACATATAAATCTTGTTTTTTATCTTATATCGCCTATTTATTGATTTAAATAAAGTTTTTGTCTTGTTTATTTAGCTGCCTGTTTTTTTTGCTAGGTTATAAAAAGGCTATAAAATTCAAGATTTGTGCTACTCTACAAGGTCAAACTTATAATAAATTTGATCCATCAATCCCATAAGGATGTGACATGCTATGTATAGGTATATAAGACATCTTTTAATGTTATTGCCCATTGTTTTTTTCTGTATGTTTATTACAGGTAAAATAAACAAGGATGTCTTTTCACATGCTGCCTATAAAAACGCGTCAAAACCGTCAATAGCTTCATCACAATCCCATTTCGATTTTTATCTCGGATCGATCGAAGAATGCTCATTCGAATTGAGTTATGATCAACATTTAGCATATGCCGTTCGGCTCTGTGCCTTGGGACTGATTCTGCCTATTTTCTTGCTATTTACGGATAAGAAGTCGTGGCATAGTTTTTATGAACTCCAAAATAAATATTTGTCTAACAGTCTGCCAGACAAGTGTATCCTATACCATTCCTTTAAAATTTTCGGTTAATCCCCTTTTTCTTTTGGTGAATATCATGGGTTGAGTCAATACACGACTATATAACCTATGTAACAAATCATTGCTTGAAGGAAGCAGTTTATCATCTGCTTTGCTATTAAATCATTTATATGAACACAACACTTTATGCATTAGCTATTACAGCTATTACGATCAGTTTTTTTCATACTGCATCGGGGCCAGACCATTATCTGCCCTTTATTGTATTGTCCAAATCGAAAAAATGGTCGTTGGGAAAAACTATATTATGGACAATTATATGTGGACTCGGACATGTTTTCAGTTCGGTCATACTGGGGATTATTGGCGTTTATCTTGGATGGCAACTCAATAAAATCAGCTGGTTACAGGACGTGCGTGGCAATGTTTCAAGTTGGGCACTATTTATTTTTGGACTTGGATATTTGATTTACGGGATCTGGAAAATGTCAAAGAAGCATTCCCATAAGCATTTTGATGTGATGGGTGATGAAGTTTATGTGCATGAACATACCCATGGGAAAAGTGCATCAGGGCATCATCACCATCATCAAAAGACAAAGGTAACGCCTTTGGTATTATTTGCAATTTTCGTCATGGGACCATCGGAACCATTGATACCTCTTTTATTTTTTTCAGGTGCACACCGCTCAATGACGGAGGTGATTACGCTGATTAGCACTTTTACCATTACGACAGTGGTAACCATGGTCGGAATGGTCTTGTTGGGAATTTATGGCTATAATTTGCTCGATACCGAAAAACTGGATCGATATGTACACGCCATTAGTGGTGCAGTCCTGTCAATTTGCGGTGCGGGGATGTTATTTCTGGGATGGTAATTTTTTTAAAATTATGAACAAACGTCAAAATATGAACAAACGTCAAATTACCTTTTTTATAGGCTTACTGGCTGCGACCCACAGTTATGCACAGCAACATGTGATTCAGGGAACTGTGAAAGATAAGGATAGTAAATAGCAATTAGAAGAAGTCAATATACGCTACCAACGTGGAATAAAGCATAGTCATACCGCATTGAATGGTGCTTTTTCCGTACAGCCGGGAACATTTCCGGACACCTTACTGTTGAGCCGGATAGGCTATCTCGATCAGATGTACATCCTAAAAGAAGCAAAGTCTCCCATTGAAATCGAGATGCAAAAAAACGAAGTGCAGTTGAGTCAAATTCAGGTGGATGCATTCAATAGCAGTAAAACATTGAGCAAAGTTGATTTAAGTAAGATTCCTGTTAATTCGGCGCAAGATCTATTACGGAAAGTTCCTGGGCTCTTTATAGCACAGCATGCCGGCGGTGGAAAGGCTGAGCAGATATTTTTGCGTGGATTTGATAATGACCATGGTACAGATATTGCCATTACTGCAGATGGTATCCCAGTTAATATGGTCTCTCATGCGCACGGTCAGGGATACGCAGATCTTCATTTTATTATTCCAGAAACGGTTAAAGATATTGATTTTGGCAAGGGGGCCTATTATGCAGACAAAGGTGATCTGAATACATCGGGTTATGTTAATTTTACAACCTTGGATCATTTGGATCATAATCTTTTTAAGGTTGAAGGGGGTTCTTTTGACTCCTGGCGTACGGTAGCCATGCTTAATCTGGTGAATAACCATGAGCAGAATAAGTATGCCTATGCTGCAGGTGAGTTCAATTATTCGAACGGTCCTTTTGACATCAAGCAAAATTTTAGTCGTGTCAATCTATTTGCGAAGTATAATCAGTGGATCGATGAGAAACATTATATCAATCTCCAGGGGTCCATATTCAGCTCGGGTTGGAATGCATCGGGTCAGATTCCGGAGCGGGCCGTTCGGCAGGGACTGATTAGCCGTTGGGGGTCGATCGATTCTACTGAAGGCGGAAATACATCCCGCATGAATTTAGCGATGCAATACCGTGCGCTGATCAGTGATCAGGAAAGCTGGGAAAGCAATGTTTACTTGTCGCGCTATAAATTTCAGTTGTTTTCCGATTTCACTTTTTTTCTGAAAGATCCCATTCATGGCGATGAGATAGAACAGGTTGATGATCGATACCTGTACGGGATTGAAAACAAATACAATCGCCAATTTCAGTTTGATCATAGTCAGCTTTCTTGGACATCGGGTTTTGGACTCCGAGTGGACGATATCAAAGATCTTCAACTGAACCATGTTTATCAGCGCGACGAATTATTGGATCGGCTTTCGCATATTTCGGGCGTAGAAATGAATCTGCATGCCTATAGCAATCTGGATTGGCGTATTGGTAAATGGACTATTAATCCTGCAATACGTGTCGATCATTTGATTTTCAACTTGCATGATAAGCTGAAAAGTGACCCCGCCGGACAAGAGGCTTCCGCGACAAGGATTAGTCCAAAGCTTAATTTTGGATATACGTTCAGTCATCGCGCACAATTATATTTGAAAACGGGTATGGGATTTCATTCCAATGATATCCGCGTGGTGATGGAACAACATGGAAAAGATATTATGCCCATTTCCTATGGTGCAGATCTTGGCTTGATCTGGAAGCCAACTGATAACCTCTTTATTCAGCCTGCTTTATGGGGGTTGTACCTTCAGCAAGAATTTGTGTATGTTGGGGATGAAGCTGTCGTAGAGCCTTCAGGGAAAACGAAACGTCTGGGGGCAGATTTGAGTTTACGCTATCAAGCTACCCCTTGGTTATATTTTGACGGCGACATAAATTATGCTTACGCGCGGGCGATTGACGAACCTAAAGTTGAAAACTATATCCCGCTGGTGCCTTCTTTAACAAGTACAGGAGGGGTATCTGTGAAGTTACCGCTTGGCATTTCGGCTAATTTGCGCTATCGTTATATGAATATAAAACCAGCGATAGAAGATAATTCGGTACGTGCTAAAGGTTATTTTGTCAATGACCTCCTGCTAAACTATGGCCTGGGAAAATGGAATTTTTTGGTGCAGATCCAAAACTTATTTGACACCAAGTGGAATGAAGCGCAGTTTGAGACCGAAACTCGATTAAGAAATGAACAGCAGTCCGTTTCTGAATTGCATTTCACTCCTGGAACACCTTTTATGGTAAAAGCGGGTCTGAGTTATAAATTCTAAAGACTGGGCGCGATGGTAGCTTTAAAATTTTCCTTTGTATCTTTAATAGGGATTATAACTCCTTGTAAATAATGATGTATTATGGAAAAGAGTAAGTTACTTCGAATGGATAATATGGGTATCGTGGTGGAGTCGTTGGACAACGCGATTTCGTTTTTTTCAGAACTTGGTTTATATCTGGAAGGGAGAGCACAGATTGAAGGTGAATGGGCAGGTAGAGTGACTGGTCTTGGTGCGCAGCATGTCGAGATCGCCATGATGGTGACACCAGATGGACATAGCCGATTGGAACTTTCAAGATTTATTGATCCTGCGATAATTGCAGATCACAGAAATGCTCCGGTCAATGCCTTGGGCTATTTGCGGGCAATGTTTACCGTTGAAGATCTAGATGATGTACTGCGGAGGCTAATTGGCAATCACGGCGCTGTCCTCGTAGGGGAGGTGGTACAATACGAAAATGCTTATCGCCTTTGTTATCTAAGAGGAGTAGAGGGATTATTGATTGGTTTAGCCCAACCTCTATAAGGTAAATGATTGAATCGAACCTTTGTGCGAAAAAAAGAAAATTTAAGAAATTTCTATGTTGTACAAAATAAATAGAAAACTAAGACGTTATTGATACAAATACTTTTCATAAAATAGGTTAATATATGGCTAAGACCCTAGAGTTCCCCGCTCTAGGGCTTTTTTGTAATTATACCTGTGGGAATAACGACGTTTAGCACAATCTGTTCGGATTGTGTTCTTGCCTGATTAATAAAGTGAAATTTATCTGCTTGATGAAAGCCATGGGGAAGGCCTAAGAATCTATTTTTTTAGACTCTATTTTCAATGATGAACTCGTCATTACGTTCATGACTGGTTTTACAATTTTGCCCAAACTGGATGTAATTTAGGCAATTTTTGAACATGTGGTCATTAGTACAATCAGACATAGGACGAGCAATATAATAACAGATGTGGTGTAAGGCGTTCTTCTCATAATACTTTTTTTTACTTAGTAGTTTACAAAAGCCGTGCCTTTATTTTTAGAACTTGCAGTGAGTCTGATTGTTGTAGCTTCGTGTCTACAGGGTAGCTGATATAATAAAGGGAATTATATGTTGGCAAAAGCTTTTACCGATGGCTTGTGCATCGATTTTGGGATTAATCGATCGGGCTACTATTGTTCCCCTGAAACGATGTTTTTTTTGACAGCTTATAGACGATCAGAATACCTAAAAGCATTACGATCGTATAGGCAATAAACGCGATGTTTTCAGACTGATGTTCACTGCCCTTTGCAACACTTTCTACCCATAACCCTGTGCTATTTTTAAACCCCAAAGCCCAATGGGTTAGGTTCCAGCCGAAGTGCAGTCCAATAGATAGTGCAATATTGCGGGTTCTTAGTACAGCAAGACCAAAAAGTACAGCTCCAAGTCCTGAACCCAGTACTGCCGCCTTTAGTGTAAAACCGGTAAATAAATGTTCTAAAATAAAAACAAGTACCATAATCGAAAAGGCTACAACAGTGCCGAGTTTATCTTTCAGGCGCCATAAGAAATAGGTTCTAAAAACCAACTCTTCCCGACAGGCGACGAAAAAGTAAAGAAGAATATGTATTGCCAATAATTTAGTGTCAATAAATGCCTGTTTCTTAAAAGATACTTCGGCAAAATTTGTTAGTATTATAACCATAAGGCCGACCATAACAATACCTAAGCATAAGCCAGCGCTAAAATTGAGCACACTCTTTTTGTTAAATCCTAACCCAATTTGAGAAAAACTAATTTTATCCCAAGCTTTAAACAGGTAAATTAAACCCAAGCTGAGGAATGTCGCGAGGCTGAGTGAAAGTAAATCGGAGAACATTGTTTGTTTGGTTATGCCTGCAGCGAAAGCAAACACCACGAGGGAGGCAAAGTAAAATAATATTACTTTCAAAAATACCATTTCTCTTTTCATGTCTTAATTGTTTAGCTCGATATGAATTTACGCTATTTTGGCTTAAATGAAAAAAATGCTGTGCTACTTGTTGATCTTAAAGTGCAGGTCTTGTTCCTGTAGGTAGGTTCTTTTGCCTGTAACGTATTTTGCGGCTTAAAACAGGTTGATTTATCGTTTGTTTTTTCTTATATTAGGCAATAAACCAATGAATTATGGCTATGGTCAATCTAAATAGGAGAAAATTTATTCAAGGAGCGGGGGCAGTTTTAACTTTATCAGCCTTAGAAGTTAAGGGGCTTTCATTTCGTGATGCGATTAAAAATTTTCGGGTCGGATTGATTGGTGCAGGTTGGTATGGGAAAAGTGATTTATTCCGTTTAATTCAGGTTCGGGATGTCGATGTCATTGCTATATGCGATGTCGACGACAATCAGCTGCAGGAAGCTGGGCGGCTGATTAGTGAGCGTCAAATTTCAAAAAAAGTTCCAAAACTGTATAAAGATTATAGGCAAATGCTCGCCAGTCATAAATTCGATCTAATTCTCATTGGAACACCAGATCACTGGCACGCCAGACAGGCTATTGATGCGATGCGTTCGGGTGCTCATCTCTATTTGCAGAAACCGATCAGTGTTGATGTGCTTGAGGGGGATGCTATATGGCGTGCGGCAAGAAAATATAACCGGAAAGTTCAAGTGGGAACACAACGGAGAAGTACAGCCCATCTCATTGATGCCAAGAAGCGAGTGATCGATAGTGGCTTACTTGGAAAGATTTCGCATGTGGAAATGTGCTGCTATTATCATATGCGAAAGAACGGCAATCCACCGATCGAGCCGGTTCCAGATTTCCTGGATTACGAACTTTGGACGGGTCCAGCACCTTTGCGGGCTTATGATGGTTTGCCTCATGGTGGCTGGTGGCGAACTTTTATGGCCTATGGGAATGGAATAACCGGGGATATGGGAATGCATATGTTTGATACTGTGCGTTGGCTTCTGCAGCTTAAATGGCCCAAAAGCGTGCATGCGAAAGGTGGCATTTATGTGCAAAAAGGAGGGAAATCGACGATCGCGGATACGCAGACAGCCTTATTTGAATACGAAGATCTTAATTGTGTCTGGCAGCATAGGACATGGGGGGCAGCAGCAGACCCTGAATACCCTTGGGCATTTGTGATATATGGTGACAAGGGTACCTTAAAGGGAAGTGTGATGAAATATGAATTTATTCCAATCGGAGAAGGCACGCCCATTCGACAGGATGTTATCTTAGAAAAGGAGAAGTTCCCCAAAGATTTGACGGAGCACCGAATCGAGTTGCATACAGCGCCTGCAACCAGACAACATATGCTTGACCTTTTATCGGCAATTGAAAATAATCATCTGCCTGTAGCTGATATTGAAGAGGGCTATATATCTACCGCAAGCTGCATTCTGGCAAACTTGTCGATGCAGTTGAATCGCCCCTTGATTTATGATCCAATACAAAAAATATGTGTCGATGATCCTGAAGCAACTCAATTACTGCAAAGACCGTATCGCAGTCCATGGCAACATCCTTAATAAGATAGGTCATGGGCGCTGAGAAAAGTTGAGGTCGGGAGTTATTCGGTATTGAACCGCAACGGTGCGGTTAATTGAACAAATATCAATATATTGGTATCAGATGGTCACAACATAGAAAAAGGAATATTATGCAGACGATATTGGGTGCCAATGGACAAATTGGAGAAGAACTGGCGCGCGAGCTAAAGCGAAATTTTACTTCTGCTATCCGCATTGTCAGTCGAAAAGCAAAAAAAGTAAATGATACTGACGAAGTTTTTTCTGCGGATCTATCGATCCGTGAACAGGCAATCGAGGCGGTGAAGGGGAGTGATATTGCCTATTTCACTTTAGGGCTTCCTATAAGTTCGGATCT
The DNA here is from genome assembly GCF_007830445.1 of Sphingobacterium siyangense. GTDB lineage: Bacteria > Bacteroidota > Bacteroidia > Sphingobacteriales > Sphingobacteriaceae > Sphingobacterium > Sphingobacterium siyangense. The sequence continues at coordinate 52,909 of NZ_VLKR01000022.1, read as the reverse complement.
ATGGGAGGAACAGTTTCCAGCTATTCTTCGTCATGTGATTGATGCCTGTAAGATCAATGGTACTAAGCTTGTCTTTTTTGATAATACATATATGTATCCTCAAGAGGATCGTGTTTTGACGGAGGAAAGTACCTTTGCTCCTGTCGGAAGAAAGGGGAAAGTGAGGCGGAACATGGCAGAAATGGTACTTGCTGAGATAGCATCGGGCCAGCTTGAAGCCGTTATTTGTCGAGCACCTGAATTTTATGGTCCTGGCAAAACACAAAGCATTACCAATACCCTAATTTTTGATAACATCAAAGCGGATAAAAAACTGAAAGTGCCTTTATGTGTTGATAAAAAACGAAGTCTGATTTGGACTCCCGACGCAAGTCGAGCAACTGCACTTATCGGAAATACACCTGATGCCTATGGACAGACCTGGCATTTGCCCGTGGATAAAGCGCATCCCACTTACCGGGAGTTTATCAGAATGGCAGCAGATATTTACGGTAGGGAATTCAAATATACTGTAGTTCCCAAATTTATCTTTAAAATAGGGGCTCTGTTCAATAAGCGGTTAAAGGAGCTTTTGGAACTTCTTCCACGATACGAACACAATAATCTATTTGATGATTCAAAGTTTAGAAATAGATTTCCTGAATTTGAGGTTACTTCTTACGAGCAGGGAATCGATCAGATTAAACAGGACAAGTTTTAACTTATGCATAAATGAGAGCGCAAGCGACTTTGTTCACCTGGCAACAACCGCATCTGGTCATAATATTATGCTTGAGGAGCCAACTTTGGTCATCAGCGCTTTTTCACAGCTGCTGGGAAAACTGTAAGACAAGGAAACCGATCTTCAGCCTTGTGCTCTGAGATGAAGCAAAATACGTTGAATATCGGTTTCCTTTTATGATAAAGCTTTTTTTGAGGGGGAAGTGAATCAGTAATGGGCACGGAATAAGAAAGCCTACGCTGCATTTGTAAATTCTAAATTTCTACAGAATTCGTTCCGTTCTTTACGCGTTTAAAAAGACGCGTGCAAGATGAATACTAATTCGACGATAATCCATAATTATGCTAGGCTTAGAAAATCGTTGTTCTTTCTACCTATAATCCTGTTAGCTCTGCTCATTCTATTTCTATATTTTAATCATGCATTGAATGTATATGGCTATACCGTCATTCAGAAGAGTAGCTTTTTCGCGATAAATGCTTATTTGGGGCAATATCCAAATCTTGAGTCCAATTTTACACAGTTTGGAGACTGTTTAATCAGTCTCTCGCTTTTGAGTGTCTTTCTGCGCTATGGTCCTAAATTATGGGAGGCATTAATATCAGCATCTCTAATTTCTGCTTTCTTTTCGATCCTTTTAAAGGTACTATTTGCTGTGCCACGACCCGCAGCAGTATTTAATCATACTAGTTTTTTGATTACCGGTAAGATACTTCTGGGGAACAATAGCTTGCCTTCTGGCCATTCCATCACGATATTTACAACGTTGACCGTTATCATGTATGCTTTTATGCCGCAACGATTGAGTTATAAAATAATGTGGTTTTTAGGTTTAACATTTATTGGGTTGATGCTTGCTTTATCCCGCGTCGCATTGGGGGCACACTATCCTTTAGACGTGCTCAGTGGCTGTATTATAGGATATCTTTCGGGACTGTTCGGAATTTTTTTTAGCAGGGAATTTAAAATATGGAACTGGATCAACAACAAACGGTATTATCCAATTTTCATATTATTGTTCCTCGTTTTCAGTATTGTATTGATCAATAGAATAATTAATGATAATTTGCTAATATTTTATTTTACATTTATCTGCTTAATTAGTACACTTTATAAAATCATTACCGTTTATGCTAAAAAATAGCTTAAAATTAGTTCATTTTGTACTTTTCATGAGTGTGTTGAATTTTATATTCTTCCATTTTCCATTTTATACTTTTGTTTTTAATAATGTTGATTACAGGAGTTTTGGGGGTATTGTTCTGATCGGTAGCTTAATGGTTCTGATGCTGGTGATGAATGCTTTTGTACTTTATCTGTTTTTTTCGGCGTCACGTCGTTTCGGGAAATCCATACTTGTTTTGTTCTTTCTGATCAATTCAGTCGCCGTTTATTTTGTTAACACATATAGCGTTATTTTGGATGAAACAATGATCGGTAATATCTTGAATACCCGATATTCCGAGTCCAGCGGTTTCTTTTCCCTGAAACTGATCGTCTATCTCGTGTTTCTCGGTATTATTCCCAGTATCTTCATCATTAAAGCCAAAATAGTAAAGGATAAACCAAAGAAGTTTTTTATCACTTCCTCACTTTCGTTATTATTTATCGTTATTTTAATATTTGCCAATGCGACTAATTGGTTGTGGATCGATAAGAATTCGAAGACTTTGGGTGCACTTGCCATGCCTTGGTCTTATACCGTCAATATTTCGCGCTTTTGTATTCATGAACACCAAAAAAATAAGAAAGAGATTTTATTGCCGGATGCGACGATAACGGACCACAAAAAGACAGTAGTTGTACTTGTTATAGGTGAATCTGCTCGAAGAGATAATTTTTCGTTGTATGGCTATCAGAAGAATACAAACCCTCTGCTTTCCAAAACACCCAATCTTTATCATTTTGACGCAACTTCTTGCTCTACCTATACGACAGCTGGAGTAAAATGTATTTTGGAACATAAAAATACGGATGATTTGTACGAAATCCTGCCAAATTACCTCTATAGAAATGATGTCGATGTGATCTGGCGAACAAGTAATTGGGGAGAGCCACCTGTACATATTAAAGAATATGAAACGAATGATCAACTTGCTACAAACTGTAAAGGTGAAGGATGTGCTTACGATGAGGTACTTTTAACAGGTCTAAAGGAGCGGATATCATCCAGTAAAAAAGACAAGATTTTTGTTGTGCTCCACACAAGTACAAGCCATGGACCAACATATAGCAAGAAATATCCCGCTCAATTCGAGCAGTTTAAGCCGGTCTGCAATAGTGTTGAGTTAGGAAACTGTTCTAAAGAAGAATTGATAAATGCTTATGATAACACCGTTGTTTATACAGATTATATTTTGCATAATCTGATTGAGGATCTAAAGCAATTGAAGGAATATAACAGTGCCATGTTGTTCGTCTCGGATCATGGAGAATCACTGGGTGAAAATAATCTGTATATGCACGGATTGCCGATGAGCATTGCACCAAAAGAGCAATACGAGATTCCTTTTATCGTCTGGGTGTCTGATCATTCAAAACAGTTGAAACCAAATAAAACCTTGACCCAAAATCATGTATTTCATAGTGTGCTGAAATTTTTGGATATAAAGAGCCCTATCTATGACGAGAATATGGATATTTTCAAATAGCGAGCAATAGCGATTGTCAAGGTTTATTGATTTTACAGTATGAAATCAGCTAAGAAGATTATAATTGAACCTGTAATAGATGATTCTTTTTCTATAAAACGGATAGATTACCACCTTAACGATCATGAAACATTTAATAGACTGATCTATCATCGTATTTTTTTTGTCGAAACCGGTGCCGGCTATCTTTCTATTGATAATAATGTATTTGAGCTACATGACAATAGCATTTTTCTCTTATCCAAGGGACAGATCTATGCTTTTTCAGATCAGACTTCGGTAATGGGTTTTTCCATTTCCTTTGGGGATTGTTTTTGGCAAAAGACACCTCCGAGCGCAAGTAACTGTAAAGCTGTATTGTTCAATAACACCAGTGCAAATCCATATCTGAAGCCTAGTACTACCGAAGTAGTAGAGCTGTTATTTCTATTCAATGCACTGTTGTCAGAATATTGTGGTCCCCAGTATATCAATCAGATGGATGCTCTTGCGGCGTTTTTGAAAATTATTATGATTAAACTTGCGAACGTTAAACTGACCGCGGAAGCAACTTTCGATAGTCAGGATTACATCTTGTATCGCAAATTTATGGAAATGCTCAGTGCACAGTTTGATCAATATCATGCCGTGTCGGAGTATGCCAAAATGCTTCATATTTCAGCACGAAGATTAAGCGAACTTTGTAAACGATGTAGCGGGATTAAGGCGAAGGAGATCATTAATGGACAGCTCATAGCAGAAGCGAAACGGTTGCTGCAGTTTAGTGCGATAACAGTGAAAGAAATCGCCTATGCACTTCATTTTAATTCGGCAGAACAATTTAGTCATTTTTTTAAAAAGAATACAAAACTCTCTCCCCTGAACTACCGTAATCAATTTGTTGATGCAGAGTGAAAATTGCACACGGTAAATTTTGACATTTCAAACGTACTTATTGCTATTCCTATGGGGCTGTTGCCGTCATAACTTTGTCCTAAATATCTTAAAGTTATGGTAGTAAATCATCTAAAAAAAGTGGCCGGCATTGTTATTCCGGACAGTAAAATCGCAACGCAAGCGACAGCATTACTATTGGAACATGGTACTGAATTTATCTATAACCATTCGTTGCGTGTCTTCCTATTTTCATCTTTAAATGCAAAACGTAAAAATTTGGTCTACGACAGTGAATTGTTGTATGTAGCTTCCGTATTTCATGATTTGGGCTTAGTATCGCATTACAGTAGTGCAGATCTTCGTTTTGAAGTGGATGGCGCTAACGCCGCCCGAGACTTTCTAAAAAGCCATGGTGTAGAGTCGGCGAAATTACAGCTTGTATGGGATACCATAGCACTCCATACAAGCATAGGAATTGCTGAACACAAAGAAAATGAAGTTGCCCTGATGTACTCGGGCGTTGGGCTTGATGTGATGGGTGAGGGCTATGCGCATTTAAGTGCCAAAAATAGAGAAGAGATTGTTCAAGCCTTTCCAAGGGATAATTTTAAAAAGAAAATTATCCCGACTTTTTTTGAAGGTTTTGAGCATAAGACAGAAACCACATTTGGCAATATAAAGGCAGATGTGTGCGCTTTTATGATCCCTAATTTTGAGCGAAAGAACTTTTGCGATTGTATTCTTCATTCGCCTTGGTCTGAATAGTAAGTCTAATCCCGAGGTTTGAATAACAGGTTCGGATCACATAGCTTTCGGGACTATCTTGCTTTAGCGATAGTCCCGCGCTATTTTCTCCTATTCAATACTATCCCAATAATCGACGACTGACTTCTAACCGAGCTAAAGCACATCTTGTATGTATATCGTGTATTGGATATTTGAAATTCGTTAAATTTATGTCTTAACTTTATAAAGGCTCTAGTATAGTTTTCAAGTTTCAATTTGTACAATGGCTTATTAATGGTATCAACGTATGGTTTTAAATAGTATTTATCAGATGATCTTCAAATCGATTTTGTTTATAACAATGACGGTGATTTCGTTTGACTTGTTGGCCCAAGCTCGAAATCCTGATAAGAAGATCGTCAGATCTGACTTTCAAAAATATTTTGATGAGTGTCATGTTAATGGCACTGTTGCACTTTATGACAATAATAAAGGTGCTTGGATTTTGTCCGATACATCGGACACACAAGTTGCAACATTACCTGCGTCAACTTTTAAGATTATAAATATGTTGATTGCCTTGGAAACTAAGACGATCAAAGATGAAAATAGCATCGTTCCATGGCCCGGGTCAACAGATACCTTAAAATATGGCTACCGACCGGATATTTATAAAAATATCAGTGTAAAAGAAGCATTCGCAGTGTCTGCAGGTTGGGCATTTATCGAGTTAGCAAAGAAAATTGATCGTTCTGTCTATCGGAAGTATCTCAAAGCTTGTAACTACGGGAATATGGACCTTTCCGAATCAGGTCCCGACTTCTGGAATTTTGGTCCAATGGGCATCTCACCAATTAATCAGGTTGAATTTTTGAAAAAGCTTTATGATGGAAATTTGCCTTTTTCAAAAAGAAATATGGATATTGTTAAAGGAGTCATGATTTCGGAACAAAACGCGGACTATACGGTTCGGTCTAAAACGGGCTGGACAATGGCCAATCAGATCAACACCGGATGGTGGATAGGCTATGTTGAACAAAAGGAAAATGTTTATTTCTTTGCAACGCGACTTATTCAGGACCGGAAGTTCAACAGCCCTGATTTCTCGAGCTGCCGGAAGGCGATTACATGGAAAGTTTTTAAGGATCTAAAGATTTTGCCCTAACACCAAGGCTGTTCGTTATCAGTCAATAAATTTTATCAGGACAATAGACAGATGGAAAATTTTAATCGAAAAAAGCATTGGGAAGAGATATACGAAAATAAGCCGCTGGAATCAGTTAGCTGGTACCAGCCTACCCCAGAAGTATCACTACATTTTATAAATCAATCTAGTCTCCCAAAAAAGGCTAAAATTATTGATATAGGTGGTGGTGACAGTTTCCTGGTTGATTTCTTATTAAAAGCAGGATTTGAAGATATTACTGTATTGGATATTTCCAGCACTGCCATTGAAAGAGCGAAGAAGCGATTAGGGAATCAAGCGACTAAAGTCAAATGGATTGTTTCAGATATCTTAGACTTCGTTCCCGATACACCATATGATTTTTGGCATGACCGGGCCACATTTCATTTTTTGACTGCTCGCCAAGAGATTGAACGCTACATCGAAATCGCAGATCAAGCAATTGCAGTGGGAGGTATTTTGGTTGTTGGAACCTTTTCTGAACAGAGGCCAACGAAATGCAGTGGCATTACAATTAAACAATATTCAGCACAATCGATAAGCGATTTGTTCCAGACATATTTTAGGAAAATTGAATGTATAGATATTGACCATATAACACCCTTCGACACCAAACAGTGTTTTGCAGTTTTCGCAAAGAGCTGTTATAGCAGGGTCGAATACTTCTCTCGCAATAGAGCATCGCTATGTCGATCGAATCTGCCCGTTTGTGCTAACTTTTATTGGAATTTTCCAATAAAAGTTCTCCCCAAGCATTCAATTTCCAGAGTACTTCCACTAAACTTTTCCCTAAGGGGGTCAATGAATACTCCACTCTTGGAGGAAGCTCATGGAAAGATTGTTTGATTAGAATGCCATCATTGACCATTTCACCCAATTGTTGGTTTAGCACTCGTCTATCAACTTTTGCGATACCACGAAGCATTTCACTTGGGCGTTTTTCCCCTTCATTGATACGCCATACAATAGGAATTTTCCATTTCCCACTAATCGCATTGACGGCAAATTCCAATGGACATATTTTTTGTTTTATTGCTTTCTCTGTTATACGCATAAAATTGACTTTTTTGTCCCATAGGGATAATAAAATGCGGTATTGTGATTGTGCATTTACTTTTAAAACTTTGCAGAAATAACATACAGCATCATGAAAAATTTAGAATACGAAATTGCTAAATTAAATGCGAATTTAGCAACTCTTCCTCTCGAAATAAAGGAAATATTTGGCAGATCGATTCAGGATCTACAGTCTGGGGATCTAACCGAAAAGAGCCTGCAGATAGGGGACAAGTTCCCTGATTTTAGTTTGGTGAATTCGAAGCGTGAAGAAATTGAGCTGGGAAAACTTCTGAAGAAAGGAAAGGTCATTGTGGCCTTTTTCCGCGGTAGCTGGTGTCCCTACTGTAATCTCGAGTTAAGAGCTTTACAACAGAATTTGACTCATTTTAATGCTTTTGAAGCCACTCTTCTTGCAATTTCGCCACAAGTGCCTAAATTTAGCGAAGCACTTCTGACGGACAACAATTTGGATTTCGAATTGTTGTTTGACGAAGATAATACGTTGGCAATCAGTGTTGGCATCTCATTTGAACTTCAGGATTATGCCATTTCAAGCTATGATCGCTTGGGAATCAATTTGTCCGCCTACAATGGTAATGACAGCAACAGACTGCCGGTCCCTGCTGTTTTTGTGATCGATCCTGATTATACAATATCTTATCGATTTATGGATGTCAACTATATGAATAGACTTAATATCGAAGAGTTAATAGCACAGCTATGAGTAAAATACAACGTAAAGGAGCAAGACGGATAGCGGATATTTCGATAGATTGCCTGGCCAGTCTGAACCGCGGAGAAATTGAAACTGCAAATCTTATGGAGTGGCTCGCTGTTGACCAACGGTTTTTACTCGAGTATATCCTTCAGCAAAATGGACGCATTCATTACTTGAAACCAATCTTAGCGCTGCTTGATCAGTTACAGAAACCGACGGTAAATTCCATCAATGAAACGATCGGGCGGGCGCTGCTCGATTTGATCACACAATATCGTGATAATACCTTCCTGACAATACTATCCAATCATACTGCAGATCTCGTGCGTTGCTGGGCAACCTACACGGTCGGAGATGATAAGCATCTTGAAATTGAGAAATTACTGTTGTCAATGCGTCCTTTTGCTGCAGATCGGCATTTTGGGGTGCGAGAAATCAGCTGGATGGCGATACGTAATAGGATAGCTTTGGACTTGGAAAAGAGTATTGCCGGTCTGAGTCTATGGACGGTGGAGAAGGATGAAAATTTGAGACGTTTTGCTTCGGAGGCAACCCGACCGAGAGGCGTATGGTGTAAGCATATCGATCGCTTGAAGCAGGAGCCAAGTCTAGCCTTGTCTATTTTAGAACCGCTAAAATCTGACCCTTCAAAATATGTTCAGGATAGTGTTGGAAATTGGCTGAATGACGCAAGTAAAAGCCAACCCGGTTTTGTTAGGGCACTTTGTAATCGCTGGGAACAAGAAAGTGATACCAAGGAAACGCGATACATCATTCGAAAAGCACTTCGAACTATCCTGAAATAAATATGTCCGGTAGTTACCGAACAAAAAATGATGATCGCCCGCTTGAGCGACATTTGACCTCAGTTTACGGCAATAAATCTGAGTTTGCGTACTTTAACTAAAGCAGTTTAGATGGATGATCGGCTTATCCGAAATTAAAAGCCGCCATTTATTGTTCTTAAAAGAACGATAAATGGCGGCTATCACTTGAAATGATTTATTCGATACGTATGATTTTACTCTTCCTTATTCTGTGCTTTCATTAGTAACGCGAAAGCATTTTTTAGTGCTATTTGTGTGTTCGGTTGAATGTTATCGGCCTGAATCTGCTGTTTTCCGTTCTCTTGGATACCTAATTTTACCGCATTCATTTGAAATGAACCAGCGCTATGTTGCACAAATACAAAATATTTATTTTGCCAACGTACGATTGCCTCTTCTGGTACAACCATTGCCTTGGTATTATTGATATGAAGATCGGCATTCTTGAACATTCCAGGGGTTAAAATAGCATCGGATTTTTGAAAACGGCATAGCACTTCGGCCATTCTATTTTCATCAAAAGTGCGGTTGACAAGAAAGACTGTGGCCGGAATTTTTCGAGCGACTTCCGTATTGGCATACGCAGAAACGGTATTTCCTATCTTGACTTTAGCTAGATCTTTTTCGAACAGCTGTAGGGAAAGATACATGTCTGATGGATTAACAATCTCAAATAGGATATCTGTCATCACAACCCCATTTCAGCCACCCAATGATTAAGCTATGCGAACCATAGGGTGCCGTTTTACAGCTTTGTGCGTTTTTGTGGCTTTGTTGTAATCGTTTGTGCGTTATATTATTTAGAATAATTAAAAATAATTCTAAATAATAGGTTTAATACCTTACATTTGCAACTGTTTAGAATTGTTTTAAATAAATACGCTTTTTTATGCGTTTTTATTCTTACTTATGAAAAAGCTCTATTGGACTAGTTTCATCTTGATTTGCACAGCTGCAAATGCACATGGACAGTCAATATACATCCAGGGAAAGATCACTGATAGTAATAAGAATGTACTATTGGGAAGCACCGTGATTTTGGATCAACTGGGACTCTCCAGTATGACAGATGGTGCTGGTGAATATCGTCTAACCATCCCCAAAGAGCAGCTTGGCAAATTTGTTACCTTGTCGGTTTCCTATATCGGTAAGAAAAAGGTTGAAAGAACAGTCTTGTTGGATTCGATAAAGAAGATTGAAAATTTTTTGTTGCAGGATATGAGTCTTGCACTTGATGAAGTTGCAGTACAGGCGAAGCGGGGAGAGCTGAGCAACTCTTCACTTGTGTTTGACCGGGAAATGATTGAACGGTATCCTGCACTCAGTTTAAATGATCTTTTGAACCGATTGCCAAACCGGAAGAATACTGCTCCTTCTGTACAGGAGATGCAAAATCTAACGCTGAGAGGTGCTTTTAGTGAGACTACAGGGCGCTCGCGAGAGGTTAATGAATTGAATAACTCCTTTGGTGTCGCTATTATAATGGATGACATGGTTTTGGGCAATAATGGAAATATGCAAGGACGGAATGCAGGAATATTTGGCATGTCTTCCTCAACGAATGCAATTAGACCATCAGATTATGGTTTAACAGGCCGCCCCACAACAGGAAAATTCTATTCCGGAGAAAATGTGTTCAGCGGTCTGGATTTGCGTCAGATTCCGATAGAAAATATCGAACATTTGGAAGTTATTTCAGGCGTAGCACCAGCACGTTATGGCGATTTGTCAAACGGTGCCGTTATCATCGAAAGACAGGCAGGCAAGACCCCGGCTTTTTTTAGGCTTCAAGTTCGGAGTAATGCAACTTCATATAGTCTGTCCAAGGGAATGTCACTGGGAAAAAAGCTTGGGACAATTAACCTGGATTTAGGTTATGTGCAATCTTACGCAGATAATAGAGACAAGCTGAAACAATACGACCGCGTGAATGGAACTTTGATCTGGACAAACTATTATGGCACCGATAAGCGTCTGAAACAGACTTTTTCAGGGTCTTACAATAAAGTTATTGATCAGGTCCGAAAGGATCCGGATGACCCACTCTCGAATGCCATTTCTTTTGGTGGCTGGGGCTGGAATGCTTCTAGTCGGACCAATTACAATTTGGATCATAAATTCCTCAAAAGTATCAGTTTCAATGCAGGACTAAGTTCAACACTGCAGAAAACCTATCGTGAGTATTACTATAATGGTGCAGTCGTGCTCTATACCGATTCTGTGCAAACTGGAATTGTAGAAGGACAATACGCCCCTGGTCAGTATACTGCTCTGGATCATGTGGACAATAGGCCATTGAATTTAAATGCCCGATTGGAAGGAAATGCTGTTGCCATTACAGGCGATATTATCCACAAGATAAACTTCGGAAGTAACTATAGTTATGACATCAACCGTGGAAAGGGGCGAATTGCAGATCCTTCTATTCCAAAAAAGGATCTTGGAGCAAGATCGGATAGGTATTATGATTTTTCATTAACAAACGCTTTGCAAAACCTGGGTTTGTATGCCGAGGATGCAATGCGGACCAAAGTATGGGGAAGGGATCTTAGCATGCGGGCGGGAGTTCGCTGGGATCTTATGAATGGTCACTCATCCATTTCTCCAAGAACCAACATCAATTATTCACTTTCTAAATCAACTCAGATTGGACTGGCATATGGCCTATCCTTCAAATCTCCTGGATTAGCACAACTATATCCCGGGCCGACCTTTGATGAAATTATATTGCTGAATTCCTATAATGGTAAAGTCAACGAAAGTATGGCATTGATTTACTTGCGGCGTTATGAAAAAGATAATAGCAATCTCAAGAGTAGTGTAGGGCAAACCCTCGAATCATCACTTTCATGGCATAAGAATGGGCATCAGCTGCGTACCAATCTTTTTTATAAAAAAAATACGCGCGGAATCAACACGGTTACGGCTGATCAATTAATGGACTTGCCTACATATACGGCCACTGCGGTGCCCGGGGGCAAACCAACAGTTGAACAGACTGGGACGAGAAAGTATTTAATGTCTAATTTGTACTTTGCCAATAGTAATAAATCGTCCAATTTTGGTGCAGAAGTCATGTATTCTACACCCAGAATTCAACAGATTATGACGACTTTCTCCGCTACAGCCGCATTTACTTTGGCTAATTCTAGTTCTAATGCGCTGAGCCGTTTGAATTTTAATACCGAAAAAACAGCTTTAGATGACGTTGTCCTTGGATTTTTTCCATCGAAATCCACGAAGAACTATTTAAGTAGAGCGCAATTACGAAGTTCGACTCATTTTCCGGCGTTGCGTTTGATTATTGAACTGAGTGCAGACTGTGAATTATTAAACTACAATAAATCTAACTACCGAGATATTATTCCTGTAGGATATTATACACGCGATTATACGTATCATGCCATTGAGCAGTTTGATATGAGCAACCCGAAGCATCTCGAACTCTATACAGGAAGGAAAGAGGAAGCTGACCGGGCAAATATTGAAAACAACTACGTCTACTGGAACTTCGGTCTTAATATGGCTAAGGAAATAGGCAAGAATATTTACCTGTCATTTAATGTCTATAACTTTTTGGATTACCAACCGCGATTTTATAGGGAAGGGGCTACCTCAGTGCAAGCTCCGAATTCTTCTCCTAATTATGGCGCCCAACTGACTTATAAATTTTAACATAAAAACTAAACAAGATGAAAACTCATTACTTAATTCCTTTTCTCTTTTTACCTTTTATTTCCTGTAAAAAAGATAATACACCTGGTATACAACCACTGGATATTAAGCTGAACTTAACATACGCTTCTGAAAATTTTAACACCAAGTTGGACTTAAGCAAGGCTATTGTTAAGATTACCAACCTAGCAACAAAAACCAGTGGTACATATTCCGTGTCACAAGGTGTGGTCAATTTGACCTCCATTATGCCAGGTGAGTATGATATTGATGCTTCTATTACAATACCTAAGGAGCAATACAATAGTTTAACAGGCGAATCAAGCAAAGAGGACGTTACATTTAATGCTTCCCTGAAAAAAATCAGTTTAACCAGTTCTACGACTTTGGACTTGGAATTGATTGCAGGTCTATTGGGCGATTTTGTCATCAAGCAGATTTACTATGCGGGTTCTGATAATAAAGAAGGGGCTTTGTTCAGAGATCAGTTTTTTGAAGTTTACAATAATACAGACCGTGTTTTATATGCCGATAGCCTCTACTTTGGCCGGTTATGGGGAAGACAGTCTCCGACCAGTCAATCCGATTATTACCAGCCAAATGGCCAATTGGATTGGAGTAAATCTTTAGGAATGGTAAGCGTTGAATCCGCGAATACAGATTATGTTTACTTAAGAGATTTATTTATGATTCCTGGCAACGGAAAGACCTATCCAGTGGAACCTGGTAAAAGTATTGTGATTGCCCAAAATGCGCTAAACCATAAAGCGCCGTTTGTCGGCAATAATGGCAAGGAAGTAGCCATCAAGAATCCGGATCTTACCGTAGATCTTAGTAAAGCCAATTTTGAGGTTTATTATGGAGATATCCCTGGGAAAACTCCTTTTGCAACAGATATTGACAATGCTGCTGTACCCAATGTTGAGATATTAGATTATACAGGCAATGACTGGATATTAGATAATCTAGGGCGCGACGGTTATGTTATTTTTAAACACGCAAATCGTTCGGATGTGGAGAATCTGAAGAGCTATACTGAGCCATCCATCAGCGTTCCGACCTCTACCGCAAAAAAATATAGACAGTTACCTGTCCGTTGGATTATGGATGCCGTTGAGATGCAGCCAAACACCGAGGATGCTCGAATTCCTAAAAAATTGACAGCATCACAGGATGCCGGTTATACTTTCGCACCACTAGGCGGCTATTCGTCACAATCCGTTATTCGCAAGACCGAAAGAACTACTAATGGAGTTCGTAAATTAAGGGACACAAATAATTCTACAGCGGACTTTATGGTGATAAAAGCTAATCCATTTGGATTTGGTGATTAATGACAAACGGTTATTCCAATACCAGCTTTCCGAACGAAAGCTGGTATTTTATAAAAAATACCTGAATGAAAAGTGTGAGATACATCATGTTGTTTTGGGGTGCTTTCTTAGCCTATCACCCTGTCATAGGGCAAAGTAAGTCCAATTCTTTAGATTCAACAGCAGCTTTGAACTATTGGTATCAACCATCATTTGTGATAATGCATGATATGGCAATACGAAATAGGGTATGGATTCCTGAGGAGATCAAAAATAGATCTTCCCTATTAGGTATTCAGCACAGCAAGGGACAAGGCGGCTTTAAGGCGGCTCAGGGAACTGATGGTCTCAGTCAATCCCAATTTTATACGGAAGGGAAGACCGATTGGCGCAAGACTAGCTTTTGGGGGAGATTTTCATATGATCACTCCGTAGAAGACAGCACAGCTTTGCGGCACCAATCTCGATGGAATGCGGATGCGCCATTGTATTTTGGTTCGTTGCGAAAAAATAAATACAATCGGGAGACCTATAAGCTCGATGCGGGAATCCAAAGAGCTTTCTTCGATGCTAAGCTCCCGATTTCCCTTGGTATAGATTATCGATTGGGCTCACATTATTCAAACAATGACCCCAGAGGCGATATCAAGGATATGAACCTTCAGTTTGAATTGAGTGCTGGTCACAATCTTCCGATACTTTCTTATCATATTGCTGGTATTTGGGGGTATGGTTCTGAACGTGCCAACGTCGGTTATAAAAATGAAAAGTATACAACAAATAAAGAGGATCCATTGTATGTCAATTGGATGATGAACGGTTTTGGAAGTGCGAAGGACCGACTAAAAGAAATTAATTACTATGATATTATCCATCGTAAAGGAGTTGGTGCCCATATCTTACTGAAACCCAATGATAGGGATAAGATTTATCTCAATGGCCGCTACCTTAATGAAGAACAATCATTCAGACGAAATGATAATTCTAAACAAACCTATTTGTCCTTAAATGATTATAAAAAGGATATCGGATCAATCGATTTTTTATGGAGCCGGCAGATGAAACATAAGCAATTGATTAGGGTAGCACTGCAGGGGAAAATTGAAAATGGCCAGGATTTTAATTATACTTATCTAGCGAATAACTACACCTATCGCCGCCATGAAATTTCGTTAAAAACTCAACTAGGGGTACACCAGTATTTGTTTGAAGGCCATGCTGGTATGTATAAGACCGAAAAAAAAGATGGTGTTAGCAGTAACCAAATGGATTTTGATCAAATTAGATTGGGACTCGGATTAAATCGTACATTTCAGGTTAATGAAAAGTCTGAAATAATAGGAACGATTGGATATTTTAAACAGTGGTCGCCAACCCATAATTTGTCTGTATCTGAGTTGAATACGGGTGATTTTGGGAAGCAAATACTCTATCAAGATTATCTTTACGATACCGCCTCGAGTGATAATTTTAATATGTCATGGGTATGGGGCACGCGCCATGCGAAGAATAATTGGAGTATACAGCTCCAGATGAATTATCAGTATAGGGGTAATTTGGTGCCGGTAGACTACACGTTGTCAAGTGTGCCAGGTAAAGATTGGTTTTTGGGTAAATTAGGGGTTTCCTATATTTTTTAAAAAAATAGATTGATTAGTAATCCTACTTCTTTATAAGAATAGTTAAGAGAGAAAATGAAAAAGCAGTTTTGTGTATTGGCCACTATTGTTGGTTTTGTAGGCTTGCTTTCTATGAAAGATCGACAGCAAGCCTTTGATGATGAGATACAGCTATATTATCGACGACCAGTGGACGAATGGCCAAAACCAACAATCGATGTAGGGGCTTATTGGAGTGAATTCAAGTCTCTACCCAAGATCGATACCAGCTATTTTTCTTTAATGGAAAAGCCTGATGTGAAGTTGGGAAAATATCTTTTTTTTGACCCTATTCTATCGGGGAGCAATCAAATATCCTGTAGCAGCTGTCATAACCCGCAAACTTCCTGGGCTGACAAGCTTACGGTACCAGTTGGCAATGATCATCTGGAGGGCACCCGCAATACTCCATCTTTGCTCAATGTTTATGCACGAAAGGAACTGTTTTGGGACGGCCGCGCTGGTTCGCTGGAGGAGCAAGCATTGGGTCCTATCGAAGCACACCACGAAATGGATATGGAATTGACAAAACTGATTCCCAAGTTAAAGGCCATTTCTGCATACAACAAATTGTTTGTGGATGCATTCGGGGATGCGGATTATTCAATGCCAGAGGTGCTTGAAGCCTTGAGTGCTTTTCAACGGACACTAACAAGTAGAAGGAGTCGTTTTGACGAGTTTTTAGATGGTAATTATAAAGTATTGTCTGATCAGGAAGTTCGCGGTCTTCATTTATTTCGTACGAAGGCGCGTTGCATGAATTGTCATAATGGTCAATTTTTTACCGATGATCTGTACCACAATATTGGGCTTACCTATTACAAACGGAAATATCAGGACCTGGGGCGATACGAGATTACAAAGGATCCTGCCGATGTGGGACGTTTTCGGACACCATCCCTGCGCGACGTGATGAATACCGATCCGTGGATGCACAACGGACTGTTTTGGAATATGACCGGGCTATTGAATATGTACAATAGTGGTATGCAGATGAATTCCGCTACTGCCGAACAGAAAGCGAAAGATCCACTGTATCCTGTAACCGATCCATTGATGCAACCCCTAAATCTGACGAAAGATGAAATAAAAGATATTGAGTCCTTTTTGCACGCCATCACAGCGACTTCTTATCGTATGCGCCGTCCCGAAAGTTTACCAAGATAAATGACCGTCGAACAATATTCAAGCTGTGTTTGGGTATTGTTCAATATGACGTAATTGGGGGGAGACAGCTTCTTGCAAAAAAAAGGTTACCCAAATATTGGATAACCAATGTTTTAAACAGATACTGGTAGGGTGTTTATTTTTTTTAAATATCGTGAATTCTAACGACTTATAAAGAAATTTTAAAAAGATAGCCATATCTGTTTGTCTACCTCTTTTTTGTTCCGACTAATTTGTATCTTAATAAACTGTATAGCCATCCGCAACCTCATGTTTTAAGGCCTTAAATAGGGTTATTAGTTTGTTGGTTGTATTAGCTTCAAATCGCTGTCAAAAGAATATTGCTGCAGTTTTAAAAATAAGGAGAAAATACGAAATGAAAAAAATTATCATCGTTGCTGTCTACTGTGTTGTTTTGTTTATGTCGTGTAACAATAGGGATGAAGATAGGGGAAATGATGAGGTTGCTGAAGTATCTCAAAATGGAATAGTCTCGGTCGTAAAATCATACTTTCTCTATCATGAAATAAGAAATGTAGACTATGCTATCTATATCAATGACGTATTGGCAGGACAATCTCATGAAAATGATGGTATTCCGGGGCCCTATAAACTGAACCAGTATATAACTTCATCAGGAAAGCAAATTGTGAAAATGATCATATCTGCCAACAGTCGAGAAAGAGAGATCACTCCGGAAATATTGGGAGAAATCAGTAAGAATGCGGGTATATATTTGCTCTTAAATAAAGATTTTGAGAATATTAAGGAACTCAAAAAACTGCAATTTCCACACATCGAAAAGTCTGTTCCTTCCTATGAATGTATATGGGAATTTGAAACGGAGTAGGATAATTTTTCCCTAGTCTTGCATCACTAGCTGATCGACCAGCCGGAAGTTTTCATCGTCAAAACAGACTATTTTGACTTGCGTAAGTGTTGTATCCGCCATCAGAAACTGCGTAATGACGCGGATGGATATTTGAGCCGCTAGTTCTTTCGGGAATCTGTAAATCCCTGTACTGATATTGGGAAAGGCTATCGAACGGCAACCATTTTCTACAGCTAATCTGAGTGCATTATAATAGCAGCTTTCTAATTTTTCAATTTCGTGATTTTTCCCTCCATTCCACACAGGGCCAACTGTATGAATTACATATTTAGCGGCTAGCTTGCCTGCAGTTGTAATGACGGCTTCGCCGACCTTGCAGCCTCCTTGTTTAGCCACAATGTTACGGCACCCTTCCAGAATTTCCGGCCCACCGGCGCGATGAATAGCGCCATCTACACCTCCACCTCCAAGTAACGACGTGTTGGCAGCATTTACAATAACATCGACTGTAATTTTTGTTATATCGCCCTTTACTACGGTTATTTTATCGGTATTATGTGACATAAGATTAATCTTAATTCAAAGATATGAAAAATAAAATAGCAGGTCTAACCAGTGTATTAGGGGGATAGCTATTGAAGTTAATGTCTCAGATAAAAAGTGAAATAAAATATTGTGTAGTCAAATATCTACACTTATATTTGTAGTCAAATAACTACATAATAAGGAGCGGTCGGTAAAAGACCCCGCATATTTTAGGAAATAAGAATAAGACCAAGTGTTGAAGATAAGAGAGGTGACTATTAATGTGAAGTAATTAACAATATAATAAGTAAATCATAGCATTATGAAAAGGAATAGGATAATTTATTGGATAGCGACCGTATGGTTGGCTGTAGGATTATTGTCAACTGCTATCATACAGATTTTTAAAATTCAAACGGAAGGAGCAGGCGGGATACAAAATATGACTCATTTGGGATATCCGAGTTATATACTTCCTTTACTTGGAATTTGGAAGCTTTTAGCCGTGGCTGCCTTGCTTTGGCCCAAAAGACCTCTTTGGAAAGAATGGGCATATGCGGGTATTTTCTTTACCGCTACTGGTGCTTTGTATTCACATATTGCATTGGGAGATTCTTTCGCTTTAATGGCTCCGGCACTATTATATATTATTCTAATTGCTACTTCTTGGTATTTCAGACCAGCCGATAGGAAATTCGATTGGAAATCGTGTTGAAATCTGTGGTGAATTTAATGAGTTACCCGAAAATATGCACTGGATTACCGACTCATCAGGAACAGTATTTAATGCTTTAACCTTTACTCTTCAGATGAAATATAGTGATTTCTGGTAGTATCCCAACTCGGCTTGGATAATCCAGATAACCGAATCCAACATTTACGTACAGTGCCTGATGCTTTTCACGGTACAGGCCGGCCCATTCACGGTAAGCATATTTCACTGGACTCCACTGATAATTCGGGTTGTTATAACCGAATTGTCCCCCATGTGTGTGTCCACTGAAAGTGACGTCGATTGTGGGATATTTGGATATGATCTCCGCGCGCCAATGGGAGGGATCGTGTGAAAGCATAAAGTTGATGGGCGAAGATTTATCTACTTTAGACATGGCCAGATCGATATTCCCATAATTTTTGGGATTATTTGCTCCCCAATTTTCGACGCCTATAATGGTAATCTTTTCGTTATTCAGTATCAGTTCTTTCGATTCATTGAGAAGTAGTTGCCAGCCTAGTTGTTGATGAATGGATTTGAGATTTGAAAGATTTTGTTCCTTGGTCAAGTTCATTTGATCAAAGAAATGATATCTGTTAAAATGATACTCTCCATAATCGTGGTTTCCAAGTATAGAGAATGTGCCTAATGGAGCCTTCACTTTATCAAATATGGATAAATAGTCCTCCATTTCGGCAGCAAAATCATTGACTAGATCCCCTGTAAAAAAGATGATGTCAGGCTTCTGTGCTAACAAGAGGTCGATCCCTTTTTTTACAGCAGTTGAATTAAATAGACTACCTGCATGTATATCGGAAATTTGCGCTATAGTAATTCCTTCAAATGATTTCGGTAAATTAGGTAAGATTAAATCGAGGTGGTTAACCTGGTACTTATATAAATTGAAGGCAAATCCACGTGTAAGTGCAACGATGGGAACACTGGCTAGCAGAAGGCCGCTTTTGACTATAAAATCTGATCTTTTTATAGGCGGTAAATTTCCAGCCTGGTTCGGCGAAGATTTAGTTTTTTTAAAACCTTTTTTGATTATTTTGAAAGTATATACAATGGTATCAATACCGATAAAGAAAAGACAGATTATCTTACCCAATAGCAACGAAAGCGGAAAAAATACGAAACAGGCAGATTCAAAACTAGTCCATTTAAAAAATAAATTAAGAAATATGCACAGATAGGAAAGTATACTGACAGACCACCAGACTATGTTTAGTAGCTTTGGATTGGATTTCCAAATTGACAATGTCCGAATTCTTAAGAAGATTAAAAGATCTAAAAAAATGAATAGCATTAAAATTTTTAGATAAGCATAGAACTGTTGGAGCATATTCGAAGTCTAACTAATTTGGATCAGGCATATTTGGAATGAATAATTGGATTACAAAACCTAAAATAGGTGTTTTTTTTCGTAATCATAATTTCAGTGTTAAATTATTTTCATAGATAAAGACTATTACGCTTTGGAGCCTATAACCTCCTATTGCTTTGTGGCATATTATTGACGAATGTGATGTCACAGATGTAGGGTAGAAGTTTTAAATTTGTCCCCTATTTGCAACGGATTGTACGCTATTAAAGAAATTTTAAATAACATGGGAAAACGAAAAGAAAATTCGACAAATAGGATTAATGAACAATATATTATTGAATGTGATTTAGCATATGCTGTATGCAAGATCGGCGGCCGATGGAAGCTGCTGATACTTGCTAAATTGCAGCATGGAAAGTTGCGGTTTGGTGAAATTAAACAATTGATTACAGGGATTACAGATCGCATGCTCACCTTGCAGCTCAAAGAATTGGAAAAGCAAGGACTGGTTAAAAGGATTGCTTATGCAGAAGTGCCCCCCCCGAGTGGAATATCAATTGACTGAGATTGCGGCAGAACTTATCCCTATTTGGTGTCAGTTGGAAAAATGGGGCGCCAAGCATAAAATGATAACATAACGGCAACGTTGTTTTCTGTAATTTTTTATCAATACCTAAATCAAAAAAGATGATTATGGGCGCAATGGAAATTCACACTATGATTGTTTCTTAAAGATTTTTATTTCAGAAAATCGACCTTGTTTTAGATCCCAGGTATATTCGAAGGCAATGGAATAGCCTAAAGATCTAATTTTCCACACTTGGTCTTTTTCATGGCCAACTATATAGTGTAAGAACCCTGACATTGCATTTTTTCCAATTTCTTCAATATCTTGATTAAAGGGGATAATGCTATTTGAAAATGAAAATAGCCGCTGTGCAGCTTCATCGGGTTGTAGCATATTGTTTTTTAAAGTTTGTGTCAATTGTATATTTTCATCGGAAGATAAATGTAATTCCTGCCAGCTCGCATCCAAACCGTTTCCTTTTTCTATATCCTTGAGTATTTCATTTTGAACCTTTATAAAACGGGGCTGATTTTTTAGGTAAAACGCCGATAATCGCTTATCAATAGTATCTTGCCATTCTTGAGGACTGACTTGCTGTATATCTGTTGATGAATAGCTGTTCCAGCGTATTTCATCCATTTCTTGATAAAGTTTCTCTAATTCATTGGTTGGCTTCTGAATTACGAACGGGAACTGAAGTCGTAAATATTCCGCTTTATTGGGCAGCGTATATTCCGAATGATCGATAACCATAGTTTGTAGATCCAGGTTAAACCTAAGCATATAAAGCCTATTTACTAGCCAAATTTGCCAAATATCCTCTTTTAACTGTTTAGCGAATGCTTGATTTCCAAAGGTATAAGCTATTGTGGCTTCGTTTGTTCCTGTATTCGATTGCTGATAAATCACAGGTTGAATAATTCCACTGATAAGTCGGCCTATTTCAATAGGCCGATAACATTGCAGCAAGGTTACTGTCGTGAATTGTGGGGTTCCCAACATTTTCGATAGCTCCGCAGGAGGCTCGCTATCAAAAATAAATGCATTAAGTACTGATGGCGGAGCCTGTATTTTTTTTAAATATTTTTTGCGCAATCGTGTTAAGTCAGCATGCTCTTTGTGAGCATACGCAACGATTGGTTTAAATAATGCATTTTGTTGTTCTTTCGTTAAGGTTGAATCTGTTATTTTGCCTCCTAATTCAGTGATAAATTTCAAAAATTCCTTTTGCGTCCTTTCCTTTTGATTCCTCAGTTCGCGATCAAAAATCTGGCCCGTACAAGTGAGCGCCATCAATAATAAAAGAACTGTTGACAGCGCTATTTTCGAATATATCATGTGCTGATGGATTTTATCTTAATGTTAGCGTACAAAGATCGTCTTTTTACTTAACATGCATATCATATAAAATGTTTATGCTTTTTCTATCATTTTACGCTTCCCTTTTTAGATCCATTGCAATATATTGTTCATAATCAATTAAAGATCTTACTGGAGTTGCTAACCCTTGTAGAAGCTCCAGATACGTTTTTGCCACATTTGCCCAAACTGTTTGTTCACCATAACTACGCGCTTTGAAACGATGCCAGGCTAGTAATCGATGTGATTGGTACAGCATTTTAATATTAGCACGCATTGCGGCGATATCGTTGAATGGACTCAGGATACCACGTTCGTCTTTCAATAAATCTTTTGCATGCCAGTATGGTGTCGAAATAACAGCTGCACCTGCACCCACAGCAAAGGATAAGGTACCACTGCTGATTTGCTGTTCGTGTGGATAAGGAGACAGATAAATATCACAGGCTGTTAAATACTCCTTAAGCTCCTCGTCCGTTAAGAATTTATCGATAAAAACAACCCTGTCCTGTAAACCAAGCTGATCGACTAAATTTTGGAGTTCAAAACGGTAAGATTCCCCTTCATGGGCCAGAACATTTGGATGTGTTTTTCCGATGATCAGGTATTTGAATCCTGGGAGCTCAACTTCCGACAAGGATTGAATGGCATATTCCAATCCTTTACTTCTTCCGATGAGACCAAAAGTCATCATTACAAAATTGTGTTGAAGGTTTAATCTGTATTTGGCAAGCCCCTGATTGTAATCAAAATGTGGTACGCCATGTGGTATCACTTTAATCTTATCTGTAAGGGTGGAGTCGAATTGCTCCTCTAATAATTCGATACCTTTGGGCGATAAACTAACAACTGCCTGAGATTTCTTCAACAATAGCTCGGTGATTTCCTTCTGCTGCAATGATGGGGTTTGAAGAATGGTATGAAACACGGTTAGCAGGGGTATCTTTAGATTATTGGCAATTTGTGTTATGAAAATGCCATCGGCTCCTCCAAATATTCCAAATTCATGTTGAATAATGCAATAATCATATTCCTCATTAATAATACGAGTTGCCTGATGATAACTATCGAGTCGATCCCTGTATATGACAAATCGAGTCGATGGGTCAAAATCTTCCGAACCGAGTTTAGATACAGCGACAATATCGATTTGAACATTCGGATCGAGCTCCATTCCCTGTTTGAGATCTTTGGTAAATGTTGCTAGCCCACATTCTTGTGGGGGACAAGTGCTTATGATTGCTATTTTTTTCATATGACTTAATCCTCCTTTACATCATTTTGTACGTCTTCAACTGGAAGATCTAGAATCGCCATTAACAATAAATAGTAGCCCTTCTCTAGACCCATTTTTTCCGCTTTTTTATCGATATTTTCCATATTCAGTACCTTGTTTGAGTTTAAATTCTTTTACTATTGTTGGATCAAAAGTTATACCCAAAGTAGGTTGAAAAGCTTTAACCGTAGTTTTTGAAAGGAAATAACGTAGCTTAAGTGAGATAGTTCCAAAAAAAACAGGTCGATTACGTATTTATAGCGCTAAAGAACCTGATTTATTTTTCGACCTTCTCTTTTTTGCTTCGAGGGACAGGTGGTTTTACGTCAACTGCAGTGGCGGAACTTTTACTTTGAACATCCTTTAGCTTAAGAGACTTACTTTCGATATCGTTGTGGTCTGTATCCGCTTGTTTGGTAACTGGCTTTTTTGTTGTATCAGCATTTCTATTTGCTGTACTTTTGGCGGGTACTGTGATTTTTTCTGCAGTATCATTTAGCGTAGGATCAACGGCCGGCTGATCAAGATCTTTCTTGGGGGAAGCCTTAGTCTTACTATCGGTCTTTTTAAGTTCTCGATGGTTTAATTTCTTAATTTTCTTCTTTTTGATACCCTTGCTTAATAATTTAGCTGCTTTTTCTATGCGAGAGTTGAGTTTTTTGTCACTTAAATAATCTTTTAGGTACGGTAGTGAATCTTTTAGGTTAATGACAATGTCATTTCGAAAGACTTTTTTAGGGGATGTTTCTGCCATGATCGAATGCTTTATATATATGGTTATATAAATATAATATTAATTTAATGTTATTTAACCTGTTTATGAAAGATTTTAACGTGAATAGCGCCATTGACCTGCAAGACAGGAGGAATAAAGGATTCCTTCCAGACTGGACTTGTTAAATTATACTATTAAATTTTTCTGAGAAGTTCTCAAACAATTAAAAAGCTTCTTTGGTTGTCTATTTTAGTTAGAAGGACAATTTCATGAAAATAGCCACCTATAATATTAATGGCATCAACGCACGTCTTCCTGTGTTGTTACGTTGGTTAGCAGAAGAATCGCCTGATGTCGTATGTCTGCAGGAGTTGAAATCTCCGCAGGAACGTTTTCCATTGCAAGAAATTAATGACATCGGATATCATGCGGTTTGGCATGGTCAGAAAAGTTGGAACGGAGTTGCGGTACTTTCCAAATATGAGATCGAAGAAGTAGCTAGAGCACTTCCAGGCGATCCCGAAGATGTACAAAGTCGTTATTTGGAGGTTATGGTCCAGCAAGTCGTGATTTGCGGTCTTTATCTGCCCAATGGCAACCCATTTCCGGGGCCCAAATTTGACTATAAGTTGAAGTGGATTGAGCGTTTAGCAAAACGGGCCAAAACGCTGCTTAGTATGGATGTTCCAGCGATACTCATTGGGGATTTTAACATTATTCCAACAGAAATGGATACGTATAAACCTGAAAAATATGTCAACGATGCATTGTTTAGGAAGGAGGTGAAGGAGGCTTTCAGTCAGCTTCTTGAAGAGGGCTGGCAGGATTCTATTCGTCAGCTTTTCCCAGATCAGCAGGTTTATACGTTCTGGGATTACTTTCGCCAGGCTTACAGTCGAAATGCTGGTTTACGTATCGACCATATCTTATTGAGCCCTTCAATTCAGGATCGTTTAATTGAAGGCGGAATTGATCGCGATGTTCGCGGATGGGAGAAGAGTAGCGATCATGCGCCTACATGGATTCGATTACGAAATATCAGCATGAATGGCTAAGAAGATAAATACCAGTGCGGGATTGTTATTGTATAAATTTCAGGCCTTAGAAATTTATTTTTTCTTAGTACATCCTGGGGGACCCTATTTTACTAAAAAAGATGAAGGCTCGTGGACAATCCCTAAAGGGGAAATCGATTTGAACGAAGATGAACTTGATGCGGCCAAAAGAGAGTTTATTGAAGAGACAGGCTATCTTCCCCGTGGAAATTTTATTGCGCTAAATGCTATTCAACAAAAAGGAGGCAAAATAGTTAAGTGCTGGGCAATTGAAGGAGATATAGATCCTGCTAGACTTGTAAGCAATACCTTTGAAATGGAATGGCCGCCGAAATCAGGGAAAATGCAAACTTATCCTGAAATAGACCGTGGCGATTGGTTTACATTTACGGAAGCCAGGAAGAAAATAAACGAACGACAGATTTCTTTTCTGGAGCAAGTTATTGCTCATGGGAAATGAATGCTTATTTCACACAAGTTTATTCTGCAAACGCTACCTAGCAGATTTCATTGCTTTAACTTTTGTTGTATTTTCATCCGCTACAAATTTCCGATAAATAGCTGTTTCCATTCCGCATAAGGCGACCTTGCCTTCACTATTACTATGAATCCCATACCCATATGTCTTTGTAAGAGGGGAGGCGCGCAGGCATGCTTGTCCTTTAGAGAAAAAAACTGTTCTTGCTTCGGGATATTCGTCTGGCGTTAGGTTCCTTCTTTCCGCATAGACTTGGAAAATAATATCGTCAGATGTATACTGATAAGGCGCTGCGGCGATCAATTCATATTGTCTTTCAGCTATGGTTTTATGGCGTTTTGATGGTGGAATAGTACCCTTAACTACTTTGGTATCTCTTGCAGCTTCAATTAAAGTATTGAAGTAATTTGTCGAATGGTTTTTCATAATTTTTATTTTTCTTTAATCAAAAGGCATGTAATGATAGAAACAAAAATAATAGAATATCTTGCGATCTGATAGTGGATCGCAAGATATCTTATGAATTACCGATTATTGTTGCTGTTCTATATTACAGCGCTGCTTTTATAGCGGCTAGGCAATCGGACTGATATTTCATGATATTATCTTTATCCGAAGCAGAGATTTTTCCTTCAACAAGATTTTTTTCAATCTCATTTTTTATATCCAATATCGATTTTTCTTTATCCAATGCTTTTTCTGCAGTTTCTGCATTGATACGGTCTACCCAGGTTTTGCCTAGCTTTGTATAAAGCTCTTTAGCTTTAGCATTGGAGAGTACTGGGGCAGTCACTGAAGCAATTGCTGCATTGGCCGCGGCTTTATCTGAATAAACGACTGCTTCCGCATCTTTTGTTGCAGCATCTTCTGAGGTTTTCATGGCCTCTTCATTAGCGTCAGCTGCTTTTTCCTCCGCATTTTCCATGTGCTCGGTTGCTTTTTCTTGTGGTGTTTGATTGTTACATGAAACTAGAATTGCTGCAGTCGCTAATGAAGCGAATAATGTTTTGTTTGAAATCATAATATTATTTATTTAGTGACAATGTTTAAATGACAAGATTTACTGATGAATAGTTTTACTAACTAAAGATTAACATCCTATCTTTGCGTAAATATTACGGAAAATGTGGTTTATACGTGTTTTGTTGTAATTAGTTCATTATGAGTTTTGTGGCGTTTTGCTTCAGGACTTCTTAATCTATTAGCCAATAATATAAAACCGTATAAAAATTTCGCCGATCGCTTAAATTCTTTCGAATTCTTTATATGACGTTATTTATACTTTAATTGAGTAATATCCAAGATAATCCAAACAAAGTCGTAAAAAGTATTGTTAATTAAATACAGACTGCTTGTCCGGTCATGAAGAAAGTTTTAAAAGCTAGGCACCTTTCCAACCTAGCTTTTTTATTTTTCACCGAATAGCCAATTAATAGGCTTCAATACCAGCCATCCAGATTACTCAGATTCTGAATAATTATTGGACAATCGTTTGATCCGCTTTTAGTAGTTATT
Organism: Sphingobacterium siyangense; assembly: GCF_007830445.1. Taxonomy (GTDB): domain Bacteria; phylum Bacteroidota; class Bacteroidia; order Sphingobacteriales; family Sphingobacteriaceae; genus Sphingobacterium; species Sphingobacterium siyangense. The sequence goes on along the minus strand of NZ_VLKR01000022.1, from coordinate 25,967 downwards.
TTTTTCTATATTAGCCTTAGATATGACATGTTTGAAGAGGGGTGCTAGATTTTATTATGCGTGGCAAATTATCTCTTTCGAGAATTTCCTGTTATTAGTAAATTAAAAGATTAAAAACTAGCAAAATATGCGTCAACTGGAGTGCCACGAAGAAGAAATCCAACTATGCGGTAAAATCCAATATTTCGGTTTCCTTTGTATTTTTGATGAGAGTGGGTGTATTGCCGCAAGTGAAAACCTATCTGCATTGCTCGATATTCCTATGAGGGGAATCTTAGGGAGATCGATCGAGCAGCTATTGCCTTTGATATCGTCCGAACCGGAGTTGAATCTCAAAGAAATAGAAAAACAGATCACAGGGGAGATATTTACACGTTTTGTAGAACGTATCCGTATCAAAAATGTAGATTATTATCTAAGCATTTACCGGTATGATGAGAAAACATATCTTGAAATTGAGATTTGTAGTGAGAATCAATTAAAAGCGACTCGTTTATTCTATTATGCGAAATACCTTGAAGAGCGTCATGGTAATGCTTGGCAATCATTGACTGTACTGATCCGCCAGATTATTGGTTTTGATCGTGTCATGGTATACCGTTTTGAAGAGGACAATAGCGGACAGGTAATTGCAGAGTCCATTGCAGACGGGATGACCTCATTGATGGGGTACCGTTATCCAGAATTTGATATTCCGGCACAAGCACGCGCGCTATATGTTAAATTCCCTGCACGCCATGTAGCAGATATTGAGGCACCAACTATTGCTATACAAGGCCTGGAGGCAAGTGAAGTAGACCTGACTCGTTGTAGCCTCAGAGCGTTGTCTCCCGTGCATTTACAGTATCTTAAGAATGCGGGTGCACGTGCCAGTGCCAGTTTTTCTATCGTTATCGAGGGAAGACTCTGGGGACTTGTGGCCTGCCAGAATAGTCTACCTTTGAATGTGGACCTTGCCCAACGTCACTTATGCGCCTTCTTAACGCAGTACGCTATAAATTATTACCTTTCAGAATATCAAAGGGAAAGTCTTGTCGCCCAGACTATTATGGGGGTTATGGAACGTGACCTGAAGTCTGAATTATTGGTGAACAATGATATCGGAATGGTGCTTGAACGCTTCGCTCCGCAAATTTTGGAAATAGTTGAGGCAGACGGATTGGTAATCAAACATGACCGTGGTTCCAAAACTTGGGGTGAAGTACCGACAGAATTAGAGCAACGACAGATTGATCTGTATATAGAAAAACAGGGCGAGAGTGACTTATTTTTCACATCAAATTTTGTTCCTGATAGGGCCCACTCAGCACAATCGCTCATATTTCCTGGTATTTTACGGATAAATATTCTTCCCAGCAATAAATGGTACATCTATTTATTCCGGAAAGAGCACGTATATGAAGATGTGTGGGCAGGGAGACCGGAAAAAATATATCATTACGATCCCGAAAGGGAAATAGAGTTTCCGTCACCCAGGACATCATTTGAAGCCTGGCGTGAAACGATGAAAGGCAAGTCTATTAAATGGAAAAAAACGGAGCTTTCCTTCATTGAAAAAGTTGCACAAATAACCCAACAGGCTATTGCGCAACGGGGCGGGGAGATTGCTCAGCTCAATAAGGAGCTCGTAAGATCAAACAATGCCTTAGATACGTTTGGCTATACATTGACTCATGATCTTAAAAACCCTCTTTCTTCCATAAAGCTTGCTGCACAGATGATGTTGATGAAAGATGATCTTCCGAAAGAGATGTTGCGAAAAATGGCAACGAATATCATCGATGCGACTGGACTGATAACAGAAATGATGGATAAGGTTTATCAACTCACACAGTCTAATTATGTAGCATTCAAAACAGAACTGATCGATCCTCGAAACAAAATTCTTAATATTCTCGAAAGTTGCAAGCAGCAGTTTGACAGTACAAGTTTGGAATTTGTCTTAGGGGAGACCTGGCCCATTCTCGGGGAAAGAACACTGTTATATCAGCTGTTTTTAAATCTGATCGGCAACGCGGTAAAATATAGCAGTAAAAAAGATCAACCAAGGGTGGAAGTTTATAGTGAAAAACACGGCCATTCAGTTTACTATTATATTAAAGACAATGGCATTGGAATGGATATTCAGGATGACAGTAATATATTTGACATTTTTAAACGGCTGTCAAATTCGCAGGGCTTTGAAGGATCGGGGATTGGACTTTCCATCGTCAAACGTATAGCGGATCGTCTTGATGCCAAGGTTACTGTAGAAAGCAATCTCAGCGTGGGTACAACGTTCTGTGTTAAATTTAGAGGTTGATAGATAATGATGTAATTTACAAATCCATTATGGTATCTAAACCACGTTTTAATCCTTTAAAGGTACCCATTTTGGTAAGGGCAATCTTAATGCCATTCAGATAGGGTGCTACACCAGTTCCAGCTTCATGTTTGATGATTAATTTTTCATCTTCCATACCAAAGATTGTTTCTACACCTAATACATAACCCGGCAGTCTTATCGCATGCACTTGAATACCATTGATATCACCACCACGAGTCTCTTTGTTTCCGAGGGTATCCTTTATGGGTACTTCAACCTTCGGCGTTTTAATTTTGGAAAGACTATAGGCTAATTCTGCGACTGTGCCGCTTGGTGAGTCCACCTTTCTTTGGGATGCATAATCTATAATTTCAAATTGATCAATATATTGAGCAGCAGTCTCCGCAAATTTTTTCAACAAAACAGTGGTGATCGAAAAATTACCGGCGGCGAGTACGGATACCGCGCTTTCTTTCGCATGCTCTTCAATTTCCTCATAATCCTGATTTGAGAGCCCTGAAGTCCCAATAAGGACATGCCTACTTTTATCTATCGCATTCAGGATGTTCTTCTTGGCAATAAGTGGACTGGTAAAGTCAATTAAAATATCAAAATCAATATCCCCCATTGCATTTTCTATTGTATCAAATAGGGGAATCGGAGACGTTTTTATCTTTAGAATCTCAGCGAGATTTTCTCCTGCATAAGAGCGTGAAAGCCCGCCAACCAATTTATAGTTTGTATCGTCGATTATATTTTTACTCAATTCTTTACCGACCCAGCCTGTTGCTCCTGCAATAAACACCTTTTTCATCATTGTTTTTTTAACTATTAATAACTGTAAATAAGCTGTTTTTGTTTCGATAATCACCTAAATGAGGTAATACTTACTTTTATTTTACACAAACAAGAAGGATCTTTAATTTGTTGTTATGAGTAAAGTGTGTTCAATTTTTTAACTATTTGTCCATGATTATGACCGAAAAACAACTTCTACAAATGCTTATCCGAGTTCAGGATGAGTTATGCATTACCATTTCCATCAATACCCATCGCACACATCCTGATAACTTAAGCGACCGAATAAAGATTAAAAATTTTATCGGAGAAGCGATTGATAGACTAACGGATAAGTATGATAAGAGGGTCGTTGCTGGCCTTATCAAACAATTGGAACAGATAGCGCATGAACTCGATATTAATTATAATCTCGAAAGTCTGCATATCTTCGTTTCAGATACGGTCGCAGAAGTTTTCAAGTCATCATGGGAGACCAACCAAGAAGGTGTCCATATTAGCAATACATTTGCTGTACGCCCTTTGGTTAAGGAGATTGGCCGTCAGACCAGTTATCTTGTGATGTTGCTTTCGCAAAGCGGTGTTCATCTTTTTCGTGCTTTGAACGGTCGTATTGTTGAGGATATCAGTAGTGAAGAGTTTCCAATTGCCGAAAATCAATTTTACAATACATTTCCCGATAAAAGTAGCGATGCTAAACATCTTGATGACCTCTTAAGGGAATATCTTAATCGGGTAGACAAAGCGCTTCTGCGTTATATTGGGGACACAAAGAGTGTAACACTCGTGTTTTGCACGGAGAATAATTATAGTAAGCTCTTACAGGTTGCGGATAGACCTTCTATCTATTATGGATACTTACCAATAGATTACAATAACATTGAAACACATCAGTTAGAGAGCCGTGCCTGGAATTTTATGAAACAGGAACTGGTACGAAAAAATGAAGACTACTTCAAAGAGCTGGAAGAAGCTGTGGGCAAAGGTTTAGTGATCACTGATCTGCAAGAAATTTATCGTGCATGTCAAGATGGCCGTGGGGATATCCTGGTCGTTCAAGAGAGCTTCCATCAAGCCGTAAAGATTCTTTCAGATCAGGATATAGCTATCGTAGACAATCCTATCGGATTGGATACGGTCGACGATATTAGCAGCCTATTGGCCCTATTGATCGATGAAAGGGGCGGACAAACCATATACGTTCCCCAGATACCGAATGAGGAATTGCAACCTATTGCCCTTAAGATTAGGTACTAGCCTAGATTAAGTGTACAATGGTAATTAAGATGGTTATTATTCATTGCTGGGTTAATTGTCAATCGAACTACGTCGCTCGTTCATTTTCATCGTACTGAATCGCGATTTCGACGAAAAAGAAGACAAGACAATCATTCCCGCTCGGAGACTAATAAACTAGTATTTATATTTGAAGAGTAAATCGGTAATGAAACTTACAATACATGGTAGCAGAGACGATCGAATGAGGCGCTCGAAGAACATGTGAACCTTGATTAATTTTTATGGAAAATTAATTTTAAATGCATCGTTTAGATAAGTGGTCCGATAGTACATTCTTTATCCCGAAAAAAAATATACCTATTTTATAAAGTAATCGATCAATTTGATTGTGCAAAAGCCTCTCGATTTTCCAAAAATCAGAGGCTTTGTTTTTAGTCTCAGGTCAACGGTAATCTTTAAAATAATAAGGCCAATTCTGTGGAAAAGGCCTTGTTATTTAAATTGTTCAATCTAGGTGAGTTTTAATCATTTCCATGATCCTCTGTCGCAAATGAAAATTTAACTGATTTTTGCGGATAAGCCTCCATACTCTTACGGCTTGTATTTTTGATAATGGTTTTGATACTAACGCGATCGCCCAATTTATAGTAAGTTTCTACGGTCTGATAATCCAGTAGGTAGGGACCACAAAAGTAGTTCCCATTATCATCTTTTTCGATGATTCCCTGATAAAGCCCTGTTCTTGTCTCTTTTGGCATGTTAATTTAATTTGAAGAACAAAGGTAGCAAGAGTATTTGGAGAAAATGATATTAAAGATGAAATTAGGGACATTTTATTAAAATCTGAAAAGACAGCTCCCTTAGGCCGTTCTATATATAGCGGATTGAATGCTAAGATGATTTGATTGTTGAGACGACCAGAAGTTAGGATGGAATAATTTGATAAGGTTCCGATGATATAAAGAAAACGATGGAGCAAGAGGAGGTCAATTGATCCCGTCTTGTTCCATCGTTTTCTTTATATGATTAAAAACGATCGTTTATTTGCTTTTTACACAACGTATACCGACTTGATTATTTTGATGTATGTCTACGATTGAAACACCAGTCGCTGTTAATATTAATGCTGGCTTAGCGTTACCTTGAACTGTTGAACTTGCCCAATAAACACCTAAAGCACCTGTAGGAATGTTGTTATTTCCCGAAGAAGAACGAACAAAATCGTTGTCTGGTAGGAACATATAATTGTCTTTATTTGTGGTTGGTACAGTAGATGTCCCGAGGAACCAACCTGTTTGACCATTATAACTACCTCTAGCGATACCCATATTGATCAATGACTGATATTCCGTTTGTGTAGCTGTTCGCCACCCAGTGCCTAAAGCGCCTTCACAGTATGTTGCAGATCCATTTCCTCCATAAACACTTCCCTTTATATATTGAGCGGATGCAATTGTGATGGGTGCGGTGCCCATCAAGTTAGCCGAACTCCAATAGTAATTTGAGTTTGGTACGTCGATTGCCCCCTTGGGCACCAAGCGAAGCTTTAAACTATATTTTACACCTTTTTGTAAGCTTAAATTCGATAAATCTATTGTTCCTGAGCGGACGCCATTTTGTGTGGAGTTTAGGGATACTGTTCCAAAATTTACTTTACCAACCGTCGTTCCTTCTGTAATAATCAGCGCTGCATTGCTCGTCCATGCGAGACCTGTACCACTAAAAGTGACATTACGTGCCGTCGATGAACCACCTTGGGTGAAAAGCCCGTCAGCCAATTTAACCGAAGCCGTTCCATAATTAGGGGAGATTGTACTACTAGTCATGGCGGTGATATTGCCAACTACATTGGCGGAAGTACTTTCTAGCGTAGCCTGTACCTGTGTAAATAGGTGACTTAAGATAAGATCTACGGCCAGTGTTTGGTTAGCGATTACAGTAACCGGTAACTTTTTCCATAAGATGTCGGTATCTGCGCCAGTTACGTTAAATGTAATGTTCGCCAACGCTTGATTAAAATTGATCGAAGGAAAAGTTTGACCATTTGCAACGGCGATAGCAACGAACGTGTAAGACCCTGCAGGAAGCGATAGATTCCAATTTGTACCGCTAGTCGAATAAGTTAATACCCCTGTATCTTTAACATAATTTCCCGTTGCATTGTAAACTGCAATAGCATATTTTGCTCCGCTACCTAGTGAGACGGGGGCTGTTGCCATTTTAAGCCCTGTTGATGCACGCAATACGTTGGATGAAGTAGCGGGCTCCGGTGTCAAAGTGGCCAGTACCGAAAGTTCACTATTAAGTGGAACAATGACCTCCTGGGTGTTCGAGAGTGTGTTATTTAAACTTTTGTTGTTCGATAATTTTAATTGGGGCTCCGTATCTTCATCAGCAAAGGAGGTTCCACTCATTTTTACGCTCACATTCCCTTCTGTCTCGACAGCCGTGTTGCTTTCATTTTTGCTACATGACGTGGAAAATATAATGAGGAGGATGAGCAATTGAATAAATTGATTTTTCATTTTTCTTTTTTTTGGTTAATTGATCGTCAATGGGGAGACTACCACCATCCGTCACTTTTGCTTTGAGTCTGTGATTCCTCGTTGTCCCAGGTCTGCTTTACATCTCCGGAAGTGTGCGCATTTGAACCTGCCGCAATACCATTTTCTAATAAAACGACAGTCATTTGAATCTGAGGTACCTGGTAGGGCAGTTTGCCAGTTGCAGATTTAAAAAGTTTCTTGTTCATAACAATGTATTTTATAAGTTGAAATATTTTATAGTTCTTTCGCTAGCCTAATGGCTTATTTCGTGGGCTAGTGAATTAGTCTAAGATGATATGGCATGCTTAAATTCTGTTGTAAAAGACGCGCTTTATTGCCTTACTTGGTAACTTCTAAGCGGTATATAGCATGTTTATGCTATATTTCAAGTTGGATATAACAGGAATATGCGAGGTTTGTAGCTGAATACCTACACACTTGTAAAACAGATTATTATGATTGTTTTAAATAATTATATTTGTCTTACTAGGTTAATTAAACCAGCCATATTTATGAAGACCACTAGCCATGCTGTTATCTTAGATGACCAGAAAATAGTTGCTTTTTCCTTCGCACTCTTGTTGAAGCGTGAATGTGGAATTGAATTGGTCCAATCTTTTAGCCAAGGATCTGAATTCCTTCAGTTTTTACGTGCTTTTGGAAAGCAGGAACTGTTTATTTTTTTGGATTACTATCTTCCAAATGAAAATGGACTTTCGTTGTTGACCGAGATCAGGCGTATAAATGGAGACGCAAAGGTTATTTTTTTGACGGGAGCAACAGCTCCTGCCGTGATATCGAGTATTCTTCAATACCGTCCAGAAGCTGTGTTAAGTAAATCTTGTGAATTAAGTGAAGTATTTGCCTGCTTTGAGGCCATAAAGAAAAAAGAACTATATATATGTAGTGAATTTGAGCGTATTTTATCTACATATGATAAAAAAATTAAAACATTTACACCGAGAGAGATCGAAGTATTACAATACTTTTCGGAGGGCTATAGCGTCGCTGAAACCGCTTCAAGAACCTTTTTGAGTCCACATACAGTTGTTACACATCGTAGGAAAATGATGGCAAAAGCTGAGTGTCAAACCATAGGACAAATGCTTAAATATGCCCGTGAGCATAATCTAATTTAAAACTATAGTGATGGGGAAACAGCATAATGCATCCTTAGCGATTGCTATTGATAAAAGCGCACTAATATCGTGCGCTTGTTGGAATGGATGATACGAAGAGGGGAGGATTTTGCAATTAAAACCGGTAACCTATGGATAATGCGGTGCGGATACCGGCAAATGGTCTGCTAGTGCTGAGTGTTACACCATCAGCATTTAATTCTTTTTTGATCTTCATGAGATTACTGTCAAATTCCTCTAGTTGTCTCTTTACTTCGCGTTGCTCGTCCGTATTTAATGGGTTTTCCCCTCGAACTTACCATTGTTGAAGCCATAACTGGGACCGACAATGCGCCAGTCTAAATAGATATTTTGTCCAAGCTTCCATTGGTTAGCAACAGCCACACCTCCGTTAAAAGCATTTAAGACGCCCGATATGGGTACTTCGCTGTGATAATTTGATTCGTCGACGGTAATCTTTGTGGGTACACTGTAATTGACGTATTTGAAAAAGGGTGTGACATAGAGACCAAAGATTTAATTCGATAAGATTTGATTTTTCTTGCGCTTTTAATCCAGCGATCGTACATATCCCAAGTTTAAGCACCGCAAGGTAGCGCAATTTCATTGCAGTTTTTCTAAAATTCAGGTAGCAAAGACATTGGATTATATGATTTAAGAGAAATCTAAGACATCGATATTTTGACCTAAATCCGTAAAACTGGTAGATATTTCAGTAATATATATATTGGTGTTATCATCCCGTATAACGAAATTTGTGAAGGGCTTTGATTGGAAAAAATGATCAGGCCCAAAACTTTTAAACTTAATCACATGAAATCATTATTGTCTTTGCCCTTAACGCTAATCATACTTTTCTTATGCGGGGATATTGTTCGTGGACAAGATAAGGAGTCTATGGTACGTATTGCTGAAATTGAGGTTTATGTTGAATACCTCGAAGAATACAAGACCATTTTAAAAGAAGAGGCTGCTGCATCTGTCGCGCTCGAAGAAGGTGTTGTTGCGATTTTTCCAATGTTCAAAAAAGATAATCCGACACAGATACGTATCTTGGAAATCTATCGGGACAAGCAAGCTTACCTTGCCCATTTGAAAACAGCACACTTTTTAAAGTATAAGTCTACTACGCTCCATATGGTGAAATTATTGAAGCTCATTGATATGGACGTATTAGATCCAAATACAGCAAAACTTATGTTTACAAAAATGAAAGAATAGGTGCGGAGCTAAATGGGGATTTGACGATCAGTAACATGTAGGATTTAGCGCATATCGGGTTTTAAATTATGTACTGAGGGAGCGCACTCCCTCAGTACAATTAATAAATTAAAGTTTGTTGCCTTCTAAAGTGCTTATACTTTTAGCAGGTATTGTTAAAGAATAGACCCCTGAGCTATTCGGATTTACGGTGCCAACGTTCTCCCAATGGCCCGAACTGCTTGCGGTTGTTTGGTAATTATTCAATGCGCCGCTTGCAAAACCTGTAAGGTTGATATCCAATGGAACTGCTGCGGTTCCCGTGTTGGTGACAACTAAGACAAACTTACCTGTTTGTGGATCTTTGTAAGCCGAAATCAATAAGCCATTTCCATTTTGAACCCCTACATTGATTCGCATATAACCTGCTTTGATGAATCTGGAATAATGTCCCATCACATCGTACGTTTTTGGAAATTCCAATGAACCATCACTCTTTGTACAAATAAGCGCCTCATTATTTTGAAATGCCAGCATACCTAGCCAAAACACATAAGCATTGGCGTTACAATCCGCAAGAAGCTTGTGCATATTAACCGCCAGTTTCAAGCCTCCTTCAATACCATTGTCATAATTGCCGCCATCATCGGAAGCTTCTGTCACCCACATTGGTTTACCTCCAATACTAAAATTCCACATGGAAGGACTCTGGTTAAACCCACGTTGACCAGTGATGATGCCACTTATCTCTACATAGCCATGCCCGGCGAGGATGTCGACTTTGCTTCTGTCCATGCCCGAAAGGAAATTATCGGCAGTTCCCCAGGCCGCATTCTCAGAAGATATGATCTTGGTGGATTGAAGACCCGCACTGTTTAATTCGGGACGGAGGTTGTTGGTAATAAACTGCCCCAGATGTGAAGAGTCCCAATAAGAAGCATCCCAGTCTGAAAAGACATTTTCAGGCTCATTTGAAGGAGAAATAGCATTGATTGTAATCCCCTCGTTCTGAAACGATTTTACAAATCCCGTCAGATAGCGAGCAAAAGCTGTTGAAGAAGTATTAAAATTAAGTCCATTAAACCATTTCGCGGAAATACTGCTCGTATTGGTCTTCATGTATAATGGCGGAGTCCAAGTACTTGCCATAACGAAGGGAACTTCATAGCGTTCTTTCGCTTTCTTGATGATCCAGACCTGCCCAAGTTGTTCTTTTTCGTCTGCTGTCAAATTCTGATATGTTGCGCTATTGGGATCCACGTCAATCGAAACTCCTGCCGGTTTAATGGTGACGACCTTGGTCTGTTGGTTAAAAGGGTAGGTATGAAGTACCTTACCACGAAGGATATTCAATTTCAACCCACTGCCTCCCCATAAATAATCCAGGATACTATCTCTTTTTGCGGATTCAAAGAATGGAACAATCCGACCTCCGAATGCTCCAAATCCATCAATCTTTTGATAGGTTTGATCCCAATTCAATGTTGCAATTGTAGCTCCTGCTTGCGCGGATACTGCAGCTTTTTTGTTAAGTTGTGCCTCTTGACTCTCAAGAGTCAATGAATTTTTTTGGCAACTAAAAATAGAAAATGTGGAAACTACGGCCAAAACAGTATAAAGTCTGCTCCAGCGACTGGTTAATTTTAACATAACTTAGTTTTTAAGATTTGTGAATGAATCATTAATTTAATTGTGCCTGGTTTTCTAGGCGGTTCTCATCGTCGTTGTTTTGTTTGCCTCCTTTCTTTGGTTAAAAAAATAAACATTCACCGATTTCCACATTGGTTAGTTTCCGAAAATTAATAATATTTTGGGAGAATTTATTATTACTTCTATTATTTTAATTTTATTTTTTATTCATTTAAAAATTAATACATATTTTTTTAATGATGACTTAATTTTACCCCTTCTTTTCAGCCGAAGATGAAGATCAAGCTTGTCATTGATTATGCATTAAAAACTGATGTCTGATGGTATTTTCAAGTTTACCCACCATGTGTTGATCAACTGTATCGTTGACAATAATGATGATGCCATAATCGTCTGTAGGATACAGCACACATAAGGTATTGTAGCCTATTTTAGTATTCCCATCGTGATAGAAATAGCGGGCACCACGTTCATCACGATTGATCATCCAACCTAGCCCCATACCAAATCCATCGTCTTTTCCATAAGTCAGTTGATGTGTTAGAAGAAGGGCTTTATCGTTTAATTTGAGATTGGCTTCGATGTAGGTCAACATATCATTGATCGTTGAATTCATTGTAGGACCAAAGTAAAATCCCCTCAAATTGGCAAATGGAACAGGCTGTCCTTTATTATCATGGCCCTGCACAATGTCGTTTTTTTGCAACTCATTCAAGTAGGGGACTGTATGGTACATACCAAGATGTCCCTTCAGATATGCGCTGATAAGATGTTCATAGGAATTCTTATAGCTATTTTCCAACAGCGCAATAAGTACCATTACAGCCATGCTATTGTAACTGAATTTTGTACCTGGAATACTGTCCAACTTGACTTTCCTCAGGTCGTCAAATAGGTTGTCACGACTATAATTTCCAAGGTAGTCTACCTGTTCTGGAATAGCGAGCCCCTTTAAACTATCGACAACTTTTTTAGAAAGTAATCTGAAAGTCTTTGGAAGTGCTGAAGTATGATTTGCAAGATGCTTAACAAGGATTCCATGGCCGTTGTATTGCAAATTGGGAAAGTTTCCGGGCAAGTATTTACGGATATCATCATCGAGGTTGATTTTCTTCTCAATGACCGCTTGTGCAAGTAAAGCGGCTACAAACGTTTTCGCTACCGATCCAATGTTGTAATAGTTATTGGCGTTTGGTAACTTTTCTTTACTGTAGTAGTAGGTTGTTTTGGACCCTTTATTGTAGATTCAAATAGACACGCTAAACGTGTTGTTGTTGGAAAGATAATCGACAACACAACGGTTTACAATCGTATCAAGTTGAGTTTTTAGTTTATGGTCCTTTTTGATGGGTTCAAGATACTGTCCTTTTGATGGAAGGCTATTGATGAGCAACAAGGTGCTCAAAAGGATTGATAAGGGGTTGGATAGTAAATTCATAAACAGGTTTATCATTCTTGAAGTTTGAATTTATTGTCGTTAGTTGGAAAGGCCTTCAGGTTACCTACAAACCCGAGGCGGGGGGATCAGCTATTTATAATGGATCAGCAATTATAATAAAGTATTACTGAAAGCTACGAATTGTTAATTTAAATACGACAAAGTTGAGTTTAAAAGGGACGACACTTCTTAATGAGGTATTGTCCCTTTTATTGGATGTAAATTCAGAATAATTTATTGTAAATATGCTTGTTATGGTAGCGTTGTTAAATTTATTGAAGGCGCTGTGCCAGAACCTGGTTGTGTGAACTTCGTTCCGGGATTTACGACGGTATTGAAAAAACCGCCATTTTTCAGGAAGAAGCTATTTCCGGCTATTCCGCCAATTGCGTCTATACGCTGGTTGTTTGAATAGGTCGCATCGACTGTAAAGGTACTTTCCACAACTTTCAGCCAAGTTCCAGTAGCTGTACGAACCCATTGATTACTATATTCTGCAGAACGGCCAAGGAAGCCATTGTCGGCATTGAAATTTTCGAGGAAGCTATGAAAGCCCGTTAAATAGGTATTTGTTTTGGGACGTTTCCAGCTTGCAATGAGTATCCAATTATTGGTCGAAGGATCATTAAACCATGCCGTAAAATCAGTACTTCCATTGTTATCAGGTTCTCCCTTTAATAAAAATTTATAGGTAGTGGCGGCAGTCCAGTTATACTTGAGGTAGCTTTGTCCACCAGAACCTTCACCACCAAACTCACCTGTTGTCGTATTTGTCCCTTTTCTATTTAATGTGATGCGATCCTCTGCTGGTATTTGGGACGGGTTATCGGTGCTATATGGACTCCAAACAGAAAATAGTATTCTGCGCTCTGTCGCTGAATTGACCTGCATACCGAAATATCCTTGGCCGAACCCATTTGCCATAAAGTAAGAACCTATTTTATCTTCTCCGGCAGGCACTTTCACCTCGCTATAATAATAGGATACTTGCTGATTTGTTGGAATGGTATAACTCAAATGGCAGGATGGGCCCCGTCGCGACCAATAGTAAGTATTATCAACATTATTGTCACTATAAATCACAGTGCCATTTGTTGCCGAACTATCTAAAATCAAGTGTGATACATCTGCAAAATAACCACCTGACTTGGTCACACCTTGAAGATCCATTTTTATGTATCCCGCTGTATTTAGCGAATAGGTACCAACCGTGTAATCCTGTAATGTTCCACCCTTAAGTTTGATTTGTTTGCTTACACCGTTGATTGTTAACTTCACCGTACTACTATCGCCTGAAGGTAGCACTTTAGCCCTTATTTTAACACGTAAAGCGCCCGCTTGGGGGACCTTAGCATAGGTACTGATCACGCTATTGGCATTGGTCCAGTTTGCCAATCCATTGCTATTGATGACTTCTACTGCACCGGAAGGTGCCGAAGTAACAAAAGCATTGCCACCTAAGGGAACTTCGTATCCGCTTACACCAGGGGATGCGGCCCGTAGCGATAATTTCTCTTCTAAATTTGTTTGTACCTCGCTTTTTTGGCAAGAAAGAAAGCTTGCCAATACTGTACAGAGCAGTAGCGTAATTTTGGAATATCTCATAATTTAAATTTAATTGTTCACCCTAATTTTATAAATACAATTAAATTAAACGAAAACTATACAATGCAATCGTTTGTGTGAATTGCTTTTGTAACAAAAGAGATACTTTAAGTAATGGTCATTATCCATTTAATGAATTGTCGTTAGGTAAACATTGCAATGCGCAATAGTTTAAATCGTCCCCAATGGTTGGTTTCAAAGAAATGGGCCGTAAAAGGAATTCGTGAAAACGGATAATTAGGTCGTTGAGTTGAAGTAAAGTAGCATAAGCCAAACTATGCTTGATTTATAAATTATATTTTTATAAATTCATTATGGAAGATTAACCATTTATTTTTCGCTTAAGCGAGAGCAATCATTATTGTTATGAACTTGCCGTAATAACATATTGAAATTTATAAAAATTAAGCCAATGTCCGAAAATAATTTTGCTGAACTTTATAAAACTTGGCCCACAGATCAGTTGCTGTCTGTGGTAGATAATCCCGATCACTATGAGCCTTCGGCCCTTGAAGCTGCCGAGATTGAATTAAAAAGTCGACAGTTGACCACCGAGGAGTTGACAGCAGCAAGATATGTGCTTAACCAGCGAGAAGCGGAAAAAGAGACTAATATTGATACGATAAAAGCCAAAGACCAATGGACTATTACCGGTAGATTTGATACGCCCAGGGTACAAGTGGTCAAAAGAAGTATCGTGCGGATCTCATTTTTTACAGGTATCCTCATTGTGTTTAAAGGCTATAATCTTTTTCCTGCACTGTTATATCCGATCAAATATTTCAAAGAGCTACCGGATAACTACACATTATTGTCCTTTTTCAATGTAATGGTTTTAATAGTAGGTTTCCTTTTGTTTTGGTTGTTGAAAAGAACTGGATGGATACTGCTCACACTCTTTTTTGCAAGTTCCTCATCCATGGTTGTTTCTACCTTGATGTACATGCTCTTTCAAAGCAGAAGGGAGGCCAAAATTTTAGTGGAGTTCAATCCAATTCTACAGCCATATCCTTTGGAGATGTATATCTTACCAATTTTGCTCTATGGTTTTTTGACCTGGATTTTGTGCACAAAAAAAATACGTGAATGCTATTTCATTAGTAAAACAGCGATGTTTTGGACACTTGCAGTTGGTATATTGTTGATTCCATGCCTTTCTTTTTGGCTAATGCTTTAATGCCGATTAATTTTTACTTTTGAAGGCAAACCTGCTTTTATCGTTTTTTTGTAAGTTCGCGACTTCCAATTTTGTAGTCGTTATTTAACAAAGAACAGTTGCTGTAGGGACAATAGACTAATAAATAGTGTATGAAGATTATTGAAAGCATAAAAAAGACGAACTGGTTGCGTATCGCATTATTTTACGGATTGTTGATGTTGGGAACTTTTGCTATACGAAAGCTTCCTAATATTTTCCAGATGGCTATGAAAGATGTTTTTAGTTTTCCATTACCCTGGAATATGAATCACGGATTGATTATTCTGATTATCTCGGCATTTTTTTATGCTTTGTCAAAAGTCGTTTCCACCGTTACACTTTTTGGCCCTAATAAAACAAAGTCACTGTTGTTTCCATTCCTTTTATTCGCAGGATATGGTATTTATGGATTTAATAATAATTACGGTGTCGATGAGCACGTTTGGGCACTGTTGTTCTGCCTGTTTACATTGCTGTATGATATCATGGAGGAATTTACTTGGCGGGGCTATTTGAATGATAGTCTAGGTGAAATAAAATGGCCCATTAAAAGTGTGATAACGGGAATATTTTGGGCGATTTGGCATCTTTTAATTTTTGATAATTTTAGCCAATTTGGTGGTTTTGCCGGATTTGTGCTTTTGTGTATTGTCTTTTCATTTGTATTGACTTTCTCCACCGTAAGAACCAATTCAATTATAGCTCCAGCTACTTTACACGCACTTTTGGGGAAGACAAATTTAGTCACCCTGTTATTATTTATACTGTTTATTATTTTATTACTCTTTTGGAATAAGAAATTCAAGGGATCAACCAGCGATGCCGAACTCAAATCGTAGGAAATCGCTGGAGGACCATTGCTGCACTCAGCCGATCAATTTTGAGTATCTGACCATAAGGAACAGCGGGCACAAACCATAGCGATCTATAAACAAACTGCTGCTCCCTAGGTCATTTAGACTATTCGGCCAGTGTATCGGCATGTCGATGCATAAGCTTCCAGGTACCTTGCTCTTTTCTGAAGATTTCGGTGATTCTGAGATTGAAAATCACCACGGTATCTTGTCCTTTTATGTTGACGGACGAACGTTGTATACCCGTCCAATAGGCTAGCGTATCACTTGCATCTTGATGGATCACTTCAAATTTGTTTTGTGCACCCGGAAGGAAATTGGAAGCTCCTTTTTGGTTAAAATCATTGACCTGTAATACCCCAGAAATATATATTCCATTGGGCGGAAAAATTGTGGCAGGCTCATTTGAGACAGAAATATCTTTTAGGGAATCAAAATGACCCTCCACAAAATCTGTTGAGGCTTTTAAACGGATAGCCATAAATTTTTCGAAATCCAAGAGTGCATTATTGGATGTTTTCATATCTTTTATCTTTGTTTAATTGATACAAAGTTCCCAAAATGAAATTATTCTAGCCTGTGACAATCGTCACATAATGTCAGGTGTTTAATCTTCTCCGACGAATCCGGCTTAAGGTTTCTCGAGCTACTCCCAAAAAAGAAGCCAATTGAGAAAGTGGTACACGTTGTGAAATTTCTGGATATTTTTTTTCTAGATAACACAGACTTTCGGCAGCCGAATAGAGTTTAAATAGATTGGCAAACTCTTCCTGGCGTGAAGCAAACTGCCTGATACAAAACCGTCCCAACCGTTCTATTTCTATAACCTGTGCAGCAAGTTCAAATAGTGTCGACTTATCAAAAATAATGGTCCTTAAGTCCTCACAGGCAACGATGTTAAATTCGGATTTTTGCCCGCTGCCAAAACTTTGAATATTGGTAGCGATATCGTTTTCAAAGAAAAATCCTGTGTTTTTGACAGTTCCATCAATAACATAATAACTTCTACAATAGCCTTTGTCGATAAAAAAGAGCGAATTGCAAACTTTACCCTGTTCCAGCAGTAAATCATTTTTTTTGAAGTTACGCAATGTCAATGCTGGCTGCAGCAAGTGCCAGCTATCCGTCGAAAAGTCAACCAATGCGTGAATGTAATTGCGAAGATTGTCCATGGTTAAATGGTTTCATCGTCGTAGTGACGCATAATGTAATAAAAATAGTCTATCATCTTCAGGTAGTTTTCAATGCTGATGTATTCATTGGTACTATGCATACTCTGCTGTTCAGCGTGATTAATTTTAATGGGCATAAAGCGATAAATATGATCACTGAGATTTTGGTATTTGATAGCGTCGGTTCCGCCAACAGTCAGGTAAGGCGTAACAATAAGATCAGGGTATAGCCTGCGGATAGAAGCTTCCATCATCGTATAGGCTTTAACGTCTGTTGGTGAAACTTTGGATGCTTCTCGGGCATTGTCGACCTGTTCGATTTCAACATCAAACCCGCGTGTAGCCTGCTCGACATGATCCCGAACTTCCCGCAGGGTGTTTTCAGGCAGTAGCCTAAAATTGACAACAAATTCAACTTCAGGTGAAAGTACATTGGGGGCATCGCTGCCCTTCATCATCGTCAGTGCTGTAGTTGTTCGCACGAGGGCATTAGTCGAGTGGTTTTTCGTTAGTTGAGCCAGAAGTAAAGGTTCCATAAGCCAGCGATTAGCGATCGCAAAACGGGAGACAAAAGGCATGCTACCACCAACCTGTTGAAAGAAGTTTTGGATCATAGGGCTGATCTGTGCTTTCATCTGGTGATTTTCTAAGCGCTGCATAATAACTGCCGCTTTACCAATTGCACTCGTTGTTGGCGGCATCGAAGAGTGCCCACCAAGACCTTTGACCTTAATTTTCAGGGATAAAAATCCCTTCTCCGCGCAACCGATCAATGCTACATCGGAGCTGATTCCCTTGACCGAGCCCTTTTCCAGAATGAGTCCACCCTCGTCATAAACGGCTTCGAATTTAAGACCTTTTTCTTTGAAGTAGTCTGCTATTTTAGCTGCGCCGCGTACGCCACCAACTTCTTCATCAAAACCAAAAGCGAGGTAGATATTCCGCTTGGGCTGTACCTGTTCTCGAACCAACTGTTCCGTAGCTTCAAGTAAGGAGAAGAGCATGCCTTTCATATCTAAGCTTCCGCGGCCATAAATGCGGCCGTTGGCTACTGCCCCCGAAAAAGGTGCATAGTCCCATTCTTCGGCTATTTCACTAACCGGCGGTATTGCCTGGTCTCTAGGCTGAAATAGCGTTGAATCGTTATTTTTTATAGCAGCTGAACCGGGAGGAACAACATCCATATGCGAAAGAAAGAGTAGCGGAAGCAAGCTATTGTCGCTTCCCTTAAGTCGAATGACCAGCGCGTGGCCATTGACCGTATAGGTTTCC
Source organism: Sphingobacterium siyangense (assembly GCF_007830445.1). Lineage (GTDB taxonomy): Bacteria > Bacteroidota > Bacteroidia > Sphingobacteriales > Sphingobacteriaceae > Sphingobacterium > Sphingobacterium siyangense. The sequence goes on along the minus strand of NZ_VLKR01000022.1, from coordinate 7,551 downwards.
AGGGAGCGATAGATCAGTGGAAAATTGTGCCTGATGTAACTATTAAGTTCTTCAAAAGGAACATGGTTAAATAATGTCGAGTCGCCAAAAGAGATTGTGGCTATTTTGATGCCGCCGGCAAATCGGGCAACAATGCTATCATTGATCACTGGCTGCACAGGCGCTGCAGTATATTTTTTGACACGCGTAAACGGGTAAGTCAGCGTTCTAATTAAAAGCCCAATGATAAATAGGATAAGTAAGACAAAAAGGATTAAGAGAATTTTCTTCATAACAGACCTCATATTAACATAAGAACTTACCTTACATACGCTGGGAAAAACCTGTCCAGCGTATATCCTGTTGTTTCTAGTAGAACACGAAAGCCCTTCGTTTGTTTCTTATTTCCCGTTAAATGTGCAATAGCTCAAATTCCTGTTGGACTGTTTCTTGCCCATTGACAATAATTGAAATTTTATGTTTCCCTGCATAGAATTTCCGGGTAGTAATCAATTTGAAAGATTGCTTTCGCTCGATACGGTTTATTTCAGTTCCCTGATAGATTCGTTCACTAATTTTAAATACCTTTCGAGATAGCTGACCATTTGACTTTTGATAATATAACCCATACTCCAAACGTAGTGATCGGGGGGCGCTACTTCCATTCTCAATTTCAAAGGAAAAAATAAGGTGTTCACCTATTTTAACTGCCGGTGTATGGATACTGAGATTCCTAAGATGAAAATCGCTACTATCCAGTCCATAAAAGCTTAGAATTGCTGGATGTCCTTGTTTGAGTAAGGTACGGCAGCCATGTTTGATGATGGCATCTGTATTTTTACTGATTCCATTCCACTGCTGGGCAATGGTCAGAACGAGATGGGGATGATCTTTGGCAATATCGTTGAGATTGTTGGCCACACTTCTTCTTACGCTCTCGGATGGGTCATTATGGAGGTTTTGGAGGATAGGCAGGATAGGGGAAGGGTCGTTTTTCAACGCTGGAATTGCCATCGCCCAGGGGAGTCGGGGCCTAGATCCTTCACTTGCAAGGCGTCGAACTTGAGGATGTGGGCTTTTGGACCATCTTTCCATTTCCGCGATCATACGAGATCCATAGTTGATAATAAATGGACGGACGGCAAATTCGCAGGTTATGAATCTCGTGACGATTTCAAATGACTGCACAGCTGTTTCAAAATCTCCGATACCGTAAGTTTCGATATAGTCCGGAAAAATAACATATTCAAGGCCTCCCCGATGCTTCGTTTCTAAGAGATGTTCCACCACTTGTGTTAGTAAGGCCGCTGCTTCGGGAAAGGATGCCGGCATAAATTCATGTAAGGCCACTGTGCTGTGTTTTGTACGCTGTTTCCATTCCATTTCATGAAAACTGCCTGAAAAAACGCGTTTGATAAACTGTTCTCTGTTAAAACTGTTGTCAACGCGGTGGAACTGATCGGCAATAAACTGATAAAATTCCGGTGTATATATATCTTTAATTAGGGCCATGAGTTGAAGAAATAGCTGTTAAATATCGATTAAGGAAGACAAGATACTAATTTTTGGACTTTAGTATCTTGTCATGTGAGCGGATTAGTTCGTGGCTTCTACGCCAAATTTTTTGATCGCCTCAGGGCTCAGCGGAGTGAAAAAGTTAAGCATGTTACCATCGGGATCACAAAAAAGCAATGAGCGATTACCCCAAGGCATTGTTGTCGGTTCCTGAATGATTTTTGAAGCACTATTTTTGATCCGAATATATTCATGATCTACATTTCCCACTAAAAATTCAATAATAATAGGGGCCATGTTACCAAAGATAATGGGGCTGTCGCTAAACATTTGCATCGTGCGAGTACTTCCTATAGCTAGGGTAATCGAACTGGTGGAAAGCTCGGCAAAATCTGGTGTAAACCATTGTGCGGTGAGCCCCAGGATTTCTTCATAGAATCTGACGGACTGCTGAATGTCATTTGCAATCAGTCGAATGGATGTTAGTTTCATGCTGATATAAATTTATTGATGACAAAGTTAAAAGGGCCATTGACAATAGTCTGTCAATAGCCCGATTGAAACTGTCCATAAATTTACTTATCCTTGCTAGATTAGTACGTCGTCAATAATTCCAAATTCTTTTGCTTCTGCAGCAACCATCCAGTGATCCCGGTCGCTGACATCATGTACGCGTTGATAGCTCTGTCCACTGTGTTTGGCAATAATATCATACAGCTCTTTCTTGATTTTCAGCACTTGATTGGCTGTAATTTCGATGTCCGAAGCCTGGCCTTGAACACCGCCAAGTGGCTGATGAAGCATCACCCGTGCGTGTTCCAGCGCGCTACGTTTGCCGGCAGCACCGCCGCAGAGTAATATCGCACCAAAGGAGAGTGCCATACCGGTGCAGATCGTTGCAACATCTGGGCTGATCAATTGCATTGTATCATAAATACCTAATCCGGCATACACTTCGCCTCCGGGAGAGTTGATATACAGTTGTATATCTTTTTTTGGGTCAACAGATTGAAGGAATAACAGTTGGGCTTGTACGATATTGGCGATGTTGGATTCTACAGGAGCACCCATAAAGATAATACGGTCAATCATCAATCTAGAAAATACGTCCATTTGTGATACGCGCAATTCGCGTTCTTCGGTGATATATGGCGTCATGGCCAGCGGAATGTGTGACTGCTCGATGCCTGAAATATAATGATCCACCAGATCTTTTTGGACATAACAATGCCCTACCGCAAATTTGCGGAATTCATTTTTGTCAATCATCATGATGTTAGGAATTTAGGATTTGCTAAATAGCTTTATTATTTTTTTTCTAAAAGAGACATGTTCAGGATGTGTAAATAATGCCTGCGTTATGGCTTCAATTTCCATTTTCACTTGTTTGCGCCCGAATTGCCGAATAGCTGCATAAGCTTTTTGTTGCGCAATAACCTTGTGTGCCAACTCTTCGTCCAACACCAATTTCGCTTCAAAAAGCAGTGCATCTTCCGGCTTCGCTATTCCAAAGATATACGCTTCTATCTGTTGGATTTCATTCCATGAAGTCATCATAAACCAGGGATTTTTGTTTAACGGATTCTCTAACTTTCTCAAGGCATTTAAATTTCTGTACAGTGGCGCTCCTTGCTCCCGAATAGCCATATTCATCTGCAATTTCCTGCAGTGACATTTGATCATAATAGAAGCTTTTCAAGAGTTCTAAACATTTACGCCCAGCAGTCTCCAAAAAACGAAACAGCCTTGTGCTAGAAGGAGACTCTTCGGTTATCAAAGCAATATCCACTTGATCTAGGGGAAGGTTTGGACTGGATTGACCATACCGTTTTAACCATAGATTTTTGGCTGTTCCAACCAAATAGCCAATATCGTTGTTTAGTGGTGCTGCTGTTAAAAGAATCTTTTCATAATACACCAGCAAAGCGTCCTGAAATACATCTTTGGCTTCATCCAAATTACCACCCATACGACTGATATACTTAGCCACGATGGGAAATGTACTTTTATACAAGTTCATAAAGAGCACCTGTCGGTCTATTGTTCGATTTGAATTGATCAATTGTTGCATAGCAATATCATTTATAGACATGTACCAATTTAGTGAAAAGTATCACCTTTTATTTGAAAAATTAGTTAAACAAAAATGCTTCCCTTTTTTGGGGAAGCATTCATTCGCTTATCAGAGTTAGCTTATTCCAGTTTATGTTTCTACTGCTCAAGGTTATTTTTTTAAATCCAGTTCCATCTGGATATTACATCGTTGATAAGGACTTGGATAGCCGCTAATCTTTTGGAACCCCAACTTGTAATAGAGATTGATTGCAGGTTTCAAAATGGTGTTGCTCTCGAGAAACAGTTTTGATGCCCCTAAGGTTTTTGCTTCTTCAATAATTGCTCTTCCCAAAAGATAGCCTATACTTTTGCCTTGCACTGTTGGAGATACCGCCATTTTTGCCAATTCATAGTCAAAATCGGGATGATTCATTTTAATAAGTGAGCATACACCTACAGGTTCATCGTTATAAAGAGCAACCATAATTTTACCCCCTTTTGCCAAAATATATTCCTCGGGATTGTCAAGTGCTTTATGGTCAGTTTCTTCCATTTCAAAATAGGTGGAAATCCATTCCTCATTTAAAGACTTAAATGCCAGGCGGCATGTTGGATCATATGGAACAATGTTGACATCCTTACTTTCACGCATTTTCTTTTGTTCCTGAACGCGTTTCAGCAAGGATTTTTGTTCAAGTAGAAATTCCCATTCAGCTAAAGCTTCCCATAGATTGTGCGTGGCTTCCTGGATAATCCCATCTATGGCGCGATCGATATCGATGCATTGAATTTTCATTCTTTCCCAAAGCATTTTTCCTTTATCGGTCAATCCAACCATATTTCGCCGTTTATCCACAGAGCGAAGGTTATCCTCTAAAAGACCCACATTGATCATTTCTTTAACGATTTTAGTGACTGATGGCTGGGAGTGGCCAATCTCTGTTGCTATATCGGTAATTGTTTTTGAATCACCCTCAGACAAGATAAAGAAAACGGGAAACCACTTGGGCGCAAAATCAATCTGATAAAGCTCATGTAATCGGGCGGCCTCTTCTGTGATATTTGAAGCCATATAGCGCAATCTGCTGCCTAATGCTATTTTTCCTGTTTTTTCAAATAGTTCCATTGTATTATAAGTAATTATATAACCAGTTATGTAAATGTAGGAAAATAATTTAAATGTTGTAAAATTTAAATTTTAAAATTCTGCGGAAACAAAAATATATCGTTGTTTTTTTCGTTATATTTCAATAAATTCAAAGCATAAAAAACCAGAACCCCTTAAAATAGACCGAAGGACATGAACGAGTTAGAAACTTATTTCCGAAATAATGATGCGAAGCTAATCAATAAATGGATGCATTATTTCGATGTATACGACAGACATTTTAGTCGTTTCAAAGGCAAAGAGATCGTGGTGTTGGAAGTTGGGGTTTTTCAGGGCGGAAGTCTTCAGATGTGGAAGAACTATTTTGGTGATCGTGCGAAAATTTACGGTATCGACATCAATCCGCACTGTAAGGAACTCGAAGAAGAGAATGTAGAGATATTTATTGGTTCACAGTCGGACCGGAAGTTCCTGCGCCAGGTAAAAGAATCCATTCCGCCGATCGATATATTGATCGATGATGGTGGCCATACGATGATACAACAAATTGTGACATTTGAGGAGCTTTTTGATCATGTGAAAGATAATGGCGTTTACCTTTGTGAAGATTTACATACATCTTATCAGGTATTTTATGGTGGTGGCCATAAAAGGAACGGTACTTTTATTGAATACAGTAAAAATTTTATTGATTACATCAATGCTTACCATTCCGAGCAACGTGGATTGAAGGTCAATGGATTTACGCGTTCGGTAAGTTCCCTGCATTACTATGACAGCATCTTGGTGGTGGAGAAGCATCGAAGGGATGAAGCACCGATACATATGAAGACAGGGGCAGCGACAGTGAAAGATTTCAATGCGGCTCCCACAGGATTCGATGGATTAAAATGGAAGATTAAGAAACCTGCTTTGACCATGATCAACAAGTTTCTCCGTTTCTTCCGTATTGGTGGGTTTATGTGGCGTTAATAGTCTGTGGAGATAGCATCTTTTCATTCATGTGTATTATGTTGTTATCTGAAAAAGACGCTTAAAACGTATTTCTTTCCTAAAAAATTATAAAATAGTTGAATTTGTATACTGAAGGAATGATTATGGTAACATTTCGTAAGCTTCAATAGATTACATTTGTAATGTAACACAAATTACATCTACTAAAAATATACTTACCTCGCTCCGGTTTCCAAGAATCCGTCAAGTTCCACCGGAGTGGGTAAGTTTCTTTACGCTATAATATATGTTCATTTATTCCTTGAGCACTGCAATATTTAATTTGATTTGTAGCTTCTTGTTCAAGCATCCAAACCGATGGTCCGAAAACCAGAAATACCGAGCTGAATTGTTGTTCATGTGGTTTCCCAAGCTAAAGCTCGTTTATGACCTTGGAATTGCCCTTGGTGACATATTCAATAAATGCCAGGACAAAAAGATAGCATTGACCAAACTAGGACTGGCACAATCAGGTTGAAAATGCGGGCATCGCTTCATTTGAGAGCGTAGCAAGATCCATTGCAGCGCATCATCAATATATTCTACACTACTTCGACAATAGAAGCACCAATGCTTCAGCAGAATCTTTCAATGCAAAGCTCAAAGCGTTCAGGAGTCTCTTTCGCGGCGTAAGGGACACCACATTTTTCCTATATAGAGTAATGAAATTGTATGCTTAAAAACTTCCCTTCCCCCCAAACTTTCGGTATGATCCATAGATCTTAACAAGGACTTACAAGAAAACAAAAAAGGCAGATCATTTGATCTGCCTTTTGGGTAAGTAATCGGGCTCGAACCGACGACCCCTAGAACCACAATCTAGTGCTCTAACCAACTGAGCTATACCTACCGTGATTTTGATGTCACAAAAGTAGTATTATAGCTTATATGTTCCAAATGTTTTTTAAACTTTTTGACTAAACAATTGTCTATCAAAAGGTATAATTTTCAAGCATGACCGTTTAGCGCCCCTGGAGAATAATATCTAGGTAATATTTTCAGGTTAAATGCCTAAAAAAGCAGCTTGGTCTTTAATTTGTATACTATAGTTTATGGGAAAATTTTTAAAATTTTTAATTATCGTAGCCATTTTGGCAGTGGGCGCTTGGTTCGTGTATAAAAAATATAACAGCGGACCGGCAGTGGAAAGCAAACATCAGTTATTGGTGGATCGCATTGAAGCAATGGGAAAACTGGAATTGGTCAAATACCGCTACAGCGATGTGGTGGAGCATAAAAACGTGAATACGTTTTTACCGGATGCAAGTGTATTGTTAATCGTCAAAGCAGATGCTGTAGGCTGTGTAAACCTTACAAAACTTAGTCCGGAAGATATTAAGGTGGTAGGGGATTCGGTTTCCATCAAATTGCCGGCTCCAGAAATCTGCTACATTAAGATCGATCATGAAGCATCCAAAGTCTATGATACCAAAATGGCTTTCTTGCGCGAAGCAGAGCTTGTGGATGAAGCTTACAAAGCTGCGGAAAAAGCTGTTGCTGATGATGTTAAGAAATCAGATATTCTGCAGCAAACCAAGGCCAATGCAACCACCGTGTTTAAACCGCTCTTACAGGGATTGGGGTTTTCGAAAATCAATCTGACTTTCGAATAAATTCAAAAAAAGCTAGGCAATGTTAACATTGTCTAGCTCTCTACACATGTGTCCTAAATAAATTTTAGGATTGGATTTCTGTGGTACAGGCATAGCTTTTTTCATCATTTCGATATTGACCCCTATTTTTCAATCTGCGAAGATCTTTAGCTGTCCCTTTTTTCCTTTTATAGGCGGCCTGAAAAAGGGATCATCTATCCATTGCCAGATGTTTATTTTCACGAAGATATTCATTCTGATGAATGCGACCAGATTGGACAGGTTCCAGTCATATTTGGCCTTTTTTTG
>NZ_VLKR01000021.1 GCF_007830445.1 Sphingobacterium siyangense | reverse complement strand
GCAGTAATTTTGAGGTTCGCCTGGAAGAGTTCATCCCTGAGATCCTGCTCATTTTTCAACCCGATATCTTCTGACTCCACAGCCTGGGGAACTTCCAGCTCCAGATTGCTTTCCCACTGCTGGTACCATTTCATAAAATACCGCGGAGTGGCTTCCCCCGGAAGATTGTACTTCTGGGCAAGTTGCGAATAACTCAGCTTGCCCGCAAGGTATTCTCTGGAAACGAGGATTTTGAAGCTATCGCTGTAAACTTGCTGTCCCCCTGATTTACGTTTTGTCATACGCTTTTTCATAATATTAAATTTAAGATTTTAATATTCGTTTTTTGTAAACCTTTTTCAGGAATGGACACTTACATATACCGAAGTTAAACGCGGACTGTTACAGCGAATTCTTTCACCTTTTCAAACCATGCTCAGGAAAGACCAGGTCTACTCCTGAGATGATTATCCGGTTAAACTTAAAAATTGCCAGTCTATTATAAAGATGTATTTTTTCTTATTTTTCTAGCAAAGCCTGGATTTCCTTTTGGATTTCGGTTCCTTTATCGGCATTGTACCACTTTTGAATCTCCTCTTTGATTTCGGAGAAATCTGCCCCTTGCGCCTTCATCTTCAAAAACAGCTCCTGGCAAGCTTGAGGTCTTGGACCCCAGACAGCCAAATCCTGCCCCTGTCCATTACGTATCACTAGAATTGGAATAGATTTACCGCCGTTGGTTAAATAAGAATCGATCAGAAACGGAGCGCTGTCACGCAATTGGATATCCACCCTGATATTGGGATTTTTTGAGGCCATCTTCGCCAACATAGGCACCGAATGCGCTGCATCCCCGCACCAAGGTTCAGTAATAATGATCCATTGTTGCTTTTCAGTAATTGACTCCACAAATTGTTCAAAAGTCGACGTTGGTTCAAAGCGTTTTAACCAACGGCCCATTCTTGTCCAGTTCATTTTTGTGTACTGATAATATTCATCATCTTGATAGGCAGGGTGATTCTCAGGATGATTTAAGATATCTTCGAATTGTTGTAAGTAATTTTCAAACGTCATAATACCAATTTTGTGCAAAGGTAAATTTTACTTCTAACTTTCTCAAAAAACCTTCCGCCAACAATCTGTATTGAATGCAATAAAAAAAATGATGCTCAAAAAGCACATGTAGAGCAAGAAAAAATGTGATTTCCTCTGCCTTATATACCAAAGATTTTACATTCAGAAGAGATGTTTTACATTTATTAACGATTAAGTAAATTATCTTTGAAAGATACAACCCGTACATGAAAAGATTAGTTCAATTAATACTTTTACTATTTATCGTCATCAACAGTGCTTACTCCCAAATAAACATCAAGGGGAGGATTCTAGACAAGGCGGATGACAAGCCCCTGACCAATGCTTCCATTATTTTACTGAACCGCGATTCAGTCCTCCGTTATTTTAACCGAGCCAATGAAGAAGGAAAATTCCAGGTCAAAAATATCAAACCCGGGAGCTACATTATTTTGGCCACTTACCCTAAATTTGAACTATATAGTGATACGATCCAAATTGCAGACAAAGATCTCGACCTGCATGATATCAAAATAAATTCCCAAAGAAATGTGTTGCAGGAGGTGATTGTCACCCGACGTCTTCCAATTACACTGAAAGGCGACACCATCGAATATGATGCGGCGAGTTTTGCAACAGAAAAAAATGCGAAGCTAGAGGATTTACTACGTCGTCTACCCGGTTTCACGGTTACCGGAGATGGAAGTATCACGGCTCAAGGAAAATCTGTACAGAAAGTGTTTATCGATGGGGAAGAATTTTTTGGCTATGATCCTAAAATAGCCATTCGCAATGTACGGGCAGATGCCGTTGACAAGGTGCAGCTCTATGAGAAAAAATCGGAGGAAGCTGAGCTGTCAGGCATCGATGATGGCGTAAGAATTCAGACAGTTAATGTTGTACTCAAAGAGAAAGCAAGAAAGGGTGTCTTTGGAAACATGGAAGCATTGGCTGGATCAAAAGAATTGTATGCGGGAAATCTCTTTGCGGCGAAATTTAATAAGACTGAGCGGATTGGCATCACCGCGAGTCACAACAACATGGGCAGTTCAAGTGGCCGTGAAGGCTCTCTACGCATGAACAACCAAATTACGGGCGAACCTCTGAACACAAACCTTGGTGCCAATTATGAAAATCAGTTCTTCAAAAAAGCCCTAAAAGTCAATGCCAACTATGGTTACGACAACAACAGCAACAGGAATCACTCGGAGACTTACAATAAGAATGTACTGCCAGACGAGTCCATTCAGGAAAAAAACAGCAAAAACGATAATGAAAGGCATAGTCGAAGCAATGGTTTAAGGTCAAACCTTAACATGCGACTGGATTCCACGCAAACTATGGACCTGCAATCCAATGCCAATTGGGCCACCAACGCTAATCTAACCTATACAGACAGCAAAACGGGCGACGGATCAGGTAATCCGATCAGCGACTTTAGAGAGAACAATCAATCGAACTCTTCAAGCTCTAACAATAATTTTCGGTTAAATTATAGAAAACGGTTAAAAGCGGGTCGTTCCGTCAACCTAATGGTCGGGAATAACCACAAAGAGTCAAATTCAGACAGCAAAGTCTATTCGCGAACCTATTTCTACAAAACAGGAGACAGCACAATTATTGATCAAGATCGGCACGGACGGACTAGCGGAAATGACTTCAACTCGTCAATTAACTTCAATAACCGAATCAGTGACTATATCAATCTAGCTTTAGGTTATAGCTTCAATCATTCGAAGAATACAAATACCCAAAATTCGATAGACAATATTACCCAAAAGTTTGATTCGCTGTATTCTCAAAACCAGATCGACAATAACACCAATCAGGGCGTTAATGTGAATTTTTCCTATCGCAGGGAAAAGTTGGAGATCAATTTTTCCAACCGTACGTTCTATAAGAATCAGAAGTTAAATGATAGTTATAGGTCAATCGATCTCGCCCGGAATTTTTGGGACAACAATTTAAATGTTGATGCGAATTATCGCCTTTCAAATAGCAAAAATATACGTTTAGCTTATCAAAGTTCGAATATCATTCCATCCTTTGATCAGTTACAACCGCTGCAACCTCAGACCAACCCTTTGTTTCAACAAGTTGGTAATCCTGACCTAAAACGTGCGGTGAACAATAATATTTCGGCCAACTATAATGCTTTCAGTTTATTGAAAGGAACCAACATCAATATCAACGGAAACTTATCTTTCGTAAATAATCCGATTGTCAACAAAACAACCATACTGGACAACTCTGCCCAGATCAGTACTTATGAAAATCTATCCGGCAAATCCAACTGGAATGGTGGTCTGAATATCAACCATATGCAGCCTTTGGCCAATCGACGTATCAATTTTAACAAAAGTGCAAATGTTAGATTTAACAACAGCTATAGCTACACCAAATTTGAAGGCGGACAATCCGGTGGCGAGTTTCTGCTGAACAATGCAAAGAATACCAACTTTAGCCTAGGTTCAAGCTTAAATGAACAAGATTCAGAAGGGTTCGATTTCGACCTTTCTGCAAACGCCGGCTTCAATATCCAACAAAACTCGATCAACACACAATACAACGCAACAAGTTTTCAAGGTGGGACCTCGGCCTATGTCAAATACTTTCTACCAAAGAAGTTTAATATCATGGCCAACCTTTTCTATAGCTACACAGGACCTACAAAACTCTATAAGAAATCAATCAATCAATTTTATACCAATATCGAATTGGAGAAAAAAGTACTGAAAGATGAGAGCATGACACTCAGCGTAAAGGCCTTTGACCTTTTCAACACCTTTAACAACACACGCCGTAATGCGAGTGACACCAACTATTCCGAATCTGTTCAACAGGTATTGACGCAGTATTTTTTGGTCGGTGTAAAATGGGATTTCAACAAATATCTAGGGAAAGGAAATGATTAAAAAAATATATTTAACACTAATCATCTGCTGCTTGTATGGTTTATCCCTTCAGGCACAATACGCCTATTTTGGAAGTAGGGGTACCATCAGTTTTGACAAAGTTACCTACACAAAAGCACGCATACGGCAGATGTCCAACGACATGAACTCGAAAGGAATGGACAGGGGTATGGGAATGATGGAATATCTCGACAAGCTACCGGATTCACATACAGAAAAATTAAACTTCTACTTTGATGAGAATTCTACCCTGTTGATGCCCGAGGAAAGCGAGGGTACCGAAAAGCAACGTGCTGAAGTAAAAATGGCTGCACCTACGATAAGTTCGGCAAATGGCAGAAGGGGCAGATCTCAGGGTGCGGCCCGAAGCGGAGGAAACCAAAGGGGGCAGTTTAGAGCTGGCGCCAACAAGAATGGCAAGGTCCTCTACCAGGATCTGAAAGCTGGTACAGCAGACATCCAGCTTGATATCGACGAAAAATACATTCTTTCGGAAACATTGGACAGCATCACTTGGCGTTTCACCGAAGAGTTCCGCAATATTGCTGGTGTAAATTGCCGTAGAGTCAACGGTGCCACCAAAGACTCACTTTATCTGATTGCCTACTATTCGGAAGAAATCCCCGTATCGGCCGGACCAGCCTTGAGCCATGGCCTCCCGGGAATGATATTGGGTCTTGTCATCCCAGAAATGCACATTCAATATTGGGCTACCAATATCGCCTATACCAATAAACTTATTCCTTCTGACTGGCGGGATAAGAAATCAAAAAAAATGAAACTTGCCGAATTTTCGGAAATCTTTGGCAGATATATGCCACGCAATCGCCAAAACGAGTCAGCAAAAAAAAGGATATTAGAGCAACTGGTGTATTGAAAATGTCAGTTTGGCAGTACCTAAAGACAAATTGATGACAAATAGTGTTTTTTTTACAAAACTTTTGGATTGGCATAAGGGTTGATAATAGACTGATAGAATTTATTAAGTAAAAAATTAAAACACAAGATATGTCTAAAATTATAGGAATTGACTTAGGTACTACAAACTCATGTGTTGCCGTAATGGAAGGTAACGAGCCTGTAGTAATTACGAACAACGAAGGTAAACGTACAACTCCTTCGATCGTAGCTTTCGTAGAAGGTGGCGAGCGCAAAGTTGGGGACCCAGCAAAGCGTCAAGCAATTACTAACCCGCATAAAACTATTTATTCCATCAAACGTTTTATGGGACTTTCATACGATGAAGCTGTGAAAGAAGCTGAACACGTACCTTATAAAATCGTTAAAGGTGACAACAATACACCTCGTGTAGAAATTGATGACCGCAAATATACACCACAAGAGATCTCTGCCATGATTCTTCAAAAAATGAAGAAAACAGCTGAGGATTTCTTAGGTCAAGAAGTAACTGAAGCTGTTATTACAGTTCCTGCATATTTCAACGACGCACAACGTCAAGCAACAAAAGAAGCTGGTGAAATCGCTGGTTTATCTGTAAAACGTATCATCAACGAACCTACAGCTGCAGCTTTAGCTTACGGTTTAGACAAAGCACACAAAGACATGAAAATTGTTGTGTTTGACTGTGGTGGTGGTACACATGACGTTTCGGTATTGGAATTAGGTGACGGTGTATTTGAAGTTAAATCTACTGACGGTGATACACACTTAGGTGGTGATGACTTTGATAACGTAATCATCAACTGGTTGAACGAAGAATTCAAAAGTGAAAACAATGGCTTTGACTTGAAAAAAGACCCAATGGCATTGCAACGTTTGAAAGAAGCTGCTGAGAAAGCGAAAATTGAATTATCAAGCGCAACTTCTACTGAAATCAACTTGCCATATATCACTGCTGATGCAACTGGTCCAAAACACTTAGTTCGTTCATTATCACGCGCTAAATTTGAAGCTTTGGCTGCTGACTTGATCAAGAGAACAATTGCTCCTTGTGAGTCTGCATTGAAAAATGCTGGTTTCAGCAAATCTGATATTGATGAAATTATCTTAGTAGGTGGTTCTACTCGTATCCCTGCAATCGTTGATGCTGTAAAAGCATTCTTCGGAAAAGAGCCTTCTAAAGGTGTAAACCCAGATGAAGTTGTAGCTTTAGGTGCTGCTATCCAAGGTGGTGTATTGACAGGTGAAGTAAAAGACGTTTTATTATTGGATGTTACTCCACTTTCATTAGGTATTGAGACAATGGGTGGTGTGATGACTAAATTGATCGAAGCAAATACAACAATTCCAACTAAAAAATCGGAAACATTCTCTACTGCTTCAGACAATCAGCCATCTGTAGAAATTCACATCTTACAAGGTGAACGTCCTATGGCAAACCAAAACCGTACAATCGGCCGTTTCCATTTGAATGACATTCCACCAGCTCCTCGTGGCGTTCCTCAAATCGAAGTTACTTTTGATATTGATGCGAATGGTATCATCAAAGTATCAGCAAAAGATAAAGCTACTGGAAAAGAACAAAATATCCGTATCGAAGCATCTTCAGGTTTGTCTGACGACGAAATCAAACGCATGAAAGAAGAAGCTGAAGCAAATGCTGATGCTGACAAAAAAATGAAAGAAGAAGCTGACAAAGTAAATGCAGCTGACGCTTTAATCTTCTCAACTGAAAAACAATTGAAAGAATATGGCGATAAAATTTCAGCAGATAAAAAAGCGCCAATTGAAGCTGGCTTAACAAAATTAAAAGCTGCTTACGAAGCGAAAAACTTTGCTGATATCGACGCTGCTTCTGAAGAATTGCAAAATGCTTGGAATGCTGCCTCTGAAGAAATGTATGCTGCTTCTCAAGGTGGTGCACAACAACCTCAAGGTGATGCAGGTCAAGCTCAAGGTGGAAACCAAGGTGGTGATGATGTAACTGACGTCGATTACGAAGAAGTGAAGTAATCACTCCTCCTCATAAAAAAAGCTCCGGGATTAATCCTGGAGCTTTTTTTATGTCTATCATTTTCACTATCTCACTTCACATTCAACGAGATCCTACTTATGGATTTCCAGCTACTTCTTATTTTTATAGTGACTTAATATTCCTTTGTCCAATGTCGCCCATATACCTGCTGGCATAGCTGCCTTCTTTAAGGCATTATTTGTCCAGGTATTGCAGGAATAAAACATGCTATAGGATCCCTTTGCTTCATAAAAAGCGTCTGAGTCACCATACTGTGCATCTGTTTTCACCAAAATAGTTTCCGCTTGATTTCGATCCAACGAATCTTCTATATATTTTATCAGATTCCGATATTGGGATCTACTGATCTGATAAGCAAAACATAACTCATCCTGCTGAACCGAATTGTAATAGGTCACATGCATGGCAGACTCCCCCAATCCAAAGGCAGCAACAAAGGCCGTCGATGCTTTTAAATCCTTCCATTCTGGTGTGTCCAAATAGAATCCTTTATCACCCCAACCGATACCCACATACCGATATCCGCTATGTTTCCCAACTGTATTCCCATAGGGAAATAGTTGCGACCAATCCATCTCTTCGTTAACGACAGGCAATACAATATCGGTATGAATGCCATTGGACTGAACAAAAACCTGAATCGTCTTCTCTTCGTCTATATTCTTCGTTGGAGCCGAAATTCTTGACAGGCTGTATTCAGCAACAATATAGAGCACACAAAAAGACAACAATCCTAAAATAATATAACCAAACACTTTAAGAATTTTTTTCATCTAAGATCTATTTCCGCTCAATTAATCTAGCGCACAGGTCAAAAAAAAACCTGTATTGCTTGACAATACAGGTGAAAGATAAGCTATTTCTTTTAGCTCTTAAAATAACTTTTCAGGATATATTCCATCAGCTACTAATTTCGAAATCGATTCTTGTACGATAGGTTTATCTTCTTTATAAGTTACGCCAAACCATTTCGAAGAAGTTGGGATCACTTTAAAATCAGCCAACTTATGTTTCACCATATAATCCGGTACGGAAGGAATGAAAAATTCTGCTTTTAAATTCTCCTTATTTTCCTCAACAAATGCAGGGAACATCGCCTGCGCCACTTCGAAAATCTTTGGTGTAAAACCCCAAAAGTTCATCGAAACGCGGGTTTTTGGATCTAGGTCTGTTTCAACACCATTTTCTTCATAAACGATTTTGCGATCGTCACCTTCACCTTTGTAGTATATATTTGTACGTTCAGTTACACTTTCCATGTGTCCAGAAGGGGTAACCTCACATACTCCGCGTGAAACATAACCATAATCAGACATGGTATTTCCAACCTGGAAGCCCATCAATGACATTTGCTCATCAGAAACTTCGGTTGTTAAGAATTCGGCCATTTTTTGAAAAGAATCCGAACCATAGAAATCGTCTGCATTGATTACACAAAAAGGTTCATGCACTTTATCCTTAGCGCTCATCACCGCATGGGCAGTACCCCAAGGTTTAGTTCTTTCGATAACGTGGTTAACGCCAAATTTCGTTAGGTCAAAATCTTGAAAAGCGTAATCTACTTCTATTTTACCTTTCAATTTTTCATCAAAAACTTCTTTCATTTTATCTAGGAACTCCTCCCTGATAATGAAGACAACTTTTCCAAATCCTGCGCAAATGGCATCGTAAATTGAATAGTCAATAATTGTCTCGCCGTGTGGGCCAAAACTGTCGACTTGTTTTAAAGAACCATACCGGCTAGCCATTCCTGCTGCCAAAATCAAAAGGGTTGGTTTACTCATATTTAAATTGCGTTAATAGAATTTTCTTTTCGTCCGCAAACTTAGCTAAATTTGCCCTTAAAAGCAAATTTAGCTAAGTTCAGCTCCACCTTCAAAGGTATAGTATTGAAACGAAAAGAATCAAAAAATTATTGTTATTTCTTTTTTAAAAATGCGTTTAATAAACCCGTCGCTAATTTGCCCAACAACTTAACTCCTTCCCGTGCTAGCGTCGTTGTCGCAGTTCGTTGTGCAGCCTCCAAAGGCGTCTGTCTTTTGGAAGAAGGCCAACTTGCCTTCTCTGCTTCTTTTTCCTGTGCCGCACGTTGTTGTTCCTGCTCAGCGGCCTGCATTCTTTCATCTATGATTTCAGCTGCAGAACGATTTTCCTGTCGCTCCTGGTATTTAGCTTTCAAATCAGACTGATTGATAATCTGGTTGATTGTTGCATCAGCTGCAGGCCCCATCACGGCACGTGCTGGTACCAAATGCGTAGCAACAACCTCTGTAGGAATACCTTTGTCGTTCAATACGGTAATCAATGCCTGTCCCGTCCCCAAAGCGGTCAACATCTGATCAATTTCATAAAAATCAGATTTTGGATACGTTTTGACTGTCTTCTTTAAGTTTTCAGCATCGTTGGGTGTAAAGGCACGCAATGCATGCTGCACCCGATTTCCCAATTGCGCCAATACAGACTCCGGTACATCGGTTGGAGACTGTGTACAGAAGAAAACACCTATCCCCTTCGAACGGATAAGACGAATAATCTGATCCACCTGTGTCAAAAAGGCTTTAGGAGCTCCGTTGAACAGCAGATGGGCTTCATCAAAGAAAAAGACCAGCTTCGGTTTATCCAGGTCGCCAACTTCGGGCATATTTTTAAACAATTGTGCCAATAAACTCAATAAGAATGTAGAATACAGTACAGGTTGATCTTGCACATCGGAAATATTCAACAGGCTAATCACGCCTTTCCCATCTACTTTTTGAAACAAATCGTTGATGTCAAACTCTTTCTCGCCAAAGATATGAGCCAAACCTTGCTGCTCCAAAGCGACGATCTTACGCAGGATAGTTCCCGAGCTGGCGGAACTAATCTTACCATAATCGCTTTTGATTTCTTCGCTACCAGGTCCTTCTGAAAGGTAGCTTAGCAGTTTTTTGGTATCTGAAAAATCGATCAATGGCATTTGATGATCTTGCGCATATTTAAACATTGCGGCCAATACCCCTGTTTGTGTTTCATTGAGTTCCAGGATCCGGCCCAGCAAGACAGGTCCGAAATCTTCTACGGTAATCCGCATAGGAATCCCCTTATTGCCAGAAAGTGAATACAGTTCAACGGGAAATGACGACGGCTCAAACGGCACGCCCACGGCGTTTCCCCGATCAATAAGGGCCTGATTGGTGACACCTGGTTCTGCTAAGCCTGATAAATCGCCCTTGACATCCAGCATAAATACAGGTACAGAGGCATCCGACAACTGTTCGGCGATTAATTGTAGCGTACGCGTTTTACCGGTTCCGGTGGCCCCGGCAATAAGTCCGTGACGGTTCATCATTTTCAAGGCTAGATTCACTTTTGCCTCAGCCAAAATTTCACCATTGAGCATTCCCGCTCCCAGATAGATAAATGCTCCCTTGGGATTATAGGAGGCCTGGACCTTCTCAATAAATTGTTCTTTATTTGCCATACGAAAGGCTTAATATTTATAAATCAAAGAAAATTGAAAACTTTTCAAAAAATAATCTCTTCGTCACAATTTCGTGCCAAATTTTATTTTTAGTGCACTATTAATTTGAATTTAACATAGAATTACTATTTTTACGATGTAAACAGTAAGATTAAAGGTAATAAAAAATGTTAAATAAGCGGTTTAGATTTGTGGCAGCATTCCTTTGTGCTATCATCTTTTTCACAAAGATGGCCATCTCTATTTCGCCTATTTTTTCCAACAGCTTAGATCAAAGCACCATCTTACAGGTCGTTTTACAACTGGAAATCGAAAACAATAACGGTGCAAGTAACGACACACTTGAAACCGCCTCAAAATTTTTCAATACAAAAACAGAAGAACCTATTGTATTTGAAACCATTATCGTTGAGAACCAAGGAAAACAGAAGAATTATCTTAAAAATGAGAAAAGCATTTTAGCTTTCCATCCTACGGTTCCAACACCGCCTCCTAACTGTTAATAAAGGCATCCCTCGGGGATGTACTTCCATCGACCCGCATGCAAAAGATAAAGCATGTGCGGTATCCTTGATTTTTCTGAAGTAATCGATCTGCTTTAGTTCGGTTGAATCTTATCGTTGAGCTTTCTCAGCAAGACACGTTGTCAATGTTATTGAAGGTCAGATGATATAACGATACACAGCTACAGCTCACTAAAGGTTGCCTGATGAAAACTTTATTTATAGATGAACACAAATTTTATGTTTGGAACTCGTACGTCGGCTTTTCTGAAACTATCGAAAAGAGACTTAAAATATGACTTCCCTGCTAGTGTTGTGGTGTTTTTGGTGGCACTTCCATTATGTTTGGGAATTGCAATGGCCTCTGGTGCGCCATTGTTTGCAGGATTATTGACTGGTGTAATTGGTGGAATCGTTGTCGCTTCAATCAGTAAATCACCACTCAGTGTAAGTGGGCCAGCTGCTGGTCTTACCGTTATTGTCTTAGGTGCTATTCAAAGCCTGGGCGCATATGAAACCTTTCTACTTGCCGTCGTGATCGCTGGTGTAGTACAGGTCATTCTTGGTATATTAAAAGCCGGGATGATCGGCAATTATTTCCCTTCAGCGGTCATTGTAGGTATGCTTGCCGCGATCGGCATCACAATTATCATGAAGCAGATTCCTTTGGCATTGGGCTTAGTGGAAACACATGCCTTCGAAATGGACAATGGACATGGTATTGGCGCCTATTTTGATACGATCGCCTCCGCGATCAACTTCGGTGCATTGATCATCTGTGCACTATCATTGGCAATCCTCATCTTCTGGCCATCTATTCCAAAGCTTAATAAGGTTCCGGCCCCATTGGTTGTCGTGATTCTGGGCGTAAGCTTAGCTTATTTTTTCAACGGCTCAGCGCTTCAATTGTATGATAAACAATTTGTTTTGGTCCCTATTGTCGGTTCTTTTGCTGAATTCACAGGATTATTTACCCTACCGGACTTCACACAGATTGTCAACAAAGATGTATGGATAGCTGCATTTACGATTGCAATTATTGCAAGCCTAGAAACCTTATTGAGCATCGAGGCGGTCGATAAAATAGACCCTTACAAAAGAAACACGCCAACCAACCGTGAACTCGTTGCACAAGGAATCGGTAATATGACCAGTGGACTTCTAGGCGGTCTACCCTTAACATCCGTTATCGTACGCTCATCAGCAAACGTCAATGCAGGTGGAAAAACGAGACAGTCTGCTATCATGCATGGTATGTGGCTATTGGTCGCTATGCTTGCTATCCCAACAATGCTGAATATGATTCCTTTGGCCTGCCTAGCGGCTATCCTTCTCCATACAGGGTATAAATTGGCTAAACCAAGTCTATTCACCTCAATGTACAAAAAAGGCTTAGATCAATTTATTCCATTTTTTGTCACCATTGTAGCGATCGTGTTTACCGACCTTCTTATGGGTGTAGGAATAGGCATTGTCGTGGCGACATTCTATATTTTGAGAGCAAATATGAAAAATGCTTTCAAATATAATATTGAAAAAGACAATGAAGAAGATAAGGCTGTCATTACATTAGCGGAGGAGGTATCCTTTTTGAACAAGGTTCCGATCCAACAGAAATTATACAGTTTACCAAAATCGATCAGTAAGATCCGCATCGATGGAACATTCAGTAAATTTATAGACAAGGATGTCATCGAAGTCATAAAAGATTTTGAGCAGAACGCGAGAAGTAAGGGAAAAGACATCGAGCTTTTGCAGGTTGTCTATAAAAAACCCTCCTCATAAGGGAAAGGCTTTCGACGTATCGCGTAAGCCATTACCTTCCATCGTTCTACCAGCACCGTTGGTTGAAACAAGATGAAGGATTATTGAACATCAAGAACAGATTTCAATAAAAAATAAGTTGTTTGAAGTAAACAATGAATTTAGACATTTGTATTATTATAATAAAATCGAAACGATGCCTTTGGGCAAGAGTGAAATAAGAAGAATATGGAAAATAAAGATTTAAAAATAGGATTTGACAATATCATAAAAGGAAATAAAGAGTGGATGGAATTCGTAAAGAATGACGCTACGGGACGCTTCCAACAACTTGCTAAAGGTCAAAATCCGGAAATTCTTTGGATCGGTTGTGCAGATAGCCGTGTGCCCGCAAATGAATTGACCGGTACAAAGCCGGGGGAGGTTTTCGTTCACCGTAATATTGCCAACATGGTCATTCACTCGGATATGAGTATGCTTTCCGTATTAGACTATGCCGTGAATGTGCTGAAAGTAAAACATGTGATTATCGCTGGTCACTATGGCTGCGGTGGTGTTGCGGCATCTTTAAGCCGTAAGCAGTATGGTATTATCGACAACTGGTTGGGCCATATCAAGGATGTCTATCGCTTACATAGTGCAGAGATCGATGCGATCCAGGAACATGATAAAAAAGTAAATCGCTTAATCGAGCTCAACGTACAAGAACAGGTTTTCAATCTTTGTGCGACGTCGATTATCCAAAACGCATGGAAAGAGCGTAATGATCTTGCGGTACATGGAATGATTATCAATATCGGCACGGGAGAATTGATCGATCAACACTGTACCTTTACCAATAATGATGAGCTAGGTGAAGTCTTCGCTTATAAATAGAGTAGTAACAAAAATCGGTAAAAAGGGACGAAATTTCGTCCCTTTTTTATTTGATATCCCAACGTTATTAAGTCTCTCCATTCCAACAGATACAGCTGCAATATTCAACCGCTCATGCTAAGCCGAATATCTACGATCTCCTAGCTAATATTTCACGGCGAATAATTAACTTTGTATTATGAGTGAAGAAAAATCATTAAATTTTATCGAGGAAATTGTCGAAGAGGATCTTCGTACAGGGAAGCATGGCGGACGTGTATTGACACGTTTTCCTCCTGAGCCAAATGGTTACCTCCACATTGGTCACGCCAAATCCATCTGCTTGAATTTTGGATTAGCACAGCAGTATAATGGCAAGACTAATCTACGTTTTGATGACACTAACCCTGTCACTGAGGACACTGAGTATGTTGAAAGTATCAAGAAAGATATTCAATGGCTTGGATTCCAGTGGGCAGAGGAATTATATACTTCAGATTATTTCGAGACACTATATAGTTATGCCGTTGATCTAATTAAAAAAGGTCTAGCTTATGTCGACGACAGTACTGCTGAAGAAATTGCAGCAGCAAAAGGTACCCCAACAGAACCGGGTGTTCCAACGCCCTATCGCGATAGGTCTATTGAGGAAAATCTAACCTTATTCGCGGCTATGCGTGCCGGTAAATACCAAGATGGTGAAAAAGTGCTACGCGCAAAGATTGATTTAGCTAGCCCGAATATGCATTTGCGTGATCCTTTGTTATACCGCATCAAACATGCACATCACCACAGAACAGGGAATCAATGGTGTATCTACCCGATGTATGATTTTGCGCATGGACAATCAGATTCCATTGAGAAAATTACACATTCGATCTGTACGCTGGAATTTATTCCACACCGTCCACTTTATGATTGGTGTATTGATAAATTGGAGATTTTCCCTTCCAAACAATACGAATTTGCACGTTTGAATATGACTTATACCGTCATGAGTAAACGTAAATTGCTACAATTGGTCAATGATAAGTTTGTTGAAAGCTGGGACGACCCGCGTATGCCTACGATCTCAGGATTGCGCAGAAGAGGGTATACACCTGCGAGTATCCGCAACTTCTGTGAAAAAATCGGTGTTCAAAAACGTGAAAACATGATCGATGTCAGTCTTTTGGAATTTTGTATCCGTGAGGATCTCAACAAAACGGCATGGCGCAGAATGGCTGTTCTTGATCCAATCAAATTGGTGATCACAAACTATCCTGATGGTCAGGTAGAGGATCTTCTTGGCGAGAACAATCCAGAAGTCGAAGGTGGTGAAGGTTCACGCTCCATTCCATTTTCAAAGGAGCTCTGGATAGAGCGCGATGATTTTATGGAAGATGCACCAAAAAAATTCTTCCGTTTAGGCCCTGGACTTTCTGTACGTTTGAAACATGCTTACATCGTCACCTGTCATGATTTTGTGAAAGATGAAAATGGCCATGTAACGGAAGTTCATTGTACGTATGTTCCAAACTCAAAATCGGGAGAAGACACTTCGGGATTAAAAGTAAAAGGAACAATCCACTGGATCTCGGTTCCACATGCAAAAGAAGCTGAAGTGAGATTGTACGACAGATTGTTCAATGATGAAAATCCTGCTGCAGCAGAAGATTTTAAAGCATCGATCAATCCTGAAAGCCTACATATTATTGAACGTGCTTACATTGAACCGGATCTTGCAAATGCAACCCCGGGGAAAGGATATCAATTTATACGATTGGGATATTTTACCTTAGATACACATTCAACTCCAGCTCATTTAGTCTTTAACCGTACGGTTACATTAAAAGACTCTTGGGGTAAAGAAGTAAAGAAAAACGCGTAAAACCGTAACCCATAAAAGAAGAGGTTGGAAGTGATTCCAACCTCTTCTTTTTATAGTATATTCCTATCCCAAATATTCTCCAACATGCTGGATTTATATCCCCATTAATCTGGCTAAACTACAGCTCTGTCAACCTCTTGGAACATCAGCTCTCATAGATAAAGCTTCCCAAAGAATCCACTCCTGCTCGAAAATGACCACCTTTTATCAGGTTAGCTCGTTCTCAATCCAGATAACTGCTTGAAAACTGCCTGCCCGTTTACTTTCTTCGAACTGAAAAACTACAACAGCCGATTTATGCCCTCCCGTACTTCTCTTTTTTTTACAGCAGTAATTTATAAAGGTACATCATCTGCAATAAGAAAAACATCGTATAATTCATTTTTCAACCTGATTATCGTCACTCTTTTGCCGTGATTTTAGCAATAGTTTTACAGCAAACAAAATACCCTTAATGATATGAAAAAGCTACTTTTAATTGCACTGACACTCACCCTAGGCGCACTAAGTTTACAGGCACAAACAATCCCTAATCAACGCTGGCAAATGAGACTCAGAGGTGTGACAGTCATGCCAAACGAATCGGCCAATATTAATACCATAGGCGGAGACGTCGACATCAATACGAAATTTATCCCTGAACTGGACTTCACCTATTTCTTCACAAAAAACATTGCTGCGGAATTGATCCTTGGGACTACAAAACATAAAGTTAATACAACCGGTTCAAATTTAACTGCCATTGGTGGCAGTTCATCCAGCAATGTCGATCTTGGCAGTGTATGGCTCCTTCCTCCGACACTGACAGCTCAGTATCATTTCTTCCCCGATGGTGCCATTAAACCTTATGTAGGTGCAGGAATAAATTATACAATATTCTATAGCGTCAACGCGGGACAAACGGTAAAAAATGTAAAATACGATAATGCTTTCGGTTTTGCGACTCAGCTGGGAATTGATTTTAAGCTATCTGAAAAATATTTCGTGAATTTGGATGCGAAGTACATTCTTTTAAAAACCGATGTCAATGTTGATGCATCAAATCTTGCACCTAACTTATCCATACCGGCAAAAGTTGACATCAATCCCTTCCTGCTCGGCTTTGGAGTCGGCATGAAATTCTAATCATTTGGCTCATTCCCTATCCTATATGTATCGAGGCCTCTTCCAATATTTTAGAAGAGGCCTCATCTGGTTTTTTCACCTCAAGCATAGCAGTCAATTTGCCGTTTAGGCAGACTGCGTAAATTTGGTTCAGTGTGTCATCAAAATTATTCTACTCCGTACCAATTTTGATATTGCTGTCTCAAGCGCTCAACACGTGCCAATCGCTTGGTATCTTTTGCTTCCAATAAAATAGCCTGGTACCGGTCTACAGAATCCAAACCGGTCTGAATATCATTCCACTCGAAGCTCAGGTTTTTCTTATCCGTCACCAACTGATGTAGATACTCCATATTTTCAGCCACATAATCAAGGTTTCGGTCCATCATCCTGTTGGCTAGCTGCGGTTGTCCCGAACGATATAGACTATCGATAATATCGGCATAATTGATGGCATCTGACATCGCATATACGCGATCGGGTAATTGATCGTATGCTTTTTTCGCTACTTCCCCAGCTTGTTTGACCTGACCATTGGCCAAGAGTATCCGGGCGGCTTTTCCAAATATATCACGGGCGTACATACTTGTAAAGCGAAACGAATCGGTATCCAAATACTGTGCATTTTTAACATTGCCCCACTGATACGTATGCATAATATTGTTATATAATGCTTCCATATTAACTAGCCCGGCCTGCTCATTTCGTTTTCCTGTCGACTGATCTGTAGCAGCAACAGGCATCAATCGGGAAGTAAAGCCCTCATTGACCAGGTATTTATCCAGACCCAATTTAATGTCACTTGGCAACATGTTCGAAAAATATATCGGTCTGTCCCAATGGTTATTTTCAAGCACCGATAACAGGGTTAAATCCGCCCTGGTCAGATGATCATTCGGAATTTCCCATTCCATTGCAGAAACAATAGCATCCTGAAAATAAGCCGGAACCGCATTTTTCTTAACCACCTCCTCTTTATCAACGCGCAATTGGACTTTCTTGGAAGGGAAATAGTTTTCCATATCACCTGAATTCAGCTGAACTTTATACTCCGGATCATCCGATGTGACAAACTGCAATAATTGCTGTATATCCACCGCATTATCAAGCTGTCTATCCACAAAAGGGATATAATCACGAACGCCTTTTTTTGTCTTTTCAGCTGGGATCGTCACGGGAAGACCTGCCGCTTGATACGTCGGCTGCTTCGCCTGCTGCATATACCAATCGCCAGTCAGATAACTTAATACCACAACCCGAACATCCGGGCGTACTCCTTCCACTTCTTGCAAATACCATACAGGAAATGTATCATGATCTCCATAGGTAAATAGAATAGCATTTGGAGCGCAGGATTCTAAATAATTACGTGCCATATCCCTTGCCAGCGATTTTTCAGAACGATTATGATCATCCCAATTTTGATGGGCCAAAATAATGGGACCGCCCAATAAAGCGAAAGAAATACCTGTCGCTAACGCATACCGTGTTTGTACAAAACGATTGAGAAACCGAACAAATGCTATTGCTCCCAGTCCGATCCAGATCGCAAACGCATAAAAAGATCCTACGTAAGCATAATCTCGTTCCCGAGGTTGCATAGGAGTTTGGTTAAGATAAACAACGATCGCTATTCCCGTAAACACAAACAGTAAGGTCAAGACCAAGGTATAAGGTTTATTGTTTCGATACAACCAGATCGCTCCGGCTATTCCCAGTAGCAATGGAAGGAAAAAATAGGTATTCCGGCTCGGGTCATGCTCCTGTGATTGGGATATTTTATCTTGCCCTCCCAAACGCCAATTATCCAATGGTTTAATCCCCGACAACCAGTTGCCGTCACTATAGGTCCCATACCCCTGCCTGTCATTCTGTCTACCGACAAAATTCCACAAGAAATATCGGGTGTACATATCACCCAGTTGAAAATTAAAAAAGAACTTAAAATTATCCGAGAACTGTGGCTGCTGCCCCTCCTTCAAATTGAGGTAACTCCTATAATAAGCCTGATGGGCTCCATCTTGACTATATATGCGGGGAAAGAAAGTTTCCTTATCAAACTTATACTTATCGACCTGACTAAAAGGAATATACCCTGATTCATCTTTGCGATAACCGGTTTTACTCTCTACACCAACGACTTGTGAATCATAATTGGGCCCTTTGAGTAAAGGTTCCCGGATATATTGCTCCCGGCTCAGATAACCCAAAAAAGAAAACACATTGTCCGGCGCATTATTGTTTAACGACGGATTGGCTTTTCCACGGATTAAAACCATAGTATAGGAGCTATAACCAAATAGAATAAAACAAAAGACCAGTAACCCGGTATGCAGTGTGTATTGCCGCTTTTTATAAGAATAATATAGCCCATAAATGAGGAAGCACCCCAACAGCAGACAAAAGAAGAAGATACCTGAGCCAAAGGCTAAACCTAATGAATTTACAAATAAGAGGTCTACCTTAGCTGCGAGAACGACCAACCATTGAATAATTCCCCACAAAACAGCCCCCAAGATCAGCACTCCTACCAAGAAAGCTTTTATTGTACCTTTCGCATTAACCTGTCCTGCTCTTCTGAAATAGACAACCATCGCTATAGCCGGAATTGCCAACAGATTTAATAGGTGCACTCCGATCGAAAGGCCCATAACAAAAGCAATAAAAACCAGCCAACGATCGCTACCTTCCTCATCTGCACGGACTTCCCACTTTAAAATTGCCCAAAAAACAATCGCAGTACACAATGAAGACATCGCATATACCTCGGATTCAACAGCCGAATACCAAAATGAATCACTGAAGCAGAAAGCCATTGCACCAACTAAGCCCGCAGCAAAAATTTGGAAATAATTCGATAATTGAACTTTCTCTTGCCTGTTGAGTATCTTTTTGGCAATTGCTGTTATTGTCCAGAATAAAAATGTAACAGTAAGCCCACTGCAGATTGCGGATCCAATATTCATCCAATAGGCGATTTTACCTGCATTACCCAAAGCCAGGTTGGAAAATATATTCTGAATAAGAAGAAATAATGGTGCTCCCGGTTGGTGTGCCACTTCCAGCTTGTAGGCACAGGCAATAAATTCACCACAATCCCACCAGCTTACCGTCTTTTCAACGGTGGAGATATATACACATGTAGCAATTAGTCCGCAAGCAAAGCCGAGTAGAGAATTTAATCTAGTGTACGTCATAAGGTCAATTTGGTCTATTGTTAAAATCTTTTTTAGCACTTTAAGTTAAAAAGTTATCCTGACTCCAATAAGTTAATTAACACTATTTAACACAAGTATCTGACTATAAACAGGCTATTAAACCCTAAATATAGCGATCGACCTAAACCACACGATCAAAATTCTGGACATATTTTAGGCTTTCACAACGAATACTACCATAAAAAAAGGGAGCTTATGCGCTCCCTTTTCGTTTTATTTTTATGAGTTAGGCTAGTTTTTCAACAATCTTCTTTGTTGGACCAGGATTACTCATCGTATAGAAATGTAAAACCGGAGCGCCAAATTTAATTAGCTCCTGACATTGCTGCACCAACCACTCTTCACCTACTTGTCTGACGTCGGCATTCGTTTTACATGCTGAAACAGCATCGCTCAGTTCCTCCGGAATATCTAAATGAAATATCCTTGGTAAGGTCACCAACTGTTTTTTCGTTGTCAGTGGTTTTAACCCTGGAATAATAGGGACATGGATTCCGTTGTCCCTACATTTTGTTACAAACTCCTTGTATTTTTCAACATTAAAGAACATCTGAGTCACAATAAACTCTGCTCCCATATCGACTTTTTGTTTCAGGTATTTAAAATCAGTATTGAAATTTGGCGATTCAAAATGCTTTTCGGGATAACCCGCTACACCGATGCAAAAATCAGTCTTTTCCGATGTGATAATGTCTTCATGCAGATACTTTCCTTTATTCATATCAGTTACCTGTTCCAATAGATCTGTTGCAAAGGCATGTCCACCATCGGTCGGTATAAAATCGGCATCGCCCTTACGTGCATCGCCCCGTAATACCAAGACGTTATCTATCCCCAGGAAGTTCAAATCGATCAATGCATTTTCAGTTTCCTCTTTTGTAAAACCACCACATATCAAATGGGGCACCGCATCTACTTTATATTTATTCATGATTGCAGCACATATCGCCACTGTCCCAGGACGTTTACGATAGGAAACGCGTTCCAGTAATCCACTCGCATGCTCTTTATAGATATAATCTTCCCGATGGTAGGTTACGTCGATAAAAGGAGGTTTAAACTCCATCAGTTCATCCATGGTTTTAAAAATACTTTGGATGCCCTGCCCTTTCGCCGGTGGCAATAGCTCAAAAGAAAACAATGTTTTTCCTTTGGCATTCTGGATATGATCGATAATCTTCATTAAAAAACTGTTTTTAGTTTGGTTGGCTTACATCGAAACGCACACGTCGAGGAATCGTTTATCTACATGTAACTTATCTTTCCCACATGGAGTAGGGTAGAATTTAGCACCTTGAACAATACAGGTTGCTAAGGCTTCAACGGGTCTAGTCCCTCGGCCTTTCTCTATAAGCGTTGCTAATATCGTTTTAAAAAATCAAACGACAAAAATATTTTTTCGAAAAGGCAAAAATAGCGACAAAAAGACTGCAATAAATACGGCTTCGGATTCATTCCCATTCAACAACAGGAATTTAGGCTCCACCAAATATAAAAGGCTCTAAAAAAACAGATAAAATTAACGATCGAGGATCATCGACCGCGAAGAGACTGACTACGCCACAACAGGATTGGCTAAAGATTCGTTGCTAGGGAATTCCGCAGATTTCTGAGATAAAACGTGATCAATAAGAGTCCCCTAACATGGTACTCCTCTTTCGATCCATATTTAAAACCATCAAATAAATATTGGTAGGCGACTAATGCATTTTTTTCGTTGTAAAATAATTCCTTCCAAGAATCGGGTACATCTGCCCATGCCTTGAGCACAATGCCATTCTCGGCATACATAATGGGTGATTCAACACCATCCATTCGATAATCGTGATGTGTGCCTGAACTTGATATGTGTTGGAAATAAGCGATAGAATAATCTACAAAATTCAATGCCCTGGCTTTTATCTCCTCTTCACTTTCTGATTTTACAGGGGCATTTCGCCATAGATTTACCTGGCTATCAAATTTGCTCGGAGTCTCCCGGATAGGGGTTTTATCTAACACAAAGTTGATATAAAGTTTTTCGCTAGTGGGTACACGTGCTGAGCTAAACTGTGAAAAATCACCTCTCAGCTGAACAAAATCGTTTTTTACCTTAACAATATCCAAAGCGAGACTACCCTTTTTCTCATCGGTCAATTCTAATCGATCGCCGTTAAATCTATACTTACCGTAGAGTAAGATATCATCGATCGCCATCACAAACTTATCTTTATCACGGAGGGAGAGAAAGGACCGATATATCGTCGGGTCATTACCATAGACATCTGCCTCCACATTTTGGGGTGATTCTCTTTTTACTTTATGATACTCCTCATTTGAATAGCCCAATATCATTTGGTAATTGCCTTCAGGAAAGTCCTTTTTCTTCCCAAAGAAAGCACAAGAAGACAACGAGAATAGGAATAGCAGCAGTAATAACGGTTTCAAAATAAATCAATAATTATGGCCAGTAATAATATACAGACCAAGATAAGAAATTACTGCAATAGTTCGTATACCGCTATTTATTTGAATAAGCTTGGGGATATGCTTATTCTTTATAAAGATCCACCAAGCCCTCTGGCAATTCAACTTCAATGATCTCCTCTTCGCCATCGATTCCTAAGATTAAATCATCGGACAAGGGGAACATCAGTTCTTTACCGTCCATATTTACCGAAGCGACAAATTGCTGTGGGAATTCCTGAACATCTGTTATTTGCCCCAATTCACCATGGTTTTCATCAATCACTAAAAAACCGATTAAATCAGTATATCTAAAATCATCTGGATCGCGCTCGGGCATCTTATCATTGGAAAGATATAGCTTTTTACGTACAAGTACTTGAGCCTTATCGATATGATCCACATCCTCAAATGTCACATACGCTGTACTATTTTTTTGAAATTTAATGGTATCAACAAAATAAGGAACAAGCTTTTTGTTCACTTCCACAAA
Organism: Sphingobacterium siyangense; assembly: GCF_007830445.1. GTDB lineage: Bacteria > Bacteroidota > Bacteroidia > Sphingobacteriales > Sphingobacteriaceae > Sphingobacterium > Sphingobacterium siyangense. Next base: position 103,788 of record NZ_VLKR01000021.1, on the reverse strand, counting down.
GACAACATCGATATTCAAACTCTCGTATTCCTCGAATTCAAAAAATAGTTGTACTTCTCCTTTAAGACCTCTTGTTTTACTGATGTAACCGATGTAAAAGCTTTGATCAATAGTCATATATTTCGTATTTAGCGATTAGCTGTGAGACATGATTTGGCAAACCATTAGCCTATTGGCTGTTTCAAAAAAAGCCGGCTCAAGATTGAGTCGGCTTTCTCGAATACTTTATGAAAGAATTAACCTTCAGTTTCTTCTGATGCAGGAGCTTCAGTCTCTTCAGCAGCAGTTTCTTCCGCTACAGGAGCATTTTTAGCAGCTACAGCAGCAGCTTTTTCTTCTTTTTTCTTAGCTTCAGCCACTAAAGCAGCTTTTTTAGCTTCAGCTTTAGTTTGTGCTAAACCATCTTTTTTACCAGAGATTCTTGCATCATTAGCTTCAGTCCAAGCTGTAAATTTAGCTTCAGCAGCAGCTTCATCAAAAGCACCTTTTTTCACACCACCTTGCAAGTGTTTTTTGTAAAGAACACCTTTGTAAGAAAGGATAGCGCGAGCAGTGTCAGTTGGTTGAGCACCTTTATTCATCCAATCCAAAGCTTTTTCAAAATCCAAAACGATAGTTGCTGGATTTGTGTTTGGGTTGTAAGAACCAATACGTTCGATGAATTTACCGTCACGTGGAGCGCGAGAATCCGCTACGACTACGTGGTAAAAAGGACGTCCTTTTTTACCGTGTCTTTGCAATCTGATTTTAGTTGCCATTTTTTAATTTTATTTTATGTATTCAACATATCCCCCGAGCTTCATACTAGAGGGGATGCAAAGATAGTTATTTTTTTCTAATCATCATTATAATTTAATAAAACTTCACTGAAAACGACAGGGTTAGCTCTTTCAACAAGCTCTTTCAACCGTAATACCTGCCCCTTAGACCTTCATCTTTTCTTGCTTCCATACGGAAGCTACAACAAACTTTTCAAAAATCAAGACAAAAAACAGTTCCTTCCTTCAAAAGGACATCTTTACCAAATCGGTAAGCAGGATGAACCGTTTGGGTACAGTACCTTCGAAATAGTCATCGACATTTTTGCCAATTCACTTTTTACTTTCTACCTTCATTCTATGAAATCTGTTGCGCCATTAAAAATACTAAAAGCTTCGGCCGGTTCGGGAAAAACCTTTAGCTTGACTTTACACTATCTCACACTCCTACTCTCCAACGAGAATAGCTATAAGGAGATTTTGGCGGTGACATTCACCAATAAGGCAACCGCCGAGATGAAAGAACGTATCCTCTCGGTACTCCATGGCTTGGCAACAGGCGATCCTAACCCTAAAATTGAAGATTTCAGAAAGCTTTTACTCCAGCAGCAGCCAGACTGGAATCCGCATCTGGTACAAGAGAAAGCTTTTCGGGTGTATCGACGTATCCTACATGACTACAGTCATTTTACCATAAGTACAATTGATGGATTTTCCCAAAAAGTTATTCGCGCATTTACGTATGAACTCAATCTTGATGCTGCTTATAAGATTGAAATGAATGTCAATAAAGTGAAAAATGACCTGACAGTCATGCTTAATCAATTGCTGGATGAACGACCCGACCTACTGGATTGGATTATCGCTTATGCGGAAAAGAAAATAGCAAAAAATGAAAATTGGAACTACCGCCAACAACTAATGGGTTTGGCAAGTCTTATTTTCTCTGAAAATTTTCAGGAATTTGATGGCTACATCAATTCTGCCAATCCAAAGGAGGTTTTTAATCTCCTCAATCAGGAAGTTGAACAGAAGATAAACTCCTTCACGGAAGCACTCTCCATGACAATTGAAGCCTTTAGTGAAACATTCAGGAATTTTAATATCTCCGAAAGTGACCTGAAAGGTAAATCGCGCAATAAAATAATCTCCGCTAGCAAAACCAATAAAAAAACGGAAAAGCTGAGCGCTTCCGAAATTGCCAAGGTACTGGAAAAGTATCTCCAGTTGATCGACAATGAAGATGCTTTTACAGATAGTGACAAAAATATACGGCATGATCTTATCGCCGCACTCAGCCCCATTCTGGCATCGTTCCAAAAGCTACACGATAATCTATCGGCTTACATTGCTTATCAAGCGGTACAAAGTAATCTCTATTACCTACGCCTGCTTAAGGAAATGAGCGACTTACTGACGCAATGGCGGCGGGACAATGGCGCTCAATTAATTTCCGACTCGCAGATTTTATTAAACAAACTCGGACTTGATGAAAATAGCGACCCAACATTTATCTGGGAGAAAATCGGCAATCGTTTTAACTACTTTTTGTTTGACGAATTTCAGGATACCTCGCGTATTCAGTGGAAAAATTATAGCCCACTACTGATCAATGCATTGGCAGATGCCAAAGGCACAATCAGCGAACACCTGATCGTTGGGGACGTCAAACAGAGTATTTATCGCTGGCGAAATGGGGATTGGCGTATACTCCTGCAACAGGTAGAACAACAGGTTGGTCACACCTTTCACTTAGACGAGGATAGCAAAACCACCTTTATCGAAAACGGAAGCCTTGACACCAATTTTAGAAGTCTTCCAAATATCATCCATTTAAACAATTACCTCTTTAGCAGTATTCCCCAGCATCTGCAACAGGTATTGAATGAAAAAGTATTCGAAAGCCTTGATGAAGAAGGTAAACAGTGGTGGATTTCTACTGGCAATGACACGATGCTGGTCAAAGCTTATGAAAACAGCCAACAGGAAATACCTGAACATAAAAAAGGGAAACTTGAGCAATTAGGATCTATCGAAATCTCCTACATTCCTGTCACTGATGGACGCTACAGAAGAAATCAGGTTATTGAAGAATCGCTACTACAACTATGTCAAAAAATAGGCGACTGGCTCGGTAGTGGACGATATCAGGCGCAGCAGATCGGTATCCTGGTACGGAGTAATGTGCAGGCTAAATTGGTCATCCAAAAGCTCATGGACTTCAAAAAAGAGCAGCAGCTTACATTTGAAGTGATATCTGGTGATGCATTATCCTTAGCAAGCAATGATGCTGTACTATTGTTGATCGAAACGTTGAAGGCTTTAGTCTATAATTCGGATAAACATACCATCCATAAAGCAAAGATGGTCTATCTATACCAGCATATTCAAAACAAGACAATCGATCAGAATGCATGGTTAAAATTTGCCGGCAATGACATCCGCGCACTTAAAGATTATCTCCCCGAGGCGCTGATTGACTCCTGGGAAATGGCGCAGAAACAGCCTTTAGTTCATTTAATTGAAAAACTCATTGAAATCTACGGTTTCACAACCACAGACAATATCCACCTCCCTTACCTCCTGGCGTTCAAAGATATGATCTCAGCTTTCTCCACCAATGGCGAACGTGGCATTATACAGTTCCTGGAGTTTTGGGAAGAAGATGGCAACCGGGCGGTGCTCCCTTCCAACGGAGAAATTAATGCGATCGAGGTAACAACAATCCACAAATCAAAAGGTCTAGCCTATGACGTTGTGATGATTCCATTCTGTTCCTGGGATCTCGATGGCATGATCAATGGCGATTTTTGGATAGAGACCTCGGATACTCCTTTTGCCCAATTGGGAAAAATTCCAATAAAATATACATCTACAGTCGGCAAATCTGTATTTTTCAAGCAATATTTTGAAGAGATGCTGTTCAACTACATGGACGCCCTCAACACATTCTATGTAGCAACAACACGTGCTGTTGAACACCTCTATATTACGGCTCCTTCCTTTAAAGAATCTGTTGACAAAAAAACGGGTGAAATTACAGGATATGATATTAAAGACGAATATATCAGCGATGTGCTCTATCAAGTCTTGGATAGCCCCATAGCTCCGTTTGCACTGGAAGAAAAAGGTGTACACATCGATCAAACGATCGAACAAAAAAAACATCAGGCTCAGAAAGACAATATTATTTCCCTTCGCCATTACCCCATTTCCAAAGAATTGGAAATGGCCTTAGAAAAATCGAGTACGCGTAACATCAATGATATTATGATGCTGGAAAAAGCCGCGCAGTACGGCATATTGGCCCACGATATTATGGCTCAAATTTCAAAGGAAGAAGACATCCATAAACTGGTAGGCCAACTGATCCAGGAAGGAATCCTTTCCAAAGAGGAAGAGCCTTTTCTCATGCAGGAGATCAATCAGATCTGGAAGCACCCCCTAATCAATAAATGGCTCACCGGGAACTATAAAATCTGGAATGAAGCAAGCATTATTACCGCCAAGGGTGAGACCATTCGTCCAGATAAGGTCTTCACCTCCGTGGAAGAAACAATCGTTCTGGATTTTAAATTCACACAGACAGACTATATTGGGCACAAGTACCAAGTCGACAACTATAAAAAGAATTTGGAGAACCTTGGTTATAACAACGTTAAAGCCTATCTCTATTATGCGAAATCAAATCAATTAACTGAAGTAAAATAATAGCACGATGCAGACAGCCTTTCTAAAATTAGTAGCAGCAGACATTCAAAAACGTTTTGGAAACGATCTGAGTGAAATTGCCATCGTGTTTAATAATAAACGGCCGATTACCTACCTCAAAAAACATCTCTCTGAAGTGTATGGCCAGGCGATCTGGTCGCCGCAGTTTTTTACGATTCAGGAATTTTTCAGACTTTCGACCGATGATACCGAAGCCAGTCCTTTAACCCAATTTTTTCATCTGTTTAATATTCATAATGAGTTATTGGTAGCTGAGGGCAGGCAACCAGAAACGCTGGAAGAGTTCTATCCCATTGCCGAAATTATATTGAGTGACTTCGGTCAACTGGATTATGATCTCGTTCCCATCGAGCAGATCTATTTAGAACTTTATGACAATACCAAAATCGACATTGCTTTCCAACATCTCACGCAAGAACAGCAAGGGTTTATCCGTCAATTTTGGCAGTCTTTTTCTATTGCGGGGCATAGTGGAGTACAAGAGCGCTTTCTTCAACTTTGGAAAAGACTGCCGGTATTATATGATCGATTCAAAGAAAAGCTTAAAACAGAAGGCCAAACCAACTATCCAACAATCTACCGTGATCTGGTTGAAGGCAAGGCTACAAATCAGCAGTTTGCATCTTCCTTTCAGCATATCCTTTTTGTCGGTTTCAATGCTTTAAATAAAGTTGAGGCAAAATTATTTAGACAATGGCAGGACAAAGGCAGCGCACTATTCTATTTTGATGCCGATGCCTATTACCTGGAGGACACTATGCAGGAGGCGGGACTTTTTATCCGTCGAAATATTTTTCAAACAGGTTTGGTCAATGCGCTTGGCGATAGCCCGAACATTATAGGCAATAGAACCTCAACCGTAAATCTATATGCCAGCACCGGAAAAATCAGCCAAACAAAATTGCTCTATGATATCCTCGAACAGCACCATAAAGCGGAACAGACCTCTGCCATTCTTCTAGCAGATGAAAACCTACTGGTTCCTTTGCTACAGAGTCTACCCGATGTCAACCCCAACATCACAACGGGATATCCACTGACGCAGTCTCCCATTTTCGGTATCCTGGACCTATGGATGGATGTACATTTGGAGATATCACAGTTCAAGAGGCGGAAGATTCCTTATCAGGTCATAGAGACCTTTATCAACCATCCGCTCAGCATGGTTTCTTTAGCAGATAAACTTCAGATCCAAAAAGAGATTGCCGACAAACAGCTCTTTGAGATCGCATTGGAGGAACTTCATCTCAAAAGCTCCCTGCCTCAGTTTTTTGTGCCAATCGAAAATTCGGCACATTTGATCCCTGCGCTCATTCTGATCGTCGATGACCTATTGCATAGCATCTCTTCTCAGGAGCGCATCCGCCAAATTGACAACAACCTTTTGATCGAAACAAAGAAAACGTTAAATCAGCTGCTACTGGGCGTTGAAACAGTTGCGCCCTTAAGCATCAGCTTCCAGATTGGCCTGATTAAAAAAGCAATCGCTCCAATAAATTCAGCGATAGAAGGAGATCCGCTAGAAGGAATTCAGATTATGGGACTCTTGGAGAGCCGTTGTTTAAATTTTGACAACGTATATATTTTAGGCGCAAATGAAGGCATTCTACCCAAAACGTCCAATTCACCGACCTTTATACCTAATAGCCTGAGAAGCGCTTATGGCCTTCCCATATTGGAGAATCAGGATGCACTGTCAGCTTATTTATTCTATCGCCATTTTCAATACAGTGAAGGAATACATATTTTCTACAATGGCTTAGTAGACGAAAGCTCTACCGGCGAAGAAAGTCGCTTTATCAAACAGCTGGAGTTTGAAAGTAAATTTCAGTTTGACCGAAAAATTCAACAACAGACCATCCAATTTGCGGATAAGGCGCAAGAGATTGTCATCGAGAAACGTGGTCAAGTCTGGGAAAAGATGTATCAGGATTTTATCGTCAACCAGAAAAGGATATCTGCAACGGCACTAACAACTTACCTGCAATCCCCGCTACAGTTTTTTTTAAAACATATTGCCGGTATCAAAGAACCACCTTCCATCTCTCAGGAATTTGAGATGAATAAACTGGGAACTGTCATCCATAATGTCATGGAGAAGATATTCCTACCTTTCAAGGGGCAGCAGGACTTTACACCGACAACTGTCTTACGGCACGAGATCGACAAAATAGAAGCACAGGTGATTCGTGAAATAGGCCTGCAATATCAGATCGAATTAAAGACAACACATGACTTAAACAGCCTGCAGCGGATCATGCTGAAGATTGCCTGCGAGTATGTCAAGATGTATCTTGAATATGACATCAACAACTACAAAGCATTTCGGATTATTGAACTCGAGAATGACAACGATTATGTACTGCCCTTTCCTATTGAGATCAATGGAGAAGAACAACAGGTCACACTTTACGGCATCATTGACCGTGTAGATGAGGTCGTAACACACGACGATCGTATTATCAGTAGAATTGTTGATTACAAGACTGGTGGAGACTCGATCATATTCAAAGAAATCGACCAGGTATTTGCGCCAAATACCGAAAATAAAGCCATGGTGCAGACGCTATTCTATGCCTATGTATTCGAACAAAAGACAGGAAGGAAACAACTCGAACCTCATCTCTATGTCGCCCGTAAAATGCGGGAAGAAGGGACATTATTCAGTGGTAAATCGGGAATATTGACTGATGAATTCCTTGCTTTCCAGAAAGAAAATTTTGTCAGATTCCTGCGAGATATTCTTCAGGAAATCTTTAACCCAGATGTTCCATTTCGGCATAACCCGGACGCAATGATTTACCCAAGCGACCCTTATACACTATTCTACCGGGAAGCTAGCAAATGGGACGATACAGAAGAATAAAAAAGCCTTATTGCAGTGTGAGGGTAAGCTAGGTTTGATACATAAAATACGCTAAAAAACAAAAGGGGACATTTTACTGTCCCCTTTCTATATTAACGTTTGTTTCTTTTAATTGCTTTATTGGCTCGACGCTTTGCTGTATTAATTTTATAATGGAACCAATGGTCTTTGAAGATCTTTCGCATCGTATTGTCAAAATGCCTTGTGATAAACAGATTACGCGCCCCCTGCAATTTCTCACTGATCGAATTTGCTAACGCCCTAACAGAAATCGAATAGCCCTCTGTCTCATACTGAATATAGTGCCACCAGCCTGCTGGCATATATAAGGTCTCTCCAGGATGAATGACAGCTTCATAACCATCTAGGTACTTTATCCCGGGATATTCCTCTTCACTACTATATTTGGGGTTTGCAATACTATGAAAATTGTATGGCAATTTGTACATCAAATCAGATTGATCATTCGGAAAAAGCCAAATACGTTTTAATCCTTGAAATTGAGAAATAAACACGTGTGACATATCAATATCGAAATGATTACGGGTACTTGACCCCTCTCCACCAAAGAACATAAACGGCAACCATTGCAATACCTTACCGCCTGTAACATCGTTATAAATAACATCGTGTTTCAGTTCAGGACGTATCTTGAGTAGATTGAACAAAAACAACCGTAACTCTGTAGGCTCTTTTGTGATCAGATCCAAATATTCTGCAAATGTCATATGGCCAACAGGAGCACTGGCAGCACGGTCCATTGATTCTTCCTCTTTTCCATAGACATCTATCTTTATATCTCCTGCGATTTCCTTAAAGTAATCATAACTCCATTTCTTCCACGCTGGACTTTCTGCACTGATAAAATCTGATATGATTACAGGAAAACCTGGTTTCAGATAATTCTTTAAAAAGTCCTCTGATTGAATGCCCGAAATTTTATCAACTTGCTTTAACTTCACGACTGACTAATTTTGCTTAATTACAAACATAAAAAAAATATTTCTATCAAATTTTAAAAATACTGCCTATGCTTTATTTTTAATTGGAATAAATTACTCCAAGCAATTTAATAGAAATATACTTAAAATCTCAATGACCATCGTCACTTTTATTACATTTTAACATCATCGATTCGACTCGCCACCATTTCTATACCCCTACAGATAAAAATACGATTCATCTATCTTTCATACAAGATGAACATACCCCACAAATTGATCATCCGGCCAATTCGTAAAATTGTCATCGTACCATTCCCGATTCGGAATGATAAAACTCAACAGCAACGCCCGTAAAAGTCTTTACAGATCCTTGCCGATCTTAAACTGCACACATAACAAAAAAAGGGTCTTAAGAACCCTTTTTTTGTTATTTACCTTATGTTAGGCTATTACTTATTTACCTTTTTGATATATTCTTCAACAGCCATCGTCATACTAGGCGCTTTTGGTGTTGGAGCAGGGATATCTAAAATCAATCCGTGATCTAAAAGAGCCTGTTGCGTAGAAGCACCAAATGCTGCAATCCTTGTATTATTCTGCTTAAAGTCAGGGAAGTTATCATATAAGGACTGTACACTTGAAGGACTAAAGAACACGATAACATCGTAGAAAACATCTTTCAAATCAGTCAAATCGCTTACAACAGTTCTAAAAAGCACAGCCGGTGTAAATTTATAGCCGTTTTGTTGTAACCAATTACTTGTTTCCTCATTGGCTACATCCGAACAAGGGAACAAGAAATTCTCCCCTTTGTGTTTTTTCAATACCTCTTCAAGGTCTTTCGCGGTCTGTTTACCAAAGAAAATCTTCCGTTTTCTATATTGGATATACTTTTGAAGATAGAGGGCAATCGTCTCTGAAATACAGAAATATTTCATTTCTGCAGACACTTCAAATCGCATCTCTTCACAAATTCTAAAATAATGATCTACAGCATTTCTGCTCGTAAATATTACAGCAGAATAATCTGCTAAATTAACCTTATCCCTACGCACATCTTTGGCAGGAACTCCTTCTACGTGTATAAAACCTCGAAAGTCTAATTTTAACCCGTATTTCTTTGCTAAATCATAATAAGGGGACTTATCGTTTTCAGGTTTTGGTAAAGTCACCAGTACACTTTTTACCTTCTTTGCTCTTTCTACGTCTGAAGTTTGCATATTAACCAGTTTTAGCTCAATAATCTTAACAGTATTAATATTGGTGCTATTTCTAGGCAACAAAGGTACAAAATTAAATAGGAAATTGAAAATTTATACATAGACATAATATGAGTCGCTGTCTTAAGAAACCGATAGAAAAAGAGTAAGGCCGCTCCAACAATAGCCAAATGCAGTACAACTCCGACCGATGTCAAAGGCACAAGACTCAAAATTAATAGTACAGGAAGCATTAAAAAAAGTGTATTGAAATAAATCAGATACAGCACGGTCACATATTCCTTTACCAACTTTCTAATTTGAAAAACAAAGGATAGGAATCGGATAAATCCGATTTTTAACGCAAACAAAGCACCAACCATTCCCGCAGTCTTCATATAATTGGGAAAAGTAATAAAATCGAATCTATTTAATTCATATGCATAAAATAGACTTACAAATAAGCCTATTGCCCCAGAAAATAATATAAATAGAAAAATAAATGGCCAAGATGTCAGGATCGTATCCTCTTTGCTTACAGACAATAAGACCCTATCATCCCAGTACCCCTGAAAAACCAATTTAATATCAGAAGGGAAAAATACCCGAATCAACCCAACACCAAAAATTAATGCGAGAACTGTAAATAAAATCCAGTTTTCACGATGAGCCTTGAGCGTTCCATATTGCCGATCCAAATTGCTACTTCTTAATTTGCTCTGAAAATACTGCTGAACATCAAAATTATAAATGTTATGAATCCTTAAACCTTCCCCGTTCACTGTTACGATCCGATATTGATTCTGTAACGCAGGATTCAAGGATGCCAAAACTTTCTGGTTTGGCGATTCAACAGAATCCTTTACGATATTTAGACTATCAGTACTAACTGTACTGCTGTCCTGTACAACCGTCCGAAAAGTCCGCCGCTGCGCATTCAATCCCGTAATTGAAAACAGCAGTAGTACTACAAATAGAATATGATATTTGAAGATAGTTACGCTCATTAAAATGAATTGTCTCTTAACGGTAATGAAATGCTCATGAACCGTCTATATTCGAAACTCTTTAATTGTGGTCGTAAAGTTAGGATAAAAAGTTATATTGCATTCAAAAAATCTTCAGAGAACATGTACAAAGAAATCATACGTTGTCAATGGTGCGGATCTGATCCGCAATATGTCGATTATCACGATAAAGAATGGGGACGACAAGTCCACGATGACAAAACTTTATTTGAATTTTTGATCTTAGAGTCTGCACAAGCCGGCTTAAGCTGGATTACGATTCTTCGGCGAAGAAAGGCATACCAAGAAGCTTTTGCCAATTTTGATGTTGATCAAGTCGCTGCTTATACCAACGAACATGTTGCTAGACTTTTGGTCGATTCGGGAATTATCAAACACAGGAATAAAATTGAATCCACCATTACCAATGCACAGCATTTTAAGAAAATCCAAGCAGAATATGGTAGCTTCTACGACTATTTATACAGCTTTTTGCCTGAAAAAAAACCGATCGTCAACCACTGGACCAGTCTGCAACAGGTACCTGCAACTACAGCGATTTCTGATAAAATAGCAAAAGACATGAAGAAAAGGGGATTCAAATTTTTCGGTTCTACCATCTGTTATGCTTATATGCAGGCCGTTGGAATGGTGAACGACCATATCGAAACCTGTTCGTTTAAATAAGTTAACCATTAAAATGCGCATAGGTTTCGCAAACACCAATTTATAGGAATCAAAACCGGTTCTCTACCCATAAAAACAGACCGTTAAGAACAGCAATACAACATATGAATCAAATCGACCTAAAACAAAACCAATTGGTATTAAAAGAAAAAAGGGGGCCTCTAATTGCCAGACTATTCATCTATTTACTTACCATATTTTCTATAATTCTACCCCTTGGTGGCGTCACTGTCAATGTATCCAATAGCGGGCTGACAATTGTGAGTGTTATCATGCTTGGTTTATTTGGATTAATAGCATACTATATGCTCCGTGTTTCATTATGGAATACTTATGGCGCTGAAATTATTGAATTTCAAAAAAACAAAATCAACTACACCGCCGACTACCAATGGTTTAAAGGAGGTCAAAAAGAATTTGATTTTGAAAAGATAGACTTTACAATACAAAAATCGGGCTATGAGGAAGATAACAAAGGTGTTTTAGTCATTAAATTTGATGAAAAGGAAATACTTGAAACTGTCTCCAAACTACCGTTATCAGAATTAGAAATTTTACGCATAAATCTGAAAGAATTATACAACGATCAAACACCTGAATAGATCAAAATTCTATAGTTAAAATCTAATGATCACTTGTTAGTACATTAGACTGCTACGTTTTTATAAATATCAGGGAGATTCCGACAAAGACCATTAAAATCCATACCATACCCAACTACAAATTCTTTACTTATTTCAAAGCCAACATAGGTCAATTCCTCGAAATGATACTGCAGCGCCTCGGGTTTCACCAAAAGTGCACAGGCAATCACACTTGCTGGATTTAATTTTTTTACGGCATCCAAGGTATACTTCAGGGAATGCCCGGAGTCGACAATATCTTCTACAATAATCACATCACGGCCTTCAAGATCGATACCAAGCCCTAAAAGCTCGTTTAATTCAGATTGCCCGGTTCCAATATAAGAAGCCAACTTAATAAACGACATCTCACAAGGAACATCAATTTGCTTAAGCAAATCTGCCATAAACATAAAACATCCATTCAAGACGCCTATAAAAACAGGCTGTTTGTGTTCATAACGCAGGCTGATATCAATCCCCATCAAGCGCACTCGTTTCTGAATTTGCTCCTCTTCAAATAAAGGTTCGAAAAGCAATCCGTCAATTTCTATCTTTTTCATGCTAATATTCTTCTTTCAACACAGGCACTATTTGTGTGTGTCGTTTTCTTTTTCCTCTTTTTTACGCCCTAATATCTTGTCAAATAGCGACCGTTTTGGTTTCTCCTGCTCACTAGCCTCCTCATCTTTCTTTTCTGTTAGATCCATTTGTTTTAGCTTCTTCGGAACAGATACATGCTCAAGATTGTCGGCAGGAGAACTACTTTCGAGACGATCGAACAACAATGGATCATCTCCCATATCAAATACATCAACAGAATCTACCACAGCAGGTCTTGCTGCCCGCAGATGCGGCTGCAGAACAACTTCATAAAAACCATAATTTGAAGTTGTTGAATCCACACTAATCTGCCCTGTTTTGGTCATAATATGACCATAGGTATTAAAATAGCGCAACATATTCCCTTTCAGGTGTCCTGTCCAGTCAAAAAAGTTGAGTCCCTTTTTAGGCCGTGGAACAATGCTCGACAAAAATATACTTTCTCCAAGCCCTAATTGCGCTGGTGTTTTCCCAAAATAATAGCGTGCAGCTTCGGTAATACCATATACATTATTTCCCCACTCGATGACATTCAGGTAAACCTCGTACATGCGTTTTTTACTCACTTGCTGCGAGCGTTCCATCAGCCATACCAGCAAAATTTCCTCCAGCTTCCGTACAACCGTCTTATTGCGATTTAGAAAAACATTTTTCACCAGTTGCATTGATATCGTACTCGCCCCGCGCTTAAATCCTTTTTCCTTAATGTTTGTAGCAATAGAGAGTTTAAAAGCTTTCTCCTCAAAGCCCTTGTGCTTAAAGAAAAATGGATCTTCGGTATTGATCAAACTAATCTGCATATAACGGGATATTTGATCTATAGGTGTAAAATTAGGATTTTGAGGTCCGACAACAATTTCCCGCATCGGCTTACCATCTTCATAGGCTGTATACGTGAATGGTGTATTTAACATCGCAATATCGGCCTCCCCCCATTTGACAACTTTTAAATCCCTATCATCCATTTTGGAAGAGAAAAGAAGCTTTTCGGGCTTTTTGATTTCGAGAGCAAAGTTCAGATCGTATTGAATATGCCCCTCCACCTGAATACCGTCTAAGCCAGGAAATAATCCAACTGGCATGGCATCAAAAAAGTGCTGAGCCTCTATCCTATCGGTATGAATGGCGAGGAAGAGTTCTTTTTCCGGCTTGTGCACATATTTGATATAAGGAGAAAACACGAAATCTTTGACCTGAACGGTACTTTCTTTGCTCACTTCAATCGATGATGCTCCAATATTCAATGCCCCCTGCATGATGGCCTCAGGAAAAATAACATCTTTACTAGAAATACGCCAGTGATTTACTTTCAGATTTTTAAATCCCCATTGCCCATGCAACTCCAGCAACTCCTTATTTCTTCGATGAGCCTTGTCCAATCGGAAGGATATTTCATCAAAACTTACCGCGAGACCAAATTTGCGCTGTAATAGTGGAAGATTTACCTCTTTTTTATCGGAAAAAAGACGAAGGTCACATTCTTGATTATCTGAATCAATCGTTCCGGTCAGATTCCAGGCCGCCTCATGGTCATTTAACAGAAACTTGGTTTCCATATCTCCGCCGTCTATCACAGCAGAAGGAATTACAATGCGTTGTGAAGTACTGTCGTCACGATAGGAAAGCTCAAGGTTCTTGAGATCGAGGTCATTTGGAATCTTAAAAAATACATTTTTCAACAATCGATCTGCCAAGGCCGCCAGATTCTGCTTTGGGTTATCATTTTCAATAGTATCCTTTTTCTGCTTCTTGAACAGGAAATCGTAGTTACTGATCGAATCCTTTTTAACAAGAGAAACCTTCCCATTATCTAAAAGAACTTGTCCTAACTTCACATCCCCAAATAACAAAGGCCACAATTTTACAGACACTGTCAAATCATTGATTTGAGCCAATTGATCTCTATTTTTGGGCAATAGCTGTATATTCTTAAACTGTACGGCATTAATCCCCTGGAAAGCATAATATTGAATCTTCAATTCCATATCATACTTTTCAAGCAACTTCGCTTTCGCTTTGTTGATTGCTCCCATGAGCATGGCATCTCTTTTCTGATAAGCATACGTGCCTACTGCGATCGCCAAAACCAAAATAGCAGCTAAAGCGATATAAAGCCATCGCCATTTGCGGGACTTAAAAGATGTTATAAATCGATTGGACATAATTATTACTTAATGCAAATTCGTGCATATCAACAGTCAAACTTAGATAAATTTGGCTGCATATACAATTATAATTCACTGAAACAAGGATGGCCTTTATCCCTTTCTACAGTCCAACAAAATTATTTAGAAAACAGGTTGGTTACCCGAAAACGAAAATGTACTGGATAACGGATCTTTCCTAAAGATTAGGAGTACGATACAGTAATCTTAATCCCATTAAAAACAAAGAAATGACATGAAATTGATCCGCAATGAGTAGTTTTGTAATCCATGATTACAAATGAATAATAGATGGTTACCAAAGAACAAATATTAAATGCATTATCCTATGTTGAAGAGCCTGATTTGAAAAAGGATCTTGTAACATTGAATATGATTCAAAATATCGAGATCGAAGGTGAAAAAATTTCTTTCGATGTCATTTTAACTACACCAGCTTGCCCGCTTAAGGACCATATTGAGCATGCCTGCCGAAACGCCATAGCCCATTTCATCGACAAAAACCTCGAAGTTCATATCAATATGACTTCCAATGTGATCGGGAAACAAGGCGCGCAAGTGTCGGGTATTAAAAACATCATCCTGGTATCCTCAGGCAAAGGTGGAGTTGGTAAATCTACTGTCGCTGCAAATCTTGCACTTGCACTCCATGCGAAAGGAGCTAAAACAGGTCTTTTAGACGCCGACATCTATGGGCCATCGCTTCCAATTATGTTTGGCCTAGAAGGTGCCAAACCGGGTTCGATAGAAATGCCAAACGGCCAGGTTAAAATTGAACCGCTTGAAAAATTTGGACTGAAATTACTTTCAATAGGATTTTTCACCGATCCAAACCAACCTATTCCATGGCGTGGACCGATGACGACCTCGGCCATCAAGCAGCTTTTTAACGATGCACATTGGGGTGAACTGGATTATTTGGTTGTTGATATGCCTCCGGGTACTGGTGACATCCATATCACCGTATCACAGACATTC
Organism: Sphingobacterium siyangense; assembly: GCF_007830445.1. GTDB lineage: Bacteria > Bacteroidota > Bacteroidia > Sphingobacteriales > Sphingobacteriaceae > Sphingobacterium > Sphingobacterium siyangense. The sequence continues at coordinate 88,226 of NZ_VLKR01000021.1, read as the reverse complement.
CCGATTGCCGGGGCTGTGATTGTCACAACCCCGCAGCACGTTGCCCTGGCTGATGCTGTCAAAGGAATCGGAATGTTCTTAATGGATAGCATCAATATCCCATTATTGGGTGTCGTGGAAAATATGGCCTATTTTACACCAGCAGAACTGCCAGAGAACAAATATTATATTTTTGGTAAAGATGGCGGAAAACGTCTTGCAGAAGAATATAAAGTTCCTTTCCTAGGTGAAATCCCTTTGTTAAAAGGCATTTCTGACGCAGGAGATAATGGTTTCCCTGTTGCCATAGATAACGAAGATCCTGTAACGAAATCATTTTTAACGATCGCAGAGAAAGTTGCCCAGCAACTTTCCATTATCCATAGCCAAGGGAGATAGTTAGTGAATAATGCGCTCTTGCGCTTCACCATAAAAAAGGCTTTCATACGTATGAAAGCCTTTTTTATGAAATGTCATCTAAGTATTAGATAGCAAGTTCCAGCAATACCGGGCAATGATCGGAATGGACTGCATCCGGCATTATACTGGAAGATTTGATTTGTTCCGCCAAAGGTTTTGAAACCATATTATAATCAATACGCCAGCCCAAATTCTTTGCACGAGCCCCTGCACGATAGCTCCACCAACTGTAGTGGTGTGGATCAGGGTTTAAATGGCGGAAAGAGTCAATATAACCCGAATTAATAAAATTCTCCATCCATTCGCGCTCTTCCGGAAGAAATCCCGAAGAATTTGCATTTGATTTTGGATTGTGAATATCGATGGCACGGTGACAAATATTATAATCACCACAAACGACCAAATTCGGTTTTTCGATCAAAAGCTTATCACTATATGACTGAAAATCCTCCAGAAAACGGTATTTAAAATCCTGTCTCACATCTCCAGTTGTACCTGATGGAAAATAGGTACTCATCACGGAGACCCGATCAAAATCAGCACGGATAATACGTCCTTCAAAATCATAATCTTCATGGCCGCAACCATACTCAATATGCTTAGGTGTGATCCGCGTAAACAAGGCGACTCCACTATACCCCTTTTTTTGAGCTGGATACCAGTAATGCTCATAGCCCATCTGCTCCAACAAAGCAATTTCGGGAATCTGATCCGGTGTAGCTTTAATCTCCTGAAGACATATGACATCCGCATTTACAGTTTTCAACCAGCCTAACCAATCTTTCTTCAAGGCTGCACGTAAACCATTCACATTATAGGTTACTATTTTCATTTTTTGAGTATTGAGATTCTAAATAATAGGGAAAAAAGCGCTTCAATCCCTGATTTACGACTTCATAAAAACATTAATAATCCTTAGAAGAGAACAGATCACCGATTTTAGAAAAGATACCAGTCTGAGGTTTTAGACCTTTTAGTTCCCGCTCTAAGTTTAACGCTTCTCGCCGCGTTAGTACATGCATGTTCATCTTTTGGTCGACTTCTGGTCTATCGTGCTTATCTGTTTTCACAGCTGCAATCTGATCGATAACATCTACTCCCTTGACCAACTCACCAAATACAGTATAATTCCAATCCAAATGAGGTGCACCACCAATAGTTGTATAAGCCTGACGCTGTGCTTCCGAAAATTTCTTACCATTCATCCGTGTTTGCTCCAAACGATTAAGATCTTCAGGTGTGAATACCTTTCCCTGAACAAGATAAAACTGAGAACCCGAAGAAGCTTTTGCGGGGTTGTTATCCCTAGCCGCTCCAATGGTCCCTTTTTTATGGAACAAACCGTCCTGAATCTCTGCAGGAATGGTATACCCTGGTCCTCCATTACCCAGCTGCGCTCCTCCAACTGCATTTCTTGAGTCAGGATCGCCTCCCTGGATCATAAAATTCTGGATGACGCGATGGAACAAGGTTCCATCGTAGTATTTACTTTTTGCTAATTTCACGAAGTTATCCCGATGTTTTGGTGTCTCATTGTACAACCGCAGCACACAGGTCCCCTTGTCAGTGACGATCTGTACATATTTAAACTCGGGTTTAGCCGCAAATGCCAAAACCTGCAAAAAGCAGAATACTGCTATTAAACTAGCCTTTAAAAATCTCATCTGTTAATAATTATATGTTCCCATTTAGAACTTCCTATCTTTTCATTTGTGTTATCTTCTAGATAACGTTTAACTCTTCAAAATAATTTATGATCAAGGACTTCATAATCAGTTCTTGCTCCAAAAGAGTATAGTTAGGAATAGGTTTTACCAATTCCCAATGTGGCCACCCTTCTTCATCCAGACCTTTCAGATTATAAAATCCCATAGCACTGAAAAGACGACACGTCGCAATGTGCATCAACTCTTCTTTTTCTCGTTTTGAGAATTTTTGGGCACCTTTGCCCAATTCCTGAACACCAATAAGGAATAAACAAACCTTGATGTCAGGCTTTTCCATATCGAATAGCGAAGCAATTTCATCCTGTAGGATGTTCCACTTCTTGTTTACTTCTGCTGCCTTCATTTTTTTGTTTTAAACAAACTAAGATAAATTTACGATGATTTGCAAGCAAATTAACGCACAGATAAATATAGTTATGCTGTTGGATTCCCTCCTTTGGCAATAACCTCTGCACAACGTTGATCAATCATCTGAAACACGGGATCGAACAAATTATCATCAAAATATGGATCAGGAACAACATCATCTCCCAAAAACAATTTAACTTTGTGCAGATCTTCCTTATCAATCACCTGAGCGCATACATCTGCATAGTTTTGTCTATCCATTACAAATATAAGATCGTATTCGGAAAAAAATTGCGGTTTGAAATGCCGAGCCCGCTGACCGGAAATATCGACACCATATTTCTTTGCAATTGCTATAGCTCTACGATCGGGGGCTTCACCAATATGCCAGTCGCCTGTACCCGCCGATTCAACGACCCAGTTTAATTGATTATCTGCTGCTTTTTGTTTCAATATACCATGTGCAAGGGGAGAACGACAGATATTTCCCAAACAAACCATTAAAATCTTCATCTCTATAATTTTTAAAAGCTATCAAAGAGTAACAATACCACGCTATGATCCAACTAAACGGCGCAAAGAACGCGATTAGCCGACATAATCAGGTTTTCATGCTTGTCAATAGCAAAATATGTAATAAATCACAAGGCCAGAAAGGCCCAGCATAAAAAGTGCTGGAACTGTATCGGCACTTCATTCCGCAAAATAGCTAAACTAAAATGATTAAGGAAACAACCGGCTTAAAATTGACTTACTTCTTACCAAGTGTCCTAGCTTTCCCATAAAGTCCTTCTGATTCCGGATCCACCGCCAGCAATGAAAACAGACTGGAGAACTTTGCTGTCCAATACCCCAATTCAATGAAGCCAATGAGACTAAACACTTTTCATTAAACCAAATGTAACGAGCTGAATGATATCGTCATAAAAAATACGATCAATAACACAAAGCATAAAAAAGGTGGCCTAACCTTACGGTTAGAACCACCTAAACTATATTAATCAACCAATTCTTAATTCAATGCTTAATATTCTACAGGGAAGCTCAATTGAACAGCACCACCTTGCGGAGATACTCCTTTCAATCGTACAATATTGCGTTGCGTTGCACCAAGCGCTGTTTCAACATCATCTACTGTATTGACCGCTTTTCCATTCACCTCTGTAATGACCAGTCCACGCTCTACACCGAAATAATCAAAGATACCACCACGGTTCACCTGAGTTACAACAACTCCGGAATTTACGCCCAATTCCTTTTTCTTCTGAGCTGAAGCAGGAATAAAGCTTGCTCCTAATTTATTATAGATCTCCGTTGCACTTTTCGAAGCTTTTCCGCCAGTGCTTGCAGTCTTTAAGGATTCTTCGCCTTTCAATGTCATGGTTACTTGTTTCTCTTTACCATCACGTTTATAGGTAACGTTCACCTTATCTCCAGGACGCGCACGGCCTATAGTTTCACTTAAGACCGGTGAACCTGTAATCACTTTTCCATTGATTTTTGTCAAGATATCTCCTTTTTTGATACCGGCAGCCTCTGCAGCACCGCCACCAACTACATCTTGAACATATAAACCATCCACATCTGTAAAACCTTTTTCCTTGGCCAATTCAGGTGTTATTTCAGTATAAGTAACACCTATATAACCACGTTTTACATTACCGTATTCGACAAAGTCATCAACAATCTTTTTCACTAAATTAACTGGAATCGCAAAACCATAACCCGCATATGTTCCTGTTGGAGAGGCTATGGCAGAGTTAATACCAATCAATTCTCCTGAAGCGTTAGTCAAGGCTCCGCCACTGTTCCCTTTGTTGATAACCGCATCTGTTTGAATAAAGGATTCGATCGCTGAACTTACAGGGATTTGATCCTGTCCACCACCAAATGGATTACCACGTTGTTGTTGACCTTCATTCAAAATACCAATCTGACGACCTTTAGCACTAATGATACCTGCGGTCACTGTAGATTGAAGTCCAAGTGGGTATCCGAAAGCCAGTACCCATTCACCGACATTGACATTATCTGAGTTACCCAATTTGACAACAGGAAGTCCCTTACCTGATACTTTCAACAAGGCTAAATCTGTGTTCGGATCACGTCCGATCAATTTGGCTTCAAACGTACGTTTGTCTGTTAATACGACTTCTATTTTATCTGCATCTTCAACGACGTGGTTGTTGGTTACAATATAACCATCATCAGAGATAATTACACCTGATCCGGATGCCTGTATAGGTTGCGATTGCATTTGACGACGTCCACCACCCTGTGGCATCCCAAAAAACTCTTCAAACATATCGAACGGAGAACCTTGCGATTGCTGCGACCCCTTACGACTATATGTTGTTTTAATATGTACAACCCCAGGTGATACCGCCGCTGCAGCTTGGGTAAAATCAGGGTTACCTGTTGAGGACATCACCCCAGTTGGATTGTTTGCGAAATAAACCTTTTGTTTGTCTTCGAAAGACATACCATCAAACTTCTTATTCTCAATAAGCTTGTAACCTCCTAATGCTACCGCTCCACCGAAAACAGCTGTTAATAGCGTTAAACCGACCTTATTCATAAACTTATTTTTATTTTAAAATGTCTTAATATAAGCTGATAACTTTTGCTCTTAAAATTACCGATTTTATTCGGATATGTTCAAATGTAATACCATTTCGAAGCCTTCGGAAAATCCGACACGTTAAAAAATGTTAATTACTAGACAAATGCAACCATTTTAACAAATCTTAACTTTTCTCCGTTTTTTTGTAACAAAAAAACGTACTTTTGTTACTACAAATCAACGTAATGGCATCAAAAGTAAGATTTTCAAAATATCAGGGAGCAGGCAATGACTTCATTTTAGTAGACAATCGCAACAAAGCATTTGACCGCGCAGATGAAGCATTGGTAGAAAAGCTCTGTAACCGCCGGTTTGGCATTGGTGCCGATGGTTTAATGCTCTTACAAACCAAAGAAAATTACGATTTTGAGATGATTTATTATAATGCCGACGGTAGAGAAGGCAGCATGTGTGGTAATGGGGGGCGTTGTATCGTCGCTTTTGCACGCGACTTAGGCATTATTACTGACAAAACTGTCTTTTTGGCAGTAGACGGCATACACCAGGCCTCTTTATCAGCAGATCTTGTCAATCTCCAGATGATCGATGTAACGGATTTTACCCGTGATGGAGAAGCTTATCTGTTACAAACCGGTTCTCCACATTATGTTGAGTTCGTAAAAAATCTGCAGGATAAGAATGTCTTCCAAGATGGCTACGCAATTCGCAATAACGCTACTTATGGAAAAGAAGGCATCAATGTAAATTTCATTGAAGCTGAAGGAGATGGTTATTTCCTCCGTACATTTGAGCGCGGTGTTGAAGATGAAACCTATGCCTGCGGCACTGGAGCAACTGCCGCGGCCATGGCTGTCGCCTTGCAGCAAAATTTAGAAGGTGATATCAATATTCCTATCCGAGTATTAGGAGGACAGCTATATATCTCCTTCCATAAGAAAGGCTCCCATTTCTCAGAGGTGTTCTTAAAAGGGCCGGCACAGTTTGTCTTTGAAGGGAACTATTAGATTTTTACTCCTATAGCGATCAAGGCTAATTGCAACCCAAATTTTCAGTCCAAGCAAATCAAGCCGTGAAATAGGGCCTACGCCCCTTGATATTTAACGACACCTGTGCACAACCTCATAATGAAGGTTAGTACGAGATCTTAACTAGCTATCCCTTAGAATCGATTTTTAAAATTTCAACGCGCAAATTGCGATTAATGGTATATTTTATTGTATATTAGAAACCTTTATTTATAAGGTCCGCTATTTTTAATGCAACAGTCAAAGTCATTTCCAGTATATAAAATCGTTTATTCTATATGTGAGCACCCCTATCTTGGCTATCTTATTGAGCCACACATGGTCAAACTCAATCCCAATGGGACTTACTCACTACGCTATCAACGTATATTTAGCAATACTGTAGATGCTTACGCCGCTGAATTGGATGAATTAGATTACAAACTAATTCGATTGCTCGATGAAATCGAACAAACTCACCTCATTAAAAAATACTACAAAAAAGCAATTAGACCTGTCGATTTCTTTTCCAAAGTTTTCGATAAAAAGCTACATGAGCTTCTTCGTCCTAAAATTGATGAAAAAATGATCCAATTTTTTGAAGCTGTTGGAGACAAACCGCTTTTCATGATGAGCAAAGATGGTTATCCAGCAGATCAAGAAATTAAATTGGCAACCTCCGCGGCATCGATTCTATTTCATTTTCGACGAAACGAAGAAGAAACACGTTATTTCCCGACAATCAAATACGAAAATCAGCGTCTGGAGTTTATGTTCAAAAATGCCATTGTCTTGACCAATGTACAAGCATGGTTACTTCTAAACAATACCCTATATTATTTCGATCAGGCACTTGAGGGCAAGAAACTCAGCCCTTTCCTAAATAAACGTTACATTTCTGTCGGTAGAAGTACCGAAAAAAAATATTTCGAAACCTTTGTATGTGGGCTGATTGAACGCTATCATGTCTATGCCGAAGGATTTGAAATTCAAACCCACCAACACCAAGCAATTCCACTCCTCCATTTGATTTATATTGAAGACGGGGCATCGCAATTACAACTGCAATTCAAGTACGGGCCGCACACCTTTACCGCAGGAGCCGAGAATAAAGTTACTGTTCGTATGGAATATAATGAGAAAGATGATCAATATATATTCCACCGTGTAAAACGATCTTTGCAATGGGAAGAACAACAACATGAAAGCTTAAAAAAATTGGGGCTACAGGATGTCGACCTCCAACTCGGTTTATTAACGCCAACTACCCATAATGGAAAACGGCTTTCAGTATTTGACTGGATGAACAACCATCAAGAACAACTTGAGACTCTAGGATTCCACATTATACAAAATAGTGAAGAAAAACGCTTCTTCATAGGGCACACCTCCTTAGATATCTCCATTGATGAAGACAATGATTGGTTTGATATCAGCGCTATCGCAAAATTTGGTCCCTATGAGATCCCATTTATCCAGCTGCGCAATCATATTCTTAATAACATTAAGGAATTTACCTTACCGAATGGAGAAATTGCCATGATTCCGGATGAATGGTTTGCAAAATACAATCATCTCTTCCAGTTTTCTGCAGATCGGCATGAGCTCAAACTAAATAAGGTACATATTGGTCTACTCTTTGAAATTAGTGAGCATACACAGCTGGTATTTACACGAAAACTACAGAATTTAGCCAACTTTGAAGAGATTGCTGATATTCCCGAACCAAAACATTTCAAGGGAAATCTTCGCCCATACCAAAAAGCAGGATACAATTGGTTTAATTTTTTGAAGCAGTATAAATTTGGCGGCTGTCTTGCAGATGATATGGGTTTGGGTAAAACCATACAGACTTTAGCCCTATTGCAACAGCAGAAAGAACAACTCCAAGACGAACAGGATATCCGTACCTCACTTTTGGTGTTGCCAACATCATTGGTATACAACTGGCAGAAAGAAGCGCAGCAATTTGCCCCACAGCTTAATATCCACCTTCATACCGGAAACAATCGCATCAAAGATGCTACTCTTTTCGACAAATATGATTTGGTAATTACCACCTACGGAATTGCCCGTATTGACGAAGAAACCTTGAGTAGCTTTTATTTTAATTACATTATCCTCGATGAGAGCCAGAATATCAAAAACCCAACTTCCAAATCGTTTAAAGCCATCAAAAGCCTAAAAAGCAAAAACAAATTGGCTTTGAGTGGAACTCCTGTAGAAAATTCCGTTTCGGATCTTTGGGCACAGATGCACTTCACCAATCCAGGACTACTAGGCAGCTATACTTATTTTCAAAAGGAATTTGTACAGCCCATAGAAAAGAAAAAAGATGAAGAAAAAGCACAGCGTCTTCAAGCGATTGTCAAACCATTTATATTAAGACGTACAAAAGATCAGGTGGCAACAGAATTACCGCCAAAAACTGAACAGATCCTTTATTGTGAAATGACTGAAAAACAATCCGAGTTGTACGAAAAAGTCAAATCTGAATATCGCAATGCAATTCTTGACGGACAATTGGACAGCAAGCCTAAATCTACGCAAATTGCGTTGTTGCAAGGCCTGACAAAGCTCCGACAATTAGCCAATCATCCCAGAATGGTGGATGAGAAATTCTCGGGTGATTCCGGCAAGTTTGAAGCTGTCATTGAAACGCTTGAGATGGTCATGCGAAGAGGCAACAAAGTGCTGATTTTCTCCCAATTCGTAAAACAGCTCAATATTTTCCGTCAGTATTTCGATCATAAAGGAACAAATTATGCCTACCTGGATGGCGGCACAAAGAATCGGGATGAAGCCGTCAGCCAATTTCGTAAAAACAACGATACCAAGTTATTCCTTATATCGATAAAAGCAGGTGGGGTGGGACTCAATCTGATTGAAGCTGACTATGTTTTTATTCTGGATCCGTGGTGGAATCCAGCTGTGGAACAACAGGCTGTAGACCGTTCACACCGCATCGGTCAAACGCGCAACGTGTTTATCTATAAATTTATCAGTAAAGATACCGTCGAAGAAAAGATATTAGCTTTACAGAATAAAAAGAAGTCGATTGCACAAAGCCTGATCACGACAGAAGAAAGCTTCATCAAGTCACTATCACAGGAAGATTTGCAGGAACTTTTGGCCTAAATAAAAACATTACTGTTTATATTCATTAATCTTCGCCATATATATCGATGGACGGATACCCGTTACACGCGTAAAAATATTGCTAAAAGAAGACAGCTCATTGTACCCTACACGCATGGCTATTTCTAGAATGGAATAGCTATTCTCAGACATCAGTTCCAGGGCTTTCGCAATTCGTATGGCTCTTAAAAAACGGATATAACTAATCCCCATATCTTCTTTAAACAACCGTGACAACGAGCGGCTGCTCATACCAAAGCGCACAGCAACCTGTTCAATGGTAAATGCTTGATCAATATTGCTATTTAGATATCTCGCTACGCTCCTGAGTTTTTCACTTTTAGGATAAGGATGCTGCATCGGAAAAGCATCTATTGGTGAACTCGTATCCGGAATAATCGCCATCATCGCACGCAAGAGACAGTACTTTGAATAATCAGCCGTTTTGCTGATCCCTCCGCTCCAATCCTGAGCAAATAAAAACATTTCACGCACCAGATCATTGCTTAGAAATATATTTGGCGTTGAAAGTACGGACGGCATATGCTGCTTCTCCTTGAAATAAAAACTATATAGCGGAATACGAGAGCTTGTACTTTCCAGATGATAAGTTGTATTTGCCGGAATCCACATATAAAACCTTGCTGGCAAATACCAGTGCTTTGTTGTTGTAAACACATGAATAATACCACCGTCAGCATAGAGCAGCCGCGCCTTTTTATGTTTGTACTCACGAGAATCGATACGATCGACATACATATGGTCTACATAAAAATCATATTGGTCAGCATCAATAGCTACAAGTTTTTCCTCTTCCATAACTTAAAATTACACTTTTCCTACAACATGGCGCAAATGAACATATATCCGTCCGACTATACAAAACAAAACGTTTCTATTCCACAGTATCTTTGTACAGCCATATGCTCATGCTCTCAGAGGAAGTTTGCTCGTATTCCGGGTAACCCTGATTAAGTAACATACAAAAACAGAAAAATTGCTACTCCGAGTACATCATAAGCGGAACTGAATACTGGCACAACGGACTTTAATTAAATTTTTAAAAGTCTCCTACAACATCGGATCAAATAAAAAGGCTCAACTGTAAATTTAGATGATGCTAAAAGTACACAGTTCGCCTGTGTTGACACACTATAAACACATAAAGCAGACTATTAAAATTACGCAATCAAAATAACAATGAATAAAGAAGATAAAAAAGACAAAACAAAAGGATTTAATAAAATGCTCGTCATATTTGCCAGCCTATTATTATTGACCGGTATCGGCGTCTTAGTCAGACACCTTATTTTTACCAATCAATATGTAACAACAAATGACGCACAAATTGATCAATACTTGACACCTATTGCCAGTAGGGTTTCTGGTTTTATCAAGGAGGTACGATTTGAGGAAAACCAATATGTACATCGGGGCGATACCTTATTAATTATAGATGCCAGTGAGTATCAAACAAAGGTTGATATGGCGAATGCCGAGCTCCAAAGTAGCCAGAGCAATGCTGAGGTAATCAGCAAAACAGCCAATGCAACAGCCAATAGCATTTCTGTTCAAAAGGCAAGATTAGAAGCGGCAAAAGTAAGTGTATGGCAGACCGAACAGGATTACAAGCGATTCAAGAATTTATTTGAAGCAGAGGCTGCGACCCAACAACAGTACGATAATGCCAAAGCAGCATATGATATAGCATTGGCACAACTGCACACTATAATCGAAGAATATAATTCAGCTCAACTAAACACCAACAAAGAAAAAACAAGCGAACTACCGGCAAGAGCCAATATCAATATTAAAAAGGCCGCAAAAACAAATGCACAGCTTTTTCTTTCGTATACCGTAGTTACAGCACCTTATGATGGCTTTGTTGGAAAACGAACCATCCAAGCAGGACAATATGTAAAGGAAGGTCAGACACTTGCCAATGTCATTAGTGAAGAGAAATGGATCAACGCTAACTTTAGGGAAACTCAACTCGAAAATCTTGCAGAAGGCACTATCGTTACTATACAGGTCGACGCTTTTCCCAAACTCAGTTTTAAAGGAAGAATCCACTCATTTTCTCCGGCATCAGGTTCCAAATTTGCCCTGATACCACAAGACAATGCAACCGGAAATTTCGTAAAGATTGAGCAACGGATTCCCATTAAAATTGTATTTGATCCAAATCAGGATCTCAAGAAATTACGTGCAGGTATGAATGTCGTTGTCCATGCCGCCCATCAATCCTAATCGCCCATGAGTACGAACAAATCTTTATACTACAGCTGGGTACCCGAATGGATAAAACTCCCGCTAATGATCGTAGCGATGTTCCCACATCTCATGCTAATGTCGCTCTTCCATTCCAATACGGCATTTACCGCTTCGGCACTGGATATTGAAGCTGAGGATATTCAGTATTTTCTATCCTTGATGTATGGTGCCATTGTCGTTACCTTACTCATATTTCAACGGCTGTTTTCGTTTTTTAGGGTAAGGACATACATACTCTTGACCTGTAGCCTCTCCATCCTTATTCTACTCGGTATTTCACTTACAAGAGACCCTTTCCTTATTGGTATTCTCCGCGTGATCGAAGGTATTTTCTGTGTGTTGGAAGGTGCATGCTTTCTTCCACTGCTTATGATGCAGATTAAGCATACCAAAAGCCGAACGATCGCCTATTTTTTCCTATATACCTTTATGCTTACAGGATCAACTTTAACGACATCCTTACTCAAAGAAAGCATAATGGACTATGGATGGCAAGATATGATCCATGTCGTACTCTATTGGCATTTGATAGTGATTGCAATAGCCTTGCTGTTACTCAACAATAATCGCTTGGGTAAAAAGTTTCCACTCTATCAACTGGATCTGGCCAGCTGTCTATTTTTATTGATATCATTGAGCTGCGGGGCCTACGTTTTAATTTATGGTCGCAAATACTATTGGTTTGAATGCTCCAAGATCACCATCAACTTCGCACTTTTCCTTATTTTCGGAGCACTTTTCATCATTAAACAGCGGATTGTCAAAAGACCGCTGTTTCATTTTGAGATCCTCAGATACAAAAATGTGATCTTTGGTGTTATCCTATTTTTTCTCTTTTATATTATTCGCAGCTGTCTCAATAATGTATACACAGTGATGGCTACCGTATGGAAGTGGCCCTGGCATTATATTGTTGATGTACAGTACATCAATGTCCTTGGTACAATACTGGGTGTTGGCAGTTCAGGATTCTTACTCCTCCGCGATGTATCTCCTAAATATATCTTTGGTTTTGGCTTTTTGATATTGGCGACTTCATGTTTTTTATTTGTACCTATATTTTACCCTGATACCACAATCTGGGCAATCGGGCTTCCTTTGTTTATTCAAGGAATCGGACAAGGATGGCTTTTTACACCACTGGTTATTTATATTTTGACAGGTGTAGAATCCCATCATGCTGGCAATGCAGGCCTCATGGGCACAACCGTTCGGTTTTGGAGTACGAATGTCGGATTTGCACTTATTCAAAATGCCAGCTATACACTAAATCAAAAGCATTATATTCAACTCGAACAGACACTGAATACAAGCAACCCACTGACAATAAACTATTGGAATACATTAATGGACAAATATACCGGAATATATGGAGATCAAATAGCAGGTCGTATTGCAAGCAAAAGTATTTCGGGAACCCTAAGTCAGCAAGCATCACTAATCAGTAACATGGAGATATTTACTTATCTGGGAATCCTGGGAATGCTGGTCACAGGGCTAATATTTTTATTCGGCCCAGCCAAAACACTTTTCATGCGCCTAAGAATCCCATACTTGTAAATGAGGCAGCTAAATCTCCTATATACAACTTTCATGCTTTCGCAAGCAGTAACAGCAATGAAAGCGAACCGAAGATTCTTTCGGCCTAATAAACCAAGTATCACGAGCTCATTGATGCCTTCATAAAAACAATACGCATCAATTAAACTGGTTCTTTCAAAAAAAGGGGCTGTTTGCAAATCAATGCAGACACCCCCTTTTTGGTATCTCGTACTTAATCTATTTAAGCATCAAATTCTTTAAGAGCTTTTTTCACACGTGCTATGACCTCGTTTTTACCGAGCAATTCAACAATCTGAAAGACATCTGGTCCAAATTTACCGCCTACCAACATAATCCGGAATGGCATCATCAGCTCACCCATTTTCATTCCCGATGCCTGAATCGCATCTTTGAAGAAAGGCTCCAATTCAGCAGCTTTCCACGTATCAAATCCTTCGAATGACTGGTTTATACCCTCAAAAAATGCTGTTTTTTCAGCAGTCCACTTAGGCTTCACAGCATTCAAATCATATTCCGCAGGTTGCAAAAAGAAGAAAGACGCCTGACTCCAAAAGTCCTCAACAAAAGTTAAACGCTCTTTCACAGCATCCAATACCCTGCTCACGTAAGCTTCATCGGCATCTACTTGATGATCTTCCAATACTGTTTTGATCTTTGGCAACAAGGATTCTGTCGACGTGCGTTTAATCCATTCATGGTTGAACCATTTTGCTTTTTCAAAATCAAATTTCGCACCGGCTTTACTGATACGGTCAACACCAAATTTCTGAATCAATTCATCTAAGGAGAAAAGCTCCTGTTCGGTGCCATCATTCCAACCTAACACGCCGAGCATATTGACAAAAGCCTCGGGTAAGAAGCCCATCTCACGGAATCCTTTTGTTGTATCGCCAGATTTAGCATCGGTCCAGTTCATAGCATAAACAGGGAAACCCAAACGATCACCGTCACGCTTGCTTAGTTTACCGTTTCCATCTGGTTTAAGGATCAATGGAAGGTGCGCCCAGCCTGGCATACTATCCCCCCAACCAAGGTATTCCCACAATAAGATGTGGATAGGTGCCGAAGGCAACCACTCTTCACCACGGAATACATGCGATATTTCCATGGCCTTATCATCTACAACAACAGCGAGGTGATAAGTCGGCATGCCATCTGCCTTAAGCAATACCTTATCATCGACAAGATTTGTATCAAAAGCAACCTTTCCACGGATCATATCAGTGAACGATACCGTTTCATCAGTTGGAATCTTTATACGGATGGTGTGCGGTGTGCCCGCATCCAATAATTGTTGAGTTTCAGCGGCAGACAAACTCAATGAATTACGTAATTGAAGTCTGTTCTCGTGACTATATCGAAAATTAGGCTGTAACTTACGCTGCTCATCCAGCTCCTCTGCTGTGTCAAAAGCATAGTAAGCATAACCATTCTCAATCAGCTGTTCAGCATATTTCCGGTAAGATGGTTTTCGCTCACTTTGACGGTAAGGTCCGTACTCGCCTCCTTTTAATGGGCTTTCATCTGGAGTCAAACCACACCATGCTAAGCATTCGTTGATATATTCCTCAGCACCTGGGACAAAACGAGTTTGGTCCGTATCCTCGACACGTAAAATAAAATCTCCCTGATGCTGACGCGCATAGAGAAAATTAAACAAAGCTGTACGTACCCCACCAAGGTGAAGACCACCTGTCGGGCTTGGTGCAAAACGCACTCTTACTTTTCTTTCTGAACTCATGGCGCAAAATTACCACAAAATTTTTGATTTGGGCGGCACGATAACCTCATCAATGAAATAAAAGTGCAGAAAACAGACATTTATTCAGTAATTTGCAAATGAAGGACACGAATACGGAATCATGAAACCCTATCAGATTAGCCAGCAACGCTGGAAATTTATCTTGCTTATCTTTGCAGCAGTCATTGCTGTCGCCTCCCTGGTTTATACCAATTACCTCGTTCGAAATCTTGCACATGCCGAACGTTCGAAGGCTGAGGTATGGGCTATGAGTACCAAAAATATAATGACCATGCCCGATGTTGATGATGAATTCATTACATTTATTTACGCCGTAAGAGACAGTCTAAATTTACCCGCAATTATTACTGACGACAAGGAAGACATCATTTTCTGGCGTAACCTCGATTCCACAAAGACAAATATTAAACCCGGACACAACGACAGTGTTACAAAACATCTCGATTATGATCCCGTTTATTTTCAAAAACAGCTTGCGTTTATGAAGAAAAGCCATCCGCCTATTACGTTGGAATTGGAAAATGGACAAAAATGGCATGTGTATTATAAAGATTCATGGTTTTTGCAACAGTTAAGGGTGTTTCCTTATGTACAACTATCGCTGATTGCCCTCTTTCTCATTATTGCTTATACCGTTTTCAATTCTATCCGGAAATCTGAACAAAATCTCGTTTGGGTAGGGCTAACAAAAGAAGCCGCACATCAATTGGGTACCCCTATTTCATCGTTGATGGGTTGGTTAGAATTGATTCGCATAAAATTTGATGCCGAAGAAGATGACACCCTAAATGAAATGGAAAATGACATTAAGCGACTTGAAATCGTCGCCGACCGCTTTTCAAAAATAGGATCTACTCCCGTACTGACTAACCATAACCTGTATGATGTCATCAAAAATTACATGGATTATTTTCGCATACGAACCAGTAATAAAATTGCTTTCGAATTAAAAGGAGACACACATCTTGAAGCACAGCTTAATATTCCACTCTTTGATTGGATTATCGAAAATTTATTGAAAAACGGAGTAAATGCCATTGGCACAGAAGGAAAGATAACTGTTAATATTTCAGAAAATATTGCGAAAGAAGAAATTTTTATAGACATTAGTGATACGGGCAAAGGAATTCCGAGATCTAATTTTGAATCTGTTTTCCAGCCGGGGTTCACAACACGGAAAAGAGGTTGGGGGCTTGGCCTTAGTCTGACAAAAAGAATGGTGCGGTACCACCAGGGGCAAATTTTTGTAAAAGAATCTGAAGTAGGTAAAGGAACAACATTTCGAATAATCTTAAAAAGCAACTTAAAATATGAAGCCACTCAAATCTGACGAATATCCAGCGGTCTACGCGCCTTATATTGAGACTGTCGTCGATAATGTGTTCGATGCACTAGAAGAACAAACGCTCTCCTTTCCAGCATTTCTGGACACGATACCAGAGGAAAGAGGTAATTTTAAATACGCCGAAGATAAGTGGACAATCAAGGAAGTTGTTGGCCACGTCATCGATAATGAGCGTATCATGGCTTATCGGGCATTGCGTTTTTCACGTAATGACCTTAAAGAGCTCGCTGGATACGACCAAGACTACTTCATTCAGTATTCCCGTTACAACGATCGCACTTTAGAAAGTCTGAGTAAGGAATTTACTTTTCTTCGCAAAGCGAACATGATGCTTTTCAACAGTTTTAATGAGGTTGAATTGGAACGTAAAGGGATGGCATCTGAACGGCTAACAAGTGTAAAAGCACTCTTGTATGTCATTGCTGGTCACCTTAATCATCATCGCATCATTATTCAAGAACGTTATTTAAACTCAGACGATGTCAAAAATTTGGTTTCAGCATTACAGCATTGAGGAAATAAACGTATTTTTCAACAAATACCTATCGGGTCTGCTCGAGATTCAAGCGACAGAAATTGATGACAACTCCATCACGGCGACCATGCCGGTAACAGATAAAGTCAAGCAACCACATGGTATTTTACATGGCGGCGCTTCTGTCGTTCTGGCGGAGTCTTTGGGAAGTATCGCATCTAACCTCGTGGTTGATCCAGAAAAATACCGCGGAGTTGGACTTGAAGTAAATGCCAATCATATACGCCCGGTAAGTAGCGGCGTAATAACAGCAAAATGTAGCCCAATACACATTGGTCGATCCACACATATTTGGGAAATAAAAATGTACGATCGCTTCAACAAATTAAATTGTATCTCAAGACTTACAGTAGCTATCGTTCCAAAATAACGATAACTATACGGCTCTTGCTAACTCGATTTATCACCACGTTCCAATTACAATTCGACAATATTTATAAGCAAAGAAGGATAAATTTCACAATTTATCCTTCTTTTTTTTGTCAATTAATTATCAAAATCCCCCAAAAATATGCCTTTATTTATTTCCAATATTCAAGAAATTTAAGTAGTCTTGTAGGATGGATACTTTAAAAATCAGTAATTATGAAGCGCAATCGTTTGTTCATTCCTTATTCCTGCTGATTTACCAATCCTCGAACGATAACTTAACTAAATATAATAAAACAAAACATGACCACTAATCCTAACGTTGGTAAAACAGCTTTCCGCCCTATGGCCATCTGCTGTGGTTTATTTTTTATCCTCGGTTTTATTACCTGGGCAAACGGAACCTTAATTCCATTCTTAAAAATTGCTTGTAACCTCGAAACAGATTTGCAAGCTTTCTTCGTAACCTTTGCTTCCTATATTGCTTATTTTTTCCTAGCACTTCCAAGCTCAGTCATCATTAAAAAAATTGGTTTCCAAAATGGTTTAGTTGTCAGTCTTATTATATTAGGTTTAGGATCTTTGATCTTTATTCCTGCGGCAGATAATAGAAGCTACGGCCTATTTTTAACAGGAATTTTCATCCAAGGTTCAGGAATGGCATTATTACAAACAGCCGTTAACCCTTACTTAAGTATTATTGGTCCCATTGATAGCGCTGCACAACGTATTTCAATAGCTGGATTTTTCAATAAATCGGCTGGTATCATTGTACCTATCCTTTTCGGAACACTCTTTTTAAAAGATGCTCAAAAGGTAACAGCAAAATTGGAAGCAACAACGGATCTTGTCCAAAAGAATGCGATCTTAGATGATCTTCTTCAACGCGTACATACTCCATACATCTCGCTAGCAATTATATTCGTTGCCTTCGCAATATTCTTAAAGTTCACACACCTGCCTGAGGTCGATGTGGATGCAGAAGAAGAAACCAGCGCAGAAAGCGGAACTGTGGCAGCAAAGAAAACATCGATATTTCAATATCCACATTTGTTCTTGGGAGCTTTGGCAATCTTCTTCTGTGTGGCCGTCGAAGTTATGGCGGGAGATATCATTGGCGTCTATGCACGCGAACTGAAAGTTGATCCTTTCTTTACAACCTATGCAACAGCATTTACACTCGCTTGTATGTTGATCGGTTATATTATTGGTATTATTTCTATTCCAAGATTTGTATCACAACAAATGGCCTTACGCATTTGCACAATCATTGGCATCACATTCACCATTATTTCTGTTTTTACGACTGGTACAACTTCATTTATATTCGTTGCCTTGTTAGGAATCGCTAACTCCCTCATGTGGCCAGCGATCTTCCCGCTAGGAATTAAAGGCCTCGGAAAGTTCACGAAAACAGGGTCAGCCATCATGATTATGGGTATTGCAGGTGGTGCTATATGGCCTTTGATCTACGGATTGTTAAAAGATCATTTACATATTGATTTTCAACATGCATTCCTATATGCAATGATTCCGGGCTATCTATACATTATGTTTTTCTCTATAGTAGGCCATAAAGTTGGCAAAACGAATTAATGTAAATCCATCTTATATTTTAGGAAAAAAGGGCATCTAAAAAATAGATGCCCTTTTTTCTTAAAATTCTTCCTATTTTTAGGAGATAGATGCTGTAAGAGCCATTAAATATTACAGCCATGCTATAATCAGATTTTCTGTTTTTCAACAGGAGAAATAGAAGTTATGATCAAATGCATATCAAGAGCATATTGAACCACAGGATTAAGCATACAACAAACAAACAATGATACAGATGAAAAAGAATCTTTTTGCAATTGCCATTGCCGCAACAATGATGTTTACGGTCAACGAATCTTTTGCTCAGCTAAAGCTACCTGCAGCAAGTAGCTCACAGACAGTTACACAAGGTTTAGGTATTGAAAACGTAACCCTTAATTACAGCAGACCTAGCGTGAACGGTCGTAAGATTTTTGGTGATCTTGTTCCTTACAACGAAGTATGGCGCACAGGTGCAAATACAAATACCACATTAACTTTTGAAGGGGATGTTGAGCTGAATGGACACAAGCTTTCCGCCGGAACCTATGCTCTTTTCACAATCCCCAACAAATCGGAATGGACGATCATCATCAGTAAAAACACAAAACAATGGGGCGCCTATACCTATAAACAAAGTGAAGATGCTTTGCGCTTCAATGTGAAACCTCATACGCTAGCAAATCCAGTAGAAACTTTCAGCATTTCTTTCGACAATGTTACGCCTACAGGTGCTGTATTGAGTTTGGCTTGGGAAAAAACGTCAGTAAAGGTTGATCTCAAAGTCAATCAACAGGCTAAAATATTAGCTTCCATCGACGAAGCTATGAAGGGCGAGAAAAAACCTTATTTTGCCGCAGCCCAATATTACTTCAGTAATAACTTAGATCTAAATAAAGCGCTAAACTGGTATGACGAAGCCGCCAAAGCTCAACCTAAAGCTGCCCACGTCCTTTATTGGAAAGCAAAAGCTCAATTAAAAGCTGGAGATAAAAAAGGTGCAATAGAAACTGCAACGAAAGGTCTTGAAGTTGCCACAGCAGATAAAAATAGTGAATACATCAAATTGAACACACAAGTTATCAACGCTGCAAAGAAATAGGTATTTATAGCTAAAAAATGCCCCCAGAAAGTATCTCACTTTTTGGGGGCATTGCATTTAAAGCCTTTTTTATAAATCGGCTTTTAGTTTTATAGCTCGTCTTTTAGCAATTGCTCAAGTTCTTCTGGTGAAACGTTCATATTGACATTTCCGTCTTTCGCAAAAGAGATCTCACCGGTCTCTTCAGAGACAATAACAGCAATCGCATCCGAGATTTCCGTCACCCCAATAGCAGCGCGATGGCGTAGTCCGAATTGCAGCGGCAAATCCTCACTATCCGACAATGGTAGCACACAAGATGCTGTCATAATCTTAAAATCAACAATAACGACTGCTCCATCATGCAAAGGACTATTTTTATGAAAGATACTTTCAATCAGGCGCTTCGAAATATGGGCATCGATATACTCACCACTACTCTGATAATACTCCTCATCAAAATATTTTGAAAAAACCAATAAAGCACCTGTCCGTGTACGCGACATGCTTCTACAGGCTTCAATAACCGGTTTTAAGTCTTCCGTCAAATCCTTTTGTATAGCTTTCTTATTCCCGATAAATGACCAAAAAACTTTTTTCCGTTTCATGGATATGTTCTTCCCAACGTGCAGTAAGAACCGCCTGATTTCCTGTTGGAACACGACAATCAATGCAATGGACCCTACAGATATAAAACCGCCGAATATCTCGGTCAGTAAACGCATGTGCATCTGCTTAACGACTATATAAACACCATAAAACAGTGCTACACCAATCAGGATATTAACAGCAATGGTCCCTCTAATCAAACTATAGATATAGTAGATAATAATCGCTACCAATATGATATCAATAACGTCCAATAGGCGAAAGCCGCTAAACAGGCTATAGTCGATTCCATCCATATATGCAAGTTAAAAAAAAATAGATATTATTTGTATTTTTACAACATAACATACAGGAAAATGACTAGACTTTCAGTAAATATCAATAAAATCGCAACGCTCAGAAATTCCAGAGGTGGCAATAATCCTAATCTAGTATCTGCAGCATTAGCCTGTGAACGTTTTGGAGCACAGGGTATCACTGTCCACCCGAGACCTGATGAAAGACATATTCGCTATCAGGATGTCTTTGACTTAAAAGCAGCAATCCAGACCGAACTCAATATTGAAGGAAATTGCCAGGAACAGAAATTTATTGACCTTGTATTGGCCAATAAACCAGCACAAGTAACCTTAGTGCCAGATACCGAAGGACAATTGACCTCGAATCATGGCTGGGATACCATTAAGAACAAAGCCTACCTACAAGATATGTGCAAATTGTTCAAAGATGCAGGTATACGTGTTTCTATTTTTGTTGATCCGGTTGAAGAAATGGTAGAGGCTGCGGCAGAAACAGGAACAGATCGCATTGAACTTTACACAGAAGGTTTTGCCACGGAATATGGCTTTGACAAGGAACTCGCTATAAAACCGTATTTCAAAGCTGCATTAAAAGCACGTGAAGTCGGTTTAGGTCTAAATGCGGGCCATGACTTAGATCTCAACAATTTGCAATATTTCAACCAACATATCCCTGAACTCCTGGAAGTAAGTATTGGCCATGCCCTCATCTCTGATGCACTATACCTAGGATTAGAAGAAACAATCAAACGTTATCTGGCTTGTTTGAAGTAATAGCATGTTCGGCGAAGAGCGCTAACTTTATAAATGAGCTTCTTGTGATCTACCGAATTGCACAAAAATGCATAAATAGAAAAGGGCTTTCTTAAACGAAAGCCCTTTTTATTACCCTCAAAATAGCAAAACTATTGCTGAACTTGCAATTATTAATGAATTCCTTTAAAGATACGGTTCCAGCGAATTTTCGAAAGTCCTGTACCAATGTCATCCCAGCTCATCCAAGTAAATAAAGCCTTTCCGACAACATGATCTTCGGGAACAAATCCCCAGCCCCTTGAATCCAGGGAATTATGGCGATTATCACCCATCATCCAAAAGTAATCCATTTTAAACGTATAATGGTCTGCTTTCACATCATTGATATAGATCCCATCCGAACGTTTTTCTAACTTGTTATTCTCGTAAACACGGATAGCTCTTTCATAAATGGGCAGAGTCTGTGCATTTAATGCCACTGTCCATCCTTTCTTCGGGATTAAAATCGGTCCAAAATTGTCAAAATTCCATTTGTATTGTGGATCATACGGATAAGCTCCTTCTCCAACAGGATTCCTTCTGATTTCTTTGACATTCGACCAAGATTTTACAATGGCTAGTTCATCTTTTGTCATGAACAACTGATAAACGCCAGGCTGCTGATCGCCACCGACCGCTTCTATTCTCAAC
Source organism: Sphingobacterium siyangense (assembly GCF_007830445.1). Classification (GTDB taxonomy): domain Bacteria; phylum Bacteroidota; class Bacteroidia; order Sphingobacteriales; family Sphingobacteriaceae; genus Sphingobacterium; species Sphingobacterium siyangense. The sequence goes on along the minus strand of NZ_VLKR01000021.1, from coordinate 66,168 downwards.
TCCCGTAATCTATCCATATTTAATGGGGTACCATCCGTTAATACAAGATAGTCCAATTGGCTTTCTGGAGGATCAAATCCTGGTTGATCGTTCACAAAGAGTTTAGCATCTTTCATGAAAATCTTATCGCCAGGCAATCCAACACAGCGTTTAATATAGTTCTCCCTCTTATCGATAGGTCTTGCCTGAATTGTAAACTGAGAATTGATAGTCTGCCAACCATAAACTCGAACAAGATCATAATAACTTGAATTTTGGTTTTCAAGCGCGACAGTGTCACCCGCAGGAAAATTGAAAACAACGACATCATTACGTTCAATTTTTTGAAATCCTGGCAAACGTTTATAAGGAAGCTCAATCAATTCAGAATATGCTTTTCCGCCAGTGATGGGCATCGTATGATGCGCAAAAGGAAAGGCAATCGGCGTATTAGGAACACGGGGACCATAATTTAACTTGCTCACAAATAAGAAATCCCCGATCAACAAGGTACGCTCCATAGATCCTGTTGGAATCATATAAGCTTCAATCAGGAAGCCACGAATAAGCGATGCCGCTACGGTTGCAAATACAATGGCATCTGCCCATTCGCGTACCATCGATTTCTTGTACGGATATTTAATTTTATATTCTTTATAAGATTCGAGTGCAATTTCGGCACGCTTCTCTTCAGTCAATTCAAGACCTTCTTGGCTTGCAGCCTTTAAATTCTTAGCATATAAGCCATTCAAAAAACGTACGTTATTGTCCTTTGCCCACATTGGCAGAACAATAAAAGGTACTAAAACTGCAGCAGCATTCTCCCAAAAACGGCGTTTTCCAAAGCAATGGATAAAATCAAGGTAAAGATTATAGAAAACAAAGACATTGACAATCGGTACGAGCAATAAAACTACCCACCATGTAGGTCTTCCTGTCAATTTCGCCTGAATATACTGGCTATAAAAAGGTACGATTGCTTCCCAGCCATTTCTGCCAGCTTTAACAAACAATTGCCACAGTCCATATCCCGATATTGCTGTTAAAACCGCAAATATAATTAAGCCCATAATCTACTTATTAATACTATTTATTAAAATCAAAAATTTCAGTAACCTGATAGAAACCTTTTTTGCCATTCAACCATTCAGCAGCAACTACAGCTCCTAAGGCAAATCCATCGCGGCTATGTGCGGTATGCTTAAACTCTATTTGGTCAACCTCAGAACTATAAAGTACCGTATGTGTTCCCGGAACCTCTTCGATACGATGACTTTCAATTAAAAGCTCCTGTGGTTTTGGAATAATTTCATCCTGATCACCAATAACCGTATTCACCCAGTTGGTTTTCACATCGCTATTATCCAATATCCCCTCAGCAATCGTAATTGCTGTACCACTAGGTGCATCCAGTTTGTGAATGTGATGTATCTCCTCTACCTGGACATCATATTGTTTGTACGGCTGTAAGGCCTTCGCCAACATTCTATTGATATGGAAGAATACATTCACTCCGATGGAAAAGTTAGATCCATACAAAATGGAACCATCAGCCTCCAAACACTTCGCCTTAACTTCCTCCAGTTGATCATACCAACCGGTTGTTCCGACGACAATAGGTACACCTGCCTCAAGGCAAAGATTCATATTATCCAGTGCCGCGAAAGGTACACTAAAGTCTATTGCGACATCAGCCCCTTTGATATCATCAGCAGTCAGGTTAGGACGATTATGTTCATCGACAACTAAAAAAATTTGATGGCCTCTTTTCAGTGCGTATCTTTCGATAATCTGCCCCATTTTGCCATATCCCAAGAGAATGATGTTCATATATTTAGAAAAAAAAGTATAGTTTATTTTTAAAATTAAAAAATTCCAATGAAATACCCATGTTTAAAAACCACAAACATCAATCTGAACGAGCAGTGTATATGCAATATTCACTAAAAGACAAATTAGATAAACCCTGATCAACAATCATTTCCAATCGAAATATCCACCTTAGGAATACGGAAGTTAATTGAATTTCATGGTTAATTTAAGTCCTACAGTAGGTTTAAATGAATAAGTTCCCGACGCGAGACTCGCATCCATTAAAGTAGGTCCAATTAAGAAAGCAGTCTTTTTGGGTTTATCGTCGCCAATGCTCCAGCGATATTTAAGCATCGAGTCAATATAAGCCTCTGCGACATTCAGGCCATAAACACCTAACGTAAGTAGCACCATGAGGTCTCGATTTCGCCGCGCATTATCTTTTGCTCGGATGATAGATTGGTCTGAGATTCCGATGTAATAAGGATCAATAGGCTTACCAAGAGCTTTGTCCTGTAACACCCCCAGTAATTCCTTATAATAACGGTTATTAAAATCAAAAACAAGTACGGTTGTTATTAAGCCACCATAGATTGCAGGCACTTTTATCCACCAAACGCCACCGTTGGTATATTGTCCCCAGCCTGGAAGGACCAAAGAACGTTTCCAAGCCTGTTTATTTTTTGCTTCAATAGCCAAGCGTGTCGAATCCTTGAATACAACCTTCTCTTTCGCCTTAGCCTCCTCCTTCTCCCGTTTTTTACGTTCCTTCCGAGATTCCTTCTTTACGGTATCCTGTACCGATTTTTGCTTTATGCTATCTATTTTGACGGGTGTTATTTGTTTCTTAGGAATTGTATCCACAGTCTGTCCATGTACCACCGACAGTGCAAACACCGCAAATATCAAGCTTATTAACTTGGCCATATTACCAATCTAACAATTCAAGAATGCGACTTAAATCATCTTCCGATTCAAAAGGAATCTCAATTGCTCCTTTTCCTTTTGTACTCTTCAGATTCAATTTGACACGAGAAGAAAATTTCGAAGCCAGATCATCTTCAATCTTCTGCAATTGAAAAGACATCGGAGCTTTATCTTTCCCGGCTTTTTTCTTACCGCCTTTTTGTAACTCACGAACCAACTCCTCCGCCTTACGAACGGATAAACCTTGATCAATAATCAACTTAAAGATATAAAGCTGTTTATCAACCTCAGGAATATTAATCAAGGCACGAGCATGTCCCATGGTCAATGCTCCATCACGTATTGCCGCTTGAATGACAGGTGGGAGTTTTAATAAACGGAGATAATTTGTAACAGTAGAACGGTTTTTACTGACTCGCTCCCCCAATTCTTCCTGTTTTAGATTACATTCCTCAATCATGCGCTGAAAGCTCAAGGCTACTTCAATCGCATTTAGGTTCTCCCGCTGAATATTCTCAATCAGGGCCATTTCCAGCATCTGCTGGTCGTTGGCGGTACGGATATACGCTGGGATTTCGGTAATACCGGCCAAGCGAGAAGCGCGGAGACGTCGCTCCCCGGAGATCAACTGATAATTACCGTCCGAAATTTTACGTACGGTAATCGGCTGAATTAATCCTTGTAAAATAATTGATTCCGATAACTCCTGTAAAGCAACCGGATCAAATTCCGTACGCGGCTGAAAAGGGTTGACAGATATTTCTTCTACACGAACATGGCTGATACTGCCATTCTCTTTTGTTGTTTTTACAGCAGTTGATGTAACTAGAGGAGCCTCTTCCACTTGCTGATTACTTTTAGCAGGAACTTCTACACTATCGTTTAATAGCGCACCTAAACCTCTTCCCAGTCCTGTTTTACGCTGATGTGCTGCCATATTATGCGGTTACTGTTTTATTCATTTCATTAAGATGCCCGTTTTTCTGTAAAATCTCGCGTGCCAAATTCAAATAATTAATTGCCCCTTTGCAGGACGCATCATGCATGATAACAGAAATTCCAAAGCTTGGAGCTTCGCTCAAACGGGTATTTCGCTGAATAATCGTATCAAAAACTAAATCTGTGAAATGTGTTTTTACTTCCTCGACCACCTGATTTGACAATCTTAAACGAACATCATACATGGTCAACAAAATTCCTTCGATCTCCAAACTTGTATTTAAACGGTTTTGAACGATTTTAATTGTGTTCAACAACTTACCAAGTCCTTCTAGGGCAAAGTATTCGCACTGTACCGGAATGATGACTGAGTCTGAAGCAGATAGTGCATTGATTGTAATTAAGCCTAAGGAAGGCGAACAATCGATGATAATAAAATCATAATCCTGTTTCACCTGATCCAAGATCTTTTTCATCTTGTACTCCCTTTCGTGCATATTGATCATCTCAATTTCTGCCCCAACCAAATCAATATGAGCGGGTAAAAGATCCAAATTTGGTGTTTCTGTTGATTGAATCGCCTCACGAGGATCCAAATCATTTACCAAACATTCGTATACACTTGCGCTGATTGTACGAGGGTCAAAGCCAATCCCAGAAGTAGAGTTTGCTTGGGGATCTGCATCGACCAACAATGTTTTATATTCTAAAACCGCCAAACTAGCCGCCAAATTAATTGACGTTGTGGTTTTTCCGACCCCACCCTTTTGATTTGCGATTGCAATTACTTTTCCCATCTTGAATGAAAACCTTTCTTAATTAAAATGTCATTTTATACTACATTTCACGTCTCTGAAGATCAATTTGCCCAAATTTTAATCTGCGATTCAAATTAACAAAACTAATTCAGCATATTTCGTACTTTTGATTGATCGAAAGCACATATCCTCAGGATGCTAAGATACAAAAAATCAAGATATGTATCCACTTTGAAAATGCGCTTTTTATAAGTATCAACAACACAATGATTTTAATAATATCCGGAACAAACCGTCCCAATAGTAAGACGTTAAAAATAGCAAAATGCTACCAGCAATTACTTGATCGTAAGTCAATTGAAAGTAACATCTTTTCGTTGGAAGATCTACCAGCAAACATTTTAGAAACAGATCTTTACGGAAAAAGAAGCACCGCATTTGAACCCATCCAAGAAATGGTCAGTAAAGCTGAGCTATTTATTTTCATCGCTCCCGAATACAATGGAAGTATTCCAGGAGCACTGAAACTGTTCATTGACTGCTGTACATTTCCGATTAGTTTTTATCACAAGAAAGCTGCATTGGTTGGGTTATCCTCAGGTCGCTATGGCAACCTCCGCGGCATAGATCACCTGACGGGCATATGCCACTACTTAAGAATGCACGTGCTTCCCCTTAAGATCTTTCTACCCAATGTTCAGAACGAACTGAATGATGAAGGGCAGTTATTCAAAGAAGATACGCTGCAATTTATCAACGAACAGATTGAGGAGATTATCCGGTTTTAATACGCTAGTTTTAGTAGCCATGATAGCGAATTCACCTTAAAACTAATCCTACTCGCGAACAGTGAAACAAGGATTCCGTAGCGTGAAACAAGAATAAAAAACAAAGGGCATCACAAAACCTGATACGAAAGAAGCCTCCGGCAAACACCGGAGGCTTCTTTCGTATCATACGCTAATCTAATTCTTAAGACAAGCCATCCGGGATCTAATAGCCGAAGATCTCTTTAAGATCCAGCTTTTTAACCTCGCCCAGTTTCGCAAGATCCTCTGGCTTAAGACTTTCTTCCTTCGCTACAATACAATAAACGTACGGCTTTTGACTCATCTCTTTCTTATGGAAAGTGCTTAGGTCACCATAAGTTAATTTTGGCGCTTGCTCATAGACAACTTTACGAATATCAGTTGCATTTCCCAAACGTTGTGCAGCTAGATAACTACCTAATATAGACGCATTCAACACACGTTCACTGGCAATTGATTTTTCCAGACTTACTTTCGCAATATCCAACCCTTTAGCGCTTTCAGGCAACACATCCAGCAGCTCATTCATGCCTTTAATCGCATCGTTAAACTTATCAGCCTGCGTCCCAACATAGGCCCCAACGGTGTAATGGTTTTCTTTTTTATAAGGCTGTCCATAATAGGCATAAGTTGAATAAGCCAATGCTTTCGATTCACGGATAGTCTGGAAGACAATACTTCCCATTCCGCCACCAAAGTAATTATTAAACAATGAAACAGTCGGTGTTAAGGCACTGTTGTATACTCCTGAACTTCTATACCAAAACACTTCAGCCTGCTTCATATCGAAATTAGCAAAAAGGACCTGGTTCTTGTTTGTTGGCAATTCTGCAAACACGACCGCCTTTTTCGCCTGAACATACTCTCCAGCACCTTGTTTCAAAGGTTTCGCTTTCGCTACAAATTCCGAGGCAGTTAACGGGCCAAAATAAAGCATCGTATGTTTCATATTAGCCAAATCGTGCAATGCCTTCACCAAATCCTCCGCTTTTAAAGCATCCAATTCCGCATCTGTAAACACATTATTAAACGGATTTTTAGCGCCATATTTAGCATAAGATTTTAGGCCTTCCATGATCGCGCCCTTGTTTTCTTTCGCATTTGCTCTCGCTTTTTTAAGACGGGCAATATACATTTTGAAAGCCTCCTGATCAGCAACACAATTACGCAACAAATCCTGAATCAAGTTCAATGTAGCCGTAAAGTTGGAATTCAAACCTGAAATCGACACCATGGTTTCCTCATTTCCTGCAGACACCGAAAAATCAGAAGCCAATTGATAGAAATCCTTGCTGAATTGCTCACTGGATTTGTCTTTTGTACCCAAAAACTCAAGATAGCCCGCAGCCAATGAAAGTAACTTATTGCTCCATTTTCCACCATCAAAACGATAAGACAGCGAAAACAGCTCATTATCTGAGTTCTTTACAGCAAGTACAGATAAACCGTTCGCTGTAGCTTTCTGAATATCTTTATTATAATCGACCCATACCGGTTGGATTTTATCCTCTGGCATTGCTTCAACCCGCTTCAAGAACTCAGACTGGTCATCACGATTCACCGTTACAGGAGTAATCTCAGGTTTAACAACTTTAACAACATTATTATCAACGCCCTTACGCTTATAAACAACTACATAATTATTGTCATTCAAGTATTTGTTAGCAAAATCCACTACATCTTGCTTGGTGATTTTATTTAATTCATCCGAATAGCCCACAACAGACGCCCAATCCTGACCCGAAGTAAAGGCATCCATCAATGATTCAGCCCGGTCACCATAACTTTCATTCTGTTTGATTTCATCTTTCTTCGCGTTGTTGACAATGGCTGTAATCAAATCATCCGAGAATTCACCTTTTCTCAATTTCGCCAATTCTTGCAACAGCAGCTGTTGCACCTCTTCCAAGCTCTGTCCCTGACCAGGATTACCCTGCAACAGGAGCAAAGAGTAGTCTTTTAACACATAAGGAAAAGCACCTGCACCTAATAATTTTTGATTCTTCACCAAATCCAGATCAATCAAACCAGCAGAACCATTTGTCAAGATCTGACTCATCAGATTAAGCATACGGGCATCCTTTGTCGCAGCCCCAGGAAAACGGAATCCCATTAACATAAATTCAGCATCCGGACCTTTAACCTCGCGGACAACAGGAGTTAAAATTGGTTTCTCCGCATCAAAAGTATAGGCCGGAACTTCTTTCGCCTGCATAAAAGCAAAAGTCTTATCCACCTTTTTCACCACCTCGGTAGGGTCAAAATCCCCCGACATAATAACCCCCATATTATTAGGGACATAATAGGTATGAAAATATTCACGAATCGCTTTCAAAGACGGATTTTTAAGGTGCTCTACCGTACCAATTGTCGTCTGCTTTCCGTAATTATTATTGGGAAACGCTGCTGAAAACATCGACTCCACAGCCTTACGATTATCTTTATCCAAGCTGATATTTTTCTCTTCATACACAGCTTCCAGCTCAGTATGGAACAGACGCAATACCGGATATCTAAACCGTTCTGCCTGTACAGCAAGGTACTTATCCATTACATTACTAGGAATTTGCTCCTGATAAACAGTCTGCTCAAATGAAGTGAAAGCATTGGTACCTTCCGCTCCCATTGATGCCATCAATTTATCATACTCATTCGCAATAGCATATTTCGCAGCTTCTCCAGATACTTTATCGATTTCCTTATAGATTGCTTTCCGTTCGGTTTCGTCTGTTGTACCATTGTATTTCTCATAGAGCGCATCAATCTGATCTAACAAAGGTTTCTCCTTTGCCCAGTCTTTAGAGCCAAATTTATCCGTTCCTTTGAACAACATATGCTCGAGGTAATGAGCCAAACCGGTGTGATCTTTCGGATCTGTTTTACTCCCCGCCTTTGTTGCAATGTAAGTTTGAATACGTGGTTCTTTTTTGGTCGGACTCAAAATCACAGTTAAGCCATTTTTTAGCTTATAAAACCGTGAATGTGTAGGATCGTTGGTTACATACTTGTAGGTGTACCCCCCCTCAGATGCTTCTTTCCAATCAAATTTGGCGTTTTGAGCAAACAAAGCACACCCTGCTGTTGTTAGTGCAAACGTAACAGCAGTAATTCTAAATAGGTTTTTAATCATATTTCCTTTTTCTTTTCACCTCAAACTTAGATAAATTGCTTTTTATATGCAATATAATTACAGACATAAACAATAATTATTTACCCATTTGACAGCCTGATAGTTAAGCTGCCTAATTTCTCTCACCACTAACCGACATGGTGTGGCTGAAAAATGGCATTTTTTATAACTTGATTTCGCTACTGTTTAAATACTGTTGTTACAATGATATATCATTCTTATTTTTGCAAAAATTTTAAAAAACGCTAACGTTTTATTTCATGAGATCAAGAATACTTGCTTTTGTGGCCCTGACACTGCTCTCCTTTCGTGCCACAGCACAGGTCACACCCCGAATAGAAAATCCGAATGACACTTTACAAAGCCGTACCCCAGCTAAGACGAGACTTATATTCCAACTTGAACATGAAAGCGGGGGCGAACTCAAATTCAATGAGCGCTCCAAAGAAACCCTTGCTGACTCATACTATAGTGGGTTAAATTTTAGAGTCGGTTTTCAGACCCAGTTTCAAGACTCATTAAAGAGTATTTACAATGAAATATACAACTATCCAATATACGGCATAGGCATCTACAGCAGTACTTTTGGTCAGGAGCACCTCGGACGACCTTTAGCCGCCTATGGCTTTGTCGCCATTCCTATTCGGCCAAAAGTAAATTCAAGATGGAATTTCAACTACCGCATTGCGCTCGGTCTTTCCGGGAGATTCAACCCCTACAATGAGGAGGACAATCCGTTCAACCTACTTATTGGCAGCAAAAACAATGTATTTATTGATCTTGGACTTCAGGTCAACTACCGCCTAAATAAAAACTTTCAGGTAGGGGCTGGTGCAGCCTTCCACCACTTCAGCAATGGCGCCCTGGCATTACCGAACACAGGGATAAACCTCGTCCCCTTGAGCCTATCGGTTTCGTATACACCAACAAACAAGCCTTTTGATTATAGAAAAAGTAGTATTCCACAAATGGAGAAAACAGAGGAACTCCATTTCAACTATGCCTTTGGCTTCAAACAGATTGATCGCGAACACGATAGCCAATATTTTAAATCTATGCTAGGTGCATACTACAGCAAGCATTTCGGCTACAAATGGCGGCTTGGCGCTGGGTTTGATGCATTTTATTCAGCCAGTGGAAACGACGAGAAGGTTGCCGGCGACAAAGCCGGAAAATTCTCCGCCTTATTTTCTTACGGCCCCGCATTCTACATTGATCATGTGTTAAATTCACGCCTTTATATCAACGGAAATGTAGGAGTCTATCTTCATCGCAACGAATTCAATGGCGAGAGCATGCCCGTGTATTTAAGAGCAGGAGTACGTTATAAAGTTTACAAAGATTTCTTTGCCGGTGTTTCCATTAAAGCCCATGGCGGTAAAGCTGATTTTATTGAATGGACAACAGGTTACGGAATTAAACTAGGGAAGAAACGGAAATAGTTAGAAAATAAATGCGAAAGATTCCCGAGATAGATTGAATACCGGATCGGGGACTTTCAAATTTACAGCGCATTCAGCCCATAAAAAAAAGCGTTCATGAAGAACGCTTTTTTTTATCGTGGGGATTACTGGGTTCGAACCAGTGACCCCTACCTTGTCGAGGTAGTGCTCTAAACCAGCTGAGCTAAACCCCCTAACCAAAAAAAAGCACCAATTGATGATGCTTTTGTGGAGGCTACAGGATTCGAACCTGTGACCCTCTGCTTGTAAGGCAGATGCTCTGAACCAGCTGAGCTAAGCCTCCGTTTTGGATTGGTGGAGAATACTGGATTCGAACCAGTGACCCTCTGCTTGTAAGGCAGATGCTCTGAACCAGCTGAGCTAATTCTCCGACTTTGTATGGTGGAGGCTACAGGATTCGAACCTGTGACCCTCTGCTTGTAAGGCAGATGCTCTGAACCAGCTGAGCTAAGCCTCCGTTTTGGATTGGTGGAGAATACTGGATTCGAACCAGTGACCCTCTGCTTGTAAGGCAGATGCTCTGAACCAGCTGAGCTAAGCCTCCATACTTTTTTAAAGAACGCCGTTCCCTAATTGCGTGTGCAAATATAGCTTAAAAATTCTATTCTCAAAATTATTTTATAAGATTTTATGCCTTTAATATCACAACAAGCTAAGAAACACCGAAATAATTTTTAATCATAGAACTTCCAAGAAATACCAAACCTAAAATTAGCACTATTCATCGGATAACGTCTGACCGTATAGTAACCATGCGGATAGAAGTTCTGATTTAAAAAATTATAACTCAAAAACATATTCACCCGTTGTATATTCGCTGTAATCCATAGATCCATGATTGGATATGTCGAAAACTCAATCTGTTTGTAAGCATTATAAAACTGTCCCGTCCCAATTGAATAATTCGGATTGGCATAGGGTGTGTTGAACTTTGCGTCCAGACCGATACTATAATCAATAACTTTATAAAACAGGTTACTGTAATACAAACTATGCCAGGTATACAGCTCCGGAACAGCCAGTGTGTTCTGTTGATCTGTCTTTTGATAGACCACAAGATTATCGAAGGTAAAATGGTTTAATTTAAATTTTTGTCCAACGGTTACCTTCAGCAAATTAGCTTTATCCAATTGTGTCGGAACAATCCATTTATCCTTCTTAGGATCGTTCTGTGGATTGGACAACTCTTCGAAATAGGTATAATTGTTCATCAAAAAATACTCCACCTTACCATGGAAACCAAGCATCGGATTGGCATATTGAAAACCCAGATTCTGAATTTTCGTCTTTTTAAGATCTAAATCATTCCATTTTCCGTAGGTATAATTTAAATTCTCGAAAACCATCTCCGGAGATTTGTTCTGTGAATAAGCTGACAACGTCACCTTTCCGATTTTATCCCCCATCGAGATATCCGCTTTAGCTTCATACAAGAAATCTCCAAAGTTGTGGCCAAATACGATTTGATTCGCTTTTAAACTAAAATCAAGTCGATCTGAAAACTTATACCCTAATTCACCTTTCACGATCCCGTTCTGATAAAAACGATCAAATGTTGTGCTATCCGGCAGTTTCTTCAGCGGCTGTGGATAGGCTGAAGTATTATTATAATACCGCATGGAGTCCAACTGATTCTGCTCTACCCAGTTCATGTCGTGCTGAAAAGCCAAATTCAACTTTGCCTCGTTCTTAAAGACCGACTTCCCTCTAAGAAAAAAGTTATATTCAAATTCATTGGAAACATTCGTGATCAACGTCTTATCATTGTTTAGCGCCAATGCTCTATTATTGTATGGTAATGCTGCATTTTGGTCATCCATGTTCTTGAAGAAGCTGTATGTCTGCCTTCGGATACGCGTATTATGCGCCATACTATTGGTCGGATGGATCTCCATCGTAGGCTTACCTTTATCGATCGTATCCAATCGCCCCAAATAAAGTGACTGTCTCAGGAAAAATGAATTATCCCACCATTTAGACCGAGGTATATTTGTATTACTCGCATCATAGAATTTTGGTATAAATCGGTCCGGCGATTGTCTATTTCCAGGCGCAAATGGAAGATCTTCCGTAATAGAACCATTCTCCATGGCATCCAAACGATTAAATACCCCATTGATCAACAAATTATAGCGATTATTTTTTGATTCATACCAGGATGCCACCGAAGCTTTTAAATCGGAGTAATTCTGTCCAAGGTAAAATCCATCCGTTTTGGTGGAATGGAAATCGACATTCATATTCCATTGGGAATTGATATTCTGGGCCACCCGAGCTCTAAAAACCTGATCATTAAAAAAGAATCCTACCGCAGACAATTCGGAGTACCTCGCACGGGCCCTAAAATATTGGACCGAATCGGGGTTCAATAAATAACGTTCCAATGCTGTAAAACCAGACTGAAAGCCAATGGTCTTTTTAGGCTGGAACAATAGATCCCGTGTGGCAAGCCCATAGGCTCCAAGGTTCACACTGGGATTCCAGGGTAAATTCTGCGGATTATAATATTGATAATTATGATGTGACGTATCAATCTGCCGTGTATAAGTGCCTTTTTTTAGCATATCCAACGTTGCATATCGGATATACTTTGCAGACAGGATAACAGAATCCTTCTTTCCATCCTCCTTGGCTCTCGCCGAATCCAATGCACTGCTCCAATCCTCTTTGCTCTGCGCAATAACATCCACGGAATAAATAAATAAAACACACCATGCGGCAAGTATGCGTACGATCAACTTCATCTAAAATTATATAAAAACCAAAAAAGCTAAATTCACCTGAATGAACCAATTACACTTCACCCCACACAAATCCAACAACCTTCTCCCTCACCGGTGTTACATGAAGATGCAATTTATTGCAAAGCTATTAATTCTTTCAAAATTAATGTCATTTTAGGTTCCGCTTTCTCCGCAACAGTGACAATTTCCTGCAACGAGACAGGTTTAAGTTGTTCATGAAAGCCCTCATCCGTAACAACAGAAATAGCAAATACCGGAAGAGCCATATGATTAGCGACAATAACTTCAGGAACGGTACTCATGCCCACTACATCGCCACCAATAAGCCGCATATAGCGATACTCAGCTTTTGTCTCCAAATTTGGACCTGCAGAAGAAACATAAACAACTTTTCGCGCAGCAATAGCATGTTTGGCGGCAATTTCAAGAGCCTGCTCGATCATCTTTCGGTTATAAGGCTCACTCATATCCGGAAATCGTGGTCCAAACTCAGCCAAATTTTGTCCGCGAAGCGGATTATCCGGCAATAAATTGATATGATCTTCAATAATTCCAAGGTCACCTTTTTTCACATCAGGATTCAGGGATCCTGCAGCATTGGAAACAAACAATTTCTGGACACCCAAAACCTTCATGATCCGGATCGGAAATGTAATCTGCTGCATATCATAACCTTCATAGTAATGCAACCTCCCCTGCATAGCGACCACATTGCGTCCGCTCAGCTTTCCAAAAATAAGCTTACCAGAATGAAATTCAACAGTTGAAATAGGAAAATTAGGTATATTGGAATACATCAGCTGATACTCGACTTCAATTTCATCAACCAACTTACCTAAACCAGTACCTAGGATGATACCGAATTCTGGAGCAAAATCTCCAATTTTTCTACGGATAAATTCCGTAGTCTCATTTATGCTATGATACATACGTACAGAAAAACTAAGTATATCAAACTTAACTTAATTTTTCTGTACGTACAAATCAAAATCAATACTTGTATTTACATCTTCTCACCAATGGAGAAACTTTTTATAACCAAATTACATTAATTGTGGGACAATGCTTTTTCACTTGCTTTACCTGGAGAACTGATCAAAAGCATTACAAACGTGATAAAACCATTTATAATGATCAAATCCAATCCGATAACATACGGTGTGTACACCTCAATAACATAGGTTTTAAGCAAAAATAATACGGTAGGCGAAAGCACACAGATATAGGGCACAGCCTTATCCCGCACGGCATATTTTGTGAATATTCCAAAAACGAATAAGCCCAACAAAGGTCCGTACGTATAACTCGCCGCAGTAAAGATTGCATTTACGACCGAATCATCGTTGATCAGCTTAAAGACCAAAATAACCAACAACATCACAATGGAAAAACCAAAATGCACATAGTTACGCTGTTTGATCAGCGCTGGATCATTGGGATTTTCTTTTTTATTGAAGTTTAAAAAGTCTACGCAGAAAGATGTCGTTAGGGCAGTCAGCGCACTATCTGTCGTTGCAAAAGTCGCCGCCGTCAATCCCATCATAAAAATGATCGCAGGAACAATAGCCAAGTGGTTTAATGCAATTTCTGGGTATAAATAATCACGTGTTGCCAGTTGAGTGACATCAATTCCGTTTTTGGCCGCGTAGATATACAACAAAGCACCGACAGCCAAAAAGAAAATATTAATAACCACAAATACACTTGTAAACGTAATCATGTTCTTTTGCGCCTCTTTAATGGTCCCCATCGATAAATTCTTTTGCATCAGATCCTGATCAAGCCCCGTCATTGCAATGGTCACAAAAATCCCTCCCAAGAATTGTTTCCAAAAATTTGCTTTACTGCCAACAAAATCATCCCAGAAAAAGATCTTAGAGTAGCTACTTTCTTTCACAGCCTCGAAAGTATCCACAATACCAAAATCTAATCCTTTTGCCATAAAATAAATGGAAAGAATTACTGCAGTCACTAAAAAGGTAGTCTGTAGGGTATCTGTTACAATGATCGTCTTTAAACCGCCCTTATTTGTATACATCCAGATTAACACCAAACATATAACAACCGTAATTGCGAAAGGCACATTCCAGGCATCAAAAATAAAATGCTGCAATACGATTGCGACCAGATAAAGACGAAACGCCGAACCGATCGTACGGGAAACCAAAAAAATAGCAGCACCGGTCTTGTACGTGGTGTGCCCAAAACGTTCTTCCAAATACGTATAAATGGAAGTCAAGTTCATTCTATAATAGAGCGGAAGCAATAGATAGGCAATAATGACAAAACCAACGGCGTTCCCAAGAACAAATTGAAAATAGCTAAATTCAGACGCACCGACTGCGCCGGGAACCGAGATAAAAGTTACGCCGGAGAGCGCGGTACCGATCATCCCAAAGGCGACCATATACCATTTAGAGTTCCGGTTTGCGACAAAAAAGGTAGAGTTATCGGAAGCCCCCTTCGAGGTGAAGTGAGCTACAGCAAGCAGAACTGCAAAATAGATTATTATAAAAGATAATAATATTACTGGTGACATAGTTTGTTTTTAAAATAGGTGATTTTTAGTAGGTTATACTCAATGGGTAGCCTGATAAGCTTCAATTGCCTGTCTTACATTACCAAATTGTTCAAGTAAAGCCGCTGCCTCTTCTTCAAGCGCCCCGGTTTGATCCATAATGATACGTACACCACGACCGACCAGCTTATGGTTTGACAATTGCATATCGACCATCTTATTCCCTTTTACCCTGCCCAATTGGATCATCACTGCAGTACTGAACATATTTAAAACAAGTTTCTGTGCTGTACCCGATTTCATCCGGGTAGACCCGGTAACAAATTCTGGCCCAACAATAACTTCAACCGGATACTGTGCTACTTCAGCAATCGGAGAACCCCCATTACAGACAATACATCCCGTCACAAGTCCTTTCTCGTTTGCCGTTTTTAATCCGCCAATAACATAAGGTGTGGTTCCAGAGGCCGCAATACCGATAACAACATCGTTTTCATCAATATCATACGCTTCCATATCTTTCCAGGCTTGCTCCAAATCATCTTCTGCAAATTCGACTGCTTTTCTAATTGCAGTATCACCACCAGCAATCAACCCAATGATCCATTCAAATGGAACGCCGTAAGTCGGAGGTAATTCTGACGCATCCAACACGCCCAAACGACCACTTGTACCAGCGCCGATATAAAAAGTTCGACCACCAGCCTTCATTTTCTCCACAGTCACTTTGACCAATGCTTCAATCTGAGGGATAGCCTGCTCTACAGCAAGTGGCACAGATTTATCCTCATTATTGATATTTGTCAATAACTCATGCACAGACATCTTGTCTAAATCCTGATAATTCGAATCTTTCTCCGTTGTATTTACCATTATTAGTATATATTGTATTTCTTTATTTCAATAAATCGGGCACATCCACAAGTTGATACCCTTTCCCCTTTAATATGCTAATGATATCATCCAAATGATGATACAGTTTATCTTTCCGACGATCATCGGTTCCCATGTGAATCAATATCAGAAATCCATTGAGCCCATATCGAGTTTCGTAAGACCAGAGATTGTCGAGAATCGCTGCCGACGATACATAACGAGCCCCCATTTCTGGATAAGTATAATCAGCCGCAGTCCGTATTCCTGGTGTATAATTAATCGAATGTAGACCAACTACTTTTGCCCAATCGACTGTTTCACTATTATACCATTCATAAGAAGGAATATAATAGGACAGCTGCTCTCTTTGAACGCCCACGCGTTCCAGAGCTTTCAGATTTGCCTTTAGATCCGCGACAAAAGAGTCACGTTTCACCAAAAGCAGGTCCCTACTCCCCCAGTCACTCACCAGAAGATGTTTATCCGAATGCCCCGAAATCCAATGACCATCGTTTATCATCTGATGGACATAGGATTTAAAACCCGGTGTTCTGAGATAATCTCCTGTCAGGAAAAAAGAACCTTTAACGCCGTTACGTTTTAGACTTGCCAACACCTCTCCTGTACCTTCAGATAAATCATGACCTGTAAACATCAAAGCTACCTGCCGTTTTGTCGAGTCGCCCCGGACAATAGCCCCAAAAACATCCCGTGTTACTTTTTTCCGGCCGGCTCCTCCAAGGCCTTACCTTCTTTTGAAGCCAGCAGATAAATCAACGAAGCGGTACCATCCATTGTCGGCTCATTGGTACTATAATCTCCATAGTCGTCATGATAGACCGCCAAATCACTTTGAAACTCCGCATAGCTATCTGGATTATTCAACTTGATACCGATCAGATTGCGGTACGTAGATGCCATAATGGGCCCATCAACCAAACCGCCATCGATCGGATGTTTACCCAGAAAGGTAAAAGCCGAATGCGGATCAACAGGTGTATCGCCCCACGACGGAAGACCATATACCATACTCGTGCCCCAAGGGTTCGTTCCAAACAACCAGTCAAAATTAGCCTGAGCAAGTTCATCGAAATGCGCATCTCCCGTCAATTCTTTATACCAGAGACATTGAATCGCGAAGGATACCGTTAAGTTGTTGCTACACCAAATAAAGGG
The DNA here is from genome assembly GCF_007830445.1 of Sphingobacterium siyangense. Classification (GTDB taxonomy): domain Bacteria; phylum Bacteroidota; class Bacteroidia; order Sphingobacteriales; family Sphingobacteriaceae; genus Sphingobacterium; species Sphingobacterium siyangense. The sequence goes on along the minus strand of NZ_VLKR01000021.1, from coordinate 49,037 downwards.
AACTCCACGAAAAAATGCATTTTTTTCGGCTCTCCGATTGACTTCCTCAATCCCCTGTTTATAATAAGAAACAATCTCCTCGCGATCTTGTCCTTTTAATCCTTTTGCCAATTCATAATGCCCAAGATTAATAAAAGGGTACCACTGATAATGTGCAGCAGTATCGCTTACCATCCAAGGTGTAATCTTTTCTTGCCGTGCGTAGCCTAAGGCTTCTCGAGCAAACTTTTCTTTTTTTGTCACCGAAAACCCCATTGCAGCGGCCAACTGCATATCGTCCACCCAATTATCTTCGGCATAAATATAAGGCGATTTCACAGAAACTGTCTGTGTCACGCCTGGTTTTATATTGGCATAAGCATAGGCCGTTTCCGATTTCTTCGAAAGCAGCTTTGCATATTTACCATCCTCTTTGTCAAACAACATCGCCCCCAGGCGAAAAGCACTACTAAATTTACCAGCAGTAGAGCTCGTCCCCGTCGTATTATTCATAAACTTACCACGCTGTTGTGGTTCGCCATCGATAAAATACACCGGTCTTTCAAATCCACGACCATAATAGGGATCTTCCTTTGGCATCCGCATGCTTGCATGGTCCCGGTCATCACCAATCTGGTTGTACATCTGATTGGCTTTAGGATGCATTTTCAACAACCAATCCAGGCCCCATTTTGCTTCATCCAGTACATCGGCACGACCGTTTTTTCCGTCAAGACCATTTGCTTGCTTTAGATCACCAAATACCTTTGGAAAATCGCGGTAAGCCGCTAGCAGATGAAATGTCGCATTTGCCGACGTAGTCGCATATTGCAAATAATCAGAAGCATCATGCCAACCTCCGCCAGCATCGATGCGGGAGCTATCGGGAATACCAACCTTTCCTGCATAAAGCGCAAACCCATCGTGTGTGTGGCAGCTATCTTTCAGAAAAGGGTTGAACAATGTCCGTTGTTGCCGCATATAACGCAGTACAAAATCGGCCGCTCCTTTGTAAACGTCCCGAGCAATTCGGAATGTTGGAGACTTCACATCTCCAGCCTGAATAAAAAAGCGTCCTGTATCCTGCATAGAAGAGAAATCCAAACGAAAGCTCTGAACAAAAGGACCATAAGCCCCATAATCTTTTCCGACAGGATGCACATACACTGTTTTACCCGTTTGTGCGTTTTTAATTTCAAAAGAACGAAGCTGCCTGATTGATTTCCCGCCCCATACCGCGACCTTCTTGCCCGCCGGGGTATAGCCCAATTGGTTTATTCTAATCCAAGCATTTTGCTGTGCTTTCGCAAAGTTACAAACAAAACATGCAAAAACAAGCAAAAAAGCTTGACGTAAATTTAAGAAGTTTAGACATTTTTTTATCATATCAAGGCATTTATTTTCAAAAAGATCAATTCAATCGATTGCTTAAAACTCTAATGAAACTATTTTGCCATCCATCGTACTCGCTATCACCTTGTTTCGGCCGTTTAGCGCAACAGGATTAACCATTCCATTGGATATTTTATATTGCCATACTACCGCGCCTGTTTTTGCGTCAACCCCGGATAGCAAACCCGAATGACTCGGCACAAATACCAATTTGCCATTGGAGGTAATTGCAGAAGGCGTCAATTCGTAGGGCAATTTAAGTTTGGACTTCCAGGCAACATCCATACGATCACCAGCAACCGAAATACCTAAAAGATCCCCATCCATCGTCTTCACATAAACCAATTTATGATCTGCAGCCAACCCCATAGACTCGCGCACCCGAATGGTATCTTTCTTTTCCCGCCAGATGACCGCACCGTTCTTCGCATCCAGTGCTGTCATAAAACGATCCGGTGCAACTACAAAAACACGATTGTTTACCCCCACCGGATTGCATGCCGCAGCAGAAAACATCCGATTGGCCTGTCCATTATTCCACTCCCACGAAAGCTTACCCGTTTTGGCATCCAAAGCATAGAATCCATTGCTCCAGGAACCAAAAATTACATTCCCCAAATAATACGTTGGCAGCGTCGATACAAATCCTTTGACCTGGTCAAAACTCCACTTTACAGCTCCCGTCTTGATGTCCAGCGCTCTAAACTTACCATCCGAGCCACCGATAAAAGCCACGCCATCATGTAGCAAGGGTGAACCCAAAACCGCCTTCTCAGTCTCCACCTTCCACAACAACTTGCCATTACCGGCATCTACCGCATAAATTGCATGATCCGATGATCCCGCCACGACAATCCCTTTCCACACAGCAGGCGTAGAATAAACTTTACCGCCGGTACGGTATGCCCATAGCTTTTTGCCAGTTTTTAAGTCAAGCGCAAAGATATCGCCCGCGGTATTTGATGTAATCACGCTATTTTTGTAAACGGCTAGTCCCGCCCCGATATCGCTGGCGTCTTCAAACGTCCAATTAACTTTAACCTGGTCCGCATATTTTGCGTTCACAGCATAACTTGGTCTCAGGTAGCTTATCGTTTCATTTTCATAATGATGCTCGAACATTGGAACAACAACCCAAGGTTTCTCCTGCATTCCTACACCGGGATTACGCTCTTGATAACTGGCTTTGCCATCGGCGATGGTCACAATATTATAACCCCCAACCGCTTTATTCGCACGCAGATTAGACCGTCCCATCACCCCCGGAATTCCTTCCCAATCGTATAATTTATTGGCATGACCATGCCCACAAAGCGCCAACTGGACATTCCGCGTTTTAACTCTTTTCAGTGCGTCAAACCAGTTATTTAACGATGAATCCTGTGGATAATGATTAATATAGATCAATGGTAGCTGTTTATCCGGATTCGCTGCAAAAATGGAATCCATCCAAACCAGGTTTTCCCGAGGAATTTGACCAGGACTCATGCGCATATTGGGCCCTGAATTGGTTCCAATGAATGCGTTGCCTTTATGCTTAAAGAAAAAGGTTTCGCCACCAAAAACGGTGCGAAACGTGTTGGCTCCATTTTCAGACCAATTGCCATCGTGATTTCCCGGGATAACATACCAGGGCAACTGCAGACTATCTAAGATCCGCTTCGCAAGCTTTAATTCATGATCAGCACCAAACTCAGTGATATCTCCAGAAAGTATAACGAAATCAATATCTTTCAATGTATTCAGGTCCTTTACAGTACGTCGCAGATCTTCCTCTCCTGTTGCACCGCCAACATGTGTATCTGTTACGTGGGCAAACTTAAAGGACTGCTGTGCTATCGCAACGTTAAAAACGCACAATAATGCAGTAAAAAAGGGGATAATCGGAAGTCTCATGCGTAATGTTTTCTTAAAAATAGCGTTTTTATGCGCAACAATAAAATAAAAATGCGTTTTTATGCATTACATATTTGAGAAAAAAACTCAAACAAAGAAAAATACTATAAAAAGCCCTGCAATTTGAAACTACAGGGCTCATATTAAGCCTATAGAAAGAAAGCGATCATGCAGTCGTTTACGCACTACTACGCTAAACATAGTTCACAATCTAAGCTTGACGAACCGCAGTCACAATAGCTCCTTACCTGACAGCATGCCGATTTGTTCCATTGTGAACAACAATAAACTCTTTCATCTAGCCTATATTGGTATTGAAATCCATTTTTGACAGTGTATTCTGGCAACGAAGATCACCTCAATGCGAAAAGGAGAGTAAGCTCATTAACCAACACATAATCACTATTCTATAAACAAAGAAGCTGCTTTAATCAACGAATCATTTCCACTCGCGTCTTGATTGATCTCCCAATACATTAATCCATTAGCCCGTTCTTTAGCTAAACCTACTTTCTGTTTTAATGTATTTAAACCATTATAATAATAAATAACATTAGCCAAAGTATATGAGTCTTCATCCGGATTAGCCCCATTGGACAGCAATGTACCAAAGTTAATCGCGTTATTATTAACATCTTTACCATATAAAGGGATCCCTAAAACTGATTTTTCCTTCGGCAAGCCTTTATCATTTTGCCAAGCATCAAGAACCTTGAGTGCAATCGTGTAAGTTGAGTGATGATTTAGAGATGCTGGATCCAACCCTCTCGCATCATAAGCCATCAGATTCACAAAATCGACCTGATCAATTACCTCCTCTGTAATCCCCTCTTTTATTGGCCCTGCATACAAGCCTGCCGTCACGGCAATACTTAAATATTTATGCAACGCATGGAGCTTAGTAGCCAATTCTTTCACTAAGTATGTATTTGTTACGTCGCTACCTTCTGCAGCCGAAGGATACTCCCAATCTAAATCTACCCCATCTAATTTATAAGTCCTTACAAACTGTACAACATTCTCCACAAACACTTTACGGATTGTCGCATCCGCAGCAAGAGTACGATAAATAGCGGCATCCCCACCCAATGAAATCGCTACTTTGGCACCACGTTCTTTTGCTAGATTTTTTAACCCTACAAATCTACTAACATTCGTCAGTGCCGTCAGAGAACCGTCGGTTTTTGGATATAAGAATGCAAAATGCACATGTGTTAACATGCTAAATTTCACACTATCTACAGTAGCCGGATCTGTATTTGCATAGCAGTATCCGATATTCTTAAAACTCACATCTGAAACATAGTCGCCTGTAGGCCCTTCTTCAGTCTCTATACCATAGTTATCCGGGACTTTATTTATTTCCTTTTTACAAGAAACCAGTCCAGCAGCTACAATAAGGCTTAATATCAATCTTTTCATGTCTTGAAATTTACACTATCTTTTTACATAATCCATCGCTATACCATATGGAATATAGCCCTTTAAAAGGAATTCAGCTTGTTTAGAACCATCCAGTTTATAACGCTTTATACCAGAATTTGCTCCAGTGCCAATCACGCTTCCAGTTGTCCCTACATCAGTAGATGAACGATATCCATAATACAAATAACCAGCTATATTTCTATCGATTGCCAACGAAGTGATCAAAGCAATTTCTGTCCCCGACCCCTCTATTGAGAAACCTTCTAACTCATCGATCAACTGTATACTAGAACCATCCAAATTTGATCGATACAATCCGGTTTGATAACTGCCAGAAGCATTATTTAAGACGAAGTAGATTTTACTATTCACTTGATCCACAATAAAATTCCGAATACTAAAGTTATCAAATGCGCTTAAGCGGCTTATAAAAGTATTTGTACTCAAATTAAATTTATAGAGCCCCTTACCATTTGCCTGTTTCGAATACCAAAGTTCTGAACCAACAATCTGAACCCCACCATCAATCCAATTATAGACAGAAGAAACGCCTGCATTGGCTGCAACAATACCCATGCGCTGAGTAGTCGGCAATGTAATGTTATCTGATGTCACAGAAATGCCGAATATATTAAAGTTTCGGCCAGTATAAAACAACATAGCGGAAGCAGAGTCAATAACAAAATTGAATGGATCATACTGATAACCAGAAGTAGTAGACACAGTATTACGACCTAGCACCTTCTCATTTTCTCCTTTAAGATCGACCGAGAAAATCCGTCCGTCACCTGCTGCTGTAGCGAAATAGATATTATTTCCTGCATCAGAAATATACACCCTATTATTAAAAACCTGCATTGCCATTGGGTGCACCCCTAAAGAAACATTGTACCCATCTAACGTAGGTATACTTTTCTCTTTAAATGCGTACCGAAACAGCTTTCCTGTTTTAACATCCGTAAAATACAACGATTGCGCAAGTTCCCCCATTACTTGAACTGTAACTTCAGTAGAAAGCGACTCCTCTCCATCATTAATCGTCAGCCTAACGATATGCTCTCCTTCTGTCTGAAACATCACAACGGGATTTGCTTCGGTCGACGTTCCACCCTCCCCAAAATCCCATGCATACGTGAGTGTCTTACCCGGATAAGCAAAAGCTTCAACAGAAAAGCCCACCTTCAAATAAACACCTATATTCTCTGGGACTACGATCTTTGGTTGCATCTTAGTAACCACCAACGTTTTCGTTAATGACTCAGATTTTTCGCCTTGCCAAGCTGTCAATTTAACTTCATATGTCCCCGGAACCTCGTAATACAAGGTATCAGGAACTATCTGACTTGACGAGCTAATATCCGTAGGATTACCATCCTTAGAAATACTTTGAGCATCTTGAAAATCCCATTGATACTTATCAGAATATTTTGAACGGTTAATTAAAACAACCTTAGCCGGAGCGGTAACATTTCCACTAGGAAAATCAAAATTGACCGCATAATTTCCGGCGGGATCTATATAAGAAACCGTATCTTTATTACAACTAAAGACAGTCAGCAATAATAGAATTATAAAAAAAATATTACACTTTTTCATAGCTACAGATTCGTTTGAAAGTTTCGCGTAACAGAACGAGAAGCCCCTGTCGCGGTATAAACATTAGTTACAATATCAACATGAAAGGTACCTGACTTGGCACAGCTCGCCAAGACAATCGACAACATCTTTTTCGTCAGTGTTGACTTGAGATTATTAATTCCGGCCTGTGTTAAATCATAAACCCCTCCAGAAGTAAAATCCGTTGAAGGTGCATCAGGATACAACAACCTGTAATCATCTGCCTTAATACGATAAGCTAAGATTGATTTCAACACTTCAAAATCCACATCTTTTAAATTCTCTATCAAAGTATTATCATTAGGATAATGACCTTCATTTAATTCAAATGGGTACTTAGCCCTAACAATGTAATTATTGGTAACCGTTTCAAAATAAGCATTCAATTGATCGTTATCATTCTTAATAGAAAACCAAGGTACTTTATTTAAAATAGTATCTGTCACGACCAATGTTGATGCTGACGATTCCAAATCATTCGTATTTAATACTGTTCCCTTTTGCAAGGTTAGATTAACACCAAATTTCTGTACGACCGTCTCCGTCATTTCTAAGGACGAAATTTTATCATCACGTTGCCATGTTGATGCTGTCACCGTCAAGGTATCTCCAAACACGGGTTTATTAATATCATAAGAAACATTTAACATAGCGACATACTGTCCATTTGTTTCACCTAAATCCCCAATAGGATCATTTCTTTTGCAACTCACAACAGAGACTGCACCAAGCAAATAAAGAAGAGTTTTGAATATATAAGACTTCATATTATTTCTATTTTAAAGTTGATTTTTCCGCCCACCATACAGGATTAAAACACCAATCACGCGCAGTAGCCCCCAATCGAGCGATTTCCTGTGGATTATAGACATATTCCGTTTGCGGATCGTATGGGAATCGTTGGATATTACGCCCCCCCCACTCTTTTAACGCATTTTTCGGATAATAAACCCCAGGATAAGCAGTAGCACTGTAATTGTACCTTCTCATATCAACCCACGTTTCACTCTGTAGATACAAAGCCAACCATTTTTGCATCATAATATCCGAGATTTTCAACTCTCCAGCATCCTGCGGGACTTTCGAGGAACTTAGATAATTCAATGATTCCCCGTCAGCTATTCCCAACCTACTAAAATTGATCTTCACTCCCTGCTTCCAAGCTTCAAACGCTGCTGTTGCATTACCTTTATAAAATTCAGCTTCAGCTTTTATAAAGTAAAGTTCTTCCTTCAAAATAAAAGGATATGGTGATTTATCCGCCGTCCAAAAACCTCCGGTCAAAGTTGCAAAATCCTTATAAGTAGTTCCGGTCGGCAGGTTCAAATCCGACAGCCCCTCTGACTCTTTGGCTCCTAAATATTTTTTATTCTCCCCAGGTGTCGTTAACGCATAAAGTCTAGGGTCATATTTTCCTGCCACAGCATCTATGGTTAATGCATTCATCAAAAAATCCGTTGGCAAAGAATTCGCACTAATATTTTTTATATCAGCAAATTGCCATTCTGGCTGTGCCGCAGTTTCACCCCAAAGATTTTTCTCCCACAAATCCGAACTCGATTCCGGATACTTAATCATAGCATCATCAAAGTTTGACAATGCTATATTTACATTACTGATAACAGCATCATAATTATTTGTAAAATTAGCTGTGTGCAGCAACATCCTGGATTTAACGGCAAATGCAAATGCTTTCCATTTTTGCAAATCTCCCGCATACACCAAATCAGAAGCCGAATTCATAACGAGAGATTTATTACTCTCTTGATCCAAGGCCGCCACTCCTTCATCCAATAAATTGGCTATTCCAGCATATATAGTTTCTTGCGTATCATATTTGGGGTAATATGAGCCTGAATAGGCCTCCGTGAAAGGCATATCTCCAAAACTATCCGTTGCAGTTAGATATGAAAATGCCAGCATAATCTTAGCAACACCCAAATAATTAGTAGAACCTTCCTCTATCGCCCTCTCAATCAATCCGTTTACATTAGATCCAACATCATAGTAATGCCATCTCCAGGCTCCCATCCGTGTTATACTGTTATAGTTCCAAGTATCTTCTATCGCCCTCGTACTTCCCAAACGGTTTGTAAAATAATAACTATGGTAAACCGAGAATCGTGCGTGCGAATACAGATGATATGCCATGTTGCCCAAAACTCCCGGAAGGCGTAAATTGGACGAGGTTGTCACAGGTTGCACCGGATTAGTATTAATATCCAACTTGTCACTACATGCAGCGAATGCACTCGTAACCAGCAACATTGCGAAAATATTTTTTATAGACTTATTCATAATTAATCAACTTAAAATGTGAAGTTTATACCAAAAGAATAGGACTTAGGCAATGGTATGGCCCCATAATCAACCCCCATAGTACTTGCACCCGTCCCTCCCGCATTGGGACCAGCACTATTTACTTCAGGGTCTCCACCAGAATAATTGGTAAAAATTAATGGATTCTGCGCAGAAAATTCAAGCGCAACATTACCGAGCTTATAACGATTGGTAAAGGCTTTCGGTAAATTATAACTCAAGGTCACATAACGTAATCTCGCCCAATTGACCTTCTCTATAAAATTTGTTCCTACAGCAGCATAATTATTCACAAAATAATTATAATCCAACGTCACTGACTTCGCGTTTTTCACGTATGACCCATCAGCCTGTTCAACAACACCATCAAACACAAATTCCTTATCTCTCCATTCACCAATATCATAGGCAATACCTGAAGACATCATCTGTTGACGAGAAGCATTTAAAATATCTCCGCCAAATCTGAAATCCCAAAGGAATGATAAACTGAAGCTTTTATAGCGAAAATTATTGATCCAACCGATATTAAACTCTGGCTCTCTATTCCCAATATAAGTTTCACCACTTTCTATTACAGGCAATCCATCCTCTCCGACTATTACATACCCCTCTTCAGTACGTTTATAATCTGTCCCAACAATCCCTAAAACAGGCTCACCTAACACAGAAGCTGCCTTCCCCGCAGATAATTGCGCATTAGTATAGGGAAAAGTCGTAATCTGCCCAGGAAATTCTAACATTTTAGAATTGTTTTTCCAGGCATTGACCGTTGATTTCCATTCAAAATTTTCCTTTTTGACCGGACTCCCTGACACTGATACTTCAATACCTTTATTACGCAAGCTACCTGCATTAAATGTTTGAATAACATACCCTGTAGGCAAAGGCACCCGAGCTGTAATAATCTGGTCAATAGATTTTTTATTATAATAGGCGAAATCCACACTAAGCCTATTTTTCAACATGCGCAGTTCAGTCCCGATTTCAAACTCTGTCGTTCTTTCAGGCTTAAGATATGGATTTCCTCCTGTACTATTAATAATAAAACCACCTCCTAACCCTGGATTCTGGATTAAATTGGTATTTGTAGCATATATTGGGGCATCTTTACCGACCTTTGCATAGCTAACCCGCAATTTTCCATACCAATCATTTTTATTTTCAAACAGCTCAGAATAAGTAAAGCTCCCCGAATAAGAAGGTGAAAAGAATTGTCTATTTTCTTCTGACAAAGTAGAAGTCCAATCATTTCTTCCCGTAATCCCCAAAGTTAAAAGGTTTCTATATTCCAAACGGAAATCACCATATAAGGCATACCTTCTTCGACGAGGATTAGATTCAGTTGTCTTAAGTACTGTCGGATCAATATTGTTTATAGAAACTAAATCCGGATTTAGAAAGCCCGTTCCGCTCTGGGCGATTGATTTTGCCTCGTAATATTCTTCTGTACCTCCCAACAGCAAAGTCGTTCTAAAATCTTCCAAGAATTTGCGATCAAAAGTCGCGTTTAACATCTGTGTAAAATTCTTGTAATTTCCATTAGATTGTGAAATATACCCTGTATAATTTTCACCCGGAGTACCTGGCTTAACAGCGTATTTATAGCTTTGATTAAAATAATCCTGTCCAATTCGATAATTCAAGTTAATCCAATTCAAAGGTTTATAGACCAAATTACCGTTTATAACAGTCCGCTCAGTATTATTAAACCGAGGGTTATTCATCACCGACCACATCGGCGAGATAATTGCTTCGTTTTCCTTTCCTGTTTCAAAATAAGCGTAATGCGGATCACCATTCTCATACTGATAATCCAAAATATCATAAGCCAATGGATAGCGTAGAATACTATTGATCCACCCCCCCGAGCTACCACCAACAAGCCCCTCTTTCAAATTATTTTTTATATAATTTGCCGAAGCAGTCAGTTCCAAATTACTTAGCAATTTCGCAGTACCTTTTATTAAATACGAAAATTTATCATTGTCGGTGTTAGGAATCATAGAACCTTGATTCCTATAATTTCCAGACATATAATAATTGAATTTGTCTGCCCCTCCGTTAACATTGAATACCGCATCGTGCGTCACTCCGGTTTGAAAAAAACGCTCTAAATTATCGTAAATAGCTTCATCGGACCTAAATTTCCGTCCCCAGGAAGAAGTAGTTGCTTGGCTATATGTCCCCCCAGTCCCTGTTGTATAAATATTTTGTTGACGTGGAAGCCTCCCCATTGTCTCAACAAATGCCTTATATCCAGCATTAATCTGCATAACGCCTGCTTTGCCTTTTTTTGTCGTAATTACAATAGCTCCAGAAGCGGCATCAATACCATAAAGAGCTGCAGCCGCGGCCCCTTTTAAAATCGAAATATCTTCAATATCATCCGGATTAAAATCCGCAAGTCTATTTACACTACCATTAATCGACGCATTACTGACACGAATACCATCAATAATCATCAGAGGTTGATTATCTCCAGATAAGGAAGTAGACCCTCTTAATATGATTTCAGATGGCAAACCTGGAGATCCTCCGGACGATGATATCTGCGCCCCAGCGACTTGTCCCTGCAATGCATTCACGATATTACCTTGATTTGATTTTCTTAAATCATCTCCGGTAACTTTTTGTACGGAATAAGTCAGATTTTTCTTTGAGCGCTCAATACCCAAAGCGGTTACAACCACTTCATCCAATGTTTGTTGATCACCGACCAACGTCACATTCAACAAGTTCGAAGTCACTGGAACCTCGCGTGTTACATATCCCACAGATGAAAAACGTAACTTGCTCCCCACGGCAGCTGTAATCTTAAAATGTCCTTGAGCATCGGTCTTTGTTGACGCATTACCACCAACCACAGACACGCTTACTTCAGAGACTGGACCTTTTCCATCCGTTACAGTACCTTGCACCGTATTTTGAATCGCACTTTTTGCAGAAGAACTTAAAAGAACATTGGTTAAATTATCGCTCTTCAAAGTACCTTCCTTTTTTGTAAAAGAATAGGATTCAGAAGGAAAACTCAAGCCAAAAGCAACAGAAAATAGTACAAATTTCCGCATTGATTATAGAGTTTTAAAATAAATGATTCTAGTTAATATTGTTAGTTATTGCTATTCAAAATCAGTATATAACAAATACTTTTTACGCATTTGCTTATAAGCTTTCAAGTCATCAGACCAAGAAGCACGAATCTGCGCTTCGGATTCACCGGCAAGAATCTGTTTGCGCAACTGATCCGTACCTGCCAGCTTATCAAAAAAATCAGGCCGCGCAAAGAAAGTCGACTTATCCGGTGTCTTTTGGTAAAAATCCAACAGATATTTTAAGGTGAATTTTTGCTTTTCCGGTTCCAAATCTCGTAAGTCTATACCATAATTCGTTGCACCTTTTCCCTCAACATGTTTAGTCATTCCATGGCGGTCACCAGGGGTAAACATAAAATTGCCATACACAGGATTTGTATATCCCAAGATTTGGAACGGCCAGTCTGTCCCCCGTCCAACGGAAATATCCGTACCTTCAAACAGACAAAGCGAAAGGTATAAACGAACAGAAAGAGAATTAGGCAAACTTGGAGACGGAACCACAGGCAAGTCATACGGCATGCTGTGATCCCAATTTTGAACCGTTACAATCTGTATATCAGCTTGACGTCCATTTTCCAGCCAATGCTCTCCATTGATCATCTGCGCAAGTTCACCAATGGTCAAGCCATGGATCATCGCTATTTTATGCCAAGAAACATCGGATTTAAACTTATCATCATTCCTTACTGGGCCGTCGACCTGATCTCCATTTGGATTTGGGCGATCTAATACAATTAATTTCTTGTTATGTTTTGCACAAAGCTCCATCACACGATGTAAGGAAGTGATATAAGTGTAAAAACGCGCTCCGACATCCTGTAGATCGAAAATCATAACATCGATGGAATTGACAATCGAATCCTGTTTCTTATTTCCCCCATATAATGTAAATAGCGGTAAACCTGTTTTCTGATCAATATCATTTCCAAACTTCTCGCCACGTTCTACATTCCCCCGAAATCCATGTTCAGGAGCAAAAGCAAATTTTAAATCTACTTTATTCTCGAGCAAGACGTCCACAAGATGCCTTTTATCGGGCCCAACAATGGAAGTCTGATTTCCCATGATCCCAACTTTTTTACCTTTTAACTGGGGTAGATACAAAGCAAGTTGATCTGCACCCGGCACGACAGCTTTGCTCGTTACATCAGCTACAATGCTGTTCCCTGCACTTTTATTACCTTGTACAGACTTCAAAGAATTCCCACAAGAAACAAAAACAACAATAGAAACCAAAAAAGACAGCTTTAATAAGGCATTTTTCATCATAAATAGACTTTTAGCTCATGCACAAATGCAGTTTTATGCACGAATAATTGAAAATCAGAATAAAAATAAGTAGAACTTTTCGTTTTTAAAATTAAACACTACATAAAAACGCAAAAGAAAGTAAGTATTCACTTACATTTTAGAGACAACACTTTCTTTAAAATTGGAATCTGACATCAAAAATAAAAACATATTTTCAACACAAAACACTAATAATAAAACAATTAACAACAAAAATACGATTCAAACGAAAAACCAGTAAGTGTGCAATACACACCACAATGTAACAAATAGAATACAATTAAGACTTTATTAACAATGCAGCAAAATACATCAAACCTGCACAACCAATGATAACACCCCTTGGATTATACACTATCGTCCGCAACTTTTCACAAAAATCGATCATCGCTCTTAGAAATCATAAACGACATTAGCCACAGAGGGCATCACATTAAGGCAACGGATTTAATTTCAGATCAGCAAGCTGCTTTCTTAGCGCATTCATAAATTTATCCCCTGGGTCATCTTTACCAGTGATGTAATTGGGATCTGTTTCTTTCCACCAACTCGTTTTCTTAAAACGTTGGTACTCATGATGCCCTAAAACGAATTCTATAGGATATTTTTCACTCAGATAACGGATAAGCTCTTCATTCGCTTTCAATTGCGCATCTGTCAACGGGTTCTGACGGCTACCTATGTTCTCAATACCGATCGCACAATAGTTGAGACCTATTGTATGCCGTGCAAAAATAGAATCTGGCAAAAACTGATAAATCGTACCGTCACGATCAATGACAAATTGCGAAGAAACATTCAAGGCACTGGCCTTGGTCAATTCAGGCCTTCCCGGAAGCCGGACAGGATTAAAGGTATTGAAGGTTGCTTTCACGCTATTGTTAGCCGTCCAGTGCACCACCACCATCTTAGGATGGATCACCGGTGTCGACTGCGGCAGACCGTGCCGATTTTTCAGGTAATCCAGCGAAAGCTGAATACGGTTCTTGTCCCAGGTAATTGGTTTTTGAATGATCCTGGGCGACTGGGCTAACCCCAAAATAGAAAAACCTACTAAAAGCAGTGTTAAATACAATTTATCCAAATTCATAAATAAAGCTACTGATTTTCGACGGAAAGCCACATCAAGGATAAATTAAATTGGCAAGCAGAAGTAACAACTTCTGCTTGCCAGAGATAGATAGTCGATTATTTTTTATCCCAGAAAACCGGCTTTGCCGTATAGGTCACCGCACTAACATCGGGATCTGCCGCAATTACTTGCGCATAATTATATTGAATTCCATAGGTAGGCACATTAAATCTTCTTGGCCATAAATCTTGTGTTGGAAAAGCAATTGTATAAGCAAAGCTCGGACGGATAAAGCCCTTATAAACACCCTGCGTTTCATTATAAGCCCCTGACGCATCGGTACAATAATCCATACGCCTTACATCATTGAACATTTCAGGTGAATAAGACAAAGCAATATACTTCTGAATCATGACTTGACTCAACGTTAAAGCATTAGCATCCTGAACAACGGACGAACTTGCTAAAAAAGTAGTCGAGTTAACTCCCAACAAATCACAATGTGCTTTAATCCCATCTTTATATGCCTGCAATGCCTGAGCTTTATTACCTTGCTTATAATAAACCTCAGCTTTAATAAAAAACATTTCTGCATTCGTCAACAGAAGGCCTTTTGAACCTTTAGCCGTATACCAAGTCCCCGTACTTGTTGCTGAAGGCCTAAGTGCGGCGTATTTAGGCTCCGATGAAGGAAATCCATTTGCCGATAAGGTCGCCAAATCCACACCTACCGTACGTGACTGAACGTCATTGGCGATAATATTTGGTATCAATAATGCAGCTCGAGGGTCTTCCACATTATTGCTCCCTTTCGGCGCCCCCGTATAATCGTTCAGTATATAATTCAAATACAATTGGCTCAGACGATTGGTATTATTATTACCATATTGCAATGAATTTGTTGCTGCATTCCCTGACACGGCCTCGTCTTGATATTGATACACCGCAGACTCCCCCACAGTTTTAGGCGCTTTTTCAATATTTGCCAAGATCGCCACCGGATCATATTTATCAGTTTTAGATAAATGGTTTAACATCCTGACTTTTAAACCGTAGGCCAGTTTAATCCACTTTTGAACATCGCCTCCATAAAGATAGTCTCCTTTCGAAAGTTCGGGAGCGCCTTGATCCTGGTTTTTTTGCAAATATTCGATACCCAAATCCAGCTCTTTCAATGCTTGTTCATAGATATATTCATCCTGGTCATATTTTGGTGTCATATTTCCTCCGACAAATGCTTCATCATAGGGAACCATTCCATACATATCCGCAAGATTAGCAAAGCCCCACGCCCAGATTACCTTACCTACACCATAATAATGATTCGCCCCTGATTTTTCAGCAGCTTTCAACATATCAGGAATATTGACAGCGCAATAGACATACCAGGATTGATACGGCCAATTAATAGATGCACTTGTTATGTTCCATTGTGTAAGATTCCAATTACTCGCCGAGTTGTTAGCCGAAACAAGTTGCTGCGATAAGAGAGCCCCTCTCGTACCAGCACTCTCGTAACCATCAACAAACTGAGCTAAAATTGGTGGAAGTCTGAGATCAGCAGTAGGAACAGAAGTATTTGGATTATTCGGATTATCATTTACGTCCATCCAATCTTTACATGATGTAAATAATGCTCCGCCAATCGCTATAAATATTAATAGTTTACTTTTCATCGCATTAGAATTTTAAATTAACACCAAACGTCACACTCTTTGTATTTGGCACACCTGCATAATCAACACCAACCGAACCAGAACCTTTGACACCAGCACCTGCAGCACTAACCTCAGGATCCATTCCAGAGTAATTTGTAAACAACAGCAAATTCGTTGCATTCAACGTAAAGTTTGCTCCTTTAATCCACTTCACTTTCTGGAAAACAGAACTCGGTAAATCGTAGGATAAATTAACCGACCGCAAACGCAACCAGTTAACTGTTTCCACAAAATTAGCTGTTTGTTGCGCATAGATATTTTGATAATAATACTGATCTAGTGTGATCTCCCGAGTAACATGTTCAGCTTGATTTGTTGCCGGATTTGTCGCAATGCCATTCAACAACATTTTATCACCCCTATTCTCTGTATTTCTACTCAAACCATAGTAAGCGAGCTGATATTCCGTACCGTTTAGAATATCGCCACCTTTTCTAAAATCAAATAAGAACGAAAGATTCCAATTTTTATACGTAAAACTATTATTTAATCCTCCTAAAAACTTGGGCTCGCGGTTCCCCACCTGATATGTCGCATTCCCATCTGAAGAGGGATACCCTGTGGTCCAATCCAACAACAGCTCTCCATCCTCATTAGTTCTCCATTTTTTCCCACTTATCCCCATAAAGTCACCATCATTAAAGGACGCAGCTTTACCATCGGCAACTTGAACATCTGTCACATACAAGATAGCCAATCCACCTGGCAAAGCATTTACTTTACCTTTATTATGAGACATATTTAAGGCCAAATCCCAAGAAAAATTTTCCCGCTTAATTGGTGTCGCATTGATTGTTAACTCCAGACCTTTATTTTGTAAATTTCCTGCATTTACATATTGAAAAATACCACCAGTTGCATTATCTACCCTTGGCGACAATATCTGATCCACAGATTTGTTATTATAGTAGGTAAACTCCACCCCTAGACGGTTCCGTAAAAACTTAAGATCGGTACCGACCTCAAAAGATTGGGTTTTTTCAGGCTTTAGATTTGAGTTTCCCAAAGTCCATGAGTTGCGAAAACCTCCTCCAATTGTATTTTGAGGAATCTCTAAGTAAGAATTTGTCTGATAGGCTGGCGCATCTTTACCGACTTGGGCCCAAGATGCCCGCAGTTTACCGTATGTAAAAATATCGTTCTTGGGTAACAATTCAGAAAAGATCAAACTTCCACTAAAAGAAGGATACATAAAAGACCTATTTTCCACAGGCAAGGTCGAAGACCAGTCATTCCTTAATGTCGCCCCTAAATAGGCCAAATTTTTATAACCGACCTTAAAATCACCAAATACACCTAACCGGCGAATTTGAGTCAGGTTATCATAAACAAACTTATCTTTATCCGCGGCATTATTAAAAGCATAAAAATTTGGTAAAATAAAGCGTTGCGCTTTTGTCGCATTGGTTTTCGTATTTAGATCCTCAGTAGCAGCACCTAACAATAGACTCAGATCCCAGTCTTGAGCGACCACTTTATGTGCATTCAATAAAAAGTTATGATTTGTAAATGTATATTGAGTGACATTTTGAGACAACATCCCTTTTTGGTATTGCTCTACCACAGATGATCCTGCTGAAATCCTCGAAGTATAAGTAGAAGTATAGTTATCCAAACCCAAACGATAAGTAAAATCCAGCCAATCCGTGAATTTGGCATTGGTATAAAAGGTTCCTAAAAACCGATTGGTTTTATCAGTCTGCGGATTCATATGAACTGTCCAATAGGGATTATCGACATTAGCTTCTAGGGAAATTGCCGGTAGCAATAAATTTTGACTACCATCGGCATTCTGCCAGTTCTTCATATTAGCATTACGGGGATAGGCAATAATGGATTCTAGATAACCATTTCCTCCCGTCCCCCACAGGCCTGTACCTGTCAGTGTCTTCGTTGTCTTGCTTTGCGAAAAGGCCGCATTTCCTCCAAAGGTCATAATACCGAGACGTTGCTCCCCGTTTAAACGGAAGTTGGTTCGATCATAATCCGTAGTAGGAATAATTCCAGTTTGCTTCAGATTACCTCCAGACAAATAAAAATTACCATTTTTATTACCACCTGTTACATTAAAATTGTTATCATAAGTATAACCTGTCTTAAAAAAATCACCTAGATTATCGTAGACAGTCTCGCCCTCCGCGAATTTATTTCCCCAAGAAAAATTACTATTCGGATCTACAGTTCCAGACAAACTGGTCCCCTGTTTATAAATAGATTGTTGCTTTGGCAATTTATTTACCCAATTGGCACTTACTCGCGAATTCACCCCAATGGAAACCGCGCCGTCTTGACCTTTCTTAGTCGTAATTACAATAGCCCCTGCCGCTGCACGAATACCATATAAAGCCGCAGCTGTAGGCCCTTTCAAAACCGAAATAGACTCGATATCTTCTGGATTAATATCCATCGCTCTATTTCCTGATGTTGTCGAGATGTTGGTAGATCCATCAAAAGCGGACATATCACCAACCCCGGTGGAATTATCTATCGGCATCCCATCGATGACAAATAAAGGTTGATTATCTCGTTCAAGAGATGTTCCACCACGGATAATTATAGAGGCAGAAGCTCCGGGAGCTCCCCCTGAATTGGTAATATTTAAACCTGCAATCTTACCGTTCAATGAGTTAATGACATTGGGATTTTTATTCTTCATCAACTCATCCGATTTAATATCCTGAACAGCATAGCCAAGCGCCTTTTTTTCTTTCTTAATTCCCATTGCCGTCACAACAACCTCTTCAAGCGCCTCCTCACTGCCAGAAAGCGCAACATTGATCGTTGCATTTGCGCCAACTAATTGTTGTCTTTCTTGAGACCCCACGGCTCTAAAAATCAAAATATCGCCCGGCTCCGCATTGATCGTGAAACTTCCGTCCGGTTTGGTCTGGGTACTGACAGCCTTACCTTTGATACTCACGGTTACATTAGGCATTGTACCACCATCAGAGGCATTCGTCACTTTACCCGTTACAGTTTTGGTCTGTGCCCATAAACTGGTTGACAGCATCACCCCTGAACAGAATAAGAGAATTTTTTTATTCATGGTTTTTAGTTAGTTGTTAATAATTTTCCATAGCGGGCGGTTCCAACCCCAGGCTTATATCAATTACTACACAATAGTATGAAAAGCTTCCTGTTTTTGCAAGCTTATGCGCAATTATTTTAAAAAGAAACAACAATAAACACATCAACGCACAATACAACAGCAAAAATCCACTACAAACCCCAAAAAACAGATATAAAAACGCATATAACAGCATTATAAAACAAAAAACATATAATAAAAGCATTTAGCAGAACCATTTTCACTATATATCGCGCCAAATCCACACATAACTGCAAGAAAAATACAAATCATACGCAACACCAATAAATAACAGCGTCCTTATGCAAGAAAACATCCAGTATTTACCGCCATTTATACTAAATAAATAGGAGTCACTTTCAGAGATTCTTCGGTGCTCCTTCGGTACTTACTCGGTGCTTGCTCGGAGCTTCTTCGGTTGTGACCGAAGAAAGACCGAGCAAGCACCGACTGAACTCCGTAAAAAATACGAGATAAAGTCGAAGTTAATATTGATAAATACTTATTTATTTGGTACCTTAAAGAAAAATAAATACCAATTCACTTATATTATGGCCATCATTAAAAACGGTGCCAATGGCACACTTTCAGGGAAAGCAGGATCAGTCGTTTTCGTTACCAATGGAAATACAACCTATGCAAGAGGCTTACCAAAGAAAAACAAAAAAGAACCTACCACAGACCAAATCCAGTCGCGTTCACGGTTTTCCCTCATCCAAAAATTTAGCTCTTCAATGCTCTATTTATTACGAGTCGGATTTAAAAACTATAACCTCAATAAAAAGGCTTATAGCAACGCTATGTCCTACAACCTCAATCATGCAGTAGAAAAAACGGCAACGGGCTATGCCATCAATTATGAAAACTTTCGCGTGAGTAAGGGGCTTCCCAATCCCATTTCCGACTATACATTTCAGATAGATAAAGAGACTGAAACATTTACGCTCTCCTGGGATTATGACACAAAGCTAAGTGCAGCTTCTGACCTCAATGCAAGCAGCTGTCGACTACTTCTATCTTGCCCAGAAGAAGAAGTTGCATTCACCAATGAGGGCATGAATACACTTATCCAACGAACACAGATGGTAAAACTCCAACGACAACAGCATGTCGGCACCTACCGCATCTATGTGTTCTTCCATAAAACGGACGGAAGTGATGAATGCACAGACAGTAAATATCTAGGTACTGTCGAATGGTAGCAAACAGCTTTCACTCCATTACGGAGCCAGATCGATCTTTACATCAAAATACCGCTTAATATAAGCCTGTTGTTCGGCGGAGTCCGTTTCCAGATCGTGAATAGCACGATCTCTTTCTTTGTCGACCTCCATCTTCACCACACAGCGGTAGAAACGAAATATATCTTTTTCGGTTTCCAATATTAACCTTGGCACCCGGGCGGGCTTCCCTGTTTCATCCTTCGCCACCATCGTAAAATAGGAGGAATTACAATGTTTGGTTTCACCCGTCTGAATATTCATCGCTTCGACCCGAATACCGACTTCCATAGAAGAGTTCCCTACATAATTCACAGAAGCGATCAATGTCACCAACTCCCCCACCTCAATAGGCTTCAAAAAATCAACTTTGCCAACTGACGCCGTCACACAATAATGTGCAGAAAATTTGGATGCCACAGCAAATGCAATCTGATCCATCAATGATAAAATATAACCGCCGTGTATTTTACCACCAAAATTAGCATTGGATGGCAACATCAGCTGCGACATCCGAATCACAGAGTCGCTTACCGTTTTATAGATTTCTTCCATACCTATAAATTTACCTTGGATAGATTACAATTCAAAACAAAACCTTCATGACTTCGCAGATACCAACAGCAATGAAAGCGAGCTGAAGGTTCTTTCTGGCCAATAAGATCAGACACTTTCAGAAAAAAAGGATATCCAAAACTCAGATATCCTTTTTGTAAGTGTTGATAATACCGACAGCTAACTACTTTATCTTTTCAGCGACATAAGGCCCCTCATTACTCAAACGATCAATCGCTTTAACCGCAACATACTGCAGTTTTTTGTTGTTCAACGTCGTCGGAATATCCTTACTTGTAACCCCGGGATCCAGAATCTCATATTGCCATACGCCACCGTAGTTGAGATACAATACCCATTTTGAAACCTGATCAATTTGCTGATGTTGCCATTTCGCAAAAATATTTCCTCCTTGTGGAGTCAGTAGCAAAGTCGGTTTCAACAAAGGATTTGCATTCAACCAAGGGCTTGTTGGCACCAATGCTTTCACCTGATAAGGACCATTCACCAAAGCTTGTGTCATGGCTGGGTTTTTGGTCAGTCCAGCCAAACTCCAATGGATTACACCTTCCCGGTTATCCGGCAATAGTGTACGTGCAGCCTCCACTTGATTGACAATTTCCTGAACATATTCCGGACCACGTCTACCAACTGTATTGATGCCCGGCCAAAGATGACGTCCCAATGTATTCTCACTTTCCCACCATTTCAGCAGGGCCGTATAGCTTTGTTTGGCTGGTTGTATAGGCCAATATAGCTGGGGAGCAAAATAATCTATCCAGCCTTTGTTCAACCATAACTTCGCATCAGCATAGAGCATATCATATTGACTCGACCCCTGAATTCCCGAAGGATAACCAGGTTTCCAGATACCAAATGGACTGATCCCGAATTTCACAAAATTCTTCTCTTTCTTAATATCCTTATAAATACGTTCGATAAAGGTATTTACACTATTTCTACGGAAGTCGCCGCGCGATAGATTCCCTCCATTACGCTTGTATTCATTGTAACTATCCGAATCCGGAAAATCCTGTCCGCCATTGTATTCGGCATAAGGGTAGAAATAATCATCAAAATGTACGCCGTCGATATCGTAACGTTTGACAATATCCATAACTACGCGCGCAGCATGATCCTGTGTCGATTGTTTGGATGGATCAAACCAATAATACCCCTGTTTTAATTTGACAACCGACTCGGGCATTTTGCGCGCCATAGACGCTGAAGTAACAGCACCGCCAGCGGTGTGGTGAGCACGGTAGGGGTTCAGCCAAACATGAAGTTCAATCCCTCTTTTATGCGCCTGTTCAACCCAAAAATCAAGTGGATCGTAGTAAGGAGAAGGTGCTTGTCCCTCTGTCCCGGTCAAAAAGTACGACCAAGGTTCAAGATCACTTTTATAAAAAGCATCGGCTGATGGACGCACCTGAAAGATCACGGCATTGAAATTATTGTTTTTCAAAAAATCTAAAATACCGATCGCCTCCTGTTGCTGTTCAGCCGTACTCAGATTGTTTTTGCTTGGCCAATTGATATTGGCAACAGAGGCCACCCAAGCGGCACGAAACTCGCGCGGTAACACCGGAAGATCGACCACAATTTCCTTTTTCTTTTCTGCAACCGGCTGCTCTTTTGTTTCAATTGCAGTTTTCACCCGTTCGCGCTTAGGCTGCGTGGGCGGATCTTTTTTTACAATTTCGACATTTGTAGTTGTGGTACTGACAGGCTCCTGTTTTTTATTTTTCTTGGATGAACAAGAGGATAAAACAAAAAGTGCTGTCGCTAAAAATAATAGGGAACGTTTCATCAATCTATAGAATAGTGTTTTTTCAAAATAACGAACGAAGATACATATAATATTAGTCAATCCCGGCCAATCTTCTCCGAAATGTATCAGCGTTTTAACTCACCGTTGAAGATCACCTGCTCCAATTGAAAGTCGTCGTTAAAGGCAATGACATTGGCTGTGCTTCCATGATTGAGATTTCCGATATCCGCTCGCTTTAAAAGGTTTGCCGGATACACTGTAGCCATCCGGATCGCTTCATCGAGTGGTATCCCTACCTTTTGTACAGCATTTTTTATCCCCTCCAGCAAGGAAATTGCAGCTCCTGAAATAGTACCGTCTGGCAACGAATAATACCCATCGTTCAATATATGCTGATAGATATCTTTATCGCAAGCGGCTACAGCATCGGTAATCATAAACAACCGATCTCCCATTTGCCTTTTTGCGATCTTTACCGCTTCAAAGCTTACGTGATGTCCATCCACAATAATACTTGCTTGCGCTGTCGGATGATTAAAAATTGCGCCAACAAGCCCTACTTCGCGATGGTGTAAAGGCGACATGGCATTAAACAGGTGGGTACTTGTTGGAATCCCCAGATCATAACCATGGGTCCCTTCCTCAAAAGTCGCATCACTATGACCTGCACTCAGCAATAAGCCATAGCCCTGCAGGTACTTCAGGACATCGTCCGCTATGCATTCAGGTGCTATAGTCATCATCTTGACGACCTGATTTCCCGCCAAAAGATCTTCAATCCTTTCCTTTGTAGGCTTGATAATTAATTCTGCAGGATGAGCCCCTCTTTTTTTCGGATTCAGGAAAGGACCTTCCAAATGCAGTCCTAAAAATGCATTATGCCGGAAGTCTTCTGCCACCCGAATGGCGTCCTTAAATACGGGAATCGTATTGGTCGCCAGCGTCAACATAAAAGAGGTTGTCCCTTTACGGACCAAGCCCTCCGCGATACGCTCCAAGGAGGCTACACTACGCTCGGCGGAATACAAGTCCGATCCGTCACCATACAATTGCAGATCGATCAACCCAGCACAAATATTAGCGCCGTTAATCGGATAACTAACATAATCCGCGGGCACCTCTTGATCATTGACGATCCCATCAATTTTACCTTCGCTGATCAGCAATGCTTTTTGTTCCAAAATCGCGTCGCCTGTATATATTTTACCCCCAATTAATGCTAGCTTATTCATATAATTTCTATTAAATTCTATTTCACTTACCAAGTTACCAAAATTCAAAAAAACCAATCACTTGCGCAAGATTTTGTTTCATAGTTTATTGGAAATTCTTTCAAAATTTTTGATCTTTTCATTTTAACTTTCTAATTTACTGTTGTACCTTAGTTCCATGTACTTTTTCAGAAAGCGCAATCCGGATCGTCCCAGCAATAGCAGTATTAAAGCCATGCATATCATTAATGCAACGGCCATTCTTGTGTTTTTATTGGGGCTGATCTATAAAATATTTTTTACATCCTAAACACAGTCATCCATGTCAAAAAAAGAGATCTTAAATACTGACAAAGCACCTGCAGCAATCGGGCCATACAATCAGGCGATCAAAGCAGGCAATACATTATATGTTTCCGGGCAGATCCCCCTTGTTCCCGAGACGATGGAATTGATTTCGTCAGGAGTAAAAGACGAAGCTCATCAGGTATTGAAAAATGTAGAAGCTATCCTGACAAATGCCGGCTATACTTTTGAAGATGTTGTCAAAGCTTCTATTTTTTTAAGTGATATGGGCAATTTTGCATTAGTCAATGAAGTATATGCTGAATATTTTAAAGAGGCCCAACCAGCACGTGAGTGTGTTGCGGTAAAAACCCTTCCCAAGAACGTCAATGTCGAAATTTCGGTCATTGCCTGGAAAGATTAGTCCGTGGAAAGCAGCAACGAAACAGCAAGCCGCGGAAAATATCTTTTCGCGGCTTTTTTAGCCCCTTTTATCTGGGGATTTATGTCTATCCCTGTACGATGGATACGGGATTATCCTGCCGAAGATATTCTGTATTTTAGAATAATAACTGCGCTTCTGGCACTCTGGATATATCTTTTGCTTTTCCGCAGAAAAACCATGGCAGCTGATATCCGTAAGTTCCAGCTGCTACCTCAAACAGGCAAGCTCCGCCAGATCTGCCTTACGCTGCTCGCGTCGGCCTTAATCTTTGGAAATTGGTTTACTTATATCTATGCCGTCAACCATATCAGCATCCAATCTGCCGCCTTAGCCTACCTGACCTGTCCGCTGATCACCGCAGCTGGAGCCTACCTCATACTCAGGGAGAAACTGACCCTCTGGCAAAAAATAGCACTTTTTATTGCTTTCGGCAGCGTATGTCTACTCGCAAATGGTTCATTACACGATGTCCTCTGGGCGATTACTATTGCGACCTGCTACGCTTTTTACCTGATCGTACAAAGGGTATCTACGGGTTTCGACAAACTCAACCAACTGCTGATACAGCTTAGCATATGTGCCTTGTTTGTAATCCCCAAACTTAGCTATAATCATCATGCCATTCCAGCAGAACCTCTATTTTGGGGCACGATATTTCTTATTGCATCGCTATTCACGATTATCCCCCTTTTCCTGAGCATGTATGCACTCATTGGCATTTCATCGACAACGACTGGCGTTCTCCTCTATATCAATCCACTAATCGCATTTACTTTAGCAGCAACCTACTTCAACGAACCTGTTTCGCCAGTCAAATATGTAGCATACGGTATTATACTTATAGCAATCGCCCTATTTAACCTAACAAACATAAAACAGGGATTTCACAGACCATCACAAAGCTAAGCACAATACCCTGAATGAATTAGCGTACCTCAAATCAGAGAAAATGACTGATCTGAGGTAAAACACATTTATTTTATTCATATCAGCTCATTAATTAAAATACGGGTAAAAAAAATGACAAAACACACATCAACATGATTATCAACATATTGAACACATAAATTACATGATTTGTATCATTTTTGTTTCATGAAATTTTTGATTTTTGATCAACAATAGTAAATTAGACCCTTATTAAGAGAAATCACACGGCTCTTTCTTCCTATAACAAGGTATTGAATAGCAAACACTATTAAAAAATAATCATTTATTTTGCCCCCCGATTATTCAATATCCCTCTCTTCTAACCAAAATGCTAAATGGAATTAGCCCATTTCATTAGAAATTTCACCGTTATGAAAATATGTATATAAAAAACTGAATATAACACATATACTATATGAATAACAAATTATACTCTACACTAAGGGTGCTAGGTATTGTTCCGACAATGCTTTTTTCAGCATCTTTATTGCACGCGCAAACCAACCAGATAAAGGGAACGGTTGTAGACGCTAAAACCAAAGCTCCTATTCCAGGTGCCACGATCAAAGTATTGGGTACTTCCAACGCAAGTTCTACGGATATTAAAGGTGCATTCCAGATCAATGTTGATGACAAAAACCGCGTATTGAACATCAGTACGGTCGGTTACGAAAATAAAACGGTTACACTGGGCCCCGGGGAAACGACAGTAACGGTGAGTTTGGATGAACAGACACAACAACTGGAAAGTGTGGTCGTTACCGCTTTGGGTATTAGCCGTGCACAAAAATCATTAACATACTCTACACAACAAGTCAGTGGTGACGAATTAAACAAGGTTAAAAGCACCAACTTGGCTAATAATTTAAACGGTAAAGTCGCCGGTGTTAACATTGCCTCGAGCTCTTCTGGACCGGGTGGTTCAGCAAAAGTTATTTTACGCGGTAACAAATCGGCTTCCGGTAATAACCAGGTCCTTTATGTTGTCGATGGGGTTCCGATCAACAACCAGACTTTAGCAAACCAGCCAGACGATGTCTTCGGTGGCCAGCGCGATGGTGGCGACCCGATTTCATTAATCAATCCCGAGGATATCGAAAACATCTCTGTACTAAAAGGAGCATCTGCGGCAGCACTATATGGTAGCCAAGCTGCCAATGGCGTTATCCTGATTACAACAAAATCAGGTAAACAAGGCCGTACCACAATCAACTTCTCCTCAAGTGCACAAATTGAACAAGCTGTATCCACGCCAGAGTTTCAAAGCCAATATGGCCAGGGCTCAGGTGGCAAAAACAGTAACACCAGTATTTTTAGCTGGGGCGACAAAACGGACGGCACCAACTACGACAATGTAGGTCAATTTTTCCGCACGGGAAGCAACTTCACCAATTCATTGACCCTTTCCGGAGGTAACGAAAAGAATCAGACTTACTTCTCTTATGCCAATACACTAGCGAAAGGTATACTTCCGGAAAACGATCTGACAAGGCATAATTTTAATCTCAAGGAGAGTGCAAACTTTTTTGATGATAAATTGACCGTAGAAGGAAGTGCCAACTACATTACACAAAAATTGGATAACGCACCTACCGCAGGTTTTTATTATAGCCCATTGGTTGGAACTTATCTATTGCCTCGCAGCTTAAATATTGCAGACTATAAAAATTACGAAACCTTCGATTCAAGCCGCAATCTGTACGACCAAAACTGGTTTACTCTTTCTGACGACGAAACGACACAACAGAACCCTTGGTGGATTGCAAACCGCAATTCAACACGCTCTACACGCAATCGTCTCCTCTTGAATGGTAGCGCAAAATACAAAATAGCGCCATGGATCAGCGTCCAAGCTCGCGGTAGTCTCGATCGTACAAGTGAAGTTTGGGATAGAAAAGCCTACGCCGGCACACAACACATCTTAGCGCGCGAAAACGGTGCTTATAGCTATACCAACACGACTATCACGCAACAATACGGAGACCTCGTTGCCAACATGAACTTTCATGTCAATGACAAATTCCAGATCACAGGATTGGTCGGAACGAGTATCACGGACTGGAAAACAGAAGGAACAGACTTCAACTCAGGCAAAAACGGTCTGACAATACCTAATCAGTTCTTTATTCAGAACACAACAACTCCTGTTACTTCTACCTTGTCGGCTAACCGGAGACAATTACAATCGGTATTTGCATCGGCCAACTTAGCTTATGACAACTGGATTTATCTGGATCTGACTGCCCGGAATGACTGGTCAAGTACATTAGCTTATACCGATTCAAAATCTTTCTTCTATCCCTCCGCAGGTTTGGGCATCGTCTTGAACGACAAGTTAAACTTGCCTACATTTGTTAATATGGCCAAGGTTCGCGGTTCTTATGCTGTCGTGGGCAATGACTTACCTCCATACACCAGTTTTCTGACAAATTCAATGAGTGCATATGGGGTATTAACGGTCAATGATATTGCATTTCTCAAAACATTAAAACCTGAGAAAACAAAATCTTTGGAAATAGGTACAGAATGGAAAATGTGGAACAACCGTCTGAATGTGGATGTAACATATTATAAAACCAACACTACGAACCAATTCTTCAAAATCGCCGCAAGTCATGCTTCACTCAACGAACAGTATGCCATCAATGC
Organism: Sphingobacterium siyangense; assembly: GCF_007830445.1. GTDB lineage: Bacteria > Bacteroidota > Bacteroidia > Sphingobacteriales > Sphingobacteriaceae > Sphingobacterium > Sphingobacterium siyangense. Next base: position 21,077 of record NZ_VLKR01000021.1, on the reverse strand, counting down.
CGGTGATATCCAAAACCAAGGGGTAGAAGCGTTAGTGTCTTTGGATGCGATCAGAAATGACAACTTCAAATGGACAACAAGCATCAACTTCACGTACAACAAAAACAAAATCGTAAAACTTGCTGATGGTATATCGGAATTTACCCTGACAGGTGAAAGTCGCAATAATTTTGCCTCAAAACTTGAAGAAGGTGGCTCTTTCGGAGATATCTATGGACTGGATTTTGTTCGTGATGACCAAGGTAGGATTCTTATTTCAGACGATGGTATCCCTCAAAAAAACAGCAACTATACTAAGCTAGGAAATTCGAATCCAATCTGGCAAATGGGCTGGAACAACAGTTTCAATTATAAAAACTTCAATTTAAGCTTCCTCATCGACGGCAAATTTGATTATCAAGTAATGTCTGTCACACAAGCTTTAATGGACGGTTATGGTGTATCAAAAGCTACTGGAGATGCTCGGGCCAACGGCGGTGTTAGTATCAACGGGGTTACACCAAGTGGACAAGCCGTAACAACTGTAGACGCCGAAAAATGGTACACCTCTACCGCTGGCATGGGTCCAGTCAGTAGTCAATATATCTACGATGGAACTGTGGTAAGATTGCGCGAACTGACATTTGGTTATGACTTTAATATCAGAGACAGCTTCTTCAAAAAACTGCGTGTAAATGCTGTAGGTAGAAACTTATTCTACATTTCGAAGAAAGCTCCTTTTGACCCGGAAGTAACGATGTCAACAGGCAATTCACTGAGTGGTGTGGATATCTTTATGATGCCTGCAACACGCAACTATGGTCTTACATTAAATGCAACTTTCTAAACAATCAACAATGAAATTTAACAACAAACATATAGCCAAATTCTCACTTGCACTTTTACTCCTTGGTGGAACAATGAGTAGCTGTACAAAGAATTTCGAAGACTATAATAAAAATAATATCGGCCTGACAGATGAAGACCTAAAAGGTGACGGTCAGGACCTTGTGGCGTTTTTCAAAAAAGCCCAAATGTCTATTTACAATTTCTCAGGAGCCGGAGACCCCAACTCCTATCAAGTTCAACAAAACTTGAATGCAGACGTTTTTTCGGGATTTTTCATGTCTCCTACACCTTTCAATAGTGGACAAAATAACCTGAATTATGCGATGGTGAACGGATGGAACGGTGAAGCATTTAAAGTCCTTTATCTTGACGTCATTAAATCTATTGAAAAGCTAAAAAGCAATGGACTTGCCGAGACCTATCCCGCTTTATGGGGTTCCGCTTTGGTGATCAAAGTAGAGGCTGCAAGCCGTGTTACGGATATCTATGGCCCGATCCCATACAGTCAAGTAGGTACTTCTAATACCATTCCTTACGACAAACAATCCGATGTATATGCAGCCTTCTTTAAAGAGCTTGACGAGGCTGTAGCCACATTCAAATCCTACACAGCGGATAGTCCAATGGCTGCTAAAATTGATGAGATTGATCTTGTATTTCCAAATACAGATAATCAGGTCCGATTTGCAAATTGGTTGAAAATCGCCAATTCTTTACGTCTCCGTCTAGCAATGCGCTTAGTTAAAATCGACGCAACATTAGCGAAGACACAAGCTGAAAAAGCATTGGATCCGGCAAATGGCGGTGTATTGGAGAGCAATAGCGAAAACTTCAAAGTCACTGTACCGACAGACGGAACCTACAGCAACCCGCTTTGGTTTATTTCCAAAAACTGGGCCGACACACGTATCAATGCGACACTTTCGTCTTATATGGTGGGACTAAATGACCCTCGTATCTCTAAATATATGGCGCCGGTCATTAAAGATGAAACAACAACAGCTTTCGCTGGTAAATACATCGGAATCCGTACAGGTGCAGAGGGTATCGAAAAGGACAAATACCAAAAGCTATCCGCTTTGAATACCGAAGGTACAACGCCAACTTTCGTAGCGACTACCGCACCGGTATTAATGACCGCAGCCGAAGTTTATTTTCTGCGTGCAGAAGCTGCGCTTAGAGGTTGGAACAATGCGGGCGGAACAGCGCAATCGCTCTATGAAAAAGGGATCGAGACTTCCTTTACGCAATGGGGCGTAACATCTGGTTTAAGTACTTACCTTAATGACAACACAAGTAAAGCAGCAGCTTACGAGGACCCTTTCAATGCAAAGAATAACGCAGATTCACCAAGTGCTATCACAATCAAATGGGATGATGCGGCATCCAATGAAGAAAAACTGGAACGCATTATCACACAAAAATGGTTGGCGATCTTCCCTGAAGGACAAGAAGCATGGAGTGAATTCCGCCGCACAGGATATCCACGTCTATTCCCAGTTGTTGTCAACAATAGCGGTGGACTGATCGACACGAAAATACAGATTCGTCGTTTACCGTTCCCACAAAATGAATACAATACCAATGCCGCTGAAGTACAATCTGCAATCTCCTTGTTGGGCGGACCTGACAATGGTGGCACCAGACTTTGGTGGGATGTAAATAAGGGTAATTTCTAATCGAGAGATTAGCCGGGATAAATCTCAAAAAGGAGATAAATTTCAAAACGGGGCTGTCCAAAATGATTGGACAGCCCTTTTTATGCAATTTATACTTATTCTGCTAATACGTCATTTCGGATATTCAATGCTCAAAGTTACCCCTCTCACCCAATGCATATACTTCCTCTTAATTCAATTGCTTTGCTTTTATTATCAACTCAAAAGTCATTTTATGGGCACAGAGAGGGTCATGATCTATGCAAGGTCCGAATGTGGGAAAGCAAGATCAATGATCCAACGGTAATACTAATATAGAAATCCGAATAACCGTAGTGGAATCTTTGCACCAAAACCAGTTTCTATACCATCTGCCGCAATCAATATATAGACTTTTATCTTTTAATGCGCCCAGGTCATATTTCATATGCTGCAATAAAAGCGTCGTCTTACCTGCCCCACGTGTCCCTTTGATCCCTATCATCCGTTGATTCCAGTTAATTTTTTCATGAAGGTATCTCCTGAAATCATTGCTGATGCCCTGCAAAAGAATATCTTGAAAGTTGATCAAAGTTTCCATATTGTTGTTTCTATATTACAAATACAACTAAATTATGTTGTTTTGAAACTACATTTTAAAGATAATATTGTTGTTTCAAACCTTCAATACAACAGAAATCTTCTGTAATACCTTTCAAAATCAAACGTCTCTTAACAAAAACTTAATAGAAATCTTCTGTAGCAATCATCAGGAATTACCCGTTTAGTTAGAAAACCAAGAAGAACATTATGAAAAATCTTTCCATTTTGGGTATAACCACTCTCTTGGCATGTTGCATGCTATTTATTGTTTGTAAATCAGAATCACATTTAGAAAATCCCTAAAAAGACAAAACAGAAAAGGAACTCGAGTCCCTATCCAATGAAAAATACGAGAAAATCGTTGCCTTTGCTAGTCCCAAAGCATGCAATGATGCGACGGAATGGGAAATGATAGCAATACAGACAGTCTGCGGAACAAGTTACATTCCCTACCATAAATCCGTTGACAAAATAACCTTGCAAAATATGATCCATGACAACAACCGACTAATGGAAATATACCAGCCAATGATGGCGCCCAGAATAACTTGTATACCTTATCGCAAACCATTGACCGTGATCTGTCAAGAAGGAAAAGCAGCCATTAAATATGAAGAACCCGCTTCAAAATAGCGAGGTTACCCAAGAAGCGGCTCCCTAAACGCATAAATTTTTCGTAATTTAGCCATTCTAGAAGAATGGCTGAATTAAGTTTAATTACCCCCATAGAATACCTCAAAGGTGTAGGTCCACAAAAGGCGGATGTGCTCAAAAAAGAGCTGCAGGTATTTACCATTGGTGATCTACTGACACAATACCCTTTCCGTTATATCGACCGTACGGAATTCCATAAAATCAGGAAACTTCATCCCGATATGATGGCGGCACAGGTGCTTGGCCGCCTAGTATCACTACAGCTCGTGGGCGAGAAAAGAACGAAACGTCTTGTCGGTTCATTCAAGGATGAGACCGGCTCCATGGAACTCGTTTGGTTTCAGTCCATCCCATGGCTTCAAAAATCATTGAAAGTTGGTTCCGCCTATATTATTTATGGCAAGCCGAGCGAATTTAATGGACAGCTATCCATTACTCATCCCGAAATGGACCTGTACAACCCGCAGGTAAAACAGGTCGGCAATATGAGCTTACAGCCTGTATATTCTTCAACGGAGAAACTCAAAAAATTCAACCTTGATGCCAAGGGAATACAGCGGCTACAGCAGACTGCATTGGAAACCGTATTTCGCACTATAGGCGAATCCCTTCCTCAGGATGTCCTCACTAAACATGGCCTCATATCGCGACAGCAGGCTTTCGCATCCATACACTTTCCAAGCGATCAAAAGGAGCTGAACCAAGCGATTAAACGCATCAAGTTTGAAGAGCTATTTTTTATTCAGCTCAAGTTGCTCAACAACAAACAGCTCAATACCCAGAAGTTTAGAGGCCAGCGCTTCAATAAAGTCGGTGAAAAATTCAACACGTTCTTTAATGAGCGTCTTCCGTTCCCGTTGACCGGAGCGCAGAAGCGCGTTGTGAAGGAAATCCGTATAGATACCAATACAGGGGCGCAGATGAACCGGCTTGTGCAGGGCGATGTTGGCTCCGGGAAAACAGTTGTTGCCCTCATGAGCATGCTGCTTGCTGTCGACAATGGATTTCAGGCCTGTATGATGGCACCAACAGAAATCCTGGCGACACAACATTATCATGGACTAAAGCAGCTCGTAGGCGATGACATCGTCAATATCAAGCTACTTACAGGCTCCACAAGCACAAAGGAACGCCGTTTGATCCACCAGGCACTGGAAGATGGTAGCTTAGATATTTTGATTGGTACCCATGCCCTGATCGAGGATAAGGTGCAGTTCAAGAACCTGGGCTTCGTTGTTATTGACGAGCAGCACCGCTTTGGCGTGGAACAACGGGCCAAACTCTGGCGAAAGAATGTCATTCCACCACACATGCTGGTTATGACAGCCACACCTATTCCACGGACATTGGCCATGACCATGTACGGCGACTTGGACATCTCCGTGATAGACGAATTACCTGCTGGTCGTAAACCAATCAAGACCGTTCACTTTTTTGAAAGTTCACGCCTAAGGATGTTTGGCTTCATGCGCGAGGAGATCGCCAAGGGTAGGCAGGTCTACCTGGTCTATCCCCTCATCAAGGAAAGCGAAAAACTGGACCTGATTTACCTGGAAGCAGGCCTTGAGAACTTGCAACGCGAATTTCCACTGCCACAATACAAGATCAGTATTGTTCACGGCAAGATGCCCGTAAAAGATAAAGACTTTGAGATGCAACGTTTTGTCAAACATGAAACACAGATCATGGTTGCCACCACCGTTATCGAGGTTGGAGTTAATGTTCCCAATGCCTCGGTCATGGTCATTGAAAATTCCGAACGTTTTGGGCTATCCCAGCTGCACCAATTGCGTGGCCGCGTAGGCCGTGGTGCCGAACAGTCTTTCTGTATCCTGATGTCGGGCAATAAGCTGAGCAAAGAAGGAAGGTTAAGGCTAGATACGATGGTGCGTACCAATGACGGGTTTGAAATTGCAGAGGTAGATCTGCAGCTGCGTGGTCCGGGCGATATATCGGGCACCCAACAATCGGGTGTACTTGACCTCAAGATGGCGAACCTAGCAACAGATCAGGCATTGCTTACTGAATGCCGTAACACCGTCATTGAGATCTTCAAAGAAGACCCAACACTACAAAGCGAAAAGAATCAATTGCTACGAAGCTTCCTCGCCAGAAAATCAGATGGCATTGCTTGGGACAAGATTTCTTAACCGCATGTCATTTTCGCGAAAAAAAACGGGACCAGCAAATAAATCGATAAGGTGTTTAAGTGAATAAACAGAGCGCATTGGAATCTAAAGGCCGTTCGTCAACATAAATAAGATACGAATTGTTGTTAATTAGCGCTTGAAGACAATTTATCTTTTTTGTATATAAAACCAAATTTATTTACTTTTGCATCATTATGAACATGATATAGAAAATATCCCTTCTTTTACTAGGCAAAAGATGGCGACCGAACGCTTACATATTTTGAGTTGCCCTGGTAAGCAAATCACAGGAAATTTATTGGTTAATGGAGAATTATGTCATAACCGGCATCCAAAAACCGAGCTTGCGAGCTCGTTGAAAATAATTAAAAAGTGAACGTATAACAAGAGGTAGGCAATAGCGCACATTGCAGGCTTGAAGACTTATCGACTTCACTTGAAAGACTTAATAGTACAAAATGGCCAGATTTAAAATACACGATACAGCTATAAAACCCGAAACAGCCGTCTTGGTGAGTGTCATCACGCCAAGTGTGACGGAGACAAAAGCAAAAGAATACTTGGAGGAACTTGAATTTTTGGTGCAGACTGCCGGAGGCGAGACCAAAGGTATGTTTACACAAAAACTAGGTTTCCCCGATCGCGCTACATTTGTCGGTAGTGGAAAGCTGGAAGAAATAAAAGCATATGTTGAAGCCGAAGAAATTGACATTGTTGTTTTCGACGATGAGCTTTCACCTTCACAGTTGCGTAATATTGAAAAAGAACTGAAACGCAAGATATTGGACCGCTCCAATCTCATCCTAGACATCTTTGCCCGACATGCCAAAACTGCGCAGGCGAAGACACAGGTGGAACTGGCACAGCTGCAATACCTTTTACCACGATTGACCCGTATGTGGACCCACTTGGAACGTCAGCGCGGGGGTATCGGTATGCGTGGTCCGGGTGAATCGCAGATCGAGACCGATAGACGGATCATCTTGGACAAAATTTCCTTGTTCAAAGAACGCCTAAAAGCAATCGACAAGCAAAACGAGACACAACGAAAAAACCGTGGTGAGATGATCCGCGTAGCCCTTGTAGGTTATACCAACGTCGGAAAATCGACGATCATGAACATGATCTCCAAGTCTGACGTCTTGATCGAGAACAAACTTTTCGCGACATTAGATACGACAGTACGTAAAGTTGTTATCGACAACCTTCCCTTTTTGCTTTCAGATACCGTTGGTTTTATCCGCAAACTGCCACATCACTTGGTGGAATGCTTCAAATCCACATTGGATGAAGTACGGGAAGCCGATGTCCTGATTCACGTCGTCGACATCTCGCATCCGAATTTTGAAGATCATATCCAGGCGGTAAACGAAACATTGAAGGACCTTAAAGCGCTGGACAAACCGGTGATTACGGTGTTCAACAAAATTGACCTTTATAAACCGGCCGTCGAAGAAGGACACGATGGCGAGGAGATCGAGGTAACATTGGATGATTTCCGTAATTCCTGGATGGCAAAAAATTCAGATCCTGCAATCTTTCTGTCAGCAACAAATAAAACGAATATCGAAGAGTTCAAACAAAAACTTTACGATATCATTGTGAAGATGCACAATGAACGTTACCCATACAATAACTTATTGTATTAATTTTGACAAACAATGCTGTGAATGGGCCTTATGTCCATTCACAGCTTAAAAAAATACAAAATGAACAAAGAGGTACAGTTTCAAGATTGGGGTCTTGTCGATTACCAAGAAGCCTGGGACAGACAAGAAGCCATCTTTAAGGGAGTATTGGACATTAAGCACGACAATAGAGTCAACGCCACAGCAACGAGTACCCCGAATTACTTGATCTTTACAGCACATCCCCATGTGTATACCTTGGGGAAAAGCGGACATGAGGAATACTTGCTGTTAGATGAAAAAGGGCTCGAAGAGAAAGAGGCCAAATTCTACAAGATCAACCGTGGTGGCGACATTACCTATCACGGTCCGGGACAGATTGTCGGTTACCCGATCCTGGATCTCGACAACTTCTTTACCGATATACATCTTTATCTGCGTACATTGGAAGAGGCCATCATACTGACCTGTGCTGATTACGGAATCGAAGCCGGGAGATATCCTGGATTTACCGGGGTATGGATAGAACCGGATAAACCAACCGCACGCAAGATCTGCGCAATGGGCGTTCGCGCTTCACGCTGGGTGACCATGCATGGTTTTGCATTCAATGTCAACACAGACCTTGACTATTTTGGCAACATCATTCCTTGCGGCATCGACGATAAGGATGTAACGTCTTTAAAACGGGAACTTGGCAAGGAAGTCGATATGGAAGACGTGAAAGAAAAATTGAAAGGACATATTGCGCAACTCTTTGAGATGCAAGTCTTCTGATCAAGATTTCAATAACATATAAAGGCCCTTTGAAAGCGGAGTTTTAATTCCCCTTCAAAGGGCCTTATTTTTTTAAGCATACCTGTTCCTCCTCGTTCATAAAATCCTTGCGAACATCACAAACGAAGGACATTTTCAAATGCTTGGAAGTCTATACATGAACCCGACACAATTTCAGAGTATTAACAATAATACATGCACTCATAGCTGGCCAGTTTTCCATCGACAAATCTGAAGATAAATAATCCGGCATCGCCATTTTGAATATGGTAAACATGTGGCGTTGAAATCCAATCTGCCGAAAGCAGTTCACCAAAGTGGCTTACAAAGTCTTTTTCTGCGTAATTGGCATCCATTCGCTGATCACCTAACACAATAGCCTCACCATCGCTAAAAGATAGCTTGTACAAGCTTCCGACCACTTTCCCTTTATAGTTTTCTTCGAAGGCAACGATCATATTCGGTGATTTATAGTAATACCGCGGCTCCCAACCACATTCGGGCATATCGGGGATTTCGGAAACTCGTTGTAAAGCCAGTTGCTTCATCTGCACATCCGTAATCTTGCCGTCAGATAACGACACTCCTTTCCATTCGAAATGGAAGTTCAACGCTTTCAGTTTCTTTGCATAGGCTTCGGACTGGAGCTCATTTTGGAATCTATTGGCCAATAGTAATTCAAAATCGATATCTACCTTAGGATCCACTTTTCCCGCTTGAGTATAGGATTCCTTCCAATAGGTAAGGGCCTGTTTCAATTTAGGATACTTGGTCCAGCCGATTTCACGCAGGCGGCCGGCTGCTGCCAGCTCTTTCTCCTGGTCCTTTCCTTTTACGGCCAGATATTCTTTTAGCACTTTGTCATACGTTAGTTCAGACCCCAAAAATTTCATCTGAATATATTCTGGACTTTCATGAAAGTGGTCTCCAATGTAGACCCATCCATCTGTGTAGAGCGGCACATAATCGATACATACCATTTCATTGAGTCCGGCTCGACGTACGGCAAGACTTGCTGTTGTCGGTGATTGACGCACGCGCAATTGAGCAACCTGTACATAGAAATGTGGGCATTGGGCTTCTGTTATTCCACGATAGAAATATTGCCTTGGCTCTCCGGCAGATCTCTTTCCGAACATTGCACTTGTCAAAGGCTGACGGTCAATATAACCGATATCCCCATTACTCACCTGCACCTTATATTGTGTACTGGTGGAATCTAGCAGGTAGACAGGTGCCTCGGTCGGAAAAACACCTAAGAGATCTTTATTATTTCCTGCTTCACAGTAGAGGTGCCCCCATGTTGAGGTATACATTGGCCGTTGACCCGCTGGCTGTGCTACTGCGTGATGCACAAACCAACTAACAAAAAAGCACAGTATAAGTAATCCTTTTTTTGACATAAAATTAATTCTTTGAATACATGACTAGCGATCGTTCCATTGCGATCAACAGCAGGGAACGAGACATCATAAATGCAACAGAAGCCTTCCCAGATGCTGGTAAAACAAACACCTTTTCAATAACGAAATTAAAACAAAAAGGAGGCCAATGAAATCACCGGAATCAGGTATTTTTTGAGGTAGGAAACGATCAGGTTTCTAAACTACGCGATATGGCTATTTGCGCTGCAATAAACTCACCTGTCCTTCCAATGACTGGATTGTTTTTTCCTGTGCCTTGACTGTTTGCTCTAAGGCATTGACCAGCTGCTTATAAATTCCGAGGCCTTCGGTGGTGACAGGAGCGGCTTCGGCAGACGGGGCACTGACTACATCCCTATCATCCTTCCGCATCATAGTTCCTTCGCCCATGAGTAACCAGGCCGGACTAATGTCGGGATGTTTAGACAGTATAGCAACCATGGCATCGGAACTGAGTGCCGTATTTTTCTGCCCTCCCTTAAAGTTTGCATAGGAAAGTTGCACATCTTTGAAAAATTCGGTTTTGCTGATCCCTTTGGTTTCAGCAATAAGCAGCACTCGTTCCTTTACATTCACCTATAGGTCCCTTTTAAAAATCGTCGATTAATTACTAATTCTTTAAGGATTCGATCTCCCGCTCCAATGAAGACAATAATCTCTCCAAAGACATAATTGTCTTCTCTTGAGATTTTATCGTGATATTTTGTGAAGCTATAACCTGTCTCAAACTATTGATTACAGAGTTCGTAATTCCCTCCAATTCGGGAGTTAAATAAGTTTCCTCTTCTTCTTTTAATACGAGCTTAGGCTTTAGCATCTCGCCTTCACCCTTTAGCAACCACTCGGAAGAATATTGCGGATATTTTTCAACAAGATTTATTAGCCATTTAGATTGTATATCAGTTCCATTGGCAAGCGCACGAGTAAAAACCCCTTTACTGGCCCCTATTGTAGCTTCAAAAGCTGAAACACTCATCCCCTCCCTATCCGCAACAATCTTAATTCTCTTCAAAATAGAACTCATTACCGAAAATTTTAATATAAAATATTTGTTTTACCGAAAAATAGTTCTTAATTTAGTGTCAACGAAGACAATTATAAACTACTTTACAAACCAAAAAATTTATGAAACCAACAAGGCTTTAGATCAGTGCACAGATCGGTATATGCCCAAGTAGCAGTTTCATCAACTAAAAAAATATAATCTGATGAAAAATACGCAAAAGAAACTAAAAGCGAAACATTTTCGCTATTTAAGCAAGGATATAGTCAAAAATCCAATGATCTATATCAGGGATTTCTATCGCTATGAAACAAATATTATTTACTGGGTGAATCATATTCAGCTTTTTGTCAACGCAGCAACTGTCCCCGAAATGGCAGATCACAATTTTGCTGAAAACGGATATCATTGCAAACAAATGATCAAACAGATTGAAGTGGCTTTTGTAATTTTTCATCAATGTCAACTCTCTATACAAGAAACGCCATTGAATTTCTTTTCGACAAAAGAAGACTACCACAATTATCTATTTAAACTGGAATATACGACCAACGGACATATAGATCCTTCTGACACCATCAGTAAGTTTTTCTCATACCAATCTCTTCAAAAATGGTATCAAACAATGGATGATATCATGCACTATCTAACGGTATCCGACTCAGGTAACTACGAATATTTTGGCGATCAAATTATGGCCATACGAGAATTGCTGATGCGACTCGCATTCGCCCTACACTATATCTATGAAGATGAGGGAATATCCTTAAATGTTCCATGCTATGTAAAAGCTATAAATGATGAACCTCATCAGTCTACCAAAGAGAAAACTAAATTACGGCAAATCATAGAAGAAAGTATTGATAAAAAATATGCTCAAAAAGAAGTGCAGGAAAACAGCAATGATATTGAAGACAGCCAAAACTCACACATATCAGAAATCCCCGTAAGCGAAGTAGCAACTCAGAAACAATAAACTAACGCTTTTAAAGCACTAAAGATCAATGAAATCCGCATAATTTATTCAACCAAAATACAACGAATTCATGAATACAGCTGAAAAATAAACTATGCATGAGTAATTACGAGGGGAATTAATAAGTGGCATTAGGCTCGTTGAATATTGCTTAAAACAGCGCTTAATAAAGACCTAGTTTGTGCGTCCACGAAGGTACTCAGAAAGTTACAGCTCAACTGCGCCTCTCTGGTGTAGTATAAATAACTCAATCAAAAAAACAATTGATAATCAAATAACCTAAGAAGATGAAAAAGAAAAGCAGAAAAATAACATGGAGAGAATTTAGATACCTCCGTAAAGGCCAATTCAATAATCACTTGTTGACCCTCAAAAACTTTTCAGAGGATAAAAAAAATTGCAGTAAAAATTTCTTGCATTTTATCAACATGTGTTTATGCAAAGAGATCCGCTGTAAGGATTTTAACTCAACGCATGCTTATCTAGAACTCGGTAAAGCGATCGATCTTGCTTGGCTGATATTTAACAAATCCGGATTAAGAAGAAAGAATAAAAAATATGTTCTTCCGAACCATAGCGACGAGATTGACTGCTCCTGTAATTATCGTCTAGAAGTATATCCTCCCGATTTTTTAACGAAAATGTTTAGCTACCAAAGTCACAGAGACTGGTATACCGCTATAGACGAACTTCTCTTTTCCTACTTGGACCCAAGTTTTAGTTGCACTTTTTTAAGTTATTCAGAAGATCTCATACCTCTTCAAGAAACACTCTCAGATCTCCCAATTGTTTTGAAAACCATACATCTAAATGAAGGAAAAATAGATAAATAACCACAACACCAAACCAATTAATTATGAACACCGATATTAACCCTATTATCGAAGCAATACTTCGTGCTGTTGCTGTCGATGAAATCTACCAATGGACTTTTGACCACGATGGCAAAAAGTATCAAATGTTACAGGTCAATCTCACATCAAATGCCGGAATTCGATTTTCCGATGCAAACAGTCTGATAAACAAAACCGTTGGTTCCTATCCCAATGTGTATATCAATGTGAACTTCACCCACGAAATACAACAAAAAATAAATCAAGGTTTAGGCCGGGCCTATCTTATTTGCCAACCTGAAAACCGCATTTATCAGAATCCTGTGCAAGATATCCCCCTTGTCTTACCAAATAATAAAAGTGACGAAGTCATCGAAAAAACACGGACGTATATCGATAAGGAAAAGGGCAAGATTCGATCTTTTATAGATGGCTACAATTTCTATTTCGAGCATAAAAATTATGCACACGCAGCCTTTATGCTACATCAGGCCATCGAACTATCCTTAAAAACCGCAGAACACATCCTTTTAAATGATGATCGAAAATCACATTCGCTTACAGGTAGTATGGGCTACCTTAAAACTTTTGACTCCAAACTAGCGAGACTAATCGACAACAAAGAAGAAAAACAAACCTTAGCTAAAATCGATGAAGCTTATATTGGTTATCGTTATAATCAAGACTATTTTATAGATGAAGCTGTATTAGAAACAGGCTATCAAATTTTAATAAACACGTTAAACTGGATCTACGACTATTCTAATCTTTTATTCGAAGAAATTAAGTCAAAACTTAACCCAGTCCCAGTTGCTAACAACAAAGTTGAAAATTACAAAAATAACAATGAAATATACAAACAAAACTATTGTAATACCAATTATCGAGACCTCATTTTAAACGCTATAGAGCGCTATTGCACGCCTGCGCTGGTAGTATGTTTCGGTTATGATTCTGATCATCACAAATATCAGAATGCGCTCCGAAGGGCAAAAAATGATTGTATCACGCATGCCTACTATATTTTTGTCGCTTATGATATTTTAAGCGCCGAGATCAATAATCTAACGCAGCTCATAACGGATTTGCTCCCCAACAATGTAACGCTTACGCTCGCCACTGAAAACTCCACCGCTTTCAGCAAACAGCTTTCAAAGGGTCATCCCTTTTTTCTTTCGCTCCTGAAAGCCGGTGACATCTGGTTTCAGAATCCATCAATAGCAAATATCGATCTGGAAAGCATCGTTGCCCCACAACTTAATCTTGAATATGTACGTCAACAATGGAAGAAGCGCTATGACAACGCACGTTGCTTATATTACGCCTTTGAAGAGGGCTGGTCTTTTGGTGTAGAGGCGGCATATTACACCCTTTCGCACGCATTGGAACAAATTTGTCTCGGCGTCATTAATACGGTACTCCAATACAGACCGCAACGTGTCAACCTGACTTTTCTGATGACACTCTGCAAATTGATAGTCCCTAATGCCTACGCAACATTCTGCCTTGACCATGAGGAACTTTTCGCCGCTTTTAAGAACATTACGGAAGCACAGCAGCAATTTAGGTATAATGCAAATTATAAAGGAGATCCATTAGCAATTATAGAATTGCAACAACGCACAAAAACATTTATAGAAAGGTGTAACGAAGAGATGGAATGCTATTTTGAGAAAATTTCAAACCAACAGAACAGCTGCTCGAACAAGTTGAATAGAAAGTATATTACAAAGTAACAAAACCAACTACAATCATGTCAAATAATTTGCAAATAATCGGAATTATTCCGATTATTATATAAATATTTAACAAAATGGATATTAAACAGGCTTTAGAAAATTACGCAGAAACACCTATTACGCGACAAATAGCCTTGTCCATTCTTAAGGATTACAAGCGCCCCAACGACAAAATAAATGAGCTTGTGAAATCGGGAATATTGACAGCACTGAAGCGAGGATTTTATATACCTGGTCCCAAAAGTAAAATCTTAGGTCCAGAGTTATTTTTAATAGCAAACCATCTATGGGGCCCCAGTTATATATCTATGGAATCTGCACTTTCTTATTGGGGCTATATTCCTGAAAAAGTGTATGAAATTAGTTCAATTACTCTAAAAGCGACAAAGGTTTTTAATCCAAAAATTGGTAGGTTTAGTTTCGCTCACCTTGGCCTCCCTTATTATTCCTTTGGCCAAAAGACGGCACAACTCACCCCAAAACAATCTATAATAATCGGTTCACCCGAAAAAGCATTATGTGACAAAATCATTACCACTTCTGGAATACTTCTCCGAAGCACAAATCAAGTAATAGATTTTTTAATAGAAGATATGAGGATAGACGAAGAAAAACTCAAAGAACTCAATCTTTCAGAAATAGCGTCATGGATTCCTGATGCGCCGAAAAAAAACAGCTTAGAAATGTTAATCAAAACTCTCCACAACTTATGATAAGAGAATGGCTCAAAGAATATAACCCGCAGAATCAACAACAAACCTTTGACGCAATCCGGGAGATTATGCAAGAGGTTACATTAGCAGGGCTTCAAAGATCTGGTTTTTTCGAAAAGGCTGCATTTTATGGCGGAACAGCACTTCGTATTTTTTACCAATTGGATAGGTACTCCGAGGACCTTGATTTTTCACTTTTATCAATAGATCCCAATTTTTCTTTTGAACCCTATTTTGAGGCAATTACAAATGAGTTTAAAGCGTTGGGAATGACAATCAGCATAAATGAAAAAAAGAAAACTGCTACCTTCTCCGTAGAATCTGCCTTTCTGAAATCTGACACTATCTGGAAAGAATTAGTATTAGAAGAAGTCATACCCCAGGCGGGCCTGGGAAATATGCCTGTCATTAAGATTAAAATAGAAGTCGACAAAAAACCTCCATTAGGTTTTGAAACTGAAGATAAGTTATTACTTCGCCCATTCTCTTTTTATATTAAATGCTTTACACTGCCGAGCTTATTTGCGGGTAAAATGCACGCATTATTGTTTAGAAAATGGAAAAATAGAGTGAAGGGAAGAGATTGGTATGATTTGGAATGGTATATAAAAAAAGGTGTTCCTTTGGATATTAATCACTTCCTATTACGTGCCCAAGACACAAATGATTGGAAAAAATCTACAATATCAAAAGAAGATATACTAGATCTACTCAAGATCAAAATAAATACAGTGAATATGAATAGTGTGAAAGAAGATATCGTAAGGTTTATTCCCGATCATACTGCTCTCGATATCTGGAGTCAGGAGTATTTTTCAAAATTAATTCAATACCTCAAATTTGACAGCGTCTAGGGCCCTCCATTTTTGTATGATATTGCAGCAACACACCAAAACATATATCGAAAAGTGTAACGATGAGATGAAATGCTATTTTGAGAAAATTTCAAACCAAACAATGCAGGTACAAATTGAATAAAAGAGATCATTGAAAATAGAAGCCTAAGCACCGTTATTTCAAATGCTATTCAAGACCAATAAACGCTCTAAAATTATCTTTTGAGATTACCTGAACATCTGCGCTATAGGTTTCCACAAAATTTGATGGTATTTTTGCTTTCGCCTTAGGATTCCATTTAAATTCGTAACCAGTTATTTTACCATCCGCTTCTTCTACGTAATCAATTTCTTGCTGCTGTTTAGTTCGCCAAAAATACCGGTTGACAAAACGCCGGCTATAACTATTGTGTTTTAAGCGTTCTGAAATCAAAAAATTCTCCCAGAGTGCCCCCACATCATCTCTTAATTCCATCGGATTAAAGTTTTGTATCACAGCATTGCGGATTCCGTTGTCATAAAAATATATTTTTCGATTTGTCTTTATTTCATTACGCAGGTTTCGGCTAAACGATGTCAGGGGAAATATAATGTAAGAAATTTCCAAGAGATGGATATAATTAGACACGGTGTTTTTATCAACTCCTGTCAGCTGGGCAATTTCATTATAACTGACTTCAGATCCAATTTGAAAGGCTAAAGCTTGAAGGATCTTTTCGAGAACTTCTGGTTTCTTTATATTCGCCAAGGCTAAAATATCCCGATATAAATAACTTTGAGAAATCTCATTGAGGACTTCCCTTTCTTCACCGCGGCTAGCTATCGATTCTGGGTAAAACCCATAGACCAATCTAGTTTCCAAATCGCCGACAGCATTAAGAAAACCCGTGTTATGCTCATATTCAGCATAGGAAATAGGGAATAGATTGAACTCTCTCTTACGTGGATATAATGGTGATATTGACCCCTCCGCTGGACATACTGACCCCTCTATGGAGTTAGTATCTCAGTCCAACTGATGACCTGACAATATTACTTCTTTTTCCTTAGACTTTCACCTTTTAGTTCAATCCGATATGAGCTATGTATCAGTCTATCAAGTATTGCATCTGCAATGGTATCTTCACCGATCACATCATACCAGCTGGCTACGGGCAACTGACTGGCAATGATGGTCGATGCCTTAGCGTGCCGATCTTCAATTATTTCCATCAGATCCAGTCTTTGCTGCTGGTCCAGATTTACCAGTCCGAAGTCGTCGATAATCAGCAGGTCCGTTTTTGATATCCTATCCATCAGCTTGTGCAGTGTACCTTCCAAACGTGCCATTTTGGTCTTTAACAGTAGTTTTTGCAGGTTAAAGTACAGGACTTTATAGCCCTGGGCACAGGCCTGGTGTCCCAAGGCTGAAGAGAGAAAGCTCTTCCCACATCCCGTAGCACCGCTGATGAGTATGGGATCTCCTTTTCTGATGTACTCGCCGGTGGCCAGCGTAGAGATCGTTCCCTTGTCCAGTCCTCTGGAAGCTACCATGTTTACCTCCTCTATCGAAGCCTGATAGCGGAACCCCGCATTCTGCTTAAGCCGGTCAAACCGCTTTTCATCCCGTTCATCTGCTTCTGCCTGCAGCAATAGGGCCAATCCTTCGGAAAGGGTGAGTTCTGTACTACGTCGTGTTTCATTCAACGCTTTCCAGTTACGCTCCATACCATGTAAGCGCAACGCTCTCATCTGTGTTTCAATATTCATCTTGTTTTATTATAGTTTATCGTATTCTATTCTGGTCTCATTTCCGGCCCACCGCTGGGCGGATCGAAGAGTGTGGGCTGGCTACCTGCGTAATATGCCCTACCTCTGATATTGGCATGATCCGGCAAAGAGCTTTTTACGGGAGTTTCTTCCTGGTTATTTGCCGTCCCGTTCTCAAGTACGTTCCTAAAGTAGTAGTAGGTATATAGCTTGTTTTTTAGAACGTACTTACATGCCCTGTCGAACTCTTCTGTCGGGAAGTCACGTTTTAACCTGAACAGCCCGTCGCAGGTACGGAACAACTGTTCTGGATAGCGAGCGTGCTCAAAGAGGGCTTCCAGTAGTTCGGCAAACTCTGCAGAATGCGCTTTTGCCCTTGTCAGGTACGTCCCATGGGATCGGTTCTTATAGGCCTGATGCTCGGATTTGAGGTGTTCTGCAACCGTGGTATAGGTGTTTTCCTGATAACTGCGTATATGGGTAGCAATCTGTTTGCCCTGACAATATATCGATACCATGCTACGTGTGTAGATGATCTTAACCCTTGTGCCGATATAGACAAAAGGTACGCTGTAATAATGTTTGTTGCGCTGCAGGTAGATGTGTCCGTTTTCCCCGACTTTGAGCTCGGCGTAGTACTTCAGCTCGAAGCGCTCTCTGGGAAGCTCACCCAGTGTGGACTTTTCCGCGCTTAAAAAGCGTTCTTCCCGGCAATAGGGCTTTTGCTGCATCCGCGTCTGGTTATGTTTTAACATGCAGGTCTTTATAGCTTCATTGAGCGAATGGATATCGAAGAACTGTCGGTCCCTCAATGGTGCAAAAACACGGGTATAGATCATTTTTACCTGATTCTCTACCAGTGATTTGTCTTTGGGGCGTCCTGCACGCGCAGGGACTACAGCAGTACCGTAGTGGTTGGCAAAGTCTTCCATGGACTGGTTCAGGAGTGGCTCGTATTTATCGGCTCTGGTCACCGCTGCTTTCAGATTGTCGGGAACAATGGCCTTGGGGACGCCACCGATGGCTTCCAGACAACAACTCAGTGCGTATAGAAAGTCGGGGGTCTGTTGGGATGGTACAGCTAGGGCAAAAGCATAGTCTGAAAAGGGCAGGCAGGCCACAAATACCTCGCAGGCGACCAGCTCTCCCGTGGAGCGGTCGATATAATGGAGTTTCTTTCCTGAAAAGTCAATATATAGTTTGTCCCCGGCGGTGTGTTCCATCACCATGCTTCCTTTTCGGGAGACAAGCTGCTGTCTTAAATGATAGTTGAACTGCGGATAGCTATAACCGGTGGGATCACTTTCGATGTATTCCTGCCAGAGCAACTGTTTGGTGACACCGGTGCGTTTAAGTTCCTTTTCGTAATAATCAAGACGGCTTTTCAGGTACTCAAACTTGTCGGCTTTGTAGGCAGGATTACCGGCATGAAAGGATTTCTCGAGTAAAGGATCATCTTGCCTGAGTAGTTCTTCCGTATTGAACCCGCCTTCGGCCATCTTTTTAAGGTAGGACCTCACCGTGTTTTTGCTCATCCCAAGGATGCGCGCGATTGTTTTTATCCCGTTACCGCTCTGGTACAATCTGATTAATTGTTTTATCTGACTCATTCGTTTTGGTTTTCCAGCCATCAGTGATCCGAATTGTTTGATCACTAAGTAACAAAAACTACTCGCTAAGGGGGCAGTATGCTCCAGCGCAATGAACTGAAAATCGAAATTAGGGGGTCAACATCCGCCAGTATGGCAGGCGAATGTGGACTGTAAATGCAATATGACCTCCTAGATCTAATTCAATTTTGAGGGGGCAGCTTGCGGTTCTTCCCCACTTTTGGTGGTCAAGACGGAGCGTATACTACACGTTTCCTCAATAAGTCAAACCCCGCTCTACCATACATCTGCCTCTTAATCATTTTCAGTCGGTTCACGTTTCCTTCCACGGGACCATTACTCCATGGTAAGGTGAGCGCATTTTCAACAGCGGGGCAATCGGCGAGCAGTCCTTTTGCGAATGATGCTATTTCTTTTAGTCCCGAGGTGCTTGATTTCTCGATCCACTCCCTCAATTTTGTATCGCCCGACTTCTCAGCCATTATTTTACGGAAGGATTGCACTAGGATAAAAGTCTTATTCAGCTCTTTGGAGGATTTGCATAATTCGCGGATGATATTCCGTTGGTCATCCCACAGATTTTGTTGATCTGACAGAAACCATATCGCCGCTGATGATGTTTTAAAAGTTGCTGCACCATGATTCGGTAATTCTTTAGTGAACCCAGCTTTTTTGCCCACTCGGATCCCATAGAATTTCAAGCCTTCTGAGAAAGTTGAATAGGCTCCTTTATATCCTTGGGTTCTGAGCTCCTGCCACAATGTGGTGATCAATATGCTCGGCTCTTCCTCCATACGCTTTTTTATATGCGTAAAGAATTTTTCAAGCGGATTAATCTTGCATTGAGATTTCCGGGGCAAGGTCTCCATGTCCAGATAGTTTTTGACGGTTTGTCTGTGCATGCACAGATGCCGTGCCATGGCACGTATGGAATATCCTTTTTTCTGTAATTCCTTCAGTTGCTCAAACCGCTTTAAGCGGATCCCGCCATGAGCTGAATCCGGAGAGCTTCTGTTTTCAGATAGTGTGCTTTGATTTTCAGCTATTTGTTGATCGTCAACCCGCAACTGCTTATTGGCCAACAAAGCTGTGGCTTTGCTGTAATGCCTGATCAAAACTTTCTGTACCGCCTCACTTAAATTTTTCAACAAGTGCCAACGATCGGTGACCTGGATAGATTGGGGAGCACCCAAAGTAATAGCTTTTCGATAGTTACTGTATCTATCCCGGCTCATTACTTCAATCTCTGGACGTTCCTGTAGCCATTTACGCAATGTCTCCTGTTCACGGTCTGGTAATAGATCTATCACTTTCCCTGTGTGGAGATTGACCAAAATACTACCGTAACTTTTCCTTTTTTTGTAAGCCCAATCGTCTACGCCAATGGCGGTTACACCTTTTGCTGGTGAAAAATCGCATTTTTCAATCAACCGTAGTATAGTCGTATCGCTCGTGGGTATCGACAATATGGTACAAATCCGCTGAGCAGGCCTTCCTCCGGCAAGAAGCCCAAGTTGTCTGATCTTACTTTCCAGACGCTCAGTCCTCCGTTTATATGGCCTGAAATGACTCTCGAACCTCTCGGTGAATATTTTGAACGGACATTCGTCTTGATGACAATAAAATTTACGAGAGCGAAGAATAATTCTGGAAGTTTTACCGAAGACAGGAAGGTCTGTGATCTTGCGGGTGTAATAGCTGTGGATTCTTTTCGAAGTGATGCAGCAGTTTGGGCAGACAGCACTTTGGGTAGTACTCTGCACATAAACTACCAGTACATCTTGCTGGTTATCTACTGATATAATCCTGAAGTTATCACCATCGTCCGAAAAAACAAGTTTTGATGCATTCATTAAAATATGAACGCTAATTGAAGACAAATATGATGGTATTACCACCAAAAGTGGGGAAGAACCA
>NZ_VLKR01000020.1 GCF_007830445.1 Sphingobacterium siyangense | reverse complement strand
GCGGTCTGGACGGGACTCGAACCCGCGACCCCATGCGTGACAGGCATGTATTCTAACCAGCTGAACTACCAGACCTCAACCCTTCTCCTCAGAAGGTGTGCAAATATAGCGTTTGTTTACGTATCTGCAAAGATTTTTTGAAAAAAAACTAATCTACTTGGCCATCTTTCATCTTCTCTGCATTCTCAGCAAACTGCAATGCATCGATAATTCCTTGAATATCACCGTCCATAATTGCCGGTAAGTTGTACATCGTCATTCCAATACGGTGCTCCGTTACGCGACCTTGAGGGTAGTTATATGTGCGAATTTTTGCCGAACGGTCTCCTGTAGAAACCAAAGTTTTTCTTTTTGCAGCGATGTCGCCGTTCTTTTTGTTCAACTCGAGCTCATAAAGTTTGTTCCGCAACATCTCCATCGCTAACTCACGGTTGGCTAATTGGGAACGTTCTACCTGACAAACAACAACGATACCCGTCGGTTTATGCGTCAACTGTACCTTTGTTTCGACCTTGTTGACGTTCTGTCCACCAGCACCACCCGAACGGGATGTCTGTAATTCTATATCACCAGGATTGATCTCAACATCGACATCTTCAGCTTCAGGAAGAACTGCAACAGATGCCGCAGAAGTATGTACACGGCCTTGAGTTTCGGTATCCGGAACGCGTTGTACACGATGTACTCCTGATTCGTATTTCAATTGTCCGTAAACGTCTTCACCGATAACTTTTAAAATCACCTCCTTGTAACCGCCAGAGGTTCCTTCGGTAACGTCCATTACTTCGTTGCGCCAGCCTTTGGTTTCGAAATAACGTGTGTACATGCGGTAAAGGTCACCCGCAAATAAGGCTGCTTCATCACCACCTGATCCACCACGAATTTCGATAATGGCATTTTTCGCATCTTCAGGATCCTTCGGAATAAGCATTAGGCGAATTTCTTCTTCTTTTTCTTCTTTTGCTACGTATAAAAGATCCAATTCCTCTTTGGCCATCTCACGAAGTTCTTGATCCTTCTCGTTCATGATGATGTCCTTATTGGTATCAATATTACTCACCATATTTTTGTAAATATGGTATTGGTCCACAATTTTGCCCAAATCTTTGTACTCTTTATTCAATTTGGCAAAACGTTTCATATCTTGCATGGTATCAGGGTTGCTCAATTCAGCTTCCACTTCTTCCCATCTTTCTTTTATCGCTTGTAATTTGTCTAACATATATCAAAAATGCTTCTTCTAGGAATGTATGACCTAGATTACTATTGAGTGTACAAAAGTAAGGAAATTTTGTTGCTTTTAAACAACCTAGCCTGCTATTAATGAGAGGAAACTGCTTTTAGTCCTACGATGGAAGCAATCAGCGTGAAAATAAAGAATATGCGCCAGAAATCTGCTGGCTCCTTAAAGAAGAAGATCCCCATTAAAACAGTACCTACCGCACCTATTCCGGTCCAAACAGCATAAGCGGTGCCCAAGGGAAGTGTCTGTGTGGCTTTGATCAATAAGCCCATACTTGCAAATAGGAATACAACAAAGGCACCATACCAGAACCATTGCCCATTCCCGGTTGCATCCTTGGCTTTACCCAAACACGTGGTGAAACCAATTTCACATAATCCGCCCAATATTAAAAATATCCAGTTCATATCGTTTTCTATTTTTTATTTTGGTACAAAGTTCCAGCTTTTGGCCGATAATAATTTTTACAAATGTTAAAAATTTGTGTGAATAGTTGCGCGAATCCGACTTAAGGTAACTTGACTGACGCCGAGATAGGAGGCGATGTAACCAAGTTTGATCCGCTGGATATATTGGGGGTATTTTTGAAGTAACTCGGCATAGCGCTCTTGGGCAGTATTAAAGAGCTTGGACATGGTTCGTTGTTCGGCCTTGATGAATTCAAGTTCAGCCATCTTTCTTCCCCAGTTTGCAATGGCAATATCACTTTCGTAGAGGTCAAAAAGTTGCTTTTGGTCTATCTGATAAACAACACTATCCTCCAAAAGGTCTATGTTTTCATAACCTGGGGTATCATGGACATAACTATTCATGGATATGAGTGTTCCACCGGGTGAAACAAAATCCAGGGTAATCTGGCGGTTGGCCGTCTCGTAGTAAACGCGGGCTAATCCTGAAGCCAGAAAATAGATGTCTTTTTGAATTTTGTCCTGTTCGATCAACAGGCTATTTCTTTTCGCCGTAATTTTCTTACTCACCTGCTCCAATTTTGCAGCACTTTCAGGCGTTAAAAAGTGATAACCGTTCAGGCAATCGGATAAAGAAATTAGGATTTGCTCGCCCATTTTTCCAAACGTAAAGTTTCACCATCCCAAACTGCATAGGTATGGTAATTGATCCATTCCCCTAAATTTAGAATACGACTATTGGCGTTCAGCTCAACATCATAGGGAAGATGTCTATGGCCAAAGATATAGTAGTCGTGATGTTGGGTTGACTCCAGTTCCTTTGCATAACCGATCAACCATTCTTTGTCTTCGCCCAGAAACTTTTCGTCCTCATTATTCGAAAGCCTGCTATGTTTGGACCAACGTGTCGCGATTCCGATTCCGAGATTTGGGTGCAACCGTGCAAATAGCCATTGACAGAGACGGCTCCGAAATACTTTCTTGAGTATCTTGTATTTGTAATCTCCCGAACCTAAACCATCGCCGTGGTGAATGTAAAAATGTTTTCCGTTGAGATGTAACTCCAGCTCATTGTCGATGATGCGTACATTTAATTCCTTTTTGAGGTAATCAAACATCCACATATCGTGGTTGCCTTTAAATAAAGTAATGGGAATGCCGAGATCTGCAATTTCGGCTAATTTACCCAAAAAGCGGATATAGCCTTTTGGGACAACAGTCGCATATTCAAACCAGAAATCAAAAATATCACCAACAAGATAGAGCTGTGCAGCATCTGTTTTGATCTGGTCCAGCCACTGTATAATTTGCAGCTCCCTTTCCCGTGAACGTTCCAAGGGGTAAGATCCAAGATGAAAGTCGGAGGCAAAATAAATTTTTGTTCTTGTTGACATGTGGCCAAAACTAAAAAAAATGGAGGCGAATACAAAATTCGCCTCCACAATATATTTTGCTATGATTTAGATAATTCGGTGATCAGCGCTTTTAGATATTCCGTAGCATCGGGATCAATGCGCTTCAAAGACTGCTGAAGTTGATCTGGATAAGCACTTTTTATTGCCATGATTGAACTTGCAATAACCATATAGGATTTGTCAGCTACAGCATTCAGAATTAGATTTTTGTATTTTTTATCTTTTGTCTGTGCAAGCTTTTGAATCGCAGAGGCACGGATAACAGAGGCTTCGGACTTCTCTGCAAGTGCCAAGATGGTTTTTTCGGCTGACTTGCGGACCGCGGGATTGCTTAGATCGAGACCTTGAATCGCTGTTGCGGCAAGATCCGCATCGGTATCCGCCAATGCTTTTGTTAAGATTTGCTGGCTGATGGTATTTGTTGGATTTTTTGAGGCATAAGCAATCGCACCGACGCGGTTGGCAAATGTAGGGGCGTGCTCATATTGATATAAATAGTCGGCATCTGATTTATCGATTTGAATTTGACCCACGAGTGTTTTTTCGGGATCAATATCAATAAATTCAACAGCAGCAGGTAGCGGGATCATAAATTGGGCATTCCGCCTGTTGAGTTGAAATGTCTGTCTGATCTTCCCATTTTTGGTGTAGATATCGACGGCCAAGGGAAGCTGGAAAGTCTGTACCGTAGAATCTTGAATTTGGGCTACATTCAGTATGACACTGTTCTCTCCGTTTCTTGTTGTGATCTTCAAAATTGGATGTCCGCCTTGGTAATACCATTGATTGAAGTACGGAGCCCAGTCTTTGCCGGTCACTTCTTCCATTGCTAGACGGAGCTGTTGCGGCTCGCCGGTTTTAAAGGAATTGTCTGTCAAGTATTTTTTCAACGATTGATAGAACGCTTCATCACCCATTTGCTCTTTTAGGGCATAGAGAATCAATGAGCCTTTCGCATAGCTGATATTATCAAACATATCTTCTTTATCATGATAATAATAACGGGCTAAAGTCGGGCTTTTCCCATTTTTAGTCGATTTGAGATAGGACTGGAGTTTTTCAAATCTAGATTTATCGCCACGATCTTTACCGCCATCGTGCTCACGCCAGATAACTTCGCCGAAAGTGGCAAAAGATTCGTTCATGGTTAAATTGGACCAAGATTCTGCTGTGACCAAATCACCAAACCACTGGTGAAATAGTTCATGCGCAATCGTTCCTTCCTGATTATCGTCCAACAATTCGCGTTTCGTCTTTTGTACATGTTCGCCATGTAGTGTTGCACTTGTATTTTCCATGGCGCCTGAGACATAATCGCGACAGACAATCTGCGCATATTTATTCCAAGGGTAAGGAACACCCAAAGTCTTGCTGTAGAAGTCCATCATCGCTGGTGTCTTACCGAAGATATCTTTGGCATAGGGCGCATATTTAGGTTCAAGGTAGTAGTCAACGGGGATATTGTTGTATTTGTCCTGATAGATTTTAAAATCACCAACGGCCATCATAAATAGATATGGGGCATGTGGTAAATCCATTTTCCAGGTATCTGTACGTGTACCATCACTATTCTTCTGTTGATTGCTCAATGCACCGTTCGATAAACTTACATAATTGTCAAGAACAGTCATGGAGATTTCTGCTGTAGTCTTTTGGTTGGGGCGATCAATCGTCGGGAACCAGGCTGATGATGCTTCCGTCTCACCTTGTGTCCATATTTGACGAGGTTTGTTCGGCATGCGTTCATCAGGGTTGATAAAATATAGTCCCTTAGCATCGTTAATCGCTGCGCTGCCCTGAACTTTTAATAAGTTGGGTTTTGCTGTGTAATCGAGGTATACTGTATATTGTTCCTTGGCAACGTAATTACGGTCCAGCTTGATCAGCAGGGAATTATTGTCATAGCTATACTTTAAAGGGACCAATTGTTGGCCATTGACTAGCGACACCTGTTTGATATCCATGCCTTTTGCGTCGAGACGAAGGGAATCTGTTGGATAGAAATGGGGTTGTAACGTGATCCACTCTTTTCCATTGAGGAATTGATTGGTATAGTCAAAACGAACATCCAGCTTGGTGTGGACAAGATTGTTGATCTTCGTAGGAGTGGCTCGATATTGTTGATCTATGGAAAGTTGTTGTGCTTCGCTTATTCCAATTTGAAGAATGGAAATTGACAAAGAAAGATATATGACTTTTTTAAACATTGTTGTGATATTTTCAAGATTTAAATAAATCTAAAGAAATTTCGGTTGCTATGAAAATATACCGCAAAGAAATATGTGTATAATGTTGCTGGATAGGTTGTTGTGCGTTAAAAAATGCAGGTGTATCGTATATTTTAAGATAAGAGATCGATAAATTTATTTATATTCAACTCAAATTGAATTTTCAGGTGCTAAGTGAATAAAACTTAGGTTGGTTGAAACAAGTAGACGATTTTTTATGATAAACAAAAATTTTGGCCTTATTCTAATGATGATAGGTATGGCAGGTACGGCGACGACCGGTTATGGACAACAGTTAACATATCCGAAGACAAATAAAGGAACCGTCGTGGATGAATTTTGGGGTGAAAAGATTGCAGATCCTTACCGCTGGTTGGAGGATGATCGTTCAGCTGAGACAAAAAACTGGGTACAGGCAGAGAATAAAGTGACTTTTGACTATTTGAATGCAATTCCATTCCGTACAAAATTAAAAGATCAATTAACCGAAATATGGAATTATGAAAAAATAGGGACTCCGTTTAAGGAAGGTGCATATACTTATTTTTTTAAGAATAACGGCTTACAGCAACATGCTGTGCTTTATCGTAAACTAGGGGAGACGGGAGGAGAAGAAGTTTTCTTGGATCCAAATACATTCTCGAAAGATGGATCAACTTCATTGGCCGATGTTTCGTTTTCAAAGGATGGCAGTTTAGTCGCCTATTCTATTTCTGAAGGAGGATCAGACTGGCGGAAAGTCATTGTACTGAATGCCAAGGATAAGTCGCCTGTAGGTGAAACGCTAGTGGATGTCAAATTCTCTGGTATTGCATGGAAAGGAAATGATGGTTTTTATTACTCGAGTTACGATAAACCAAAAGGATCTGAACTTTCTGAAAAAACAGACCAACATAAATTATACTACCATAAACTTAAAACAGCCCAATCTACAGATAAATTGATTTTTGGTGGCCCTGAAACACCGAGACGTTATATAGGAGCTTCATTAACAGACGATCAACGTTACCTGATTATTTCCGCTGCAAATACGACAACAGGAAATGAACTTTATTATCAAGATCTCAATCAGCCGAACGGCAAGATTGTCTGCTTACAAGATCATTTTGACGCAAATACAGGTGTCGTTGACAATATTGGGGATAGTTTCTTATTGGAGACGAACTACAAGGCTGCCAACAACCGTTTGGTAAAAGTTGATTTGAAGAATCCTGCAAAGGAGAACTGGAAAGATGTTATTCCAGAAACTGAAAATGTACTTTCGATCAGTACGGGTGGAGGCTATCTTTTTGCAAACTATTTGAAAGATGCCGTTTCGGTTGTGATTCAATACGATTATACGGGTAAAAAGATTCGGCAAATAGAATTGCCTGGTGTGGGTACGGCGAGTGGTTTTTCGGGTAAGAAAAAGGAAAAAGAAATCTATTTTGGTTTTTCAAATTACATTACACCTTCTTCAAGTTATAAGTTTGACGTAAATTCTGGTCAGTCTACACTTTATATCAAACCTAAGGTGAAATTTGATTCCGATCAGTATGAATCGAAACAGGTTTTCTACACATCCAAAGATGGTACTAAGGTTCCGATGATTATTACGTACAAAAAGGGGATTGTCTTAAATGGGAAAAACCCGACGATTGTGTATGGTTATGGCGGCTTTAATATCAGCTTGACACCTGCCTTTAGTACTTCCGTTGCAGTTTGGTTGGCCAATGGTGGTGTTTATGCTGTTCCGAATTTGCGCGGAGGGGGTGAATATGGTCAGAAATGGCATGATGGCGGTAGACAATTCAACAAATTGAATGTGTTTAACGATTTTATTGCCGCGGCACATTATCTTCAGGAGAATGGTTATACATCACCCGAGTATACTGCTTTATCGGGGGGCTCAAATGGTGGCTTGCTCGTTGGAGCAACAATGACAATAGATCCCAAAGTAGCCAAGGTCGCACTGCCTGAGGTTGGTGTTTTGGACATGTTGCGTTATCATACCTTCACAGCTGGTGCAGGTTGGTCCTATGATTATGGTACGGTCAGTGATAGCAAAGAAATGTTTGATTATCTGAAAGCATATTCTCCGGTGCATAATGTGAAATCTGGGGTTTGTTACCCTGCGACGATGGTCTTTACCGGAGATCATGATGATCGGGTGGTACCGGCGCACTCCTACAAGTTTGCTTCCGAACTGCAGTCAAAGCAAGCGTGTGATAACCCCGTATTGATTCGTATTGAGACAAAAGCTGGCCACGGTGCTGGACGGTCAACAGAAGTTCTGATCAATAGTACAGTTGATAAATATGCTTTCGCGCTCTGGAATATGGGTATTAAAGAGTTAAAGTAAGTAGACAGTTTTCCAGTGCTCAAAGCATTATCTGTTGGTTCAAAGCACTGTTTGTAGAGCAATGAATAAAAAAGCCGCGATCAAGTTATTGACCGCGGCTTTTTTATTCATCGACGATTAGAATATCTTCTTATTGCCAAGTCTTTTCACCTTTTTTCATTTTTTGTAAGGTCGCTACATATTCTTCTTTTTGGGTAGCATCTGTGATAAGTGAAATTGCTTTTTCTTGCGTTTTAATAGCTTTTTCTTTTTCTCCAAGGCGATACAATATGTTTGCAAAAGTGTCTAGATACATCGGCGCATCTTTTTCTTTCTCATTGGACAATTTACTCCATTCCGCTGCTGCTTTTAAACAGGCAGGATCATTGCAGTTTTCAAAAATAGACCAAGCCATGTTGTTCAATTCCGCTGCTGTGATGGTCGAACCATATTTTGCAATATATTTATTGAAGCTATCTCTTAAGCCCGGGTAATTTTTGGTATAACCGTAATAACGTGGTTGCATTTCGAGACTTGCTTTTTCTGTATTGACAGTTGGATATTTTTGCGCCAATTCTTTTTCTATGCTTGCGAAATCAACCGTTTCCTTTGCACGGATTTTGGTGTTTACGGCGTTACTAACCAACAGCTGGGACAAGAAGTCATTTGCTTTTACTTTTTCACTGACGGCGTCAAATTTAGCAGGGTTATCTTTGATTAAATTAAAAGCCTTAGAATCGACAACATTTGCCGCCGAAAGTAATAAATTGATATTCTCCTTTGTAAAGATTTGATCTGTAGTCAAGGACGCTAATACGACTCCTTCCGCTTTTGCCTGTGTCTCTTGATCATAAGCTTCTTTGGCTGCCATAGCCATACTTTTAGCAATGTTTACATTAGTTGGGTCGGCATTAAATTTTGCTAATAGCGTTTCATATTGTGTATTTGGATCAAGTGATTTTTGTGCTTTCGCTATAAAATCGTCCGCTTCACCGCCACCAACGATACGATGAACAAGGGTACCTTTTGAATCAAAGATCAGAAAAGTTGGGTATGCCCTAACTTTATAATCTTTGGCAAAACGGTCGGCCTCTTCGTACCATGATTTTACATCTTCATTATCATTCTTGGTTTTATCCATCTGAATTTTTGCATTGATAAACTTTGCATTGAAGAAATCACCTACTTTAGCTTGTGGGAAGATAGTACTCGACATATATTTACAAGGGCCACACCAGGTTGTAAAACAGTCTACAAAAATGAATTTGTTTTCTTTAGCCGCTTTTTCTTTAATCTGACTCCAGTTGAGCCCATGCTCAAATTTGACCCCCTCGCTTTGCGCAAACAGTAGGGTAGGGATTAGAAATAGCATTAAAATCAATTTTTTCATAATGTTGGTATTTTAGATTTTTAATTTAATCGTTCGCATTAGTTGGGATAAGGTTAGTTCTCCCAAGTTTTTATTCCTTTCATCATTTTGTCCAGTGTTTCTTGATAGATAGGACGATCGTCCTCACTGGCCATTTCAATAGCTTTGTTTTGCCACTTTATGGCTTTTTCTTTTTCTCCTTTCTTATAGAGTAGGTTTGCATAGGTATCCAAGAATGCACTGCTTGGATCTTCAATGATGGATTTCTTGCTCCAGCTTAACGCGGATTCAATACATGCAGCATCGCTACTATTGTTAAAAATAGTCCAGGCAAAGGTATTTAATTGATGTGGAGTAAAATCTTCTGACGAAAGGTAATCATTGATCGTATTCTTCATGGCTACATAATTCTTCACCTGAAGGTAGTAGTGTGCTTTTATCTTCTTGAACATCGGAACGAAATCGATGTCTGGATATTTTGCAGCAAGTTCATTTTGATAACTATCCCAGTTGGGTTCATGTTTGGCATCTATTTTAATCTGAAATAATTCGTTGACGACAACATTTGCCAGAGTACGGTTGGCAATACCTGGTGACTCTAATAGAATATCAATTTTCTCTTTATTGTTGCGAATAAGATTGAAAGCTTTTGAATTGGTGAATTTGGCAGCCGCCAATAAAATATGGACATTTTCTTTTTTGAATAGTTCATCCGTGCCCAATGAATTTGCTAAGGTATTTTCTGCCTTTCGTGCTGTATTTTCATCGTAAGCGATATTTGCTGCTTTCAGCATCTGCTTTGCTGTATAAATATCTTGAGGTCTTTTCTCGAATTTTTTTAACAGCGTGTAATACTGTGTTTCGGGATAGAGTCCATCCATCACATGACCGACAAATTCGGGAGCGTCACTTGCACCGACAATCCGGTGTACCGCTTGCCCATTGGGATTAAAGATAAGAAATGTGGGAAAGGATTGAATATTGTATTCATTGGAAATAGCACGCGCATCGGCATACCATTTTTTGACATTGGCATTGTCGGACTCTGTGGAATCCATTTGTACCCTGACACTAATGAAGTTCTGATTAATTGGCTGCCCCACCTGCTCTAAGGGAAAGATCTCATTGCTCATATATTGGCATGGGCCACACCAGGTTGCAAATAGCTCTACGAAGATAAACTTGTTCTCAGCTTGTGCCCGCTCCTTTATTTGTTTCCAACTCAACCCTTCTACAAATTTCACCCCCTTGGTCTGGGCCTGAGCCAAATTCCCGAATAAAATTGTAAGGCATAATGCGATTATACTTCTCATACTCACTCAACAAAAGATTCATAATTATGTTTAAGTTATTAAATTAATCTGAAAACAAAAACACCTCTGAAGTATTAATTTCAGAGGTGTTTTCGTGGACTGATAAATCGCTTATTTGATATTTATCTTCGATTTTAAATCTTTTGTTAGACCGTCTTTATGTAACATCAAAGAAGTTGTTTTATAACGTACAAATTCTTTTGACGCATACAAATAACCATGATAGTCATTTGTTGTGCCCCAAGAGTTTTTAACGATGTAATACTCTTTTCCGTTTTGATCTTTTACAAGACCTACGATATGCATGCCGTGGTCATCTGTAGTTTGCCAGTTGTCGAAAGCTTTTTGTCTTTCTTCCGCTGTTACTTTTAACTCTGGTTTAGGACCAACGAACATCGTTGACTTTTCCTGATCTGTCATTTCCTCGAAAGGTTTTTCTGGCACATAAGCTACACCGTTTTTCCAAGAAAAGCCTTTTTCTGATACGTCAGTTGCCCAAGCTACAGTATAGCCCTTTTGTAACGCATTGTCAATGATGTCCGTTAAATCGTTCATCTTAACATTATAGAAACGGTCGAATGACCAGTTGTCAGGAATCAACAATACGAATTGGCTATAGTATGGATGGTCAGTTACCGAAGCAATACCAACGTAATCATCCGGATTGATACCGATTACCTGATCTGCAAAAGTGCGTGGTGTATAAGATTTACCGTTGTAATCAAATTTCTCAGGTACTTCTCCAAGATAAGAATCCATCGCTGCGGTATATGCTTTCTCCCAGTTTGGCGTTAATGTTTTGCCTTTTACTACTGCTCCTAACATCGCATCCAACATATTTGTCATTTCACCAAAGTTGTTACGTGTAGTGCCGTAGTGAAGACCTGTGTAAGCAGATTGCGGCATTGTACCGTATTTACGGAATGAGTTCAAAACATCATGGAATTGACCACCTTCACCCAATGATAATCCACCATGAAGGCGTACATAAGTACGAGCTTTGTCTAAGTACGTATTGCGCGCAGTATAAATTTGGGAGATCTCAACTGGTTTTTTACCCATACGGATCATCTCTGACTCCAGGAAAGAATTACCTGAATAAGACCAACAAGTACCTGATGAACCTTGGTTTTTGATGGATGTGTTACCTAGATTGATAACTTCAGTAAATGTAAATCCAGATTTGCTATTGTCATTTTGATTTGCTTTTAGTGCATTGATCAAATTGTCCTGTGCTTGTACTTGGAACGAAGCTGCGAAAAGTGAAGCAGCTAGTACAATCGTTTTATTCCAATTCATTGTTAGTATTTTGTTAATTTAGTGTGGTGCTAAATTAAATAAATTAAATTTAGTAAGGTAAATTCCTCTGTAAAATAATTGTTCTTAAAAATCTACTATTTTTTTGCTAATCTTTTGTTGGAGAATAGGATATATAAGAAATGTTAACATCAAATAGAAATGGTCAGAAATTTCTTTCTGACCATAGTGTTTTGTATCGCTTATAATTTAGCGCTGATTACCGGTGTTTCTTGTCGGACAATGACCACCGGTAGCTTGTCAATAATCGCTTAATCAGCCGGTGAAGGCTTTTTTGGAAAAAGCAGCGAAGCAATGATACTCAATGCAAGTATGCTGACAATAACAATCAATGAATGTGTTGTTGTAAAACCTACTTCGGCCAACCAGTGATGCAGCAGCATCTTTAGACCAATGAAGACCAGCAAAAATGCTAAACCTACTTTGAGGTATTGGAATTTGTGGATAATATTGACCAAAAGGAAGAACATAGATCGCAATCCAAGTATGGCAAAAATATTGGAGAAAAATACAACATAGGCATCTTTGGTAACCGAGAAAATTGCAGGGATAGAATCCACAGCAAAAATCAAATCCGTAAATTCTATGACCAGTAATACAAGAAATAGTGGCGTCATATATTTCACTCCGTTCTCTACATGGAAGAAGTGCCCGCCATCTAATTTTGGTGTTACCTTAAAGTATCGGGAAGCGAATTTAACAACTGGGTGGTTCTGTGGATCTACTTCTTCTTCCTGGTTACGGTTGATAAACATTTTTACACCTGTAAAGACCAGAAAAGCACCAAAAACATATAGAATCCAGCCGAATTTAGCAATCAGGGTAGCGCCAAGGAAAATAAATAAGAAACGCATAATGATTGCGCCCAAAATTCCCCATACCAAAACTTTATGGTAATAGCGCTCCGGAATCCCAAAAGAAGTAAATAATAATACCATCACAAAGATATTATCTACGGATAGGGCATATTCCACAACATAACCGGTGAGATATTCCAGCCCAAGATTTTTGTTGTAGAGCTCGAGACTCGCCGCTAAATCACCCGGAATGATTTTAATATCGTGGTGGTGTTTGGTAATGATTTCCTGAAGGTGGTCTAAGTCATGGATGTTGTGTAGTTCAAATCCATAGTGACGAAGAAGCCAATAGAAACCCAATGAGAATAAGACCCAGATGGCGCTCATGATGCTAGCCATCTTTAGGCTAACAGGTTTGTCGCCTTTGGAGAATAAGCCTAGATCTATTGCTAGCATAAGTGCAATAAAGATGAGGAATCCGCCAAAAAACATTAATTCGTGACTCATTTTATTTTTTTCTTTCTGTTGTATATTTTACCAGCTGCTCCAACCCCGCTTTGTATTCACTGTCGGGAAAGTCTTCCAAAATCCGGAAAGCGTCTTGTTGGTATTCCAGCATCTTATTTGTAGCGTATTCGAGCCCTCCGCTCTGGCGGACAAAGGCAATGACTTCGGCCACTTTGTGTGCATCCTCATTATGGTTTTTAATCAAATTAATGATCCTACGCTTTTCACTTGAAGTTACTTGATTCAAGGCATAGATTAGCGGTAAGGTCATTTTCTTCTCTTTGATGTCATTGCCGAGCGGTTTGCCGACATCATCTAACCCAAAGTCGAATAAATCGTCCTTAATTTGAAATGCAATTCCGATTTTTTCACCAAATTGATGGAGCTTATCTATTGTTTCCTGATCTGCATTGGAAGAAGCCGATCCACAGGCACAGCAAGACGCAATCAGCGACGCTGTTTTCTTCCGTATGACCTCAAAATAAATAGATTCTTCAATATCCAGTTTACGGGCCTTTTCGATTTGAAGCAATTCACCTTCGCTCATCTGATCCACAGCTTCCGAGACAATTTTTAACAAGTGATAATCCTGATGTTTTACAGAAAGGAGCAGGCCTCTAGACAGCAGAAAATCACCCACCAAAACAGCAATTTTATTTTTCCATAATGCATTGATGGAGAAAAAACCTCTGCGTTCATAGGAATTGTCCACCACATCATCATGTACGAGTGAGGCGGTATGCAACAATTCTACGAGAGCAGCTCCTCGGTAAGTGGACTCATTAATTCCGTTGCATATACCAGCAGAAAAGAACACAAACATAGGCCGCATTTGTTTGCCTTTACGTTTGATCAGGTATTGTGTAATACGATCCAATAAGGGGACGGAGCTTTTCATTGAAGCTTTGAATTTTTTTTCAAAAGCCTCAAGTTCGTGGGCAATAGGGCGTTGGATCTCTCTTAATTTTGACATGAATTGGGGTGAAATACCAAAATAGTTAAAGCTTAAAGATAGTGATTTTGTTACAACTCTTCGACTGCTTTCTCAAGATTTTTGTACCATTCTTCACCATAGGTGCGGATGAGAGGATCCTTTAAAAATTTAAATACAGGGACCTGTAATTCTTTGCCAAATGAGCATGCATCTTTACAGATATGCCAACGGTCATAGTGAAGTACGTCGAATTCGGGATAATGTGTTGTCCTGATAGGATAGAGGTGACACGAAACGGGTTTGCGCCAATGGACTTCGCCAAGTTCGTACGCCTTTTCGATAGCGCATTTTGTAATGCCATTTTCCCAGGTCACATAGGCACATTCTTTATTCCCATCGACACAGGTGGTCGTTAGATCGCCATCAACATCGACAACATACTTCCCTTGCTCTTCAATCGCTTCAATACCTTTCTCGGTCATATAGGGTTTTACTTTGGGATAAATCTCCTCTAATATAGCCTTTTCACTCTCCAATAAAGGTGCGCCTGAATCGCCTTCAATACAACAGATTCCTTTACATTTTGATAAATTACACACAAAGTCATTGTTGATTAGATCTTCGTGCACCAGTACATTTCCTACTTCAATCATTCTAATTATTTTGAGTAGCTTGCTTTTTGTCCCAATTTGTATTTTAATCCACTGGCTTCGAGTAATTCTAATGTTACCGAGCCGATGAGAATATCTACATTGGCTTTGACCGGAATACGGTTGCCATCATTGGTTACCCACAGATAAAGCTTGCTATTTTTTTTAAAGATACGTCCCGGTTTAATCTCAGGACTGAATTTGAGACATTCTAAAGTGCCTAATTCTGTTTTTATTTTTTCTATTCCAATATATTGTATGCCTAAGGTGGCAATCTCATCATTCAAAAAATAAGTCAGCTTAAAAGATTCTCCTGGTTTAACAGTCGACAGATCTAGATTACGGGCAAAATAATAGGAAGAAAGCAAGTCGAAAGTCTGATCTACCTTCGAGTTGAAAGTCCCTTTATTACCTACAACACTATTTGTCTCCTG
This sequence comes from Sphingobacterium siyangense, assembly GCF_007830445.1. Taxonomy (GTDB): domain Bacteria; phylum Bacteroidota; class Bacteroidia; order Sphingobacteriales; family Sphingobacteriaceae; genus Sphingobacterium; species Sphingobacterium siyangense. Next base: position 116,937 of record NZ_VLKR01000020.1, on the reverse strand, counting down.
GTTGAAGCGTACCTTATCATTCCGTCTATATCCTCCTTCACGAATGTTCTCTGTATAATAATACGGTAAAAATGTTTTGCTGTTGATATACGAGTTGTATTCATTTCTTACGGTATATATCGCAAAGGCGCCAGCTGTTTTGCCGGCAGCATATAGATGAAAGGAAGGGTTTCCAGCTCCGTCCTTGGTATCCTCAACGGTTAATGTCCCTGTTGCGGCTGAAATAAAGCCATAACGGAGTTTATATTTTAATTTCTCACCACCTTTAAATGCCGATTCTTTTAAATGCGGTAAATCTTGAGCGAAAGCAGTACTTACGATAACGGATAAGTAAAGGAGCAAAGTCGATATAAGTTTCATGTACGTAAGTTTACGAAATTTGTTTGAAAAAGAAATGTTAATTTCATTCAAATAAATTTAACTTTTGGAGTTAATGAGACCTTCATGGACGATGAATTATACTTATTTCTGAGCTGATTTATTTAGGCTGTGTCCGCTTAAATACGGGGACCGTAGAACAGGGTTCACCGTACATAATACTTTTTGCAACCTTACTTAGTTTTACTGTAAACTGTACAAATGTAGACTCTGGAATAAAAGTATCGCCACAACCTTTCACAACGACACGTTGATCCCGAAATTGTTCCATGTCAATCTGTTCAATTGCCGCAGCATACTGAATGCGTAATAACTCTTCTGAATCCCCAAAAATAACTGTCGTTGCATAGGGCTCCAATTTGTTGGCCAATAACATATAAGCCCAAGTCGGAACAATGGCATCGGCAGTACACGTAATGGCGACATGTTTACCCGCGTATTGCGACCAGTCGTGTGTCTTAATGAACTCGCGGAAGTCCTTTTCTTTAAGAATCAAGCCATGGAAGAGATTATCCTTAATATCATATACTACATTGTCTGCCTTAGGATGGTAGTTGGCCAAGTCAACTGTGACTAACCCACTTTGCGCAACTTTGTTGACAATATTTGTTTGAATATCCATATTTACATCAAAAAAAAGCCGGACGATAATTCGTCCGGCTACAAATTTACTTAAAAATCTTTTAAAAGAATTTCACTCTATTGTCAATGATTTCAGCTTTGTCTTGTAATGCGCGGAAAATAGATCCCCAAGCGCGTTGTGCTTTTGCTGCAAGCATTTGTTTCTTTTGTCCGTTGATATCCGAAATAGCGGCAGGATTGGTAAAACCATTTACTTGTACAACATATACACCTGTATTACCTTCAATAGCTTTGGAAGGTTTGTTTGGCTGTAGTCCAAAAACAGTACCAACTACTTTGTTTTCTAATGCAACACCAGGGATAACTGGATTTGCGAAGACAACATTTTCAACGTGAATAGCTGCTTTACCAACTTTTTGTGCAACTTGATCAATAGAAGATGTACCTGCTAAAGCCTTGTCAAATTTATCTTTCAAGATTTTAGCTTTAACCATATTTCTTACTGCGGGTTCAATATCTTTCTTAACAGCATCCAAGGAAAGGGTTCCTTTAGGCTGTATGTCGACCAAGCTTGCTAAGATATAAGAGGTTTCAGTCTCAAATACTTTGTCTGAAATTTCACCTTTTTTAGCTTCGAAAGCCCATTTGATTAAATCACGCGGAGCTTCGGCACCATCTAGTACATTGTCCATCGCTGTTACGCGTGAGGCTGTTTTTGCTTCTAGACCAAGTTTTTTCGCTTCCTGAGCAAAGTTTTGTGCTGTAGCTGCAGATAAGAATGCTGTTGCTTTGCTATGCGCATTGTTCAACGTTTCTTTTCCACTGTTGATCACTTTGTCAATGATGGCAACTTTAGCATATTTTGAACTACCTGATTGTTTCTCAATTTTAATGACATGGACACCATATTGTGATTTTACAACTTTGATATCGCCTGTTTTACTTTCGAAAATGGCTGTCTCAAGATCTGGTGCCATACGGCCTCTTGTTAAAGTACCCAGCTCTCCACCATTGGTTTTGCTTTCTGGATCTTTGCTGAACTGAACGGCCAATGCTGCGAAATTGTCTCCTTTTTGAATCAATCCTTTGATAGAATCTGCTTTCGCCAATGCTTTATCCATTCCACCTTCGGCAGCAGGATCCAATAGGATGTGTGATGCTTTCACAGAGTCAGGGCTTACGATCGTCGAAACAACTTTTGCGATTTCAAATGCATTGTTGTTTAAGAAAGGTCCAACTGTTGTTCCGGCAGCAACATTGAATACAACTGAATCCAAAGAAGGACTCAACTGTCCTTTTTTCACATAAGTAAACGGAAATTTGTTGTCTGAATTGATCGAAGCAAATAAAGAGTCATCTTTAGCAACGATTAAATCTTGTTTCAATTTGTTGATCGTCTCTTTTACGGCCAATGAATCTTTCGCAAGAGGTTTTGCATCCACCATTACGTATTGAATCGCACGTGTTTCCTCTTGTGTTTTGAACATACTTTTATGTTCGTTATAATATTCTTGGTAATCTGCATCAGTCAATTTAGCATCAGCATCTTTAACAGAAGCGTAATCTAAAAGAATGTATTTGAAGTCTGCTAGTTTATTACGCTCTTGGTATTCTTCGTTTGCTTCCAAAGAAGTAACATATACGCTATTGGAAAGCAATTCACCATATTTGCTGCTTAAACGCTCATCTCTAACGCCTTTCAGTAGTTCTTCCCATTGTTCAGCCACTTGCTGGTTACCTGATGTGTTCATTTGGGTGATAAAAGCACGCAGTTGACTCGGGTCAAATTGTCCTGTTTGTGGGTTGGTGAAGGCTTGAACGATTTGAGGCGAAGGGTTGTTACCTTGCACTAAATCATTTAATTCGTCTTTACCGACAGTCAAACCGATTTTTTCAATTTCCTTTTTCAAGATCTCTCTTGACAAAAATTGATTCCATACTTGTTGAACAGCGTAGGTCCGCATTTGAGGGGTGACTGCACCGCCCATTTGTTGTTTGAACATTTCCTCTGTTTGTTCAACTTGCTTACTGAACGCAGGATATTCAATTTCAGTTCCGTTGACTTCCCCTACACGATTTTGATGTCTCGCCCAAAAAGGAGCTCCCCCTCGAACGACATCGCCTAGTAAAAATGCTAAAATTGCGATAGCCATAGCCGCGGTCAAGATGACACCAGCTTTGTTACGCAAAAAGCCCATTAATCCCATAGTCTGCTTATTGTGTTTATATTGTGTAAATACTTGTATTTCGTTAATTTATGCATAGCATAGCAAAATGCGGTGCAAGATACAATTTTTATAAAAAAAAACGGAATATTTTCCTGAATGTAGCAAAACAAATTTGAAAACTATTTGTATAAAGTGGAGTTTTTTGTTCTCTTTTAGTTCAAATGATTCGTTTTGAATAACTTAATCGTATAAATAAACAGTCTGGAGCCATTGTATCAGATCCATAGCTGCTTTTAAACCAAACCGGAATCTGGTTTATGGCCCACGATGAGCTATTTACCTAACGAAGGGAAGAGGTTGTTGTTGGTAATGACCGTATACCCAGTTGCATTGGCTATATTGACATGTTTAAAATCTTTGTCCGAAGTAAATGATGAACCTTGTAAGTTACCGCGATTATCTCGAAAGAATGCCGTAATGGGAACATGATTATAAAAGGTCATGTTGCTGTTGCTATCGGCCTTACTTTCGTCGTAGATAATCTCTTCTGTTTTGATGACAGAACCGTCAGCCATCGTTACCACCACATTTTTTGTAAAGGTGGTCGTCTTTTCTTTTTCCCTTCGGATGGCGTGGTCGGAAGTGATTCGCTGAGTTTCCTTTAAATTGTCATCGTAAAAGATGATTTTTATGCTTTTTGGAAATTCGTATACTTCGGTGCTATCGTGTTTGATACGCATTTCGGGCGCTGTGAGATTCGCTTTTACCCGTGTGGAATCGCTATAGATAATATCGACATGACGTGAAATGTCGACCGCCTCTTCCTTTTTCATGTTGGCAAGGCGATCCACCTCTTTGAGATCCGGTTCGCAAGAGGTCAATGAGAGCGCCCCTAGTAAAGATAATATTACTAGGGGCGATATATTTTGGAATATGGATGAAGCAAATGCCTTGCGTACCATCGTATTAATTAATCTAAAGGAGGTTTTCTAAACCAGCGGTCATTTAGGGTAAAGCCGATATTAAAGTTAATATAACGTTCACGTAGGAGGCTATTGCTAATTTTACCCATTTGGCCAAATTCTGCAGAGAAATTTATTTTAGAGAAGGCCCCTGAAAATTGATTTCTTGCCAATGGCAAACCTACGCCTACAGTAACCGCCATATCGTTGATATTTTGGTCGCTTAAGAAATATTGTGTTTTATTATACCTAAAACCAACTCTATAGTCTACTTGGTTTAAATATTTGAGCGAAGTAACATCTGGTGTTATCTGACCACCAATGGCTACGCCATAATTCTTCCGTAGTTCGTTTTCACCCGCTCTTGTCTGAAATCTTGACCAATCGGCATATTTAAAATCGGCCCCTACCAACCAGCGGTTATTACGTGCAAGGGTAATACCTACATTGTGTTTCAACGGAAGCGTCAAATGCCTGCTGCTACGGCCAGAAACATAGGTACTATCCAAAGGAATGTTTTGATTGTCTGGATCCGTTGAAGGTGTAATTCTTGTATTAAAAATTGTTGTTCTTTCTTTGATGTCATTATTTAGCGATCCTGAATAACCAACGATCAACGAATATTCTCTATTTAAAGGTTGTTCGTACTGTAATCCATAATCAAAGATAATTCCTTGGATTTCGCGCTTATTTTGTTGTTGCGTATTTAATGCTCCGGATGTAGGCAAAAACTCTGCACGGCTATAATCATTTAAGGTTCCAAATAGATAAGACATATTGGCACCAATACTCAGACCTTTTACAATGCGTACACCCCAACCTGCATAGGCTTTAGTTAAACCACCTTCGCCCGTGAATACTTTCGTATAGGGATCAGAATTGACCGTTCCAGATGAAGATGTCCGATAGCCTATATCCGAGTAGGGAAGGATACCCAAGCTGATACCACCAAATCGTTTCATTGGGAAAGTCATGGTGATGTGGCTAAAGGCAAAGTCAGCAGTATTATCGGATCTGGTCGTCGAATTTAACTGCGTGTAATTCCCGTATAAACCAGCATCAAAGGTTGTAAACTGTGTTGCAGAATAAGATGCAGGGTTGCTTGGGTTGGTATTGTATACGCCATTGATTCTCCGGATAGCGGTATTGACACCTCCCATCCCTCTATATTGTGGCAATAAATCTTCACGCATCTGACCAAGTCCAAATTGAGAATAAGGTGATGCGGATGTCGTTTTTTGTGCAAATGCGGTAGTAGAACTAGCTAAAATTCCACCTGCTAACAACAGTTGGAGTGATTTATTTCTTAGAGAGCTTGTAAAGCGTTTCTGCATGGTCAATCTATAAAATTGAGAAACTAATGTTTATTTAGTTTTAGTGAAATTTTCGAGTTATCTGACTCTTATATTAAATGTTCTTTGCTTTTAATCGCATACAAAACTATTCAATTTTTGCGAGCTTGTTAAGCCGATTTTGTTAAAAAAGGTTAAACACTTATTGTACAGTAGTTTAGAAAAACTGAAAGTAGATTATGGTAAGTGTTATGATGGCATATACGACTTCAAAAAACCATTTCTTTTTGGCATAGGTGAAATAATAAGCCATATAAATAGCGATAGAAGGGGCACAAAGTAAAAAATGAGCCTCCGTTAGTTTTTTATTCCAATAAAAAGAGACGATCGCTAGGCATAACATAAAAAACAACAGTTGAAATGACTTGCGAATATGCACGACACTTTTGAAAAAATTGTCTTTCAATACCAAAAGGAAGAGTATTAACGTAAAGATTACCGGGACGAGTACCAGATAATCGACTAATTGAATGCGAATAGCAGTAGGGAATTTGTAGGTAAACGGCAGCCAAATGGTATAAAACTGCTGCATTTTACCCATCCATAGATAGATAACCGCTAAGATGAAATAAACTGTTGCCAGGCCAAGTAAAGGGGTGATCCACTCACGCCAATTGAAGGGCCTAAAAATGAGTAGGCCTATCCACAATAGGAAGAACATACTCAGAAACGGGAAGTAGATCAGACTTCCTATACCTACAATCATACCGAGATCAAACATTTCGGCTTTAACATCTGTCTGCCGATAGAGGGAGAGCAACTTGCTTAACATCCATATCGAAATAAAATTACAGATCAGGGTCGGGGACAGTACCAAAAATGGTAAAAACAAGCTGGCCAGTGACATATACATCAAAGCCACCAAAAAACTGGGTTTGCCCAGCAGGTTAAAATGGCTTGTGATGCGATTGAGTATCGTTGCTTGAAAAATCGTCAAGATCAGTGTGATAAAAACATTGGTCGAAGGAGAGAGGTTGATTAAGTTATTTTCTCCTAAAAGATTCCCCAAGGCAGGTTCAAAGATTACAGAATCAAGTTTGTCCGGAAGGTGAAGAAATATGCCTAAACATAAAACAAAACCCACGAGGGATAGAAATAAAATATTGATGGGTGAATAATTTCTAAACTGACTTATAATCATTGTATGCGATCAATAAAATGCTATTTATTCTTTTTTTCCAATTTGCTGATACGGCGATCGAGCAAGAAAAGGAAGAAAGCCAAACCTAAAAAAATGACCAACATGACCAATACAACAACGTAGATTTTACCTTCGCTACGCAATCCAGTCGCCATCTCGACATCATCTTGTGCAAATGTGCTCAAAGTCGATAAGAGTAGTAAGGCGATTGACAATGTTATTTTTTTCATTTGTTTAAAATATTATTCGTGTCGTTTTCATTGTTATACATGACTCGATACACGCTATTTGATTTATGTAATATCCTGTTTTTTATTGATTGGGCTTTACCCGATTTCTCTATGATAGAAATAGAGGATTGTATTAGCCGTTCAATTCTATGCGTTCAAATCTTTCTTTTCGAGCAAACGTACTCTATAGCGGAGTGAACAGATCCAAGCTGCAATCATTGGCCAGCCAATCATCGCTGCATAAAATGTAGGACGTAGCTCGCTGCTCATTTTTAAATCGCCAAAGGCAGCGTTTCCACCACTTCCGGGGTGAAGAGAGTCTGTCATCTTCGGTAGAATATAAAGTAGCACGATGATAATTGGAAATGCAAAGATATTGTACACAGCGGATATTTTTGCTCTTTTTTGCTCTTCTTCCAGCGCATTACGGAGTACCAAATAGGCCAGATACATCAGTGTTGCTATTGCGGAGCCATTAAGCTTCGGATCGTTTGGCCAGGGTTCTCCCCAGGTAATGTTTGCCCAAAGCATGCCTGTGGCAAGTCCAAGAAAACAAAATGTTATTCCGGTATTGACAGCTTCAATGGCCATTAAATCATACTCCTGTTTGCCCGTATTGAGGTATTTAATACTGTAAATAACGGAAACCAAGTACATAACGAACATGGCAGACCACATTGGGACATGAAAATAAACATTTCGTATGCTTTCGTGAAGGATGAATAGGCGGGGAACAGGTCCTAAAAGACCATTGATAATGACCGCACAGATAATCATTACCGCTAATATTTTCCACCATTTTTTTCTCATGGATAAATTGAATTTAGTTTGTTCTCAATTCTGACACTTAATCTCGCCAAAGGTACGGAAATAACAACAAAGAAATAGTGATGGTGATTACATTAATTGCAAGTAATACGATTATTTCTTTGCTGCTGGAAGCCCTTTCCAGGCCTTCTATTGCATTGCGAGACAGCTTGATTAATACGATTAACAGCGGGATAATGGCGGGGAAACTCAAGATGGCCATTAGGGTGCTATTGTTGCCTGCTTTGGAGCTGATCCCCGAGATCATGGTAAAAACAGTAGCAAAACTTATGCTGCCCAAGATGACCGAAATGAAGTAAAGGGTTGGATCACCGACAGGGTTTCTGAATATCGTCGAATAGACAAAATAGGCAATGATCGCCAGCAGGGTCATCATCATCATATTGTAAATGACTTTCGCTAAAATGATTGCTCTGGGATCGACCAGTGAATAATAGTAAAGTTGCCGGTTTGGGTTTTCTTGGACGAAGCTTTTGTTGATTGCATTGATCGAAGCGAAGAGCATAATGATCCAGAATAATGCATTCCAAGTAGCCGTATCAACTGATTTGAACGCTTGATAGCAAACGAAAACAGTTGATACGACATATAGTAGAATTCCGTTAATAGCATATTTTGAACGCCATTCCAGAATGATGTCTTTAAGAATTAAAGTTTTTACCTGTTGCAGCAAAGTCATATGCGGCAAAGATACAAATGTATTTTGACCTATTTTTCTACTTATGCGTTAGAAATTTTGGATTTTGCAGCATCAGTTGTATTGTCGATTTTGCTTGCCAAATTTTGAGCGGCATTATTGGCGTGGTCCAAAGCTTCTCTGCCGGCTTCTTTTGCTTTGTTTTTCAATGCATCTGCATCATCTGAAGCTCTGCTGAACGCTGCTTGTGCCTTTGATTTCAAATGGTCTAGTTCAGCCGAAGCTCTGTTGGCTAGTTTTTGTGCCTTTTTAGCTTCTTTTTTTGAAAGATCTTTCAATGACTTAGTTAAGCTTTTAATGCCATCATTTGCACGATCTAATTGTTTTTTTCCATCATCAGTTCCTAAAAGATACCATGCAGCAGCTCCCGCAGCTAATCCTACCAAAGCAAATGCCACTAATCCATTTTTGCTATTTTTCATAATTCTTCTATTTTGTTATATATTCAAATGATAATCAAGTATGATACCAAATGAACAATCACAGGGTGAATTTGTTTAAAAAGAATCAATAATTAACAAAATTTTACATATCAATTTTCTGCTGCTTTGACTGCAGATTATACAGATGCTGATAGAGACCGCTTTCTTTTTGGAGCAGTTCAAAGTGAGTACCGCTTTCAGATACGATTCCATTTTCGACAACGATAATTTTATCGGCATCAACAATGGTCGATAGTCGGTGTGCAATAATGATCGAGGTGCGTCCACGCATTAATTCCTCCAATGCCTCCTGTACCTGTCTTTCTGACTCTGAGTCTAAGGAAGAGGTGGCTTCGTCCAGAATAAGAATTGCAGGGTCTTTTAGAAGTGCACGGGCAATGGCAATGCGCTGGCGCTGACCACCGGAGAGTTTAACGCCACGTTCACCAACAATGGTGTCATAGCCTTCAGGGAAATTTAAAATAAATTGGTGCGCGTTGGCACGTCTCGCAGCTGCTATAATTTCATCTTCTGTAGCCTCGAGCTTACCATAAGCTATATTTTCACGGATTGTCCCGCCAAATAACAAAACATCCTGTGGTACGATAGCGACCTGGTTGCGGATATCACAAAGCTCAAAATCGGATGCAGGTCTGTCGTCGTAACTTACTTCCCCTTTTTTTGCTGTGTAGAATTGTAGAATCAATGAAGCTATCGTTGATTTCCCGGTTCCACTTGGGCCAACTATAGCGATTTTATCACCCGCATTGGCTGTAAAGTTGATGTCTTTCAGGATTTCAATATCGGGACGGCTTGGGTAGGCAAAGGAAACATGGTTGAAGCTTAGTTTACCGGTCATGGTTTTGTGGACTTCCTTGCAAGTTGGTTTCACATTAAGGTTTTCTTGTGGCTCATCCAAAATTTCCAAAATCCGTTCACTCGCTCCCAAAGAGCGTTGGATATTAGCGTATAGCTCCGGAAAACTACCCATAGAACCTGCTACAAACATCGAATATAGAATATAGGTCGTTAGGTCGCCTACTGTCATTTCATGGATAGAAACTAATGCAGCTCCATACCAAATGACAGCGATCACAGCTCCGAAAATACAGAAGATAATAAAAGAGGCAAAAGCACCTCGGAAGGTAGCTCCTTTGACCGCTAATTTCACGACCGAATCCATCTGATTACTGTAACGGTTGAATTCGAAATATTCATTCACAAAGGCTTTTACATTGCTTATCCCCAACAATGTTTCCTGGACAATACTATTTGACTCGGCCATTTTATCCTGTGCCTGTCTGGATAATTCGCGGATGAATTTTCCGAAAATAATAGCAGCCACAACAATGATCGGTAATATACAAAGGTTCATGAGCGCAAGTTTGGGGGATACCCAAACCAAAAGGAATACACCGAAACAAAGACTAATCAACTGTCTTAAGATTTCAGCCAATGTTGTTGTTAACGTATCCTGAATCTGTGAAAGGTCTGCAGACAAGCGGCTGTTTAATTCCCCGACACGGCGATTGGCGAAAAATTCGATTGGTAATGAAATGAGTTTGAGGTAGGTGTCCTTGCGTAATGCGGATAGCGTACGTTCTGCAATCTCAACAAAAATGCGTATACGAAAAAAAGAGACGACTGATAGAAAAGACAGAATAATAAAGGCAATTCCACCAATATAATAAACATGTGGTGCAAGCCATGGATAAGTTTGCTTACCTTGCGCAGCATCAATCATGGCACCAAGCAAAGCCGGAAAGGCGAGCATGGCCAAACTGGATAATACCAAGAAAAACATGCCGACCCCAAATTTAAACCGATAAGGTTTTAAATAGGTCATCAATTTAGATGCTCTCAATAGGAGCTCCTTATTCAATTTTGGTTTTGGTAGATCTTCTTCTTGTTTATTACCGCTGTTGAATCCTCTTGCCATATCCGCTACTTCAAATTTTGTTGCGAGGACAAATGTAAAGAGATTAAAAATATTTTGCTATCATACTTTAGTCAATTTTTGAATAGAATCGTACTTTTTCTGATTTAAACAGCAGTTTTAAGTGGCTTGTCGTTGTGTAGATGTCTATTGCTGTGGCGTTTTATCCTAAATTTTGTTGTTTTGAAGCTGTTTGTTGCGCTTTAAATTTATAGAGTACATAGCCTAATACGGCGATAACAAGTAAAGCGATATAGAGGAGGATGTTGCTTAGCGGTAAATTTTCGGATGTTTTGTCTCCCTGTGCCCGCAGCTTTTCGTTTTCTTTTTGAAGTTTACTTATGGTACCAATATAGGCTGAGACCTGCTTGTCGTAATCTGTTGCCAATTGTTGGTATTTATCTTTCTCAAAATCTTTGATTTTCAATAGTTTTTGGGTTTCCAGGAAAATGTTGTTATCTGTGATGACGATATCTTTAAGGATATCGATGCTCTTTTGCATGTCACCTTTCGATTTGAAAAGACCAAAAAGTCCTGTTTTTTGTGTGAGGCTCGTGTCATAAGCCCCGAATTTCTGTTGACGGGCATCGAGTAGGTCATTTACACGGCTTCGTTGTACCTCAAAAGAGCTGGAGTCTGGGTTGTTTTGCGACTTGGCCTGTTCAAAGAAGCAAAAAAGAACGGTGATTGGAAGTAGGAATCTTAAGAATTTCATCATGTACTTGGACGATCTATTTATTAAATGTTTAGTTTAAACTAACGTTCATGGTAAAATTTTATTTTGCCATAAAGCTACATCTACAATTTTAGCCCTATGATCAGTTTGACCAAGGAAAAAAATGGAGCGAAAGCATTACAGATGAATTTATGAAATTAATCTTTAAATTCTATACGAATTACATTGGAATCGTCATCGTGAAGTCCGAGTAGCTGGCTTGCATTACCTTTATTGATGGCGATTTCAAGGTAGTTGGAAATACCAAATAAACAAAGTTTCTCGCCTTCTCCTACTTCGTTGTAATGCCAGGAAAGGTTGGTAATGGTTTCATTGCGTTTGAAATAAAGGACAAAATGACGTCCTTTTTGAACTTTATTGAATAGATCTTTCGAGATGTTGGTAATGGCATTGCCGAAAGCATCCACATAAATGACGTTGCCTCGGATCATGTCTTTATCAAAGATAGGCTGCAAAGTTACTTTTTCGATGAGCTGTTGCATTGAAGTTCCGATTTCTTTCAGTTTGCCTCCCTTGGCAATATGACAGGCGGATTTAGAAAGGATATCTGCGAGCGGAAAGTGAAGATACCGAAGGTCTTGCATTAAGTTGAGCTCATAGAGTTCCTGTGGTTCATTGCCATTCAGCAATAGACTGAATATACCATTGTCGGCACCGACGAAATAATGATCGTTGTATTTCATGCCGATATATTTCGACTCTTCATGAAACAGGGTGTTAATTCCGATAATGTGTACGGTTCCTTTAGGAAAATAATGATAAGCGTTACCTAATACAAAGGCCGCCCGAGGGATATTGAATGCTGGAATTTCGTGGGTAATATCAACAATATTGGCACCGGACAACTGCGATAAAAGACTACCTTTTAACGCGGCTTGATAAAAATCTTTGTGTCCTAAGTCTGTTGTTAATGTAATTACTGCCATTATAATCTAATCCTAGATCGAATTGCTGTCGAATTCCCTTAAATATACCCTTATATTTATCTAAATAGTGGACAAAATTACTATTTATCAGATGATTTATAAAGCTAATTGGATAACTTATTTTGAATCTGTCTTTTTTCGATTGATATACACAAACATAGCGAAGATTTTATGTATAATGAAATCTTTGTGCCCCTTTGTGGGCTGTCTCCATAAGCTTCTAAATCATCGTCGTTTGTACGCTGTATCTTCTTGGTTGTTTCGTTAGAATACGTTAATTTTGAATAGTATTATACAGGAACGATATTGTGTAATGGCTACAATCTAATTAATTCTAAATAGGATAAAATTTGAACGAATTACTAATTGCATTAGATGGTCTGAATTTGCCCATATTATGGGGAGCAGACAATGAGCACTTCGATTATTTGAAGAAGCAATTCCCAAAACTGCGGATTGTAGCTCGCGGAAGTGAAATGAAGGTGTTGGGAGACGCGAAGGAATTAGATCTGTTTGAGCAATCGTTTAAGGAAGTCATGGCTCATCTGGAGAAATTTAACAACATTACTTTATTGGATTTTGAAAATCTCCTTGGAGCAAGTGCAGGTTCTGCTGTTCAACAAGAAAAAGAACTTGCGGCCAAACATGCAGCCTTTGGATCTGAACCGATCGTGTATGGACCTAATGGTCTTATTGTACGTGCACGTACGGCCAACCAGCGAAAGATGGTGGATAGTATTTCGAAAAATGACATCTTATTTGCTATCGGACCGGCGGGCACAGGAAAGACCTATACGGCGGTTGCATTAGCTGTTCGAGCACTTCGAAATAAAGAAATCAAAAGGATCATTCTAACGAGACCAGCCGTAGAGGCCGGAGAAAATCTCGGTTTTTTACCTGGCGACTTAAAGGAGAAGGTAGATCCCTATTTGAGACCGCTCTACGATGCATTGGACGATATGATTCCAGCAGAGAAGCTAAAAGGTTATCTGGAAAATCGGACCATTGAGGTCGCTCCTTTAGCATTTATGCGTGGGCGAACACTTGACAACTGCTTTGTGATTCTGGACGAAGCTCAGAATGCAACGGATATGCAGCTGAAGATGTTTTTGACACGTATGGGGCCGACGGCAAAATTTATCGTTACAGGTGATATGACACAGGTAGATTTACCGAAAAAAAATCAATCTGGATTGTCTACTTCGATTCGTTTATTGGAGAATATCGAAGGAATAGACATTATCCACCTCAGCGGTGGAGATGTGGTTCGCCATAAATTGGTTCGCCGCATCCTCGAAGCGTATGGTGATATTTAATATTAAAAGACAAATCGAGCCGAGCGAGCTCTTAAATAAATGCGCTGCATTTATGAATGCCATTAAACGCAGTCATAAATGAACAATTACTTACATTTGAATTTTACTTTGAACATGAATGCTATAAAAGAAACAAATTTCAATTTCGAAAATCAGACTGCTTTTTACCGGGGAAAAGTACGTGACGTGTATACGATTGCCGATACTTATTTGGCGATGGTTGCCTCAGATCGTATTTCGGCATTTGATGTGGTACTTCCACGTCCTATACCCTATAAAGGACAGGTGTTGAATCAAATTGCAGCCAAATTTTTAAAGGCTACGGCTGATATTATTCCAAATTGGGTCGTATCTGTTCCGGATCCAAGTGTTACTATCGGTCAAATGTGTGAGCCGTTTAAAGTAGAAATGGTTATTCGGGGTTACTTGTCGGGACACGCTTGGCGTGAATATGCTGCAGGCAAACGTGAAGTATGTGGTGAGGCATTGCCAGAAGGACTGAAAGAAAATGACAAATTGCCTGAGCCAATTATTACACCGACAACAAAGGCTGCTGTTGGACATGATGAAGATATCTCACGTGCCGATATCTTGAAAAAGGGTATCGTAAGCGAGGAAGATTATATTCAATTGGAGCAATATACCAAAGCATTGTTCCAAAGAGGTACTGAAATTGCTGCGCAAAGAGGGCTAATTTTGGTGGATACAAAATATGAGTTTGGAAAAAAAGATGGAAAAATTGTGTTGATCGATGAGATTCATACACCAGATTCTTCCCGTTATTTTTATGCAGAAGGCTATCAGGAACGCCAGGAAAAAGGTGAGTCACAAAAGCAATTGTCGAAGGAGTTTGTTCGCAAATGGTTAATTGAAAACGGCTTCCAAGGGAAAGACGGTCAGGTCGTTCCGGAGATGACCGATGAGATCGTGGCTTCCATTTCTGAACGTTATATTGAGCTATACGAGCATATCGTCGGAGAGAAGTTTGTGTATCCAGATCAGGAAAACGTACTGGAACGTGTGGAAAGAAATGTGGCAAACGCCTTGAAAACGCTAAATTATTAGTACATTGTATCCTCAAACAAAGGAGATAGACTAATGAAGTATACCATTGATAAGCACGATCGCTATATTGTCATAGAACCTCATGTCGATGTGATTGACGCGGATAACGCCGCTAAACTCAAAGGGGAGTTTTTGTTGCGGAATACGATTGGACAACGGAATATTGTTTTGGATATGATCCACGTTAAGCAAACGGACGAGGTAGGTATCCGTTTAGGCGTGCTTGCCCATCGTTTATGTCAGTCTGTTGGTGGCATATTTATTTTGGTTAATCTTTGTCCAACGTTAATGGATATGGTTCGTGTATCGCATTTGGATAAATCGCTGAAAATAGCACCATCATTAAAGGTTGCGGAGGATTTAATCTTTGCGCACGAATTGGAATCTGAGTATCGGGGGACTATTGAGGATTAATATGAAGTTTGAAGTTCTGATATTGGGAAATAGCTCGGCAACGCCGATGTTTGATCGTCATCCGACTAGCCAAGTGTTGAACTTTAATGAGCAATTGTTTTTGATCGACTGTGGAGAAGGCACACAAATGCAACTTAGCCGATACGGCATCAAAAGCAATCGCATAGGACATATATTTATTAGCCATTTGCATGGGGATCATTATTTGGGCTTGGTGGGGCTGCTTTCATCGATGCACCTTGTCGGCCGAAAAAGTGATCTCCATTTGTATGGCCCACCTGCGTTAAAGGAAATTTTAGACGTGCAGTTTTTGCATTCCGAGACTATTTTACGCTATAATCTTGTTTTTCATCCGATTTCACCCGAACAGCCTGGCGTTATTTTTGAAAACAGAACATTAAAAGTAAGTGCTTTTCCATTAAAGCACCGTATCGCCTGCACCGGCTTTCGTTTTGATGAGGGACCCCGCGCGCGAACATTGCTGGGCGATGTCGTGCAGGAATTAAATATACCGACCGCCTATTTTCCGATGATCAAAAAAGGATTTGATTATGTCGATGAAAGCGGTACAGTATATCGTGCAGACGACCTGAGCCTTCCTGCCCCCTTATCGCGCAGTTATGTGTATTGTTCGGATACCGTACGGACGCCAGAATATCTGCCTTATGTGCAAAAGGCTAATCTGATGTATCATGAGTCTACATTCTTGCACGATATGGTTGATCGCGCAAAAGAGACGTTTCACACAACAGCGCTGGAAGCTGGAGAAATCGCCCAGGAAACTCACGCAAAGAAGTTGCTATTAGGTCATTATTCAGCTCGGTACAGAGATTTAAATCCCCTATTGGAAGAAGCGAGAACTGTATTCCCAGACACGGAACTCTCTGTGGAAGGTAGGTGGTTTTCCGTTTAGTTTTTTTGATTTTTCTCTGTATATCCCAGCGATGAGCGGGTAAAGACCAATGAAATAGTGATAAAGGGGAAGTAATCAGGACCACAAAACG
Source organism: Sphingobacterium siyangense (assembly GCF_007830445.1). Lineage (GTDB taxonomy): Bacteria > Bacteroidota > Bacteroidia > Sphingobacteriales > Sphingobacteriaceae > Sphingobacterium > Sphingobacterium siyangense. The sequence continues at coordinate 100,780 of NZ_VLKR01000020.1, read as the reverse complement.
AATAGATACCAAAAACTACCAGGTAGAACAAGCTGATAAATGCAACTGAAGATCCAATAGTCGCCTATGAATAATTGCTTATTATATTGCATATGATGAACAATTTATCTAAGTTTACGGCTCTAATTTTTTTATAATGGATAATCCATTCAACTTAAACAACCTACTACGGGAAAATATTAAGAAGCTCGTACCTTATTCATCCGCAAGAGATGAATTTAAAGGGGAGGCATCCATATTGATTGATGCCAATGAAAATCCTTTTGGATCCCCCTTAAACCATGATTACAACCGATATCCAGACCCTCTCCAACATCAAGTTAAAGCAAAACTTTCTAAAATAAAAGGTGTACCATCAGAGCATATCTTTTTGGGAAATGGAAGTGATGAAGCTATTGATATCTTATACCGTGCATTTTGTACCCCTGGTGTTGACAATGTCATATTAGTTCCGCCAACCTACGGGATGTATGAAGTTTCTGCGAACATCAATGATGTTGCTTTCAAAAAAGTAAACCTTACTGCTGATTACCAGCTGGATTTGGATGGTATTGCCAATGCAATAGACGCACATACTAAACTGATTTTTATCTGTTCTCCAAATAATCCAACAGGAAACTCAATCCGTCGCCAGGATATTGAAACGATCTTGAATAATTTTCAGGGGCTTGTTGTTGTCGATGAGGCTTATATTAATTTTTCTGCTGTCAAGTCATTTACGCAAGAACTGGCTGAATACCCCAATCTAGTGGTATTGCAGACTTTGTCTAAAGCTTGGGGGCTTGCGGCGCTACGCCTGGGCATGGCTTTTGCCAGTAAAGAGATTATAGCTGTTTACAATAAAATAAAACCACCATACAACATTAACCAGGCTACACAAGATATTGTATTGGAAGCCTTAGATCAGGTTGATCAAGTCAATGACTGGATCAAGGAGACGGTGGCGGAGCGCGAGAAACTCGTGCGTGAATTGCTTGAACTGGACTATGTGCAGCATATTACACCTTCTGATGCCAACTTTATTTTGGTCAAGATGGAGCAGCCACGTGAAGTTTACGATTATCTAGTTCAATATGGAATTATCGTTAGAGATAGATCCAAAGTCGAATTATGTGAAGGCTGCCTACGGATCACTGTTGGAACGCCTGCCGAAAATCAAATATTGTTAGAAAAACTTAATCAAATCAATAAATAATACTATGCCTGATAACTTAAAACGTGTACTGTTTATAGACCGCGATGGAACATTAATTTTGGAACCTGAAGACGAACAAATCGATTCTTTTGCCAAATTAAAATTCTATCCTGGTGCTTTGCAGTATCTTCCACGTATCGCAAAGGAGCTGGATTTCGAATTGATCTTGGTTTCCAACCAAGATGGTTTAGGAACGTCTTCCCATCCGGAGGAGAATTTCTGGCCAGTCCATCATTTTGTGATTGATACGTTTGCAGGAGAAGGAGTAGTGTTTGCCGAGGAACATATTGATAAAACCTTTCCACACGAGAATGCGGAAACCCGAAAACCGGGAGTTGGTATGCTTGGAGCTTATTTTGATACGTCGAAATACGATTTGAGCCAATCCTTCGTCATCGGCGATCGTGTGAATGATGTTAAATTAGCACAAAACCTCGGTGCAAAGGCAATTTGGCTGCGTGCTAACGATCAATTAGGTGCTTTGGAAAACCTTGCGATAGATTCAACTGTTATAGCTTTAGAGACAACAGATTGGAAGACGGTGTATGAATTCCTTAAATTGGGTACGCGCACTGCCGAACATCATCGTAAAACCAATGAAACGGATATTTTTATTCAGTTGAATTTGGACGGTTCGGGTAAGTCTGATATCGAAACGGGGTTACCGTTTTTCGACCATATGTTGGATCAATTGGCTAGACATGGAGCACTTGATTTGACCATTAAGGCGAAAGGTGATCTTCATATCGACGAACATCATACCATCGAAGATACGGGTATCGCACTGGGTGAGGTCTTTTTGAAGGCTTTAGGGGACAAACGTGGAATTGAGCGCTATTCCTATACGTTGCCAATGGATGATTGTTTGGCTCAGGTTGCATTGGATTTTGGTGGTCGCAACTGGATTGTGTGGGATGCGGAATTTAAACGGGAGAAGATCGGCGATATGCCTACGGAAATGTTTTTCCACTTCTTTAAGTCGTTTTCAGATGCTTCACGATCGAATTTAAACATTAAAGCTGAAGGTGACAATGAGCACCATAAGATCGAAGCGATCTTCAAAGCTTTTGCTAAATCTATCAAGAAAGCGGTAAGACGCGATGCCGACCATATGCAATTGCCAAGTACAAAAGGAGTATTGTAAGATGATAGGAATTATTAATTACGGTGCGGGGAATATTTTCTCTTTGACAGCGGCACTGGATCGTGTTGGGCTTACCTATGGTATGGTCAATACCGCAGATGAGATCGATCAATACGATCGTATCATCATTCCTGGAGTGGGGCATGCTGGCGCAGCAATGGACAAACTACAGGAATCAGGATTGGTGCCTTATATCAAAAAGCTAAAAAAGCCTGTATTGGGGATTTGTGTTGGTATGCAATTACTGACGGCTTTTTCAGAAGAAGGAAATGCCGAAATGTTAAAGCTTTTTCCTTTGAAGACGTTACATTTTGATGCCGAAAAGTCGGGTAAAGTACCACATATGGGCTGGAATAGTGTTTCCGTGCCAGCAAATAGTCCTTTATTTGCACATATTGAAGATCAAACTTATTTTTATTTTGTCCACTCGTACTTTATCGAATTCGATGCGACATATACTGCGGCAAAATGTGTCTATGGACATCCTTTTTCGGCTGCAATTTCTAAAGACAATTTCTTTGGCGTACAATTTCATCCAGAGAAATCTGGAAAAGCAGGAGAGCAGCTGTTGCTCAATTTTTCAACTATTCAAATTGATTAAAAATATTCGACTATGTATATCATTCCAGCAATAGACGTTTTGGACAAAAAAGTTGTCCGTTTGAGAGAGGGTAACTACAATGACGTTACAACGTATGCGATTAGTTTAGAAGAGCAAATCGAAACCTACCGCGCAAATGGTACGGAACTCGTCCATATCATTGATTTAAATGGTGCAAAAGGAGACTTCAGCAATCAGGCCTATTTATTTGATATCATCCAGAAGACGGATATGAAGATTCAATATGGCGGTGGTGTTAGAAGCATAGAGAAGGTTAAAGAATTGGTAGATGCGGGTGTTTATCGCGTTATTGTCGGAACACAGGCAATTACAAATCCTTCATTCTTGGAGGAACTGGCGACATTGAATGAAGGTAAAGTAAAATATGCAGACCACATTGTTATAGCGATCGACGTATTGGATGAAGTCATCAAATACTCCGGCTGGTTGGAAAGCTCTCCAATCAAATTGATCGAATATATTGATAAATGCTTGGTTTTAGGGTTCTTTAGATTCTTATGTACCGATATTAGTAAAGATGGTAAATTGGGCGGTGCAGGTGTTGAATTGTACCAAAAGTTGTTGAACCATTCTCCGATTATCAAGTTAATTGCTTCTGGCGGGATCAGTTCAATGGACGATATTCAGAAACTTCAGGAACTGGGCAGTGTAGAATCTGTTGTCGTTGGTAAAGCAATCTATGAAAATAGAATCTCGATCGATGAAATCAAAGATTGGAATTTAAAATCGTTAATCAGATTTTAAAATGCTGGCAAAACGTATAATTCCCTGTTTGGATGTTAAGGATGGGCGGACTGTAAAAGGAGTCAATTTTGTGGATCTGCGCGATGCGGGTGATCCCGTTGAATTGGCCTATGAATATTCTCAACAAGGGGCTGATGAACTCGTTTTCCTGGATATTACAGCGACACATGAGGAGCGTAAAACGACAATTGATTTAGTCAAAGCAGTCGCACGTCAAGTGAATATTCCTTTTACAATTGGCGGTGGTATCAATGAAATCAAAGATGCTGACATCCTGTTGAATGCAGGTGCAGATAAAATTTCCATCAATTCCGCGGCGGTACGTAACCCCGATCTTATCAATCAGATGGCTGCAGCTTTTGGTGCACAATTTGTTGTTGTTGCTGTCGATACCCGGTCCATCGACGGTCAGCATTTTGTCCATCTGAGTGGTGGACGCATTAGGACGGAATTGAACACAGCGGATTGGATACTTGAAGCGCAGGAACGTGGAGCGGGAGAGATCCTGCTGACGTCAATGGATCATGACGGAACAAAAAATGGCTTTGATAATGGTTTTTTAAAAACAATAAATGACCGCATTCATATTCCACTGATTGCCTCTGGCGGAGCTGGTAATCAACAGCATTTTGTGGATGTTTTTCAGCAAGCTAACGTAGATGCTGCTCTGGCGGCATCGGTCTTCCATTATGGTGAAATATTGATTCCGGATCTTAAAGCTACCTTGCGTCAAAATGGAATTGTCGTAAGATAGAAAACAAGATTGATCAAGGAGAAGTAAGTCATAAACTTGCTGGATGAAATCCTGAGAAGTTAAAAGAGAGCTCACGGTTCTTCGAAAATAATTTAAAATTGAAATACTAAAATCATGTTAGATTTTGCAAAAAGTGACGGCCTCGTTCCAGTGATTGTGCAGGACTTCCAAACGTTGGAAGTATTGATGTTAGGCTATATGAACGAGAAAGCTTGGGAGAAGACACAAGCAGAGAAACGTGTTACGTTTTTCTCCCGAAGCAAAAATCGCCTTTGGACAAAAGGAGAGGAGAGTGGAAACTTTTTGAATGTAAAAAGCATCCATGTTGATTGTGATAAGGATACTGTTTTGATCAAAGCAGAACCAATGGGGCCTACCTGTCATACAGGGAGCAGAAGCTGTTTCAGTACAGACTTTAACCAAAACTTTCTGTTGGAGTTAGAGCGTATTGTCAACCATCGCTATGAACATCCTTCTGATGAATCTTATGTCAACCGCCTGCGTTCTCGCGGTATCAATAAGATTGCGCAAAAGGTTGGCGAGGAAGCTGTAGAAACAGTAATTGCAGCATTGACAGAAACAGATGCTGATTTTATCAATGAAACTTCAGACTTATTGTTTCATTTGATCGTATTGTTGCGTGAGAAAGGATTTTCTTTGGAAACAATTGCGAAAAACCTCGAGAGCAGACATCAATAGGTATTTGAAGGGACATCTTACTTCGTGCTCCTAGCTCACTTAAAATCGGAAGATGGCAACACCGTTGAACAAAATCCGAAACGGGGAGAAGGCTTTAAGCTAAGATGACAAAATAATCTAAGAAGTGCAGTATATTTGTGGATATACTGCACTTCTTGTTTCTGTCGGCTAACAATACGTATTGCTGTATTGATTTTTACTGGACTCACAGTTCGATCAGTGGAGTCCTACAGCATAAAAACTGGGCGTAAAATATGCGATCCGGCTGGAGAAGGAGTTTTAGCGAAATTACTATGGATATTACATTAAAATCGACATTACCAGGACATCAAAACCCTATTTTTTGTGTAGAGAAGGGTTATTATACGCACACATTTTTTACAGCTGGTAACGATAAGGGCGTTGTCGAATGGGATATTGAGCAGAATGCATTTAAGCGTATTCTCTGCGCAGTAAGTTCATCGGTATACGCTTTACGGTTGATAACGGGTACGCCGATTCTGGCCATAGCCTTGCGCGAGGGCAAGCTACTTTTTGTACATGTAGAAGAGCAAAAGCTTGTAGCAAGCATACAACTGAGCACCAAAGCTATTTTTGCATTGGCTTATATGTCCTGGAAAAATGAGCTTTTGGCGGTAGGTGAAGAGGGGACATTGTATGTCATTGACTTGGCAACTTATAAAAGTATTTACGAGAAGCGTATATCCCCAACAACAATTCGGGCAATTGCAATTGATGAAGGACTTGGACGAATAGCATTGGGCGATAAAGATGGACAGGTTTATATGTTGGACAGTACTGACTTTCATGTTATTACTGATTCAAAATTGCATAGTATGCCCACTACGTCGCTGGCATTTATCCATAATAAATTGCTAAGTGGTGGAAGGGATGCGCAATTGGTGATTTCAGATCCAAATCAATTGACAACTAATTTTTCCTTTGTACCTCATCTTTTTACCGTATACGGAATATATCCCCATCCTGAAGCGCCAATTTTTGCAACTGTCAGTCGCGATAAATCGTTGAAGTTTTGGTCCACAGCCGATTTTGCACTATTGAAAAATATGAGCCGCGAGAAGATGCAAGATGGCCATCATTTATCTGTAAATGCAGGATCATGGTCCGAAAATGGACAATATTTCTTTAGTGTCGGTGACGACAAATTAGTGAAAGTCTGGGAATTTGAAAATAAATAAATGATCAAAAATAGCGCAGCTTATCTATTCGCTGTCTAAAAGCTGTAATACCTGCGTAAGGTATTTCTCATCGACTTCATCAAAACTATTTAATTCACTGCTGTCAACGTCCAGCACACCGATAATCTGTCCCTGTTTAAAAACGGGTAGCACTATTTCGGACCGCGAGAGCGAACTACAGGCAATGTGTCCCGGAAATTGCTCTACATCAGGAACAATCAATGTTTTTTCCTGTGCCCAAGCACCCCCGCATACGCCACGGCCTTTCTTGATACGCGTGCATGCAACGGGGCCCTGAAAAGGGCCTAATACGAGCTCGTCTCCATCAACAAGATAGAAACCAACCCAGAAAAAATTGAATTGTTCTTTCAGTGCAGCAGCGATGTTAGCCAAATTGGCTATTTGATTAGGCTCGCCTTGCAATAGTCCTCCAATCTGAGGAAGTAAATTTTGATATTGTTCTTCTTTGCTACCTTTAGCTATTTGTAAATCCTCTGCCATAAAAATCTATGTAAAAAAATAATCATGCATTTGCTATCAGGATTACAATTGCCAAGCATGTTTTGCCTGTCCGGAAAGCTTCAGGGCATATTGAGTTCCAACCTGCATGAAATGAAAAAGCGCTAATACGCTGTTCAAAGTTAACAGAATATTAGCGCTTTCTTATCAGGCAAATGTTATTATTTCTTGGTGTTGATAATATTCACCCGAATGTAGTTGCTTCTTTTGCCGGAAGGCGTTACAACAACGGCTTTGAAAACACGTTCCTTACTATTAGGAACCGTAATTTTCACTGGACCTGTATATTCTAAATCCAATTCTGAAGGATCGTAGTTGTCCAATGTGTAATAAATTTTGGCTCCTTCAACAGATGGTTTCAAGCCTCTGATCGTATATTCCGAAGCATATACGGTGGTATCTGTTATGCCATATACTTCCGGTACACGATAGAATGTATTGGTTTGGTCAAGTTTAGCCAGCTGATTTGCTGCACGTTGTTCTGAGAAATTTTTCCAGTTCTTTTTCTCTGGCTGTGTCCAGGCAATTTCAGAAAGCGCTAAAACGCGCGGTAACACTGTAAATTCGACTTTATTGGATGATCCAATATACTCTGTCCAAATATTTGCTTGTACACCTAAAACGTGTTTCTTGTTGTTTTCAGCAATTTTGCTAGGCATTGGATCTGACGAATATACTTTGCTCAATGTGGAAAGTCCGCCGATACTTAAAGGTTCTCTGTTTTGATCAGGACCTTGTTTGTGATCAAAATATAGACCATAGCTGTTTGCCGTAATGATCACATCGTGACCTTGATTGGCTGCATCAATTGCGCCTTGATCGCCTCTCCAGCTCATGACAGTCGCATTAGGCGCTAAACCACCCTCTAAGATCTCATCCCATCCAATGATACGTTTACCTTTACTATTGATGTATTTTTCCATACGCTGGATAAAATAGCTCTGTAACTCATGTTCATCTTTGAGGTTGTTGTCTTTGATTCTTTTTTGACAAAATGGACATGTTTTCCATTTTGTTTTTGGACACTCATCACCACCGATGTGGATATATTCGCTAGGGAATAGGGGAATGACTTCATCAATTACATCTTCCAATAATTTGAATGTCTCTTCTTTTCCGGCACAGAAAACATCGTCAAACACTCCCCAAGTCTGAGCAGCTGTGTAAGGTCCTGGCTTTTCACCACAACCCAATTCTGGGTAAGCCGAAAGTGCTGCTAATGCATGTCCTGGCATCTCGATTTCGGGTATAACCGTTACATATTTAGCTTTTGCATAGGCAACCACTTCTTTGATTTGGTCCTGGGTATAGAAACCACCATAAGGTGTATTGTCATAATCGCCATCTGTCTTGTAGTTACCCAGCAGTGTTTGCTTGCGGTAACCGCCAACTTGAGTCAATTTTGGATGTGATTTGATTTCTATACGCCAGCCTTGGTCGTCTGTCAAATGCCAATGAAACGTATTCAATTTGTAAGATGCCAGAATATCAATGTATTTTTTTACAAATTCTACAGGAAAGAAGTGACGGCCAACATCGAGATGTAATCCACGATAGGCAAAACGCGGTTCATCCTGGATTGCAGCTTGTTGAATTTCTATGCTGGCCTTTTTATCTACAGGTAGCAATTGGATCAACGATTGCATACCATAAAATAGACCGGCAGCTTTTCCGCTAATAGTTGCGCGGTCCGAACTTATGTTAAGTTCATATGCTTCCACATTAGTGGATTTTGCGTTTTTGGAGGAGAAATAGATCGTATTGCTGCTCGCTGATTTCACTACTGATAAATTGAGATTGTAGTTGCTTTTTAGGAAATCCTGAAACAGCATTGCAACTTTTTTGTCCTCTTCGCTATCAAAGGCGATTTTGGTGTTAGCGTTGATTTTAAACGTACCATTTTTAATTTGAACCTGTTGCGGTAATGGCACAATGTTCAAGGTAGCATCTTTCTTTTCTTGCGCAAATACTGCTGCTCCTACACTTAGAGCCAGCGCAAGTGAAAATAGTTTCTTCATGCGTGAGATTATAACTGAAATAAGAAGTCCTAAAAATAGGTGAATAAATACGTTTTAGCAAAGAGGAAATGTAACAAATAGGGTATGAAAATACTGCTGAAAGTGTTTTTGGGCACTTAGAAGTAGTTTGGATAATAGCGTCATTGGGGTAGATCAATCGTTTGTTTAGTCTGTTAAAGGGGATATTTTACTTTGGAGAATAGTATCCAAATTTAGGTAAAAAAAATATGCCTTTTAACTGTATTTATCCGTGTTCTACTGAGCAGCTGTTCAGTAGAGCACAACGGAATCTGCTTTTCTGGTAACAGTCCCTCAAGCGCCATTTTGAAGATGGCGATAATTGGTTGATACCAAATTCAAAATAAGGATAATATTTAATCAATTTTTAGACAGTGCTTACTCAGTGCTTATTCAGTCTTCACTGACTGATCACTGAGCAAGCACTGAACGATCACTGAATAAACAGTGTCAAAATACCACATTTGATCCCTATTTGATGTCCGTTTGCTGTATCTAAAAACCAAAGCGAAAAGAAGGAAAGGGCTCGCCTTTGTAAAGAATAAATCGCTGTTGTGATGCTTCCTTTTTAGCCCTCGATTTATTGCAAAACTGAGGTTCGGGAAATAACAAAGGAACCCGAAGGTTCCTTTATATCTTTTACGCTACAGCATTAGCAGTACGTATCCGTTATCTAATGATTAATATCGGATACGTACTGCTAATGTTTATGCATTAAAGTCGTTTCAATGCTAATTTGATCATATCCTCTACGGAAAGATTGCTTTCGGTCTTTAAAATGGTATTTAACACCTTCTCTGCCGCGACTTTGTTGAATCCGAGCATAACCAGCGCTGATAAAGCTTCTTCTGGCACAGATTGGGATTGGATAGGTGATGCCAAGGCTTCGAAGCCCTGTTTTTTTAATTTATCCTGAAGTTCCAGTATAAGACGTTGTGCTGTTTTAGGGCCGATTCCTTTAATCTTTTGAATTAGGGCAACCTGGCCATTGACGATGGCAGACTGGATCTCATCCGGTGTGTTTGACGATAGGATCATGCGGCCTGTATTGGGGCCAATACCAGAAACAGAGATCAAATTTTCGAATAATTTTTTCTCGCCTTCTGTCGCAAAGCCATAAAGCGTGTGTGAATCTTCCCGAACTTGAAGTGATATAAATAGTTTACAATTTTCCTGATCCTTGATTTGGGAGAAGGTATAGAGAGAGATGTGGACATAATAACCAATCCCACTCACATCGATAACAACATGAGTGGGGGCTTTATATGCTAATTTTCCATTGAAATATTCGTACATAGTATACGAATATAGGAAGATTTTAAGCTATTCTATAAATTTTTAAGATGTGCTTGTACATCGACTACGGCAATGGTAACCATATTGACGATTTCGCGTACAGAGCTGTCCAATTGCAATACGTGAATTGGTTTGTTCATACCCAAAAGGATTGGACCTACAGCCTCAGCTTCACCAACTTCTTGCAATAATTTATAAGCGATATTTCCGGACTCCAAATTAGGAAATACGAGTGTATTCGCAGATTTTCCATTTAAGCAGCTGAAGGGGAAATTTGCTGTCAACATTTCGCTGTTTAAGGCGAAGTTTGCTTGTAAATCACCATCAGCAATAATCTCTGGATGTTGATCGTGTAGGATCTGCGCTGCCGCTCTTACTTTTGTTGGCGTTTTTCCTTCGCTTGAACCAAAATTAGAGTAAGATAGTAATGCAATACGTGGCTGAATGTTCATGCGTTTCACAGCTTTATCCAATAACAGGGTAATGTCTGCTAGTTCTTGTGCTGTAGGGTCTTCATTTACGGTTGTATCACCCATGAAGATTGGTCCTTTTTTTGTTAACATCATATACATACCTGCGACACGGCTGCCTGGTTTAGCACCGATTACATGTAATGCCGGACGGATTGTATTTGCATAATTTTTGGTCATACCGGAAATTAGGGTATCAGCTTCGCCAAATTCCACTAAAGAGGCACCAAAATAGTTGCGGTCGTACATCAACTTACGGGCATCGTATTTCGATATACCACGGCGTTGTCTTTTGATGTAAAGATGCTCAATAAATTTCTTTGAACGCTCCGTTTCGTTGTCGACTTCAGCAACTGGGTCGATAATTTCAAGACCATCCAATTCAAAAGCATATTCTTTGATTAAACGTTCGATTTTATCTCTTCTACCTAAAAGAATTGGAATCGCAATGCCCTCTTCTTTAACAATCTGTGCCGCACGCAACGTTTTGTAATTGTCTGCTTCTGCAAAAACAACACGTTTAGGATCTCTTTTTGCAGCCATAGTCAAATTGCGCATAATCGCATCATCTTTACCAAGACGTTTACGTAGGGCATCGCTGTATTGATCCCAATCTTCGATTACGGTCTTTGCCACACCTGATGCGATGGCAGCTTTTGCAACAGCCATGGAAACTTCAGTGATCAAACGCGGATCGGTAGGTTTTGGAATGATATATTCTTCCGAGAATTTTAAATTGCTCGTGTTATAGGCTTGATTTACTTCTTCTGGAACAGGTTGTTTCGCCAAGTCTGCAATGGCACGCACTGCGGCAATTTTCATTTCCTCGTTAATTGCTGTTGCACGTACATCCAAAGCACCACGGAAGATATATGGGAAACCCAATACATTGTTTACTTGGTTAGGATAATCTGAACGACCTGTACCCATGATAATATCGTTACGTGTTGCCATCGCCAAATCGTAAGCAATCTCAGGATTTGGATTTGCCATCGCCAATACAATTGGGTTTGGAGCCATCGTTAACAACATCTCTGCCGACATGACGTCTGCTGCCGATAAACCGATAAATACATCCGAATCTTTTACAGCATCTGCCAGGGTGCGAATATCGCGATCTGTTGCATATTGTGCTTTCATACTGTCTAGATTTTCTCTATCAGTACGGATTACACCTTTGCTATCCAGCATCACAATATTTTCTTTGCTAGCACCTACTGAAATATACATTGCAGTACACGACATTGCAGCTGCTCCAGCGCCATTGACGACGATTTTTACTTTTGAAATATCTTTACCGATAATTTCACAGGCGTTGATCAATGCTGCACCTGAGATGATTGCTGTACCATGTTGGTCATCGTGCATCACCGGGATGTTCATTTCTTCTTTTAGACGGCGTTCGATTTCAAAACATTCCGGTGCTTTGATATCTTCCAGGTTGATCCCTCCAAAAGTAGGCTCCAATGCTTTGACAATGTTGACAAACTCATCGACATTTTTGGTGTCCACTTCGATGTCAAATACATCAATGTCGGCAAAAATTTTGAATAATAAACCCTTACCTTCCATGACTGGTTTACCAGCTTGGGCGCCGATATCGCCTAAGCCCAATACTGCTGTACCATTACTGATAACAGCAACAAGGTTTCCTTTTGCGGTATATTTATAAGCATCTTCTTTGTTCTCAGCAATAGCCAAACATGGCTCCGCTACACCTGGAGAATATGCTAATGATAAGTCTCTTTGCGAATTTGTTGGTTTGGTCGGAACAACAGCTATTTTACCAGGTCTACCCATTGCGTGGTAGTTTAACGCTGCCTGTTTACGATTAGTGTTACTCATTACGATTTTATTAATTTAAGGCTACAAATCTATCATTCTTTTTGATAATTGGAAATATTTGCCAATATCTTATTATAATTAGACAATAATATGTTACTTCAGGACATCCAACAGTTTAAACATTTGCTGACGCATGCTGGAGGCCGACCCAGCATAGTTGTTAACCAGTAACGTGTAGGTAAATGACTGTCCTGTTTTATTGGTATGTACACCTGTATAACCAAGTACGCCGCCGATTGTTCCACTTTTCATCTTCATATTGTTATAGGTGGGAAGACTTTCATAGAAAGCAGGGTACCAACTTTGTTTTTGTGCATACTGCATAATCTTATTCATCGCGGCTGTGGTCACTCGATTTTGAGGTGATAGTCCCGAACCATCCATACTATTGAGTTCACTGGATTTTATGCCTAATTTGGCGTTCCAATATTTTTGGATATAATAGGCGCCATCGTCGGTACCTGTTTTACCCGCTGTTGTATAAGCTATCGCTTTCAATAGGGCTTCTCCATAGAGATTGATGCTCTTTTGGTTAAACCAGTAGACAATTTTATCTAAGGTTGGAGATAGGTGAATATCCAGGGTTTGTTTTTTTGAAACATCGACTGAATCCATCTTCGTTCCGGTAGCAGGCCGTTCGCTGGCAACAATACCGTTGTTGTTTAAGACTTCGTTTAATTGATAAGCGAGATCATAAGCTGGATCGGGAGAGGAGAGCTCAATTGTTTTCTTGAGATCCTGCCCATAGGAACCACGCACAAATATCTTAGTTGAATAGGGGGCAGCATAGGCGTATACATTGTCGCCGCTTCCTGATTTACCAGTGGTTGTTTCATTGATAATTTCCAGGTAGGGAACTTGGGCTGTATAACTAAGGATCTCCGCTTTGGCGCCAATTTTATTACTTGGGGTAAAATTTATGCCAAAAGCGTTCTCACACCAATTGAGCGAAGAAATCCCCGCGCCGTAGTAGTTACCCATGTCAGTCCAGATCCAGCCACCCGGAAGCTGGTTCCCATTATAAAGCCGATCATCGGCAATGATAGCGCCATTAATACTTTTGATACCGGCATTTTGGATCGCTGTAAGCCACTTATTCAGTATCGTTGTTGCCTGAGTCTCCGGATAGCGAGCGCTGCCAAGGGTAGGGTCGCCCGTACCTGTCACAATAATACTTCCGTTTAACACACCGTTCTCGTCGATTTCACCTGTATAATACAGGGTTGTTTTGAACTGAAAATTCTTACCCAGGAAGTCCAATGCCGTGGCCGAAGTGATTACCTTCATGGTGGACGCGGTTGCTAGTCCGATATTTTCATTTGCTGCGAATACAGTCTGACCTGTTTTTCCATCGAAAACTATCAGTGAGCTCAAACCATTCCTGAGGCTTTCCTGATTTTGAAACTGCGTAAAAGCATCCTGAATTTTACTGCGAAGATCCTGCGCAAATAATGGAGTGGTAACGGTCGTTAACGCGTAAGTAGAAAAAGCAATGGTACTTAGCAGAAATTGGTTCATATATACTATTTTTTTTATCGTCCTAGGGTATATCCCAGTTTATCTTCAATGAGTTTGCAAACACGGTTATCTATATTCGTGCAGGCAATCATGGATATTCCATTGGATTTATCATGATGACTTGAACGCAGCCTATTTTAAGGGAAAAGCGTTCGCTGTACTTCGTTTGTTTTATTTGGCTTAAAGTTAGGCATTCGACCCTAAAAAATCCTAACTTGCATAAAATTGTATAGACGACATGAAGCATATCGAAAAATTAGCTGCCATTCGTGAGGCGATGAAGGTTCAGGGAATCGATGGATATATCATTCCATCTTCAGATCCTCATATTAGTGAATATCTACCGGAACGTTATAAATGCATTGCCTGGGCCTCGGGTTTTACCGGGTCAGCAGGTACGTTGGCAATCACACAAGATTTTGCCGGCCTTTGGACCGATTCTCGCTATTTTGTCCAAGCAGCGGAGCAATTGGCAGGAACAGGTTTTGAATTGGTGAAATTGAAAGTGCAGGGAGCTGCAGAATATGCTGATTGGTTGGGCGAGCAGTTGGGTGCTGGTGCTAAGGTTGCTTTTGATGGCAATCTCGCTTCTTTATTGGTGGCCCAATCTGTTCAGAATACTTTGGAGCCTTTGGAGATTAAAGTAGATGGTCATGTTGACCTGTTGTCACCATTATGGGAAGGACGACCAGAGCTTCCTAAGGCACAGGCCTACCTGCTGGACGAAAATATTACGGGACAGTCAACGGTTTCTAAAATTGAAGCTGTCCGCGCGGAGATGAAAAAGAATAGAACGGAGGCTCATCTGATCTCATCTTTGGATGACCTGGCCTGGTTATTAAACATCCGTGGTCAAGATGTACCTTGTAACCCTGTTGTTTTGGGATTTGTATTGATTACAGCAGAAAAAGCAACGCTTTATATTGAACCTTCGAAGTTGACAACTCAGGCAACGGAAGAACTGAAGGGCTATGGAGTGGATATTGCAGCTTATGAGGATCTCTTTAAGATAGTTCCGACATTGGAGGTTGCATCTATTCTTATCGATCCAAAACGTACCTGTTTTGCTGTTTTCGACAGCGTACCTAAACAGGTTAAAATTGTTGAGAAAATAAACCCTTCGACGAGTTTAAAAGCAATTAAGAATAAGGTTGAAGTTGAAAATAACCGCCATACGTTTGTAAAAGACGGTATAGCGTTGACTCGTTTCTTCAAATGGTTGGAAGAGAATGTCTCCTCTGGTGAGCTTTCTGAATTATCTATTGCTGACAAATTACGTGGATTTCGTGAAAGTCAAGATGGCTTTGTTGACGTCTCATTCACGACTATTGCGGGATATTTGGATCACGGTGCCCTGCCGCATTATTCGGCTAATGAAAAATCGAATTATACACTAGAGCCTAAAGGTTTACTATTGGTCGATTCTGGGGGGCAATATACTACAGGGACAACGGATATTACCAGAGTGGTAACGCTTGGAGGTCTTACGCAGGAGGAAAAAGAGGATTATACCCTTGTGCTCAAGGGAACAATAGAAGGCTCTCAGGCTATCTTCCCTACTGGAACGCGCGGCTATCAGATCGATGCAATTACGCGTCGTCCATTGTGGGAAACATTACGCAATTATGGACATGGTACGGGACATGGTGTCGGTTTCTTCTTGAATGTACACGAAGGTCCACAAGTGTTCAATGCAGCAGCAATAGATGTTGCTGTTGAACCAGGTATGATCACTTCAATAGAGCCTGGATTGTATCGCGTCGGCAAACATGGTATTCGCATTGAGAACCTCGTGTTGACCCGTAAAGCAGGATCTTCCGAATTTGGAGACTTCCTGGACTTTGAGACACTAACAATGTGTTATATCGCAACCGATTTAGTCGAAAAATCCTTATTGGATAAGAAACATATTGCCTGGCTAAATAACTATAATCAGTGGGTATTTGATCAATTATCGACTCATCTTACGGTTGAGGAAAAGAATTGGTTGGCAGACAAGTGTCAGGCGATTTAATCGCTCAAAAAGAATAACGACAGTGGCTGTCCGCTGTCCACAACAATAAGTTGTCAAAATAAAAAGCCCTCCAATAATTAAGTAATAAAGTTTGGGGGGCTTTTTTTTAATCGATTTTTTTCAAAATCTCGTAAATAGATTCTTTTCCAAAAGGTTTCAGAATAAAACCGCTTATAAAAGGATAATTAGCCAGTTGCTCCTGATCGCTTTTGCTCGTAGAGGAGCTGACAATAAAAATCTTGGTTCGTTTGATGAAGTCTGTCCTATTTTCAAGTACATCCATTAACTCCCAACCAGTCATAAATGGCATATTGATATCCACAAAGAGTATGGGTGGCATCAGCGACTGGCAGATGTCATTGTTATCCAAAAAATCCAATGCATCCAGTGCATTTTTGAAGGAATGAAAGTCAATCTCATAGTCGGTAAATCCCTGTAGCATATGGCCGAAAATAGTACGTAAAATGGCATTATCATCAATGAGAATGATCGTTCTTTTAGTTTCAGGAGTCATGGTCTTTTTGATTAATAATTGTTTTCATCGTGTCAATAAACCTCATCTTTGTCGTTGATTGACATCGCAGTTTTTCTTTTACTCTTTTACTTGTGAGATCACGCTGTCCAGGATCTTAGCAGTTATTTTCTACGAACAGGATTGAACGCTATTTTTTATAGTTGTATCAGCGGATCTTTATATGCTTTTTCTAAAAATTTGACATAAAAGGTACTACCCGAATCGATTTTACTTTGTACATCGATCTTTCCGCCCAATGATTCGATCTGATATCTTATGAGAAACAATCCGACACCTTTAGTCTCAAATCCACGGTGAAAAACCTTTTTGAACATAAACAGCTCAGATTTGTATTTTGGTAGGTTAATACCCAGCCCGTTGTCTTTAACCGTTAATAAGGTTCCTTCTTGTTCCAGATGCGTATGTATTTCGATCCTAGGGGCTCTATCTTTTGCCGTAAATCGGAGTGCATTACTCAGGAGATTGCTTAAGATACTTTCCAGGTAAATCTTAGGATAATAAATATCTTTTACATTGAATTCGATGGAAATAGTCGCATTTTTTTGCTGTATTTCTTCCAGAAATTGCTGTTGCACTTTTTTGAATACATCGAGAAAATTACATTGCTCGTAAATCAGTGAATTGTTTGATTTGATATCAAGTATACCCCCCAAATCATGTAATGTTTCAGTCAGGTTGTCACTGCTAATATCCAGAAGGTTCATAAAATCTGCTTTTATTTTTTCGTCATCCGTTACCTTGATTTCGTCAATAAGCATCTGTATATTACTGAGTGGGCCCTTTAGATCATGAGCGAGGATGTTAGCAAATTCTTCCAGTTGTCGTATTTTGGTTTCAAGATCTATTTTGACTAGATCCGATTCAATCTTTTGCCTCTTTAGAATTTCTATATTCTTTTTTGATTCGGAAATATCCTGCACCTGGACGATCAGAAATTGTGCGGTATTGGCATTATCAAAAACTGCCGCAACCGTTACAGAACACCATACAAAATGTCCTAATTTATGTAAATAGCGTTTTTGAAGCGTAAATGCTTCAATTTCGCCCCTGACAAGTTTTTCTCTAAGTTCAACATCTTTATCTATATCGTCTGGGTGTGTTCGATCAGTAAACTTGGTTGTCGACATTTCTTCATGAGAATAACCAAGAATTTTGGTTAACATGTTATTGGATTCTATGCAGTAACCTTCGAGGCTTGTCAAAGAGATTCCCAGACCAGATAAATAAAATGCTTGATTAAATTTGTGTTCATTGAATTTACTCTTTTCATTGGACTCGACTTGTTTTGTAATGTCGGAAATAACCAGGGCTACCCGGTTCAGCGCCCTATGTATAGGTTTTATCTGTAAACGGTACCATTTGTCTTTGTGCTCTTTTAAATTGGATTGAAAATCCATCTTAAGTTCGCGGTCCAATTTTAATGAACTTTGTATTAATTGAAGAGCGGGCACTGCAAGATCAGGTGGGAAAAGCTCCGTGAGGCTCTTATTTAGAAATTCTTCTGGCGTATAGAACAATAGATCCGGATTGTTGGTCCAGTAGTTTTTAAATACTCCAGTATCGGTTACTTCGAATACAAGATCATTCAATGAGGCAACAAGCAATTGAAGTTGGTGTTGTTTATCTTCTAGGACACGATTTTTATTGACCAATTTCGATACATCAATAAATGAGATTGAAAGACCTTTTTTATTGTCTTCTATAGTAAGATGAACATTGAATTGATACCATCTAAACTCTTGATCCTTTTTTCTTCCTAGGATAATTTCATTTTGGTTTTGGTTTTTGGAAAGAGCACTAAAAAATGGCGTTTCTGTAGGCGATAGTTCCGAAAGATCATCTGCTGAGTAAAATGTAATTAAATCATGTAGTTTGTTGGTGGTTGCCGTACTTTCGAGGTCTAAAAGCTCTTGTGCGCGTTTGTTAAACAGTAGAATAGTGCCATCATCGGTGGTCGTGATTAATCCCTCCAACCTTGTATTTACAGTTTGGTCAGAAAGCACAGATAAAGAGTCCCGTTGCAGATGCATTATCTAACAATGTTTAGGGTTAATTTTCTCATTTATAAGCATAAGTGGCCTATCAGCCCCTATTTGCAAAATTGGTAACTTTTACCCCAAAATAATAAATAAATATTAAAATATGTAACTTTTTGTATAAATTACTAGCAAGCAGATTGTTATGTAGGCATAGTAATCTGCCTGCTGGTGTTTTACATGTTCTGTACCGAGGAACGTATGTTTAATTCTTCATTTTTTCGAGCCAAATCCAGTTAAACCAAAGTGGCTGTAGTTCTTTACTTTTAAAGGTTACGATATATTTTCCGGGCTTATCGAATTTAAATTTGCCGATGCGGTTTTCGACAAATTCTTCTGTGTAGTTGTTCCTATTGGGCTCGACCACCATTTTGTTTGTAGGAGCAAAACTTCCTTGCAACCGCTGATTGGCAGTACTGACTTCAAAAACACTGTTTTGTTTATTGGGATTATGTGCTGAAAAATCGAGTGAGTAGACGCCTGCTTCAGGGATGGTTACCTCCCAATCGATCTTCGTATCACCCGTCAGGATCGCATGCGTTGGATTTTTGCCGTTATAGCGTACAATTTTGAGTCCTTGGTTGAGGCTATTGGTTGATTTCAACGAAAAGCCACCAAAGGTTGATTCCGGGATTGTATTTTTGTCCAATTCTAGCGGGCTGTTAAAAGTCAATTTAACTTCTGAAACATAATGATCAGGTTGCGCGTCAGGTAATTGGATATGGATTAGACTGAGACTTTGATCAAATTTTAGCGCCGTAGATACACTTCCGTTCATCAGTGAAACCTGTTCTGGGGTCGATTTGATTCCTGTAATCCGAAGTGTATGATCTAAGGGCCAATTAAAGACGTGCGCATATACGACTGTTTTTTGCCCTTCTTTTTTGGTCGTGAGGTAACCCCAATCGAAATGGTTGTTTTTTAGATCAAGGCCGGTGCTGCCATAGATGCCCTCTCCATAACTGTTTAGCCAATCTCCGACTTCGTGCAGACGACTGACACTTTCGTAGGGAACTGTTCCATTGGCACGTGGCCCGATATTTAAGGTGAAGCCCCCGTTGAGACTTACATTGGAGATCAACGATTGGAAAATTTGACTGGTTGATTTCCATTCATTCTCCTGACCGTTGTAACCCCATGAATGGGCAATCGTCCCAGGGGTTTCCCATGGATGGTTAATGTAATTGCTGCCAAATTGGTTATCTCCTAATGTCTCAAAATCCACGTTCTCCGCATCTGTAGGAAGACCTAGACGTGAATTAATCAAGCAATTAGGCTGTAGTTCACGGATCAGTTTGACAACTTGCAGTAATTCTTCTTTTTTTATGATCGACTTTTGATAAGGGATCCACATGTCGAACCATATCAATGCAATGTCGCCATAGTTGGTCATCAGTTCGCGAAGTTGAGGGATAACTTTCTCCTGCCAATATTGATTGTATTGGGCATCGGTAACATGTCCCGACAGCTCCTGTTGATGATTCCAGCCGTATGGATGTTCCCAGTCAATCCAATGGGAATAGTAAAAACCTAATTTCATGCCGTGCTTTCTACAAGCCTCTGCGATATCTTTGATGACATCCCGATTGGAACCACTCAATTTTGGGAGGCTATAATCACCAACTTTTGTGTCCCAAAGGCCAACACCATCATGATGTTTGGCGGTGATGATGATATATTTCATCCCAGCCTCTTTTGCTAGAAGAACCCATTGCTCAGGATCTATTTTACTCCAGTCGAAACGTTTTGCCAAAGTACCGTACTCTTCTTTGGAAACGCGGTTGCGATATCTTAACCACTCGGCATAGTTATTCATATAACGTAAAGGTTCACCCTTCCACATGCCTTCAGCCGCACTGTATAGTCCCCAATGAATGAACATGCCAAAGCGGGCATCTTTAAACCAAGAGGCTTTTTCAGAAGTTTGTGCAAATAGTTGGGTCGAAATACTGAATAGCAATAATGACAAAATCAGTAGTCGCTTGATTGATGGTATCATAAAGGTTGTTCTGTTTTTTTGACTTACAAGATAGGCAAAAAATCGAACATCAATCCTTAAATTGGATTTTGGAGTGGTTGTAAACTATGGAATGTAGTCGGTGAAAAAGTGAAAACCCCTCGTATTTAAACTAAGGGGTTTCATGTTGTATGAAAACTTTAAAGCGATTATTTCAAGTTATAGGCTTGGATAATCTTTTTAAAAACGGCTGTATTGTTGTAAATGCCAATAAAATTTTGCGCACCTGGTCCGTAAGCAAAGACAGGTACCATAATATTGGTATGGTCATCGCTACTGAAATTGCCTCTAACAGTTCCCTTTTTATAATTGGCATCCAATAGGGAAAGTCCACCAGTTTCGTGATCTGCAGTGACAATGACTAGTGTTTCACCATCTTGGTCCGCAAATTTTAGGGCTTCCCCGACAAGCCGATCAAAGTCATGTTGCTCGGTAACAACATAGGGAAGATCGTTGGCATGGGCTCCATAGTCGATTTGTGCACCCTCGGCCATGATAAAGAAGCCATTTTTATTTTTAGACAAAAGCTGAATCGTTTTTGAGAGGGAATTTTTTAACATTTCTCCTCGTCCATCGAGGATTCTTCTTGTCGCAGAATCAGCTAGGAGCACCAACTGTTTGCCCGATGTCGCTTTTTCAAAGTCGTCTAAATTTTGCTGAAGCTGATACCCTTTTTCGGTCAGTTGCTTTATCAGCGTGTTATCCTTGTTGTTGAGGAAGCTTTCGCGACGGGATCCAACTAAGATATCCACATGGCTATTTTTGAAATCTGCCGCAATTTCCTGTGACATTGTTCGATCGATCTGATGTGCGTAAAATGCAGCCGGAGTGGCATCTGTAATATCTCCCGCACTGATGATACCACTTTTGATCCCGTGTTGAGCAAGTGTGTCGGGAATAGCGCTCAACAATTTACCGTCAGCATCCATGCCAATGTAACGGTTATTGGTTTTATGTCCAGTAGCCAAAGCTGTCCCGCCCGCAGCGGAGTCGGTAAAATCCGAATTGGATGCTTCGGTGCGCGAAAGACCAATATGTTTCATATTGATGATATTGGACTGACCAAAATTGGCACTTAAACCCGCTTGTATTTGAGCCAAGCCCATTCCATCACCAATAAGTAAAATAACGTTCTTAACCTTGCTCGTTGCACCATCATTTTTATAGGTTGGCTGATAGGGAACGTAGGCCTTTGGATTTGCGTATTCGACTTTAGCGTTGTTTAAATAGAAATTCTTAAGCGCAGTAGGATGGTCTGTATTGATCCAGTCTGCCCCCATGTGACCAAGCTCTTTCCAACTATTGGGGCTGTCTTTGGTTGCCCAGAAACGAAAGGGTTTCCCCAATTTATGCGCTTTGTCTATCACAGATTTCATCTTTTCTAGGTCGGGTGGAGTAGGTGTCCCTTTGCCATTCCAGACAGAATACTGCTTAATATCCTGACTGATCATCCCAATATGTTTGAGCTGTGCCGGCGTATAATCTTTTTCCGGCCGGCCATCAAAATAAATCATCGATGGATAATTGTCGAACTTTTCGGGCGGCGGGATTTCACCGCTGACGACAATTTTAATGGCGGAAGGATTTTTCTGCTGGTCGAATATAGATTCGTTGCCCTTCAGATCGGCCAACAATTTAGACAATACCTGTTCGTAATTTTCCTTGATATCAATCACGAGCTGTAAGGTCTGCTCAGGTTTGGCATAAGGTTTATTGCCGTTCTCCTTAAAGAAAGCAATTAAAGGGTCGATGTAAAGTTTTTTTAACGTCTTCCCTGGTTTGATTTCGCTGCTTTCATGGGCGACGTAAAGCTCTCCATTGCGATAGAAGACGTCCGCTTCGATAGAGCCCATTCCAGCATAGTAAGCCTCCAACAGCGGGATTTGCTGTTTGTAATCATTGTGGCTGTGACCTGCATTGGCAGTCAGTTTCTGTTGTGCAGAAACTGACTGAATGCTTAGGCCGGCAAAGAGCAGCCACATTAATTTATTGTTTTTTACCATCCTGCATTCTGTTTAATGACGCCGGAACTGTTGTCGATCTCGCGTTGTGGAACTGCCCAAACATCATGTACTTGCGGATTGAAATTTCTAGCCGGCCAAATTACAGCACCATCGAAATCGTGTAAAGGTTTGGCATATGTAGCTTGCGCATCACCCCATCTGACCAAATCACGGTGACGGTCTGCCCATTCACCAGCAAGCTCATTGCGGCGCTCGCGTTTTAGGTCTACAAGGGTCATTCCGCTTTTTGTTACCAAACCAGCTCGCTTTCTAATCTTATTTAATTCAGTATCACCGGCTCCAGCCCCATTTAAATTAATGGCAGCCTCAGCTTTAGTCAATAATACTTCGGCATAACGCATCAATGGTACATTGAGGTCTGTTGTTCCATTATCGCCATTTGGATTGACATGTGTTGGAATAGGGTCTTTATAAGAAAACGGCTCCATGTATTTCTTGAATTGGTAACTCGATGTAGCGCCACCATCTTTTGTAAATGCACGTTCTGCGCCAAAAAACTGGAATTTGTCCCCAGGTTTCAATATCGTCGCTTCACGGCGTAGATCTCCAGATTCAAAAGAATCATACAGTTCTTTTGTCGGTAGATAATAGCCCCAGCCATTGTAGATTCCCCAGGCCTTGTTGGTGAGCATAACTCCTGGAAGCTTACTTCCCCATCCAGTACCACCGCCATTTGGCGTACAGACCACTGACCAGATATATTCTTTGGACCAGTTGTTGGCAGCTTTAAACACATCGACAAAATTAGGCAGTAAATCATGTTTGCCCGAATTGATCACCATATCTGCATATTTGGCGGCATTTGTATAGTCCTTTTTGTAGAGATATACTTTTGATAAATAGGCCCATGCCGCAGTTTTGTGCGCTTTACCGTAATCTGAGGTATTCATGTCTGAGAAATATGGAAGGTTCTCTGCAGCTTTTAGAAATAAAGAGGCAATGTAATCATAGTTCTCGTTGACATTGTTAGCACGGGGTACGGGTACGTCAGTTTCAGGTTTAACTATCGGAATTCCAGCTTTGTCATTACCATAGTTTGCCGCCAATTGAAAATAAACCAGACCTGCATTGAAATAGGCATCGCCAATGATCTGTTTTTTTCGAGCTTCATCCATGGTTATATTGGGAACATTGATAATAATATCGTTAGCTCTTTTTATAATCGCATAACGCATGCTCCATTGAGATTCGGTATAACCACCACCGATGTAATTGCGGTTGAAATTTTTGATATTATCGGCTTCCGGTTTGTTACGCCCTGTTACCATGTCGTCACTGGCATTAATAAACCAAAACATTCCGCGGCCGTAATAATCCTCTTCATTGTATTTTTCATACATACCAGCCTCCGCTTTGATGGCATCCTGTTCGGTTTTCCAAAAATTCTGAGCGGAAGGTGAACCCTCAGGCGTTATATCCAACTGTTTGTCGCACGATGCAAAAAGTGCTGCTGCTGCTATTGCAAGGTATTTGATATTCGTTTTCATCGTTTTATTTTTTTTATGACTGATAAAACCTGGGTAAAGTCTTCCGTCTGTGAATGACAACTTTTATTTTTCGGTTTCATCATTTTTATTTTTCTCGTTTTAATAATCGATAAGATCTTAAACTAAATAATCCTTGTATGAAGTAAGCTTCGTTTAGATCCCATTGGCATTCTGCTAATATTAAAAATTGACATTTAGACCGAAGATAAAGCTGCGGGCTTGTGGGTAACGTCCGACATCAAGTCCATTGTTATCCATACCAATTTCTGGATCAAAACCAGTGTATTTTGTAAACGTAAATAAGTTGTTCGTAGTCGCATAGACTCTCACGTTTCCAAGTTTATATCTGTCAGTCAAAGATTTTGGCAGTGTATAACCTAATGTGACATTTCGGATACGAAGGAAAGAACCATCTTCGATATAGAAATCTGATGCATTAAAGTTTCCGTTAGCGTCTGAACTTGAGATAATAGGCACTTTCCCATTCGGGTTTTCTGGTGACCATGCATCTAGGATTCCTACTAATTTGTTGTATGAGGGACCGCTCGCGCTGTAGGTTGTTCTTTTGATGGCGTTAAACAATTTGTTCCCTTGTACACCTTGTGCAAAAATATTGAGATCAAAGTTTTTGTAATTCGCATTGAAGCTCAGACCGTAAGAAAAATCAGGATATGCACTACCGGCGTAATAGCGATCTTCAGGTCCGATCGAACCATTCCCATCGATGTCTACAAATTTGAAATCGCCCGCTTTTGCATTGGGTTGAATTTTTTGTCCATTGGCATTTTTGTAGTTATCAGCTTCTGCCTGACTCTGGAAGATACCATCGGTCTTTAATACGTAGTAACTGTAAAGAGGTTGGCCAACAGTAATTGTCAACGGAGCTAGCTCATTTCTAAAATTAGTACCTACTGCGATATTGTTCAATCCAGGAGCCAATTCTTGAACGTTGTTGGTTAATTTGGTTAGCGTCGCATTAATAGAGTACGAAAAATCTTTATTTTTAGCACTACTATAAGTTAGCCCTAGTTCAATACCTTTATCTTTTACTAAACCCCCGTTAATCGTTTGTGTGCTCAAACCCGCTGTTCCCGGAAGAGGTTTGGTTAAGATCATCTTATTTGTTTCTTTGACAAAATAATCCGCTACCAAGCTCAATCCATTCAAAATTCCAAGATCTAAACCTATATTGGTTTGTTTGCTTTCAGCCCATCGCATATCCATATTGGGTAACACATTCTGAGCATATCCATTTTGTAGTTTTGGATTTTCACCAAAATAGGCATCGGCACGAATAAGAAGAGGGTTAACATCCAGTGGGTTTAGGTTGGCTAGACCACCCAATTTACCGTAACTAGCTCTTAATTTAAGCTCGTTTAACCATTCTACAGATTTCAAAAAATCTTCTTTGTGTAGAGCCCATCCAGCAGATGTTGAATAATAGTACCGCGCTCTATTTTCTTTTAATGGAATTATGGATGAAGCATCTCTTCGGCCAATTAAGGATAGTAGGTATTTTTCATTGTAATTATAGTTTGCCCGTAAGAAAAGAGACGAAAGTGCTGTGGCTCCATAACCACTTTCCGACGGTTGTATTGTGTTCGCGTTATTCAGGTATCTGTATTGCTTGGATTCATCGTCAAAGCCGGTTCCCGAAGCATTCAAATAACTACTTTTGGTTTTTTGAAAACTGTAGCCTCCGGTCAAATCGAGCTGATGAACGTCAAATTTAGTTTTATAATTTAGGACCTGTTCGGCAAGGATATCATTTGCGTCACTCGCTCTTTCCACTAGACTATTGCTCAAAACGGGTTTACCTATTTCAGGGCGTTTTGGTGTAAAGCTTTTATATCTAATGTTCGATTTGGTAATGCTTAAGTTAGATCTGAATGTTAAGCCTTTTGCTAATTGGATATTGGCATATGGATTTACAACCAGGACACTGACAGGATTATTAATGTCTATGCGCATCAATTCTGCGACAGGGTTAATGATATCACCATAGTCGCCAGGGAAAGGTCCTGGCAAACCAGCAAAGCTTCCATCGGCATTGTAAGGTGTTCCATTTGTTGGATAATAAATGGCCGACAATAACGCTCCTGTGTAGTCGCTGCTCGTATTAGCGCCATTTCCATTGGTATTGCTGTAGGATAGATTTTCACCTACTTTTAACCAGGGTGTAATTTGATGTTCTGAGTTTATCCTGAAGTTGTAACGTTGTGTTTTTGTATTGAGTACAATACCTTCTGCTTTACGGTAATTGAAACTTAGGTAAAAATTAGACTTTTCATTTCCACCGTTGATAGCACCATTGTAATCTTGCAATGTCGCATTTCTAAATACTTCATCCATCCAATTGGTTTTTGTGACAAGCCCATCTGGATATTTTGTTGGATCGAAAGCTGGTAAAATGGCTGTTCCACCATTTTTTGCTGCCGTTGCTGCTACCTCAGCGCGTTGTTCCGCATTTAAAGGCTGTAATTTACGCCAAGCGCTTTGTTGGCCGATTTTGGCATCAACACTGATCTGCATCTGTCCTTTTTTCCCTTTTTTAGTGGTGATCAATACCACACCACCAGAAGCTCTCGCTCCATAGATTGCTGCCGACGCGTCTTTAAGGACCGAAATGGATTCGATATCGTTTGGATTGAGCTGTGGGGTGCCTAGGAAAATTGAACCGTCAATAACGTAGAGTACATTTTCACCATTTATACCACCGGCACCCCGAATATTAATGCGAGGAGGCGAAGTTGGATCGCCACCTTCGTTTGTCACAATGACACCAGGAGATTTTCCAGCCAATACTTCGCCAACACTGTTTACCGATCGTGAGGATAATTTATCAAGGGATACCACACCTATAGCACCCGTTAGTGTTTCTTTTTTCTGGGTTCCATAACCAACAACAACAACTTCGGATAGGGTCGAACGCTCTTCGCTTAACGTTACATTAATAATTTCATTTTCACCGATGGTAATATCTTTAGAATGGAATCCGACCATCGAAAAAGAAAGTACGGCCTGTGGTCCAGCCTCGATTCGAAATGCACCCTTTGTATCTGTTGTGGTTCCTACCTGCGTACCCACTACTTTTACAGAAACACCTACAATTGCAGCCCCTGTTGTATCTCTTACAAAACCGGTAACGATGCGGTCTGCCTTGATGTTTGCTTGCGTGTTCAGGATCACATAGTCCTCTTTTTCCACTGCATTGATTCCAAGCTTATTCAAGAGCGCGCGAACGGGTTCAGTTTTAAAGCTGCCGCTTAAGACTGTGTTCCGTTCTTGCAATAGATCGGGATTGTAAACAAAATGAAGGCCCGAAAGACTCTCGATTTTGTGGAGAATCACATCGAGTTTTTCGCCCTTGCTTATTTTGATGTTTACGCTGCTTTTGTCCAAACGTTGGGCCATGCTTGGGGAGGCCATCAATGAACTGCAGAATACTGAAGTAATCGAAAATGCGATGCAGGGATACTTCATGATCCGGTAAAAAGAGAATTCTCTCTTGAATGCAGGTGTTTTCATTTTTTTGTAATAATTAGGTAATGAATTACGCATGGTGACTAAGATGTTTTAGGTAAATTTTTAGACATTATTTGTGGATTTTAAATACTTTATCCTTTTCAATCGTACTGTACTTAAGATGATGTAGGCTGCAGATGATATCCAGTATTTCTGCTGGATTTTGTGTGCTATTGAATGTGGCTGTTGTTTTTAGAGACCTAAGCGATGTATCCTTTAAGATAATTTCAATGTTGTAGATATATTCCAGTTTTTTTGCGACCTCTTGGAGGTTTGTACCATCAAATGCTATGGCGACAGCGGTATTTTTTTCTACTACGCTACGCGAAGATTGTGCGGTTTCTTTGCTGTAACGTAAACTCTGGTTTTTGGTTAATATACCCAAGATTTTATCTTGTTGCTGTACCGCAACCTTACCGGTAGCAACAGTGACTTCGACTTGGTCGGAAGCCTGATAGGCTTTTATCCGAAAGGAGGTACCCAATACTTTAACCGCTAGCTTGGATGCAAGCTGTACCTGAAATGGGTGTTGCTCGTCGTGGGCAATATCAAAGAAAGCTTCCCCTTCAGTAAGTGCTATTTCACGGATATTTCCCCTGAATTTACTTGGATAGCTGATTTTTGAAGATGGTTCCATGATAATTTCCGAACCATCTGCCAATACAATCTTTTTATGTTCACCTGCAAGGGTTGTCGTGACGATCTGCGCAGATGGTGCGATAGGTTGATTATTTACTTTCCAATAAAGAAGTCCTATAGAAGCAATCATTAAAATAGCGGCCGCTATTTTGAATACAGGTGAATACAGCAGGGAAGGTCGTTTATTTTCCTTTTCTGAAATACCGGACTGGATATTGGCCAATAATTGTTCGCGCAGTGCTGCCTTGCGTTCCTGCGGAATTTTTTTTGATGCGTTATCCAGTTGGGCGTACCAATCTTCGACTTGTTTAATCTCGGCGGCGCTGGCCTCTCCATTTAAATATTTTTGCAGTAGCTGCTTTGCTTTTTCTTCCATCATTTGAATACATGTCACTTCAAATGGGAATTGGTACTAGTTGAAAATATTAGGAGTATATTAAATTATTGTTAACACTCAAAAAAATGTAGGAACTGCCTAAGAGAGGCTTTTTTTGAGCAGTTTCATGGCCGAGGTAATTTGATTCTTGACGGTTTGTACCGATACATTCAGCTCGCTCGCAATTTCCTTGATTGATTTTTCTTGCTTGCGGCTCATTGTGACGACCAGTCGCATACGTTCGGGAAGCTGCATCAACGCTTCTTCAACTTTTTGCTGCGCATCTTTTAGGATCAGCAGGTCGTCCGCTGAATCTGCATATTGTTGGTTCATTAAAGTCGCAAGTTCGGCTTTGTGTCCATCTTTAACTGTCGTATTCCGAAAATGGTTGATTACTTTGAATTTTACCGCCCCATGTAGATAGGCTGCAAGGCCACCAGATATGATAACCTGTTCACGGTTTTCCCACAGTGAAATGAAGATTTCCTGGGTAATGTCCTGAGCCACATTTTCGTCACCTATTTTCTTAAAAGCTGCATCAAATATGGCTTCCCAATACAGATTAAAAATCTGTTCCATGGCAAAGTGGTCACCTTGCTTTAATGATGCTATCAATAATTCGCTCACAAGATCAGTTTTAATTGGACAAAGCTAATAACTCAGTATTCCTTTAAGGTTAATAAATCTTAAAGAGTATATTTTGTCTGTTATAAATTAATCTTTGGAATTTCAGCTGAAATTGAGCGGTATATTTTTATTCTTTATACTCCTCGCCCGTAGCAATGTCAATAAAATAGCCATCGTCCTGATTCTGCTCATTTTTATGTTGTACCCAACCGTTGGGATTGATGGTTATGTAGCTTTTGTTGCCGATTCGTTGTTTTGTCTTATTGTTGTATAAAGTATAGCGACCATCTTTATGTTCCTGTAATGCGAAGATTTGTCGTTTACCATCTAAGGTTTCAATATGTTCGAAATCGGGGTTTATATCCCAAGTCTTTGCACTTGAATTCCATAGGCCTTTTGTAGGTTGCAGATCACCTCGTTTTACATCAATTAAATAAAGATCTTCTGATGAATCGATGTATTTTATTTTTCCGGTCTTCCAATTCTTTTCCATGGCATTCGAGGTGAGTAACATGTGTTTGTCTGGCCAGACCAAATTACCCACTTGATCCAGGATATAGAAATTCGGGGCTTTGATGGTGTCCAATAAGTTGCCATCTTTATCTATATATAACCAATCATAAGCCCAGATCGCATGATCGTAGTTAAATCTGCCCAGAATAAAATAGGGCGAATTAGTCACCGAATAAACTAAGGATATTTCTTTTAGAAAGGCAATCTGTGTCGCATTGGCTTGTCTAATTTGTTTTGGAAAAGCTTTGTCGTATTGTGGAAAGGCATATATAGTCCCTGTATTATTGTCCTTTAGTAGTTTGGGGATTGTTGGGCTGTAGCGCTCCTGATTGATGGAATCGAGCTGTATGACCTCATTTTTCCAAAGAAGGTCTATTTTGTCAATGCCTGTCAAAGCGGATAAAACCGGTTTTTTGCTTTTGATATCAAGGATGGCAAAACTGTTTGTTGATGCTGGAATATAACGTCCGTTTTCCAAGGGCATTTCAATGTGTTCTTCTATTTTCTTAAGTTTTTGATCTTTTAGCAGATACAGGTTTCCATTGAGGATCAGGTGCTTATCGTCTAAGGGGTAAGTTGCAAGGTTATACTCGTTCTCATCGTAAGGAATATCTTTTTTCAACAGGACCTGATTGCTTTCCAATACCCGTATTTCGAGCTTAACATAAGTAGCTGTTTTCTTGATATAACTGCTTAGGATATTCCAGTCCCATTTCCAGAAGGGTAATTTCTTTTCATATTCCTGGCGTTTCATTACAAGAGTCAGCTGTTTGAGGTCTAAGAGCTGTAAATCTGCGTCGGAATAATGTTCGATAAATTCACCTTTACTGGTAATGATCCCCGTTTGATCCTTTTCATTGGCTACCAGTGCATATCCTGTGGACGTGAAAGGCTGAGCCCAATGGAACTCTTGGGATAGCTTCTTATGGAATGCACTGTCGACATAGACAAACTGCTTGTTTTTGGTTTGATAGGGAATCCATTTAACCCGGTCATTTTTTGTGATTATGGCGGATTCCTGTGCACATGCTGTGATACATAGCATAGCTGTTATACTTAGTAATACTGATTTGATCATCCTTTTTTTCTATAAATTGAACCTGTTTGTTTGCAACTCGCATGTTATTGCAATTGCTCTCGTTGATCGAGGCCGAATGCGAATCGTACACGCTCTGAAACGCGTTGGTTTCGAAGCTAAAGTAGTGGAAAACAAGCTTTGGAAAAATAGCCGATTTCAGTGATTATCTTGGCGGCAATCAGGAGAGATTTAGTGTAATGAAAGTGAAATGGAATACCGTATATTGTAAGTTATAGCCTGTTGGCGTGTAATATTAACCGTTGATTGGACAGATGATATCGGGAAGGAGCAGCGCTAATTTTGGGGTTGAGCCGATTAAATTGGTTAATCGGCTCAAATTTCGCTTATTGTTGAGCCAATTAGTGTGATCACTTTTTAGTAACCGGAACCAAAATAACCTCCCCTTTGTTGGTTTGGTACCAGTATTTGTTGCCCAGGTCATCTTCGAAATCATGGTTTACTCGCGACTTATCAACCTTTCTGAAGCTTTTTACATCAGGGCCATTGAATATTTTATTTCCAATGAAAATGTGGTTCGCATCTTTCGCTACAGCGAACTTGAGAACCTCGAAGGTTTTCGGATCTGCTTCGGCAAATAATTGTTGCTCGTAATAGACATGATTTTTGTCGCGCGACCACAGGACTTTTCCATTTGCCCCTTCCAATAGCTCGAAACTTTCGGCATCGACCGCTGCATATTCAAATTGCTTACCCGAGATAATCACCAATTGGTCAATGATTACTGTCTTATCATTAAGGAATTTTATGTTGTTTGATGAAGGAAGTTCGATCTCCAGTATACCGATGTTTTGATAAGGCTCGTAGTAGAGCAGTATTCGGTCATTCAGTAGTAGATAGGCTATATTGAGAGCCTTAACGTTCTCTGTTTTATAGTGGAGCGGAAGAATCGCTTTGTCTGTTACTACGAAAAGCTGATTTTTATCTTTTACGAAATTACTGTTAACTACGTTGAATGACGCATAGTCGACGTTCAGCGGTTGATACCTATAAAAGTAATGTGCTTTATCTTTAGCTAGTGCTGGAAGTTGATGATATAACGTTGTATAAGTTGCGGGATCGGCACCTTCGATAATGGTGAGCTGGTTTTGATTGCACGATGAAGTAGCCGAAGCAAAACCTTCAAACTTGAATACATGCGCCTGATCGATTGGAATGTTGTTTTTCAGTTGAAAGGTCTTTACATCGACCAGCTCTTGCGGGCATCCCATAAAATAGACGTGATCTTTATCGCGGGCATAGACCTCTTTGATCACAGCAAAACTTGCCAGATCGGTAACCATCTTTCTCGAACCTCGTTCAAAACCGTTTCCGCCCGGTATAAAATAAATCGCACCGCTCTTTTTGTAGTAATCTTCAGACAAAGGACTCACTTGCTCTTTGCAGGAAAAGAGCAGGCCTATCAAAGCACTTATTATACCCATTTTTAAGATATTTTTCATACTCGCCAACGTTATACTTTATCGCAATTATTGATTATTCATTGATGTAACGCACCGCAAAATCGATCCAGTCTGAAATGGATTCATCCAGATAGATATCGGGCTGTATACCTATATTGTCAATCGGATATTGCGGTAAACGGGTAGATCGGTAGGTTGGCAAAAGGAGCTGGTAGTTGTCGCAACCAAATTTGAACTCACGTATAGAGCCATAGTCAAGGGCACCCATACTCGGGGTTCCCATGATTTTTACTTTTTTGCTCTGGCGGGAACTGAATAAAAAATTCTCCGCTGAACTGGCTACATTTCTATTGGCTAGGATAATGACCTGTTGCGGACTCTTTTTATTAAGGACAATCGTATCTATGATCACCTTCTTGTCACCATACAGTACAAATTTTCCGATATTCTCCCTGTATTCCCGCAGATCTTCGTCAATTCTTTTTACTTCATTCAGAGAATCCTGCTTGATATTTTTGATGGCATAATCACGCAACCCATTGACTAAGGTCTGTGTCGCAAAAAACTCAACACTCATAATCCGGATCGGGTTAGTTAAGATATAGGGCAACAGGGGCTGGTATACATCGTCCGTTCCACCACCGTTGTTTCGTACATCTATAATAAGTCCTTTACTGCTTTCGATCTTTTCTTTGTTTTTTTCGATCAGCTCTTTGAAAGGGGCTATGTTTTCATACCCGAAGCTTGAGATCTTAATATAAAATATATCGGGACTGATCGATTTTGAACTTATTTCCTCTTCTGGTTCTGCTTTTGGGTTTTCGGTACTTGTCTGTGGAGCATTTTTCTTTTTGGAAAGATCATCTAAGACAATGTGTTCATCCTGGAAGAAGTCAAGATATTCCTGCAAAAGTCGCATACAGCTCCCATTTGAAACCAGCAAGCTTTTCTTCGTCAATATATTTTTTTTAGCTTGATACAGGTCCTTATTCTGCTTGGTTTTTTCTGGAAAACCAGGGTACTCGCTCTCTATTTTTACAATTAATTGCTTAAGTGCCTGTGAGCAGTTGCAGGTGGTTTGACCATATATTGGTCGAACAAAGAAAACAAGACAAAAGATGAGGAATAATTTGGTATTGGTCATGGATATCGTTGTTAAAATTAATGCAATTAAAGAAATAGCGTATTTTCTGATAGCTTAATAATTGAATAGCCTAAAAATAGTAGAAATATATAATTGATTCGTGAGTTGTTTACAATTCGCAGCATATATTTATAATGTGTAAAAGCTGGAAATAAATGGTCGTGTGTCTATGTACAGGCCGGTATCCTTTATTTAAAACTTTAATGATAAATAATATTTTGATTTGGTTTTGTTTATTTATATATTTGTATATATAAACTATATTAATGTATTCTATTTTGTTTTTCTTTTAATGGGAAAACAAAGTGTTTGCTCTGTCTATATTGCCAGCGACGGTGAAACACTTTTTCGCTAAATGAATGATTTGAATACATGTTGATTTAAATGCTGGTATTTCCTGAAAAGCCAAGGGGCGAACGTCTATATGTAGTAATGTGTTAACCCCTCTTTAGTCTCCTTGGTTGTAATACTGTTTTTTTACAATAAAGTATTGATTATTTGCAATAATGATCTGTAACAGTCTGATCTGTTGGGGTAATTTATTGTGCCAAATTTTTAATCTTAAATCATTTAGTATGGAAATTAATAGCCAATTAATTATCGATAGGCTTTCTCAGCGTATGGATCTCGATCGTGCCTATCTTTTTAAATATCAGTTTCTCGGGCAGGATCATTATCATTTGCTTCTTGCGCTCAAGCATGTGAGCGGGCTTTCACCGAAGGTATTAAAACCTATTGTGGAATTATGTTTAATGGACCAGAAGAATATTTCCTTTGAGCTGGTGCCAATTGCTGAAATGCTCAGTAAAGTCAAAGTGGGCAGCCTGTATTATTCCTATGCCTCCCTACCCGAAAATACCATATATCAGGCTAGTAGCAAAAAGAACCCACCCCTTCAAGCGAAAGAACTAAAAAGTGTCCTAGAAATAGCTGATGAATATTACCAGAAGCTCTTGCCTATTTCAGCGGGATTCCTACAGGGGGCTGAAACATTTGGTCAGCAGGGGAACTATCAAAGGGCTGTATTTATGTTACATCAAAGTATGGAAAATCATTTGCGTTTTTTACAGCTAATGATTGACGGAAAAGCCAATAATGTACATCATGTTAATAACAGAATTAAAAGCCTCAATGAACATTTTTCCATGTTAAGGGAGTCCATTGTCGGAAAGGATGAGGAAGAAAAGAAACGTTTTAGATTATTGGACAGCGCCTTTGATGCGGTGAAACAAAACAAGGATCTCGAAATCTCCGCCTTTGACGCCTCCTGGCTTTATGAGCATTGCAAGTTTGTTCTTTATACGATTGAACAGCTGTACCTGAGTTTTATGGAAGGCCTTAAAGCGGGCCATGAAAAATTGTTGGCAATAGCGGAACAAAAAGTCGCGAATAAAAACGTCGAAGTTGCAGTAGGTAATCTGGCGGCGAAGGACGCTGCATTATCGAATGCTACGGCCTCGCAGTTTCATGCATTTCCTTGGCCGGAGCGGTATGAGACAGATATACTTCATGTGCTGGCTCAGATTCGTCAGGAGAATAATCCCGAACAAATGATGCTGCTCAATTATTACGTCAGCGATGCGCATGGGAAAGGACTTTTTCATTTTCCACCGCAGGAAAATGAAAAGGCAGAAATCTACCTTGCAGTAATAAAAAAGAAAATAGGTCACTGTCATTTTCGAAAAATCGTTTATGGTGGAGTTACTGCAATTGTAGCTTTTATGAGTACAGATTTCCTGGCAACAAAACTGGATCTGGGCAGCCGTTTCTCCCATACCATCTGGAATGAATCTGTTGTTGTTTACCGTCGTCCGAGTTATAAACCGACGTATTCCGTTTCTCCGATCAATTGGCATGATACATTGTTTAAGACATCCATTTCATGGACACGCAATTCAAAACTCATGCAGGATCTGCTAGGTGTATTTGCTTTTGAAGGACTTGCTAGTCCACAATTGGCTGTATTATTTTTAAATCAATTGACTTCAATTGGACTATACAGTTATCTCTACCTACGGATCGGTTATGCCCCAATGAATGTGACGATAGCCGATCTGGTGGACTGGACCTGTATCTGTGATAAAAAGGTTAAGGAGTTTTTTACCGCCAGAGGTGATGTAGAAGAAATATTGAATGCAGAGTTATTAAAACAGATGAAAGGGCGGGTCTATGAGCTTCCTTCACAATTAGCTCAGCTTGATATGGACTACTTTAGGTCAAAAGCGAGAGAAATTACAGATTTCTTTGTCGATTTGTGCGACCGAAGTATAAAATATATGGAAGTGAAATCTGAAGGTAAATTAAACGAAGTGATATGATGGGAATTGGCTTTAACTGCATTACGACGGATGCTAAGATCCGTTCAGCCGAAAAAATACTTCCAAAAAGAAATTCTAGTGAACCTCTTGTAATTCCTTGGGAAGATGGATTTATAGGGAGAATGACTCCGCGCTACCTGAGCAAATATTATGCTGATGATGAGATTCCATTTATGGAACGAGAGAATATTGTTATTCAGGTCCGACCGTATCCACCAAAATATGAACTTAAGTTAAAAAAGTTCTCGGGTACTACGGTTAAAGTCGAACTGACTACGGAACACCTCGGCATTAATTGTTCTTGTAGCGACGATGTAACAGGGCTTTGCGTACACGAAGCAACCCTGTTATCGAATAAATTACTGGATAGTTGCCCCAATTATTTAAAGGGCCTATATCGGGCTGAAATCAATAATTTGCCACTATGGAAGAAAAAAATCGTGCCATTTAAGGTCTGTGAGAACTATTCTTATGCGGAGTTAACTGTAGAAATGAATAATGAATATGGACGATTTTATCGTTTAGCTCCTAATGATTATGAGAGTGGACTTCGTCTGCCTGCACGTAACTTGGAAGGATATCTCGATTTACAGCGAAACGATGAAGTATGTTTTTTTGTTACAATAAATTTTTCCGCTTTTGGTCTGCCTGTTTTTTTCCCTTTTCATTATAAATTTAAACGCTCTCGTTCCTTTTCGCACTCTTATCTATTGGACGAAAGTAACTTGAAGATGTCTTTAAATTCTTATGATCAGTATCTGGAATTGTTCAGTCGTCGATTTGCCGCCCTCCTTAATGAAGATAAAATACTTCGGGAAGAGAAGAAGGATCTAATCAGTGAAGATATCAACTACTTCGAGCGGAAACAATGGGAAATTATACAGGTATGGCGTGATTTACTGGAGGATCCTCCGTTTCCAGTTAAATTACGTTTTGCCGAAACATTTAAACGCTATCGATTTGCACATCAGATTAATTTGAAAAATTCGAGAGTGCTGGGTGCTGCTACATTAAATAAAGCACAGGGGGATTTGCAGCTCAAAGTCGAAATTGATGATCAGGATCAATATCTGAAAATGCGAATTTGTCTCTATTACAGAAACCAGCTAATAGATTGTCCTGAGTTTTTGGGGGATGAAAATTGTTTCTTTCTGAAAATATCTAACGAGGAAATTTTATTTATTGATAACCTGACCCAGGTTGGAGTATTGCAAAAGTTTAGACAATGGAAATATAGATTGACTGTCTTTAAAGAGAATTATCATACCTTCTTGAACGATTATCTGATACCCCTATCAAAAATAGCGGAGCTTGTCATCTTAAATAGGGTAGGGGAAAATATGACAATTCCTCAAGTCTTTAAGCCGTTTAAAAAAATAGCTACTATTTCTGTAATTGACCAATTCCTTTGTATAGCGGCTTTTGCCGAATATGAGAAAGAGGGTAGGTTTTTGTTAAACTCCAGTAGCAATTTGATTTTAGGGGAGAGACAGAATCAATTGGCATATTTTGAAAGGGATAAGCTCGAAGAACAGGTTTTTCAGGAATTTGTTAAAACACAACATCCGATTCTTAAGGAGACAGCATTAGAAAATAACTGGTTGATTCCTTTGAAAGAAATTGAAAATACCACTTGGCTATTTGATTTCATGGAAAGCTGCTCTCTCAATGAAATTTCGTTAGAAATTGACCATCTTCAGCAAGGTAGCGCATACTATCCTTTCCCTCTAAATTGTACTGTACGTAATATCCGTCTGGAAAATAACCTATGTTCAATTCTACTGGGGCCGAAATTTGGAAGACACACAATTTCAATGGATGAATTTGAGGATTTGATTATGGGAACAGATAAAGTTTTTACTCTTACTGAAGGGGCTTTTGGCATTATACGCCGCGCTGACCGAGAAATCTTCAGGCCATTGTTTTTAGGAGGAAGAAGAGAAGAAGATTGTTTTGTCTTAAATACAATTCAACTTGTGTCTATGCAGAAGGTTTTGGATAAAATAGATAAAAAAATTATTCAGGACAGTATTCGGGAACGTCGTGAAAAACTCGCAGCTTTGGATGAAATCCCTCTTTTGGAAATCCCTAGAAGCTTAAAAGCGCAATTACGACCTTATCAGCAGGTAGGTTTCAGCTGGCTCACTTTTTTGAATGAATTTCAGTGGGGCGGCCTTTTGGCTGATGATATGGGTTTAGGGAAAACATTGCAGATTATAACAGTGCTGGAATACTTTTATCAACAGCATTCTACAGGAAAATCTGCTTTAGTGGTTGTCCCGAACTCTCTTTTGTTCAATTGGGAAAATGAATATAAAAAGTTCGCCCCCTATCGAAAAATAGAAATCTATCATGGGAAACACCGGGAAGCATTTATTTTTGAAGAGGAAGGCACTGTAGTTCTTACGACATATGGAACGATGTTGACTGATGCGGCGTATTTAACCAGTTTAGACTTTAGCTATCTGATTATGGACGAATCCCAAGCCGTCAAGAACCGTAATTCGAAGCGTTTTGAGGTGCTGTCAATGGTTAAGGCCGATTACCGTGTAGCGATGACAGGAACGCCAGTTGAAAACGGTATACAAGATATTTATGCGCAAATGTCTTTAGTTAATCCTGGTTTCTTTGGAGATTATCGAAATTTTAATAAGGCATATAAGGGTGTCAAAGAGGTAGATATGGTTCAAGAGACGACTTCTAGCCTCCAAAAGATGATCCAACCTTTTATTCTTCGGCGTACAAAAAAACAGGTTGCTTTGGACCTTCCTGAAAAGACCGAAACAATTCTCTATATGGATATGCTTCCAGAGCAAAGGAAAATATACGATAAGGTCAGAAAAATATTCAAGGGAGAGATTGAAAATAATCTGAATAGCGCTGATTCCACGAAATCCAAATTTTTAGCGATCGAGGCGCTGCAAAAACTACGGCAGCTTTGCAACTCCCCCATTCTGATGAAAGATGGCGGCTTCGGTCATGAATCTATTAAATTGGATTTTATTGATGAGATCATGGATGAAGTAGCTCCAAATCATAAGATTCTTCTCTTTTCGGCGTATACTTCCATGCTTAAGCTGGTGGCTCAACGAATCGAAAATAAGGGAATAGCTTATGTCTACCTTGATGGTAAGATGAATCAAGATCAGCGGCAAAATGCGGTCGAAAGATTTCAGAACGAGGACGAATGCCGTGTGTTTCTCATTAGCCTTAAAGCGGGAGGAACCGGCTTAAATCTAACGGCTGCCGACTATGTCTATATTTTGGATCCCTGGTGGAATCCTGCTGCCGAAGCACAGGCGATAGATCGTTGTTATCGAATAGGGCAAGAAAAGCATGTGATGGCTTATAAGATTGTTTGTCGGGATTCCGTTGAGGAGCACATCTTAGCCCTTCAAGAAAGTAAAAAACGAATATCCGAAGGACTGATTTTAGATGAGGCTAATCTAATGAAATCGATCAGTAAAGATGAGCTGCTTAAATTATTTGAATAACCAATTGTACACTATAATGATCAAAAAAGTATCTCCACAAAAAGCATCCTATGGGGGAATGATGTTTTCGCACGATTTTCAACTATGGTACACCTATCTAAAACGGAGAATAGAAAAGGGCTGGAGACCTGAAGAACTGTCGTTCTTGGTTGGTAGACCTGATCATGCATATTTAGACTTTGAAAAAATGTATCAGGTACGAAGTTTTTTGACCCAGGAATCGATCTTGCTGGATCGAATATACATGAGCTCATGCATTGAACCGATGGAATTCAATCGCGAAAGATATGAAGTTACCGAAGAACGTCTCGTCCGTCTTCATATTGAAGAGGACGAGGTCAGGTGGCATTATTCTATCGAAATTCCTTGGCGGTTTGTCTCGCAAAAAAAGTCTTCAATTGCATTGCAATTTGAGGAATGGAAAGCTGAAAAAGATGTCCAGCTTGAATCGGATGCGATGTTACATGTGCGCCAAAAGATTGAAGGGCTATTGGATCTGGAGTTCTTTGGGCATGGTGCAGCTCCTTGGCAACTGTTTCGGAAAGTTAAGGAAACGGGACAGGTTCATCTCCAGATTTATCCAAGGCATTTGAAAAATGTGCTGTATGGACTCATTCAGCAAAACAGGTTGGTCGTCAGAAATGTGGAAGGAAGGTATTCTTTTTATCCTGTTGATAGAAAGGAGGAGCATGCAAAATTTAATTAATGATATTGGCAGAGAGAGATTTCGCGCAGAATTTTCCATGTACTATGCGGGTATTATTTATCTCCTGATATTAAATCGGATCAGCTGCGGTTTTACCCGTGAAGAAATGGCTTTCTTAATGGGACAAGAGCAAACCTATGTTAAGGAAATGGAAGAACTTAAAATCCCAGCCGGAAATCTTGAAGTTATGGTGCATCTCAGTTGGGTATTTAATCGTAGGGGTATAGATATCAGTAGATTTGACAATAAATCTAGCTATCAGTTTGAGTTGACGATTTGGGAAGAAAAGGCTATTCGATATTATCAAATGGAATATTTTATCAATTCCGTTGAAACTATGACTTTTTTTCAATTAATGGAGGAAATCAGGGTAGAAGATTCAGCCCAAGCTGAACAGTTCGCATGCGATTGCATGGTAGTGGAAATCGTTTTGGGTAAGCTTATCGAGATGGATTATTTTAAGAAATATAGAACACCGCTTGAACTATGGCGTTATGCGGAAAAGTATCTGGGAGAAAAAATTTGCATAAAAAGCTTGATGCATGAAATTGGCGTGTTCGTAGGAAAGAAAGGGAGTGCACCGCTGCGGAAAACTAAAGCCAAGAGTTTTGGCTTCCGCTATATCGCACATAAATAAAAAATATTAAAAAATATGGAAGATATAATTGGAGTACCTTTAAAGGTACCACGAAATTTTCGGTTAATATGTGAGCTTTTTGGTATCGCTGTGCCAGCTTTTATTCAATTGTTTCTAGATCATTACTCTTTTATAGATCAGAATTTTAAAGATAATTCGAGCTATAATATTGTGACTAGGGCTATACGTTTTATCAACGATAAAATTCCTAAAGACCATAATCGTTTGAAGATCGAATTCAAAGATAATGACAGGGATGTTGGGATAAAATTATTGCGACGTCAGGTAAAATTAGCAGTCAATAGAAATTATAGTACCGGCGAACGCAGAAATAGAGGGCGTATTATTACTGCGCAGCTTTATGATCTTTTTGCTAAAAAGGTAATGCTTAAAGATCGAATTTATTTAGATGAAAACATATACTTTAAATTGAGTAAGGATTTTCTGCTGACTTGCATTATGAATTCCGTTCATCCATCGCATTATATCAATACCATGATGCTGCAGGCATCAACACCTGATTTTTTAGCAGCAATGCACCTCGATAAAGCGACTTATAATCCAGTTTTGGGATTTATTCATCGTGTCCTTGACGGTTATGGCGGCCTTATTGATTGGGAATATCGTAATACATCTTTTTTTAAACGATTTATAATGGATTTGCAGGAACTCAATAAACGCTATTTTTTCTATCGGGATCTTGATCAAAGAGTTGCACTTTATCACGTCTGGCTAGATAATCTTTTGGAAACTAAGGAGGACTAATTTGAGTTATAAACAACCTTTGGAAAGTTTGGGAAACAACCTGTCTTTTGATGAAGATGGCGTAATCTTACAGCGGTTAAATAGAGGTAACTAGGATAAAAAAAATGATGACTTCTTAAATTAAATAAATAATGGAAACATTCGAAAATATTAAATTGACAACAGCATTTAAACAGTTCTGCGATCTGTTCAATTTCACACCGGAAGAAGTTGTACAGGAATTTATTGATAAAATTGACATTGCAGAGTATATGTGTGATCCAATACAACCCAATCGCTGGGCTAATCTATTTGCGATGGAATATTTGATCCAATATACACAGTCCGAAAACAGTATTGTTGAATATAGGGAATTTGCAGAAGAGTGGGTGAAAATGATGGAGACTGGTGGAGATGATCTGATCGGAAATACAAGACTACTGTTGGATGCCTGGCACAAAAAAGTTTTAGAGGATCGTATTCATAGTATTATGAAAGAAGATGAAGGGGACGATATAGCGTAACTTTATGTTAAGTTTGATCAACCTTGTAAAATACGACGATCAAAATGTTTAAACCTAACTCGTCATTAATTGGCTAACGATAGTGATTATAACATGCAATCAAAATGAATTGCTATATTTAATCATGCATGCAAAACCTGAACAACGAAAAACATCATTAGTACCAGTATTATGTAAAGTTTTTATTGGTACTATTGGTGTTTTTGCTATTTTGACAGCTTGTTTCTATCATAATCAACTTGACGTTGACGGCAACTTGACAATAGGATTTCCCTGGACATTTTATAGGGAAGGAAGCGGCTATAGCCCAGATCTTAATGAGCAGGTTGGATACCATGAATTTGAACCTCTAAAATTGATCGGCAATATTCTTTTTTCTGCTACTTTATATCTTCTGATTTTATTGATTTATAGCTTTGTTAGCAGGAATCTTAGGAAATAAATCTTAGGTGTATTGTTATCCTTTTGTTAAGCTTTCATGACATGCTAACTCGGTTTAGTTAAAAACTGTTAATGTTTTATTGACCCTGCCTTCATATAGCATTTGTAATCTTGTAACCATAAATCAAATGCGCTACTTATGAAATTTAAAGCCAACAATGTCTTTTGGTTGTTATGTGCCATTGCAGCGAGCTCACCCGCTGTTCAAGCCAAATCGTTCACACTAACCACGTCCCAATTTACGCATGTACAGGGGATGGTCAAAGGCCGTGTCGTCGACGCCCAAGGAAATGCTGTCGCCGGAGCAACTGTTCAAAATTTGAAAAGTAAAAAATCTGTTCAGTCTGACGAAAAAGGAAATTTTCAGATCGAAGCCGAAATGGGCGATAACCTGAGTATTTCCTTTATTGGGTATAGCAGACTTGTGCAAGCTGTTACCCAATCCAATGGGCAGATATTTTCCCTACAGACTGATGAGAACACACTGGAAGAGGTGACCATCTCTATCGGATACCAGCGGATCAGAAAGTCGGATGTCACTGGTGCTATTGCCAGTGTTAAGGCCGAGGAACTCAATTTGAGCGCACCAAAATTATCCCAGGCGTTGGTTGGTAAAGTAGCAGGTGTACAGGTGATGCAAACAAGTGGTGCTCCATACGATGGGACCAAAATGCGTGTTCGCGGAATGGGATCGATCAATGCTGGTTCGGATCCATTGTACGTTATTGATGGTTATCCAGCAGGGAACAATCTCAATATCAACCCCAATGATATTGAGTCTATCGATGTTTTAAAGGATGCCGCTTCTGCTGCGATCTATGGGTCCCGTGGCGCTGGTGGTGTTGTATTGATTACAACCAAGCGTGGCAAGGAAGGTAAAAGTAATGTGGACTACGAAGTATTGGGCGGCTTTGGTCAGCTTTCCAAGAAAATCGATGTTTTAAATTCGGAACAGTTTATTGATCTCTTGATTGATGGTCGTAACAATTCCTATAAAGACCTTCTGGCTACGAAAGGGATCGCTTGGAGCGATAGTAGACGCTTTGATGATAATAAAACGCGTATCGCCAATGTCGGAAATGCCGGTTCAGTAAGTATTCCTGAAGACTACTATGACTTTGCGTCCGGTACCGCAAAAAAAGCGAAATATGATACGGATTGGCAGGATGCCTTATACCGTAATGCTTCTTTCCAACGTCATAATCTCTCTACGTATGGCGGTAACGAAAAAAATCGCTATTTCCTAAGTGGATCTTATCAGAATCAACAAGGGATCATGCTGGGGACGGATCAAAAAGTCTTTAATTTTCGTGCCAATATCGATAGCAAAGTAAGCAAGAGGTTGACCGTCGGCGCAAACGTATCGTTTACATATAACGACAATAACGAGGTGACGACAGGCCGTTACGACAGAAGTCCGTCTATGGCGGCTTTAATCTATCTGCCGACACTGCCGGTTTATAATGAAGATGGAACCTATGCCAAATACCTGATGGCCGATCTTTCGGCGAATAATTACGGTATCCAGAACCCTGAAAACCCACTGGCTTATGTTACTGAGATTAAAAACAACCGTCGTGGAAAGAGAGGGGTATATAACGCCTTTGCAGATTTTTCCATTATGGATGGCCTAAATCTAAAAGTAAACGGTGGACTGTCTACTTATGACGAGAAGTATGATTATTTCCGTCCGACAAGTATATCCGATGGAAACAACAAACCGTTTTCACCGCAGGCAATTTCTGCTGCCTATGCAGATGCCAAGACAAAAAATGAATTGGACAAATTGCTGGAAACAACGTTAAACTATAACAAGACCTTTGGTGGTAAACATCAGGTATCCGCTTTATTGGGCTATTCGGCGCAACGAACAGATTATGATTATCAAGGTGTGAGAGCCAACGGTTTTAATAATAATGCAATTGGGGAAATTACAGATAAAGGAGCGGATCCTTCTAATTTCCAATTGCTAAAAGACGATACGTTCAAACGTACGACAACGCTCCAGTCTTATTTCAGCCGCGTAAATTACAGCTTCGATTCGAAATATTTCCTTTCGGCATCCATTCGTACTGACGGTTCGTCACGCTTTGGACCGAACAGTAAATGGGGAACTTTCCCATCGGTTTCAGCCGGGTGGACCCTCTCCAAGGAGGAGTTTTATACGGATTGGTTAGGGCAACAATCGACAGTCAAACTAAGAGCGAGCTGGGGACGTAGTGGAAATAATAATATTGGTG
Organism: Sphingobacterium siyangense; assembly: GCF_007830445.1. Lineage (GTDB taxonomy): Bacteria > Bacteroidota > Bacteroidia > Sphingobacteriales > Sphingobacteriaceae > Sphingobacterium > Sphingobacterium siyangense. The sequence continues at coordinate 56,199 of NZ_VLKR01000020.1, read as the reverse complement.
ATTACAATGCGATATCCGTGATCAACTCACCAGCAGGTGTGATCCTTGGGGATAAAGTAGAAACCTCTTATACGGCTGGCAATCTACTCGATCCAAAATTGAGCTGGGAAACAACTTCGCAATACAACGCCGGTCTTGATCTCGGTTTGTTGAAAGGCCGCCTCAACATTATGACCAACTTTTACCTGAGCCGTTCCTTCAATTTATTATTCAACCAGCCACTCTCCGCTGTATCTGGATCAACAACGATCCTGACCAATCTGCCAAATTCGAAGGTGCAGAATAAAGGTTTTGATCTACAGATTGATGCAACACTGATTCGCAAAAATGAATTTGAATTAGGATTCAGTGGGAATATCAATGTCAACAGAAATAAAGTGCTCGATCTTGGTGGGGCTTCTACCATTCTGACGAATGGTGCTGAACGCTCCTACTTAACGCATATTACACAAGAAGGAAGTCCAATTGGTATGTTCTATGGTTTTAAAGTTCTGGGTGTTGCAACAGAGGAAAACTATAAAACTGTCGCACCTTCTGCGGCTTCAACAACCCCACTGCAACCAGGAGATCTTTATTTTGAAGATGTAGATGGCAATGGTATCGTCAATGATGCCGATAAACGTGTGATCGGCAATCCGCATCCTAATTTTACCTATGGCTTTGCCGTTAACGCACGCTATAAGGCATTTGATCTACGGGCATCATTTAATGGCTCCCAAGGGAATAAAGTGCTGGATGGCTATGATTATTACCTCTACAATATGGAAGGTTCCGGTAACCAATATGCGGATGTCGCACAACGCTACCGTTCGGCTCAAAATCCGGGAAATGGTAAAGTCTACCGTGCATCGCGTGGCGGTACGCAAAGTAACAGTACACGTCTTTCCGATTTTTATCTGCAGGACGGTTCATTCTTGCGTATGACAAATATTGCCTTGGGTTATAATCTTCCCAAAAGCCTAGCAGAAAAATTAACACTTTCTGGGGTAAGGGTCTACGCGACCATGGACAATCCATTTACGATTTCTAAATACAAAGGCTACAATCCGGAACCCGATTATAATCAACGCGGCAACCTGACTCCAGGTGTGGATTATGGGCTTTATCCATTGGTGAGATCATATAACCTTGGTGTGAAAGTAACGTTCTAATAGCAGGATCGAGGAGCTGTTGTGCGTAGGAATATCAAGGAAAGCCCCGTGTTAAGCTCCAGTATTGTAAAATAGTCCTACAGACTGCTCTTTGTAGTTCCGTGGGCTGATGAAAAATAAAAAAATAACAGGATGAAAAAAAGATATATATTACCCTTTGTTTTGTTGGCATTGTCTTCATGTACCAAAGATTTTTTAAATCAGAAAAATCCCAACGCCGTTACGATTGATGATTACTTCAAGTCAGAAAATGATGTGCTCTTGGCGGTTAACGGTCTTTACCAGTCCCTTCGTTCGGGAAGTACGATCGGAGAATCCAGTACATTGTATAATGAGGAACGTTCGGATAATAGTGGACGTAATGATAACCAATCCAACGCCGGCGAGCCATTCCAATTCAATGACTTTTCGTTGCTGCCAAGTAATACCTATCTAAAGACGCATTGGTCGGCTATGTATGCGGCAATCAGCCGCTGTAATGTGGTTCTGTCACATGTCGACGATGTGACCTTTACGAGTGCAGAATTAAAAGGACGTTATATTGCGGAAGCGAAATTCGTTCGTGCATTATTATATTTCCATATGGTGCGTAAATTCGGAGATATTCCATTATCTACGGTACAGGTGACCAGTAAAGAGCAAGCAAATGAATTGGCTTTTCGGCAAAAAGAGTCGGTTGTGTACGAACAGATCATTAAGGATTTGACAGAGGCATTGTCCAGCAATCTTCCCAATACACAGAAAGATTACGTCATTGGCAGAGCATCTAAATCGGCTATTAATGCAATTTTGGGACAAGTATACTTAACGTTGGGAGCAACGCAGACGTCGGGGAGTGCAGAAAATTTTGCGAAGGCAGAACAGTACCTTAATGCGGCCTACCAAATGCGAACTTTTGGTAAACTGAACGAAATCCCCTATGCGGATGTTTTCGATGTGACCAAGAAAAATAGCTGTAAAGAACTTGTTTTTCAGATTCAGTACAAACAAGGTGACCAAAACTATAGCTCGAGTATTGCCCGTAATTACCAGGCGAGAGGGGAGACCATCAACTCACGCTATAACTCTACAGGTGCTGGCGAAGTTGCGAAACTAGATTTGATTAAAGATTACGAGCAAGACGATATCCGAAAAGGCTTCTCGGTAAAGTTTGCCGCCAATACGCAAGTTAACGATTGGTTTGTAACCAAATTTAGAGATAACAGTGACGCTGCAGGTACCAATGGTTGGGGCGGAAACGACTGGATCTTGATCCGTTACGCCGATGTGATGCTGTTGTTGGCAGAAGCAAAATATCACTTGGGTAAAGATGCGGAAGCTATCGCGCTTTTGGATCAGGTACGTGAACGTGCTGGATTGCCTTCGTATGCTACTTCAATGCTAAATACTACCTATCGTAGTAAATATCCAACCTTAAAGGAGGCCATATTGCATGAACGCCGTGTAGAACTGGCATTTGAAAACCAACGTTGGTTTGATTTGATCCGTAATTATAATGCACAAGAACTGGTGACTTATTTCAAAACGAAGAGCCAGGCTGATTATGGAAATGCTAAAATCTCCAATATCTCGACAAAAGATCGATACTATCCAATTCCTTTTGATGAATATAAGCTGGATCCGGTACGTATGTATCAAAATCCTGGTTATTAATCTGCAATGGAATAGATATGATAAAAAATATCAGAAAGATCTTGTTACTTACCTTGGGAATATGCTGCCTGCATATTTCCAAAGGTCAAGTAAACAATATGCCTGACGGTCCACAGGATTGGCTGATCAAGAAGAATTATTATGCATCCTATTTGCTCTTAAAAGATCCTGCCCTTATACAGGAGCTCGTGGGCTCCAAGCCGATAGCACAGGTGTTGGAAAAACGGTTCGAACGTTTTAACAACAGCGCCAGTTGTCCCGATCTCATGTGCTATTTGAATGCCTTCAAATGGCAGGAGAACGAAATTGACCTGTTGGCAGAGCAGCTGGCGGAGCAAATTGGGCATAACAAGAAATTGGACCAGCTTGTTCAGGCTAGTCTTATTCCATCAATGACCTATGGTGTGTTGCATCATGAAACGGCAAAGGCCTATTTTACGAAAGCCTTGAAACAGGATTTAAAGGCAATGAATTATGTGGTGGACGTCTATGGCGGAGGTAAAAGTCCCAATTACCCCAAAATAGATTCGATCTCTTTCGATGTAAAACGTGCGGCCTACCTTCATCTTTTGGACGATGTTCGCCAAGACGTCCGCAAGGATATTCCAACACATAAAACGGCATTTTTTTTGACCATGATGACTGCTGTACGCTTGTTGGAAATTAATGAGCGATGGGACGCGGCACAACTAGAACCGCTGATTGAACTCGAAAACAAGAAAGCTTACGAAGCGGTCAAAAATACCGATTTCGCAAGCTATCCCTATAGTCTGTTGCTGACCTTAGGTGCAGGCCCCGAGGTGTATGGACAGCCTATTAGTCCAGGTGGAATGTTACGTGCGCGGATGGCAGCCCGAAGCTACTTTGAAAAATTGGCCCCTTTTATTGTGTTGTCTGGCGGTAAAGTACATCCCTATAAGACTCGCTTTATTGAGGCAATAGAAATGAAAAAGTATCTGATCGAGATTATGGGAGTACCTGAAGCGGCAATATTGATTGATCCACATGCGAGACATACGACCACAAATTTGCGTAATACAGCACGTATCCTGTTAAATTATGGTTTTCCGAAAGATAAATACGCCATCGTTAACAGTAGTAAAGTGCACATTGATGCGGTGGAAAAGATGGGCGATCGTTGTATGCGTGAATTGGGGTATATTCCCTATACATTGGGTAAACGAATTTCAGATGTGATCATCGAGTTCAAGGCAAAAGAAGAGGCCTATACGATCGATCCTGATGAACCCTTAGACCCTTAGCCAACTAACTAGGCCGATTGCTAATCTATTAACTGAGCAGATCGGCTTTGTCTATGGCTTATGGGAAGGCATGAAAAAGGTCCGCAGCATTGCAAGCTACGGACCTTTTTTATTTTAAAATAATGGACTTTCCTTCTTTAGCCGAGCGTTTTGCCGCTTCCAGGATTTCGACCACAGTGACATTATTATTGATCGATCCGAGATCATTTTCTGGAGCCATAGCATCTTTCAGAACCTGTTCGAGATAGGCAATATGGTTCTCAAAATAGGGGACCGTAGTCGGTATATGTGTAGGTGGATCATTCTGCTGTTTGTATTTTAGAAGCTCTTTATCATTTTTAGCGTAGAGCTGAGCTTTTGTGCCAAAAACCTGCAGATCTTTAACACTGTATGGCCAAGCCCAAGAAGCTTGAATAATGCCCGTGCTGCCGTCACGGTAGCTTAGTATGATGGTGGCATTGTCGTCTACCTTTGGATAAACCTCTGGCTTGAGCTGTTGTGTAAAGGCTGTCACTGAAATTGGCCTTTCTCCATTTTTGAGCCAGGTCATCAGATTGGCGCCATAACAGCCAAAATCCATCACTGCACCGCCACCATTTTTTTTCGGATCAGTAAGCCAGTCGAGGAAGTAATTGCTGCAGCCGATTTCTTTAGGTCCTTCGTGACCGTCTTTTACAAGTATACGTGTGATTTTTCCAATTTCACCCTTGTCGACCAACTGCTTCAACTGTTGATTACTTTTATACCAGGTCGTTTCGTAATTTACCAAAAAGGGTGTTGCGAACTGTTTGGACAAAAATGCAATACGTTTTGCGTCAGAAAGAGTCGTAGCAAGAGGCTTCTCTACCATTACAGGGATCTTAAGCGGGAGACAGGTCTCTGCGACGAGGATATGCTCATCGGTTGGATTGTAGGCGAGTACCGCATCCGGTTTGACATGTTTCAATAAGCTTGGTAAGTCATGGTAGAAGATTGTGTCAGGTAAATTATACTGCGTTCGTATTTTGTTTGATAAGGTTTGATTCGGTTCGGCAATACCGATAATATCGACTTTTTTATCCTTATATAAATTTAAAAGCAAGAATACGTGGTCATGGTTGAGCCCCGCAACAGCAACTTTAAGTCGCTCACTGGCCTGTGCAACTTGTTGGAAGAATAGGAGCAGGAAAACTAGGCGGATAAGATGCTTCATATGTTAAGTTTAGTTATTATAAATATACCGATTTGTGCTGAGGATACCCGTTGTAAATCCAGATTACTTTGCGGTGCGATTGGATGATATCGGCAACAATGTCAAAATAGGTTTCTCCACGACCAGCTTTTAGCTCATCTAGTTTCTTTTGAAAATGCGTTTGATTGAATGGTGATTCTGCTCCAAGTTTCCCTCTATAATAGGCCAAAGTTGTTTCAACGCCCAATGATGCCCTGCTGTGTGCAATATCCTTCCAAACAATGCAATGTGAAACAGCATCTTTAAAGTTACCAAATCCACCGTAAAGCAAATCGTCAAAGCCATCTAGGCTTCCTATCTTCCAGCTTTCGCTGGACATGTAGACGGCATTGATTTCTTCGTAAAAACTTGCAATATCGTTGATGCTACAGCCATCAACCACAGCCACGCCAAGATCGGGATTGCTTCCCACAAGTTGCTTAAAATCTGTCCAGAGGTCCTCCCCGGGAAATACTGTTCCAGCTGCTTTGTTTTGCCATTTGTTCAACAATTGAACGAGTTCGGTTCTAATGGTACTGGGGTGATAGGTCAATGAACACAAAAACGAGCTTAATGCAGTGCCATCCGAATCACTGACCAAAAAATGAGCAAGTGTACAGACCAATTTTTTTTCATCTGTTTTCATCTCTGACCTTTATTTTTAATCGTCTAAAAATAGCCTAACGAAATCGTTTGCGGTTTTTTAACAAAAAATCCTATACATTTAACGATACATTTAAGGATAAATCTAATGTTATGATCTACCGATTTACTTGCTATAGTATATTAACTCTTGTGAATATACTCTTTAGGTTTGGGATTTCTGTATTCGGACAGCAACATCCTAACGTTATTGTCATCCTGAGCGACGATGGAGGTTATGATGATTTTGGTTGTTACGGCGGTAGGGAGGTCTATACCCCCAATATTGATGCACTTGCGAAAAATGGCGTACGTTTTCAGTCGGCCTATGCCTCAGCTTCAGTATGCGCTCCTTCTCGGGCGGGCTTACTTTCTGGCCGCTACCAGCAGCGCTTTGGTTTTGAACATAATATTTCGAAACGTCCCACTGCGGGTGTCGCACCTGAAGATATCGGAATGGATACGCAGGTAGCCACCATTGCTGACTTCATGAAGTATAACGGCTATAAAACTGTAGCGATTGGCAAATGGCATCAAGGGGATGGTCCACAATTTAATCCATTGAAACGTGGGTTTGACCATTTCTATGGTTTTATCGGTGGTGACCGGCCTTACTTCCCAATCCATGGTGCCGTGAAGCCAACGCAGCTGCTTTATGACGATCGACGTATAGTCCCCGAAGACTCAATTCATTATTTGACTGAAACATTGACCAATAAAGCAATTGCGTATATTCAACAGTATCGAAGCCAGCCCTTTTTTATGTATTTAGCTTTCAATGCAGTGCATACACCTGTCGAAGCGCCCCTGAAGACTATTGATAAGTATAAAAATGTAGCTGATCCATTGCGTCGTGCTTACTTGGCTATGCTGGATAATATGGATGAAAATATTGGACGTCTGGTTGAACATTTAAAGCAAGAAGGACTTTATGAAAACACCTTAATCATTTTTATGAATGATAATGGAGCGGCAACAAATAATGGCGCAGACAATGGACAATTGCGTGGTTTAAAGGGATCGAAATGGGAAGGTGGAATCCGGGTTCCCCTTATCATGCAATGGCCAGCCAAGCTACCGAAAGGGATAACATCAGATGCCATGGTATCGGGAATGGATATCTTACCCACCAGCATCGAGGCAATAAAAGGGAAGAACATCCAGGGGCAGCAAATCGATGGCATCAGTTTGCTATCTTCCTATAAGGATGTGAAAAATGGACACGACTATTTATTCTGGCGTCGAGGGATTGCACGTGCTGTGCGACACAAAGAATGGAAACTGATTGTGGTTAAAGATGATCCGATATTATTGTTCAATCTTAGGGATGACCTTCGGGAACAGCATAATCTAGCCACGAAGTATCCTGAGCGTGTAAAGGAGATGCTGAATAAACTGAAGGAATGGGAAAAGGGACTGGAGAATCCAAAATGGCTAAGCTCTGTATTGGACAATGATCAAAATCAACTGATGAAACACCGGATGGAAGTCGTCGGACGAGCCGCAGAACGACAATATCCTTAAGTAATGAATACTAAAAACAGATGAAAGGACTAATCCTATTTTTATTGTCCTTTGCCTTGGTTATGGCAAAGGCGCAGAACAGCGATACGTTTGTGCGTATTAAAAAGCATGTATACGATGATGAGTTAAGTGGCCCATTGCCAAATGCAGATAAAACGTTAAGCCTATGTAATCAACTGCGTGCTGACGGTACTTGGGCAGATATCGATTACAGCAGTAAGTCAATATCGCTTTGGCCTCCGGGAGAGCACTTGGATCGGTTAAGGACACTTATTGTTGCCTATGTGTCTCCACAAAGTGCATCTTATCAGGAAAAATCACTTTACGATAAAATCCTGCTTGCCGCACAATATTGGGCAAATAATCGTTTTGAGTCTTCAAATTGGTGGCATAACGAGATCGCTTCGCCAAAAGCCATCGGTGTCTGTCTTATCCTGATGAAATTTGGAAAGGAAAAAATTCCTACTACACTAGAGACTCCACTTGTTGAGCTGATGAAGCGTGGCGATCCTTACACAAAAACAGGGGCGAATAAAAGTGATATTGCCATGCACTATTTTTATCGTGCATTGATCTTGGAAGATGAAAATCTTTTAGCTGCTGCGATGGAGCAGCTGCTTTTTCCGATACAGCTCGTGAATGGCAAGGAAGGACTGCAATATGATTTCTCTTACTTACAACATGGCCCTCAATTATACATTGCAGGCTATGGGGAGGAATTTCTGAAGGGGATCTCAAAAGTTATGGCCTATGTGCGGGAGACACCTTATGCTGTAGACATGAAGAGGCTCGGCCTTTTTGAACAATTTCTTACTGAAACCTACCTGCCAATTATTCGTTCGCGCTATATCGATTTTAATGTACATGGTCGCGGGATCTCACGCCCCAATATCTTGGAAAAAACACAGGAGACCGCCATATTACAACAAATGAAGTTGATTGATCCCGCCAAAAATACCATTTGGAACAAAGCGCTAGCAAAACTAGATAGCGTCCAGCCTTATGACGCTGAGCATATCGAGGTCCACCGCCATTACTGGAAAGGAGACTACACGACTCATCTGCGTAAGCAATTCCACTTTAATGTTCGATTGGCCAGTAGCCGTACCAATAAATCGGAGTCTGGAAATGGAGAAAACGTTCTTGGGCGCAATATGTCAGATGGTGTGACCAATATTCAGGTATTTGGACCCGAATATTATAATATTATGCCCGTATGGGAATGGGATAAAATTCCTGGAACGACAACACGAGATTATCCGGGCGACCTGGAATTGAAAGAACAATGGGGAGCACTTGCTGCAAATAACTTTGCAGGCGGCGTAAGCAACGATAAGACAGGAGCCTCAGCTATGTCGGTCCAGTACGACGGGGTCAAGGCTCAAAAAGCCTGGTTCTTTTTCGATCGGGAAATCGTTTGTTTGGGGGCTGGGATTCACTGTGCTGCGCCAGAAGCTGTGGTAACAACCTTAAACCAAACCTGGCTGAATGGACCCGTTGTCTGGAATGGAAAGGAAATGTCTGCACTCGATTCAGTACAGAGATCTGTCAAAGTAGGCGATTTTATAACCCATAACAATGTTCTGTATTATTTTCCAGCAGCTATGAATGTTGGATTGACAACCAAAGATCAGGTTGGTTCCTGGTACCGGATCAACCGTTCCCGTTCCAAAGATGTTGTACATGGAAAGGTCTTCAAGCTTTGGTTTGATCATGCTGTTGCTCCAAACAATGCGAGCTATGCTTATATTGTTGTGCCTGGTACCAAAACTGTTGATACAAAAGCAATGCAGCAGCTAAAAATTTGGCAGAATACATCGGATATACAGGCGGTGGAGCATAAAGGGAGCCGGATTCTACAAATTGTTTGTTATCAAGCAGGAACGTACCAAGTTGGCAATTGGTCTATAAAGCTCGATCAACCTGCTATCATACAATTGAGTATGCGCGAAACAACTAGCATGCAGCTTGATGTTGCAGATCCACTCCAAAGAGCCAAAACAGTGAAGGTTCAACTCGTCAATAAACAGCTTCGTGTAAATCAATCGCTGGAGGTTTCGCTTCCACAGGGCGAATACGCAGGGAGTACTGTAAGTAACCAAATCGCGATCGGGAAGAAATAATCCAGATTCAATTGGAAAGCTTATAAAAATACAAAGGGGAGATATTAAATATCTCCCCTTTGTATTTTTATTTTTTGAGCTGCTCCAACCGTGTCAAACCTTCCAGATAATAATAATCTGCATAGGTCAGCGGAACATCGATTTCCGAATGATGGGGTAAGCTACCCACACTATGCTGCAATAAGAAACCGCCATTGCTTGCATATTTAGCAAAATAGGTGGCTCCTGATAGTGTTTGCAGGCTTTCCTGAGCAAATGTCAAGTAGGATTTGCTTTCGGTGCCAGTGGTCATTGTTGAGAGTTCAATCAGTGCAGAAGCAACAATGGCTGCAGCTGAGGCATCGCGCGGCACAAAATTTAATTTCAAGGAAGAAAAATCGGCATCCGATTTATAACCCGGCTTTCCGGCATTAAAATCCCAATACGGAATTTTATTTTTTGGAAGATTCGGATGGGTCATGTAAAACTTTGCCGCCGCTTTTGCCGTTTTAAGAAATTCTGGTTTTTTGGTCTCCCGGTACATCATGGTAAATCCATAAATAGCCCAGGCTTGACCGCGTGCCCAGGTTGAATTGTCGGCATAGCCTTGGTTCGTTTGTTGGTGGATAGCATGGCCATTACCATCGTAATCGACAACATGGTAAGTACTGTGGTCTTTACGAAAATGGTTTTTCATGGTTTGGGTGGCATGACTGATGGCCACATCCTTATATTTGGTATCTCCAGTCAAGTCGGACACATAACACAGCATTTCCAGGTTCATCATGTTGTCGATAATGACTGGATATTTCCATAGGGTCTTGCCGTCCCAAGACTTCTTCTCGTTCCATGATTTGATGACGCCCACCTGCGGATTATAACGTTTAAGCGCAGTATTGGCCGAGTGGATGAGGATATCCTTGTAAGCGGCAACCTTTTTGGGATCTTTAAGGTATTTAATGGCATTGCCATAGGAACAATACATCACAAAACCAATATCATGATGTTGATCAAGGTCTTTGGCTTTTTCAAGCGCCTCTGTCCATTTGATCGCCGCAGCTTCGGTCTCTTTATTATGGGTATGGTTGTAGATATACCATAGTGACCCTGGAAAGAAACCGCCGGTCCAATCCCATTCGTCTGTCCCTACCAGTTTTCCTGCAGGACTCAATGTGCGTGGAAATTTGTGCTGCTTTTCTGCTGCTTGTTCTAAAAATTGATATTGTTTTTCTGCAGCTCTAAAACTTGTGTCAATAAAGCTTGGTTTTTGATCTGTAAAACTCAGTGCAATCAGACTGGATGTGATCACAAAAAGTGCTTTTAGACCAGGTTTTCTTTTTTTCATAACGGCTTATATTCTTAGTAAGTTACATAATAATCTGATTCTTTTTATTTTATAGCCTCTTGGCGAATCGTAAAGGTATATTTTCCAGCGGATTTGATGCTTTTAGCGGTGAGTTTGATGCGATAGAGTTCCTTACCCCATACCTGACTCAAACGTGGGTCATCTTGAGGAATGACATCGTAGCTCGCCGTGAACTGTCCAGCATCAAAGTGTAGGGTTGCGTGCCCATTATTGAGGCGGATTTCCCCTTTGCCAATTTTTGGTTCCTGAGCAACAAGAAAATGGATGATATTGGCCTGCTTAGGACCTGTGATTTTAAACTCATCCTGAATGTCCAGCCCATTTTGTACGAGGGTGTAACTTCTATTCCAGTGTTCAACATTCGCCGACTTCGGATATGCTTTTCCAATATCAAGTTGGAATCTATTTTGTGCAGGCAGAAATGCCACATTTTCAGCTTTATATTCCTTTCCAAAAGATTGGTCTGCTCCATTGATCATCGGAACATTATGGTAAGCACTCTGCATTGTCCAGATACTGTATCTGTCATCGCTAAAGGTCTTTTTGGTATAGGTGCCGACACCGGCGTCAATGAACAGTGGTTGTTGATCCGCGTATAAGATAAAACTCCCGACATCGTTATGGTTGTGACTTTCATTATTGAAACCACCTTTGGCGGCAAAGAAAAACGGGCCCTTTTTTAGATATATAAATTGTGTTTCCGGATACCACTTGGCATTATTTTGAGGGAGTGAAGCGGTAACACGCTCTAATTGTGGATAGCATCTCAGGTCCTCGAAGGCGCGAAAAATATCCCTTGAAGGTTTGAAATTTGCAGTTTTGTCGCCGGTATTTTCCATATATCGGGCAAATTGCATCATCTCGCTACTATTGACATCCTGTCCATAACGGTAGATCAATAGTGGATCGCCGCCACCTTTTGCCGAAGCATCGGCAAAATTAACTACCCATTTATCTCCGCCAATATAGGATTGTGCGATGTACTCACCCATATCGCGAATTACAGGTTTATCAAAAATATTGATCTTGCCCTTGGTGGCAAGCGAAAGTATTTTTAAATAATCGTACAGTTTGCCCGCAGCATGTCCCCAATAGGAGGGTCCCTCTTCGCAGGCACCGTCTGTTTTGACATAATTGATAAAGCGATCCACAGAAGACATTGTCTTATAAATTCCCGCCAGTTGTATATCGGGATTGTCCTCAACCAAAAGTAAGGCCGTAAGAACATTAAAGTTACACCATGGATTCCAGTTATTGACCAACTGTCCTTCCTTGAGTTCAAATGCCTGCCACCACATGTCGTTACGATCCAGATAGGGCTGTATAATGCGTTGTTGGATCTGTTGTTTTAGACGGGTACTGATTTCGGGGTTTATTGTATTGAACGTATCGCGGAAGAAATAATGAACCCAGGAGAGGAGAGAGCCTACATCACCGGCCATCAGATCGACTACTTGTGTGCGCTCTTGCGGCAATGATCGCTTACTGGACTGAAAGGCCCCAAGGTGTGCCGAGAGAGACCATGTTGCCATTTCCGTCAATTGCCAACTGCCGTTTAGGATTTGGTCAACAAAGCGCCCCTGTCCTTCTGCAAGCTCCGCCAACAGTAGGTTGGTCAGCGCAGTACAATTTTCGTTCATTGGCTTTTCCATTATGCTGCGGTTGCCTGAACGCTCATATTCAAGGTAGTCGGTTGCTTTGACGACCTGCCACTGGTAGTTCAGGGCCTCGTTTCCCTTTTTTATAATACGCTCTTTAAAGGGAGCCATCAGCTTATCCCAGGCTAAACGGTCGGAATAAGCCGGGTAGGGAACCCAAGATTTGTCATTGCCTAGGCTGGCTTTCAGGTTCTCTTGTTTAAATGCTCCTGTTAGCAGGTTCAGATCTTTCCCTAGCAGTCTTTGGAAAGAAAAACTGCTAAGGAAAAATAGTAGGATTAAGTAAATTCTCATAATTACCAATCTTGATTTTGTGGTAGTAATGCCGGGTTCATTTCAATCTCTTGCCCTGGTATTGGCCAAAGCTTATGACGGCTTTGGTAACCCCGGGTGACGAGATTGTCTCCAGTAATACTTTTTTCGATGTAGTCTTTGGAGACGCTTTCTAAGAGGTTCCAGCGCTTAAGATCAAAATAACGCCATCCTTCACCTGCTAGTTCTACGGCCCGTTCGTGCTGGATACGTTTACTCATATCTGCTTTGTTACCGACAACCAAAAATGAGCTGCCACTATTTAGTGCGGGCATTTTAGAGCGTGTACGTACTTTGTTAAGCTCAGTAATCGCTTTATCCAATTGATTGGACTCGTTGTACGCTTCGGAAAGCATCAAAAGTACATCGCCCAAACGTATGATAGGGAAATTGATCGGTGTATGTGCACGATCGGTAATGGCGCCTTTTAGGTTTCCTTCAGGAACAAATTTCCGCCATAGATAGGTGTACCAACCCCGATTGTTGCGGATCTGACCAAAGTTTTCGTTTACACCGGTTGCCAATATCAGCTGCATATCTCTTTCTTTGTTTGCATTCCATCCTAAGTAATGCGAATATGGTACGATCAAGGTTTGATTCATCCGAGGATCGCGATTGGCATAGATCTGACGCAGTTTTGCTGTATCTGGTACTTTGGTAAGTGTGCCGCCAGATTGCGTAGACTCCATCGCCTGTTTTTTGACCGCATTATCGGTTGTATAGTTGGGGAAATAATCATTCCAGTTGAATGGACTACCATCTCGGTTTTCGTAGCGATCAGCAAGACGTGTGCTCGGCATACAGTTGTTCCAGTCGCTACCAAAGGTTGAACGCGTTCCCATATAGAAGGCCATGGGCATACCATAAGGGAAACCCGTACCACCCATATTCTGAATGGCAAAAATCATCTCCGGCGATTGATCACCATCCATGGTGAATAAGGCCGAGTAGCTTGTGTTTAAACTATAGCCATACGTGTTGGTCTTGTTGTAAACAATCTCTTCAAAATCCCGGATTGCTCCAGCCCAATCTTTATTGTAAAGGGCTACTTTCCCTCTCAAAGCATACGCTGCACCTTTAGTGATTCTTCCATAATACTTTGCATCATAGCTTACCGGCAATTTCTCAATTGCATAGTTCAGGTCATTGAGGATAAACTTATTGACATCTTCTACAGAAGAGCGACTATTTTTAAGATCAGCGAAATCTTTGTTCAAGTCGACAGTTTCATCGTATATCGGCAAGGCGCCATATAGATTGGTGAGCTGGAAGTACATCAGCGCACGTAAGAACTTCGCTTCCGCAATAAAGCCCTCCTGTTTGGCCTTGTCTATGGTCATAGGCTGGATATGCGCGATTGCATGATTACAACGTTGGATAAGATCGTAGCCCGCTTGCCATCTATCCACAATAATTGACGAACGGTCCGTAAAAGTACCGCTGATCACTTCGCCCAAACCCGGGGGATCATAGCCCAGACCAATATCGGTAAGACCATCGTAAGAAAATTGCAAACCAAAGGTGGCTTCTTTCTTTAAATCATTATAACAGCCCAGTACGCCAGCTAGGGCTTGGTCTTCATTCTGCCAGAATGTGCTAGCACTTACCTGACTGTAGGGGTTGGTATCAAGCTTATAACAAGATGATAAAGCAATGCATCCGGCTATGAGTAGTGAAATTTTTTTCATGAGGTTTAATTAATTATTCATGATATGTGTTATATTCAAAGGTGTTAAACCACCTCCTCAACTTTTGTCCATAATTTATTTAATACAGGAAGGGGATACCTCCAGTTACATTTCTTTCTTATTAGAAAGATAAGCTAACGCCAAAAACAGCCTGTTTCATTGTTGGATAGTTGGTACCGCTGATCTCCGGATCGAAACCTTTATATTTGGTAATGGTCCAAAAATTTTCCAGCGATGCAAATACGCGTAGGTTTTGCACCTGTATCCGCTTAGTGATATCGTTCGGGATTGTATAGCCCAGCTGGATATTTTTTACGCGGATAAATGCCTTGTTCTGTAACCAGAAATCACTGTTTTTGGTGTTTCTTGTATCGGTATAAGGCAACAATCGCGGGAATTTTGCATCTGTTGCACCTTCAGTCCATCGGCCATCAGCAATTTCCTGATTGATTTGATAGCCCCAGCGAACAGTGGGTGTGTAATAACCATCCGTCCACACGACTTTGTTGCCTGCATTACCTTGCAAGAAGACCGAGAAATCAAATCCTTTATAATCGAATCCCATGTTAAAACCATAGGTCATCCGTGGCGCCGTACCATGACCTACCGGAACCCGGTCATTGTCGTTGATGACGCCGTCTCCATTGGTGTCTTTATACAAGAGATCCCCTTTTTTAGGTGTACCATAGGATGCGAATGGATTTACTTTTTGATTGGTGTTTGGATCGATTGGCGCATTATCGATCATCTGTTGCACGAGCTGCATATCAGCATCTGTCTGTAATATGCGGTCGGTCAACAGGATATATTGGGTATTAATGGCATAACCTTCCTGAAGTAAATTGGAACCACTGATAGACTTGTCATTGCCTTTAAATTTGACCACTTTATTGTCAATAAAGGTAAAGTTGCCACCAATGTTGAATTTAAAATTATCGCCAATTTTATCGCGGTAAGTCAAATTCAGCTCGACACCATTATTACGTACTTTGGCCGCATTGGTGCGTGGTATTGTCGCATTTCCAACGACAAGCGGAGCAGGCAGGTTGATTAAGATGTTGTCGGTTACTTTGTTGAAAACGTCGATCGAGCCCCCTAGTTTGTAATTGAAAAGGTCAAAATCTAAACCAGCATTCAGGATATAAGTGTTTTCCCAAGTCAGAAGCGCATTACTCAATACGGTCTGCGCAAAACCTACATAGAGCTGGTTGTTTAACACATAGTTTGTTGGATTATAAAGCGCTTGATATTCATAATTGTTGATGTTGGCGTTTTTGCGGAAAGACTCATCGGAGGTTCCATTGTTACCTAAGGCACCATATGATGCACGGAATTTCAGGTTAGGCATCCATTTGATGTCATAAAAGTCTTCTGAGGAAACTTTCCAGCCAAAGGAAGCGGATGGAAATGTTCCCCATCTGCTTTTTCCGCTCATAAAACGAGATGAACCGTCTGTCCGTAGATTGGCTTCCAACAAATATTTGTCATCCCAGGATAGGTTGATCCGGCCAAAAAACGAACGCATAGCCCAATCGGTGATATTGCCAGAAGCGGAGGCATCCATAGTCGCCGCATTCAGAACGGTCAGGGATGGATCTACAAGGTCGAGTTTGGATGCCGCAAACCAACCATCTTTAAAATACTCCTGGCTGGCACCCACCATGACTTCATAGTTCAGTTTCTCAAAGAGCTTGTTTTTATATTTGGCAATTCCATCCATGTAATAGCGGTGGGATTTGATTGATTCGTTAGTTACCGACGAACGGCCTGTACCCGCTGAGGCAATTGTATTTGTCAAAAAGTTCCACCGGTCATTGAACACGGGTTGAGAGTAGACGAAATCATCGTCATAGGTATAGGTGTACGATCCTTCGATGGAAAGTCCCTCGACGGGTTTCAGTTTTCCGTAGAAGCGCGACACGAAACGGTTTTTGTTGATGTTGCCTTTCTGCGCATAAAGGCGGTGTAGCACGTTGTTAGACTGTGGGTCATCTTCCGGATTGTTTGGCGAACCAAATCTTCCATCTGGAGCACGCAGGACCATCCCCGGAGTACTTGCTGCGGCAAAAGTAAATACATCATCGATGATATTGGTGCCTATATCTGTTTTGGAAACGACACCATTGATATTGGCTCCCAACGTTAACCAAGGTTTTACATCAGCTTCTAGATTGATACGTCCGGTATGACGTTTATAGGTTGCTTGTTCGATGATTCCAGGGTTATTGAGGAGGCCGTAGGAACCAAAGAACTTGATTTTGTCACTACCTCCGGTAAAGGAAAGGTTGTGGTTTTGGCTGATTTTGTTCTGGAAAAGGTCCGAAACCCAGTCCGTATTGGGATATTTCAATGGATCCTGTCCTGCGTCCTGGCGCCAAAGGTCAATTTTTTCCTGCGAAAATATGGGCTTAGCATTTGGATCGCCATTGCGATAGCCTTCATTGATCAGCTCCATATAGTTGGCATAGTTGGAAACCATTCCAATGGTATTGGATGGTTTTTGACTCGAGAAATAATTGTTGTAAATAACTTTAAATTGCTCCGATTTACCCTTTTTCGTTGTAATGAGGATAACACCATTTGCGGCTCTTGAACCATAAATTGACGCTGAAGCAGCATCTTTTAAAACCGATATGCTTTCGACATCTTGTGGGTTGATCAAGTTCATGTCGCCAATAACACCGTCGATCACGACAAGTGGATTGGCATTATTGAGTGTTCCCTGTCCGCGAACACGTAGTGTTCCCCCATCACTGCCCGGTCTGCCTGAGCCCTGATTAACATATAATCCCGGCGCCTGTCCAGCTAGACCAGCTGACAAGGAGGTTACAGGTCTGCTTTCCACAACCTCGGACATCTGGATGGAAGAGACCGAACCGGTTACATTTTCTTTTTTCTGTGTACCAAAACCGACAACAACAACCTCGTCGAGTCCCTTGGACTCATTCTCCAAGGTGATCGTAAGCGGGTTGCCAGCTTGTGCCTTCGTTTCGATACTCTTATAACCGATGCTCGTGAAAACCAATGTTGCGTCGTTCTGTTGACTTTTGATTTCGAATGAACCACTTGCATTGGTCGATGTTGCTAGATTCGTTCCTTTAATCTGAACGGTGACATTGGCGATGCCTTTGCCATCTTTGTCTAAAACCTTACCCCGAATGGTTGTCTGCTGCATGGCCAGTGAAAGCTTGCTGTTTGTCTTAACAGGTGCAAATGGAGTCGCTTGTGTTGTCAGGCTAGATACGACCAACAAGCAGGATAATGGTATTGCCGGATACATCCAACGATTCGTCGAAACGGATGTGTTCTTGATCTTGATCATAGGCTTTTAGATTTAATTGGTCTGAAAAATGAATTTTCTGTGAAGTGAATTTACAGTATTGATAGAGAACAATAAGGACGTTTTCTCGCAATCGTTTTCGTAACAGCCTGCCTAAAAATCGAAAGATTTTTGGTTAATATCTGTTTAGAAAGGTATGCCTGCTGGGAGTATTTGGATCAATAATTCAAAGGTCAGTGTAGCGTCTGTAAGCGATTGTCGTTTAATAAGGAAATTATGTAAACCTATTTCTTTTCGTATGATGAATATCAAAAAAACCGCGTTATTGTTATGTCTGTCACTTGGAGCATATGCAGGCTATGCACAGACAAAATGGAATGTAAAAGCCGGAGTCGCCTTTTCAAATGTGGATGCTAAAAATAAAGCGGGCGATAAGGCCAGCACGGCCGCGGTCGGAGGCCTGTATTTGGGACTCGGTCCCACATTACGCCTCAGCGATAATTTCTCTTTAGAACCGGCATTTGTGTTTGCTAAACGGGGCTTTAAACGAAAAGATGGAAGTTTTATAGGCTGGGGTAAAGATTTTAAAGCGAATACGTCTTATATAGAAATGCCTATCGATGTTGTCTTTAATGCTACGATCGGTACAGGTAAGTTGGAGGTCGGTATAGGCCCTTATATCGGTTATGGATTGGGCGGGAAATGGAAAACTTCAGAATCTGTTTACCTGGACGATATTGCAATTGATAACAAGGGAGATATCAAGTTCAAAAATGATTCGAGTGAAGGTGAGTATGGGGATTATACACTTGGGAGACCTTTTGATTATGGCGCTCGTGCAAAAGTAAACTATCTTTTTAGGGAACATTATCTTGTCGGTATAGAATTTCAGAAAGGAATTGCCAATTTAGAATCCAAATGGGGGGATTATAAATCCGGGAATGCTATACGTAATCGCTCCTTGGGTATTTCAGTTGGCTATCGGTTTTAGTAACTTAAAAACAGTGAATAAATAAGCGTATTGTTGGAAGCATGAGCTTGTCTCATTAATCCAATCGTTTGTCTTCAGCGCCTCGTGTCTGGAGACAAACGATTGGAAATAAATCTTTCCGTTGTACTTGCTACTATTGGGCATTAGAATTCAATCCGGTAGTTAATGGTCGGAATGATACCAGTCCATTTTTGAGGTTCAATGATACGTTTGCTGAAATTGTAGTGCATACCCACAGTGTTTTCTCTATTAAGGAGATTCTGAATATCCAAAATAAAAAGATGGCTTACTTTTTTGCGGTTAACCCGATAGCTCGATGAGAAATCAACACGTACGTAGGGATCGGCAGTCAGGGTATTGATGCGATCTTGATCAATAACTTCTTCGTCTAAACGAAGCGATTCTTCTTCCAGAACAGGAGAGTACTTTCTTCCTCCGGCATAAATTAATTTGGCATTAAGACCGAACAGATTATTCTTACTCTTTCCCACGGTCCATTCTTTCCCCATCAATAAATTTCCTACATAACGCGTATTGAATGTGGTGTTGTATTCTTTGCCATTGCGTGCTTTGAATTTAGAATCAAAGAAGGAGGTCGTTGCCATGAAGTAATACCCCTTACTTAACGACTTCTCAAGCGTCAGCTCAATGCCGTAATTTTTGCCGGTTCCTTTATTGATAAGCTGACGGTAGTTTGATGTACCAATAGCTGCAATATCCGATACATTGAGTAAGGAGAAGTTGATGTCGGAATCTGTAGATACTGGGACATCATAAAGATGCTGATAATAGAGTTCTGTCTTAAACCGGAGTGTTCTGCTTAGGTTCTTTTCATAGCCAATAACAGCCTGAGCAGATTTCGTTGGCGAAAGAGGCTTGTTTGGCTCTAGGCTTGTTTGATCGCTACTTTTAGCAAAATAGTAGACCAAGGGCTCCAGTCGGTTATATAGACCAGTCCCAAAAGATATCGTTTGATCTGCGGCTACACGCCAGTTTAGGCCAAGCCTTGGCTCGATAGACCAGCTCTTGCTCAAGGCGAAGTAATTTGCATGTACTCCTGTATTTAGCGTTAGTTTGTCGTTCAAAACTGTTTTTAACTGTGCAAAAGCATCATAAGTACTTGTATTCCCAGTCTCATTAATCCGCTCTTTCAATGCTGCTAGCTCGGTGTCGTAGGACAGCGCATAGAGGTCATAGTGTAATAAACTTGCATTTAAGCCCGCTCTAATCGTGTTTTTACTGTTGGCGCGATAGTTTAGCGTACCCGCATAGCGAAGAGCCGTATTCGTAAATTTGTCCTTGTGATAGAGGCTGGAAACATAGTCCCGTGTTAATGTATCAGTGCTATTGGAATTACGGCTAAGGGACATGGAAACAATATTGGTGAAATATAATCTGTCGTTTGCAATGTATTGATGTTTTAGTCCAGCACTCCCCGCGTTGAACTTTAAGTTTAGATCTTGGGCGTCTGTTCGTTCGTCCCATTTTTCGTAATTACGCTCGGCAGTTTGTTGAAGTTTCCCCAAACCGCCTATACCGAATAAGGAAAAGGTTCCGGCTTTTTTTGTGGGAAATACAAAATTAAAAGAAAGGTCCTGATATTTTGGGACGCCAGTGTCTGAAACTTTTACACCTACTTTTTCCAGTAGACTCAATGAAGAATAGCGGTAACTAATCAAATAGGAAGCGTCACTTCCTTTTTTGAAAGGCCCTTCTAACGTTGCTCCTACGCCCAGTAATCCGACGTTGAATGTGTATTCGCGTTTGTCGGTATTACCTTTACGGAACCTAAGATCAAAAACACCCGCTGTTGCATTGCTGTATTCCGCGGCAAGTCCACCAGTATAGAAATCAGATTTTCCCAATACCATGGTATTGAGCATACTGATTCCGCCGCCTGCAGCGCCTTCGGCTCCAAAATGATTGGGATTTACAATTTCGATACCTTCAAGCCGCCATTGCAAGCTTTTGGGAGAATTTCCGCGAACAATAATTTCATTGTCATCGCCGCCGGCAGCAACACCTGGAAAACTCTGTGCCATACGGGCGGGATCAAAAAAGGCGCCAGCATAGCGGTTGGTCTCTTCCGGCGAAAAAGAGCGTCCACTCGTCATTGCCATCTGGTTGAGCGGTTGTTTTCCGGCATTGGCATAGACGACAGCTTCAGTTAATGCATTTATTTGCGGCTCCATTTCCACATTGACCATATTCTCCCGTCCACTGGTGATCAGTAATTCTGTAAATTCTTCTGGTTTATATCCGGCCATGCGAACTTGAAGCTGTTGACGCCCAACCGGAACTTGCTGCAGCCGAAATATGCCCTGTGCGTCTGTACTTACAGACTTTGTTCCATCACTGGATGAAATGACAATTGTGGCACCTGTAAGCGGTAATCTGGTATTTTTATCTATCACGGTTCCTTTGACAGTTTCGGTCACAACCTGATTTTTTTGCTTTGGCGCTGCTGGTTGCTGGGCGAATGTAAACCCTGCTTGAAGCGATAATCCAATAAGTAAGATTGGCGATAGTTTCATAAAAGATTAGTTTTTATCTTTATGACAGCCGACTTTCAATTTACCCTTAGCTTTTACCTAATTTTTTGTTTTTCACGCCGCGAATATGTATGATTCAACTTAAATTCACATGTCATTACATGAAATTTTATAGGTTTTACTGATAAGTAGTTATTAACATAAAGGTTGTTGATTACAAGTTAATTAACATTGTTGTTAACATTTTAGCTGAACTGTTTTTGTCCTAAATGCCTAATTGTAAAAAAATAGGACGTCCGCTACGTTTTTAACAAAAGATCTGCTCTATACTAGAAAGTTAACATGTTTATTAACAATTCCTGGGATGGTTTTTTACAAAGACTAAGCGGAGTGTATTCAAATGGCGCAGTTCATTTGAGTAGCGCAGTTCATTCAAATAATAGAGCGTATTCAAATAAAAGCTTCCCGAAAAATTAACATTTTGATAATCTGACGAACCTATCTTTGTTAGGTGAAAACTACCGAAGCCAATGTAGATAGCCACTATGTGTTGCGTTTTAAAGAAGGTGACCCCATTGCCTTTGCCCATTTCTTTGAGCGGTATTGGGAGGATCTATACACCGTCGCTTTTCGTCATCTTCGGGAAGAGGATCAGGCTAAGGATCTTGTGCAGGAAGTATTCATCCATATCTGGGAAAAACGATCGCTCGTGAGTACTGAATACTCCGATATAAAATTCTATTTCCACAAAGCCCTCAAAAACAAAATACTGAATTACTACGCCTCGGAGCGTGTACGAAAACAGGTCTTGGAGAAATCAATGGAACGTATGGACGCTTTTTCCAATTTGGATAGCCAGGCCTTTGCCAGGTATAAGGCGCTGGAGGCTATTGTGGATGATTCGATAGACAAATTACCTAGATTGATGAAAGCAGTCTACTTAATGCGTTCTGACAATTATTCAATAACACAAATTGCCAAGGAACTCAATCTGGCTGAACAGACCGTTAAGAACTACCTGTCAGAGGCCAAAAAGATTATGCGGTACGAATTGACAAGAAGGTTTGCGGACCACGATTCTGTATTTTTATTGCTCGCAGGAAGCTATCTCCTTTATGATTATTTAATATAAAGAACATATTTAATTAAAGTACTTTGCCCGTTTTGATCTGTATTAGTATAAAAATTAATGCAGGTGAATTTAGAACGCTTTAAACTTATCATAACAGATTATCTCGGAGGAAAATTGACTGAGGAGGAAAAAGGTCATGTTGACGACTGGTACGAGTCTATTTCAAACGATGATATTAATCCCTTTAGCGATGCAAATCATCGGGAAAAAATCAAACAAGAATTATTTATTCGTGTAGGAATAGCTGAAGCACCTGCGAGGGCAAAGAAGGTGGCCAACATACCGGTCAGAAAATTCTCTTGGCTTTCAGCAGCAGCGGCTATTTTGGTCCTAGGAGGCATCAGTCTGCTATTTTTACAGCACAACCCGATGTCGCTTTCTCGGAAGCGGACAGAAGCGGTCGCATTACTGACGGAAACGGTTACGAATGCGGGCGAATTGAAAGAAATTCAGTTACCTGATGGCACATCTATTTTTTTAAACGGAAATACACGTATCCGCTACGATCGTAAGAATTTTGCATCAAATAGAAAATTCTTTTTAGATCGAGGGGAAGCATTCTTTCGGGTCAGACGGGATACTTTACACCCATTTGAGATAGAAACAGGCAGCGTTTCTGTTGCAGTCCTAGGAACATCATTCAACGTCAACAATTCGATGTCTACTAAACATGTGACGGTCGAAGTTAAAACTGGGCGGGTGAGTGTTCTAAATGCAAAAAATGGAGCAAACCATATCCTTACAGCAGGTAAGGCCGTCCGGTATAGCGTAGTTAAAAATGATTTTAAAACTTTCGATAGCGATCCAGCTTACATCAGCCTTTGGACACAAGGCGGTATGCAATTGAATAACATCAGCTTCAAGGAACTGAAAGAAATAATCTATAACCGCTTCGGTGTTGTGTTGCTTACCGAAAATCTGAATACAGATCCATTCAATTATTCGCTTATGATACCACATGTACAGTCATTAGACCAGGTGCTGAATATCGTTTGCAATATTCATCAAATCAAATTTAGGAGGGAGAAAAATGAAATAATCTTATACAAATAAGCTGTAGGGGGTAGAACAGCATAATTTATCTGCCCAAGAAAAGTGCTCATCTGGCAAACCGCTAAATCGACCAGTGAGCACCTGAATATTCATGTTTAAAACATTCATACAAATATATGTATAAAATAATTAAGCTTACCGGCCTTGCGACAAAGCTTGCCATCTGCGCTATGGTCTCTTGTGCTGTAACCAATAGCCATGCTGAGGGATTGGAAAAGATCAATCGCACTTACTGGGATAATATCAATATTCATTTGTCTAGTGGTAACGCCGCGCAGGCGGTACTGCAGTTGTCAAAACAAACAGGTCAAGCGATCGGCTACGATCGGAGTATGCTCCAATTAGATCGGATTTTAATTGCCGAAAAAAAATTCCAGAATGCGAGCTTCGAGGAAGTCCTTGCCTATATCCTGAACGGGACCAACATTAAGTCAAAAAGAGTGTCAGGGGGTATTGTCCTTGTAAAAAATACGGGTAAACAGGAATCTTATGACTTGAAATTGCAGCTTGTCGATCGTACAAAACAACCTATTGGGGGAGCTTCCGTGCATATTCCACTGACTGGACAGAGCGCCTTGTCAAATGCCAAAGGTGAAGTGACTATTCGACTAGCTGCCGGCGTATATGATGTACTGATAAGCCATGTTGGATATGAAAAAAAAGAGTTGAACGATCTCAAGCTCGATGCCAGCACAGCAGGTATACGTCAGGTGGTCTTAAACGAAGATGACAACGAATTGGATGAAGTGGTCGTGACTGCATTGGGCATCAAACGGCAGGATCGTTCCCTCGGTTATGCTGTCGGTAAAATTAAGGGCGAGGATATCAATCGGGTCAATAATGATAACTTTCTGGTTGGTATGGCAGGTAGAGTACCCGGGGTTTCGATTAGTTCTACAGGACCCACCGGTTCCAGCGTGAATATGGTGATTCGGGGGGCATCATCGCTAAGTACAGACAACCAGCCGCTATTTGTCGTAGATGGAGTGCCCTTGATGAATAGTTTAAATAATGTTGGTCAGATCGGTGACGACAACAAAGTGGATTATGGTAATGCAATTGCCAATATCAATCCCGAAGATATTGAAAATATTTCTATCTTGAAGGGGCCAAGTGCAGCTGCGCTTTACGGCTCACGTGCAGGTAATGGTGTAGTGCTGATCACAACCAAAAGTGGTAAGAATGCGGAGAAGATGACCATTGCTGTGACTAGTAACACAGTATTTGATATCCCGTATAAATTTATTGAATTGCATAACAAATTTGCAAGCGG
The DNA here is from genome assembly GCF_007830445.1 of Sphingobacterium siyangense. Classification (GTDB taxonomy): domain Bacteria; phylum Bacteroidota; class Bacteroidia; order Sphingobacteriales; family Sphingobacteriaceae; genus Sphingobacterium; species Sphingobacterium siyangense. Next base: position 31,410 of record NZ_VLKR01000020.1, on the reverse strand, counting down.
TACCTTGCCATGGCGACCAGGCGACCTGCCCGGCAATTTAGTTATTGAGGAGGAGTCTAGTGTTATGGTAGGCCCTGCACTGGATAAGGGGTATAAAGCTGTCCAATGGAATAGTCCGCTTGACGAGAACGGTAAGCCCATTCCTACGGAACTAAAAGCGTACCCAAATAACATTAAAAACTTTGTCCAGACTGGGGTCACAAGTACCAATGGGATTTCCCTGAGCAACAGAAGCGAAAAATTGGACTATCGTTTCTCGTATTCCAATATGGCCAATAAGGGTATTATCCCCAATTCGGATCTGTTCAGAAACACCTTGAATATCAATTCGACCATGCGCCTTCGCAATAGTTTGACATTGGGGCTTTCGCTAGATGCCAGCAGAAATAACTCCAGCAATAGACCTGCAGGAAATCGGGGAACCAATCCGATGCAAGCGGCCTATGAAGTTGCACCTCACATCAATATTCTGGAATTGCAGGATTATTGGTTGCCAGGGCAGGAGCAGATCCAACAGCGTTCACAGTCTATTGGCAACCACAATAACCCGTATTTCCTTGCTTATGGAGTGAATAATGCTTTTACAAGAGACCGCGTCTTTGGAAACTTACGGTTAGATTGGACCATCAAAAAAGATTGGACGGCCATGATACGGTACGCAACGGATATTTATTGGGAAAATAGGGAAACAAAAATCCCTTACAGTTATACGAACGAACCCAGAGGTGCTTATGGGATTGTTAATCTGATGAATATGGAACAGAATATCGACTTTCTGACGGCATATACAAAGAAGATGAGCGACTTTCAGATCACAGGATCACTGGGTGGAAATTTGCGGTATAATCGTGGTAAATCCGTGCAAAATACCTCAAAGAATGGCGCTGGATTAATCACGCCGGGACTCTACACATTGGCCAATATCAGTCCATTAAATTTGGATTTCTACAGTACAATTTCTGAAAGAGCCATAAACAGTGTTTACGGACTGATCAATCTAAGTTACAGGGATATGGTTTATTTAGATGTGACTGGGCGCAATGACTGGTCCAGCACCTTACCTGTGAACAATCGGTCCTATTTCTATCCTTCGGCATCCCTAAGTGTGTTGGCTAACCAGGTGTTTTCTCTGCCTAAAACGATCAATTTGGCAAAACTGAGAGCGGGTATTGCACGTGTAGGAAATGATACTTATCCCTATAATCTCTCCAATGTACTGAGTAATCCCGGTAGCTGGGGTGATGTATTGCGGCTAACACGTTCGGGATCACTCTTGGTTCCTAATCTGAAGCCCGAAATTGCAACATCTTACGAATTTGGTTTGGATCTAGGCATGTGGAATAATCGACTGAAGTTTGAAGGAACCTACTATAAGCTGGAGAACAGAAACCAAATTATTTCAACAACACTTCCCGGATCAAGTGGTTTCAATTCTAAAAATATCAACGCCGGACTGTTAAGCAGCCGCGGTATTGAACTTGCTGTTTCCGGGCGACCTATTGCCAAGGAAAATTGGTCCTGGGACGTTGGTGTCAATTGGCATCGCAATCGTACCCGTATCGATGAGCTTTCTGATGGTGTAGAATTCTATACCTTTTGGACCGACGGTCGGGGTGGGGCACGTACCTATGTCGGGGAAGAGATCGGGGATCTGTACGATTCCAAGTTAGTGACCGTAGAGGATCAATCGTCGCCGTACTATGGTTTTCCTATTCTCAATAAAAATGGTTCTTGGCAGGCTGTACGGATCAATAATAGCCGAAACAAAATCGGAAACTTCAATCCCGATTTCACGATGGGATTACAGTCAAGTCTTCGCTATAAAAAATGGACGATGAATATTGCCGCAGATATGCGTTTTGGCGGGAAATTTATGTCGCAGACCTATCGCTATTTCGAATCGAACCTAACCACGCAGCGTTTTCTTGATCAGATGATCAACCCCAATGGGATGACAGGCGAAACGCTACGCAATTATTTGGTCGATAACAATCTTGTTCGCGTGCAAGGCAATAGGTATCCCATTGTTGGAGGACCAGGCGAAGAGTATGGTGGTTATCCGATCAGTGTGGGTGGTCTTGTTGGCAATTTTGGGGTGTTTAATCCAGGTGTTATCGCACAATATGATGATAAAGGTAATATCACAGGTTATACAGAGAATCTTGGTGGTGAAGGAACAAAATATATCGCTTATTCAGACAATTACCCTTGGGATTTTATGAATGCAGCGACATTTGATGCTTCTTTTATCAAGCTTCGGGAACTGTCCTTTAGCTACGATTTATCAGGAAAATGGCTGAAACGTCTCGGAATAGAGAATGGCAGCGTGGGAGTCTATACCCGTAACCTGATCTTATGGACCAAAGCGAAAGTAGGTATAGATCCGGAAATGGCCTTTCAGCCAGAAACTGGTGTTGGATTTAAACAGGGGATTGAGCGCTACAACGTTACCCCTTGGTCAATGCCTATTGGATTTAAAGTAAATGTGACATTTTAATATACGACATAAATGAAAAATCAGTTGAAGAGATTCACCATGGCTGTAGTAGGCCTTGGGATGGTATGGAATATTTCAGCTTGTAAAGATCTGACTGAACTTAATATCAATCCGAACGGTGTAAGTGAGGAAGACGCCAATCCCAATCTGTTATTGCCGACGATATTGACAGGAACAGCGAAAAAATACAACGAATTGAGTTTCTCAGATCTTGGCGGAGTTATGCAGCACACCCAATTTGATGCATGGTTCAATTCACATAATGACTACGAATGGACAGGAGGGATTCTGAGTTGGGATGCTTATTATGGCTTTTTACGTGACAATGAGCTTATGCGTAAACGCGCGGAGAAATTAGGGTTGGATTTTCATACAGGAGTTTCGCTGGTGATGCGCGCTTACTTATTCGGATTGGTGACTGATCTCTGGGGAGACGCTCCTTATACCGATGCCTTAAAAGCGGAACTGGGAGATGCTGTATATAATTTTCCGAAATACGATAGTCAGGAAATAATCTATAAGGGAATTATCGACGAGTTGAAACAAGCCAATGAACTTCTATCCCGCCCCGATGGTTCTTATGAGGTGCTGGCGAATGCGGATGTTTACTTTGGCGGAAAGGCTTCCAAATGGCGTCGTTTTGCCAATTCTTTGGCATTACGGTATTATATGCGCATTTCAGCAAAGTCTGCTGACTTTGCCAAACAGGGGATTGAAAGTATTGTTGCCAATCCCGATAAATTTCCAATTATTACGAGTACCACTGATGATGTATTGATGGATTTTGTTGGAAATAATGCAAATGACTCCTGGCCGTCAAATACGGTGTATGATGCCAGTGGAAGTAATTTTAGACGAATGAAAATGTGTGCAACACTGGTCGACCGGCTACAGGAACTTGGCGACCCTCGTTTGGCGGTTTGGGCAAGAAAGGTAGACATACCCATTGAGATCCGCAGTAACGAGCCCGCAGGTACAGATAAGATCGTTAATGGTGTTCGGATTGTATCGCCAGATGTCGTCAAAGGCGTTCCGGTGGATACCGATAAGGAGTATGTTGGACTGCCGCCAAGTGTATCTAAAAACCCTTCGGCCTACAACCTCAATCCAACACCGGGGCAAACCTCGATCAATCCGCATGTTTCTTACCTGAATGATAGCTATCGTTCGGCGAAGGGAAGTTTGTTAAAAGCACGCTTGCTTTCTGCTGCCGAAGTTAATTTTATTTTGGCTGAAGCAGCCTGGAAAGGATGGGGGCTGCCTGAGTCAGCCAAGACCTATTATGAGCGTGCTATACAGGAATCGTTGGCAAGCTGGGGAAAGGGCGCAGACTATTCCAACTATATCCGTCAGAAAGGTGTGGCGTTTGAAAATACGCAAGTGCAGATCATTGAACAAAAATGGATCGCCAGTTGGTCAACTGCCGCACAGTCCTGGTTTGATTATCGTCGCACAGGGTACCCCGCTTTAAAGGCCGGCCCCGCAGCCATTCGTACACAGCTTCCTGTTCGTGTACCTTATATGCAAACCGAAATGAGTGTGAATCAAAAAAATGCCGAGGAGGCCTTGAAACGTATTGAAAAGACCGCTTATTCACAAGCGGATAATGAAAATAGCGCTTGGTCAAAACCTTGGTTATTGCAAGGAACAAACAAACCCTGGTAATTCGTAATCATCAATTAAAAGTTATTAAATAGAGTAATCAAATCGCTTATAAAATCAATATCACAATGAAAATCAAACATATTCTTCTTGCTGTAGTACTGTGCTGCACTTTATTGGAAGGGAAAAGCCAGACGGATAATAAAGACAAACAACCTGATCGGATTACGTTGACCTGGTCCGATGAGCCCAGCAGTACGCAGTCTGTTTCTTGGCGGATCAATGCGGATAGGACCAAAATAATTGGTCAGATTGCTGAAGAACAGAGCAATCCAGAACTTGAAAAAAACGCGATCACAATAAATGGAACAGCGCTACCGCTCGAGCGAGGACAGCAAGAGGATGCTTATGGACAGGTAACCTTCCGTGACCTGAAACCCGGTACAGTTTATGCCTATCGCGTTGGAGATGGCAGCAATTGGAGTGCCTGGAACCAATTTAGGACTGCGGAGCGTTCAGGCGCGTTTTCATTTATCTATTTGGGTGATGCACAGAACGACTTACGTTCACGCTGGGCACGTGCCATTCGGCGTGCTTTCCAGCAGGAAGCGAATGCACGCTTTATTGTTCACGCGGGCGATCTGATCAATCGTTCGAATGCAGACGAGGAGTGGGCAGAATGGCATGAGGCCGCAGGATTTATTCATCAGATGATCCCTGCTGTTCCAACACCGGGTAATCACGAGTACCGTCGCGACTCGCTTGGGAAGCTTGTACTTGACCCGCATTGGAAAGCACAATTCAACTTGCCAAGGAATGGCCCTGAGGGTATACAAGATGCTGTTTACTACCTCGATTACCAGGATCTACGTATGATCTCCCTAAATTCTCAATTGATTATGCTCGACTCTACTGCAGCAACGATACAGGAAAAGTGGTTGGAGAAAGTGTTGTCTTCATCACCAAAAAAATGGAATATTGTTGTCATGCACCATCCCGTATACTCTACGGCAAAAAATCGTGACAATACCATCTTGAGAGAACGTTTCAAACCTATTTTCGAGAAATATGGTGTCGATTTGGTCCTTCAGGGCCACGATCATACCTACGCTCGTGGCGGGCTGGGTAAAAAGCGACCTGTCTATCTCCTGTCTGTAGCGGGGCCTAAGATGTATGAATCTGATTCTGAACGCTGGATGGAAGTTGCAACGTCACAGACGCAATTGTATCAGGTGATCAAGCTGACCGAAAATAAATTGTATTTTTCAAGCTACAAGCTGAATGGGCAGTTGTTTGATTCATTCGAGTTGTCGAAAAAGTAGAACGTCATAGACGGAAGGTAATCCATTCAAACCGGATTACTTTCCGTCAATATAATTGCGGGATTCACTCCATGACGCGATTGAGATGTAACTGCAGCGAGATCGCCGGTTTTTAAGGTATAACAAAAAGAGATTGCAAAAAAATAACTATACAGCAATGAAAAAGATTTTATTTTCTACTATTCTGTTGGGTATAATAGTAAGTTCTACGACCCACTTATATGCTCAGTCGATCGATTTAATAAAAAAGTTAGAGCAAAAAAGTTTACACATTGCCGCACACCGGGGAGCTCATCTGGAGCAACCTGAAAACTCAATTGCTGCTATCGAAGAAGCCATTCGGCAGGGGGCTTCCGTGGTAGAGGTCGATGTGCGGGCCACCAAAGATGGTGTACTTGTATTGATGCACGATAAAACAGTCAATCGGACGACAACCGGGCAAGGAGAGGTCGCCAAACAAACCTATGCCGAGCTTCAACAGCTTCACTTACGCAAAAAGGCTAATGGTGAAGGCTCGGATCATGTTATACCAACGCTATCGGAAGCTTTGCGCGTTGCAAAGGGAAAAATCCTTGTTGATCTCGATTTTAAAGAAGATCGCAAAGAGTTTATTAAGAAAACCTATGCGCTTGTTGAACAGGAGGGGATGGAAGACCAGGTACTATTTTTTCTCTATGATTATAAAGACATGCTCAAGATTTACAAACTCAATCCAGCGATCACGCTTTTTCCGAGGGCACGTAATATGAAGGATCTAGAGGCCATACTAAAGATGAAATTAACCTCAATTGTCCATCTTGATGAATCATTTATTGATGCCGAAAAACTTAATGCATTGCGCCAACAGGGCATTTATTTTTGGATGAATAGTTTGGGGGAATATGACGACAAAGCAGAACAGGAGGGAAAGAAAGCTTATCGATCTTTTTTGGAGAAATATCCTTTTGTACGTCTTATTCAAACAGATCATCCTAATTTGTGGCGCGAAGTGCTTTCCGGATCTTAGTCTATTTTTATCTGTTTAATTAAAAATGCTTGATTTTATTGTAGCGATATTGTTAGAACGATCGTTCTCAAGATATAACTAATGGAAACCGTAATGAATAAATTATTTACAGGGAGTTTTGCAATCCTCTTTTTACTGACGAGCTGTAGTAAGGAAAATGAAATGACTGTACCTATGGATGTTCAAAAACAGCTGGAAAGTTTTGAATGGAGCCCCATCGTGTCTGCGAAAGGGACGACAAACGAGCAATTGAAGCACAAACCGAAAGATTGTGAAAAGGATAATGTGTATACATTTACATTTGCTGAATCAGCGAATAAGTTCACTGTCAATCGTGGTAAAGAACTATGTGGGGATGATAAGTTGACATTTGAAAGTTTGATTTTTGCTGAAGGACAGCATCGCGCATTTGCCTATGATAAAGAGAAGAAAAGTATCAAGTTTGCCGACAGTAGCCCATACCAAAGTTATGAGGTACAGCTTGATGGTGATCAGCTCATATTAATTTCGCGCAATAATAATCCTCTAGCATACGCAGCTCCAATTGAATACTATTTTCAAGGTAAGCGAACGGCTGCAACAAAATAAGATAAGTAGTATATTTCCTTTAACATTCAAAATAAAGACGGCTTGCTGTCTTTATTTTTTTGTTCAATTCTGTTTTGATGAAATTGCAATTGAATCTTTCACATTAGTTTTTTCTTTGTCTAACTGTTTTGTTGTTGCCCAACGTGCAAGAATGAATTTCGTGGATATTTGCCATTTGCTCTCCTCTACTTCAATACATAAAGTAAAGCCTGTGTTAGGTTGTTTAGATGAACGCTGTTCAAACCGATGCTGCCGCCCTATGATTATTAAAAGAATTAGGAATCAAAATTTAACTTGATTATTTAGGCTAAATCGTTAATTTAGTGGTTTGGAAACCGGTTGCATAGATAATGTGAAATAATAAAACCGGATCCGATTAATGAAGAAAACTAGATAAATAATAATCCACTTATGAAAGTCCGTATATTACTTATGGCGGCAATGGCGACATTGCTCTGCCCACAACTTCAAGCCCAGCAATTGCCCTATAAGAATAGTACATTACCAATTGAAAAACGGGTAAGTGATCTATTGGGAAGAATGACTGTGGAAGAGAAAGTCGGGCAATTGAGCAAATTGCTGGGCTGGGAAATGTATAGCAAAAACGGAAAGCAGGTTACAATCAGCAATAAATTGCGAAAGGCAGTAAAAGAACAGCATATCGGATTGTTATGGGCAACCTTACGTGCAGATCCTTGGACACAGAAAACCTTACTGAATGGCCTGAGCCCTGTGGAAGCTGCGCGCGCTACAAATGCGATCCAACGTTATATGGTGGATAGTACTCGACTAGGGATTCCATTGTTGTTGTCTGAGGAGGCGCCACATGGACATATGGCGATTGGTGCAACAGTGTTCCCTACCGCGATCGGACAGGCGAGTACATGGAACCCACAGTTGATTCAGGATATGGCATCAACAATCGCCATGGAGACTTATGCTGTGGGTGGTAAAAACGGCTATGGTCCTGTATTAGATTTGGCACGAGATCCACGTTGGTCGCGCACTGAAGAGACCTATGGGGAGGATCCCTATCTGATCGGTCAGATGGGAACTGCAATGATCCGTGGTTTTCAGGGTGAGAAGCTAGGTGAGCGCGATAAAATAATAGGAACTTTAAAGCATTTTGTAGCCTATGCCGCTCCAGATGGCGGTCACAATGGTGAGTCCGTATCGGTTGGAGAACGAAGCCTGAGACAGTATTTTCTGCCGCCTTTTGAGCGTGCTGTAAAATCGGGAGCTGGGTCGGTAATGACAGCATATAATAGCATTGATGGTATTCCTTGTTCTGCCAACCCCTGGTTGCTAAAAGACATTCTACGTAAAGACTGGGGATTTACGGGGTTTGTTGTATCGGATCTACTGAGTATATCAGGGCTCAATGGAGGGCATGCAACAGCAGCGACTGCAGAAGAAGCGGCTTCACAAAGTATACATGCCGGATTGGATGTCGATCTAAGCGGGACTGGTTATGGTTCAAATCTGCTTAAGGCTGTCCAACAGGGGCTCGTTGAACCTGCTGTTCTTGATACAGCAGTAGCCCGTGTACTGCGAATGAAGTTCAATTTGGGGCTTTTTGATCATCCCTATGTGGATGAAAAGTTGGTAGCGCAAAAAGTCGCTACGGCACAAAATAAAACGGTAGCAAGACAGGTGGCCCGCGAGTCGATTGTTTTGCTTAAAAACGATCAGCATATCTTACCCTTAAGTAAATCGTTGAAACGAATAGCCGTTATAGGACCGAATGCCCACAATGCCTATAATCAGCTGGGCGATTATACTGCTCCACAAGCTGAGGGGAAAGTTCAGACCCTCTTGACCGGAATACGGGCGGCAGTTGGTAACAGTACCAAGGTTGATTATGTGAAAGGTTGTGCAATCCGTGATACAAGCAATTCCGATATCGCTGCCGCCGTCGCAGCTGCAAAGCAGGCCGATGCGGTGGTTTTAGTCCTGGGTGGTTCGAGTGCACGTGATTTTAAAACGTCGTATCAAGCAACTGGAGCAGCCAATGTGGATCCCAATACGGTAAGTGATATGGAGAGCGGAGAAGGATTTGATCGCGTTTCTTTGGATATGATGGGCGATCAGATCAAGTTGCTGAAAGCGATACAGGCGACGGGAAAACCAGTTGTACTTGTTACGATTATGGGGAGACCATTGAACTTAAATTGGGCAGCTGAACATGTGCCTGCGATCGTGAATGCCTGGTATCCGGGACAAGAAGGCGGCTTGGCTATTGCCGATGTATTGTTCGGTGACTATAATCCGGCTGGAAGATTACCGATTTCGGTACCTCGTTCGGTCGGCCAGCTTCCTGTACATTACAACCATACAAAACCTAAACATCACGATTATGTGGAAATGTCGGCCAAACCATTGTATGCTTTTGGTTATGGGTTGAGCTACAGTAGTTTTGATTACTCCAATTTACAGGTCTCGCTGAAGGAGAATGGCAATGATTTTGTATGTACAGTGTCGTTCGACGTGGTAAACCAGGGCAAATTGGCGGGCGATGAAGTCGCTCAGTTGTATGTTGTGGATGAAGTAAGTTCGGTGGTGACACCTGTTATGCAGTTGAAGCGGTTTGAGCGTAAAAACATTGCCGCAGGAAAGAAAGAACGTTATTCTTTTCAATTGACCAAGGAGGACCTCAAACTTTGGAATGCAGGTAACGAATGGAAGACGGAAAAAGGCAGGTTTAAACTTTTGGTCGGCGCATCTTCCGATGATATCCGGTTGAAGGGAGAATTGGAATTAACGAAGGATTATTAATTAATCCTTCGTTAATTTATAGATATAGCTATTATGTTGATGGGGAGCTTTTGTTAAAGTTAGATCGTTTCCATTCACTAAATAGGTGTAATTGTGGTTCAATATTAAAGCCCAATCGAAGTCGGCGGTCCATACATTTTTATCTTTGAAAATAATTTGGTCGCCATTAATCTCATATGTTCCTGAGCCACCTGCAGGAAATCTATTTTTGTTTGCTGTACAAAAGAAACTGTCCGCTTTAAACCGTACAGTTACGTCTCCAGTGAAAGTTTGGTCCTGATTTTTATAGCTGACTATAAATTTTCCTGAATAGGTTCCCTCGAGATAGAGGTTGTGATTAGCAGTTTCCTTTGAGCAACCTACGGATACGATATATGCTAATAATGTTAATAATTTTGATATTGATCTCATAACTTGGTTTTTAGCATACAACGAAGTTACTGCCATTTTTGTTACAACTATCATTCTTATTTGAGCACAATATGCTTGATACTTTTCCTATTCCAGGTATAGGTGATGTGGATAAGACCGTTTGTGTCCTGAATAATTGTCGGATAAGAATATTCATCGTTCTTTACCCCATCTTCAAGGGTTAGGACATCTTTCCACTGTAAGCCATCCTTTGATATGGCGACATGGAGTTTTGTGCGTCCTTCCCACCAGTCGTTGCCAGCGATGGCCGGATTGAAGACGATGATAAATAAACCATTATTTAAACGGATGGCGTCTGTGGCAGAATTGGGATTGAGCAGGTTTGTGGCTTGCCAGGGGCCCCAGGTAAGGCCTTCATCTGCTGAGAATGCTGCCATCACTTTATTTTCTTTACTTCGACAGAGCACCTGAATGCGTCCATCTGTATGTTGGATCACACTTGGCTGAATAACCTGGATACTGGTATCGGGGCGTATTGCGCTGACGGACCAGGAGCGGCCATGATCGCGGCTGATTTCCAGGTGTGCTTTCCAGATTTCTTCTTTGGACTCCGTGCTGGAAGGGGAGAGAAGCAGTCCGTTTGTCAAGGTGAGCGGTTTATTCTTGATAGGCCCCAAAATACCTTCAGGCAACTGCTGCGCTGCAGACCAGGTCGTTCCTTTATCCAGTGAATGTTTGACATAGCCTTTCCATTCTCTGGGATTGGGCCCTATTTTATAATACAAAGATAGGGTGTCACTGTGCGGGTATTGATAGAAGACAGGATTCCATGTTGGAAAGCGGTTGTCACCAAGGATACCGTCTGCAATCTGTACAGGACGCTGCCATTGTCCATGGCTATACAGTGAACTCCATATGACAACATCGGGGTTAGATTCATGTGTACCACCAAACCAGGCTGCCAATAAACTGTCTTTTCCGATGACTTGAATCGTGGAAGCATGGCATTGTTGGAATGGAACCTGGCCTGTTTTAAAAATTTGCTCTGATACCAGGATCTGAGGTTTATACGTTGCACATGAGGAGAGAAAAAGAAGGATAAATAGTGGAAATAGGTTGATTTTTTTCATTGGAATTTAAGGTTCTAAAAACCCCATAGTTTGTTGATGACTTATTTTCTTATTCCTGAGCAGAGGCTTTGGGAATATTGAGATGTTCAGGCGGTGATCGGTAAACAATGACCTTGTTAAATGATAAAATTCCGTTGGATTATATCCAACGGAATTTTATATTATTTGCTTTGCAATTGAATTGCAGTCGCATAACTAAATCGTGTACTAGGGCTTCTTAAGGTAATTTGGTTACCACGTTGAGACCAGTCTAATTTACCTTTATGACCCAAAATAGCGATTTTCTTTACGCTAAAATTATCAGGTACTTGAAAGACGTATTCGTTTGGCTGCTGGTAAGTATCACCTTCAGAAAGATGGAATACATTGACCACTTTACTGTCTTTGCTTCTAGTGTAGTAATAGTCACCTTGGTGATATGGAGCAATCGTACGTGTTGCAAACACTGCAGTTTGATTGATTTTCATCCAGGCTGCCAGTTCGTTCAAGCGATCGTATGCTGCCTGGTCATAATCTCCTGTTGGGCCAGGGGCGATGTTCAATAGGTAGTTTCCACCGCGGGAAATAATTTTTACCAATGTTTCAACAATCTTTTTGGTCGGTTTGTATTGGTCGTTGGGCACATAGCTGAACGAATTTCCCATGGTGATACAACTTTCCCATGGAATATCCAAGGGATGTTCAGGAATCGCTTGTTCAGGTGTGACATAATTTTCCCAGTTTCCAGGTACTGTACGGTCGACAACGATAATGCCGGGTTGATTTTTCCTTGCCATGCCCCCAATGCGGTCCATGTCAATATTCTGATCCATTTTGATTGTCTGTTGCCAGTCAACAGATTTGTCAACGGTTTCTAAGGGGCGCACCTGACCACCATCCAACCAAAGAATGTCGACTTTGCCATATGCTGAGGTCAGCTCGTTGATTTGATTGTAGGTAAAGTCTTTGAATTTTTGCCAACGATCCGGATATTTTTTAGGGTCATAATTTACATTTCTGTCTTTTGGCGGAAAGTATGACCACCAGTAGTAATCGGAGTGCCAGTCCGGTTTGGAGAAATAAGCCCCAATTTTAAAACCGTCATTGCGGAAGGTATTGAAGATTTCTTTGGTCACATTTGCCTTTGGGTTTGTGGAAAATGGCGTTTTGGAGGATGTAATTTTATAATCCGATTCTTTGGTATCGAACATGGCAAATCCATCGTGATGTTTTGTTGTAAAGACGACATATTTCATGCCGGCAGCTTTTGCGGCATCGGCCCATTTTTGTGGATTGAAATCCGTAGGATTAAAGGTGGTCTGTAGATTTTCGTAGTTCTTGAGGTATTCAAAATAAGTTTTACCATGTTCGGGTTTGCGTTGGGTCCAGCCTTCATCTTCAGGACAGATACTCCAGCTTTCAACGATTCCCCATTGACTATAGGTACCCCAGTGCATGAAAAGACCAAACTTCATATCTTGCCATTGTTCGAGATTTTCAATTACTAAGGGATCTGTCGGTTTTTGATAGCCATTAGATACGTTATGTGCCTGGCCAAACGCTAGTGTTGCGCTTGAAGCGATCAGCGCAGTGGATATAATGGTTTTTAATTTTTGCATGGATAAAGATAATGAAAATGATAAAAAGAAGGCCACCTAAGGTGGCCTTCTTATAGATAGATGTAGTGTATGCCTTAATTAACGTCCCAGAAAAGTTTGGTTGTTCTAGTATCTTTTGAACGAACAGCTTCGTAATTTTCGGAGTTAACGGAAATCTCTCCAGTAGGATATAAAAATCTTAATGGAAGCGTAGAATAATTTGCAGCTCCAGCTGTTAAGACCGTAATTTTTGGATAACCAGTTCTCCTATATTCAGACCAAGCATGTTGCGCCTGTAAGAATCCGTAATGAAGCCATTTTTGGGTCAAGATCAGTTCTAATTTTGCTGTTGAAGTTCCGGTATATTTCGCTGTTGAATTGTCAACAAAATCAGCGATTACAGCATCAGTAGGTTTTGTTTCTGTTTTCAGACCTGATGTATTTAAATTATTCAGGTAATAATAGAACGTAACGGACTGTTTAAGCGCTAGATCATAAGCTGCTTTTGCGTCTGTATCACTTCCCCATCTTAAGTAAGCTTCTGCTTTAGCAAAGTTAGTCTCAGATGCTGTTGCAACAATGCCCGGTAGTTTTGCATTATCAAAGAATGTTGCAGAATCCAACACCGCATATTTTTGATAATTTGTTAAAATGTCATTTTCAGTGAAGGTAATTGGCATCGCATTATACTCCTTATTTGGGGTAAATACACCATCTTTTGTAACACCAAATTTATCGTAAAATACAGGAATACGTGGGTCATTTGCGGGTTTCATTGTTTTATTTAACATGTAATCCGTTGCGTATTGATTATTTCCTTCTGTTAACGCTTGACGCAACGTACCTGTGTACGTTGTTAATGGTTGAAGCAAAATATCCGTAGTTCCCGGAAGGTAGTTTGCATTTGCAGAACCATCTACTAATGGGTATGTGCTGGGATTATTCAACATTTCTAAAACTTCTGTTTTAGCTTTACTTTCATCGACATTGGAGATGCGCATTAATAAACGTAAACGCAAAGAGTTGGCATAACGTCTCCATTTGTCAATACCACCGCTATTTAGAATGTCAAATTTTGAAAAATCACCTGTTGTAGCAGTTTCACTAAAATACGTATTGATTGCTTTTAGATCATCTATAAAAGAATAGTATAACTCTTTTTGGTCATCGAATTTCGCTTTTTTCGCAATGCTCGTTAACGGTAAACTCCCTGCTTCTGAAAAAGGAATATCACCATAATTGTCGATGAGTTTTGATGCTTCATCGTACATGACCACTTTACCAGCCTGAAGGAAAATTTCTTCTTTCGCTTGATTTTCTGGTGTTAATTCCGCGTAAGCAGCTTCCATTTTTCGGTAAACGCCAAGTACACCGGGAGCATAGAAATCTGTCCAATAGCCATAGGAATAACTATCATTCGGCTGGTACATTGTATTGTTTGGAATAAAAGAAGCAGTTTGCGTATATATCGCTTGATTTGATAGAATAAATGTTCTGTAATGCCAATACGATGGGCGAACCCGATCGTTATTTAACAAATCGGTGAAAAAGCCGGGAATACTTGCCTCAGTGGTTTGATCCGGATTGTTAAACGCATCTTCCAATTCAGATTTACATCCTGTAAATCCAAGGGTCGATAGCGTTAAAAATAATAATATATAAAATGATTTATTCATGATTAATTACGGTTAAAAATTAGCATTCAATGAAAATCCAAAACTTCTTGTTGCAGTATTAGAACCAACATCTACCCCTTGTGACCACCATTGGTTTCCAACTGGTGATTCTGGGTCAATATTTTTAAGAGTTCTGTAGAAGTAAAATAGATTTCGGCCCAATAAGGATACTCTTACATTATTTAATTTGAGCTTTTGTGTTACAGAAGATGGAATTCGGTAACTAACGGATAGTTCCCGCATTTTGACAAAAGAGTTATCATATACCGCGCCTTTCTCGGTCCATGAATCCGCTCCCCAAGCAAAGGTATTCATGTAATATTCTGCTGCGCTTAGGTGTACATTATTTTTAGCTCCGGTTTTCTCATTTACACCATCCAAGGTAACACCCGTTTCTCTGTATTCCAAAGTATTTTCATACGCACCAGTTCCCATGGCGTATTTTTGATTTTCAGACACCATTTTACCACCGAGACGATAATCTACCGTGAAATCCAATGAAAAGTTCTTATAGTTGAATGTATTGGTCATACCACCAATTGCTTTTGGTAATATATTTCCTACATATTTGTACTTTGTTTTATCAATGACATAATAACCTTCATCGGAAATTAAATTATTCCCCTGTTCATCTTTAGCTATATCATAGGCGTAAATATTCCCTAATTTCTTGCCGACTTCGGCCACGACTTTTAAGGAATTCTCATCCGCACTATAAAAAACTAACTCGTCTCCGCCAGTATTTAATTTATCCACCATTGTTCTATTGAATGAATAGTTTAGACGGGTATTCCAGCTAAAATTCTCATGTTGGATAGGTGTTGCTGTTAATGACACTTCGAGACCATTATTGGAGATACGACCCACATTTGTCCATTGGGAAGTTGCACCCGCAGATGCTTCAGTTGTTAGATTTAAAATTTGATCGTCAATGTAGTTGTCATAGTAGCTGATATCTAACCCTAATCTGTTTTTTAGGAATTTCAATTCTAAACCATATTCCCATTCATATTTCATTTCTGGCATTAGCTCTAAATTTCCATAGCTACCGCTGTAAGTCAAAGAAGGTACTGACCCATTGATTGTACCAATTGCATTTTGACTGTTCGCCACATTTGCGACATAAATTCCAGCATCATTTCCGACAATACCGTAAGAAACACGCAATTTGCCAAAGTTGAATTTTTCAGACTTTAGCCCCAAAGCATCACTAAAAATAAAACTTCCGCTAACTGAACCGTATTTGTAGTTGTTGTTGCCAGGAGGCATGGTTGAGGAATATTCCGAGCGATATGTACCATCTAAATAAGCAAATCCCTTATAACCAATATTGGCCATCCCGAAATAGGCATATTTTATTTTTTTCTTACGCTCATTTGTTGTGGTTGCTGGTGCATAGCTATTGCTGATACTAAACCAGTTCTCTTTTACGAGTCCGCTTTGTGTAGTAGACGATTGATCGTCATAGTTCTCTTCCCTAGATTGGAAACCAGCACTTACACTGTAATCCCAATCGCTATTTATTTTGTTGGCATAAGTTGCTAATACATCACCATACAATATAGAGTACAGTCCCTTTGATGTACTGAATCCTCCTGAGCTGTTGGTTGTGGAATTATAACGGGTTGCATACTCGTTATATTGTTTGTTTGTAATAGCAGCTGAAGTGAAATCATTACCGATACGGCCTCTCAATTTAAGGTGATTTACGACTTCCCAATTTAAGGTAGCACTCGTTAATAAACGGTTTTCTGTTTCGTCATAACTGTTTTTATATTGGGACCAGAAATAATCCAACAAATTGTATGGTCGAATGGTATATTTGAAATCTTCGTCGCGTCCCGTACCGAAGGCCGAATACTTGTACCCATCGGAAGTTTGATATTTTTCTTTTAATACAGACATATCTTCCGTACGGCTAAAGAAACCTCCATAGGATCCTAGGACTTGTCCGAGTAATGCCGAACGATTATGTGTTTTTGTGTTTGTATAGTTCGCTACGAGATCCAATGATAATTTCTCATGCATCTTCACCGTACTATTTAGGTTGAAGGTATTTCTGCTTTGTTTTGAACCCGGACTGGTACTTTTGTAATCCATGCGCGTACCGCTCAGACGATAGTTGACTTTGTCTGTTTGATTGGAAATCGCAAAGTTAATGTTCGAATTATAACCAGTATCGAAGATATCTTTAAAGTTGTTTTCGCGCGCTTCGTATTTCTTGGTCGTACCATCCCACCAGCTTACCTCTTCGCCAGTAAATTTTGGACCAAAGTTACCATATGAACGAAAGTATGGACGTCTTCCTGATGGTGAATTCGCATCAGCGATCCATCCCTCTTCGGTAGCACCATTCGCGAGATTGGTCGCTGCATCATAACCAGGTCCATAGATATTTTGGAATTTTGGTAAAAATGCGGCACGTTCGATAGAACCATTGTAATTAAAATCAATGCCTAATCCTCGGCCTTTAATCCCTTTTTTTGTTGTAATTACGATAACACCACTTGCCGCATCTGATCCGTACAACGCACTTGCTGCAGATCCTTTTAATACAGACATACTTTCAATATCCGCGGGATTAATATCTAACATACCATTACCACGGATACGTTGATCATCCCAATAGTTGTTGTTATTGGCTCCTTTAGTTCCGTATTGTTCATCATTACGGATGATGACACCATCTACAACATAGAGCGGTTGACGTTGATAATTTAGGGAGTTAATACCCCGGATTTGAACGTTTACGGCACTGGAAGCTCCACCTGGTGCAGTTGTAATTTTTAGACCGGCAACTTTACCATATAGCGCAGAACCAAAGTTGGTATTTCCTGCTTTGGTAAGTTCTTCCGCTTTGATCGTGCTTACTGCATATCCTAGTGCTTTGGAATCCCGTTTGATACCCATCGCTGTGACGACAACTTCATCCAGTGCAGAGGCATCAGAAGTTAAGGTTACATTAATCGTTTTAGTCGAGCCAACTGCGATATCTTGTGATTTGTATCCAATAATGGATATTCGTAATGTCTCTCCTTTAGAAGCTTGTAGTGTAAATGACCCGTTTGCTGCTGTTTGTGTGCCTCTAGTTGTCCCTTTTACGGTAACCGTAGCGCCAGAAATAGGTCCATTAGCATCTGAAACTGTTCCAGTAATGCTTTGCTGCGCGTAGAGTGATGTAGCACTAAATAGTGTACATAACGCTAATCCTGCAGTTTTTTTGTAAAATAGACTCATGTTTTAGGTATTTGTGTAAAACGTTAGTTAATAATGTTTGTGATGTATTTTTCTATGACTAATGCTGTTGTGCCGAGTTGCTGCGCTCTTTTGTGCAGGTCGGAGATCTCAATGCTTGTTTTCTTCGATATTTTAGGAATGCTGTATTCATTTACTGCAACTTGGATATGAGGCGCAAGGATATAACCGATTTCCGCTCCACGACCACTGATGATAATTTTGTTCGGATTGAGAATATGTATCAACGTTGATATTCCTTTACCTAATAAGTACCCAATTTTTCCGATATTATTGATGGCTATCTGATCACCAATGTGAACGGATTCAATAAGAGCTTCAGCTTTGTTGTCATATTCTTCTACAAGTTTTTCATATATAGAGTATTCGCCGTTCTTTATATCCTTTTCAATATTTCGGATGGCAGCGCTCACAGAAGCTTCCACTTCTAAGCACCCTCTCTTACCGCAAGAGCATAGTGTTAATTCGTCTGAAAGAGGGATGTGGCTGAACTCACCGGCAAAACCAGAAGTTCCTTTAAAGATGTCGTCATTAATAAGAATACCCAAACCTACTCCCCAATTAAGATTAATGACAAGGGAGTGCGAGGAATCTTGTGCATTTCCAAATTTTTTCTCAGCCCAGGCGACACAGCGTGAATCGTTGTCAATTACTGCAGGCACGTTAAACTTTTGTTCGATGAGTTCCTTTATATTATATAAGGGGGAATCACTGTTGTAGGATTCATTTAACCCTGTTTCTGAATTGACAAAGCCCGGCATGCTAATCCCTATGCCGATAACCTGTTTTAAATCAATATTATTTGTAGAAAAAAAGCGATCTACGGTTTTTAATAGTACGTTTGCTGCATCAGAATCTCGAAGATCAACCGGAAGATTTTCTAGCGATGAGATAATATCCCCTTTAAGGTTTGATAAGGTAATTGCTGTATAGAATTGATCGATAGATAGGCTGGCGATTGTATAGCTTAAATCTTCATTAATCATATACTGCATAGCCTTTCTTCCGCCTGTCGATGCAGCATAACCTTTCTCAACTACGATATTCTTTGAAAGAAGTTCGTTGATTTGTTTGGTGACAGAAGGTATACTTCGTGAAAGTGAGTTCGCGATGTCTGCAATCGGTTGCATAGGCCGATAATACAAATTCCTTAAAATCTCTAGGACCATTTCTACTTAAGCTTCATTAATGAGTAATCATTTGGTTTTTAATGTTTTCAATAATGATATTATACTTTTTTAATATCATTGGTAGTTGGTTTTTAGCTCAATTGCTCTACTTAATTTAGGTGTGCGGCAATTGAGTTTTTCTGTGTTTGTTTTTAGTTTATATATAAAGATATAGATACTTTATTTTAAGTTCCAAATTCTTTTTAAAAAATTTAAAAAGAATTTGATAGATTCTTTATTTTTAAGGGAATTGGATGCTTCTTTTGAATTAATAATAAGTGTAATTGTAACAAATATACTGATCAATATTGTGATAAACTAGAAAAGCCGGCTCAAGGCCGGCTTTTCTAGTGTTATAAAAAAATTATTTTTGTTTAGCCCACCATAGGGGTGTAAATACGCCATCTGATCCACCTAATAAGGATACCGCTTTATCATAATTTGCCTGATCAGCATTTCTAAATGATGAAGGATAGCTCGTTCTTTGTGGAAAGAAATCTACTTGGTTTTTTGTGTAATTTGCACTTGTCAATTGTGGCATTGTTGCGATGGCCGTTTCGACAGCAGGATTTTCAAAGAAAGGAAGGCCTAAACGACGTTGGTCATTCCATGCCTCAAGGCATAAGTATGGAAATGAGGCAATATATTTTTGCGTGATAATTTTTGTCAACTTATCGTTCTTGATTGCTCCATTTTTATAGATCGTATTTTCAGGATACTTGATTGCGGCAGTTCCTGTAGCATTAGTATAACCGTCTTTGTACTTGACAGTGAAGGTCGCAGCAGGCTCCGTTGTATGATCATATTTTACTGAAGTTCCCACACGGTTGTAGTTTTCTGATGCTAAGTATTGACCGAGGTAAGATGATACTTCCCAGTAGTTAAAGTTTTCTGAAATACCTTTTTCATAGGCAACTTTGTCAGATATAGGAGTGCTCCAACCTCTCAAAGCCGCTTCGGCAATCAAAAAATAACTTTCCCATGAAGCGAAGAATAAACGTTTTTGTGTGCTTGTTCTGAACTTTTTGATCATGCCTGGAATACGACCATTTTGTGCTCTAAGCACCATATTTGACGATTTAGCTCCCCATGTACCTGACGTAAACGCATTCCATGTGTATGAAGTTTTAAAATTCAATGTAGTGCCGTCTGGTTTTTTGATTTGGGCATCCTGATTGCTAGCATTGGTCCAATATTGTGGGTCGGATGTATGACCTGGAATAAAGAAAGCTTTGTATGCTCTTGGATCCATTTTATTTGGAATCCCATCTAAGTAATAACCTTGGCTTGGGTCATTTGACATAGTCGAGAAGTTATCCAGATAACGGATACCAAAATCGTCTTCGTTCTTGATTTTGCTTAAAACTTCGGTTTCTGTAAACTGATCAGCAGTTTTGATGCCACCCAATCCAATAAATATATTGTTTAATGTAGCAGATAGTAGTTGTGTATTCCATGAACGGCTCATTACACCCGTTAGTGGATCCCAACCGTCTTTTTCCTGTACGCCGAAGTTTTGTGCAGCTGTTTCAATGTATTTATTCGTTTTAACAGCATCCTCAAATTCGGTTTTTGCTTTCGTTGCATCAACCTCTGATAAGCGCATTGCCAAACGCATACGCATTGAGTTCGCATAGCGGATCCAATTGTCCCATTTGAAACCGTAAGCGGCATCATATTTTTCGATACCCGAATTGCTGACAGCTGGATCGATTTTCGATTGAGCATCTTTTAATTCAGTCAACAGATAATAATAAACGTCTTTGACAGCATCAAATTCAGGATTGACTCCTTGAAATCCTTTGGTAGGTATTGGGCCAAAATTGTCACTTAACTCACTTAACAAGTATGCTCGCCATATTCTGGCAACCTGTATCATATTTTGGTTGTAAACAGCAGCCGTGCCATTTTGAGTTTTCTTCTCTGCAATTTCGATGGTTGCGTTAGCGTTATTCAACCAGCCTGAGATACTTGACCAGTACAAGGAATTATAGTCATCACTTTGCTGCCCGATATTGATAAAGTTAAAATATTGCTGGTGGGCAGCGGTTTTCCACGAATAAATAAATAAACGTTCGGCCAATCCGGGATCTTGCTGAGCTCCAATAATAGAGTTGTTTAAAAAATATTCTGGTTTAACTTGCTGGTCATTTGCAGCAGTTTGATCTATATTGATATCCTCTAGTTTTGTACAGGAGGTGGCTGTGCTTACTAATAATATTGCCAGCGCTATTTTTGATAGTGTATTTTTCATGATAATTCAGATTAGAAGCCAATAGATAGGTTTAAGAAATAAGAACGAGATGTCGGAAAAGATAGATTTTCAAATCCTACAGCATTTGAGCTCATTGCATAGGTAGATTCAGGATCTACACCATTTGCATAACTCTTTAGCATGGCTAAATTATTGACCGATACCCCTACTTTTGCATTTTTAACAATGGATGATTTCAAAACGCTTTTAGGGATAGAGTAATTTAATTGCAAATTTCTAATCCTAACATTGGTTGCATTGTATAAATTTTGTTCAGTAATACCTAAGTTGCCACTAGCTCCAGATACGGTTGTCCAGTAATCTTGTGGCGTAACTGCGACTGTACTTTTTTCGTATGCACCATTTTTTAGGATAACTCCATCAACAACAAAATTATCCCGACTTCCGTTAACAACTGTTTCGGCAGAAGAACCGCTAGCTTGTAGTGCGCGCTGTGTTCCTGAGAAGAATTTTCCGCCAAATCTGCCATCGATTTGAAAGCTTAATCCGAAGTTTTTAAAAGTGAAAGAGTTGGTGATACCAGCAAGGGCACGTGCAGTCTGATCACCCAGAAGCTCTGCTTCATTAGATTTCGCTTGTGGTAAACCTGTACCGCTTAGAATAAGTTGTCCATTATAAGGGCTGTTTGCATCTTCAACACGTAGGAATTTTGTTCCGAATATAGCGCCATATCTTTGATTTTCAGCTGCATATATTGCGAAATTGTCATAGCCGCCCAATGTCATTCGTTTGGATTCAGGGTGTAATTCAAGAATTTTATTGAAATTGCGAGAAACATTGGCATTTAGATTCCATCTAAAATTCTCTTTTCTTATTACATCGGCGTTTAATGTGATTTCAAATCCCTCGTTAAGAATATTACCTGCATTGGCTTTGAAAGCTCTGTATCCAGATAGATTGTTCATTGGGATATCAATCAATTGATTTGTTGAGTTGTTTTTATAATATGTTAAATCCAAACCAACTCGATTGTTGAAAAATTTAGTCTCTAAACCTACTTCAATTGATTTTTGAAGTTCATTAACTACGTTCTCATCATAAAGAACATCTCGTTTGGATGCAGTTGTATTATTATTAGGGTCATTACCAATGATATAAGTATTATATAATTGGTATGCGTCCATGTCGCGACCTGTTCTTGCATAAGATGCTCTCACCTTTGCAAAGTTGAACCAAGAAGGCATACTTCCAGATTTATTGATCAGGTCGGAGAGTACAAATGAGGTGCTTACAGAAGGGTAAAAATAACTGTTATGATTTGGGTGTAAAGTCGATGTCCAGTCATTTCTTCCTGTGAAACTAACATACCAAATATTATCATAATTGATGTCAATGTTACCATAAATCGAATTAATCTGTTTTCTATTGATACTTTCAGTAATACCAGGATTGCCAATATTGTTACCAATGGTAAATAGATTAGGTACCCTTAAATTGCCCGCACTAGCGCTTAAGGAAGTACGGCTACGGTCCATGATCTGTCCATAAATTGCGGCACTACCACCCCATTTACCGAATAGATTGTCTTTTCTTGCCTGTAAACTTGCGATATAATTGTTCTCATAAAACTTGTCTGTACCTGTACCATACGAATTGTTTATATGAGATCCGGTATATGTTTTATCTTCGTATTTTGTCGAATAGTTATCAGAACCCACACGTACATCAGCACTTAACCAGTCATTAAAATCATACTTTACAGTAGCGTTCATCAAATAACGATCACGGGTATCACGGCTTAATTTATTGTTGGCCGCCCAATATGGGTTAATTCCTGAATCTTCCAAATACCAACTTTGTTTCACACCCAATTCATCCATTCCAGGTTTAAATTGCGTAATGTCCAAACTTCTTGGGAAAGTTAACAACTGTGAATAATAATTACCACCATTCACACCACCAACTGCACGATTATAGGCCATATTGCGCATGTATTGTACCTTTACGTCGGTAGTCCACTGATTGCGCTGACCAAATTTGGCATTTACTCTATTAATTAAATTTAGGCGGTTTAGTTTTTGGCCGGGAGATTTGCTGTTATCATGCAAATAAGTCGCTGATGAATATACATTGACTTTATCGGAAACAGCCTGTTGAAAATTGATGTTTTGGGTTGTATTGAATCCTGTTTTAAAGAAATTACCGATATTATCGTAGGCCTTTAAATTTGTTTTCGTACCATTCCATAACTCAACTTCCTGCCCAGTTATTTTTTCTCCCCAAGATCCTGTGGCTAATTTACCGTAGACACCGCCATCCCCCTGAGAGAAGTCACTCTGTAATTTTGGCGTCATAAAGATATTTTCGATTCCCGTAATGGTTGAATAGGAAATTCCTACGCCATCTTTTGCTTTACCGCTTTTGGTTGTAATTAAAATAACCCCATTAGAGGCACGTGATCCATAAAGCGCAGAAGCAGCACCGCCTTTCAAGACAGACATGCTCTCGATATCTTCCGGATTTAAGTCTCCTAACCCACTTCCCATATCTGCTGACGGATTCCAAAAATCATTGTTTTTAGCGCCGGCAAAATTATCCATCGGCACCCCATCGACAACAATTAACGGTTGGTTGTCTCCGGTAATGGAATTGAATCCGCGAAGAATAATTTTCGAAGATGATGAAGGTCCGTTTGAACCTTTAACAACCTGAAGACTGGAAACCTTGCCCGCTAGTGCATTGGCTATGTTGTTTTCTCTGGCATCCGTCAATGCAGTACCTTGTATATCTTGAAATGAATAACCAAGACTTCTTTTTTCACGTTTAACTCCCATTGCTGTGACGACCACTTCTCCCAAAGTTGATTCATCGCTTGTTAAGGATACGTTAATCGTTTTAGTTGTTCCAACCACAATTTCCTGAGGTTTATAGCCTATTAGTGAAATACGTAATGTTTCGCCTTGTGCAGCTTGTATATTAAATGCCCCACTTGCAGTCGACTGGGTCGCTCTATTTGTTCCCTTTACGGAAATAGTAGCACCTGCAATTGGCCCCTTGGCATCTGAAACTGTTCCAGAAATGCCTTGCTGTGCAAATAGCGATGTTGCACTGAAAAGTGTGCACAAAGCTAATCCAGCTGTTTTTTTGTAGAATAGACTCATCTTTAAGTGTTTAATTTATAAATAATTATTTAGTTAGGATTCTGTTGATATGGTTTTCCACGACGATAGCTGCAGTACCCTTTATTTGAGCATGTTTGTTCAATTCTGACATTTGAATCTGTGTTGTTTTTGCAATTTCAGGGATGCAAAATTCATTAATGGCAATTTGTATTTGAGGATTCAGAATTCTCCCCAGTTCTGCACCTCTTCCGCTGACAATGATTTGTTTTGGATTAAGAATATGGATGAGCGTTGATATGCCTTTGCCGAGCATGTAACCTATTTTTCCGATATTGTTAATCGCAATTTGGTCTCCAACATGAGTCGCTTCGATCAGTGCATCGATTTTGTTTAGATTACTCTTTACAAACGTACTATAAATCGAATACTCATTGTTTTGAATATCGTTCTCCGTACTTCGAATGGCAGCATCCAATGATGCTTCAACTTCAAGGCATCCCCGTTTACCACAGGAGCATAAGGTGTTGTTGTCGGAAAGAGGGATGTGGCTAAATTCTCCAGCAAAACCTGATTCGCCCTTAAAAACAGTTCCATTAATGATAATTCCTAATCCAACTCCCCAGTTTAGATTAATAATAAGTGAGTGCTCAATGTATTTCGCAGCCCCAAATTCTTTCTCTGCAATGGCTATGCAGCGAGAATCATTCTCTATGATTGTTGTCAGTTTATATTTTTTTTCAATCCTGCTTTTTATTTCATACAAAGGATGCGTATTGATATAGGATTCATTGACGCCCAATTCTGAATTAACAAAACCAGGCATACTAATTCCAATACCTATAATCCGATCTAATGAAATCGTTGAAGATGCTAAAATTCGGTCAATTTCGGATAAAAGGAGCTCTGAAGACTCTTCGGAATTTAAGTCTAACGGTATATCCCTATGCTCTAATATTGTCTTTTGAGTTAAATCGGTAATTGTGCATGTCGAAAAATGCTGGTCACAAGAGATCGTTAATATATAAAAATCCAAGGACGGGTTGAGCGCAAATTGAATAGGTCGTCTTCCGCCAGTAGATTCGGCAAATCCACATTCAACAATGATCTTTTCTTCCAAAAGACGATTGATCACCTTGGTAATGGATGGCGTACTTTTCGAAAGCTTTTTTACCAACTCTGCTATGGACAGGGTTGAATCAAAATATAGGTTCTTCAGTATATCTTTTTCCATTGGTATTTGGTACAATTCATAAAGTTGGTTAAACTTTTGTTAAAGATATATTAAAAAAAAGTAAGTTCAAAATACTTTTTAAAATTGTTTAAAAAGTATCCCTTTTCTGACTAATAAGCCCATGCAAACGTTTGTTATTGTAACAATCTTGTCGTCTGACCTTCCTGTTTATGCCATTAAATTGTGGACTGCGCATAAAAATGAAGGGCAAATACGTTATATTTACCTTTTAATTATACAATCTGATTATGAAACAACGCTATTACTCCTTGGATGTATTTCGTGGAGCTACTGTGGCACTGATGATTATGGTGAATAATCCGGGTACATGGGCTCATATGTTTGCACCGCTAAAACATGCAGAATGGCATGGATGTTCACCTACAGACCTGGTTTTTCCTTTTTTTCTTTTCGCAGTAGGTAATGCCATGTCTTTTGTTATACCTCGTTTACAGGAGGCGGGACCTGCAGTATTTTGGCAAAAAGTAATTAAACGGACCATCTTGATTTTTGCGATTGGCCTTTTCATCAATTGGTGGCCTTTTGTGAAATGGGATGGTGCGGAGCTAGTTTTTAAACAATGGGTGGACGGAACGGATCCGAGCCGAGGAATCCGGATTTTTGGTGTACTCCAACGCATCGCAGTTGCTTATTGTTTTGCTTCGATTTTAGCTTATTATTTTAAAGAAAAAACGATTATCTGGATCTCGGCAATCATACTGTTGTTCTATTGGGCAATCTGTGCAATAGCCGGAGGAGCAGATCCCTATAGCTTGGAGGGCTGGTTCGGTACAAAGTATGATATAGCAATCCTAGGGTTGCCGCATGTTTACAAAGGGGAGGGGGTGCCATTTGATCCTGAAGGGTTGATGAGTACCTTGCCGACAATTGTTCAGGTCGTCTTTGGCTATTTAGTTGGTGTATTTATTAAAAAGCAAGGTCAGGTGGATTGGCTGTGGACGAAAGTGCCGGCCTCAAGTGAGCCTCATTTTAAATTGCTGGCGGGAATGTTTGTGACCGGATTTATTTTGGTCGTATTGGCTTGGATATGGGCCTTGGGTTTTCCGATCAATAAAAAAATATGGACGAGTTCCTATGTGCTCTATACAACAGGTTTGGCAACCATGACACTCGGTGGTATGATCTGGTTTATTGAAGTGCAGGGTGTCAAAAATAAATTGACACAGTTTTTTGATGTTTTTGGTAAAAATCCGTTATTCATCTTTGTATTGAGCGGTATTCTACCACGCTTTTTGGGATTGTTCCGTATTCCTGATGGCGTAAAAGAGGATGGTACACAAAAATACCTCGACGCTTTTGCCTGGTTTTATAAATATGTTTGCGCGAAAGTGCCTGGGATACCAGAAGTTGGTTCTTTTGTTTATTCGCTATGTTTCTTAACGTTGATGTGGGTAATCTGCTATTGGTTGGACAAGAAGAAAATCTACATAAAGGTTTAGTAGTAGCTGAACCTTTGCTTATTAAATTATTTTGGAAACCGAAGATTTTTGCTATCTTTGCAGCCAATTAATAAAATTTTTAACGCTTTAATATTATTCAGGAAATGTATTTAAGTAAAGAGTACAAAGCTGATATCTTCGCAGAATTTGGCGGATCAGCTACAAACACAGGATCTACTGAAGGTCAAGTTGCTTTATTCACTAAGAGAATTGCTCACTTAACTGAGCACTTGAAAAAAAACAGAAAAGATTTCGGTACACAACGTGCCCTACAAATGTTAGTAGGTAAACGTCGTTCATTATTAGCTTATCTTTACAAAAAAGATATCAACCGTTACCGTGCGATCATTAAAGGTCTAGGTTTACGTGATATTATCAAATAAGCTTTAATACAAAGGTGTTAAGAAAGCCATCCAATTTTTGGATGGCTTTTTTTGTTTATAAAAATAACACGTTTGATTTGGAGACAAATTCGTTTACTTTTTAATACTATCCGAAAATTATCTACGGGACTTTTTTCGTCAAATATGGATAGATAGGGAGGTGTCAATTCAATTGATCTTAATAAATAAATGTATTTTTCACACTTTTCTATTTAATAATTTTGAAAGTTTTTTTATCTTTAAAAAGATAATTATTTTTCAAGTTGTCGAACAAAGAGAATCATTGAAAATACTTGTTTCTTTTTGTTTAAAAGCCAAAATTAACCATGAAAAGAAACACTTTGAATATGAAAAGAGGTATGTTAAAAAATGTTTTCACTTTTACCGTAGCTATATTATGTTTTTTTAATAGAGGATGGTCGCAAAATATTATTGTGCCGCCTTCTCCAACATCGGAAAAATTCATTCAGTACCATAGTCTGCCTGCTTCTAACAGTTATGGTAATGTAGATATTTCTATTCCCTTCACCGATTTAAAGAATGGCGATATTAAACTAAGTGTAGGACTAAATTATAAAACTGACGGAATAAAATACGATGAATCGATCGGTGAGATTGGTCTGGGATGGATTCTTTCCAGTAATTATAGGGTTAGCCGCGAAATAAATGGGTTTCCTGATGAGTCTACTACATTTTTCTCGTCATTTCAAGATTCTTTAAATGTTCTATATACCAATAACCTTTTGCGAGATAGATTTTTGGCAAATTTTGTCAATAGCAATCAGGTTTACCCATCAAAATTTGGTAGAAAGAACTGGGATGCTGATTACGATATCTTTTCTTATATTACTCCTGAGGGTAGCGGACAATTTATCCTTGACCCAGTTAGCCGTCAGCCCATTGTAATGAGCGGTAGCCGCTTATATAAGATAGAGATTGATATAGTTGCGAATGATATTAAAGGCTTTAAAGTGATAAGTGATACTGGTATCAAATATTTTTTTGGAACAGACAATTCTACAGGAGACAGATATATCGAAGAAGTAAATGGGACTGAGATGTTTGGTATGTCGAAATCCTCGTGGATGATCTATCGAATTGAAGATTTAAATAATAATTTTATTAGATTCAGTTATGATAAATATAATGTTTATCCGAAAAATATTAGGAGCAACTATGTTTCATACAGATCCATGAGTTATAATCAATCTTCCTCAAAATCGGCAGGCTTTAGTAATAGCCCGTATTATGGTACATATTATTTGAAAGAAATAAATACATCGAATAATATCAAGATTGAGCTGAAGAGAATAAGTTCTAGCGATTATAAACTGGACTATATTAGCTTATTTCAAAGAAGCAGTCTTTTGCGTAAAATGATATTGGGACGAAATGGATCATTTTTAAAAACGGCTAAAATATTTGATGGTAACTCAGTTCAGCAAGGTCAAGGTTATATTCTCAGTTATAATAGAGAAAGCGAATATGCGAGCATAATAGCTTCATCTATTCCTGATTATTGGGGCTATTATAAGTTATTATATGGAAGTGTACCTCCTTCAACAAATATTCCACGATTTTGGTATAGCCTGTATTGCGATTTTTCAGGCTCATTTACAAATATGTTTACCAACAGCCTGGATGCTTTATTGACTGACTATAATAGAGATAGAACCGTTACTGACGATTCCGCAATCGCATTTTCGTTGAATACTGTCCAGTTTCCAACAGGAGGTGTTTTGAGGATGGGATACGAAAGTTCCCTCCACGATAATAAGAGGATAGGTATTCGCTTAAAATATCTATCTAATGGAGAAGGTAATTTACGGGATTCCATCGTATATTCCTATGAAGGTTCTCATATAGAATATGACATTGCTAACCAACAATATTATGTCAAAGAATCTGTTTATGGATTTGTACGCCCTCCTTATACGCAAAGATGGTTAGGTAGGTCAATGCAATTTAATGATAAACTTTCTTCAGATCTTCAAAAGGTTTACAATGAGGAATCTCCTGTTAGATATTCCAAGGTCACCGAAAATTATTATGTCAATCAATCCTACAAAGGTGCCACACAATTTGAGTACAGCACATTTCAGCGGTATTCGTTTTCTACTTTTGGGGGTGGGGCTCCTTATAAATCGGTGGGAAGGATATTTTTTTCCTCAAATTACATGGGCTCTAATGGGCTGATGTGTTCAACGATGGAGCTGGAAACGTCTCCACGTCAATTCCCGGATTTTTTTGTAAGTACAAACTATTTAGGAAAGGAGATTAATTTGCTTAAGAAAACAGATTTTAAATATGAAAATTCAATTCTTACTCCTGTTAAACGGGAAACATATAATTATCAACAGATATTAACACCTGCATACAACAGTTTAAAAGTTAGACTATTTCTTGAGGGAGAGTCAACTGAAAATGATGGAGTGTATTCTTTTAGTGGTTTAGATTCCTATTTCAGTTATGGAACCTCCAGTCTCTATGGCTGTAGCAGTACATTGGTGAGTAAGCAAACCGAAACGTTTGATGGTACGGCACCCCTGGAAGAAAGCGTGATCTATAGTTATAATAATGATCAGCAATTGATAAGTCAAACCTTGTCAACCAGTGATGGAAGAAATCGGAAGGATATATTTGTTTATCCCGCTAATTATTTATCGGGTGTTGCATGGATTGATAATCTGATTAGTAGAAATGTAAGATCACCTTTTCTTGAGAAAGTGTCTACGATTGATGGAAAAGTAGTTGCAGGAATTATCAATATATATAATTCAAATAGTTTACTTCAAACGGTATCAAAACTTAAGCTTAGCCAGCCTGTTGCATTGTCATTGTTTAAATTTAGTAATCGTGTTTTAGGAGTTGAACCGCCAACCGGAACATTATCTACTTTCTCCTCAGATAGTCGTTATGCGAAAGATTATGAAATTATATCCTATAACAATTATAGTAAGCCCCAGGAGCTAAAAAAGTTAGATGATGCTATCACGGTTTATCTTTGGGGTTACGGTGGCCAATATCCAATTATTGAAATTAAGAATGCGACCTATGCTGAAGTTGTGTCTGTGCTTACCCAAGCTACAATTGACAACCTGAACAGCATTAGTCAGACTGAAGCGACAATGGAGAGCCTGATCAAGGCAGCATCAGATAAGCTCCGCAGTGATTCCAGACTGGCTAAAGCGATGGTGACAACGTATACCTATAAACCCTTGGTTGGTATGACCAGTAAGACGGATGCTCGAGGAATCAAGGAAACCTATACCTACGACGGTATGCAGCGCTTGCAGGCGGTTCTTGATCACCTGAACTATGTAAATAGGTCCTTTGATTACCATTACCGTTCCAACTAAGCCTAATCGATTATGAAAAAGAACTTTTTAACACTGATATCCTTATTCGGGTTTGTTGCAGTACAGGGACAGCGGCTCCCGCAGGACACCACGCTGAATTCCTATAGCAACCAGATCAATATCCAGGCCCTCAAGAGCATTACACTCCAGAATGGCTTTCATATCCCTGCCCCCGCGGCAGGCAAAACTGTTACGATCAGTATTGTGGGCTTTCAGAATCTTTTGAGTACTCCTACAGCCGGACAGAATTATATAATGACCAAAACGTTCCGTAGTCCAGGTGTTACACTTGCTACATTGAATGCGCAGCGTACGATCGGAGATGAGAATCAGAGTATCCAGTACTTTGATGGTCTAGGAAGGCCTAGCCAAACGGTGCAGCTGATGGCCAGTCCAACGTATAAAGATATCGTCCAGCATATTGAATATGACGGGTTTGGTCGTGAGTCGACGAAATATCTGCCCTATGGTGAGAAGTCAGGCAATGGTAGTTTCCGGGCTTCAGCAAAATCGACACAGTCGGATTTTTACAAAGATGGGGTAGGCTGGGATGTGGCAGCGGTGAAGACGCCGAATCCCTATGCGGTTACCGTTTTTGAAAACAGTCCGCTGAACCGTGTGCAGCAGCAGGGGGCACCTGGATCACCCTGGCAGCCTTCTGCCAACCGGAA
>NZ_VLKR01000019.1 GCF_007830445.1 Sphingobacterium siyangense | reverse complement strand
GGCTGAGACCTTTCCAGACTACAAAACGGCACTTGCACAGCTGGTCAAGGCAGTCAATATATACAATCATTTTAGGCCACATATGTCCTGCAATATGATGTCTCCCCAGCAGGCACATCAGCAATTGCAGAACCAAAAAGTTCCCAAAATGTTTCAAAGACGTAACGCTGAGTCAAAAAAGTTCCGCAGCAAAACTAGGGAAACTGTGGTTAGGGAAAGGACAACCGATAACAGTCAGAAAACGGACAATGACAACCAAATCCAGTAGAAAAAATAGGATGTAAAATCTATATAGTAATCTGTTCGGTAAATGTAAACCTATTTCAGTATAAGACATACCTGTAAAAATGGATAAGACATAGGGATCATTTTCGGAGATTACTCGGTGCTTCTTCGGTGCTTGTTCGGAGCTCGTTCGGTGCTTCTTCGGTTGGAAGCGAAGAAACACCGAACGAGCTCCGATCGATATCCGTTTTTTAACCGAGAGAATGCCGAATCAACTATGGGCTTAAAAACTATTTATCCTTAAACATACTGTAGTGATCTTTCATGACTTGCAGGACAAAATCATTGGGGGTCATTTTTTCAGGATGTTTTACCTCCATCACCGTTTCCAGGCGTTGTACTAAAGCAGTTAAAATTCCTACATCTCTTCTATCAAAAGCTGTTTGATAGATCTCTTTGACCGAATTAGCATCTTTATCACTCAATTTAATCACTTGTGGAAATAGGATAGGGTGATTGTCGAATGTCTCTTCGTAAATTGTGTCGCTCAATTTTAAGGTAGGTTTGAGGCTGATAACAGAAGTTTCACCCGCAATATCTCCAATGCGTTGTCCATTTTTGGATAAAACGATCGAAGTAATGGCGACACCACCCATCGTCATCCAGATATCTACGATAGATAGGCTCCATCTGGACAAGTACTGATAGAAGTTGGCCCGGGAGCCGTCAAGTTTGACGACCTTTATTTTCATGATTTTCTTGCCGACTGTCTGACCTCCGAAAGCTGTTTCAGTAATCAAAGTATAAAAAAATGCAGGTAAGGTCAATGCCATCATAATCCCATAAAAAAGATAAGGATCTCCTGTGTTCATGTTTATGCTGTCCAAGAGAAAAAAGCAAAAGAAATAATAACAGACTATAATAAAATAATCTATTGCAAATGCGATCATTCTTGAGCCAAGACTGGCAAGATTATATTCGATTTTTACATTTTGTGCCGTATTTATCTCAAGCTTATTCATATGCAAATTAGTTGAATTTAATGTAATATAGCATATCTAGGTCATTTTAGTTCTAATTTGTGCTTTTCAATCATGGATATTTCCTATATTTGGTTATGCCAGT
This sequence comes from Sphingobacterium siyangense, assembly GCF_007830445.1. Lineage (GTDB taxonomy): Bacteria > Bacteroidota > Bacteroidia > Sphingobacteriales > Sphingobacteriaceae > Sphingobacterium > Sphingobacterium siyangense. Next base: position 130,635 of record NZ_VLKR01000019.1, on the reverse strand, counting down.
TAAAAAAATTAATGAGAGAAGCATCCTTTGTAGAACGAAATAAAGAAAAATGGACGTTAATTGAAAATAATTTATCAATTAATATGCAGGTTGATCCAGATGAATTGGCCTCAAATTACATTGAGCTCACAAATGATCTGGCGTATGCGCAAACCTTTTATCCTGAAAGTAAGGTAAAGGCTTATCTGAATGAACTGGCCGTGACCGTCCATCAGAAAATCTATAAAGATCAGAAAGCTTCCAATAATAAGTTTAAATCTTTTATCACCGAAGAGATACCACAAGCAATTTGGTCCATCCGTAGACCTTTGTTATACTCTTTTTTAATTTTTGTTTTGGCTTCGGTCATTGGTTTTGTGTCGTCTGTATACGATATGGATTTTATTCGGCTTATTTTAGGTGACTACTATGTCGATTCGACGATAGAAAGCATAAAAGCGGGAGATCCTGCTGCGGTATATGGAAAGGGGAGTAACTTTGGGTCAGCAATTTGGATTACGATTAATAATGTGCGGGTTGCCTTTATGGCCTTTGCTGCTGGACTATTTTTCAGTGTAGGAACAGGTTATGTTTTGTTTAGCAATGGTATTATGCTTGGTGCATTTCACCATATGTTTTTCCAGTACGGCGTTATGGGGAAAGCCATGTCGGCGATTTGGATTCATGGCACTATTGAGATTTCGGTAATTATTGTGGCTGGAGGATGCGGATTGGCTATCGGTAATAGCATTCTATTTCCCAAATCGTTTACACGTTTGACATCTTTTGTCCGCACAGCAAAGATTGCGATGAAAGTTCTCGTCAGCACAATTCCTTTTTTTATTATCGCTGGTACATTGGAAGGATTTGTAACACGGTATTATAATGTGTCAGTTTGGTTATGCTTATTGATTATCGTTTTATCCTTACTGGCTATCCTTTATTTTTATGTTATTAATCCTTATCGACTAGCAAAACGATTTCAATGGAAATAGATTTTGAATTTCAAAAAGAACGGAAGATAGGGGACTTTGTCCAAAGTTTTATAGACCTTTTTAAATTGATCTATAGGCACTTTGTTTCTACTATTTTTGGGTTATCTGCTCTGCCACTGGCGGGGATTGCCTTGGTTTATTATTTTCTGTCTACAAAAATCACATTCTCTGCCAACAGTGATTCTTTTGAGGATATCGATGCTTTTACGTGGGCTGGATTACTCATTCTGGCGCTGATAGCTTTGGGGCTGTACGTTTATGGTATTTCTATCGAATATTTTGTACTGCTCAAAGAACGCAAAAGTACGGCATTTTCGGGAGCGGAGGTGCTGAAGAATTTCAGATCAAACCTCGGGAAATACTTTATGTTTTTGATTGCCATGATATTGGCGTTAATTGTTGTCTTTATTCCCCTGGCCATCGTCGCTGCAATTTGTGCTTTTATCCCTTTCGTCGGAAGTTTTGCGATCGGTATTTTGGGGTCTATGGTTGGCATTTGGTTATTTTGCTCATTTTTATTTTATCGGGAAGGTTATTCGGATCTGGGCAGTTGTTTTACGGATGCCTATGTGATGCTGAGCAAAAAGTTGATTCAGTATGGCATTGCCACCTATATCGTGAATTTTATTTTCCAAATGGCTGTCATGATGATTTCCATTGTGCCATTGATTATCATGGGGCTTTTGTCATTCAACTTCCTTGGAATAGATGCCGCTTTCTTTGACTCATCCTGGGGAAAACTGCTGATGACATTTGGGGGCTTATTTATCACACTATTTACCCTCTTTCTGTATATGTCCGGTGTTTTGGCCAACGGTATTATTTATGAAACGGCCAAGGATCTCAAATTTGGGGAACGTATTTATGGCATGATCGAAAAGATAGGAGGAAATGGTGAATAGACTCTTCGTTTTTCTTGGTATCGCCTTATTATCCGTTTTTTTTGCTTGTGATCCAAAACCAAGGGACACTGATTCCAATAGCGATAGGATTGATTCACTTAATGTGCAAATAGATTCGACCTTGGTGGGAACAGATTCTGTCGCTATTGACTCAATAGCCGTAAAAGCTTCTAATGGCCAACAGGAAAAAGATGAAATTGACCTGTGGGATCCAGCATTATTTGATTCAATCCCAAAATATACCGAAGAACGTTCGTTTAAAATGGATCCTTATCAGGATATCATCAAAAGATACGAGACCGATGATTTTGTTTATTCTGAAAATATTAAAGATCGGGTGGGAGCATTACAGCGCATCCTTGCCCGACTTGCAGATTGGATTGGAAGCATCATGCCAGATAATCCCTATAAATTTCGGGAAGAATTTGGCTACGTATTTGCCTTTTTAGCTGTTATTGCATTAGCGTTTATCCTCTATAAAGTACTCTACAACAGGAAACAATATTTTATTAAACATAGTGAAGAGGAGAGTGAACTTGACGTTTTAGCCTATGTGGAGCGAAACCTGATGAATAGCAACCTAGAACCTTATATTCAGGAGGCTATTGCCCAAAGGAATTATGCGTTGGGAATCCGATACTTACAGCTATTGAATATTCAGAAACTAGCGCAATCAGATCATATAAAATGGAAGCTGAGCAAAACAAATGCTGAATTTGCAGAAGAGATTCAAAACGAAGAGCTCCGTCGTGGATTTGCCGAATGTACAAGAATATTTGATTATGTCTGGTTTGGTCAATTTGAATTGACAGAAGACAATTTTAGTCAATATCAGCAATTGTTTCACCAATATCAAAAACAGATTAAATGAAGGGATCGGTAAAATTTGGATTGATATTATTGACTGTTGTGTTAGTGCTAATAGCTCTTATCGATGCAACAAGTAAGAAACCTATTATCTGGGATCGGACTTTTGATGCAAAGGATAAAAATCCCTTTGGAGCTTATGTATTGCGTCAAGAACTGAAGCATATCATTGATCAAAAGAATACAACGATTGAGCGTCCATTGTATGAGTATCTGGATAGCACAAAGAAAACAGACGCTAACTTACTTTTTTATACGTCCTATTTTTCGATGGGTGAAGCAGCGGAAGATAAGTTACTGGATTATGTAAACCGGGGTGGGAAAGCAATGATTGTAGCCGAGGATATTGATAATTATCTATTGGATTCCCTGGGTTTGAAAGCCGATAATTTCTATGGTTTTAAAAAAGGTGTAGATATAAAAAGTCAGTTGCGCGTGCGGTTGATGAACGATAACAATAAAATTCATTACAGTAAATCAGATCTTGGCGAAGTCTTCAAAAAACTTCCTAAAAATGCGACCATTTTAGGCTCGATCACCTATAAGGAATTTGCGCTACCGAACTTCATTGCTGTTCAATTTGGTAAAGGAACATTCTATCTTCACCTGACCCCTGATTTATTTGGGAACTATTACTTGCTGAATTCCGCCTCGCAATATGCCTATGTTGCTAAGTCGTTATCTTATCTAAATGATAAGCCGATCGCTTGGTATGATTTTAAAGCGAATATGGAGCAATATCGGACACCTTTGCGTGTATTGCTTATGAATGATGGTCTTCGGCAAGCATGGTATGTTTTGTTAGCAGGACTAGTTCTTTTGCTTGTGTTTAGAAGTAGACGTGAGCAGCGGGCTGTGGCGGTAGTGAGTCCGGAACCAAATCTCTCGAAGGAGTTCTGTGGAACCATCGCTACTTTATATTATGAAAATGGTGCACCAGGTAATATGGTCGCAAAAAAAATAGATTATTTCCTGCACGATCTTCGGATGCGCTTTCATTTGGATACGCTGATGTTGCGGGAAGAAGAGTTCAGTGAGGAACTGGCCGAGCGGTCTGGGGTTTCGCTCGCAGAGACACAGTCTTTAATCAGGCTGATTGTTCGTATGCAAGATGCTAAACAACATGAAGTGGCTGATCTCAAATTGATTAATGATACAATAGAAGAGTTTAAACATAAAGCAAAAATGATATGAGTGACTTCGATAAATATATATCTTTTGAAAACCGAATCGATGTGTCCGTTTTATTCGATAAAATGGCGCAGGTAAAGTCGGAGGTGAAAAAAGTAATCGTTGGGCAAGATCAATTGATTGACATGCTCTTAATCTCGATCTTGGCTTCAGGGCATTCTTTGATCGAGGGCTTACCTGGGGTAGCAAAAACATTATCCGCAAAATTGATTGCCAAAACTATTCACAGTGAATTCAAGCGGATTCAATTTACACCGGATTTAATGCCTTCGGATGTAACAGGATCGTCGATACTCGATTTGAAAAGTAATGAATTTGAATTTCGTAGGGGACCTATTTTTGCAAATATTGTTTTAATCGATGAAATCAATCGTGCTCCGGCAAAGACACAAGCTGCACTTTTTGAGAGTATGGCGGAGCAACAAGTGTCGGTCGATGGAACGACCTATCGATTGCCAGGACCATTTGTTGTTTTTGCGACACAAAACCCCATCGAACACGAAGGTACTTATCGATTGCCGGAAGCTCAGCTCGATCGTTTCTTGTTTAAGATCAATGTGAATTATCCTGAACTTGAACAGGAACTGGAAATATTAAAGGAACACCACGCCCAAAAAGCAGAGAATAAAGAGGATCAGGTTCAGGCTGTAGTTTCGGCCGCAGAAATTTTAGAATTCCAGAAATTGATCAAATCTATCTTTGTTCACGAAGAGTTGTTAACTTACATTGCTCAAGTTATTATAAAGACACGAACGAATCCAAGTTTGACCCTTGGGGCATCACCGCGGGCTTCTATTGCTTTGTTGGAATCAGCAAAGGCTTCAGCTGCCTTGACAGGCCGAGACTTTGTTACTCCTGAGGATATTCGGAGGGTGGCATCTGTCGTACTGGGCCACCGTGTTATGTTGACTCCAGAAAGGGAAATGGAAGGATTTACCACCGCTTATGTCATCGACCAAATCATTAATTCTGTAGAAATTCCAAGATAATGAAGAAATTAAGGCAGCTTTTTCTAACAAATCAATTCTTCTACACCCTATTAGGTGTAGCAACACTCTTTACATTTTCTTTTTTCGTTAAAGGATTGTTGATTGTGGCTTGGATTGTTTTTTGGATATGGTTGGCTGTTTTGGCTTTTGATTTTATTGTCTTATTTTCAGGAAAGGGGCGAATTGAGGTCACAAGGGTATATCCTGAAAAATTATCCAATGGCGATGAAAACCCGATGCGTCTGATTGTGAATTCTTTTTACCCGTTTGGGACAAAAGTTGATATTTTGGAGGAGTTTCCGGTACAGCTTCAAATTCGGGATAAAGATTTTGCGACAAGTTTGCTGGCCTTTCAGCGCTCGGAAATTTCGTTTTCCCTGCGACCCACACAAAGGGGTGTTTATCAGTTTGGTCGTTGTATGGCTTTGGTTCAGCGTTTTGGATTTTTCAAAAGAAGGTTTGTTACCAATCAAGAACAGGAAATACCCTGTTATCCATCCTATATTCAACTCCGAAAATACCAGCTTTTGGCAACAAGTAATCGGTTGAATGAACTGGGGATCAAGCGTATTCGACGGATTGGTTCGGCTATGGAATTTGACCATGTTAGAGAATATGTGCAGGGGGATGACTATAGACACATGAACTGGAAGGCATCTGCAAAAGTAAAGAAGCTGATGGTCAACCAGTACGAAGAGGAGAAGTCTCAACCAATTTATTCTTTTATTGATCTAGGTCGGGCAATGCGTATGCCATTCAACGGTCTTACCTTATTGGACTACTCGATCAATGCTGCGCTGGTCCTTTCCAATGCGACCATCTTAAAGCAGGACCGAGCCGGATTATTAACCTTTTCAAAGGATATCAATGCATTTATAGCCGCTGAGAAGAGGAATAATCAAATGCACAAGATTTCGGAGGCACTATACCAGGTGTCGACCAAATTTGAGGAGTCGGAATTTGGAAGATTATATAGTTATGCCAATGCACATATTAATAAACGTTCGCTGATTTTTGTCTATACAAATTTTGAGACCTTAGATTCCTTAAGACGTCAGCTAAATTACCTGTCGATGTTAAATAGAAGCCACATTATAGTCGTTGTTGTTTTTAAAAACGTAGAAATAGAGGATTTAGCGAAGAGTACGCCGAAAAAGACAATAGATATTTACAACCAGGTCATTGCTGAAAAGTTTATCTATGAGAAACAACTTATCGTACAGGAACTGATTCGCAATGGGTTTCAGACAATCTATACAGCACCGGAAAACCTGACCATTAACTCCATCAACAAATATTTGGAAATTAAGGCACGTGGCCTTATTTAATGATGGAGGTATCTTTGACCATTACTTTTGTCCACAAATGCTGATATTTTTCGATCGCTTTTAAATGAATCGGATGTGTCTCGTACGTTGTAATACCTTTAAGGTTTTTGAAAGTGACAATCAATGTATAGTCAAAGCTGTTGTCTACGACAGGTCTCGGGTTTGTCTGCGCCGGAACTCCATAATTGAGCGTTTTGATGATGTCGATTTTTCGAAGGTCCTCAAAAAATCCAACAAAATTCTTTTTTTCTTTTTCACTGAGATCTTTTTTTAGCCAAAAATTGACAACGTGTACAATGGTGCTGGACTCGATAGCCTCATCCGATTGAACTGTATTTGCCCATGTGGGAGCAGTTACGAGCACCATGGGTGCTAGAAGAAAGTTGCGTCTTTTCATGATTGAAACGGTTTAGAAGCTTTAAGATACAAAACCTTCGTGAATTCACCAATACCAATGACGCTCATCGTGAGAAAAGGTTTTTTGTGTTTAATGAAAAATAGGCGTTTTTAACAAACAAAAAAAGGAAGACATCATGTCTTCCTTTTATCTTTTTATGGAGGGTAGGTTCTCACAAACCAAACTCTTCTTTCACTTTATCGATATAATCCAGTTTTTCCCAAGTAAAAAGTTCAACCTCAATTTGCTTTTTCTCGCCAGTTGAGCTCTCGAATTCCTTGGTTACTTTTTTTGGTGTTCTTCCCATGTGTCCATAGGCAGCCGTTTCTGAATAAATTGGATTTCTCAGACCCAAACGCGTTTCAATTCCGTAGGGAGTCATATCAAACAAATGAGCAATTTTTTCAGCAATCTGACCATCGGTCAAATTTACTTTGCTCGTTCCATAGGTATTTACATAGATTCCCATAGGATCTTTTACACCAATTGCATAGGAAATCTGTACGAGAATTTCATCTGCAACACCTGCTGCCACTAAGTTTTTGGCAATATGGCGCGTTGCGTATGCAGCAGAACGGTCTACCTTAGATGGATCTTTTCCTGAGAAAGCCCCTCCACCATGTGCACCTCGGCCGCCGTAGGTATCGACAATGATCTTGCGACCGGTAAGTCCTGTATCTCCGTGAGGTCCACCGATAACAAATTTTCCAGTTGGATTGATATGAAACTTAATTTCATCGTTAAATAACAACTGAAGTTCTGGTTTCAATTGTGCTTTAACACGAGGAATCAAGATCGTTTTGATGTCATGTGTAATTTTATCCAACATAACTTGTTCCGTATCGAAGTCGTCATGTTGTGTGGAGATTACGATTGCTTCGATTCTTTTTGGTTTGTGATCGTCACTATACTCAAGGGTAACCTGAGATTTTGCGTCCGGGCGCAAATACTTGATTTCGTTATTTTCGCGACGTAGCTCGGCCAATTCATAAAGTAAGCGATGCGATAGGTCCAATGCCAGAGGCATAAAATTCTCAGTTTCGTTGTTTGCATAACCGAACATGATACCTTGGTCGCCCGCACCTTGTTCTTGCCTTGTCTTGCGGTCTACGCCCTGGTTGATATCAGCAGACTGCTCGTGAATCGCCGAAAGAACGCCACAGGAATTTGCCTCGAACATGTATTCAGACTTGGTGTAGCCAATCTTTTGGATCACCGAACGGGCTATTTTCTGAACATCGAGGTATATGTTTGATTTAACTTCCCCGGCAAGGACAACCTGTCCTGTGGTTACTAGTGTTTCAATAGCGACGCGAGAATCCTCGTCCCATGCTAAAAAATTGTCTATTAATGCATCTGAAATTTGATCCGCAATTTTGTCTGGATGCCCTTCAGAAACAGATTCTGACGTAAATAAATAAGCCATGCTTTACGTAATTTTTAATATTGGATTTGCGCTAGAATGAAATAACAGCAAAGTGATAAGAGCCGTGATAGCGAAGGGTTTTTAGCACTTTTTTACTGTGGTTGCAATCTCCTTGTCGTTGCCTTGTAACGCAACAGCACGCAAATCAGTCCACATTCTATTTTTTGTGCGACAAAGCTACAATACTTTGAGGATTATTTAAAATCAAATTTATATTTTAACTTTTAAAAGCATAGGGAAGTGCGTTAATTAGTATAAAGATTACATTATTTTAAGAAATTGGTAATTTCCGCTATCTTTGGATATGTCAGAACGTAAACAAATACTGTTTGTTATTAATCCTATTTCAGGGGGGAAAAATAAAACTTCTTTTAAAAAACAAGTGCTGGATGTGCTTGATCTGCAGAAGTTTGATCCTACTTTTCAGCAGACCGCGAGACCGAACCATGCTTACGAAATTGGGCTGAAAGCGGTCAAAGAAGGCTATGATGCAGTTATCGCGGTCGGTGGTGATGGGACGATCAATGAACTGGGCTCCGCTTTGGTAGGATCTGGAATTCCATTGGGGATTATTCCTGAAGGTTCTGGTAACGGCCTGGCGCTTTACTTGGGGGTTCCAATGAATGAAGCTGCTGCTATCCGTCGGATTAATCGTTTTGAATCGATAGAGGTGGATTGTGGTGTAATTAATGATAGACGATTTTTTAATATCGCGGGTTTAGGTTTTGATGCCTCTGTAAGTGAAAATTTTGCGAATGAAAATATTCGCGGACCTTTGGGCTATATGAAGTCCGTTTTTAATGTGCTCAGCAAGTATCAGCCGGCACATTACAAATTGACGATTGATGGAAAGGTATACGAAAGGCAAGCGTTTATGATCAGCGTAGCGAACTCTCCCCAATATGGAAATAATGCCTATATCGCACCACAGGCTTCGGTTAACGATGGCATTTTAGATGTCTGTATCGTGCACAAATTTCCGCTTTACATTTTGCCAAAGATGATTTTCCATCTTTTTAATAAATCGGCAGATCAATCCAGTTATGTCGAGATCATTCCTGGAAAGAACATACAGATCGAGATTGATAAGGTGTCACCGGTTCATGTGGATGGGGAGCCGATCGAACTTGGCGATAAATTGGATATTTCCATTATGCCAAAAGCGTTAAAGATAATTTGTTAAGATCATGAGTAAAAATAAGAAACAGTCCTATGAGGGCGTTGTATATTCAACAGACGACAGCTTCAGCTATCAGCTGGCTGATTTTTTTCAGGAAGCAGATACGTTACCTGTAAATCAGCAAAACTTAAAAGTGCAGCTTGACCGGAAAATGCGGAAGGGGAAAGTTGTTACGTTGGTTACGGGGTTTGTTGGAAAAGCGGAAGACTTGGAGAATTTAGGTAAATTGTTGAAAACGAAGTGCGGAGTGGGTGGAACAGTGAAGGATGGGGAGGTCATCATTCAGGGAGAGTTTAAACAAAAGATCTATGATTTGTTACTTAAAGAGGGGTATCGCGTAAAATTAGTTGGTGGTTAAACAAGTATATCAGGGATAATAGTGGTAAATCTAATGAATTGTCTATTAGGCAAGTATGCTTTGAGTGTAGGATGCCTAGTTGTTCAGAAACATGAGTAATCACTTACTTTTTGTCGTTTAAAATCCTTGATTTTTTTGCATATCAAAAAAAAAATGGCTTTCATTGTAAAATAATTATTGCGAATAAGCGATTTAGCATAGAGTAATAATGATTATATAACGGGAACTGCTGAGAAAAATAACACTGATTAATGGTGTGTTCAGTTTGAAAAAACAAATTTGATTTTTTTTATATATTTGAGATGAATATTTTAAATTTGACATTAAATATTAAATTTGCTTTGCAAAATTGGTTTCAAAAGCGAATAAGAGTGCATATAATTTAAACAACATTATATATTTAAACAACAGTAAAAAACTAAAAATTAGAAAAATGGCAAACGCACCTAAAACTGCTGCAAAACAAGAGAGCAACAACGGAGGATCTTTCTTTGCTCAAGCTGCAATCATCATCTGTTTCATCGTGGGTTTCTGTGTATGGAAATTTGTGATGGGCAATCCAACTAACTTCGTTGACAACAATCCTGAAAATGCTCCAAATCCAGGTAACTACTTAGGAATGGTTTACCATGCTGGGGCTATCGTACCTGTTTTGCTTGGTTTATTCTTGATGGTATGGGTTTTCTCAGTAGAACGTTTTATCGTTATTAACAAAGCTTCTGGTAATGGTAACGTAGGAAACTTCGTTCGTAAAATTCAAACGTTGATTAATGGTGGAAACATCGATTCAGCTATCGCTGAGTGTGACAAACAAAAAGGTTCAGTAGCAAATGTTGTAAAAGCTGGTTTATTGAAATACAAATCAGTATCTGCAGATCCTGAAGTAAACACCGAAAAAGCTGCTATTGCAATTCAAAAAGAAATCGAAGAAACTACAGCATTAGAAATGCCAATGTTAGAGAAAAACTTAAACGTTATCGCTACATTAGTTTCTATCGGTACATTATGTGGTCTATTGGGTACGGTAACAGGTATGATCAAAGCCTTCTCGGCATTGGCAACAGGTGGTGCTCCAGATTCAGCTAAATTGGCAAACGGTATCTCTGAGGCCTTGATCAATACAGCAACTGGTATCGCGACTTCAACATTCGCTATCGTATTGTATAACATCTTTACTGCAAAAATCGATAAATTAACTTACTCTATCGACGAAGCTGGTTTCTCAATCGTACAAACATACGCTGCAAACCACAAATAAGAACTATGATGAAAGTTTTTGATTTTATTTTATGGAAATCAAAAATCAAAAGCATCATAGGATAGAAGATTGAGTTTTTAATTTAAAAAGAAGAATTTAAAATGGGTAAAGCAAAAGTAAAAAGAGCCAGTACGTCGATCGACATGACAGCGATGTGTGACGTATCGTTCTTACTGCTTACGTTCTTCGTCTTAACGGCGACTGCGCGCCAACCGGAAGCATTGACGGTGGATACCCCAGCATCGACTACAAAAGATAAGTTACCTGATTCAAATGTAGGTATGATCACAATAGGCGATCAAGGTAAAGTTTTCTTCGGTACGACTGATCAACAGGTTCGCGTAAAAGCACTAGAAAGAATGTCAGCAAAATATGGCGTTGGCTTTTCACAAGAAGATTATGATCGTTTCAAATTGATGGAAAACTTTGGTGTACCAATGTCTAAATTGAAAGGATTATTAGCTCTGGATGGAAGTAAGCGTACAGAGAAAGGTCTGCAAACTGGTATCCCGGTTGATAGTACAGAGAATACTTCAAATGAGTTGTATTACTGGGTTCAAAATGCCCGTCTTGCAGCTGAGGAGGTAAATAAGGAAAAAGAAGCATCTGATAAAAATTTCGTGCATCCAGGACCTTTAAAGATGGCTATCAAAGCAGATGCGAATGAAAAATATCCTTCGGTTAATTTAGTTATTGAAACGTTGCGCAATCAAAAGCAAAACAAATTTAGTTTCATAACAGGCATGCGTGCTGAGGAGAAATAATTGACGATTTAATAAGAACAAACAATGGCAGAATTAAATCAGGATAGTGGTAAAAAAGGCAAAGGCGGGAAGGTAAGATCCAAGAAGAATGGCGGTAAGGTCGACCTTACAGCGATGGTGGATTTGGCGTTCTTGTTGATTACCTTCTTCATGTTGACCACATCCTTAAATAAACCGCAAGCGATGGATGTGGCTATGCCAGACAAAAATAAAATTAAGGAGCAACAAAGCGATGAATTGCTTACAGCAGATAATCGTTCACTTACAATTTTATTGGGTTCTGACAATAAAGTCTCTTGGGTATATGGTCAAGTTGCTCGTCCGATCGAAGGTCCTACTGTTGCTGGTTACGGTGCGGATGGGATTCGTAAGGTTTTGATGGAGAAAAAGGCATATGTACCTCGCGTTTCAGGCGGTAAAGACATGATCGTAATCATAAGACCGAGTGATAAATGTACACAACGTAATCTTGTTGACATTCTTGACGAGATGAAAATTGTAGACGTAAAACGCTATATGATCGGAAAGATTACTCCAGAGGAAGTGGACGTGTTAAAACGTGACAATATCTATAATGATTAGTTATTAGATTGACACAAAAAACTAAAATAATATGATAGGGTCAAAATTAGATATTTTTAAGAAAGAATGGCTTGACGTCGTTTTTCAAGGCCGCAATAAGGAGTACGGAGCTTATGAGCTTCGTAAGCTAGCGCCTAAAGCGACTAACAGGGGACTTCTTGTCGTTATCGGCATTGTAGTCATAGCCAGTTTCCTTAGTGTTTATGGAAGTAAGCTGTTCCCGAAGAAAGCCGTTGAGGCTCCTCCTGCAGTAACTGAAGTTACTTTGGAAGACCTTGAAGAAATCAAACCACCAGAGCCTGAAGAAGAGGAGCCGCTTCCGCAAGAACCGGAAGAAAAACCTCAACAAGTGGCTATGGATGTACCGAAAGAAGATTTGGTTCGTTTCCCTGAACCTAAAGTAGCTCCTGCAAACAAAGTTGTGGAAGAAGTTGCTTCTCAGGAAGAGTTGAAAGACCCAAATAAAACTCCAGCGCGTATTACTTTGAAAGGTAGCCCGACTGGTACTTCTGTTGCACGTGGTGAATTTGGTTCGAAGAAACAAGATGGCGCAATCACTGGTGCTGCAAAAGGCGATCCAAATGGTAATGGAGATGAAATTCTTCCATTTAATGCCATCGAGGTTCAGCCAATGCCTGTAGGCGGTATGCAAGCATTTATGTCTTGGGTAGGTTCAAACTACGAGTATCCAGCTGCGGCAACTGAAAATGGTGTAAATGGTGTCGTTGAGGTATCTTTCGTTGTAGAAAAAGATGGTAGCTTAACAGACATCAATATCAAACGCGATTTGAAATATGGTACTGGTGATGCAGCCGTAAGGTTGCTTAAGAAAGCGAAGAAATGGAAACCTGGTATTCAAAATGGTCGTCCAGTTCGTGTAGCGTACACTTTACCAATTCGATTGAACCTTCAAAATTAGAATGACAAATTTTAATTCGAATAATAGTTCAAATTATAGACAGAAATCGCCTCTGAAGCGGTTTCTGTCTATTTTGGGACTATTTATGTTTGGCTTTTATTTTGTTTTGGGCCTTTTGATTATATTCTGGGACAATTTTCCCATTGAGATTAATCCAACCTACAAAACAATCTTTGGTGTCGTATTGATCCTGTATTCTTTTATGCGGTTTGTGCGGCTTTGGCAAAATAATTTTTAATTAACTGCCCTCTTCTTTTTGGCTACAACCAATTCTCTCTTCAAAAATTAAACTATTTTTTAATTAAACTGTCTTATTTTATGATGTATCATATGAGAAAATATAAAATGGTTCTTGTGATGCTTGGCATCTGTATGGGCATTTTTGTTTCCTGCGAAAATAAAACAAAGCAAACGAAAGAGAGCGATGATATTCTAACGGGTAAGCTACCCGTTATTGTGGATCAAACTTTGTTGCCTATTATCCAAGAATCTGCGGATGTGTTTGAGAGTTCTTATCCAAATTCGAGTTTGGAGCTTATTGCTCGTCCCGAAATTAAAGCGGTGAATGCATTGCTTGGCGATTCGGCCTATGTGGTTGTGTTGACGCGCAAGCTGACAAATGAGGAAGATAGCTACTTTAAAAAGCGAGGGATTCAACCTAAAATATTCCAAATGGCGTCGGATGCCGTTGTATTGATCAATAATCGTAACAGTGCTGATACTATAATGCCTCAAAAAGACGTTAAGTCTTTGTTGGAAGGTAACTTAGCAGGACAACGACTGATCTTTGACAACGCCAATTCAAGCACACTGCGCTATTTGAAAGATTATTTTAAATTGAACAAAATCGATCCGAAAGCTGTTTCTGCTTTGAAAGATAGTGAGGATGTAATGAAATATGTGAGCGAGAATGCAAATACAGTGGGCGTTATTGGTTATAATTGGTATTTAAAAGCTGTAGAAAAAAATTCGAATTTATTGGATAAAATTCGTACATTGAGCATCGAAAGTGTTGGTAAGGAGGGCGAAAAGGTCAGTTTTTATAGACCATCCCAATCGACTATCGCCGACGGCTTATATCCTTTTATAAGACCTGTCTACATTATGAACTATCAGCCGAATATGGGCTTAGGTTTAGGCTTCAGTGCCTTTTTGACAGGAGATCGTGGACAACGTATTGTATTGAAAGCTGGATTGGTTCCTGCTACAATGCCTGGACGAGAGATCATTATTAGAGATGAAAGTTATATTAAATAGATAATAAATAGTACAAAAATAGATTATGACAAACAGTAAATTATTATTTAGTCTTTTATTGGCGGGATCTGTGGGCACAGTAAGTGCACAAAGTTTGAAAGATGCTAGAGCAGCCATCGAGGCTGAAAATTATGGTAAAGCGAAAACTATCCTTCAACAGTTAGTGACTAAGCAACCTAAGAATGGAGATAATTATTTCTATTTGGGTCAAATTTATTTGGTAAACGACAGAGCGGATTCTGCCGCTGCGATTTTCAACCAAGGTTTGGCTGCTGATCCAAAGGCTACAATCAACAATGTAGGTTTGGGCTATGTTGACTTAATGAAAAAGGATAAAGCGAGCGCTGAATCTAAATTCGCTTTGGCAACCGCAAAATTAGGTAAAAAAGATTATGAACCATTATTGGAAATCGGTCGTGCATATATAAAAACGCCTGAGCCTGATTATGCGAAAGCTTTGGAATACCTAACGCAAGCGAAAGAAAAAAACAAAAAAGATGTTGCAATTCCTATCGCATTAGGTGATGCATACCGTGGTTTAAAAGAAGGTTCATTGGCTTATACAAGCTATGGTGAAGCGACTGATATCGATCCAAATTCAGTACAAGCGAAAGTTGGACAGGCTGTGATCGTACGTGGTGCGCAGGCTTTTGATGAGGCTATCACACAATTGGAAGCTATTGCGGCGGAAACTCCGGCATATGCACCTACTTACCGTGAGTTGGCTGAAACATATAACCAATGGTCTAGATTGCCGGGTACTTCTGACGAGAAATATGTCGAGTTAAATAAAAAAGGTGTTGAGCAATACAAAAAATACCTGGAAGTTGCGGGTGATAATTCATTGGAAGCTAAAATCCGTTATGCCGATTTCTTGGTTTACGCGCGTCAATACGACGATTTGAAGGTAGTTTCTGAGGAATTAGCTCAAAACCCTTCTGTAGATCCAAAAATTTATCGTTATTTGGGGTATATCGCCTTCCAAAAAGCTAAAGATTATCCGAAAGCATTGGAGTACTTAAACCAGATGTTTAGCAAAATGGAAAAAGATCGTGTAATTCCATTGGATTATATGTATCTAGGTATGTCTGAGATTGCAGCAAATAGCCCTAAGCCAGCGGCTGCTGGTGCAGATAGCACGGCTACTGCGGCTCCGGTATTGACAGCAGAGAATACGGCGAATATTCAAAAGGGTATTGCCGATATTAAGAAAGCAATTGATTTAGACAAAGAATTGTTGGGAGAAACAGCTGAGTTGGCATTTGCTAAATACCAAGAGCAAGAATTGCAGACAGCAGCCTCTTTATTCGAACTAGTTGCTTCTTATAAAGATAACAAGACATATTTGTTTGATGCAAACTACTATGCTGGAGAAGCTTATTACCAAATCGGTGCAAAGGAAGATGCTGCTAGTAAGAATGAGGAACAAGTGGTCGTTAATCAAGAATTGAGAGATAAAGCAATTGCTGATTTGCAAAAAGCACAGACTTTCTTATCTGTTATTGAAACGACAGACAATAAAGAAGCACAAGATAAATATTTGATCAATGCGCTTTATTATAAAGCTTTTGCTGCCTTAACCGCGGACAACTTGGAGCAACCTAAAGGTGATTTCGTTGCATCCTTCCAAAAATTGATCGAAACCATCAATCAACGTGGCGCACAAGAGAAGAATAAAAATTATTTGATCGATGCAAATACATATATCGGACTTTACTATTACGTGAAGCAAGATCTTCCTAAAGCGAAGGAGAGCTTCCAAAAAGTATTAGCTATAGATCCGGCAAATGAAGCTGTTAAAGGTTACTTAGAGGGCCTGAAATAAGCTTAAATAAAATCATTCTAAATTAGGCGTAGATAGTAATATCTACGCCTTTTTTGTTTTGATTTTTACCTTGAAATCTCTATATTTAGAGATAGTTACCAATATAAATTTTAATTGAGATGGAGCAAGCCAATAGTATGCCGATAGACTACTTGCCTATATTTATACAGCTTCTTGTTGCTGTTGGATTTGGAGTAGGTACCATAATTATTACACATCTTATCGGGCCGAAAGTCCGCACGGAAAACAAGCTTGGAGCTTTTGAGTCGGGAATTGAAGTTGTCGGAAATGCCAGGCAGCCTTTCTCCATAAAATATTTTTTGGTCGCTATCCTGTTTGTCATATTTGATGTTGAAGTTATTTTCATGTATCCATGGGCGGTCAACTTCCGGGAAATGGGACTACAGGGCTTGATCGAGATGTTTATTTTCATGGGGCTGCTCTTGTTGGGCTTTATCTATGTGATCAAGAAAAAAGCATTGAGTTGGGATTAGATATTCCCGTGATGGTTGGCCTTTGGGCCAGCAATACTTAAACCTATAAATCGACTTTTCATGAGTGATATAAAATTGGCAGAAGCTCCTCCGGGAGTAGAAGGCGCAGGTTTTTTTGCGACAAGTTTGGACAAAGCCATTGGCTTGGCCCGAGCCAACTCGTTATGGCCTTTGCCCTTCGCCACATCCTGCTGTGGTATCGAGTTTATGGCAACGATGGGCTCTACTTACGATTTGGCTAGATTCGGTGCCGAACGCCCGAGCTTTTCACCGCGTCAGGCAGATATGCTATTGGTAATGGGTACCATTGCTAAGAAAATGGCTCCGGTGTTAAAGCAGGTGTATGTGCAAATGGCCGAGCCACGCTGGGTAATTGCTGTAGGGGCCTGTGCATCTAGTGGTGGTATTTTCGATACGTATTCTGTCTTACAAGGAATAGATGAAATTATACCGGTTGATGTGTACGTGCCTGGTTGTCCTCCCCGTCCAGAAGCAATTTTGGATGGCGTGTTGCGTCTACAAGATATTGTAAAGAATGAATCATTGAACCGGAGAAATACACCCGAATACAAAGCGCTGCTTGAGAAGTACGGAATACATACAAACAAATAGATGATGGAAAACAGTTTTTTATTGGATAAGCTCCAAGGAAATTTTCCGGCAAAGATTAACGAAATTCAAGATGCACACAATTTATTGACGATTGTCGTGGATACGGAAGATGTGATTGATGTACTTCGTTTCTTGAAATCGAATAAGGAGTTGCAGTTTATTCATCTCACGGATATTACGGCAGTGCATTATCCGCATTTAGAAAAGGAGTTTGCTGTGGTTTATCATATTCATAGTCTCGTTCATAATATCCGAATCCGAGTGAAGGTCTTTTTGTATGGGCCGAATCCTGAGATTCCAACAGCAACCGTCGTTTGGAAAGGCGCGAACTGGATGGAGCGTGAGACTTTTGATTTTTTTGGTGTCAATTTTATAGGGCATCCCGATTTGAGAAGGATTTTGAATGTAGATGATATGGAGGTGTTTCCAATGCGTAAGGAATATCCTTTGGAAGATCCAAATCGCGTAGATAAGAAAGATTTGTATTTCGGCCGTTAATTTATACGATATGAGCGAATTTATAAGCAAGATAACATCTAATCAGCCTGTCTTCGAAGACAACGATCCGCAAGACGAGTTGATTACCCTAAATATTGGTCCCACGCACCCCGCTACGCATGGCGTATTTCAGAACGTGGTACAAATCGATGGCGAGCGTATTGTGAGTGGCGTGTCCACGATCGGTTATATTCACCGCGCATTTGAAAAAATTGCTGAACATCGACCTTTTTATCAAATAACGCCTTTGACTGATCGTCTAAATTATTGCTCGTCTCCAATCAATAATATGGGCTGGCATATGACCGTTGAAAAGTTGCTCAAGATAGAGATTCCTAAGCGGGTGCAATATATGCGTGTTATCGTCATGGAGCTTGCCCGTATTGCGGATCATATTATTTGTAATGGTATTTTGGGGGTAGATACGGGTGCTTTTTCCGGCTTTTTGTATGTGATGCAGGAACGCGAGTTTATCTATGAAATCTTTGAAGAAATCTGTGGCGCTCGTCTGACAACGAACATTGGTCGTATTGGAGGCTTCGAGCGTGATTTCAATGCTATAGCCTTTGAGAAAATACGTGAATTTCTGAAACGCTATCCTCCGGTGTTGCAAGAATTTGAAGAGTTGTTTGTTCGTAACCGCATTTTTATTGAACGAACGTCGGGTGTTGCTGCTGTAACAGCAGAAGATGCCCTGGATTATGGCTGGTCTGGTCCTATTTTACGGGCGACAGGTGTAGATTACGATGTGCGTGTACAGAATCCTTATTGCTCGTATGAAGAATTTGATTTCGATGTGCCTGTTGGCACGACAGGTGATGTATACGATCGTTTCATGGTTCGGAACGCCGAAATGTGGCAATCACTTCGGATTATTGAACAGGCATTAGCGAAAATTGAGAAAGAACCTAAAGGAGTCTTCCATGCGGAGGTTCCTGATTTCTATTTACCTCCGAAAGAACAGGTGTATACCAATATGGAAGCTCTAATTTACCACTTTAAAATCGTCATGGGTGAGGTGGATACACCTAAAGCTGAAGTTTATCATGCGGTCGAAGGGGCAAATGGTGAACTCGGTTTTTATTTGATTCATGATGGTGGACGGTCACCTTATCGTCTGCATTTCAGGAGACCTTCTTTTGTCAATTATCAGATGTTTGCACCAATGAGTGCAGGAATGCTGATTTCAGATGCTATTATAAATATGAGTAGTCTTAACGTTATAGCTGGAGAATTAGATGCTTAGTGTAAAACAACATAATGAAAATGTAACGTTTTCTCCAGAATTGTTAGCCAAGTTTGGAGAAGTGGTAAGCCGTTACCCTGAAGGAAAGCATAAATCGGGCTTATTGCCCATTTTACATTTGGTTCAGGCGGAATACGGCTGGGTTAGCGCAGATGCGATGGATAAGGTTGCTGTTTACCTGAATATATTACCGATTGAGGTGTATGAGGTGGCAACCTTCTATACCATGTTCCTGTTGCAACCCAAAGGAAAATACGTACTGGAGATTTGCCGTACCGGGCCTTGTTGTTTGGTCGGTGCAGAGCGTATTATGGGGCATTTAGAGCAAAAGCTCGGTGTAAAGGAGGGACAGGTCACAAGCGATGGGCTTTTCTCTTGGCGTGGTGTAGAATGTTTGGCTGCCTGTGGTTTTGGACCAGTCTTACAGATTGGCCCTGAATATACATTCTATGAGAATCTGACAGAAGATAAAGTCGACGAATTGATTGATAATTTAAAAGCTAAAACAGAATAATATGGCACGTAAACTTTTGTTGACTCATATCGATGTTCCGGGCATCAATACCTTTGAGGTCTATCGACAAAAAGGTGGTTATGTTGCTGTTGAAAAAGTATTAAAGACAATGTCTCCTGAGGATGTTGTCGAAGAGGTTAAGAAGTCTGGATTACGTGGCCGTGGGGGAGCTGGTTTTCCTACGGGGATGAAATGGTCCTTTTTGGCTAAACCTGAGGGGGTGCCACGCTATTTGGTCTGTAATGCCGACGAGTCTGAGCCAGGGACATTCAAAGACCGTTATTTAATGACACATATTCCGCATGCACTCATTGAGGGAATGATTGTATCCAGCTTCGCTTTGGGGGCTCACACGTCGTATATCTATGTGCGTGGAGAGATGATGCCACAGATCAGAATTTTGGAGCGTGCTATTGCTGAAGCCAAGGAAAAAGGGTTTTTGGGTAAAAATATTTTAGGTTCGGGGTATGATCTGGAGATCTATGTTCAACCGGGAGGTGGAGCGTATATCTGTGGTGAGGAAACGGCTTTATTAGAGTCTTTAGAAGGTAAACGAGGTAATCCGCGTATTAAACCCCCTTTTCCGGCGATAGCGGGTTTATATAACTGCCCGACAGTGGTGAATAATGTGGAATCTATTGCAACGACAGTTCCCATTATAAATTTGGGTGGTGAAGAGTATGCTAAGATCGGTGTAGAGCGTAGTACCGGAACAAAATTAATTTCCGCTAGCGGAAATATTGTAAAACCAGGTGTCTACGAGATCGAACTCGGTCTGCCTGTTGAAGAATTTATTTACTCGGACGAATATTGTGGTGGTATTGCCAACGGAAAACGAATGAAGGCTGTCGTGGCCGGAGGCTCTTCGGTGCCTATTTTACCGGCTAATCTGATCTTGAAAACTGCTGCTGGAAATAGTCGATTGATGACTTATGAGTCATTGGCTGATGGTGGCTTCCAAACTGGTACAATGCTCGGATCAGGTGGTTTTATCGTATTTGATGAGGATCAGTGCGTGGTGCGTAATACCTGGAATTTTGCGCGATTCTATCATCATGAAAGCTGTGGTCAATGTTCGCCTTGTCGTGAAGGAACAGGCTGGATGGAGAAGGTGTTGCATAAGATCGAGAGCGGTCACGGCTCGATGTCAGACATTGATTTGCTGTGGGATGTGCAGCGGAAAATTGAAGGCAATACAATCTGTCCATTAGGGGATGCTGCAGCATGGCCTGTGGCAGCAGCAATAAGACATTTTAGGGATGAATTTGAATGGCATATCCTGCATCCGGAAGAGTCACAAACACGGAATTATGGACTGGCACATTATGCTGATCCTTTACAACCAATAGTATCATAATAGAAGCTGTAACGATAAATTAATCATATCATGGCAGAAGCGGAAGATATAAAGTTTAAGGTCACCATCGATGGTATACCGATAGAGGTTGCTCCTGGGACAAGCATATTAAATGCAGCGAGACAGATCGGCGGCGATATAGTCCCTCCGGCAATGTGTTACTACTCCAAACTGGAGGGGAGTGGCGGTAAATGCCGTACCTGTTTGGTAAAAGTCTCCAAGGGATCTGAAAAAGATCCAAGACCGATGCCGAAATTGGTGGCTTCTTGTCGTACAACGGTGATGGACGGTATGGAAGTACAAAATATTACTTCGCCAGAGGTGGTGGAAGCAAGAAAAGGTGTTGTTGAAATCTTATTGATTAACCATCCCTTAGATTGCCCAATCTGCGATCAGGCTGGTGAATGTAAATTGCAGGATCTTGGATATGAACACGGCAGCGCTCATACACGCTACGAATTCGATCGACGTACCTTCGAACGCATTGATCTGGGCGATAAGATCCAATTGCATATGAACCGTTGTATCTTATGTTACCGTTGTGTTTATGTCGCAAATCAGTTGACCGACCAGCGTGTACACGGTATCTTAGGACGAGGAGATCATGCCGAGATATCGACTTATATTGAAAATGTAATCGATAATGATTTCTCCGGAAATGTTATTGATGTATGTCCTGTGGGCGCTTTGACCGATAAAACCTTCCGTTTCAAGAACAGGGTATGGTTTACGAAGCCTGTCGATGCTCATCGCGACTGTCCGACATGTTCGGGTAAGGTAACCTTATGGTATAAGGGAGAAGAGGTCCTTCGGGTAACTGCTCGAAAGGATGAGTTTGGTGAAGTGGAAGAGTTTATCTGTAATACCTGTCGCTTTGATCAGAAAAAAACAAGCGATTGGGTGTTGGAGGAACCGACAGAAATAGACCGACATTCCGTTATTTCTGCCAATCACTACGAGTTATTTAATCCGCCGAAAGTTGTTAAGGAGAATCCAATACTACAGGAACAAAATCGCGAACAGTTGGCTAGAACAGAAAAATTGAAATAATCACAAATATGGAGTGGTCTTTTGTCATAGAAAAATTAATACTGGTGTCTATTGTATTCGTTATCACCTTGGTGATCGCGATGTATTCGACACTTGCGGAACGTAAAATAGCAGGTTTTATGCAAGATCGATATGGCCCCGATCGGGCTGGTCTCTTTGGTATTTTGCAACCGTTGTGTGATGGAGGTAAATTCTTCTTTAAGGAGGAAATTATCCCGGCGGGCGCACACAAAGTGCTCTTTATTTTGGGGCCTACAATTGCGATTATAACGGCATGTATTAGTTCAGCCGTTATTCCTTGGGGGCAGGAATTGCAGATTGGAGATCGCACAATTTCTTTGCAGGTTGCGCAAGGAATCAATGTTGGGGTGTTGTATATGTTTGGTGTGATTGCACTTGGCGTATATGGCATCATGTTGGGTGGCTGGGCCTCCAATAATAAATTCTCGCTTATGGGTGCAATTCGTGCAGCATCACAGAGTATAAGCTATGAGATTGCAATGGGATTGTCGCTTATCGCTTTGTTGATGGTAACGCGTACCTTGACACTGGAAGAAATCGTTGCGCAGCAGTCGGGCTTTGTCAATTGGAATATCTGGGCACAGCCCTTGGGTTTTATCATTTTTATGGTCTGTGCTTTTGCCGAATGTAATCGGGTTCCCTTTGATTTGCCAGAATGTGAAACGGAGCTTGTCGGTGGTTACCATACGGAGTACTCCTCCATGAAATTGGGACTCTACATGTTTTCCGAATATATTAACATGTTCGTTTCCTCTGCATTGATGGCATCACTTTATTTTGGCGGATATAATTTCCCTTTTATGAATGATCTGGGATTATCTGCCAATATGATCACGATCATCGGGGTGGTTGTATTCTTCATTAAAATATTGCTGTTTATCTTTTTCTTTATGTGGGTGCGTTGGACTTTACCACGTTTCCGCTACGATCAATTGATGAATCTAGGCTGGAAGATGTTGATTCCATTGGCGATTGCCAATATTGTACTTACAGGTGTATTTACATTGATTAAAGATACTTATTTCTCATAAGAAAGGACTTTTTATGCAACTAACCAATCGTAAAAAAGTAATCGAACAAAAACCGATGACATTTTCGGAAAGAATTTACTTTCCGGCCATTATCAAAGGTTTACGCATTACATTAAGGCATTTTTTTAAGAAAATTCCAACCATTAAATATCCTGAGGAAATAAGACCTTATTCGAAAAACTTCAGGGGGCAACATTCGCTCAAACGTGATGAGGAAGGGCGTGAGCGGTGTACAGCCTGTGGATTATGTGCTTTGTCCTGCCCTGCAGAGGCGATTACAATGACTGCTGCCGAGCGAAAAAAAGGTGAAGAAAATCTTTACCGCGAGGAAAAGTATGCGTCAGTATATGAAATCAATATGTTGCGATGTATTTTCTGTGGTCTATGTGAAGAGGCCTGTCCGAAAGAAGCGATCTATCTGGATGGACCGCATGTGACAGCAGATTATCTCCGTAAGGATTTTATCTATGGAAAAGATAAATTGGTAGAACCAACTTTTGATATTACCAAATTAAAGAGCTAAACCAGGAAATTATGACAGTATTTTATTTTGTAGCCTTCTTGTCTATTTTCTTTGCGCTGCTGACCATTTTTACAAAAAATCCTGTACACAGTGTACTGTATCTGGTCATTACGTTTTTTACGTTTACAATACATTATATTCTTTTGAATGCACAGTTTTTGGCTGTGGTGAATTTCATCGTATATATGGGAGCCATCATGGTTTTGTTTTTATTTGTATTGATGCTGCTCAACCTGAATAAGGATACCGAACCCATGAAATCCAATTTGGTTAAGTTTATAGGTGTTATCGCCGGCTGTTGCCTATTGGTGACTTTCTTCGGTGTATACCGCGTATTTGATATTTCTAATCCCTTGACTGTTGTTAATCCAGAAATCGGGTTGGTTAAGAATCTGGGTAAGGTGTTGTTTAACGAATTTTTGCTTCCTTTTGAGTTATCATCATTATTGTTATTGACGGCAATGATTGGAGCAATATTATTAGCTAAGAAAGAACCTAAACAAATCTAATGGAAACAGTTGTTCAACAGTTGCAGGGGGTGCCAATAAATCATTATCTGATTTTTTGTGCGATTATTTTCGTTATTGGTGTTATCGGTGTTCTTATTCGCCGTAACGTCATTATTATTATGATGTCTATTGAATTGATGCTGAATGCGGTGAACCTTCTTTTAGCTGCTTTTTCAGTGCAGCATGGCGATTCGTCAGGACAGGTCTTTGTCTTCTTTATCATGGCATTGGCGGCGGCAGAAGTTGCCGTTGGCTTGGCGATTATTATTATGGTATATCGGAATACGAAGTCTGTGGATATCGATTCCTTAAATAAACTTCGTTGGTAGAACTTAAGAAATAAATACGATGAGTGAATTAGTTTGGTTGATTCCCCTTTTGCCCTTAATCGGGTTTATAGTGAATGGATTGGGTAGGAATACCTTTTCCAAAGGTATGATAGGCGCTGTTGGCAGCGCTGTAGTGCTTATTTCTTTTGTATGTAGCTGCCTTCTGTTCTCTGAAGTTTACCAAGCGAGACAAGCTGGACAAGCAGGCATCGTTGAACAACATGTATTTGATTGGATTGCAGTGGGCAATCTCAAGATCGGTCTTTCCTTTTTGGTAGATCCGTTAAGTGCGATCATGCTCTTAATCGTTACGGGAATTGGTTTCCTTATCCATGTCTATTCCATTGGTTATATGCATCATGATAATGGATTTGGTAAGTTCTTCGCTTATTTGAATCTCTTTATCTTTTTTATGTTGCTATTGGTATTGGGATCCAATTACCTGGTCATGTTCATCGGTTGGGAAGGTGTAGGACTATGTTCCTATTTATTGATTGGCTTTTGGTATAAGAATAGTTCGTATGCAAATGCAGCAAAAAAAGCATTTGTGATGAATAGAATAGGGGATTTAGGTTTTCTGCTTGCGGTATTTTTAATACTTGGGACTTTTGGCTCCTTAGAATTTTCGACTGTATTTCCAGCGGCCAAGAATTTTGCTGTTGGTGATATCACAGTCGTTAGCATTACTATTTTGTTATTTATTGCTGCAACAGGTAAATCGGCGCAGATACCTTTGTTTACCTGGTTGCCGGATGCCATGGCTGGCCCGACACCCGTGTCGGCCCTGATCCATGCGGCGACGATGGTTACAGCCGGTATTTATATGATTGCACGTTCCAATGTATTGTTTATCCTTTCACCGTTTACGTTGCAGCTCATTTCTGTCATAGCTATCTGTACAGCACTATTGGCGGCTGCGATTGCACTGACGCAGAATGATATTAAGAAGGTATTGGCTTATTCCACAGTTTCACAATTGGGCTATATGTTTCTTGGCCTAGGTGTCGGAGCATTTACGGGAGCGTTTTTCCATGTATTGACCCATGCCTTTTTCAAGGCGTTACTTTTCCTCGGTGCCGGATCTGTCATACATGGTATGAGTGAAGAACAGGATATGCGTAAAATGGGCGGCTTGAAGAAAGCAATGCCTATTACTTATCTGACGATGTTGATGGGGACAATTGCGATTGCAGGAATTCCACCATTTTCTGGCTTCTTCTCCAAAGATGAAATATTGGCGGGGGCTTTTGCCGCTAGTCCGGTCTTATGGGGTTTAGGTTTTATTGGTGCATTAATGACGGCATTCTATATGTTTAGGATGCTGTTTATGACCTTTTTTGGGACATTCCGTGGTACAGAAGAGCAAAAACATCATTTGCATGAATCTCCAAAGAGTATGACCATGCCACTCATTGTATTGGCTATACTTTCTGTGGTTGGAGGTGTGATCAACTTACCAGCTGTTTTGGGAGGTAATCATTGGCTTGAGGATTTCCTGGCGCCAGTGTTCTCAGAGGGAAAAGCGATAATACCTGCAACTCATCATTTGGAACACAGTACTGAATATTTATTAATGGCCGTTTCTGTTGTTGGAGTATTGATTATGGTTGCTTTAGCCTTTAATAAGTATGTTAAACGACAACAGTTACCTGAAGCGGGAGAAGGTACCAAAAGTTTCTTGGCGAATTTATCTTACAATAAGTTTTACGTGGATGAACTTTATGATAGTATCATTGTACGTCCCATCAATTGGCTCTCGGCTTTCTTTGGGAATGTCGTGGATCAACGTGGGATTGACGGTGTTGTTAACGGTGCCGGGAAAGCAACATTTGATACGGGAAAAGTATTGCGTTTGCTCCAGAATGGTAATGTTGGTTTTTATTTATTGATGATGGTAATTGGGGTGATTGCCATTTTCATCTATGGATTGTTGAGTCTTTAATTTTGGTATAATCGATGGATAACTTGTTTTTACTTATTTTATTGCCGTTAATAAGCGCATTGATTCTAACGTTTTTAAAGACCAATGCTGCAAAGTCTATTGCCTTGATTTTATCATTACTGTCTTTGGCTTTGACTATTCCTTTCCTTTGTACTTTTGACGCAAATGGCGGAATGCAATTTGAACAAAATTGGCTATGGATTTCTTCATTGCATATTCATTTTCATATCGGCGTTGATGGAATTAGCTTGCCGTTGATCTTATTGACGAATGGGTTGATGCCTTTAATTATTGCCACAACCTTTAAGAAGGATTATAAAGGAAACTTTTATGCTTTAATGGCTTTTATGCAAGCGGGCTTATTGCTCGTATTTATGGCCTTGGATGCCTTTACTTTTTATGTGGGTTGGGAGATTGCCTTGATTCCGATTTATTTTATTTGTGCACTTTGGGGTGAAGGAGATCGTATTCGCGTAAATTTGAAATTCTTTATTTATACTTTTTTGGGTAGCCTTTTGATGTTGATTGGTATTCTTTATCTCTATCAACAAGTGCCCAATCGTGATTTTGAATGGACTTCATTTATTGCATTAGATTTGGGGGAAAATACACAGCGATGGTTATTTTGGGCTTTTTTTGTTGCTTTCGCTATCAAAATACCAATTTTTCCTTTTCATACTTGGCAACCCAATACGTATACAAATGCACCTGCAGCAGGTACGATGTTGTTGGCGGGTATCATGCTCAAAATGGGGGTTTATGGTTTAATGCGTTGGCTATTGCCTATCGCACCAGCCGGTGTTGCGCTGTACGGACATTTTGCAATGATCTTATGCATTATTGGGATCGTCTATGCTTCCATTATTGCAATTAAACAAGATGATGTGAAGCGATTGATCGCATATTCATCAATAGCCCACGTTGGCTTAATTAGTGCTGGTGTTTTCACATGGAATACGAATGGCCTGAGTGGGGCAACTATTCAAATGTTAAATCACGGTATTTCTGTGATAGGACTTTTTTATGTGTTGGATATTATACAGCAGCGCACACAGACACGTAGTCTTACTGAGCTTGGTGGAATAGCAAGCAAGGCGCCTCGGTTGGCCATCTTCTTTATGATTATTTGTATGGGAGCAGTGGGGTTACCATTAACGAATGGATTTATTGGTGAGTTTTTATTATTGAAAGGCGTTTTTCAATATGGATTTTGGTTTGCTGTTTTTGCGGGTTTAACCTTAATTCTGGGTGCAGTTTATATCCTTAGGCTTTATCAAGGAACGATGCTGGGAGAAACGACCGAAAGAACTATACAATTTGAAGATGTAAAAGGAACGGAACTTATTGTATTGACGGTGGTCTCTGTCTTGATCCTTTATATTGGTATATTCCCTAATTTCCTATTGAACCTTTCTGCAGGTTCTGTGGAAGTTTTAAGTACATTTTTAGGCAGATAATAGATATATTTAATTGTATGGGTGCAATAATTACACTTTCGATATTAGCATTAGTCGTCCTTTACCTTGGCTTATTCAAGATGAAATCTATGCTGCTGCCTGTTTCTATTCTTGGCTTCTTGGTCGCTATTGGTTTCTTATGGAATGACTGGACTTCTACCAGCGGACCTCTCTTTAGTGGGATGGTTCATTTTGATCATTACGCTATTGCTTTCTCGGTCTTATGTATCGCGGTTACCTTGTGTATCTTTGTAATCTCAAAGGGATATTTTGATGAGGAGGGACAAATTGCGGAGTATTACTCGTTATTGATTTTCTCCCTCACAGGTGCTGTTCTTGTGAATAGTTATCATAATTTTTCAATGCTTTTTTTAGGTATTGAAATTATGTCTGTAGCGCTTTATATTTTGGTCGGGATACGTAAAAGAGACAAAGCATCAAATGAAGCTGCATTAAAGTACTTTTTGATGGGCGCTTTCTCTACTGGGTTTCTACTGTTTGGTATTGCCCTGTTATACGGTGCTACCGGATCATTTGATTTAAGTGAAATCAAAAACTATGTCGTCAATAACCCGCAGGCAATTTCGCCTTTGTTTTATGGAGGTATATTGTTCCTCATTGTGGGACTGACGTTCAAGGTGGGGGCTGTTCCCTTTCATTTCTGGACACCAGATGTTTATGATGGAGCTCCGATACTGATTACGAGTTATATGAGTACGGTCGTTAAAGTTGCTTCGTTCGCCGGATTGTTACGTTTATTCAGTTATAGTCTATTGCCTTTACAAGATTTTTGGACTCCGGTTTTCTTAGTGATCGCCATTCTCACCTTATTTGTTGGAAATATTTCTGCATTAATGCAGTCTTCCTTCAAACGCATGCTTGCCTATTCAAGTGTTTCGCATGCTGGGTATATGTTATTTGCGATTGTAGCAGTAGGGGCTACTTCGGCTAACAGTATCTTTGCTTATGGCCTTGCCTATTCGCTGGCAACCATTGTTGCCTTTACGGGATTGATCCTTGTAAAGAAAACGACGGGCTCCGAGCATTTTGAAGCTTTTAATGGCTTGGGTAAACGAAATCCTTTGCTCGCATTTGCCATCACGATAGCCATGCTTTCTCTTGCGGGAATACCACTGACAGCTGGATTTATTGGTAAGTTTATGATGTTTTCTTCTGTTATGGAAAATTATCATATTGTTTTGCTCGTATTGGCGGTAATCAATGCAGGCATTGCTGTGTATTACTATTTGAAAGTTGTTGTTGCGATGTACTTTAGAGACAGTGACGAATCCTGTGTCAATGTGCAGTGGAATTATTCATTGGTATTATTCCTTGCCGTAATGCTTACCATCTTAATTGGGGTATATCCAGACTGTCTTTTAAAATTAATATAAAGGTTCTGTTAAAATACTTGTTGTTTATTAGAGCATGGCGATTTCGCTGTGCTTTTTTTATTTTTATTGGTATAACTCTTGCATACAAATTGTATATTGTAAAAAAGAAATCCTATCAAATTGCAGATGGCGTTTAAAGTGTGTGTTAAATCTTTTTCGATTCATGTTTTATGTGTGTTACTTTTCTTCGTTATCTGCGAACAAGTAATTGCACAGGACTTTATTCGTGGAAAGGTCGTTGATGCACAAACAGGCAAGGGCATTTCAAGGGTTTCAATCAACTGGCTTGGGGAAGATAGCGGTGGTAGCAGCGATACCCTTGGGTATTTTAAGATTCAAGATATCAAGAAATACAGACAGCTTGTATTTGGAGCAGTGGGGTATGAGCGGCGGACAGTGGATGTTCGTCGGTTACAAGATTCTATGTTGACGGTGCATTTAATTGCCTCGAACAATACATTAGAGGAGGTCGTGGTCAATAGAAAAAGCAAAAAGCCTAAAGATCCAGCTATTGCACTGATCGAACAGGTGATAGCACATCGACCACAAAATCATTATACCCGTATACCTGAAATTCGTTTTGACGAATATGAGAAGACGCAATTTGGTTTTGTCAATCCTGAGGATAAAGCGAAAAAATTTCCGAAACCATTCCGATTCCTCTTTGAAAATGTCGATTCTACAGCTTTTAGGGGGCAGACCATTGCACCCTTTTATTTGGAAGAAAACTATGCCAATATCTATTCATCTCATAATCCAGATCGTAGTAAGAAGATTGTCATCAGCCACAATCAGACCGAATTAAATCCACGCTTTTTTAATAATGATAATTGGCAGACACGGTTCCAGACGATACTCCGTGATGTTGATCTCTATGATAATACAATTCAGATCACGAACAAAGGAGTTTTAAGTCCAATTGCTTCCGGTGCTACAGCGTTTTATAAATACAAAATTCAAGATACGATAAAGATCGAGGGGAAGGATTATATTGAGCTCCATTTTGAAGGTAAATCGGAAATTGATCTGCTCTTCTATGGTGATCTACTGATCTCAGATGATACAAGGTATGCGGTTCATCGCGCGACATTGAATATCGGACGTACTGCAAATATCAATTGGATAAATGACGTGCAGATAGATCTCAGCTATAGCGAATTTAAAAACGGTAGCATGCTTCCCGTTCATGCAGACCTGAAAATGTTATTTGGCGGGAGCAAGTCGGATGTATTGTATGGGCGCAGGGAAACCCAATACTTAGGACATCGCACCGATTCTATTTCGAATGAGAATTTTGCTGGTGTACCTGTTGAAAAAAGGTATCTCCTCCAATCCGCACCGCATGTACCCATAGTAGGGGTCAGGCCAAGCCCATTAAGCCATGCTGAATTAGGGGCATATCAGAAAGTTGATTCGGTACAGAATATGCGTTCTTTTAATCAGTTAGTAGCATTAGGCTATTTATTGGCAAAGGGGTATTATAATGCCGGGAAAGTTGAGTTTGGTCCACTGGAATATCTGTATAGCCGTAATAATTACGAAGGGAATCGTTTTAGGATGAGCGGTCGAACAACACGCTTGTTTTCGGAAAAGGCCTACATTGAAGGATACACAGCCTATGGCGATAAAGACAAAGCGCTAAAATACTACCTGAGTACGGCATTTACTTTAAATGGAGAACGTATTGTTCAGTTTCCGGCAAATTATTTGCGCTTTACCGTACAGCACGACGTTATGGAACCGGGGCGAGGTTTGGGTTTTTTAAAAGGAGATGGTTTCTTCCGTTCTTTTGGAAAAAACAGGCCTAATAAATGGCAGTTTAATGATATCTATCGTCTCGATCATCTGATCGAATTTGGGAACCATATTAGTGTAGGAACGGCATTTACACATACCCGCAGACAACCTCGCGGTGATTTATTTTATATCAATAGTCTACCTTTACCTGATACAGTCCGCCAAGTAAATACAAATGATCTACAGCTAATTTTGCGTTGGGCTCCGAATGAAGAATTTACTTATCATAATCTCGACAGGGGAACAGTAGAAAATAAATATCCCATTTTTACCCTGCAATATAATAAAGGGCTGAAAGGATTTTTGGGGGCAGATTATAGTTATGATGCGTTACGCTTTAGTATCTTCAAAAGATTGTTCTTATCGCCAGCAGGACAGGCTGATTTTGAATTCTCAGGCGGGAGAATTTGGGGGAAACATCTGCCTTATACCTTACTGGAACTTCCAGAAGTCACTAAAGATAAGCAGGGGCCGTTGGTGAATTTTGACTTGATGGCGACCTCGGAATTTGTTTCAGACCAGTTTTTGAAATTGACTTATTACCACAATTGGAATGGTTTCTTTTTTAATAGAATTCCTTTGTTCAGACGGTTAAAGTGGCGTGAAGTAACAGGATTCAAGGCTTTTTATGGAAAGTTAAGCGATGCCAACAATCCCTTTGTTACGCCCGAAAATATTCAGTTTGAAGCGGACAAAGATGGTATTATTCAAACAAAAGCCGTGCGTAACAAACCTTATGTAGAAGGACTTGTGGGGGTGGATAATATCTTTAAATTGATTAGATTAGAGTATAAAAAGAGATTAAGCTATAAAGGCGGTGAAGGTGTACCTTCTGATACTTTTACGGCATCCTTACATTTTAATTTTTAGCAATTATGGTTCAATATTCAAATTTAAAGTATGCCATTAAAGATAGTATTGGCTATGTTATCATTAATCGCGAACCGCAACTGAATGCCCTAAATCAGGAAACACTTGATGAATTGCAAGATATCTTCAAACATTTCAATTCCGATGATCATGTAAGGGGTATTATCCTGACCGGCGCTGGACATAAAGCATTTGCAGCCGGCGCGGATATCAAGGAATTTATGGATCTGTCTGTAATTCAGGCGCGATGGCTTAGTGAAAGAGGACATATTATTTTTACGGATCTTATCGAAGCTTCTCCGAAGCCAGTTATTGCTGCTATAAATGG
Organism: Sphingobacterium siyangense; assembly: GCF_007830445.1. Taxonomy (GTDB): domain Bacteria; phylum Bacteroidota; class Bacteroidia; order Sphingobacteriales; family Sphingobacteriaceae; genus Sphingobacterium; species Sphingobacterium siyangense. The sequence continues at coordinate 98,446 of NZ_VLKR01000019.1, read as the reverse complement.
ATATGCTTTGGGCGGAGGACTCGAGATGGCTTTAGCTTGCCATATTCGCATCGCTTCTGAAAATGCCAAAATGGGACTTCCGGAGGTTTCTTTGGGCCTGATTCCCGGTTACGGAGGTACACAGCGTTTGCCCAAATTGATCGGAAAAGGACAGGCTATGCAAATGATTTTAACTGGCGATATGATTGATGCGCAGCGAGCTTATGAACTAGGACTGGTCAATGAGGTGATCGCACAGGATAAACTAATTGCCCGAGCGGAGGAAATACTGCAAAAGATATTTACCCGCTCGCGTGTTGCGGTGGCAAATGCTATTGCAGCCATTAACGCCGCTGAAGATAAACAACAGAATGGGAATAAGGTGGAAATGGATGCCTTTGGACATCTGTTCGGAACAGACGATTTCAAAGAAGGTGTTTCAGCATTTTTAGCGAAAAGGACACCCAATTTTGAATAATGTAGCGGTACTTCACTGAACTTTATACCCTGTGTATTGGCATGTGTCGATGAAGAGATGAGATAGTGCCAAGAAAAGATGTTCGAATGGAGAGCCATCGTTTATAACCAATCGTTTAGAGGTAACTGGTCTAGATGGCTTATGGATCTGAAAGGTTTAACTGACATTATTTTTGATATTTTTTTCGATATTCTTGTGGCGACATTTTCATTTCTCGTGTAAACGCTTTTGAAAAATGAAAGGGGTCATAAAAATGGAGTTTGAATGCGATTTCTTTAATTTTAAGTAGTGTAAATTGCAGATAAGAGCAAGCTCTTTGCATACGGAGTTGATTGTAATATACCATGGGCGGGTAAGATGTTTTCTGCTTGAACAAGTTAATAAGATGTGATTTGGAATAGCTGAAACGTGCTGAAATATCATCCAGATTGATATTGTTCTCCAGATTGTCTTTCATAAATATGATGATGTCCTGTATAATATTATCTACTTGAATTCGGTTACTTTCTCTAAACTGCGCCTGATATTGAATGGAAGCTAAAAAATATTGAAAGCAAAAACTCGTATACTCCAAATTTTCTGGGCTGTACCCCATTTCCAGATTTTTGTAGATGCTCTCGAAGAGCTGGATGCGGTTGGCATGTTTGTTTGAATCCGCATCAACGATATGAATCACTTGGCCCATGATATGTTTAAAAAGAGCCGCATCTGTCCCGGCGAAATGAATCCAATAGATGCTCCAGGGATCATTTGATTTTGCGCCATAGCAATGTGCACTATCTCTCGGTATAATAAATACATCGTTTCTTTTAAGGTTATGCGTTGTGTCATCCTGTTTTATCCAGCCACTTCCTTTTTCGCAATAAATCAGAATATATTCCTTGCATCCTTCTTGACGATCACGGTAGTGTTTTTTTGCATTGGGATAATAGCCGATATGTGTGATGTGTAATTTCGTTGTGATGTTATTGTCTGCCTGGTAGTTGCATACGGCATAGGGAAGGACAATTGCCTTTTCTCCTTTGAATCCTTCAGCGATGACATCTTGGTTTTGTTTCATAAATCGAGCTTGTTTTTGGTTATCCTTATAAAAATAGTAATATTTTACATGTTTATCGTGTTCACTTACATGATTCTCCCCAAGTAATCCATTACTTTTACCTAAGTAAATCTAAATATGTAAACTCTTATGCAAAAGACTGCGACGACCTATCTGCTATTGATCACTTTTGTGGCTGCTATTGGTGGATTTCTATTTGGATATGATTGGGTAGTTATTGGAGGTGCAAAACCATTTTATGAGGCTTATTTTCATTTGGAATCCGATCCCGCATTGCAAGGATGGGCCATGTCTTCGGCGATTGTGGGAAGCTTTGTTGGTGTACTGCTCTCGGGAGGATTGGCAGATCGCTATGGTCGAAAACCACTGATTTATACAGCCGCAATTTTATTTATAATTTCTGCATTGGGAACCGGCATGGCGTCCGAACTTGACACCTTTATTATTTATCGGATTTTGGGCGGGATAGGTATTGGTGTAGCCTCCAATTGGCTCCGATGTATATCGCGGAAATCGCCCCTGCAGAAAGTCGGGGAAAATTTGTATCTGTCAATCAATTAACCATTGTACTGGGCATACTTGCAGCGCAAGTGGTCAATTGGCTTATTGCTAAGCCGGTTTTAGCTGGAGAATCTATTCTAGAAACCTGGAATGGGCAAGAGGGTTGGAGATGGATGTTTTGGGCAGGAGCGATCCCAGCAGTCGTTTTTTTGGTGCTGCTTTTCCTGATTCCCGAAAGCCCCCGTTGGTTGTATTCGAAAGGGAAGCACGAACAGGCAAAGCGTGTGTTTTTACGCATGGGTGGAGATGAATATGCAGCAGAAAACATTCAATCTATTGCCGAGGCGGCTGAACTAAATCAGGGTAAAGCCCGAAAAAGAAATTTATTTCAGGGCAAGTTGCTTCGGTTGTTGTTGCTCGGGAGTTTTATTGCGGTCTTTCAGCAGTGGTGTGGGATTAATGTTATTTTTAATTATGCCCAAGAAATTTTTACGGCTGCCGGATATACAGTTTCGGGGATGCTTTTCAATATTATTATCACTGGAGTGATCAATGTAATTTTTACATTCATCGGCATGTATCTGGTCGATCGAATTGGTCGCCGTGCATTGATGCTCTTCGGATCAGCAGGGCTTTTTGTGATTTATATTGCCCTAGGGGCTTGTTATTATTTCAATTGCAGTGGCATTTTCGTGCTTCTCCTTGTGTTAGCCGGAATTGCGGTGTATGCGATGACTTTGGCACCTGTTACTTGGGTAATCATTGCCGAAATATTTCCTACCGCTGCAAGGGCGCAGGCGATGGCGATCGCGACATCATTACTATGGATTGCATGTTTTGTGCTCACTTATACTTTTCCTTTACTGAATCAAAATATGGGCGCAGCTGGTACATTCTGGCTGTATGGTGGAGTCTGTTTTATCGGTTATCTGTTTCTATGGAGCCGACTGAAAGAGACCAAAGGAAAAAGCTTAGAAGAAATTGAACAAGAACTGGAAGGATAATTGGCACTAGGATAATCAACTCGACCTATATAAACCTATTAGCGTATTAAGAAAATGACAGAATTGACGCGTTACCTCATAAAATCAACAGTTGACCAGAAAGGGATCGTAAAAGCATGGGAGGAGCAGGTTGCGATTCCGACATACGAGATTGGGACGATGGAGAAGAATCCCATATTTGCCGAAAAGCGCGTATACCAAGGTAGCTCGGGAGTAGTATATCCCTATCCGATCATAGAGAAAATTAGCGATCAAAAGCGAAACAAGATCTATCAAGCGCTATTTCTTGAAAATGAATATATCAAGGTGATGATTCTTCCAGCTTTAGGTGGACGGGTTCATATGGCTTATGATAAAGTTAGAGAACGACATTTCGTTTACTATAATGAAGTTATCAAGCCCGCTTTGGTTGGGCTCACTGGTCCTTGGATTTCCGGAGGGATTGAATTTAATTGGCCCCAGCATCATAGACCGACTACATTTATGCCCACAGAGCATCTAATTGAACACAACAGTGATGGAAGTATTACGGTTTGGTGCAACGAAATCGAGCGTATGTTTCGGATGAAGGCCATGCAGGGATTTACTTTGCATCCCGACAAAGCGTATTTAGAAATCAAGGTTCAAGTATATAATCGGACAGCATTGCCACAAACTTTTCTGTGGTGGGCCAATCACGCTGTTGTTGTGAATGACGATTATTATTCCGTATTCCCTCCCGATGTCAATGCCGTTTTTGATCATGGAAAACGAGAGGTTTCTTCTTTCCCGATTGCTACAGGGACCTATTATAAGTACGATTACTCGGCGGGTGTTGATATTGCACAATACAAGAATATTCCTGTTCCGACGTCCTATATGGCCATTCAATCGAAATACAACTTCGTTGGCGGCTATGAGGCCGGTGCTACCAATGCGGGGATGTTACATGTGGCCGACCATCACATTTCACCGGGGAAAAAACAGTGGACCTGGGGAAATGGTGACTTTGGTGTCGCTTGGGATAGAAACCTGACAGATGAAAATGGGCCATATATTGAATTGATGGCTGGTGTATATACAGATAATCAGCCTGATTTTGCTTGGTTACAACCCTATGAAGTGAAATCCTGGTCTCAGTATTTTATGCCTTACGCAGAAGTCGGACAGGTGAAAAATGCAACAAAAGATGCGGTGCTCAATATGGAGGTTAGGGAGCAGACTGCTCACATTGTCTTGTATACAACAGGGAGGTATGAAAATATACGTGTTTTGTTACGTAATACAACCGGTAAAATCTATTTGGACGAACAAGTGACTTGTTCTCCTCGGAATATTTATACCCAAAGTGTTGCTGGATTGGACAGTCTAACAACCGAACTCATATTGACTGTGTATGATAAAAATAACCATGAAATATTGGTCTACCAGCAAGAACAGGCGAAGAATGCTGAAGATATACCCAAACCGGCACAGGCAGCATTGCTGCCCGAAGACATTTGTTCTATCGAAGAATTGTTTTTGACAGGACAGCATCTGGAGCAGTACCGACATGCAACTTACAATCCATTGGACTATTATAAGGAGGCTCTGCGACGTGAACCGAACGACATCAGATGTAATAATGCAATGGGCGCTTTTTTGTTGCGGAACGGTAAGATAGAGGAGTCTATTACTTATTTTGAGACCGCTGTCGCTCGCGCTACGGAGCGTAATCCCAATCCTTATGATGGAGAACCTTATTACAACCTTGGTGTAGCTCTGCAACTATCTGGGGATCTGAATGGAGCTTATGCAGCTTTCTACAAAGCAACATGGAATGCCGCATGGAAGGATTCTGGCTATTTTGGCTTGGCACAAATTGATGCGAAGAGAGGCAATTGGAATGCTGCTTTGGAAAAAATAGATCACTCATTGAGCAGAAACTGGTATCACCATAAAGGAAGGCAGCTGAAGGCCTCTATTTTAAAAAAACTCGGGGCAAAAGATGCCGCTTTGGCATGTACTCAAGAATCAATGGAATTGGATCCGTTTAATATGGGATGTCGATTCGAATGGTACCTGTTAACACAAGAAGAATCGATATTTTCTCCTATTCTCGATTTAGCGCAGGTTAATATTCATAGCGTGATGGAGTATGCATTGGATTTTGCTCATGCTGGTCTATATGAAGAAGCATCTTTACTCCTGGAAAAAACCATTGAAGACGTAACCTTAGTTTACCCTATGGTATATTATACACTCGGTTATTTCGCGACTCATCTCGGCTTGCATGACAAGGCGAAAACGTATTGTGATCAAGCCGTCGTTATGGATCCGACTTATTGTTTTCCAAATCGTTTGGAAGAGATTGCAATTCTCCGACATGCCATAGTTTTAAATAGTGCTGACGCAAAGGCCTCGTATTATTTGGGCAATCTTTGGTATGGTAAAAGGCAGCATCAGGATGCTGTTGACTGTTGGGAGCATGCTATCAAATTGGATGGACAGTTTCCTACCGTTTATCGTAATTTGGCCTTAGCTTATTATAATCGTATAGACAAGAAGAAAGAAGCCTTGCCCCTATTGGAGAGCGCATTTTCATTGGATGAAACTGATGCACGTTTACTCATGGAGCTTCATCAGCTCTACAAGAAGGAGGGACGCTCTTACAAAGAAAGGTTGGCCCTGCTCGATCGATATCCGGATTTGGTGACGCTTAGAGATGATCTATTCTTGGAGCGGATCACCCTATTTAATCTCTTGGGTGAATATGAGAGCGCGAAAACGTTGCTTGCTTCCCGGCAGTTTAAGCCCTGGGAAGGAGGGGAAGGTAAGGTCTCTCGTCAATACACGATATGTCAGCTCGAATTGGCCAAAAAATCGATACTGCAAAATGAACTGCAACAGGCGCTTTCCTTGCTAAAGGCGCTTGATTATTATCCACATAACCTTGGTGAAGGTAAGCTGATTACAATGGAAGAAAACGATGTTCACTATTATAAAGGACTCGTCTATCGTTTATTGGGTATGGACGAAGAAGCTGAAGTTTATTTCCATAAAGCAACAGAAGGTGTTGATGAACCCCAGCAGGCCCTTTTCTATAATGATCCACAACCAGATAAGATATTTTATCAAGGTTTAGCTTGGCATGAGCTTGGTGATCCAGTGCGAGCTGAACAACGTTTTCAATGTTTAATAGATCATGGAAAGTTATTTATTGACAAGCCCTTTAAAATAGATTATTTTGCAGTTTCCTTGCCTGATATGGATATTTGGGAGGAAGATCTGGATCATAAGAATAAAATACATTGTTTGTATGTCATGGGATTGGGGTATTTGGGGAATGGAGATCGTGCTTTGGCAATGCATTATTTAGCACAAGTCCAGCAGTTGGATCCCAATCACCAAGGGAGCCAGGCTATTATGTGTTCTTTCTTAGGTGAAACTTCTTTAAAGAGTTAATTCAGTATGTATCGCTATATCATTGTATTCGTCGTTCTATTTCAAAGTTATACGGTCTGGGCAGATGGACTAAATCGCCTTGATCTTGCAGGAGAGTGGAAAGTTCGGCTTGATCCCGAAGATGTCGGTATCGAGCATGGTTGGGCTGGTAAATCGTTCGAAACATCGATCAGATTACCAGGAACAACTGATGATGCGAGTTTAGGAACCGTAAATACGTTGACACCTGCTCTTGCCAAACCTCAGCTTTCGCATCTAACGCGAGCACATCGTTATGTGGGGGCAGCATGGTATACACGGGAACTTTCAATCCCGGCAGGTTGGGCAGGTAAGGAGATGATCTTAACCCTCGAGCGTGTTCTTTGGGAGTCTATGGTTTGGATCGACGGGATAGCAGTAGTACAAAAGCAACGTAGCCTTGTCAGTCCGCATGAGTTTGACTTAAGTTCCCTACTGAAAACAGGAAAGAAGCATCGGTTGACAATCCGCATAGATAACAGGAAGAAGCTTCCAATTAGCGTTGATGATATGGCGCATGCTTATACCGATCACACCCAAATTATTTGGAATGGCATGCTTGGAAAGATTGCTATTCAGGCCTACGATGCGGTACGTCTGAAGTCTGTGTATGCGAGTCCTAATCTAGCGAAGAAGGAAATCAATCTGCAGATCAATCTCCGTAATAAACTAGCAAAGGGCGTTGTCGGTAAACTGAAAATAGCGGTAAAAGACAATAGGGGTTCCCTGCCTCCAGTTGAAAAAACCTTTCAGCTCTCGCAAGGGGATTCAACGATAAACCTAAACTACCTTCTTGGTGACAAACTGAAACTTTGGAGCGAATTTTCACCGCATTTGTACGACATCGGTCTGGAATTGAAAGCCGCAGATGCCGTATCAACGTTGCATACCTCAATAGGTATGCGTGAGCTTTCTACTGATGGGACTATCCTAAAAGTCAATGGCGAGCCTTTGTTTTTGAGAGGAACATTGGAATGCAGTATTTTCCCGTTAACGGGACATCCACCAATGGATAAGGCCGGTTGGCGGAAAGTCTTTCTGACAGCGCGCGAATGGGGGCTAAATCATCTCCGGTTTCATTCATGGTGTCCTCCGGAGGCGGCCTTTGCTGTTGCCGACGAATTGGGATTCTATCTTCAAATTGAGTTGCCAATTTGGGAGAATAATATTGGTAAAGATGAAGGAGTGATGAATTTTCTCTATGAAGAGGCCGATCGAATAATGCAGACTTACGGAAATCATCCGTCCTTTTGTTTTTGGAGTATGGGTAATGAGTTGAGTGGTGATTTCAATGCGCTGAATACTTTGGTAAAACACCTAAAGCAGAAAGACAGACGGCATCTTTATACGGCAACTTCTTTTACATTCCAGCAAGGGCATGGTGTGAAGGAAGAACCTTATGATGATTATCTGATTACCCAGTGGACAGCTAAGGGCTGGGTACGGGGACAAGGTGTATTTAATAGCGAAGTACCCACATTCAATAAAAATTACAGCAATTCTTTGGAAGGAATTTCGATTCCGGTCGTGACGCATGAAATTGGACAATATGCTGTCTATCCCAATCTCGCCGAAATCAAAAAATATAAAGGTGTTTTAAAACCGCTAAACTTCATTTCTGTAGCAGAAGATCTAAAACAAAAAGGATTATTACATAAGGCCAGCGCATATACGATGTCCTCAGGAAAATTGGCAGCTATGCTGTACAAAGAGGAGATGGAAAGAGCGTTGAAGACACCGGGTATCAGTGGTTATCAGCTCCTTGATCTTCACGATTTCCCTGGTCAGGGAACGGCATTGGTAGGCTTATTAGATGCTTTTTGGGACAGCAAACATATTCTCTCAGCGGCAGAATTTCGACAATTTAGCGCTCCAGTAGTGCCTTTGCTCCAGTTTGCGAAAGCTGTATATACCAACGATGAAACGTTCAAAGCTTCTATAGATGTGAGTAATTATGGACAGGAGATTTTGAAGGATCAGGGGATTAGTTGGTTCCTGAAAGATGCAGGAAAAATAATCGCACAGGGACATTTTCAGTCAACCATTGGAAAGGGACATCAAGGCAATGTGGGGCATTTAGAAGTACCATTACAAACAATTAGACAGGCGAAGAAATTGACGATTCAACTTAAACTTGAGGGTACTTCGTACGAAAACCATTGGAATATTTGGGTGTATCCTCAAAAGGTAGCCGTTAATTTTGGGGAAGTCAGCTATACGCGCGAATTGGGGGAAGCAATGCGCTTGCTGAAAGAAGGGAAAAAAGTACTTTTAAATCCCGATTGGAAGAAAATAAACGGTATTGAAGGGAAGTTCGTTCCTGTTTTTTGGAGCCCGGTACATTTTCCAAAACAGGCCGGTACAATGGGCTTGCTTTGTGACCCTAAACATCCTGTATTTGCCGATTTCCCAACAGATAATCATACAGATTGGCAATGGTGGGATCTCCAAATTAAATCGACTACGATGATTACGGATCAGGTCAAAGGTGGACATGCAGTTGTAGAGCTCATTGATAACTTTGCCAATAATAGAAGATTAGCATCTCTTTTTGAAGGGACGGTAGGATCAGGCAAGCTGATGATCGCTTCGTTTGATCTGGAGGCGGATCTAGCCAACAGACCCGTGGCAAGACAGCTGTTGAGCTCCATCTTAACGTATATGAACAGTACAAAGTTTAGGCCTAAAGTGATCGAAAATCCAGCGATTCTATCGCAGGTGTTGCGCTACAAAGAAGCGCAAGAAAAATCCGAACCCAAGGCGATCTATTAGTTAGAAGATCGCTTTGGAAAAATTTAACGCATCAGCCTAAGGCTAATCGTTCAACTTCATCCGCTATTGCAGAATTATATGCCAAAGGTCTGTGACAGGATACATCCTGTTACAGACCTTTGGCATAAATCAATTATAGACTAACTTTCAATCTGATATAGTTGAAGGCCACTCCATTTTCCGGAGTAACTTTTTTATATTCCTGCAGTTTAAAGGCTTATGGTGATTCTGTTGTTACTATCAAGTGCCTGTTATACTATTTTTCTAGTTAAATCGTTTTCAATTTAATCATGCGGATTTCTTTTCTTTAGACTAACAGAAGTAAAAAATGACAAATAATGAATTAAGGACGCTTGCTGAATTTTCACGTAAAGGTGAAATCGCGGAGATGGAACGGATTGTTGCAGCAGCAAATAGTAGAGTTGACTTTCACGATTACGAATTGAATAGTTTAGTTAGCCAATTGATTAGAGCCCAGCATTACGGAGTCTTGGACCATTTTGTAAAAAAAGGACTAATCTCAACTGATCTATACGATTATGATCGTTTTAGCACATCCGTGATTAATACGCTATTCAAACCTCAGATTGCATCCGAAGTGCAGCTTAAAGTCCATTTAATTTGGATGAAAGGCTATTTAGCACAGATAGATGATATCAACGAAGAAGTAGGTGGTATTACTCTATTTGAATATGCATTACAGGAAAATGTGGCTATTTCTTTCTTAAAACTTATTTTTGAGGCAGGTGCCGACCTGCAGCGGATGGATCAGTATGGACAAACGTTGCTTTTTAAAGTTTGTAGTCTACGTATGCAGTCCAATGAACGTATTAGCGAGCTCGTAGACTGGCTGTTGGTTGAAGGTTTAGACCCGAATATCGGCAATGTTGAACAAAAAACAGCCCTGCACATGGCTGTTGATACATTGAAAACTGATGTTGTGATTAAATTACTCAATGCGGGAGCAGATCCAGGGCTAAAGGATTGGCATGGCGAAAGTTCATTTTATTATGCAGCAGTAAGGCATTTTAATCCAGATCTGCTCGTTCCCCTTCTCAATTATGGAAGTCCAGATTTTCATAGCGTCAATAAACAAGGAGAAAACCTACTCAATGCATTCCTTCGCATGATGCATACGGATAGCGAGACTAATCTGAGTGTGCTGATCTTACTTTTGGAACATGGGGCAGATTTGACAGCTGCATCACTTTGGTATCAGAAAGAAAAAACAGGCGTAGATTGGCTAGCAGAAAAATCAGTCCTAGTTGTACAGGAAATTATGGACAAAGGATATCTAGACCTCAGTTATGCGGATAACGAGGGTAATACACTATTGCATAAAATTTGTCAAGTAAACCTCAATTACGATGAAAATAGAGCCCGAGACCTTTATAAAAAAGTAAAATATCTTGTCGGTGAAGGAATCGATCCTCAATTGGAAAATATAATGGATAAAAAAGCTGTCGATTATGCTATGGAGGATAATATAAAGGTAAAGACAGTCGAATGGTTATTAAAACAATAAAAAAGCAGAAAAAATTGTTATGTCTCAGTCATTTATAATAGCGTGTGAAAGCGGAAAACGTAAAATAGCGGAAATATTATTGGAGAAAAATCAAGTTGATGTATCTTACACTGATGAAATGGGACGGACAGCATTGCATTATGCGGCGCATCGAGGTTATTTGGATTTGGTGAGAAAGCTGGTTGAGGCTGGAGCCACAGTGGACTACGAGGATCATCGGGGGGAAACCCCCTTATATTTTGCCCTGTTACAAAAGCAAAAACAAACAGCAGTCTATTTATTGGAAAATAATGCTAATATTCTGATCAACGACTTTTTGGGAAATAGCTTGCTCCATATTACAGCTCGAACAGGGCAACAGGAAATGGCTGAAAAACTGATTGCACAGGGATTAGACGTAAACGTATTGAACAATAGTGCTGAATCACCATTACTATTGGCTGTGCAGGCAAAATACCCGCCAGTGGTACAGCTGCTTATTGAAAATGGTGCTCGTGTAGATATCTCTGACAAGGAGGGCAATACGGCCTTAAATTTGGCGGTGGTACAGGGCTCCGTTCCTATTGTCAATATGTTGTTGGATAATGGTGCATCTGTCAATATCCTGAATGACTTAAGTGAAGGTCCCTTGCTGCTCGCAGTAAAAAACGGAAACCGTATTCTTGCTCAGAAGTTACTGGAGCAAGGGAGCGATATTTTTGCTGAATCTGCCGAGGGAATTTCTCCTGTGTGGTATGTTTGTAATAGCAATCAAAAAGAGCTTCTCGCTTTATTTTTAGAAAGAGGCCTCTCTGCGGATTATGCACGTCCTGTAGACTCATTTGATGGAAAGGACGGTAAATATTTGGAAAGGTTGATCGAACGGACAGGGGGGCGTATCTTTATTCTTGGTTTTGAACCTCATTATGCAGGAGAAACATTACTGCATACAGCTACAAAAATGGGTTATCTGTCTTTGGTCAAACAACTTTTAGACAGTGGTGCAACAATTGATAAACAGGATGCTACCGGCAATACTGCGCTTCATTATGCTGCTGCCTATGGTAAAAAGGATGTGTTGCGGTATCTCTTATCTAATGGCTCCGTTACAGATATAACGAATGTATTGGAACAAAAAGCAATAGATTATTCCAATATGCAAGGATTTAATGAAATAACGGCATTATTGATTGATGCCGGCGCACAGACCGATCCCCTAAAAGGTGAGCCCGGCCTTCCAGAGAAAAAAGTGTTCACTGAACCCTTATCAAACGTGGATATGGGAATGAAGAAAAAGGCTCTATTTGATTTAAAAGATCTGTTGGACGCGGGAATTATAAACCAGGAGGAATTTGACGCGGAAAAAGCGAAAATTTTAAAGAATTAAATTTTATTGAAAGCCCCTTTAAAAATCTGTTGGCCTGTTTCCTGAATTTGGTATTGGGCACTTAGATAAAAACTAAAAAAGCGACTCTTTTGAAGTCGCTTTTTGTAGCCCGTAGGGGAATCGAACCCCTGTTTCAAGAATGAAAATCTTGCGTCCTAACCCCTAGACGAACGGGCCATATCGTTTTCGATGATGCAAATATAGAAGCTTTTTCAAAAAGTACAAAAAAAAAGTGCTGTCTGTGTGCTAATTCATTGAAATTGAGAAAAATTATTTTTTTAAAGGACCTATTCTACAGCGTAAGCGAGCATATATTCATTGAACTTCTCGTAATGTACATCATAAATATGCTTGTTTTGATCGCTGTCGAGTTCAAGTTTTAATATGCCTTGCGTTTGGTATTCGAATGGTTGTATGGTCATGTTGTTCAAGAAGGAAACCCCTGCATTGCCTTGAAGTTTATAAATTGCTTCTTTGGCGCACCAGCAAGCATAAAGCTGCTCATAGCGGCTATCATCCTGCGCGATGAATGCAAGCTCCGCAGGTTTTAGAAACTTATGTTGGATGCGCTCTACTTTTGTTTTGATGATTTCCATGTCGATACCAACTTCACCTTTTGTACTGATCATTGCTGCAGCGTAATCAAATGAGTGTGAAAGTGATATTTTTTGGGGAAAATTAGCGAGATAAGGCTTTCCATTTGCATCCGAAGGACATTCGATATAGCGGGATGTGTTCAATAGGGTTCGCAGGAGAACACGTGTGGCAAGCCAATGTAACCGTCTTTTCCCTTTATTGAAGGACCCCAATTTTGCTTTTTCACGTTCATCCAATTGAAGTTTCGACAGCAAATCGTCGTCCGATTCCTCAATTCGCCAAATTGCAAATTTGGTTTGATTATCAATTTCACGTAGATACACTAGACTCATACCCAAATTTAAAAAACAAATCGCAGATTTTTGTTTTGAAAAATGAAGTAAAATTAGTGGGAGAACTGTATTTTTGAATTTGTATAGCATTGCCTGACGCTTTTGCTATTTTGATACACATGATTTTATCTGATAAAAGAATTCTCGAAGAGATTGAAAATGGCAGTATTGTCATTCAACCATTTGATCGTAAATGTTTGGGAACAAATTCCTACGATGTGCATTTGGGTAAATATTTGGCAACGTATGCAGACCGTGTACTTGATGCCAAGAAACACAATGAAATTCAGCATTTTGAAATCCCGGAAGAAGGTTTTGTATTGGAACCCAATACCCTTTATTTAGGCGTTACGCAAGAATACACCGAGACGCATAAGCATGTTCCTTTTTTAGAGGGCAAATCGAGTACTGGTCGCTTAGGGATAGATATCCATGCAACTGCAGGAAAGGGTGACGTCGGTTTCTGTAATACCTGGACCTTGGAAATTTCGGTTGCCCAACCTGTTCGGGTTTACGCGGGAATGCCTATTGGACAATTGATCTATTTTGCTGTAGAAGGCGATATCGAAACATTTTATAATACCAAAGGTAACGCAAAATACAATGGCAAGACCATCCGTCCGGTGGAATCCATGATGTGGAAGAATAATTTCTGATGCGGAATACGGGATGGATTATTTTAGGGGCTCTATTGATTGTTTTTATCAGTGGAGTACTCTATTATTTTGTTCATCCAATGTTTGGTGGAAGTTTCAAAGGAGCTCGACTGGAACGGATGAAACAGTCACCAAATTTTAAAAATGGTATTTTTCATAATCTCGAAGTAACGCCATCGTTGAAAGGCGATGTGAATATGGCCTCTTTGCTGTGGGATTTCCTTTTCAACAAAAATCCCCACTTGAAACCAATCAACGTATTGCCTGCTATAGAATGCGATTTAGCACATCTTCCCGCAGATGACGCTCTGATTTGGTTTGGTCACTCCTCCTACCTGATGAAGTTAGACGGGAAATTAATATTGGTTGATCCGGTGTTCAGCCAAAATGCTTCTCCTATCCCAGGTAGCAATAAAGCATTTAAGATGTCTGTCGACTATGCGACGATGGTTTTTCCGAAAATTGACTATTTGTTTATCTCTCATGATCATTACGATCATCTGGACTATGAGACTGTTGTGAAATTGAGGGATAAAGTCGGTCAGGTGATTTGTGGTCTTGGCGTGGGGGCGCATTTTGAATCTTGGGGATATAAGGCCGACCAGATCATCGAGGGTGATTGGTACGACCAGATAAAACTGGCGCCCGATTTTCAGGTAACCTTCACTCCCGCAAGGCACTTTTCGGGACGAAGATTTACACGGAATAATACCTTGTGGACATCCTTTGTGTTAAAAACTTCCCAGTACACTATTTTCTTGGGTGGAGACAGCGGATATGGTAAGCACTTCAAAAAGATAGGTGACCAATTCGGTCCATTTGATTTAGCAATCTTGGAAAATGGCCAATATAACGATGCCTGGCATTATATCCATTCCTTACCTGACGAATGGGCTGCTGAAACGAAGGATCTGAAAGCTCAAGCTATTTTGCCCGTTCATTCTTCTAAGTTCGCGTTGGCTATGCACGACTGGAAAGAGCCAATGGAGAAATTTTACGAGACAGCGAACGAAGAACAGATCACTCTCCTTACGCCAAAAATAGGGGAAATGATCCATTTTAATAGATTAGATACAGTATACGCGCCTTGGTGGCGTAACGTCAACTAAAATCTATTTATTTTTTTCCTCAATCCATAAAGACATATATTTTGTGCTTTGCATCGTGTGGTGCAACAATATCTGACTAATAAAGTTTTGTTGGCGGTGCCTGTCAATCTGCGCTTTTAACAAAGATAGATTCGTCATAAAGTCGGCCTGATACTTTCGTTTTTCATAACGTTCGTTGATAATACGGATACCATGTTCTTGGGCCGTTTTCCAAAGATCTTCGTTTTCGTAAAGCTCGACAGTCTTTCGGCAGAAAGTTTCGTGATCGTCTTCGATAAAACCATTCCAGTCCAAATTACCCTTCATGGCTTCTGCTCCAACTGTCGTGGTGACAGATGGTGTGCCGGTTTGCATGGCGTCGATAAACTTTCCTTTTACGCCGGCACCAAATTGAATTGGAGCGACCAGTACACGGTAGTTTTCCATGGTAAGGCGAGCAGATTCCGCCCGTCCCTTGATCAGGAAATTCTCTTTAGAGTTGTTTAACTGGAGTACTTTTTGGGTTGCGTAGGCACCATAAATGTGCAATTCTACTTTGGGAAGCATCTTCCGTAATTGGGGCCAGATTTGTGTTTTTAGATATTGAACCGTATGCCAGTTCGGCTCATGGATAAAATTTCCGATAAATAATAAGTTCTTACGCTCTTCAAAGGGCTTCCATTGATTAATTTCAGTAGAACTGATCTCATTTTCCAGGAAAGGGAGGTAATAGAGGATGTCGGGTGAAATTCGAAATTCTTCGATAAGAATCTTCATTTCGGATTCGGAGATAATCAAGGAGAGGTCACTTCGCAGAATAGAGGCAATTTCACGTTTAGCGGTGTCCGTAAATAACTCTTGAAAGGAGAAATCACCTTTATTTTTGACGGACGCCTGTCTCGCCTGGCGTAAAAAATGCAAGTCTTCCGTGTCGAGTACGCGAAGTGCGTTAGGGCATTGCTGGGCAACGCGCCAACCATATTGCTCCTCCACCATAAAACGATCAAAAACAACAATATCGGGTTGTAGTTGAGTAATGAAATCGTCAAAGCTATCGCTATTGAGCACGATTGCTTGTTCATGTATCCCGAGAGACTGCAAAGGGGCACTATAAGGTGACTTCGCAGCAGCCGAAGCAAATGTAATGTGATAAGAGCGGGTAGTGAACGTTTCAATTAATTGCATCATGCGAAAACCCGCCGCTGAAGATGTTGGCTCTGGCCACACAAGTCCGATGAACAAAACCTTTTTCTCTTTCATGCAGGAAAATTACTGATTAATGTGAAAAGAATTGACGAAAAATTAACAATTAGTCATTTTCAAACGATTAGCTTTATTTTAGTGTTTATAATATATTTAAAGGTTATTCATCATTAAACGATCATATGGCCAAAACTATTGCTCAACGGATTCGACATTTTTCGCCAAAGACCTATTGGAAGGAATTAATAGCTGTTTTGGTTATCTTATTGGCCTTCGTATTTTTTAGAAATGAGCGGAAAGAGCTTGCCGCAATTATTCCGCAGTTGCGCACGGCCAACCTAACCTGGGTTTCAGTTGGAGTTGGAATTACCATCGTCTATATTGTGCTTCAGGGATTGATGTATGTGCAGAGTTTTAAAGCGATCGGTCTTTCTATTAATCTGAGAATCGCCATTGATCTTTTCCTGAAGAGAAATTTACTCAGTGTGTTTCTTCCTGCAGGTGGGATTAGTTCTTTGGCATATACAACAACGGAGTTGCGGAAAAGAAATTTGAATACGACTCAAATTCACCAAGCAGGGGCGCTGTATGGCTATGTCGGACTACTGACGGTGTTTATGATTGGTGTACCTGTTATATTGTATACGATCTGGCATAATAAAAATTTTGGTGACGCCTGGATCTCATTGGTGGTTTTGGGACTGCTCCTGGCTGTCGTATTTTGGCTGGTCTGGTCTTTTCGAACACACAAAGGCATTTATCGCTGGGTCGAATTAAAGTTTCCTGCTGTAGCCTCTAACATCGATGAAATATTTTCAGGGGAAGTCAAGCTAAAATATTTGTTGGGTACCATGTTGGCGTCCATGGTCGTCGAATGTTGCGGTATTGCCCATGCTTTTGTAAGTATGTATGCTCTTGGTTTGGAACACTCCTTCGAGGCTGCGGCTATTGCCTATACTGTTTCGGTCGTATTGATGATTGTTTCTCCTTTTCTACGGGGCCTTGGGGCTGTAGAGCTGACCATGCTGTATATTTTTAAAGCGTACGGCTACTCGCAGGCAGAAGGATTGGGCATTACAATTCTCTATCGGGCATTCGAATTTTGGCTTCCATTACTCTTGGGAATCCTTGCCTTTGCATGGCGTGGTAAGCAATTGCTGGCACGTATTGGACCGGCGTTGCTTATATTTTTCTTAGGTGTGGTAAATCTTGTTTCCGTATTGACACCTCCTTTGGCTGATCGTATGAAACTTGATCGTTTTTATTTACCGCTGGAAGCAATTCATGCTTCTAAATTTATGGTATTGGTTTTGGGCTTAGGACTATTGGTAACTTCAGCCTACTTGATTAAAGGTTTCCGTATTGCGTTCTGGATCGCCGTGGTGTTTAGTGCTTTGTCGCTGTTTGGACATGTGTTTAAGGCATTGGACTATGAAGAGGCATCGGTTGCTTTGTTGACGTTGATTTTATTGGCAATGAGCTATAAACAATATCGCATCAAGAGTAATATTCGTTGGGTAAGAATTGGGTTTATCACATTTTTTGTCGCTCTGATAGCGATATGCCTGTTTGATGTGTTGAGTTTTTACTTCATTGATAAGCAACATTTCGGGCTAGACTTTACATGGGGACAATCAATATATCATACGGCACGGAGTTTTCTGTTGTTTGCAGATGATGAATTGATGCCACAAACAGCTTTTGGTCAAGAATTTTTGCGCATCACTCAAGTTTTGGGACTATTTTGTTGGTTCTTATTGATCTATGCACTTGCGCGTCCTCGGCTGATTGATGACGAAGATTCGAGTAGCTCCGAAATGGAGCATGCAGAACAATTACTAATTGAGTTTGGACAGTCTCCGATGGACTTCTTTAAATTGGGAAAAGATAAGAGTCTGTTCTTCTCAGAAGTCTCGGAGGGATTTACCGCTTATCGCTTGGCGAATGAATTTGCTATTGTATTGGATGAACCTGTCTGTGAGCAGGGGGATAAGGAAGAGCTGGTTCAGGAATTTGATCAATATTGTTATGCGAATGGTTTAAAGGCCATTTATTACCGTGTTGATGAAAATAGCTTGGTTCATTTTTCATCTCTTCGTAAGCAGAAAATCACCATTGGACAGGAGGCTGTATTAGAATTGGAAACATTCAAGCTAGAAGGAAAAGACCGTAAGTCATTACGTAATGGACTTAATGCAATTCAAAAAAAGGGTTTTACAACGGAGGTGTTGAAAGCACCGCAGGAAAAAGCAATTATAGACGAGCTAAGATTGATTTCCAATGAATGGTTGAAAGAATTTGATAAAAAGGAAATGGTTTTTTCGCAAGGGATGTTTGATGAAAATGAGCTTATTATGCAAGATATTATTGTATTGAAAAATGAGCAAAATAATATTGTCGCCTTTCTGAATATTATTCCCGATTATGCTAAAGATGAGTGCACTTATGATATGATCCGAAAGTCGCTTGACGCCCCAGGTGGGAGTATGGATGCATTGATTGTTGAGCTTATTGCATATGCTAAAGCCAAAAAGTATGTCTATCTAAATTTGGGCATGGTGCCAATGACGGGCTTGGGAGCGACAGATAGTCCCGCTGAAAAGATTATGAAGTTTGCCTCAACACGATTGGGAAACTTTAAACATTACCATAGTCTGCGTGATTTTAAAGAGAAGTATGCGACATTTTGGGAAAATAAATACCTTATATTTGATAACGATTTTGATCTCTTACAACTTCCTATAGCACTGGTCAAAGTGATGAAACCGAATGAATAGCTTCATGTAAATCTCATACAGATGAAAAAAATAGCCACTTTATTTATAATTGGTAGCATAGCATTTCATGCTTTTGCTCAACAACGTTTGATTGACATGAAATATTGGAATAATAAAGCTGTAGTACCCCTGGTTCTCTATCTGAGTGGAGATGGAGGATTCAATTCGTTCTCAAATAAGCTCTGTGAGCTGATTGCTGGAGCAGGATATACTGTTGCAGCTCTTGATTCAAAAAATTATTTCTGGAAGAAGAAAAGCCCGAAAGAGATAGCAGAAGATATTTCTAATACCTTGAAGACTTTGCTATCCTCACGGCAGAATATGCGTCTTTTCATTGTTGGATATTCATTTGGAGCAGATGCGGTCCCTTTTATTGTTAATCGTTTGGACCCTGTCGTTAAGAAGAACGTAAAGAGCGTTGTTCTTTTAGAGCCTTCTGTATCTACAGATCTGGAGATCCATATAGCCGATATTCTAGGACGAAGTAATATAAAGCGAAGCCTTGATGTCGTCTCGGAAATAAATCGCATGGATGGAGTCAAAACGGGCATCATTCTCGGTGACGATGAGGCCGATTTTCCTGTGCAAAAAATAACGCTTAAGAATTTTACAAAAAAATACCTCTCCGGGGGCCATCATTTTAGTGGAAATGCAGACCAGGTAGCGAAGAATACGGTCGCTCTCTTTTAACTGAGCGGTGTTATTGTCTGCTAGCTTTCTCTTAAGGTGGTTGTACAGTAGTGATAGGCCTTTTACCTTGTCAAAATCGATGAATGCTCTGAAGCTATTCGGATTTCTTGTCCTACATCAATTTAATTAAATGAAGAAGGTCTTAATTTTGATTTAGAATTTAAATAGACAATTATGGAATTAGGAATAGGAATGTTTGGTGACTCGAGGATAGATCCTGTTACAGGTCAGATCCAGGCAGCGCAAGATAGAATGAAAGAAATTATTGAGGAGATCAAGCTTATGGATCAAGTAGGATTGGATTTCTTTGGAATCGGGGAACATCACCGGGCAGATTATGCGGTTGCAGCACCCGAAATTGTCTTGGCTGCTGCTTCTACAGTTACCAAAAATATTAAATTGGGGAGTGCAGTTTCGGTATTGAGTTCTGCGGATCCTGTTAAATTATTTCAGGATTTCGCGGCAGTCGATCTTTTATCCGATGGACGTGCTGAGCTGATGGCTGGAAGAGGATCCTTCATTGAATCCTTCCCTTTATTTGGTTATGATCTGAAAGATTATTCCGAATTATTTGAAGAGAAACTGGAGCTTTTGCTACGATTGAACAAGCAAAATCCAATTACTTGGCGAGGAAATTTTAGAGCACCATTAATCAATCAAGAAGTATTTCCTCGGCCTAAAAATGGATCACTGCCGATCTGGGTTGCTGTAGGTGGTACAACATCTTCTGTTATCCGTGCAGGAAAACTTGGTTTACCGGTTATGTTTGCTATCATCGGCGGCATGTATGAAAGCTTCGATCATTTATTTGAAATGTATCGTCAAGCATATGAGGATAATGGACATGATATGGCTAATTTCCAGGTTGGGGTGCACATGCATGCGTTCTTTGGCGACAACAACACTCAGGTAGCGGATTATTACTATCCGATTTATTCGGCACAGATGGACCGTATCGGAGCAAGTCGGGGTTGGCCACCATACCAACGTACACAATATGACTTTGGAAGATCTTCAAGGGGGCACCTCATTGTTGGGGATGCTAATTATGCTGTAGATAAAATTTTGCAAATACAGGAAAAATTCGGATTGACACGTTTCTCTGCACACATGGATGTGGGCGCTCCTGGGCATAAAGAGATGCTGCGTTCTATAGAGATTTTTGGCGAAAAAATAGCGCCTGAAATTCGAAAGGCTCTTCATAAAGATGCCTAAAGAGCGATTATCATTTTTTTAACGCTGAGATATTCGCTACCTTTGTGGCGTAAATCATTTTAGAGAGTAAGATGCTTGGATTAAAGTTGTTGACAGATCCGCGATGGGCAAACATCGCAGAAGGAAATTTAGAAGAAATTTTGACTGATCATGCCTGGTGTGAGCAAAAGGCTGCTTCAAATGCAATATCATTAATCACAAACAACTCAGAATACGAAGATTTAGTGCATGAACTGACAGCAATTGCTATCGAAGAAATGGAGCATTTTAAGATGGTTATTGATATCATCAAAGAACGTGGCTATACCTTGGGACGTGAAAGAAAAGATGATTATGTTGGCCAATTGATGAAATTCTCTAAAAAAGATGGTAGTAGAAATATGGCTTTTATTGACCGTTTATTATTCGCGGCAATGATTGAAGCCCGAAGCTGCGAACGTTTTAGAGTGCTCTCGCAAAATATTCAAGATAAAGATCTTGCGAAGTTTTACCATGATTTAATGGTGTCTGAGGCAAATCATTATACAACATTTTTAAATTTTGCACGCAAATATACCGTAGACGTCGATGTAGAAAAGCGTTGGAAGGAGTGGTTGGAATTTGAAGGGAAGCTGATTCAGTCGTACGGAAATAAAGAAGCCATTCATGGCTAATCGGACCGCGCTCCTACCTATTTTAAAACACATACATAACAGTTGTCCCGTTCTATTTCTTAGAACGGGATTTTTTGTCACTTATTTATTCTTATCTTTGTACCGTGATTGAAAAAAGTAAAATAATAGATATCAGGAGTTTGTCTTTGGATCAGATCAAAGATCAACTTACAGCGTTGGGGGAGCAGGGCTTTCGTGCGAAGCAGATTTATGAATGGCTTTGGGTAAAATCTTGTGTAGATTTTGATCAGATGAGTAATTTGAGTAAGTCCCTTCGTGAGAAGCTGAAAGCGAATTTTACGATCAATGCAGTAACAGTTAAAGAATCTCAGATCAGCTCGGATAAAACAATTAAAAGTAGTTTTTGGCTGTATGATAACAATATCATTGAAGGGGTGTTGATACCCGCTCCGGAACGAATGACAGCCTGTGTCAGCTCACAGGTGGGCTGTAGCTTGACCTGTAAGTTCTGTGCAACAGGCTATATGGACCGTAAGAGGAACCTCAATGCCGATGAGATTTATGATCAAGTCGTTCTGATCAGCAAGCAAGCCGAAGAGAACTACGGGCAGCCACTGACAAATATCGTTTATATGGGGATGGGTGAGCCTTTGTTGAACTATGCCAATATGATGAAGTCGGTTGAACGCATTACGGCCCCCGACGGATTAAATATGGCTGCTAAGCGGATCACTGTTTCCACTGCGGGTATCGCAAAAATGATTAAAAAATTGGGTGATGACCAGGTACGTTTTAATCTAGCACTTTCTTTGCACGCCGCAAATGATAAAAAGCGAAATGAAATTATGCCGATCAATGAGCAGAACTCACTAAAAGCTCTGGCAGAAGCCCTAAAATATTTTTATGCGAAGACAAAAAGTCCAATTACATTTGAATATATTGTCTTTAACAATTTCAATGACGAATTGGAGGATGCAAAAGAACTTGCTAAGTTCTGTAAACACGTTCCTTGTAAGGTCAACCTGATTGAGTATAATCCTATAGCACTGGCCGATTTCTTAAATGCTGAAGCGGATAAAATCGAGGTATTTGCAAATTATCTAAAAAGTCAAGGTATCATCACGAATGTGAGACGTAGCCGTGGTAAAGATATCGATGCCGCCTGTGGACAATTAGCAATCAAGGACGAGAAAAAGGAGGAAGCCGAGGCATAATCTGAAGGATAGTTCCTATCTTTAATAGGGGAATTTACCAGATGAAATCCGAATTAAATAAGCTTTTTA
This sequence comes from Sphingobacterium siyangense, assembly GCF_007830445.1. Lineage (GTDB taxonomy): Bacteria > Bacteroidota > Bacteroidia > Sphingobacteriales > Sphingobacteriaceae > Sphingobacterium > Sphingobacterium siyangense. Next base: position 75,865 of record NZ_VLKR01000019.1, on the reverse strand, counting down.
GCGATTTTGTATCCATCTTTTTTCCAAGAGAATGTGGCTGTTGCGGCTGTGTGCTAAAATATCAGGAAAAGTTTATTTGTGTAGCATGCGATTTCCATTTGCCTTATACTAATTTTCACGAATATTCAGATAACGATACCGCAAGACAGCTTTGGGGGAAAGCTCCAGTGGAAGAGGCCTGTTCTTTTTTGTTCATGCAAAAGGATAGCCGTGTAGAGCACCTCATTTATCAGATTAAATACAATAATCAACCTTTTCTTGCGGAATATTTTGGTTATCTATACGGCTTAAAATTAATAGAAGCAAAGGCCTATCAGAATATCGATTGTATTGTTCCTGTGCCATTACACAAGAGTAAACTCCGAAAAAGAGGCTATAATCAATCCACTTACTTTGGAAGAGGTTTGTCCAGAGCGATGGAAATCCCATTGCGTGAAGATATTTTGGTAAGAAAGAAAGCGACAATTAGCCAAACAGGTAAGGGGCGACTCGACCGTTACGAAAATGTAAGTGATATTTTCGATTGTCAGGCCACTGGGTTGCCGGCCAATGTACACATTCTATTGGTGGACGATGTGTTAACAACAGGCGCTACGATTGTTTCCGCGGCATTAGCACTCTTAGATGCTGCTGACTGTCGGGTATCTATTGCGACTTTAGCAAGGGCCTAGGCCCAATCTAACCCATAGCGTATAGGCTCATTTAAAAATAATAAAATTCGCAACCCGGAAGAACGCGTTCCGATAATTTGATGCGAGTTCCTATAATTTAAGTAGCTAATATATAGACCCAATATATAGATCTGGTAAAGCACTCAATGATAACGAAATCGTCAAAACGAACTCAACCCGGTATTTACGACCTTCGGTTGACATAGTTTAGTAGATAGGCAAACCCGGCCATCCCTATTCCGATGCTGTCGGCAAATAAATCCCACCAATCACCGCTCCGATAAGTAAAAATATAAAGCTGAAGTAATTCTGTCAGGCCAGCGAATAAAAATCCGAGGATAGATACGATAAAAATCGGAAGCCAGCGGGTTGGTTTACCGCTGAATTGCTGGATAACACCATTGTAAAGCAACGTACAGAAAACAAAAAACATACCGCAATGGACTAATTTGTCCATACCTGGATAGGCGGGAACTGCATCAAAATCGTTGCCCGGAAGTGTGCATAAAATAATAACTATTATGGCCCAAATAAAACACCATTTATAGTCTAATAAGATTTTAATCATGGCGTTAAATATCCAAAAATTTCCTGATAGAAATAAAAATATTATGAATTTAAAAATTATTTACCTGTAAATCAGTGTTTTAATAAATTTGTTTTTTTATATGGTACTATGTATTGCATGGTACCATAAAATACATATATCTTTGTATTATTATGATAGCTGAAAATACACAAATCCAAATGAGGAAGGGGATACTTGAATATTGTATCCTATCCATAATTTCTCGAGGAGAAATTTATGCCTCCGATATTATCAGCGAACTGAAGAAAGCTCAATTATTGGTTGTGGAAGGAACCTTATATCCGCTTTTAACACGTCTAAAAAACAATGGCCTGTTAAGCTATATATGGAAGGAGTCAACTTCAGGTCCGCCTAGAAAATATTATGAAATTACCCAAGAAGGGTTAGAAGTCCTTTCGCGACTAGATGTTACCTGGAATGAACTCGTGTTTGCTGTAAACACGTCATTGGTGGGTAGAAACAATGATTCAACTAAACCAGTTAAAGACAATAACGATGAATAAGACAATAATTATCAACATAAATAGTATCGTCTTCCATATTGAAGAGGATGCTTATGAGGTGCTTCGCTCCTACATGATTGATATAAAGAAGCACTTTGGACAATCGGAAGATAGTCGGGAGATTTTAGAGGACATCGAAAATCGTATTTCTGAGATGTTTACTGAAAAGATTCAGGCGGGCAGTAAAGAAGTTTTGAATATGGACGATGTTAATGCTGTGATAGAGCAAATGGGGAGTGTAAGTGATTTTGAATCTGAGGATCAGGATGGTTATGCATCTTTTCAGCGCCAGCCAAATGCAGACGGCTTTAAAGTAGGGAAGAAGCTGATGCGCGACCCTGATGACAAAGTTTTCAGTGGAGTATGTAGTGGACTGGGACATTTTTTTGGCATTGAGGCTAAATGGGTACGTTTACTCTTTGCTTTATTTGTTGTGATCGGTGGATCGGGCGTATTAGTCTATGTCATCCTATGGATCGTCATGCCGCTCGCTGTAACTCGTGCAGATAAGATGGAAATGCGTGGGGAGGCACCGAATATTCAGAACTTCAAACGTTCTTTCGATGAAGAAATGAGCGGGGTGAGGGATTCGTTTTCGAGGGGAATGGACCGTACAGGCGATAGTGTTGCTAAATTATTGCAGGTCTTTGTGAAAGTCATCGGGGTATTCTTTGTTATTATTGTTGGGTTAACGCTCATCGGGTTGATCATTGGACTTATCTTCTTTGCACTGGCTATTGTGAACGTTATCCCTGACGTCATGGACGATTCTGGTCCTTTTTATCTCATGAATCCAAGCGATGTACCTTTTGCTTTGATAGCGGGTTTCTTGGCCATTTTTATCCCTTTTGCTGGATTGTTCTATTTGCTTCTCCGCGTTCTTTTCGAGAAAAAACCAATGAACAATTATTTGACAACCACTTTATTTTTAGTCTGGTTGGCGTCGATAGGCGCAATTATCTACTACGCTACATCGGTAGCAAAGGAATTCAAAGAGTCCAGTACGATTGTTGAAGAGAAGCCACTGCAAAAACAAGCTGTTTATTACTTAAATGAAAATGATATTCGCGTCATCCGCTTAAAAAATGGTGTAAAAAGCGGTTTGGGTATAAAAAACGAAAACCTCTCTACTTATCTGAGACGTAATATTCGTATCCGTGTCGAACGTATCGATTCTCTACAGGAACCTTATGTACGTTATGAGTATTCGGCTAAAGGAAATTCCTATAAAGTCGCAACAGACAGAGCAGGTAAAATTAACTATGCGTTGAGACAAGATAGTACATCATTAACATTTGACAATGCGTTCCAGTTGAATGAAGGTGAGCTCTATCGGGATCAAGAAGTCAATATTACCTTGTTTCTCCCAGTAGGCACCAAGCTGATCATTAATGATAATTTGGAAGATAAATTAAGGGATATTTCATTTTACGAATGTCGTGACCGTTATAGTGAAGACCTAAGGGATGTAAAAGACGTCGAGTTTGTAGTCACGTCACTCGGGTTGAAATGTGCATTGCCACCCAAAAAGTCAGATGACAGTGACGAAACAGATGCTGAAGGCAATGAAGTAATCGCAAATGATACGTCTGTTGTTATCCGTAGAGATACCATTATCAATGTCAAAAAAGATGGTGTTACCATAGAGACAAAAAAGAAATAACATAAACCAAGTCTTCCGCCTTTAGGCGGAAGACAAATTATTGAAGCTGTAACCTCGAAAATCACTACTGAACCTCGTGTGATAAGCCTATTTCGTACCATCAAAAGTAAATGCTATTATACCTATTTATAAACGAATGAAAAGATATTTTTACCTCTTACTCTTAAATTTTTTAATTGCTTCCTTTGCCTATGCGCAAGTGAAAGTTACAGGCAAAGTACTGGTGGAAAATAATGTGCCTTTGGCTTCTGCAACTGCTTATCTGATGAAGGCAAAAACAACCGTTATTTTGAAAGCAGTTGTTACAGATGAAAATGGAGAATACCAATTTTCGGATATACAAGCTGGAAGTTATTATGTCGACGTCAAAATGGTTGGGTATACGGCCAATAAGAGCAACGTTTTTGATATCAGTAAATCAGATTACAAGGTCCCAACGATCCTGCTGAACACGGACACACGAAAATTGCAGGAGGTCGCCGTAGAGGGTAAGCGGCCGATGGTTGAAAGCAAGCCTGGTAAACTGGTTTTAAATGTCGAAAACTCTCCCTTGGCCGCAGGGAATAATGCCTTAGATATTGTACAGCGGGCTCCTGGAGTGAGTTTAGATAACAATAATAACCTACAGTTGATGGGTCAATCTGGTGTATCAGTGACCATCGATGGTCGGCAGACCTATATGTCGGGTGAGCAGTTGGTGAATTTTTTGAAGAGTACGGATGGCAACCAGATTAAGTCCGTCGAAGTTATCACTACCCGGGCAGCAAAAGATGACGCTGAGGGGGCTGTGGGGACTATAAATATTGTGCTCAAGAAAAATCGGATGGAAGGATTTAATGGAACCTTTAACATGACGGCAGGGCGGGGAGAAAAATTCAGAGGAAATAGCTCCTTATCCTTAAATTATAAAAAGAATAATACGACAGTATTTGGATCGTATGCCTATTCGAATGAGAAAAGTCACCGGAAGCTCCTGCTTGATCGTGTTATTCAGAATAAAGGGGAAAAGACCTATTTTAAACAAAGGTCGATATTGGATGAAAAAGAACAGAATCATTCCTATCGCTTCGGTGTTGAGCAAAGGACATCAGCCAGAAATACGTTAACCGTGCAGTTTAATGGTTCGAATAATATCGAATACAATGATAACGATAGTAAGACCAATGTAGGAAAGTCTTTTACAACATTGGATTCGCTTTTGATTTCGACATCGCAATTCAAAGAGTTATTTGATCGGTACTCTGCTAATTTAAACAATGAGTTTAGAATTGATTCTAACGGCAGAAAACTTACCCTTGATCTGGATTGGAGTAAATTCAAAAGCAGTAAAGGCGTGGGGTATAATAACCAATATTTTGATGGTCAGATGGATGCGATTACTCCCGAGGAGATCCAACGGAGTAGAATGCCCATCGGAATCGATATCTATGTCGCCAAACTGGATTATGAACAACCGCTATCTAAGGTCTCCAAGCTTGAGATGGGAGCTAAATATTCTAATGTTACGTCGGATAATGACTTAACCTTTGAAGATTTTTTGAACAATTCCTGGATCAATAATGAAAAGCGGACGAATCATTTTGTGTATAAGGAGCAGATCGCCGCTGGATATATAGACTATAATAATACGATAGGAAAATGGGGGCTGAAGGTCGGTGCGAGAGGAGAATATACATTTTCTGATGGAAACTCATTGACCTTAAATAAGCAGGTGAAGCGGAACTACTTTAAACTTTTTCCGAATGCAAATCTGACATATACCCTCGATGAGAATCATATTCTTTCCTTAGGTTATGCAAGGAAAATAACCCGTCCCAATTACAGACAGTTGAATCCTTTTGATTATTTCATTGATAAATTAACCTTCGAACGTGGTAACCCCTATCTGAATCCGCAATTTTCCAATGAATTCACACTAAACTATACGTTGATGCAACGTTACAATGTGACATTGGGTATTAACGATGTGCGGGATGCTATTGTAGAGAGTATGGGGCAAGATTCAGTGTTGAAACAAACTTGGGTTATACGTGAAAATTTAGGAAAGAATTTGACTGCTTACCTGAATCTGAACATACCGATAACGGTATCCAAGATCTGGAGCATGAATAACAATATTACAGGCATCCATTTTAACTTTGATGGCATGGTGAGCGGTCATCCGCTGAAAAGGAAGTCATTTCTTTTGCAGGCTACATCGATGCACAATTTAAAATTAGCGAAAAGTCTGTCGGCTAATGTCAATTTGCGATATTTCTCTCCTTTCAAATATAATGTGTACGATATGAAAGCCCGATGGGATATGGAAATTGGAGCGACAAAGACATTTAAAGATCAACGTAGTTCTTTGAAACTGGCGGTGAGCGACTTGTTTAATACAGGGAATCAGAATCTGAAAACTAATTTCGGCGATTTTGACTCCAGTATCAGGCAATACCAAGATCGTCGTGTGGTTCGATTGACCTATTCGTATAAATTCGGAAATTTAAAAAATAACTATCGTAAGAAAGATACAAGTAACGAGGAGAAGGAAAGAGCGCAATAGGACTCGATTGTTTTTCTAATATATAACCGTAGGAATGTCATATTCTTACGGTTTTTTGGCATTGTCTGTTTCATATATTTAAGTTATTCGGAGTATTTCATATAGCTTATGAATCAGAAAGCATCTTTTTCTGTGTAGCTGTTGTTATTTAAGAAATGCACCAAGTTATAATTAGTCATTTCTGACCAATTCCGTAGGCAATACAAGGGTTTCAAATTCCGTAATGGGATATTTTGCTTCTATTAACTTAATAAGCAATTCTGTGGCAATTTTTCCCATTTCGAATGCAGGTTGGCGAATTGCGGTCAATTTGGCGGAAAATAGGTCCACAACGTTTGAATTTGTGAATCCTGCAATGGCGATACCTTGTGCAGGCCCGAAAGGCCTTTTTTTTATGACATGAAGATATCCTGTGGTTAATTTATCGCCGGAAATGAAGATAGCATCGAAACCAATGCGGAGAAGTTCCTCGACAGCCGTCTCAATTTCCTCTACATGTAGTCCACCATGTTGACAATATTTTACCAAATTGGGGTCAAAATCGATGTGATTTGCCATAAGGGCCTTTTTATAGCCAACTAATCGATCTTTCGTGATGGACAGTGATTTAGAGTTTGTTAGGTGCGCGATTTTCTTCTTTCCGAGTGTTATGAGGTGCTGAGTTGCGTCATAGGCTCCTTGTTGATTGTTTACGACAACTTTGTAGGTGTCGAACTGCTGTGGGATCCGATCAAAAAAGACTATTGGAAATCCTCTTTCTTTCAATTGATGTAGATAGGAGATGTCTTCAGTTTCTGAAGACAATGCAATCAGTAGTCCATCTATAGACCTAGAAGTTAGGTATTCGACATTCAGTCGTTCCCGTTCGGAAGATTCATGTGTTTGTGAAATAATGATCTGAAAGTTCTTATCATAGGCAATTGATTCTACACCGCTTATGACTTGGGAGAAGAAATTATTAGCTATTTCGCTAACGATAATACCGATTGAGTGACTTCGCCGCTCTTTTAAACTCCTAGCAATAGGATTGGCACGATAGTTTATTTTTTTCGCGTATTCTAATACAACCTTTTTTGTTTCGGGACTTATTTCATAACTATCTCTCAAAGCTCTTGAGATCGTAGAAGTAGATAAATTGAGCGCTTTAGCAATATCTTTGATTGTATAGTTTTCGAATTTCATAATTGGCAAAATAGACTATAATATTAATCAAAAAAAATTACAAAACCTAATTCACGGGCATATGCAAACGTTGCCGGCAACGTTTGCATAACTTTTTAATGATACTTGCATGAACAAGTGAAATATAACTTGTAAACTTGATTGTATGATAACCAGTTAAATTTCGATGCAGTTCCTGCAAGAGTGATTTAATCATTGTAATTTAAAAACCTAAAAATATGAGTAAGGCCTTAGTAATATCTACTGCTATTTGCGCTTCGTTATTCACATTAAATGCACACGCTCAAGCCCGAAAAGTCCAAGGAACGGTCGTTGGTACGGATCAAAAAGGATTGGTTGGTGTGAGTGTAACGGTGCCAGGAACAAGAATTGTTGCTGTGACGGACAAAAGTGGAAAGTTTAGTATCGAAATAGCCGGTAACAATCAAGAACTTCAATTTACCTATGTTGGATTTCAGACAAAAAAAGTAACAGTTCTTGAGAATCAGAAGACACTTAACATTATTTTGGAAGAACAGTCTAATGCATTGGAAGAGGTAACTGTAAACATCGGTTACGGGACGGTCAAAAAGAAAGATCTGACAGGAGCTGTAACTTCGGTAGGTGCAGAAACCATTTCTAAAGCTCCAGTATCTTCAGCTCTTGAGGCGATTGCGGGAAGAATGGCTGGGATTCAAATTTCTTCTACAGAAGGATCCCCAGATGCAGAAATGAAGGTCCGCGTCCGTGGCGGAGGCTCCGTTACAGGAGATAATGCGCCTTTATATATCGTGGATGGTTTTCCGATGTCTTCGATATCAGATATCGCGCCAGCAGATATTGAGTCCATTGATGTGTTAAAAGATGCATCTTCGGCAGCCATATATGGCTCTCGGGGAGCAAATGGGGTTGTTATCGTAACCACCAAAAGTGCAAAGTCAGGAAAAACATCAATTAGTTATAGCGCTTTTGGCGGAATTCGAAATTTGGCAAAAAAGCTCGATGTATTGTCTCCCTACGATTATGTAACCTGGCAGTACGAACAGGCATTGTTGCAAAATAAACTGGATACTTATGTCAAATACTTTGGTAATTTTCAAGATATTGACCTCTATAAAGACGTGCCTTCAAATGATTGGCAAGAGCTTATATTTGGAAGGACCGGTAATACTTTTAACCAAAATTTTAATTTGTCAGGGGGGAGTGATAAGACGAAATATTCAATTTCTCATTCCTTTGTGAGAGATAAAGCGATTATGGAAATGTCTGGTTTTCGGAGACAAAATGTCAATTTTAAACTAAACCATAAACCATCAAAGAATACTTCCATAGATTTGGGTGCGCGATTTTCGGATGTTCGCATTTCAGGTGGAGGCATGAATGAACAGAATGAAGCCTCTTCATCAGATTCCCGTTTAAAATTCGCCATGATTTATCCTCCCTTTCCTGTTGGGGGCCTAACAAATAGTGATGAAACCGATGATGAATTCAATCTGTATAATCCGTTAGAGTCTTTGGTCGATAATGATCAGTTACAGCGAAGGAGAACGTATAACCTAAATGCTGCATTTAGCTGGGATATTGTTAAAAACCTACGGTTCAGGACAGAATTTGGCTTTGATGATTATCACAACTATAATGATCGGTTTTATGGTCCAACGACGTATTATGTGCGTAATATTCCCGCTGCTTTAGATCAAAATAAGCCTGCTCTTATCTCATTGAATACGTCGACTCAGGGGATACGCTCCACAAATACATTAAACTATAACTTTCAAGATTTCCTTCCTAAAGGACATAGTTTAAGTGTGCTGGTTGGCCAGGAATATTTGTTTACACAAAAAACATTAAATACCAATACGACACACGGTTTTCCGAACAGCTTTAAACTGGATGATACCCGAAAATTAACGCCGCAAGGTGCATCGAGTACGATAAACAATTACATGTTTGCTGACGAAAAATTACTTTCATTTTTTGGCCGGGTAAATTATGACTTTGACTCGAAGTATTTATTTAATGCAACTTTCCGGGCAGATGGTTCCTCCAAGTTCTCGGCAGACAATTATTGGGGGTATTTCCCATCCATGGCAGCTGCTTGGCGGATCTCATCAGAGCGATTTATGGACAAGACGCAATCTTGGCTTGATGACTTAAAACTTAGAGCAAGCTTGGGTACCTCGGGAAATAATAATATTCCATTAGAGCAGATATATCCAATATTTTCAGTTAAGAACACAGAATGGGTCAATGGGTATAATAATTATTGGGCTACGTCAAAAACGATGTCTAATCCGGATTTGAAATGGGAAACGACCATTTCAAAGAATATAGGTTTGGACTTTACTTTATTCAAGAAAAAGCTATCGGGAACGGTCGATGTGTATAAAAATAAAACAAAAGATCTCTTGATTCTTTTCCCAATTGCCGGATCAGGTTATGATGATCAATATCGAAATTTAGGTGAAACCCAAAATAAAGGGATAGAGCTTACACTAAACTGGTCTGCAATAAATAAGAAGAACTTTGATCTCAATTTTAGTGGCAATATTAGTTTCAATCAAACGAAAGTTAATTCTTTGGGAACCTTGACCTCGATTCCAATGGCTTCGGGTTGGGCTTCAACGGAAATTGGAACGGATTACGTTGTAGAGACTGGTGGGCGGGTTGGAAAAATGTATGGTTACGTGAGTGACGGGCGATATGAAGTTTCTGATTTTACAGGCTATGATGCAGCATCAAAAAAATGGATTTTAAAAGATGGCGTAGCTGATGCCTCTACTGTCGTTGGCACCATAAGACCGGGAACAATGAAATTAAAAGATCTAGTTGGTGATGATCATAAAATCGATGCAAGTGATCAGACGATTATTGGAGATGCAAATCCACTACATACCGGTGGATTTTCAATCAATACACGTATCTATAACTTTGATATGACAGCATTATTTAACTGGAGCTATGGAAACGATATCTACAATGCCAATAAGATTGAATATACATCTACGAGCAAGTATAATAACCGCAATATGCTCACGGTAATGGAAGAAGGGCAACGTTGGACGAACTTACTGCCCGATGGAACGATCAGTAATGACCCTAACCAATTGGCCGATATGAATAAAAATACGAGTCTCTGGTCTCCGCTTACAAGTAAATTTGTATTCAGCGATTGGGCTGTGGAGGATGGCTCCTTTTTGCGCTTGGGAACTGTTACAATAGGTTATACGCTGCCTAAAGCGTTTACTGATAGGTTGAAAATCCGGAACTTTAGAGTATATATTTCCGGATATAATCTCGCGGTTTGGACCAATTATAGTGGCTTTGATCCTGAGGTATCTACACGGAGAAAGACCAACCTCACGCCGGGGGTGGATTATTCGGCTTATCCGAAAAGCAGAACTTTCGTAGCAGGTCTTAATTTAAACTTCTAGTCTTATGAAAAAAACACTATTGCATATAACCTTGGCTTTATTATTTGCAGGAACCGTATCATCTTGTAATAAAATATTGGAAGCACCGTCGAAATCTGCATTGGATGAGTCGGTTATATTTTCTAACCAAGATCTCGCGGAAGGGGCTGTTGCAGGAATTATTCAATCTTTTGGTGAAACAAACTCCTATCGGGGTAGATATTTGGTCTTCTATGGTATCAACACAGATGCAGAGGTCAATAATAGTCTGAAGAATCCTGGCGATGAAAAATCACGATTGTCAAATTATAATACTAACGTGAATAATACCCAAATGAATACCGATAACAATGCCTGGGCTAAATTTTATGAAGGTATTGAGCGGGCTAACTTAGCGATTAGGGGCCTGCGTAGTTATGGGAATATTGAGCAGCGCCCGGAGATGGCTTATATTCTAGGCGAAATCCTGACTTTGAGGGCTGTGGTATATAATGATCTGGTTAAAGCATGGGGCGATGTACCAGCTCGCTTCGAACCATTGAGTACAGCGTCAATCTATATCGAGCGTAGCGATCGTGATGTAATTTACAAGCAGTTGCTGGCCGATCTGGAGGAAGCTCAAAACTATCTGCCTTGGCCGAACCAAAGTGCAAAGACATCCAATGTTGAACATATCAATAAAGCGTTTGCTAAGGGCTTGCGTGCTCGTTTGGCGTTGTCTGCCGGAGGTTATTCTCAACGGGCAGATGGGGTTCGTAAAAGTAATGATCCTGAATTGGAGTCGAAAAAGATGTATGAGCTGGCAAAAAAAGAATGTTTGGATATCATCAATAGTGGCGCCGCAAAGCTTCTCGGTTTTGAAGAAGTTTTTAAGACACTATGCCAAGAGAAAGGACAGGCTGGATTAGAATCACTATGGGAGATCCCTTTTAGTGAAGGCCGTGGCCGTGTCATATTTGACCTCGGTGTCAAACATACCACAACAGATAAGTATACTGGCCAAAATAAGGGCGGGACAAATGGCCCGAATCCCATTATGTTTTACGAATACGAGAAAGAAGACGTGCGCCGTGACGTAAGCTGTGTCCCGTATGAATGGACGGGTGGTGTACAGGTACCAACAAATCTCGGTAAGTGGTATTTTGGGAAATATCGCTATGAGTGGATGTCGAGGGTGGTTACTTCGACCAATGATGATGGTTTGAATTGGATGTATATGCGCTATGCTGATGTTCTTTTAATGGCAGCAGAGGCAATAAATGAATTGGATGGCCCAAATGCTGCGGCACCTTATTTTAAAATGATCCGTGAACGGGCTTATCCAAACAATCCGGAGAAAGTAACGGCTTATATGCAGCAAATCACCACAAGTAAGGATGTTTTCTTTCATGCCCTCGTCAACGAACGTGCATTGGAGTTTACGGGAGAAATGTTGCGTAAGGGTGATTTGATCCGCTGGAATCTTCTAGGGGTCAAGTTGGCTGAAGCTAAACAAAAGTTACAGCAGCTGGAGAATAGACAGGGTAAATATGCGGCATTGCCTGCCAATATCTACTACAAGACAGCAGCTGATGGTGAAAAAGTGGAAATATATGGCTTAAATTTTGGCGACACAGATGCAGTGGGCGCTGCGGCAGGATATACTTCCTCAAAAAAATGGACGATGGCAGCAAGTAGTGATCAGGCAACCTTCTGGGATGCTTTATACCTCCGCGATCCCAATACACAGCAATTTTGGCCTATTTGGCAGTATTTTTTGGATAATAGCAACGGTAAGTTGAATAATAATGGTTTTAGTTTTCAATAGAAAATAAGCATAAGAATGAAAAGAATCAATATATTGCTATATCTCGGTCTTGGGCTTATATTCGCAAATATAAGCTGTTCTGATGATCGTGTAAAAGAACTAACAGAACTGACGACAGACCGTTATTTTTCTCCTACAGGAGTGAGCGCACGAATCGTTAATCAAACAGGAGTTCAATTGACCTGGAAGAAAAATGCCGAAGCGAAAGGTTATACAATAGAACTGTTTGCTAATGGCGAACTCAATTTTGAAGGGAGTCCTGTCAGGATAATTGAAGAGATCACAAATGATCAGATTCCCTATACGATTATTGGATTGGATGGAGCAACAAACTATTCTGCCCGTATCAAGGCTGTAGGAACTGAGGTGGCTGATTCCAAATGGAGTACCATTACCTTTAAGACCAACGAAGAACAGATTATGAAACCTGTTAGCCCGGAGGGAATCCAGGCAACTTCTGTTCTGCTAAATTGGACCGCAGGTGAAGAGGCGACAGCCATCGCGATTAACCCAGGGAATATTATCCATCCCGTGACACCGCAAGAGATTGCTGCAGGGGAAGCAACAGTCACAGGTCTGGTAGGAGAAACAACCTACACCGCGACACTATTGAAAGGAAACAAGATCCGCGGATCAGCGACATTCACGACATTGATTGACTTGGGGGATGCAGTTGTTGTGCAGCCCACAGATGATCTCGTTGCTGTAATCGGAACTGCCAAAGCAGGGGATGTACTCGCATTAATGCCAGGAACCTATTCGCTCACTGCTGATGTACTGATCGATAAAGCGATAGCTATCAAAGGTGCGAAACCCGCCGATCGCCCGTTGGTAAAATCTGCTTATTTTAATTTGGATAAGGGCGCATCACTATCATTAAAAGATCTTATACTTGATGGAGAAAATAAGTCGGGGGGAAACTGTGTCATTACATTGCAGGCAGGTGCTTTCGGAAGTATTCGCCTAGAAGATAGTAAGCTGATGAACTACCCGAAAGGGATTATTTATGGCAGTTTCGATGCTTCGGTAGAGAGCGTAAGCATGAGTAATAATATTTTTGACAATATCGTCGGTAATGGAAATGAGTTTATTGATTTTAGAAAAGCTATTGCGAGGATTTTTGAATTTACAAATAATACAGTTTCCAATGCTGTCTTGAACCGGGAATTTATCCGGATGGACGCAGGTGGATCCGCAGCTTATCCGGCTATTACAAGCATCATCAAAGTGAATAATAATACCTTTTACAATGTCATACAAGATGCTACTAAACGTTTCTTCTATGTGCGTTTAGCGAAGAATGAAATTACATTCGCTAAAAATTTAATTGTGAAGTCACTGGCAATGACCGCTAATCAGTCTGCAACTAATCTGGTCGAACTCAAAAGTAACAATTACTTTGATGCGGTAAACTTCTATAACAGTTCTGCCTCTGGAGTAAAAAATGATGTTAGTGCTAATGGCTATACACTATTGGATCCTGGATTCAAGGATGCCCCCAAAGGAGACTTTACACTAACAAACCAAACATTAAAGGATAATGGTATTGGTGATCCAAGATGGGGTCAATAGTATGTTTTATGTTATTACCGCACGCCTTCTGCTTAATTAAGAAGGCGTGTGTCTTTCTTATAAGTTCAATGAAAAAAATTAGTATACTTGTTTCAGGCTTTGTGATGGTAATTTTCCTTCTTGCTTTACAGCAAGAACAAACCCTCACAATTTATATAATTGGCGATTCAACAGCTGCAAATAAGGACAAACGCACCTTTCCAGAAACTGGTTGGGGAATGGCTTTTGCTAAGCTGTTTGACCAGCAGGTGAAGGTCGATAATCGCGCATTAAATGGGCGGAGTACCAAATCCTTTAAACAAGATATAGGCAAATACGGGAGCATTGTTAATCATTGGGAACCTATTTTTGAAAACCTCCGTCGCGGAGATTATGTTTTCATCCAGTTTGGACATAATGACGAAAAAGTCGATAAGCCCAATGTAGGCACTTCTTTGGAAGAGTTTGAGCAGAATTTGATCTTTTATATCAAGCAAACGCGAGAAAAGGGAGGAATTCCGATTCTTTTGACACCTATCGCACGACGTAAATTTGAAAATGGCCTGCTCATTAAAACACATGGCGAATATCCGGCTATTATCCGTAAGGTGGCTGCAGATACGCAAACAGCTTATATTGATATGGAGGATAAGACGACAAAACTTGTACAGTCTTATGGCGACGAAGGAAGTAAAAAATTGTTTTTGCATGTAGAAAGCGGAGATCGGAACTATCCGCAGGGAAAGAAAGATGATACACATCTGAATACTTTCGGGGCAAGTGAAGTGGCAAAGCTTGTTGCCGAGGGCATTCGCGAGTTGCAGTTAACTATTCAGAATAATCTGGTGCTGAAGTAACTTTAAGACGGTATAAAATCAGAAAGAATTGTAAACTCAAATCAATTTGATTGACTGGGGAAGGGATTTTCATAGAAAGCCTTCATGATTTCGCCGATACCAACCGCAATGAAAGCGAACTGAAGGTTCTTTCTAGCCAATACAATCAGACACTTTCAGAAAAAAAGCGACATCGATTATTTCGATGTCGCTTTTTGATATCAGCCGTATACTAGAAAATATATTTCGTACTTAAGAAATTTGATTCATTTTCACTCACGATTTCATTTAACAATTTCTTGTTTTCCTCTGTGAATTTTGTAGCCACTAGAGAACGTATAGAGAATGACCGTAAAGCATCAACTACTGACAAGGTTCCTTCAGCACTGTCCTTTCTACCTGTGAAAGGGAAAGTATCTGGGCCGCGTTGGCATTGACAATTGATGTTTACGCGGCTCACTTGATTGACCAGTGGATCAATAAGTGATGAAACAACCGCTGCATTATTACTAAAAATACTTACTTGTTGTCCGTGCGAAGATCCGATTAAGTACTCGATAGGTTCTTCAAGGTCGTCAAAAGGAACAACAGGGATAACTGGCCCAAATTGTTCCTCTCTATAAAGTTTCATCTGTGAATTGACAGGGTAAACAATTGCCGGATAGAAGAACGATTCTGCAACTTGACCACCATTCTCATTGACGACTTTTGCACCATATGCTTTTGCATCTTCAATGCATTCAGTTAAATAAGCTGGTTTATTGACTTCTGGAAGCGGAGTCAATGATACCCCCTTTTCCCAAGGCATTCCATATTTCAATTTTGCGACTTCAGCAGAGAGACGTTTTAGGAACTCTTGCGCTAAGCTGCGATGTACATAGATAATTTTTAATGCTGTACAACGTTGGCCATTGAAAGAGAGTGATCCTAATACGGTTTCAGAAACCGCGAGGTTCAAATCTGCGTCTTTTGTAATAATTGCTGCGTTTTTTGCGTCCAAGCCAAGAATAGCGCGAAGGCGATTCACTTTTGGATGCAATTTTTTAAGTTCATCAGCAACACGGCTTGAACCGATTAACGTCAAAACATTGATCTTTCCTGATTGCATTAAGCTAGGAACAATCTTGTTGCCACGGCCATAGATTGTATTGACAACACCTTTAGGGAAGCTGGTCCTAAAAGCTTCTAATAAAGGATAATGCAATAAAGTACCATGTTTAGGTGGTTTGAATAACATGGTATTTCCCATGATCAATGCCGGAATCAATGTCGTGAATGTCTCATTCAATGGATAGTTGAATGGACCCATACAAAGAACGACGCCTAATGGAGATCTTCTGATCTGGGCGACGATACCTTGCTCGATCTGAAAACGTGAAGAATCGCGGTCTATATCTTTCAATGCATCGATCGTTGCATAGATGTATTCTACAGTACGATCAAACTCTTTTACCGAGTCTGCATAGGATTTGCCAATTTCCCACATAATAAGCTTGACAACAATGTCCTTTTTGGCAATCATCTTCTGTGTGAAATTTTCAACACAAGTAATACGATCGGCAACGCTCATTGTCGGCCATTCTCCACGGCCATTGTCGTATGCTTTTACAGCAGCTTCCAAGGCTTCCATGGACTCTTTTTCAGTACAAACAGGGAAACTACCGATGCGCTTACGTTTCAAGCCATCCTTAGTCTTCACACAGATTGGTGAAAAAACCTCGTTTACTTGACCCGTCCAAGAAATCATTTCTCCATTGGAAAGGAACTCTCTTTGATCGACCTGTTCGTCTAGTGTAAATTCTGCGGGAATGTCTTTCTCCTCATAGAAAATACTTTCTAAGTTTAAGCTCATTGTTTTTAAAAATGGTTTAGATTGATATTTATAAAGATATTGCTAATATAATACAAATTTTGCAATATATGTTAATTTTTTATTAAAATAAGTTTAGGTACTAGTGTTTTCATTACAAGCCATGCAATTAAATATGCTATGGCGCAGAAAGAAAAGATAATGAAGTATCCTGCCTCTTCTCCTTTAAAGCCCATAAAGACTAGCTGAGTTTCTTTTGCATAATCAAATAACCATCCAGACGTTTTGTTGATGATAAAGGCTCCTACACCCCCAGCGAGTCCCCCAATTCCAGTAACAGTCGCAATGGCACGTTTAGGAAAAGAATCACCGATAGTCGAAAAAATATTAGCAGACCAAGATTGGTGTGCAGCTCCGGCAAAACCGATCAAAATGACAGGTATCCAATAGGAAATATGACCTAGGGGTTGGGCGAAAAGTACAACCAAGGGTACAAAAGCAAATAACAACATGGCTTTCATGCGGCCCTCATAAGCATTCATTCCTTTTTTGTCAACAAAATAGGTTGGTAGCCACCCGCCATAAATAGACAACATGGTAATGGCATATAAAACGAAGATAGCCAATTGCCCTTCGGTATCTGATGATTTGATATCGTATACAGCAGAGAGATAGGCCGGCATCCAAAATAAGAAGAACCACCAAACACCATCAGTCATGAATTTACCAAAGACGAAAGCCCACGTTTGCTTGTATTTTAAACATTCCGATATGGTAGTTCGCGGTTGTTTGGTTACTCCGGTTTGTTCTGTTTCATGATCATCTTGATGAATGTAAGCCAATTCAGCGGCATTTACTTTCGGGTTTTCATGTGGCTTCTTATAAAGAAAAATCCAAAAACCCATCCAGACAAATCCAAGGGCGCCTATAATGATGAAAGACATTTCCCAACCCCAATGTGCTGCGATGACAGGGATGGTTAAGGGTGCTGCCAATGCTCCTATGGTTGCCCCTGAATTGAAAATACTCGTAGACAGCGCCCGGTCTTTTTTGGGAAAATACTCTGCTGTAGCTTTAATCGCGGCTGGAAAGTTACCAGCCTCGCCGACAGCGAGAACAAAGCGGGCAAAAATAAATAGATTGACACTCACACTCATTACTAAACCCACATTGTTAACATGAGAAATTGCCTCTTTTGCGCCTTCGAAACCGACGAACCATTCACCGGCGACGATACCTGAAGTGGCTATACCACAGAATGCATGTAATATCGCGCCAATAGACCAGATTCCGATCGCCCACAAAAAGCCTTTTTTTGTATCCATCCAATCCACAAAGCGACCTGCAAAAAGCATACTGATGGCATAAAAGATCGAAAATAATGCGGTGATGTTGCCATAGTCTGTATTTGTCCAATGAAATTCAGGACTAATAAAGTCTTTCCAGGTTAAGGACAGCACCTGTCGATCCAGGTAATTGATTGTGGTAGCAAAAAATAGTAGCGAGCATATCACCCAACGGTAATTACCCTTTTTCTCCGTGTTAATCATAATGGGTTTAATAGTTTATTTTTTAGTATACGTGTCTGTTGCCTGTTGTCAATTAAGCGTTCTTCAGTATGATCTTTCTGAACTCACGATATAAAGACCTTTACCGTGCTTTTGAGACAAATTCAAGTGCTTTTTTAGTGTTTTCAAATAAATTGCTTGTGTCTTTGGGATCAATTAACTTGCTGCCCATGCCTACTGCGCAAACCCCCGATTTGAACCATGCTTTTAAATTCTCCATTTCGATTTCTACGCCCCCCGTCGGCATAAATTTCTGCCCTTTAAAGAGCTCGCGTATCGACGACATAAAGGCAGGGCCTAGTATATTTGCAGGAAACAATTTGATAAGTGCGGCCTCTTGCTGTTGTGCGGTATAGATTTCTGTGGGGGTCATACAGCCCGGAATCCATAGCTTATGCTGTTCATGTACAAGGGAACCGACTAGCGGATTTACAATAGGAGAAACAATAAAATCTGCTCCAATCTGTAGAAATTGTTGGGCTTCGTCAACTGACTTGATGGTGCCAATACCTAAATAAAGGTCAGGCATGTCGAGGTTTCTTGCAGCAACTAAACTTTCAAAAACATCCAATGCTTCGGGGCCTCGATTTGTAAATTCAAAAACACGTATACCTGCCTGATATAGGGTTCGCAGAATCGCGATACTTTCGGCTTTATCGTGGTGGAAAAACAAAGGAAGTGTCCCTTGCGCTATAATTTTCTCTAATACAATCTCTTTCAAATTCATGCTATCATTCTATTTTTTATGTCTTCCACTGTACTTGTTGTAGCATCGCTCGCGATGAATAGTTTATCGAATGCGGCAAGTGTTGCAAACGCTAAGGTTTCCTGCGGAGAAAGGTTGGAGTATAAGCCATAAATCAGCCCTGCCATAAAGCAATCTCCACTACCTACCTTATCCAAAATTTCTTCGGCTGTATATTCCGTTGATTTAATCAGGCTGTCTTTGTCAAATAGTGTGGTATAATACTTGATCCCTTTGCTTTGATAGTCAAAACGAAAGGTGTTGGCCACATATTGACAAATCGGATTCACGGAAATGATCTCTTTACTTGTACGATCTGCCTGTGCCAGTAAATCTTCTTCCTGATACCCGGAAGAAGAAGTTAGGAACTTATCATCTAGCTGTGTGCCGAGCATTTGGTGTGCAGCCCAGATATTCCCCATGATTAAATTACAATACTTGGCAATTTCGGGCATAATCTCTTTTGGTGTCTTTCCATATTTCCACAGTTTAGCGCGGTAATTAAGGTCCAATGATACAAAGATTGCCTTCTCTTGTGCTTTTTTAACAGCTTCCAGGCATAGGTCAGCAATATCTTGACTAATTGCAGGACAGATGGCTGAAAAATGAAACCATTTGACATCGGCAAAAATCTCTTCCCAATTAATACTGCCCACTTTGAGGTTTGCAAACGATGAGTTTGCGCGATCATAAATGACCCCCGCATTTTTTAGATCTTTTCCTTTTGGGAGATAGTAAATACCTAATCGTTCGCCAGTCCATTGCATCACTGATGTGTCTATATTTCTGCGTTTCAGGTAGCTATCAATACCTTCACAGATGGCATTTTGAGGAATTGCAGATAAGTAGGATGATGGTACATTCCACAACGCCAAGGCTGTGGCTACATTCAGCTCGGCCCCACCGACGTAAAAAGGCAACTGGTGTTGTTCAATCCAATCTTGTTCGATGTCGGGACAGATCCGCAACAACAATTCTCCAAAGCTTAAAACTTTACCCTGCATGTTCATTAAAATTCAAAATATTCTTTTGCGTTATTATAGCTGATATCTGTTATGATTTTCCCTACCCATTCGATATCATGTGGTATCTCTCCCTTTTCAATGTCCTGTCCGAAGATGTCGCACAACAATCTTCTGAAATATTCATGCCTTGGAAATGAAAGGAAGCTTCTAGAATCTGTCAACATACCAACGAGACGGCTCAATAAACCCATATTTGACAGTGTGTTGATTTGTTTTGTCATGCCGTCTTTTTGGTCCAGAAACCACCAAGCCGAGCCAAACTGGATTTTTCCCTTAATTGATCCATCGTTGAAATTCCCGATCATGGTTGCAATAAGTTCATTGTCGGCAGGATTGAGATTATACAAGATGGTCTTGGTTAGCTTATCTTGATTGTCTAATTTATTCAAAAATTTTGACAATGCACGTGCCTGACTAAAATCTCCGATCGAATCCCAACCAGTATCAGGTCCGATCAAACGATGCATACGGGCATTATTGTTGCGTAAAGCTCCTAGGTGGTACTGCTGAACCCAGCCCTTTTCATGGTCCCATTCTGCAAAATAAATCAACATCGCAGATTTGAATTTCAGATTTTCGGTCGGAGAGATTTCCTTTTTTGTACGAATCTTATCAAAGATCGTCACGATTTCCTGTTCAGTATAATCTTCTGCATAAATTTGTTCCAAGCCGTGATCTGATACTTTACATCCGTTGACAGCAAAGAAATCATGTCTTGTTTTTAGCGCATTTAAGTAATCACCGAAGCTACTGATCTGCATGTCGCTGACCGCTTCCAATTTATCGATATATTGATTCAGTGCAATGATATCATCCGAGTTCATTGCTTTATCCGGACGAAAAGCCGGAAGCATCTTGAACGACTCCTTTTCTTTTGCAAATTGTTGGTGAAACTCGAGGCTATCGATAGGATCGTCAGTGGTACAAACCACTTCAACCTTCATCATTTTCAGTAAGCCGCGAACGGAATGGCTGTCTTGTTGTAACAAAGCGCCTGTATCGGCATATATCCTGGCAGCCGTCTTTGGTGACAACAAATCTGTGATGCCAAAATAGCGTTGCAGTTCAAGGTGTGTCCAATGGTGTAATGGGTTGCGCAATGTATAAGGAACAGTTTCTGCCCACTTGATAAATTTTTCCTCATCGGAAGCATCACCTGTAATATAACGCTCATTGACACCATTGGCCCGCATGGCCCGCCATTTGTAATGATCGCCATGTAACCAGACCTGACTAATATTGTCGAATTTTACATTATTAGCGATTTGTTCGGGAATCAAGTGATTATGATAATCAATGATCGGCAAATGCTTTGAATAGCTGTGATACAGCTGTTCTGCTGTTTTTGTGTTTAATAAAAAGTTGTCGTCTAAAAAAGCTTTCATACAATATTCTATTTTTATAAACTCACACCTCTTTTCCAAGGTATGAAATCGTCTTGGTTTAATTGGACAGCCTTAGGTGTTATTTCACCACTAGCTGCTTTGATACAATATTCTAAAATGTCTTCGGCCATGGTTTGAATCGATTTCTCACCGTCTATAATAGGGCCGGTATTGATATCGATAATGTCGGCCATTCTGGTTGCTAGGACATTATTCGTTGCTACTTTGATAACTGGGCAAATAGGGTTGCCTGTAGGCGTACCTAAACCCGTTGTGAATAAGATAAGTGTTGCGCCTGCAGCAGCTTTCCCTGTGGTCGCTTCCACATCATTTCCGGGGGTACAGACCAAATTAAGACCGGGCTTTGTTGCTTCCTCGGTGTAGTCCAAAACATCAACAACAGGGGAGGTTCCTCCCTTTTTCGCGGCACCATTGCTTTTTATCGCATCAGTGATAAGTCCATCACGAATATTGCCTGGAGATGGATTCATATAAAAACCCGAACCAACAGCCTCGGCAGCATTGCTATAGGCGGTCATCAGGTCAATGAATTTATTGGCAGCCTTCGGATCGATGGTGCGGTCTATTAAGTTTTGCTCGGCACCACATAATTCTGGAAATTCAGCCAACAGTACTTTTCCACCAAGGGCAACCAGAAGATCGGCCGTATAACCAACAGCCGGATTGGCCGAAATACCACTGAATCCATCACTACCACCGCATTTTACACCCAAGGTTAATTTGCTCAATGGTACCGGCTGTCTTCCAAGTTTATTAATTTCTGTCAGCCCCACAAAAGTCTGTAGTATCGCCTCTTTCAGCAGTTGCTCCTCACTTTTTGATTGTTGCTGTTCAAATAAGTACAATGGTTTGTCAAATCCTGGATTACGCAGCTTAATGTCGTTGACGAGATCGTTCAGCTGCAAATTTTGGCAGCCCAGACTCAATACCGTAATACCGGCGACATTTGGATGGTCGGCATAAGCGGCAAGTAACTTACTCAAGATGGCAGCATCTTGTCGGATTCCACCACAGCCCCCCTGATGGTTTAAAAATTTGATCCCATCTACGTTTCTGAATACACGATCCGATTGCTCCGTAATTGTGTTTAGTTGCCCGAGTGAGGACAGGTCTAGTGTTTCACCCTTTTCATAAGCTTTTAACAGCTGATGGGTGAAGTTCTTGTATTTTCCAGTGACTGAATAACCAAGCTCATTGTATAATGCCTCTTTGATAACATCAAGATTTCGGTTTTCGCAAAAAACGGTTGGGATAAATAACCAGTAATTCGCGGTGCCAACACGACCGTCCGGACGGAGGTAACCATTGAAAGTTCTTCCTTCAAACTTTGAAACGTCAGGCTTTTCCCAGTGATAATGTGAAGGCCGAAAATGGTAAGGTTCAGCTGCATGTTTGGTGTTGTCGGTATTCATGATGCTTCCCTGTGGGATATCAAATTGTGCTTTTCCCACGAGAACCCCATACATATAGATTTCGTCACCAAAGTGCATATCCTGCATAAAAAATTTATGCTTGGCCGGAATATCTTCCTGTAGAATATATTGTATACCCTCAAAAGAAATTGCATCACCTTTTTTGAGATCTTGTAAGGCGACTAAAACATTGTCTTTGGGATGTATCTTTAATACGTTGTTTTTCATCTGTAGCGCTATTTATACTTTTTTATTGTCAAGAACTGATGAAATTTCGAGTGCCTTTAATGCCCCTTTTTCAATGATCTGTTGCAATTTTTGGTTGACTGTTTCTTCAAAATGAGGGAACTCCGTTAAATTGGTTCCCCATAAATCCGTAGCTGAAAGCACGGTATGGACGAGTGTATCTGGATTGCACCAAGCGGTATGTAATATTGGTGCAGACTCATCCTGAAGCACAACTGTTCGTCCATTAATCAATTGCTCATACTGAGCACCGTTCAGCGTGGATTTTAGTAGATAGAGATAAGCCGCAAATCCAAGTGCGAAGAGTTGTGGAGCTTCGTGGTGTGTTGTATACCATTTTTTTAGCAAGGGAATATTGCGCATTGCCATTTTTGAGCTATAATTTAAAGCAATGGATTCCCATTTATGTTCCAGATGCGGATTGGCAAAGCGATCGATGACTTTGGATGAAAAATCGTTGATGTCCGCGACTGAAATAGTGTCGCTTAAAATGGCGGGACCAATTTCATCCTGCATTAAAAGACGTATAAATTGATTGAATGCAGCATTTTGCATGGCCTCCTTTACAGTTTCGAAGCCCGCAAGAAGGGCAAGGGCACAACTTAAAGTATGCGTTCCATTGAGCAGCCTTAGTTTGATTTCCTTGTACTTTTCAATTGATGGAACCAACATGACATTCGGATCTGCCAATGCAAAGGACAGGCGTTGTTGTATACGTTCAGAAGTCGCTTCTATCGCCCATAAGCGAAAGGGTTCGGCCATAATCATCAATTGATCTTCGTAGCCCAGTAAAGCGCAGGTTTTCGTGTATTCCGCTAGCGGCAATGCTCCGGGAACGATACGATCGACTAGCGTGTTACAAAAATCATTGGCGGTATCAAGCCAGTCCATAAACTCTTCTGGAAGCTCATTCAGCTTAGCCAAGGCTGTGATGATTGATTTCAGTTTAGTTCCATTGTCGGTAATCAATTCGCTAGGGACGACGGTTAAGCCCTTGTTTTTATCCGCATTGAAGTAAACAAATCTCCGATAGAGAATAGCCAAAAGTTTACCCGGGAAAGAAGCCGGTGGTGCGTCACTGATGCGGTCTTCACTCATAACAATGCCGACTTCGGTGGTGTTGGAGAAGACAATTTCAAGATCCGGATTTTCGGCGCTTTTTAATATTTCTGACCAATGTTGGTTGGCCGCCAATACACGGGAAATCGAATTATTGATTTCATATTGTGAAATCTCTTCACCGTCTTCTATACCTTTAATGGATAATGTGTATAGGTTGTCCTGTTGTTCGAAGGCATCAGCACCGCCCGAGCTTGTTGACTTTACAACCAGTATTCTGCCGCAAAACAGGTTTTGTTGATTTGCTTTATGGACAAAATAATCCGGGAGGCCTCTGAGTAATACACCGGTGCCAAATTGAAGAATCTTTTCTGGATATGCGAAGGACGCTGCCGTCGGTTTATTCACCAGGTCAGTGCTCATCGTTTGTATAGTATGTTGTGTCAGTAACATCTGCTCGTTTTATTATTGAATTTTGTGTTGTTTTTTCCACTTTGGATACTCCTTTTGGATCAGCTTTTCCGGCCAGTTGCCGAACCAGGCATAGCCATTTCTACGCTCCTCTGAAACCTCCTCAAAGTTGTATTTGATTGTGTCGTCCCGATCTCCAAACAAAGGACGGTTGTCTTCGAGATTATAAAATCGCGCCCAAATCGTGGAAGTCCCATCGGCGACAAGCCGCCGTTGATATTTTCCAGTCAGCTTATCTTGTACACGGTCGAAGCGGTAACCTTCGATATCATGTTGCTCAAACCAGTGTACTGCATCTTCGATGGCTTGCTTAATTTCAGCCGTTGCAGGCTGCAGCATGAGAAAGCGGACGATGGCAACAGATTCACTTGTGCTTAATGCGGCAGGTTCAAACTTTCTTGCCTGAGCGGGCTTTAACGTGTTCTGATCGTATTGCGCAGCCCAGATACTCCTTTTTCCGTCTTGCATGACCTGTGTTTTCAGGATACAGGCTATGCCCTTTTCTACCGCTTTTTGTGCTTTTGACACAAATATGGGATTGATAGCCTCAAATCCGTCTTGCTTATTGGCGACTTTGTAAAGCACCAGTAATGCATTGATCATTGCATTATCGTTGTAGGTTATCTCAGCTCTATAGAGTGATTTATTTGGGTAGTACTGTGGAAATCCGCCATTCTCATATTGAGCCGATAAAATATAGGCAATACCTTTTTCTGCGGCAGTCAAATAAGCCTTATTCTGAGTAAGCTTAAAAGCCTTGACCAATCCAGTTATTTCCCGGGTTGTTGCACTGTTGTCGAGTGTGGCATGATCAATAGCTGTTTTCTTGACCTTTTGCAAGAGCTCTTTTGTTAATGGAAGTCTGTAATCGACCACACTTTTGTCGAACAACTGCTTGGGCCATGCTCCATTTGATAGCTGGTACTGAAGCATCTTTTCGGCCAATGAATCTTTGGTGGGCACGGTCTGTCCAATACAGTAATGATGAAACACTGATACCGCGATGAAACTCAGCATAATTGTCTTTCTCATGGTCTCTAGTTGTTGATCTGTTTGAATAACCATTGCACTAAATCATTCGCTGCAGTAAAGTTTTCATATTCCTTAGGGAGCTTTCTTCCATCGGTATATTCATTATATAACCAAGGATCTCCAATGGCAAATACAGTACCTTTTCCATATTTTGCCGTAGCAATGATGGTATCCCCATGATCTTGAATCAATGCTTGGGCGGGAGCGTTTACCTGTAATGTTGAGATTTCCTTGATATATATTTGGGCCGTATTCGGAAATACGGCATTACCTTTTGGAATAGCAATTGCGCCCGTCTGAAAGTCATTTCCTTTCACCCGGTTGCGACTATCCTCATGGAATGTGATGCCAAATTTTCGTGCGAGGGTATTGAATTTGCTGATTTCGCAGTTACCGCTATCATTTAATAAAAGAACGAGTACTCCGCCCTGTTTAACCCATTGCGTAATTTGTTGGGCGTCGGTTTCATTCATAAAATGCGGATGCTCAGTTTCTTTCTCCGTGTCGGGGTCTACGATGATGTAGACGTTGGATTTTGAGAGATTCTGTACTGTAGGTGCTGTCCGTAATGTGTTTAATTGACCGCCATTTTTTTCAAATACCCTACCCAATAGGGAAAATCCGTTGTTGTCGTCACCATCCCAAAGATAGTGGTAGGGTTTAATTTCCCCCGATGCAGTCTTTTTATATTCGTTATTGAAATAATTGTCCAATGTAACCGTGCGTCTTTTTTTTCCTTTTTGTTCCTTTCCAAATTCAACTTCGGACGCCGCTAGGATAAAAGCACCGACTCCCTTGGGATCATTGGTAATAACGGGTTCACTCATGTAATATTCGAAACTACCATCGCGATATTGTTTTCCGCCTAGACCGGAAACTTGGACAGTCTTTGTGAGATTGACACGGTTTTCTCCAGCAGGGGTGATGAATTCTTTTACAAGCCCTTGGTAGCCCCGATCCAGATTTTGCTGAAATGAAGCCGGGATATAACCTTTGCGTAATGATTTTGCCAATGCAAATACAAACATACTGGAGGCCGAAGATTCCAGGTAATTTCCTTTTCTTGTACCCAGGTCCACAATGTCATACCAAACGCCGGTTTTGCCATCTTGGTACTTGACGACTGCCGATAACGTTCTGTTTAAGATTGCAATGAGTTCTTGTCTACGAGGATGCTCCGCTGGGAAATAGTCCAATACATCAACAAGCGCCATGACATACCAACCCATACCCCTAGCCCAAAAGTGTGGCGATAGGCCTGTTTTGGGGTCCGACCAGCGTTCCTTTTTTGATTCATCCCAGCCATGATACAGCAGGCCTGTTTTCGCGTCACGGGCATTTTTTTCCATGTAGCTAAACTGGTTGGCGATATCGTCAAAGGCGGCAGGAATATTCATCAGGCTAGCATATTCCGCATAGAAAGGCTGGCCCATATATAAGCCATCTAGCCACATTTGGTAAGGATAAATTTTCTTATGCCAAAATCCACCTTCATGTGTGCGCGGATGCTTTTGAAGCTGTGCATATAATTGGTGGCAGGCCTTCAGATATTTTTCTTTACCGGTTACTTTGTAAAGTGTTAATAGGGTGGTACCATTTTTAATATTGTCAATATTAAAATCCTGCGCATGATAGTTCTTAATTGAATCCGGAATGCTGAGGTAGGCATCCATGCGCGATTGCATATAGTTAAAATAATCGGCATCTGCAGTATTGCGCCATACATCTGTCAGGCCTTCAAAAATAACCCCCATATCGTATGACCATTTTGGAAATTTGTCGGTCCTGTTGAATAATGAATCCGGATAGAGCTGTTCAAGTACAGTGTTGGCCATTTGTTCGGAAAAAGGCTTTTGTTGGCCAAACCCTGAAAATGGAACAAGTGCTGTAAGGTTTAAAAGAATTAAAAATAACTTTCTCATCAGGGGCCTAATTTTTGATTGTTAAGGATTTGTCCGTACTTCCGGCTGTAAACTGACTGACAGTCTTGGCAGTTCTTGTGTTGGATTTCGAAAGATGGATATTACTGCTTTTCTCACCCGCGACCTCGATATATAGTTCAGGAGCTTCTAATGCTTGGATATGATCTAGATTTATCGCAGTGCTATTACTTATGGCGATCAACGGATTATTTTCTATCGTTTTTAAAGTGATATTTTTCAGATTGACCTGAGAAGCTTCAATGATTTCTATGCCTTTATTGGCCTCCAAGGTTGCATTTTCTATCCAGATCTGCTGAATATGCATTTCGGGGAGACCGCGTAAGAAAATTCCTTTTGATGCTCCTTTCGCTGCGATATTTTTGATATAAAAGTTTTTGAATTGCGGTGTTTCTTCTGTAACCGGAAGCGTGACTGTTTTTACAGCAGACCTCTTTTCTCCTGCCAATGGAACCGGATCTACAGCCGCATAATACATGTCAAATAGAATCGCTTCGCCTGGGATATCAACCATATTGATATTGTTGATGAAGATGTTTTCTACAACTCCTCCACGACCTCTTGTCGTTTTGAAGCGAAGTCCGATATCAGTCCCAATAAACGAGCAATCTTCCACCCAAATATTACGGGCACCACCACTCATCTCGCTTCCGATTACAAATCCGCCATGTGCATGATACACAACGTTATTGCGGATAATTACATTTTCGGTTGGCCTGCCACGGTTACGCCCAGCTTTATCACGTCCAGACTTAATGCATATGCCGTCATCGCCAACATCAAATGTACAGTCTTCTATGAGGACATTTTTGCAAGACTCCACATCTACACCATCGCCATTTTGGCCATACCAGGGGTTACGAACCGAGAGCTTGCGTAAGGTTAGGTCTTCACATAGTAAAGGGTGTATATTCCATGCCGGTGAGTTTTGTATCGTTACTCCTTCTAACAATACTTTTTTACAGTCTGTGAATACCAAAAGATTGGGTCTTAAAAAATCCTTGACATCTTTGAAATCATCGATTGTTGTGCCGGGACGAATAACCCCAGCTTTCTTTTCTTGCGAACCTTTCAGCGAACTTGCGGAGGGGTACCAGATCTCATTGGTGGTGTCGACAGTGCCACCCGATGCAACGAGATTTTTCCATTGCGATGCGGTTAGTTTGTTCTTTTTAACCATCCTCCAGGCATCTCCATTGCCATCAATAATGCCATCGCCCGTAATTGCGATATTATATAGGTTCTTGCCCGATATCGGATTTTGATTGCGCCAGGCCGGCTCACCTTCCCAATTAGATTCAACAAGCTTATATTGATCGAAGTCCTTGGTGAAAAGCAGTACGGCATCTCGTTTGAGGTGCAGGTTTACATTGCTCTGCATTTCAATAGGTCCTGTCAACCAAATTCCAGCGGGGATTAGTACAACACCGCCACCAGTTTCGCTACATCTACGGATAGTTTGATTGATTGAAGCCGTATTAAGAAATTGACCGTCACCTTTCGCGCCATAATTGCCGATATTTAACGTGTCTTTCTTAAATTCGACCTGTTGTACGATAGGACGGGCAGGCTCTTTGGCTATACACAGCTGTGGTAGCACGAGAAGCAATGCAAGAGCGGATTTCAATGTACGTGAATAGTGCTTTTTAAACGAATTCATTTTTTACATTTTGGTTTAAAAATGGTTATTTGTAAAAGCAATTGTACATTCTTTGTCCCTAACTTGGATGAAAAACTTATGCAATCGTTACCGGTCATGACTTATCGATCAAATGTAAGCGTTGGTACCCAATCCTTGAATACACGTTGAAAATTAAGGCTATCGGCCTCTCGATCTGTTAATAGGCGACTCCATTTGACACGATTTTGTGACACTGAGCCTGCGCCTTTGTTTTTATATTCTGCGAAATAAGCTGTTTTCTCATTTGACTCTTTGCCCCAGTTGTGCCAACCTTTATCGTCAATAAATTGGGGAAGATTACAATGCATGAAAATTACTTTGGCATAAGGTCGCCAAGGGCGTCCAAGGTAGAACGTCTTTGTGTCTTTATTTCCCGTGATGTTGCAGTTGTTAAAGATATAGCCAAAATCTACCTGTTCGGGCGTAGATGCTGCGGTAATATAGCCCTTGTTTTTGCAGTGCAGTTCACAATTTTCAAACCAGGCCGTGGACCCGCCAAAGATAAAATCTACAGTACCTTCGATATAGCATTGGTAATAAAGCTGTCTTGTTCCCTTCCCGAAAGTGTATAAGGTGTCTTGAAATCCTAAGAAGCGACAATTGAGAAACAAATTACGGTCTCCGGAGATCCATGCCGCCACTGCCTGGCCCACCGGGCCGGATCCATTTTCGAAAGAAAGGTTTATGGCCGTAAAATCGTCCCCATAGCAATAAAAACTTGCTGAGCCAGAAGTACCCATTTCCTCACCAAAACGATTTTTCTTTTGCGCATAATCGTCATAACTGATAATCGTTTTAAATTTATCTTCACCGACTAATGTAACAAACTGCTTGCTCCCCGGGAGGATGATTTTTTCGCGATATGTCCCGTTTTTGATATATATTTTCGTTTCCTTTTTTCGAAAATCTGGGACAGCATGAATGGCATCTTGAATTGTCGTGAAATTTCCCGTACCATCTTTGGCCACGACAAAATCATAGCTCTTTACTTCCGTAGCAAAAAGAAAAAAAGGAATTAAAAAAAGGGAAAGTATGATCGTTCGCATTCCAAATTGTTTAATTGGTCAATGAAATTACCAATATTAAAGCCTTCCTTAAAGGAAATCCACCAAAATAAATGCGCAAACGTTATCGGTCACGTTTGCGTGAACCGATTGAAAAGACAATTCTAGCATGCTACCATGGCATGAAGCGTGCACTTGTATCTTGAAATATTGCGTGTTTTGGATATCTTTGATTGAGCTTGTATAGCCACAAAAGGATGTTCAGAACGATTAAGGGGCTAAATTGTCTATATGGAGTTCAATTGTATTGCATATAAAAAGCAATTTCTCTAAGTTTGTTCAACAAATTTCTCAACATGGACATCCAATCACTCTATCAGATTTATAAACAGTATCCGAATATTACAACTGATACACGTAAAATAGAAAAGGATAGTATTTTTTTCGCCTTAAAAGGTGCTAATTTCAATGGAAATGCTTTCGCCGAGAAAGCGCTTGAAATGGGCGCTAAATATGTTGTTATTGATGAAGAGACCTACCGAAAAGGAGATGCGTATATTCTTGTTGATGATGTTTTAAAAGCACTACAGCAACTCGCAAATTACCACAGACATCAGTTGCACATACCAATTATTGGTGTGACAGGTACAAATGGAAAAACGACTACGAAGGAATTGCTGTATGCCGTTGTTTCACAGAAATATAAAGCATACGCGACGAAAGGAAATTTGAATAATCATATTGGTGTTCCCTTAACATTATTGGCAATAGATGATTCCATTGAGCTGGCAATCATCGAAATGGGGGCAAACCATCTGGAAGAAATTGCTTTTTTGTGTGGGATTGCCGAACCGACACATGGTTTGATTTCTAACGTTGGTAAAGCACATCTAGAAGGTTTTGGATCTTTTGAAGGAGTGAAGAAAACCAAAGGTGAGCTATACGATTGGCTGCAGGACCATCAAGGTGTATTATTTTTGCAGGCCGATAACCCACACCTCAAAGAGATGGCTTCCGCTCGCCAGATCGCTAACATTGTTACTTATGGTTTTTCGGAAGATAATGACGTGATTGGAAAGCTTCTTAAAGCAAATCCCCTTTTGCAGATTGAGTGGCAAAAGAAAGGGGCGGCCGAATCTTATGTAGTTGATACGCAGTTAACAGGCTCTTATAATACCGAAAACTTTCTTGCGGCAATTGCAGTGGGTCTGCATTTTGGCATTTCTTCTGCGGCGATCAATCGGGGCATTGAAGGCTATACACCCACAAATAATCGCTCGCAGATTATGAAAACGGCCCACAATACGCTGATCTGCGATTATTATAATGCCAATGCAACAAGCATGGCTGCTGCACTGGATAATATCCGGATTATTGAAGCGGATAAGAAGGCTATTGTATTGGGTGATATGTTTGAATTGGGAGCCGAATCCTTTGAAGAGCATAAAAAAATTGTTGAAAACGTAAGAGCTATTCCTGCAGATCGCAAGATTTTTGTCGGCAAAGAATTTTTCGCACATCGGTATGAAGGTGGAGAGTTTTATGAAACTACTGCCGAAGCAAAACAAGCAATCAGCAAAAAGCCGATAACTGATGCCACAGTTTTATTGAAAGCTTCACGCGGCATGGCTTTTGAAAATCTGGTCGATTTACTCTAGCCTTTTTAGCTTTGTGTTATGCACAACGAGGGGATAAGTTCGGGGTGCGACCATATTGCGACCATGGTGCTCCCGCATTGAATGTACTTAAAAAGGTGGACTCAACGTGGACTCACGGTGGACTTACCGTGGTCGCAGGGCGAAGATAGTAGGTGTTTACTGTGGCTTTGGTGCCGCTGAATACCAAATTACCCATCAGGCAGATTTGAGTGAAAAGGAAGTGCAAAACAAACAGTTTTGTCATGTAAGGATTAAATAATGAGTAAAATGAGGAAATTCGTTCTATAGAGAAATGATGCTCATTTGGAAAACGTACCTTTGTTCCATATAATGGATAAAAGACGTTTTTTTTTAGAAATAGCCTATTTTGGACAGGCTTATCATGGTTGGCAAATTCAGAATAATGCAATTTCCGTGCAGGAAGTGCTGAATAAAGCGCTTGAAACCCTGTTGCGGGAGCCGATTGAAACAACTGGAGCTGGCCGTACAGATACGGGTGTTCATGCCAAGCAATTGTATGCACATTTCGATGCAGCCCCCGTGGGTATTCTACAAAAAGCTGATCGTTTCATTCATTCGCTCAATGCCTTATTGCCCTTTGATGTGGCCGTAAAGCGCTTGATCGAAGTGGAGCCCGAAGCACATGCTCGCTTCGATGCAACGCAAAGATCATATGAATACCATCTTCATTTTCATAAAGATCCTTTTATCTATCCCTATTCATGTTTTATGCGCGATCGTCCGGATGTTGAAAAGATGAATGAAGCTGCACAATTTTTATTGGGTAAACAAGATTTCGAATGCTTTAGTAAGTCTCATACGCAGGTGTTTACAAATATTTGCGATATTCGTAGAGCTGAGTGGGTATGGCATACTGAGCAGCATCTGGTTTTTCACATAACTGCAGATCGTTTTTTGCGCAATATGGTGCGTGCCATTGTAGGGACATCGTTGGAAATAGGGATAAAAGGCAAGCCGGTTTCATTTATGCAAGATGTTATTCAAAGTAAGAGCCGCGGAAAAGCGGGTGTTTCTGTTCCTGCACATGGTTTATATTTAACAGAAGTAGCATATCCTTATATATAGAATTTAATAGATATAGAATTTAACGTGAGTCAAGATAAAATAACTGGTAAAACCTACGATATCAATTTAGTGAAACGCATGAGTCGCTATATGCGGCCCTACCATGTGTCATTTTGGATATCGGTCGTTCTAACGATATTGTTGGCCGCTGTGGCGCCCGCTTTGCCTATGCTAATTCAGCATACATTAGATAACTATATTTTAAACTTCGATACCAATGGGTTGTCCCTCATGCTGATAGCGATGTTGGCATTGGTTATCCTGCAGACCTTGATTCGTTATTACCATACCTTAATGACAAATACCTTGGGGCAGTCGGTCATTCGCGATATCCGGATTCAGGTATTTAACCACATTGTTCAACTCCGGCTCAAGTATTTTGATCGTACGGCATTGGGAAAACTGATTACACGTACCATTTCTGATCTGGAGACTCTTTCCAATATTTTCTCTGAGGGCTTGATCCAGATTATCGGTGATTTATTGCAGCTGGTCGTTATTCTGGTTGTGATGTTTTACTCCGATTGGAAGCTAACATTGATTGTTTTAATTCCCATGCCTTTGATGGTGGCAGCAACTTATGTGTTTAAAGAGGCGATGAAATCTGCTTTTATTGATGTGAGGAAATGGGTTTCCAATTTAAATACCTTTTTGCAGGAACACATTACGGGAGTCGGGATTATCCAATATTTTGCACGTGAAAAGCAGGAAATGGATAAGTTTAAAGAAATTAATGCGCAACATCGCAATGCACATATTCGAACCAATTGGTACTTCTCCATCTTTTTCCCTGTTTTGGAAATTATCATGGCTATTGCTTTGGGATTATTGGTATGGTTTGGTTCCAAACAAATTATGGGTGATGTGATCTCTCCGGGTGTAGTTGTGGCCTTCATCATGTATATCAATATGATCTTTAGGCCCATTCGGGAACTTATTGACAAGTTCAATACACTTCAAATGGGTATGGTCAGTGCTGAACGAATTTTTGAAGTCTTGGATACCGATGAAAAGACGCCTAATTTGGAGACTTTGAAACCCGCACATATCAAAGGAGAGATTGCGTTTCGCGATGTTTGGTTTGCTTATAATGAGGAAAATTGGGTTCTGAAAGATGTTAACTTCAATGTTAATCCGGGCGAGACCTTAGCTTTAGTTGGGGCTACCGGTGCCGGAAAATCTTCTACCATCAATATTCTAAGCCGGTTTTATGAAATCAATAAGGGTGAAATTCTATTGGATGGCCGTAATATCCGGGATTATGACCTTGATTATCTGAGAAATACTATTTCGACGGTATTGCAAGATGTATTTCTCTTTTCGGATAGTGTCATCAATAACATTACATTAGGTGATCCTGCAATATCTAGAGAGCAGGTGATCGAAGCGGCAAAGGAAGTCGGTGCGCATGATTTTATTATGCGACTTCCTGGGGGCTATGATTATGATGTGAAAGAGCGGGGAGCAACTTTATCTGCGGGGCAGGCACAATTGATTTCTTTTATACGGGCTTTGGTACACGATCCTCGCATTCTTATTTTGGATGAAGCGACTTCTTCTGTTGATACCGAAACGGAAGAAATGATCCAACATGCAATTGATAACCTCATGAAAGGAAGAACATCGATTGTTATTGCCCACCGCTTGTCCACCATTCAGAAGGCGGACAAGATTATTGTGTTGGATAAAGGCGAAATCAAGGAAATCGGAACGCATCAGGAATTGCTATCTTTCGATGGTTATTATAAAAAACTATACGACTTACAGTTTCATTCCGCAGGGATTTAATTAAGCGATAATACTCTCTTTGGGGATAGTTTCTTCGTCTTCGATACGTGTATTTGCTTTAATTTCTGAACCTCGACCGACTAGAACGTTTGCTCCGATTGAGACATTTGGGCCGATGTTGACAAAATCTTCAATAATGGTGTTGCTTTCGATAACGGCGGAACCGGCAATAACGCAGTGGTTGCCTATTTGTACATCTGGAGCGATCGAAGCGCCTGGGAGAATAATGGTGCCTTCACCAATTTCGGCTCTTTTTGATACGTAGGCTTTAGGATGGATGAGGGTCTGGAAGTTCCAGTTTGCGTTTTCTGACACAATCCTTTGGCGAAGACCAGGATTCTTCACTGCGACAAAGAAATTTTCTTCCGTGCCTTTTGATTCATGATGAAGTTGAACCTCATAATCAAATACATCTTCAATTAGTAGCGATTTGTCGATAAGACCACCAATTTCAATCGCTAAATCTTCTGCTACATCTACCGCAGTTTTAGCATGAGCGGTTGCTCCATATATGTATAACATGGTATTTTTTTTTCGCAAAGATAAAGCTTTCTAAAAAGAAGCCCTTTGATATGATGTAAAAAAATACAACAAAATGTCAGGTTTGATTGTTTTGGTGTTTATAGAGCTGTAGGGTTGGTTGTTTTTTCGGTCGCAATTATATTGCATATGAAAATCAATTTATCTAAGTTTGTTGATATACAAAAATTAAACTATGATTCAACGTATCCAAACTGTTTATTTGCTGATAGCAGGATTAGTCATATTTGGCTTGTTTCTATTTCCCTATGTTAATTATAGCGATTTAGTGGGTTTAGGAAAGAATGTGAAGGTGACTGGTGTGTATAGTGTTGCTGCTGGCCAGTCTGTACATGAGGGGGGATTTGGTTATATTCTCCAGACCGTGGTGACCGTGTTATTGGGAGGACTTCCGCTATTTACGATATTTAAATTTAAAAAGCGTAAAGTTCAACTTTTGCTTATATGGGTGGAGATTGTGGCAATTATCTTATTTGCAATCTGGTTATACTCGTCTGCAAGTACTCATCTTGCCACCGTGAGCCAGTTTTTAGGTGCCGGGAATATCGGGGTAGGTTTCTTTTTGTTGCCAATTTCGATTATTTTCTGTGCGTTAGCGATGGGTGGAGTACGTAAAGATGAAAAGTTGATCCGATCTGCCGATCGATTGCGAGCATAATTTTAAGACAATAAAATAATACGAGTTAAAGCCACGAAGATCGTGGCTTTTTTAAATATAATATGATATGAATGTTTTTTTTAGATATGTTGTTGTCTTGATCCTCTTTCTTGGAGGTGGGCTTGTAAAGGCTCAGTCGGCAGATTCATTGCTGGTTGTTGACGATATTCAATTCGATGTGCGGGAATTTCACTTCGATGAGGGTAAGAATGAACTGGTGATCAATTTGTTTGCGATATCTTATAGTACCGATCCACGAGAATATAAAATGAACACCTTTTCCACGCAAGTGTTGGATCAGAAGAAACAACCCCATTTCTTTTCAACGATTCAGATGGGAAATGTTTTGGTTAAATTTGAAGATAAGCAGAATTATCTGCACTATTTGCTAGAAGAAGATAAGCCTGTGGATATACAGGTCATTGTTAAGGATTGGAAGAAAACGGATAAGCCGGTTATGATTAAACTGGTGTTTGAGAGTAGCACGGAAGAGGGGGAGTTTTTGGAAGTTCCTATTCCATTAAAGAAATAGATTTTGGCTCTTGAGCAAAAAAGCTTCAAAGTTATACTTTGAAGCTTTTTTGATTATTCAATATTATCGATTGTATCTGATCTGCTGTTTGTCCATCATACCCATTTGGTCTTTCATCATTTTGATCTGATCGGCCAATAATTTGTTTTTATCTGCTTTTTTCGCTTCTTGAAGTAGTTTTTCGGCTTCACGCTTGTTGCGTTTTGCCATTGCTACACCTGCCAGGCTTAATTTTGCTAAAGCGATATTATGATCCATATGTAAGCCCAACGCCAATGCCTTCTTAAAATATTTTTCGGATTGCATAGGTGCGCGTTGTGATTCGATCAGTCCGATCAGCATATTGTAGTAACCGTGCTGTTGTGGGATCAATTGCTTTTCGTAGTTGGTGATTTTACGTAGCCATTTTTCAGCTGCGGCCATATTTTGTTTACGCATATACCATTGCGCAATCAGCATATATTCGTGGAAAAATACAGTAACAAAGCCTAAGATCGTGATCAGGATACCTAAGATTCCCCATCCCCAATTTCCAGTCCAGAATAAGGCAACTGTTCCGATCAGCAATGCACTGCAAATAATGATTCTAACGAGATTTGACATAAATCTTTGTTTAAAATATTTGTATTCAATTTAATTCTGCAAATATCCGTTAATTTCATCGTTTAAGCAACTCGTTCAGGTGGTTATTTTGTAAAAATGTGTTTTTCCCCCTGAAGAGGATATGGATAAACAAGATGTGATCGTTTTTTTTGCTGTAGTTCCTTGAAAAGAGCTTATGAGGATAAATTTGCCTTTATATGCAACTTTATCTATGTTTGGGGTATGGAAAAGCAATACGATGATTCTTGGGCTCCTGTGCTAAAGCCTTTGTTTGGTCAAACCTATATGAAACAACTGTCTACTTTTGTGCAAGAAGAGCGTCAGAAAACGAAAGTGTTTCCACCGGCAGATCTGGTGATGAATGCTTTTAAGCTGACGCCATTGGACCAGGTAAAAGTAGTTATCTTAGGGCAGGATCCTTACCATAATGATGGGCAGGCACATGGCTTGTCTTTCTCTGTGCCAGAAGGGATTGCTTTGCCGCCATCCTTAAAAAATATCTTTAAGGAATTGCAAGACGATATACCCGGTTTTGTTGAGCCGCGTGCTGGCGATTTGACCTATTGGGCCAAACAGGGTGTACTGTTGTTAAATGCGACATTGACAGTGCAGGCGCATCTGGCAGGTTCCCATCAAAAGAAAGGTTGGGAGATTTTTACAGATAGTATTATTTATGCCATTTCGGAGCGTTGTGAACATGTCGTATTTCTGTTGTGGGGAAGTTATGCCCAAAAGAAAAGTGTGCTCATCGATGCGAAGAAGCATCTTGTGCTAACGGCGGTTCATCCATCACCGTTGTCTGTCTATCGTGGTTTTTTTGGTAGTAAGCATTTTTCACGCGCAAACCAGTATTTGATGGAACATGATAAAACCCCAATTGATTGGCGCCTGGTTTAAGTTTTGTCTTGAGTTAAATAAACATCATTGCCGGTTATCGTCGCATGGAGCAAATACGTACAAAAGCGGAGATTCCGGTAATGATGTTTTTGATTGGGCTTATTCCTTCGCTTAATATTCTAAAGGAATAATTGGCTCTTTTTTGCTGGTTGACATAATCATCATGGTTTGGAATGTCTTTACAAAAGGTATTT
Organism: Sphingobacterium siyangense; assembly: GCF_007830445.1. Lineage (GTDB taxonomy): Bacteria > Bacteroidota > Bacteroidia > Sphingobacteriales > Sphingobacteriaceae > Sphingobacterium > Sphingobacterium siyangense. Next base: position 37,771 of record NZ_VLKR01000019.1, on the reverse strand, counting down.
TGGAGATTTTTTCCATGATGACACCTTCATAAGCTTTAATATCTTTTACGTAAACCTTGAGGATGAAATCACAATTGCCTGTAACGTGGTGGCATTCGGTTACCTCGGGTATCATTTTGACAGCAGCAACAAACTCAGGGATAGCGTTATGTGTATGGAAATCGAGTGAGATCTGGATAAACGATTTGATTCCAAGTCCCAGTTTCTCCTCGTCTACAAAAGCATGGTAACTTTTGATGAAGCCAGAGTTTTCCAGTTTTCGCACACGCTCTAAAGTTGGTGCGGGAGATAGTCCGATGCTAGATGCGAGTTGCAAATTAGTTATACGACCATTCTCTTGTAATAATTTAAGAATTTTTAAATCTGTTTTATCCGGTGCAAAGGGCATATCTTAAGTCTTAATAATCAATAGTATTTGTAAATATACAAAATTATATTTGGAAATTTAAAAATATACAAAATTATTGATGATTAATAGATTTTAACTATATTAGGGTTGTTTAGCTATAATTTTAATCGATGTAAAATCATTTGACTGTCATAATCGATTGAAATGTGCTCATTTTAATGAAATGGAGTGATAAATGTCATTTTTTTATTAAAAATGCCTTCGTAAGGTGCTATTAAATGCTGTTTTATTGGCTTTGAAATTGTAACTTTGCAGTTCGATAGGTGCGGAGGTGAAGCCCTCCCAAATTAGTTAAACCGTGAGAGCGCAATATGAGTACTAAAGACGACGATTTGTTAAAAGAGCTGGAGCTCGAAGAATATAAATACGGGTTCACGACAGATATCGAAATGGAAATTGCAGCCAAAGGCCTTACTGAGGATACGGTTCGTTTTATTTCGGCAAAAAAGAATGAACCTGAATGGCTATTGGAATGGAGATTAAAAGCTTTCCGTCATTTCTTGACGTTAAGAATGCCTACTTGGCAGAATTTCAAAGCTCCTGAAATTGATTTTCAAGAGATTTCCTATTATGCAGCCCCAAAAGCAAAACCACAGCTTAATTCGATGGATGAGGTTGACCCTGAGTTGATTGCTACCTTTGAAAAACTGGGGATTCCTTTGGATGAGCAAAAAGTATTGGCAGGAGTTGTGGCGGTAGATGCTGTCTTTGACTCGGTATCTGTCAAAACAACGTTTCGTGAGAAATTAAAAGAACAAGGTGTTATTTTCTGTTCATTTGGTGAGGCCGTGCAAGAGCATCCTGACCTGGTGAAAAAATATTTGGGTACAGTGGTTCCACAGACGGATAACATTTATGCAGCGTTGAATTCTGCAGTATTTTCGGATGGATCCTTTGTTTATGTTCCAAAAGATGTTAGATGTCCAATGGAATTATCTACCTACTTCCGTATCAATGCACAGAATACCGGACAATTTGAACGCACGTTGATCATTGCAGATGAGGGAGCTTATGTTTCTTATTTGGAGGGATGTACTGCACCTATGCGTGATGAAAACCAGCTGCATGCTGCGGTAGTAGAATTGATTGCCGAACGCGATGCTGATATTAAATATTCTACCGTGCAAAACTGGTACCCTGGTGATAAAGATGGAAAAGGTGGTATTTATAACTTTGTAACCAAGCGTGGAATCTGTAAAGGTGATAACAGTAAAATCTCCTGGACACAGGTAGAAACTGGTTCTGCAATTACATGGAAATACCCTGGTGTGATTTTAAAGGGTGATAACTCTATTGGCGAGTTTTACTCTGTGGCCATGACACGTAATTATCAGGTAGCTGATACAGGAACGAAGATGGTTCATTTGGGTAAAAACACGAAATCTAAAATTATTTCTAAAGGTATTTCTGCCGGTAAGAGCCACAACAGTTATAGAGGTTTAGTGAAAATCGGCCCAAATGCAGACAACTCACGTAACTTTACCCAATGTGATTCCTTATTGATCGGTGATAAATGTGGGGCACATACATTCCCTTATATCGAAAATAGAAATAAGACAGCCAAATTAGAGCATGAGGCGACTACTTCCAAAATCGGTGAGGACCAAGTATTCTATTTGAATCAACGTGGTATCGATTCTGAGAAAGCTGTTGGTTTAATTGTCAACGGGTATGCAAAGGAAGTATTAAATCAATTGCCGATGGAGTTTGCTGTAGAGGCTCAAAAATTATTGGCAATTTCATTAGAAGGTTCAGTAGGATAGATAAAAAATCATTGGGAATGTAGTTTATGACGCTACATTACACCATACTCAATACGAATAAAATGTTAAGCATTAAAAATTTACATGCGTCTGTAGAAGACAAACAAATATTAAAAGGGTTAAACCTAGAAGTAAAAGCTGGAGAAGTTCATGCGATTATGGGACCAAATGGTGCTGGTAAAAGTACATTAGGTAATGTATTGGCCGGACGCGAATCATATGAAGTAAGTGAAGGTTCTGCACTATTGGACGGTGTAGATTTATTGGATCTTTCACCTGAGGACCGTGCACGTGAAGGGCTGTTTTTGGCTTTTCAATATCCTGTTGAAATTCCGGGCGTATCGAATATCAATTTCTTGAAAACAGCTGTAAATGATATTCGTGAGTATAAAGGCCTTCCTCCAATGGAAGCGAAGGAATTTTTACAAATGGTAAAAGATAAGCAAAAATTGGTTGAATTTTCGGCTAATTTGGCTAACCGCTCTTTAAATGAAGGATTTTCCGGTGGTGAGAAAAAGCGTAACGAAATTTTTCAATTAGCGATGTTGAATCCGAAATTATCTATTTTGGATGAGACAGATTCTGGTTTGGATATCGATGCCCTTCGTATCGTTGCAAATGGCGTGAATCAATTGCGCTCTAAAGACAATGCTTTTATTGTTATTACACACTACCAACGTTTGTTGGATTATATCGTTCCAGATTTTGTTCACGTATTGTACAATGGCCGTATCGTGAAATCGGGACCTAAAGAATTGGCTTTGGAGCTCGAAGAAAAAGGATACGATTGGTTAAAAGAATATGATACACAAAACGCCTAATCTTTTACCTGAGTAAATAGGATTGGAAGAGAATTTTGGCGATTTGATTAAAAAATAACATGAGTACATTAGTTTCAGAATCATTACTTCAACAAGTGTTGGGAGCTTTCAAAGAGCAAGGCGTTTCAGACGAACCTTCGTTTTTCGTGGAGGCCCGCCAACTTGCATTCGAACGTTTCGAAGCAGCAGGCTTTCCCACCGTTAAGAATGAAGAATGGAAATATACAAACATCCACAGTATTATCAATAAGCCTTATGCGCTTGATGTCGATGTGGATATCGAAGGCTTAGACTTTAGTGCAGGGGAGATTCCTCAGTTGGATGCTTACCGCATTATCTTGGTGAACGGTCAGTATGTGTTGGCGGTAAGTGAATTAGAAAATGTGAAGGGACTGTCGGTTATTCCAATGGATGAAGCCACTTCAGAGCCTGCATTTGAGAGCCATTTTGCTAAATATGCGGACAAGTCAGACAATATTATGGTCGCATTGAATACGGCTGCTTTTACAAATGGTGTTTTTATCCATTTGAAAAAGGGAGTTGTACTTGATAAACCAATACAGATTATTCATGTCGCTACAGGAAAAGAGGATTTCTTTGCACAAACACGTAATTTGATCGTTGTCGAGCCAAATGCAGAACTTGAATTGATCGAAAGTTTTATCACTGCAGCAGGTACCGCAAATAATGTGCACAATAAGGTCTCTGAGATTATCGTCAAAGAGAACGCTAAAGTACAACATTATTATTTGCAGCTCGCAGAATCTGTAAGTCGTTACTTTAATCATACAGAGGTATACCAAGAAAAAGATAGCCTTTATAATAATTACAACTGTAATTTTCCTGGCGCCTCGTTTATCCGTAACAATATCAATGTTCGCTTGGATGCAGCGCATGTGGAGAGCCATTTATATGGAATCAACTTAACTGCAGGTGATCAATTAGTCGATAATCATACCATCGTAGACCACCTTAAGCCACATTGTGAGTCTTACGAATGGTATAAAAATATTACACAGGACAAATCCGTTGCAGTTTTCAATGGAAAAATCTTTGTACGTGAGGATGCTCAAAAAACAAATGCTTTTCAGCAGAACAATAATATGCTGATGTCAGACAATTCGGCGGTTTATACCAAACCGCAATTGGAGATCTTTGCGGATGACGTAAAATGTTCACACGGATGTACCATCGGTCAGTTTGATAATGAGGCCTTATTTTATTTGAGAGCAAGAGGAATTGGTGAAGAGTCTGCCCGTATCCTGTTGGTACATGCATTTGCATTTGACGTAACTACACGTTTCTCTAATGAGGTTGTTCGCAAATATGTTGAAGAGCTTGTAGAAGAAAGCCTAAGAACAAATTAAATCCATTTAGGATCATATAGCTTTTAAAATGGCGTTTACCGATACGGTGAACGCCATTTTTATAGAAACAATTGGATCTGTGGTATCTTTCTGTGGTTTTGTACGACCATGTACTTGTCTTTATATACAATTTACGCTTATAAACCTTGGGTTTTATAGCGTGTTCGCTTTTTTCTTGTTAAGCCTCTATCGATAAATAGATGATAGTGAGTCTAAATCTTACTTATTTTTGTATTAAGGTGGCCTATTGTGCTTATTTTATGGTAATGTGCTGACCGTTCAGTATTTACAGCAGATGCTATTGCAACGGCTTTTGTTATAGCAGGACTTATTGTGGTATTGGTTGGGGTATTATATCTTTTCAATGATCCAATTAGAAGGCTGGCAAAAAAAAAGTATAATGCTATAGAATAGAAAAAGCTTCCAAATTTTGGAAGCTTTTTTAGAGCGAAAGACGAGATTCGAACTCGCGACCCCAACCTTGGCAAGGTTGTGCTCTACCAACTGAGCTACTTTCGCGTTGATGCTACAAAAGTAAGGCATTTATTCGTATTCTGCAAGAGAAAAAACAAAAAATGTTAACTTAAATTGATCGCATCAACACAATTAATACCGTCTATAGCCGCTGAAATGATGCCTCCGGCATAACCTGCACCCTCACCACAAGGGTAAAGTCCTTTGACCTGAGGGTGTTGTAAATCTTCTTTATTTCTAGGAATCCGAATCGGCGAAGATGTACGTGATTCTACACCAACCAAAATGGCTTCATTGGTATAATACCCTTTCATCTTTTTGCCAAAGATTGGCAGTGCACCGCGTAATGCTTCGTGAACAAAAGCAGGTAGCACTTCGGTGAGATCTGCAGAGGCTGTTCCGGGCTTGTAGGAGTTTTCTGGCAGATCCATCGATACACGCCCTTCGACAAAGTCGACCATACGTTGTGCGGGAGCAACAAGTTTACCGCCACCTACGGCAAAAGCCTTTCGCTCGATCTCTTTCTGAAAATTAAGTAATGCAAAAGGATCCTTATGTGCATTGGCAACGTCCTCAAGGTTAATCTGAATAACGGTACCTGAATTGGCGTGCGGATTATTTCGTTTGGATGGGGACCATCCGTTGACAACGATTTCATCTAAATCTGTTGCACAGGGAGCGATAACGCCACCTGGGCACATGCAGAATGAAAATACTCCACGGTCATTAACCTGCTCAACCAAACTATAATATGCAGGGGGTAAATGCTCGCTTCTAACCTGACAATGGTATTGCGCCTGATCAATGATTAACTGCGGATGTTCGATGCGCACACCCAATGCAAAGGCTTTGGCTTCGATCAGCCAGTTATTACGGTGAAAAAGCTCAAAAATGTCCCGTGCAGAGTGTCCTGTTGCTACGATGACGTGATCGGCCTTAATTTCTTCGCCACTGGCTAACTTGACACCTCGCACATGACCGAAAGATTCTAAAATGTCGTCGACACGTTGATCAAAATGAAATTCGCCGCCAAATTCAATAACACTCTCACGCATTGCTTCAATAATATGCGGTAGTTTATTTGTGCCAATATGTGGCCGTGCATTGACTAGAATATCTGTCGTAGCACCATGGGAGACAAAAAGATTGAGCACTTTGTCTACATCACCTCTTTTATTGGAACGTGTATATAGTTTCCCATCAGAGTAAGTTCCGGCTCCACCTTCACCAAAACAGTAGTTTGATTCGGGATTTACGATGCCTTCCCGGTTCAGCTTTGCGAGATCGCGTCTACGGTCCTGTACTTTCTTACCGCGTTCGATTACAATTGGTTTGAGCCCACGCTCAATGCAGCGGATAGCCGCAAATATGCCGGCAGGGCCTGCACCAATAATAATAACGGGTTTTCCGTCTTTGACAGACTTGAAATTATTTTCGTAGATTTCAGGAACAGGCAGTTCATCGATATAGTAGATAACCCTTGCCCGGTAGACCACCTGCTTGCTTCGGGCATCAATTGAACGTTTCCGGATTTTATAACCTTTGATTTGCTGGGGTTGAACGCGTAAAGCTTTTATGCCCTGCTGTATAATGTACTGTTCGTCCTCGATCCTTTCTGGAAGTATCGCAATTTCGATTTCTTTTTGCATAGTATGAGGGCTGGGTTTTTATCCCAAAACCGAGACAAAGTTAATGATTATTGGCTATTTGGAGATTTGGAAATAAAAATATTCTTATCTTAGTAAGAGCTTGGTATATGCTTTGATAGTGTAACCGTATAATTTGAATAGTATTTAATTCTTTGAACAATGAAAATTAAAAGATTTTTGGTCGCCCTATGTGGTTTATTTGCATTAGTATCATTAAACTCCTGTGGCTACAATACGATGGTCTCACAAGATGAGAATGTTAAAGGAAAATGGGCACAAGTTGAAAATGCGTATCAACGTCGTGCGGATCTAGTTCCAAATTTGGTTAATACGGTAAAAGGAGCGGCAAAGCACGAAGAAAGTACATTGACAGCCGTTGTAGAGGCAAGAGCTAAAGCAACTTCGGTAACGATTAATGCCGATGATTTGTCTGAGGAGAATATTGCCAAGTTTCAAAAAGTTCAGGATGAATTCAGCGGTTCGTTGAGTCGTCTTTTAGCGTCGGTTGAAGCTTATCCTGATTTGAAGGCAAATCAGAACTTTTTGGAATTACAAGCACAGTTGGAAGGTACTGAAAATCGTATTTCAACAGAACGTAGATCTTACAATGAAGCGGTACAGCAATACAATACCACCGTACGTAGCTTCCCGAATAATTTAATGGCGGGTATGTTCGGATTTAAGGCGAAAGGTACATTTACTGCAGCCCCAGGTTCGGATAAAGCGCCAACGGTATCATTCTAATAATAAATTGTTAGTAATGAACAGGACGATGGATGATGCGGCTTTCGTAGAAGCACATCATCCATTTTTTTATCGTGTTTTAACTAGTTTTAGGTACTTTGAATCTGGAATAACCGTCTGGTAATCTGGTTTTGAAGTGTAAGCGTATACAGACTATGGCATTAAATTCTGAAGAACAAGAGAAGATCGTTCACGCCATTAATGTGGCTGAAAACGAGACTTCTGGTGAGATTCGTGTAGTGGTAGAAAATCATTGCCCCGACGAGGTACATGATCGTGCAACACATTATTTTTCCAAATTGGGCATGCATAAGACCACGTTGAAAAACGGTGTTCTTATCTATATCGCGCTTGAGGATCATAAATTTTCCATTATTGGCGATAAGGGAATCCACCAACGTGTAGAAAGTGATTTTTGGAACAGTACCAAAGATCTTATGGTGGCGGAGTTTCGGGTGGATCGCATTGTTGAGGGCTTGGTCAAAGGGATCGAGCATGCGGGTAAACAATTGGCAAAATTCTTTCCGCGTGAACACGATGACATCAATGAGCTTCCAAATGATATTGTTTTTGGAGACCGTTAATTGTTAAGTGACCAGCAAGAACCCCGAGCTGCTATCGCCTGTCTCGCAAATAGATTGATAAAAATTGTGATAAACCCGACTTCGGGATTCACGGAACGCCATTAGGAGCATCAAGATTGCTTAAGGCAAATAAAAATGAATAAAAGAGAATAATAGGATGAAATTTGTATCGAGATTATTTTCTCGGATTCGAATCCCTGCTATGGCTATGTTGCTTTGTCTGCTGTCGATAGCCACAGTATTGGGTCAAGATTTCCCAGAAACATCAAACAGACTTGTCAATGATTATACAAACACATTGACAGCAAGTCAGAAGCAATTATTGGAGCAGAAGCTATTGGCATTTGAGGATTCCGCATCTACGCAAATTGCTGTGGTTATGATGAATTCAACCGGCGGCTATGACATTTCTGATTATGCAGTCCGTTTAGCGAAAAAATGGGGTATTGGGAATAAAAAGTATAATAATGGTATTCTGTTGTTGGTAGCCCTGGGAGATCGTGCGGTAACTATTCAAACAGGTTATGGTATAGAGGGGGCTGTCCCCGATGCCATTGCATATCGTATTATTGAAAATGATATCAAACCGGCTTTTCGTCAGGGGGATTACTACAAAGGAGTCGACGATGCGACCAGTTCCTTAATTTCCTACACAAAAGGCGAATACAAAGCTGATCCAAAACAACCGAAAGGAAAGGGGTCAGGTTCGGTGATGTTTGTCATTATTATTGTGATATTCTTGATTGTTATTTTCTCCAATCGCGGCGGCCGCGGTGGCGGTGGTGGCGGTCGTGTGATGAATGGACGTGGCGCTTCTGATATCTTTTGGTGGACATTGCTGAATGGTCTTGGCGGCGGTGGCGGCCGAGGTGGTGGCGGTGGCTTCGGCGGCGGTTCAGGTGGCGGTTTTGGCGGTTTCGGTGGCGGTGATTTTGGCGGTGGCGGTGCTTCAGGACGTTGGTAACATCTTTGCTAAATAATGTTAAATAGAACGACAGTGAAACGGAAATGTTTTACATTTATGGGAAGTATATAATTATGAAAAAGGGAATATTAATGGGTTTAAGCTTTTTACCAGCCTTGTTAATGGCACAAGAAAGCTATACGGTTACAGGAAAGGTAAACACGACGTCAGACAAAGCGAAAGTGTTTATGCAATATGCTGCCAATGGAACTCGCCAGACAGATTCAGCAACGGTTGTAAAAGGTGAGTTTAAGTTCAACGGACAGGTGGCTTCGCCAACGAAGGGTATGATGATCTATTCACCGGAAGGCTTATCTTTTGCTGAACTTAGAAATAGTCAAAAGCAGCCTGAAACAGCACAGCTATATCTTTCTAAAGGAGTTATCAAAGTCGATGCAACCAAAGGATTCAAAGATGCAACCGTCTCGGGTACAGCGCTCAATGATGATCTGACGCAGTACAAGGCTTTTGTGAAACCTCATACAGATGCGTTCGAGGCGTTGAACCAACAATATTATGCGGCTTCGGAGACTCAAAAACAGGATCCTAAATTCATCGAAGGTTTGCAAAAACAGGCTGGTGAGATTTCCGAAAAAATGGAAAAAGCAGATGCTGAATTTATTAACAAAAACCCAAAAAGCTGGTACACGTTGGATTTGTTGTCTGAGAATGTCAGCGGTGAGAACGTCAATGAATATGTGACTTCTTTTGAGAAATTGTCTCCTGAATTGAAAAATTCTGAAAAAGGTAAGGAATTGGCTGAGCGTATCCAGAAATTGAAAGCAGTTGCTGTTGGTTCGGTAGCGCCTGATTTCACATTGCCAGACACAACAGGAAAGAATATTTCCCTATCTTCTTTAAGAGGTAAATATGTTTTATTGGATTTTTGGGCAAGCTGGTGTGGTCCTTGTCGCCACGAAAATCCGAATGTCGTTGCGGCTTTCAATAAATTCAAAGACAAAGGATTTACCGTGTTTGGTGTTTCTTTAGACAATCCGGGTAAAAAAGATGCTTGGGTGAAAGCTATTCATGATGATAATTTACAACAATGGCCACACGTTTCGGACCTACAGGGTTGGAAATCGGCTCCGGTCAAGTTGTACGAAGTACGTGGTATTCCGCAAAACTTCTTAATCGATCCTTCAGGTAAAATTGTAGCATCAAATTTAAGAGGTGAGGCTTTGGAGGCTAAGTTAGCTGAATTGCTAAAATAAATCGGTATATAACTGCCATTAGGCATTTGAATAACCCCTAATTGTTATACTCAGGTGAGCTGGGTCTACAATTAGGGGTTTCTATTTAATAATAGCTGTCCTGATCAAACTGCGCTTTCATCGTTACTGCGCTAGCGGCTGTGATAACGTGGAGGGAATTCACTAACTTCGCCTGCTGCTATAGCGAATGATCACTTGGAACTACTATATCCTCGTGTACAATCCAACTAGGGGATGATGAATCCTGAGTTTTAAACAAGTTGAGCAATGGGATTTCTAAAGCAATTGTGGCAATAAAAATTATATAGATGAAGAAAACAGTAATTTTTGGCATATTCTTGGGGACGGTGCTTGCTTCCTGCAGTGGCGATCAGGGTAAGGGGATTCCCGTTGTCAACCTAGAGGCATTGCATGCCATTCCTTTGGATCATGCTATTGATCAATTGGCTAAAGACACGACTTTTATCGATGTCACGCTGCCGCCTAATGCCAGAATCGATCAGTTATCGCAACAGGAGCTGGGCCAACTAAAAGCTGCTGCATATCGTTTTTATCAGCATGTTACACTGGAAAATAATCAATACCGTGTTGATCTCAAAGATCCTAAGGTATTGCACTTATCGGAACAGGTTGTGAAGGCCTACGAACAGGCGATCAGCAACACGAATCATTTTGCTGACTCGATGGCGAAAGCAGGCCAAGCCATTCAGTTACCTCCGGTATCTGAAGAGTACCTCAATAATTTGCTTAAATAACAACTGTGCCGGATATGGTACTATTTTGGCTTTAGGTAACATGATAGTTTAGGTGTCAGGCCTTTGCCTAAAGGGTTTGGACAATCTAGCAACGAAAGGCATAAAAAAAGAGTATACATCACATGTATACTCTTTTTCTATTGTTAGTTAAGAATAACTTATATCACTTACAAAGAAAGGATTTCAATGATACGAAGTAGGTCTTCATTCATTTTTACGTTATGCTTGATGGCACTCTTAAAAGGAGTGAATCTTACTTCACTGCAAATTAGACCGGCCATTTCACCCCTGCGACCTTGTAGTAAAGCCTCTACGGATGCCACTCCAAGTCTGCTGGCTAACACGCGATCCATGCATGTTGGGCTTCCGCCGCGTTGGATATGTCCTAAAATTGATAATCTAACATCGTAATGCGGAAAATTTTCCTTGATTTTTTCCGAAACAACCATGCCGCCTTCTTTGTCACCTTCAGCAACAATAATAATGCGGGATGATTTATTTTTACGGGATTTGTCAAGTCTTTTCATGATCGCATCATAGTCTACCTCGAACTCAGGAACCAGAACTGCTTCGGCACCGGTACTGATACCAGAGCGAACGGCGATAAGTCCAGAGTCGCGGCCCATCACTTCGATCACAAAAAGTCTATCATGAGACTCGGCGGTGTCGCGAATTTTGTCTACGGCTTGGATAACTGTATTAATGGCTGTATCATAACCAATCGTAAAGTCTGTGCCGGCCAAATCGTTATCAATTGTGCCCGGAAGACCGATGATCGGAAAATCGAATTCTTCTATAAACTTGGACGCACCGGTAAATGTACCGTCGCCACCGATGACAACCATGGCATCAATACCGTGGCTGCGTAAATTTTCATAAGCCTGTTTACGTCCTTCAATAGTTTTGAAGGCCTCGCTACGGGCTGTTTTTAGGATAGTACCACCACGTTGTATGATATTGGCTACAGATTTAGCATCCATGGGGATAATCTCACCATTAACTAGACCATCATAACCTCTGCGTACGCCAAATACTTCAAGATTATTGTAGATACCCGCTCTAACAACAGCACGGATACCAGCATTCATTCCTGGAGCATCTCCTCCAGATGTCAAAACAGCAATTTTTTTAATGTTACTCATACGTACTCAAACTTAGCTATTTTTAAGCGTATATACAATTATATTTCCGTTATTAGAAGTTGCCGATAACGCTATTAAGAACAAGCAATAGCTTTTTTAAGTGCAATTCATCTAAGCGTGAGCTAAAGATAATGCAAATTTAATAATTGCTTTTTCTCATGTATCATTCCAGACGGATATCTCCAGCGTATACAGCCTATTTTTTTGCCTTAAAGGCATCAATTCCGCTCTGTAAAAATGCAGTATATTCCGCGACATTATAGTTTGCGCCCGTTTTTGGAACTAAAACTGTTCCTGATGCATCGACGATGACATAGAGTGGTTGCGAATTACTGTCGAAAGCTGATGCTTGGAAATCACTGTTTTTATTACCTATGGTTTTGATTTTTTTGCCACTATATTTTGAAACGAATTGTTCGTTTGCCGGTAATTCTGTTTTATCATCGACAAACAATTCGGCCATAATAAATTCTTCCTTCAGTAGTTTGGCAACCGCGGGATCAGTCCAGACATTTGCCTCCATTTTTCGACAATTGACACAGTTCCAGCCTGTAAAATCAATTAATACCGGTTTATTCTGTTCTTTTGAAGCTGCGAGAGCCTCTTCATAATCATAATAAGGATCAAATCCTTTTGGTGTACCACGTTCGTGAAAAATCTCCGCGTATTTTTTAACCTTACCATCATTGTGTGAAGGAGCGGCTGCTATTCCTGCCGACAGGTCAAAGTCCTGTGTTGCCGAAGGTGGCAAGAAGGCTGAAATCGATTTTAGGGGAGCTCCCCACAGTCCCGGTACCATATAGATAACGAAGGAAAATACAACGATAGCGAGAATAGTTCTCGGTACAGAGAGGAATTTTAATTCGCTGTCATGTGAAAACTTGATCTTTCCAATAAGATATAAGCCCATCATACTAAAAATGGCAATCCATAGCGATAAGAACACTTCTCGATCCAGCCAATTCCAATGGTAAGCCAAATCTACATTTGATAAGAATTTCAGCGCTAGTGCGAGCTCTAAGAAGCCAAGTACAACCTTCACCGAATTTAGCCAACCGCCAGATTTTGGTAGGGATTTTAACATCGAAGGGAACATCGCAAATAAGCCAAAAGGAATTGCAAGTGCTATAGAAAAACCGAGCATCCCGACTGCTGGACCTAAGCGTTCTCCTTTTGAGGCCGCTTCGACCAATAAGGTGCCAATAATGGGGCCAGTACAGGAAAAAGATACCAGTGAAAGGCTGAATGCCATAAAGAAAAGCCCTACAAGACCGCCTTTGTCGGATTTGGCATCCATTTTATTGACGAAAGAACTTGGTAACGTGATTTCAAAAGCACCAAAAAAGGACGCGGCAAAAACAACCAATAAGAGGAAGAATAGGAAATTAAATACCCCATTTGTCGATAAAGCATTCAAAGCATCCGAACCAAACGAAATGGTAATAATCATTCCTAAAGCGACATAGATCACAATGATGAAGAGACCATATAGAAGTGCCTTGCTGATACCGCTTGCGCGGCTTCCGGCCTGTTTTGTAAAATAGCTTACGGTAAGTGGGAGCATTGGGAATATACAAGGCATGAGCAGCGCTGCGAAGCCGCCAACTAATCCAGCAATAAAGATACTCCAAAGTGATTTTTTCCCTGATTCTTGATTCCCTGAGGAAGCGTTTGCCTTAGTTGGAACTATTTTACTGCTATCTTGACTAACCATCGTGTCAGGTGAAGCTGTAAAATTTAGATCCTCGGGTACCGCTTCAACAGCAGTAGCTGTATCCGGTGATGATTCAAATTGAAGCCCTTCTGTACTTGTTAAACTATCTTGTGCTGAGGCAAAAGTTGCTGTAGTTAAAGAAAGGCTGAAAAAAGCAATTAAAAGTAGAATGAATGTGTTTTTTAACATGCGTATGAATTTCTGATGTTATGGTCAAAAATAAAAAAAGGCGATGAGAATCGCCTTATTAATTTATCCGTGTAGAATCATTTTTACTATTTGATTGTCACAGCAAAAGCATATTCGTCTGGAGGAAGACATTGTGATGCATCACATGCTTGCCATTCGACAGTACCTTTAACGGTGGCAGTTCCTTTGTTTAAAGTTACTTTTTGTTGGAAAATTACCTCGTTTGTAAAATAACCAACATCCATCTTAAATACATCCTCATGTTTTACTTTTGGTTTCGGCTCTGCAGTTTTACCGACCAGTGCATAATCAGCAGCTTTGGCGAAGGTGAAAGAAGTTGGAATTGGCCCGCCATCTTTCACATTTTGTGAATAAATGTGCCATCCATTTTGAATTGTCGCTTTTACATAAACTACAGCTTCTTTATTATTTAACTTTTTGCTGGCCACAGTCCATTTTACAGGTTTGTGAATCTGAGCGAATGCTCCCGTAACTGCAAAAATTACTGCAGTCATTAACAGTATTAACTTTTTCATCCGAATTTAATTTGTTCTTTTCCTTTTCTGCTGCAATGATTGCAGTGTGTTATTGTTCTTTGATGCTTTGTGTGAATAAAGGTTTAATCACGCTATTGACAAATTTAGAACAAAGGTTTGACAATTCTAAAATGGGCTATCCTTTTTTTGTAAAGATTAGGTAATAAGATGTGTAATTTCTTTGATATCAAATTCGTGAAGGGTGTCTTCCAGGAGAACGCATAGTTTCCCATCGTCAGATACCCGTTGAATGATACCGGTTTTCTTGATACCATCGATAAGAAATGGTCTTTCTTCACCTTTCCAAAACAATAGGGCGTTATAGCGGCTTAACTGATATTGGGTCCCTTCCTTATAAAGGGTCAGGTACTCCTGTTGGATCACTTGGAACAACTCCTGAGCCAGGGCTTTGATGTTGTAATCCTGTCGATCGGTTAGGCAGGCGAGCGAGGTTATTGTTGTTGCTGTGTCAAAATTAATTTGATTAATATTTACACCGATGCCGATAATAGCGCTGTCGATTTTACTGCCTTTTAATTTATTTTCTATTAAAATGCCTGTGATTTTCTTTGAATTGACGTAAATATCATTGGGCCATTTTACGGTAACAGGCTGCTCGGTTTTGCTTTTCAGCCAATTGACGGTTGCAACGGCAATAGTAGCTGAAAGTGCAAATTGTTGTGCTATTGGTAGGAAATGAGGCTTTAAGAGGATCGATGTTGTTAAGTTTTTCCCGGGTTCACTGACCCAGGAGCTTCCGCGCTGCCCCTTACCCTGAAATTGTTCTTCTGCTAAAATGGCAGTTCCTTCTGCTAGTGGCTTGAAATTTGACAATAATTCCCTGAGATAATCGTTTGTAGAGGCGACTTTGTCAAGATATATTGTATTTTGACCGATGATAAGTCCCGAAATATTGTTATTTTGCAAACTGAAAGTATTAAATAAATATTAAGTCAAAACTATCACATTTTTTAATGAGTAAAAATAAAAGTTCAGAATTGTCCCAACGTCTATCAGAAATTATCGTTTACGGTATGCAAGAAAAGAAAGCAAACGAGATTGTTCGCTTGGATTTAAGAGATCTTCACAGTTCTGTTTCCGATTATTTTGTGATTTGTCATGCAGATTCTAACATTCAGGTGAATGCGATAGCAAAGAGTGTCGAAGAAGAAGTCTATAAGGCATTTGGTCAAGAACCCCAATATAAAGAAGGACAATCAAATGGAGAATGGTTGATTTTGGATTTTGTGGATGTGGTTGTACATATCTTTAAGACCGAAAAAAGAGCGCATTATGGTATCGAGGATTTATGGGGAGATGCAGAAGTACAGCATTTCCAAAGCGCCTAATTGCCATCAATAAAATAATTTATAAAGAAAATATAATTACGATATAATGAAAAAAATCCCGAGTAGTAAGGTGACCCCAAAACCACCAAAATTCAATTTTGTGTGGCTTATGATTGCCGTGTTGTTAGGTTTTTTTGCCTTACAATATGTTATAGGAGAGAACCCGGCTAAGGAAGTTAGCTATAGCGATTTTGAGACACGCATGTTAAATACGGGCTCTGTTGAGCGCCTTGTCGCCTACAAGAAGAATGATCTTGTCGAGGTTGAGGTGTATCTGAAAAAGGGCTGGAAAGATAATCCAAGTTTTAAGGATGCTACAAAAACTGCTGATCCACTTCCAAGTTTATCCGGTCAAGAAGATAAGGGACCACAATATATTTTTAAGGATGCCTCTCCCGATGTTTTGGAGAAAAAGCTAGCTGCTTCGCAAGCAGATTTGGCGCCTGGTACACCGAAGGTCCAATTAACTTATGACGATCGTTCTAATCCATGGGCAAGTTGGTTTATCACGTTTATGTTGCCATTGTTGGTCTTGGCCGCAATCTGGATTTTCTTGATGCGTCGTATGGGCGGCGGTGCTGGCGGCGGCGGCGGTGCAATCTTTAATATTGGTAAATCAAAGGCTCAGCTGTTTGATAAAGAATCGCAGATCAATATCACATTTAATGATGTTGCCGGTCTTGAGGAGGCAAAACAGGAAGTTATGGAGATTGTGGATTTCTTAAAAAATCCACGTAAGTATACCAATCTAGGGGGTAAAATTCCGAAGGGAGCTTTGCTTGTAGGGCCTCCGGGAACAGGTAAGACTTTATTGGCTAAAGCTGTAGCCGGAGAGGCCCAAGTGCCATTTTTCTCACTTTCCGGATCTGACTTTGTCGAAATGTTTGTGGGGGTAGGTGCATCGCGTGTTCGTGACTTGTTTAAGCAAGCGAAAGAGAAAGCTCCATGTATTATTTTTATCGATGAGATTGACGCTATTGGTCGTGCTCGTGGTAAAAACTCGATGATGGGAGGTAATGACGAACGTGAAAATACATTGAATCAATTATTGGTGGAGATGGATGGTTTTGGTACTGATTCGGGCGTTATTATTTTAGCGGCTACTAACCGTATTGATGTGCTGGATACAGCGTTGTTGCGTCCGGGACGTTTTGATCGTCAAATTTCTATTGATAAACCGGATTTAATTGGCCGTGAGCAAATTTTTAAAGTACATCTAAAGCCGTTGAAGTTATCAGCTGAGGTCGATGCAAAGAAATTATCGGCGCAGACACCAGGCTTTGCAGGAGCTGAGATTGCCAACGTTTGTAACGAAGCAGCTCTTATCGCTGCCCGTAAAAATAAACCAGAGATTGATATGCAAGATTTTCAAGATGCCGTTGATCGTGTGATCGGCGGTCTCGAGAAGAAGAATAAAATCATCTCTCCGGAAGAAAAACGTATTGTTGCTTATCATGAGGCGGGGCACGCTATTGCAGGCTGGTTTTTAGAACACGCCGATCCTTTGGTGAAAGTATCTATTGTGCCTCGTGGTGTTGCTGCTTTGGGTTATGCACAATATCTTCCCCGTGAGCAGTTCTTATATACGACAGAGCAACTGATAGACAGTTTATGTATGACTATGGGGGGGCGTGTCGCTGAGGATATTACTTTTGGAAGAATTTCAACAGGTGCTCAAAATGACTTAGAGCGTATCACGCAACTTTCTTATGCGATGATTGCAATCTATGGTATGAATGATAAAGTTGGGAATGTTTCTTTCCGAGACAGTTCTGAGGCATCTTTCCAAAAACCATATTCTGACAAAACGGCAGAGTTGATTGATGCAGAGGTTCGCAACTTAATTAATGATGTCTATGCACGTACGAAACAGTTATTGCTGGACAAACGTGAAGGTTTGATTAAAATAGCAGAAAAGCTATTGGAAAAAGAAATACTTTTTCAGTCGGACTTGGAAGAGATATTAGGTAAACGCCCATTTGAAACTAAGACTACTTACGAGGAGTTTGTGAATGGTGCTGATGGTGGCGGAGTTCCGCAGACAGATCTACCGTTGGATGTTCACCCGGACGAAGCGCGATCTAGCGAAGGGCAGAGCTCAGAAACACCGTCAAATAATTTGAATTAATTTGAATGCTGCAGCGCTAGAGTCATCTAGCGCTGCATTTATATATATATGCGCCATGAACGTGAAGAACGCAACAGCGAAGGAGGTAATGTTAAAACGGGTACGTCAGGCATTACTACAGAAAAACGATAATCCACATCCAAATTTTAAGGAAACAGCACTTTATAAAGAAGAGGATGAGTTGGTGGATATTGTTTTTGTTCGCGAATTGACTGCTGCGGGAGGCAAGTTTCTGTATTGTGATGGCGAGATCGGTCTGATTGAAAATTTGATTTCATTGACTGAGGAGAATAATATTAAAAATATATATGCTTGGGAACAAGGCGTTCAAAATCTACTTAGTCCATATGGTTTTCCTTTTTTAAAAACAGCGGAAGATTTTGAATTAGCAAATGCAAGTATTACATCATGTGAAGCATTAGTTGCACGCAATGGCAGTGTGATGGTGAGTAATGCAAATGCTTCAGGACGCAGATTGAGTATATATCCCCCAATTCACATTGTTATTGCTAAAGCTTCGCAATTGGTTTGGGATCTAAAGGATGCTTTAGCCTATATGCAGAAGCGTTACGGTCAGGAAATCCCGACAATGATTTCGACAATTACCGGCCCCTCAAGAACGGCTGATATAGAGAAAAGATTGGTTTTGGGAGCACATGGACCAAAAGAGCTTTACGTTTTACTTTTAGAGGATCGATTCTAAGAACTACTATGCTATTATTTTATCTAACAGAAATGCCTGTTGCGAGTATTATTTTCATTTTTACACTCGCTACCAGTATCTATACATTTTCACATGAGCAACTTTACGGCAAACTGATGTTACACCCGTATAGTATCGCACGTAATCGAAAAGTATATACGATTCTTACCAGTGGTTTTGTCCATAAAGATTGGGGGCATTTGCTGTTTAATATGCTTACCTTCTACTATTTTGCTTTTGGTTTAGAGCGTATACTTGCAGAAGCAAGTCCATACGGACATATTTTATTTGCGGTGATCTATATCGGTAGTTTAATCCTGAGTGATATTCCAACGATCATTCAGCAGAAAAATAATCCGGGTTACTATAGTTTAGGTGCTTCAGGTGCAATTTGTGCGGTCTTGTTCAGCTACATTCTTTTCGATCCGAAGAGTACCATTGGTGTGATGATGATTATACCGATGCCGGCTTACCTGTTTGCGTTTTTGTTTTTAGGTTACTGTGTGTGGGCGTCAAAAAAAGCACAAGATGGTATAAATCACGATGCTCATTTCTTTGGTGCATTGTCGGGTGTGATCTTGACGATTATCTGTTTTCCTTGGGTTATTAAGCATTGTCTGGCTCAGTTCTAAAATTTTCCGCCCCAGGTTTCCCGGTCTAAATTTCTGTACTGGATTGCTTCGGCTAGATGATGGTTTTCGATCATTTTACTCTGTTCCATATCAGCGATTGTGCGAGCAACTTTGAGTATTCTATCGTATGCTCTCGCTGATAAGCTGAGGCGTTCAATAGCTGTTTTAAGTAACTTCCTTCCGGTCTCATCAACCTGACATATTTCTCGGGTCAATTGTGTACTCATTTGCGCATTACAATGAACGTCTGGAAAAGAGTCAAACCGTTCTTTCTGAATTTCTCGTGTCTGAATGACCCGACTTCGCACAGTACGGCTGTCCTCGGCTTTACGTGTTGTGCTCAGTTGATCAAATAGTACAGGCGTCACCTCAATATGCAGATCGATGCGGTCTAAAAGAGGTCCCGATATTTTACTTAAATACCGTTGTACGGTGTTGCTGCCACATATGCATTCCTTTTCGGGATGATTGAAATAGCCACAGGGACAGGGGTTCATGGCCGCTACCAGCATGAAACTCGCCGGATAATCCACCGTAAGTTTTGCCCTTGATATGGTAATCTGTCGCGATTCGAGCGGCTGCCGCATGACCTCGAGTACACTCCGTTTGAATTCCGGTAATTCATCCAAAAACAATACGCCATGATGTGCTAGTGAAATCTCACCAGGCAGCGGATTGGAGCCTCCACCTACCATGGCTACGTCGGATATGGTATGATGCGGAGAACGAAACGGCCGTGTAGTCAAGAGAGACTCCTTGGTCTTCAGGTTTCCAGATACAGAGTGTATTTTGGTGGTTTCTAATGATTCAGTCATGTTGAGGGGTGGAAGTATCGTCGGTAATCTTTTGGCCAACATAGTTTTTCCTGCGCCGGGGGGACCTATTAAAATAAGATTATGACCACCTGCTGCGGCAATTTCCAGTGCCCTTTTAATATTCTCCTGTCCTTGAACATCCGAGAAATCGACATCGTAATTTGCTGTATCGGTATGAAAGAAAGTTTGAATATCAACTTTTGTTGGTTCAATTTTCAGCTTATGATTTAGGAAATCGACAACTTGGTTGAGATTCTCTACTCCGATAACATCGACTCCCCTGACAATAGCGGCCTCCTTGGCGTTCTCTTGTGGTAAAATAAGCCCTTTAAAGCCTTCTTTCAGGGCCTGTAAGGTAATGGGTAAAATACCGCGGATGGGCTTAATGCTTCCGTCTAATGATAGTTCTCCTAAAATGAGATAATCTGCCAGAAGCTCATTTGTTATTTGCCCGGAGGAGGCCAATATGCCGATTGCGATTGATAGGTCGTAACTGGAACCTTCTTTGCGAAGGTCTGCAGGTGCCAAGTTGACAACAATCTTTTGACGTGGCATGTGAAGTTGACAGGAAGTAATGGCACTTTCGACACGTCTTAAGCTTTCTTTCACAGCATTGTCAGGCAATCCTACGATATAATAATGTAGGCCTGTAGATACGATTACCTCAACGGTAATTGTGCAGGCATTGATTCCATAGACAGCACTGCAATAGGTTTTATTTAGCATAATTTTTATAATGGGTTGATTTAAAGATACTAAAAAACTGAACGGGTTAATAATTGTTTGGTGAATTATTGAAAGTCAATCGAAGTTTATCAAAAAATGATTATATTGGAAGATATAGTTTCTTGTAAATAATGGATTAAATGCCGCGTTTGGCAAACGATTTGCTCTGTTAATTGTATTATTAACGAGGACTAGATTCATCGTAATAGAATTAGAACTTTAAAACGAAAAAGAAATGAATGACACAAGTAAAGTAGCTTTGGCGTTGTTAGCGGGTCTTGCTGCAGGTGCAGCTTTGGGAGTTTTATTTGCTCCGGACAAAGGGTCGGATACGAGAGATAAAATCAATGATTCATTAAGCGATTTGAGTGATGCTATTCGTGAGAGAGCGGAAGAACAATTCGATCAATTGAATGATTTTAAAGAGAAAATTGTTTCTACATTAAAAGGAAAATTAAATCAGACCGAAGAAGTGCTAGATGATGATATCATCGAACATGCATAGTTCGCAAATTATTCGTATGAATAATTGGTGTAGAATACATATCATCAGGCTATTTCTAGGATAGATTTTTACGATAACACCTTTCTTTTAGGATAGAGGATTGAAGTTGCCGGCGTTGAGCCGAAACAGGATTCGTTTTAGAACTAGACATTGAAATAGCCTGAATAATTTTAAGATGCATGGAAGAAGAAAAATTTTCACTTAGCGGTACTTTTCAAAAAACCAAAGAGTACATTGACTCCCAGTTTAAGCTTGTCAAATTAAAGACAATTGAGCGTTCTTCTCGATTGATCGCTAGCCTTGTAGTTGATGCGACAAAGCTGATATTCACGTTATTTGTCCTGTTTTTTTTATGCCTGGCACTGGGTTTTTGGCTCGGAGAATTACTGGGGAGTTATTCCTTGGGCTTTTTGGCGACAGCGGGTATTTTCTTGGTGATTATTATCTTAATACGGGTTTTTGAGCCGATGTTAGAGTCCAAATTTATGGATCTTTCTATCCGCCGTTTTTTGGCTAAATGGAACGATGAGATTGAGGAGGAGGAAGAAGATCTACATAAGGAAAAACTTGATAGAGAAAGGGCTACAAATGAACAATAAACATACTAAAATACGTAACCTACAAGAGCTTAAGGCTGAGATTTCCCGTTTGAAAGCCCTTAAAAATGAGCAA
The DNA here is from genome assembly GCF_007830445.1 of Sphingobacterium siyangense. Classification (GTDB taxonomy): domain Bacteria; phylum Bacteroidota; class Bacteroidia; order Sphingobacteriales; family Sphingobacteriaceae; genus Sphingobacterium; species Sphingobacterium siyangense. The sequence goes on along the minus strand of NZ_VLKR01000019.1, from coordinate 15,916 downwards.
GAAGTCTATCTTAAGACTCAATTTACCTTGCTCAACAATAAAATAGAGGCTCCAATTCGCTTTTTCAATACATTAAAAGACAACATCCCAGGGGTAAATATTGTCCAGCAGCTGTTCTCTAAAAGTAGCAATCCAGATTCCGATTGGCTAACGAAGACCTTACGTATCGGCGTGCCTTTTGTTATGAATAGGTTGTTCCTAAAAAATACCGGTGTTTTTAAGAAAGCGTTGATGTTGCTGTTGTCAGAGCGTGCTGTCGGCCAGATCAATCAAGATAAAATCAGTGGCCTCCTTAGCAAGTTAACACAGTTTATTCGTCCCAAAAAGAAGAAAAATAAAGCTGCCCAAGCTGAAAATGCGGTTATCAAGGATGAGGTTAACGAGTACGGAATTCCTTCCTATAGCGAAACCTACTAATGCGATCGCATTGGATTTATTCGGAAGCGTTTGCTTCTTTTTCCAAAAAATCCGCATAAGCTAGTTGAATGCCTTCCCGGAGGTTAACTTGATGTTTCCAACCCAGTGCGTGCAGTTTCGAGACATCCATGAGTTTTCGTGGTGTTCCATCTGGTTTGGAACTGTCGAAGGAAATAGTGCCCTTGTAGCCAATAACGTCTTTAATCAATTCGGCAAGGTCCTTAATGCTTAGATCTTCGCCAATGCCAATGTTGACAAATTGTTTCTCATCATAATTATTCATTAAAAAGACGCAGGCATCTGCCAGGTCATCGGAAAAGAGAAATTCCCGTAAAGGGGTTCCTGTTCCCCAGATAATAACTTCAGGGAGCTGATTGATCTTAGCTTCATGAAATCTTCTGATCAAGGCCGGTAAAACATGTGAGTTTTGCGGATGGTAATTGTCGTTAATTCCATAAAGATTCGTTGGCATAACGGAGATATAATTGCATCCATACTGATCCCGAAAAGCTTCTGCCATTTTTATTCCGGCGATTTTAGCAATAGCGTAGGGCTCATTTGTAGGTTCCAGTGTGCCCGTAAGTAGCATATCTTCGTTCAAAGGCTGTGGTGCCATTTTTGGATAAATGCAGCTTGAACCTAAGAACATTAATTTTTTAACCTTATTATCGTAGGAAGATTTGATGACGTTGTTCTGTATAGCCATATTCTCGTAGATAAAATCTGCGCGATAGGTATTGTTCGCCATGATCCCTCCAACTTTGGCTGCGGCTAGGAAAACATAGTCAGGTTTTTCCTGATCGAAAAAATCAGCGACCGCTTGCTGGTTGCGCAAATCTAATTCGGAAGATGTGCGTGTGACAATATTGTTGTAGCCAAGCTCCGATAATTTGCGATGAATTGCCGATCCGACCATGCCGCGATGGCCTGCTATGTAAATTTTAGCGTCTTTCTCCACGATAAGTTATTGATTCCTGCAAACTTAGATAAATTGCTTTTTATATGCAATATAATTCGCCCTTAAGAGGGTGATTTATTCATTCATGTGTGTGCTATCGGACTTCGGACTGTTCCGTAATTGGCGGTATTGGTGCTGTCCTTCAGATTTATTTTTTTTAGCGGGAATATAAGGTTATTTTTGCGGGATATTTATTAAAAAATGGGAAAGGACAAACTACGTAAATTTGCTGAAGTTGCTACTTTTGAAAATGTAATCCAACTCGACGCAGGCAAAGAATATAAAGGAAAATGGGCTGAAAAGCAATTTGGTAACAATAATCCAGTTGTTTTGGAGCTTGCTTGTGGTAAAGGTGAGTATACTGTTAATCTAGCGAGATTGTTTCCGGAGAAAAATTTCATCGGTATCGATTTTAAAGGTAATCGTATTTGGCGTGGAGCCAAGACAGCTTTGGAAGATGGAATTCGGAATGTTGCTTTTCTTCGGATACAAATTGAGACTATCCTTGAACATTTTGCTGAAAATGAAATTGATGAAATCTGGATTACCTTTCCGGATCCGCAACCGCAAGATAGTCGTGAAAAGAAACGATTGACAGGGCCAAAGTTTTTAGATCGTTATAAAATCATTATGAAACCCGAGGGGATGATGAATTTGAAAACAGATAACGATGGTTTCTATGCTTACACACTGGAGCAAATTGAGATACAGCATTTGAAAAAATATAAAGAAACGACGGATCTTTACCATTCAGACTTGGTGGATAACGTTTTATCCATTAAAACATACTACGAGCGGAAGTATTTGGCACCTGACAAGAACATTAACTATGTGAAGTGGAGTTTCGAAAAACGATAACGAATAGGTTTATTTCATAATAGAAAGTCTAAACGAAAGTTTAGACTTTTTTTTGTTTTTAGTAATTGCATTATTTTTGCTGTATTTTATTGGATTTCAATTGATTTAAGAGTCTTTTTTGGAGAGGCTCTTTTTTGTTTAATCGATATTTAAATAATTTCGATTTATTTCGTTTTTTAAATATTATTAATTATTTTCGATTTGAAAATAAAAAATAACCAAAGAGCGATCGCTTTAGATCGAGCCTAATGTGTGATATTCCTGCCGATGCGGACTTCAATACATTTTTTAAATATTTTAAACAATGATAATATCATTAAAAAGAAATGATATTCGAAACAATTGTTAACAAAAAGAAAACATTAAGTTAAAGTATACTTTTTGTTAAGAATATATTTTTGTGCCAAATTGAAAATTAACAATTTACACCAATAACTATGTTTAGTATTAACCCTATCCAAATTAATCTGAGGCACTCCTCCTCGAAAGTGCTATTTGCGGCATTAGCAATTGCGTGCACTACAGATTTTACGGCGATAGCAGCTCCACTGGGATCTGATCACGCTGTGCATGCAATTAAGCAGACCAAGATTAAAGTAAAAGGTCAAGTTGTCGATAATCAGACGAAAGAACCCTTGGCATCCGTATCAATCCTTGCAGCAGGTGTAGTTAAAGGAGCGACTGACCGGAATGGTAATTTCGATATTGAAGTTGAATCAGGAGCAGCGATCCGTTTTCAGTTGATAGGCTACGAAGCGGAGACGAGGACGTTTTCATCCAGCCAATTGGATGCTAAAATTTCTTTAAGTGCGAGATCCGAGGCGCTTAATGAAGTCGTTGTAACAGCACTGGGTATACAGCGGGAAGAAAAGGCGTTAGGTTATTCCATTAGCACGGTAAAAGGCGAGGAATTGACGAATGCAATTTCAAACAACTGGACAGATGCCCTAACAGGAAAAGTTGCTGGTTTGAATTTGGTAAAGTCAGGTGCAGGACCATTGGGATCCAATCAGATTATTTTAAGAGGGGAAACATCTTTTACAGGTGATAATTCCGCATTGATTGTTGTTGATGGTGTTGTCATGGGGGCAAGTGCACGAATGACCGGTAATGGTAACTCCAATTACTTGGATAGTGATTCTCCTGTAGATTTTGGAACATCATTGGCGGATATAAATCCAGATGATATCGAATCCGTTTCTGTATTGAAAGGGCCCGGCGCCTCAGCGCTCTACGGTTCCCGTGGCGCACATGGCGCAGTGATTATTACTACGAAAATGGGAAAAGGTGCTAAAAATAAGATTGGCATATCTGTTAATTCAAATACGGCAATCGGGACGATTAATAGATGGCCTGACTATCAATATGAATATGGGCAAGGCGCGGTTGATCAGGATCTTTATTATTCTTATGGGCAGTCAGAGGATGGTGCAAGTACTTTAAGTACGTCTTCTGCTTGGGGACCAAAATTTGATGGTCAGTATTATTACCAGTACGATCCTAATTTCTATCGTTTGACACCTCCAGAGCGGACATTGTGGAGACCCTATGAAAACAACAGAAAAGATCTTTTCCAAACGGAACTCACGTCTACCAATTCAATCAGTATTTCAGGAGCAACAGAAAAGACTAGTTCGAGGTTTTCATATACCAACGTCACGAACAAATGGATTATTCCGAACATGGGTTATAACAGGAACACCATCGCTATGCAGTTTAATAACAAGGTGACAGATAAGCTGAGCCTTTCAACAAAAATTAATTTTAATAATAGAGGATCAGATAATTTACCAAATAGCGGTTATAACAATCAAAGTTACATGTACTTTGTGCGGGGTATTGTGCCGAATGTGAATGCAGCTTGGCTTGAGCAGAATTGGATTCCGGGAAAGGAGGGAATTGAACAGATGACTCCGTTTTCAAACCTGTTGGATAATCCAAGAACCATATCTTATGATATGATCAATGCGCAGGATAAAAACAATATTATTGGAAATTTACAGGCAGATTATAAATTCAACAAGGAATTGAATTTGATGGTGCGGACGGGAATCGATTGGAGCTATGATAAGCGCAAACAATCAAGGCCATTTGATACCTATAAATATGCTTATGGCTATTACCGCGAGCAGTCAATTAATAGCCAAGAAATTATCTCCGACTTTTTATTGCAATATAACAATCAACGGAGCAGTCTTCACAAATTTGGCGCATCGGTTGGTGGTTCGTTAATGCACAATAAGTATGTTAAAGATGATGCTTACGCTAACAGTCTAATTTATCCGAACCAATATAATTTTGCAAATGCCAGGGAAAAAGTTATTTACCTCCCCCTTCGCAGCGAATATGCAGCCAATAGTTTATATGCCTTGGTAAACTATAGTTATAAGGATATGATTTTTGTCGATGCAACAAATCGTATTGACTGGGCGAGTACATTGGCCTCGCCAAAACGGAATGAAGTTAACGCATTTATTTACCCTTCGCTTAATACGAGTTTTGTTATGTCCCAAATGCTGAACCTGCCAAAAGCGATAAATTTTTGGAAAATAAGAGCATCGATTGCTCAAGTCGGGAGTGGGGGGATACGTCCTTATCTAAACTCTTATGGCTACCGCAGTGTGGAAGGAACCACGGGGGGCCTTGGGAATCCAACTACGGTTCCAGATGAAAACCTGACGTTTGAAAGTACACGGTCCTATGAGATAGGGACAGATTTTAGAATGTTCAGAGATCGACTCAAATTAGATCTTACTTTGTACTCCAACTCGACATTTGATCAGATTATTGAGTCTCCGCTGGATCCTTCAAGTGGTTTCAGAAATCAAATTACGAATGCTGGAGAGGTACGTAATAAGGGGATAGAGATTGCGCTTTCTGGCGATATCATCAAGAAGAAAGATGGTTTAAATTGGAATATGTATGGAAATTTTACGAGCTATGATTCGAAAGTTATTTCCATACCTGCGGATCTGCAAGGCGAGTTAGTGCTTTCCACTTTGTTTGGGAGTAGAGGAACAATTGTGGCCATACCCGGTAAACGATTTGGTGATATCTACGGACTCGGATATGAGCGGAATCAGGATGGTCAAATTATTTATGAAAATGGACTTCCTGTATTGTCACAAAAGAACATGTATATAGGTAATCCAAATGCAACGACCAAATTCGGTTGGGGGAATGAATTTAAATACAAAGGATTTAGATTTAATTTCTTGTTTGATGGCCAGTTTGGGGGGGTAGGCTATTCTTTAACACATGCCGTATTGATGGAAGAGGGAAAATTAAAAAAGACAATTCCGGGACGATATAACGGTATTATCGGTGATGGTGTTGTGAAGAATAGTGATGGAAGCTACAGCAAGAATACAGTTGTTGCGTCTGCTGGAGATTATTATGCGAAACATTTTAACCGGGATAATATAGAATCAAATACGTTTTCCACCGATTTTATAAAGCTTCGTGAGGTCAGGTTTGACTATACATTACCTAAGTCTTTTGTTGAACGTTTGAAAATTGAGCGCGTGTCAATTGGGGTGTACGGAAGAGATCTGTTTGTCATGACCAAATGGCCTTCATTTGACCCAGAGTTTGGATCGCTAAATTCAAGCGGTATTGAGAAAGGCGCAGAGATTGCCCAGTTCCCTTCAACCCGCACAATGGGTGTCAATTTATCATTCTCATTTTAATTCCAGAGCATTATGAAAAAGAATATAAGAAAAGGTTTTATTTTGTTGGCAGCCTGCGGGATGTTACAGGGCTGCACTAAAGACTTTGTTGCGATAAATACAAATCCAAATGCAATTTCTGCGGCTGCACCACAAAGTCTCATAGCACCAGCGTTACTTAATGTGCTAAACACAAATTTGTCTCGTAATATGCGCATCAATAATGAGCTTATGCAAGTGACGGTAACGGTAAATGATGCTTTGGAGATTCAACGGTATGAAATCAGGCCGTCAGAAGCTGAATCTACCTGGTCCGGTTGGTACGTGCAGTTGACGAATATACGCGATATTTATCAGAAGGCGGGGGAAGGGCAGCAGAAGGGTTATCAGACATACCAGGGTATTTCGCTTATATTGGATGCTTGGGTGAGTTCGTTAATAACCGATATGTATGGTGATGTACCTTATACGGACAGCAATAAAGGGTATAGTGATAGTAATTTAACTCCTGTATTTGATAAACAGGCCGATATTTATGCGGATATCTTCAGAAAATTAGAAGAGGCCAATACGCTTTTAAAAGGTAAGGTTGCTGTTGAATCGACCAATTTGGCGATGGATCCTATATTTAATTCTGATCCTGCAAAATGGCAGAAATTCGGCAACTCCTTATATCTGCGATTATTGCTGCGTATAGCACATAAATCGGAGACCAATACCGTTGCAAAGATCAAAGAAATATTAGAAACGAATACCGCCGAATATCCGGTGATGCAAAGCAATGCAGAGACAGCAGCTTTATATTACACCAATGTACAGCCTTACATGAACCCTTATTTTAATAGCCGTGACATAGATTTTAATGGAAGTAAAGGCTATTCAGAATTTTTTATTAATAATCTGTTGGACCTTTCAGACCCACGATTAAAAATTTGGGCGACTGAGGCTACATTAGGAGTGTATGGTGGTATGCAGTCCGGATACAAACGAGGTAATGTTCCGGAACAACAATCAACTCTTTTAACAAGCTTAAAAGCAGACTCACATATGGGAAATATTATGAATTATGCAGAGTTGCAATTTATTATTGCTGAATGTGGTCTGAGAGGATATGCTCAGGTCGATGCGTCTGGAGCCTATTTAAAAGGAGTGAATGCAGCCATGGAATATTGGGGATTAACAGCGCCAACAACTTACCTAGCTAGTGACAAGGTTCAATTGCTGGCTACAGACAGTGATCATGCGAAATTGAAAAAGATACATTTGCAAAAATATTACGCAATGTTGTTTACGGATTTCCAACAGTGGTACGAGTACCGCAGGACCCAATTGTTGGATTTATACAAAGGTCCGGGCTTGTTGAATCAAGGGAAAATGCCGGTACGTTTAAATTATCCAACAATTGTACAATCTTTAAACAAAGTAAATTATCAGGATGCTGTGAGTCGTATGGGGGGAGATGGGATAAATGAAAAAATGTGGTGGCAACCTTCAATCAACTAATCAATGAAAAAGTTAAAATCAATACTATGCAGTGTGCTGGCAATGTCAGTATTACTGTCCGGTTGTATCAAAGACAACGTCAATGAATCTATAGGGACACTAAATCCTGAAATATCATTGTATACGCTACGCAGTCTGTATAAAAATTCCGATTTACAGCTTAATGAGTCTTCGCTGCAAGGGGCGCAATATATCAAAGCAGTGGTCGTTTCGCGCGTGGAAAATAAGAATCTTCCGGAAAATACACTTGCTGTACAGAATATTTGGCGAAATCAACGCCGCGGCATACTGGTAGAGGTTCCGAATGCGTCTGAATTTAAATTTGGAGATTCGGTTCAGATCAATATTAGTGGTTCAAAGCTGATTAAAAAAGATGGCTTATTAGTTCTTTCAGTCGACAATAATCAGCAGCTTAAAGTCTACTCATCTGGTAATAACATTGCTCCATTGCCTGTTGCGGTTTCAAGTCTAAAGTCGAAGTTTGATGAGTTTGAATCAACCTATATCGATATTACAGCTGATGTTGAACCTGAACCCGCTGCCGGGACAGCATTGAAAGGAGATAAAATCTTGATGGATGGTGATAAAAATGAGATTACATTACATACACAAGATAATGCGACATTTGCTGGACAATCTATTGCTCCAAGTGCTTCTTTCAGAGGGATTGCATTTAAGGAGGGCGAAAAGCTACAAGTTAGGATGCAGAGTTATGCTGATATGGCTTATGCAAGTGGTAAATTGTATGTAGGTTGGCCCGAAACTTTTGATGCTGTCGATGCAAGCGTGAAAGGTAGCTACGACATGAAGGATAAAAACGCGGTCTCTTTTCCGACAGGACAATGGTATCTGTATCAAGCTATTTTAGGGAATACAGCTGGACGGGACCGTATTGTTTCTGGAAAAAATGCTATCCGAATGCAGCAGAATTTAAATGTGGACGGTTATGTACAAATGAATTTCGATGTGCCAAATGGCGCGTCAAAAGTTACTATTTGGTATGGCTCCTACTGGACAGATCGCTCGAGCACATTTAAGTTGGAATATTCGACGGACAATGGGAAAACTTGGACACAAACAGGTGAGTCTATTTCAGATGCCCATACAACGACAGAGAGCATGAATTCAAAACAGGCTGTATTCTTAATGAATATTCAGGGGGCAGTACGCTTTAGAGTTACCAAGCTTGGATTAGGAACAAGTAACAATGTGATTAATAACGGAAGGTTGGGATTGGATGATATCGCTATTTATAAAAGTTATTAATTTAAAAAGTTGATTATAAGAAAGCCTCATCGGATTACACAATCCAATGAGGCTTTCTTATAATCAGGTATTATCTCAACTCGTCAAAAAAAATCGTTATCTTCATGATATAACTATAAACGAAGACTTATGAACTTAACAGATTTAGTTACAGGCGGAGTAGGCTCTAAAGCGATAGAGACTATCTCAAAAATTACTGGTGTCAGTGAATCTAAAGCAAAATGGATAGTAGCGGCGGCAGTTCCTTTGATGATTGCTGCATTGAACTACAATGCGAAAAACAAAGGCCAGGCAGAAAATATTGACAATGCTATTGATCAGCATAGCAATAGCGGAATACTCGATAAAATTGGTGATCTATTCGGACAGGGAGGAACGGAGCAGAATGGATCTGAAGATGGCAATAAAATTGTCAACCATATGTTTGGCCAAAATACTGAAGTCGTGACACAGAATATTGCGGATAAAGCAGGCTTGAGCTCTTCTCAAGTGACAGGCGTACTGGCCACACTTGCTCCAATCGTAATGGGGTATTTAGGGCAACAAAAGCAGGCTTCGAGTGGCGGAGGGATTGGTGATTTAATTGGTTCTGTACTAGGTGGCGGAACATCACAAAATGCAGGTGGTGGTATGTTGGGCGGTATTTTGGGTTCTTTTTTAGGCGGTGGCCAAGAAGAACAGCCCCAAACAACAGAGCAGCCAGCAGCAGGGAGTAATATTACGGACATGTTGGGCGGGCTGGCAGGTAGTTTTTTTGATAAAAATAACGATGGACAGGCGAAGGGAAATATTCTTGATTCGATAGCCGGTATGTTTGGAAAGTAAGCTATTATTTGTCCTGATAAAAGCTAGTACGGGATTAAGTTAAGATGACGCAGATCTTAAAAGTGATGAGGTCGGAAGTATGTAGCTTCCGACCTCATCACTTTTGTCCAATTCGTATTAATCTTCGACCGATACTTTCGGCGGGAAATTTTTATGTTTTCTTTTGCTGATTTTGTCAATATTGACGGGTTGAGGTACCTTGACATAATATCCTGTTCCGTCATATTCACGTTTATTGGGGTTTTCTTTACATGCTGTCGAGCAGCATCCGTCCATCTCCCAGCCGCACTCATCACATTGTGTGAAATGTTCATTACAAGTCGGGTTGGCACAGTTGATCATTTTAGTGGTTTGCTTACCGCAATTAAAACAGGTCGATACCACGGAAGGGTTGACAGAGTTTACATCAACTGTAACACGATTGTCAAAGACGTAGCATTGGCCTTCGAAATCTTCGCCACCAGCTTCCTTCCCGTATTTGATAATTCCGCCATGTAATTGATAAACGTCCTCGAAGCCTTCTTTTAACAAAAGAGCAGATGCCTTCTCACATTTGATACCCCCTGTGCAGTATGTCAATATTTTTTTTCCTTTATATTGTTCAAGCTCTTTGATTTTCTCAGGGAACTCGCGGAAATTGTCAATATCTAAGGTAACAGCATTTTTAAAATGACCAACATTGTGCTCGTAATTTGAACGTACATCCAATACAACCACATCCTCTTGGTCCTTCATAGCTAAGAAATCTTTCGGTTCAAGGTGCACACCGGTTTGACGGTTAGGGTCAATTTCTTTTGGATCTCTCAAGCCAGAGTGAACGATTTCGGCTTTATAGCGACAATGCATTTTAATGAATGACGGTTCATCTACAGCGTCAATTTTGAACTCTGTTTTGTTGAAACGACCGTCGGCATAGATGGCATCCATATAGCTTTTACAGGCCTCTACAGTACCTGAAACAGTTCCATTAAGACCCTCATCAGCGACAATGATACGGCCAACCAAGTCCAGAGATTTACAAAATTCTAAGTGATCTGATGCAAATTTTTCGGCATCCTCGATAGGGCTGTAACAATAGTACAGCAAAGTTTGATATTGTGTCATGATATTCATTGATACCGCTGCAAACGGCGTTTAATGCTAAAAATAAATTTAGTGCAAAGCTACAAAAAATAATAAGTGGAATAAAATGACCGTCGTCACCTTTTCTTTAAAGGTTCGAGCAGGTATTCCAAGCCATTAAGCTTTATTTCATAGAGTGTCGCTAATTGCTGGCCTAGCTTTCCCTTTGGAAAGCCTTTTTGGTTATACCAGACTAGATAGGGTTCAGGAAGGTTACATAACGTGTAGCCCTGATATTTACCAAAGGGCATCTTTACTGTAACAAGCTCGGTTAAGATTTCAGGATTTAACATTAGTCTTGGGGTTTTCCATAATTAAGACGGTACCAAATAGCTTTTAGTGCGATGATGCCATGATTGAATAAATTGGGAATGGTCCCATAGTAGTGTTTGAAAATAGCGAAGCGCTCTTTCAAGGATTCCTTATGTCTTTGTTTTGACATCCCACCCACAAGATACCGGGCTACATATTGCTGTGCATTGACTGTTTTTTTTGCCTTTTTGGCACAACGAATAACCCAGTCAATATCAGCACATAATTTATAATTGAGATCGTATGGCTCGGCAATTTCCCGCTTGATATAGATGGCCTGATGGCATATATTCATACCATATCGAAAGCTTTTCCAGTCGAAATGAACCGGAACTTTGTGCCTCCGTTCACCAATAATATTTCGATTGTCATCTACGAGGATAGTTTCGCCGTAAAGAATATCCGCGTCATCGCTCAGTTTGGCAAGATTCTCAATGCTGTTGAGATCATAGATCTCATCTCCTGAATTTAGAAAAAGAACATAATCACCTGTTGCTAAGGCTAATCCCTTATTCATTGCATCATAGATCCCCTTATCCTTTTCGGAGAGTAGAACGGTGATTTTATCCCTGTATTTTTGGATGATCTCTAATGTTCCATCAGTTGATTGTCCATCAATGACAATATACTCTATATGATCATAGCTCTGATTGACAACAGATTTCAGGGTGTGTTCTATGTCACGCACATTGTTGTAAACGACAGTTATAATCGAAAATTTGGGATGAGCAGACATGTTGTTTATATATTGAATTTATTCATTTTCTTCTTCAGGAATCGGATGCCACGGTTGAATAAAGATCCTTTCCGATGTGCATAGAAATACTTGATGGCCTCATAAGCTTGCTTGTTTTCTGAAATTTCCGTCGGAAAATACCGTACAGGGCTTTCTGCTAGTGTAACCTGATAAGTTGCTTCCGCAGCTGTATGTGTACCCGAACCATCGTTGCCAATATTCTGTGTCATCGAATTCCTTGGATACAAAACTAACCCATTTTTTTTGAATACAGAAGCATACCAGCGTATCGCCCAAGAGTTGATCTTTCCGGCCTTAAATTCCTGCACTTGTTTCCAGAAGTTTTCTTTTCCCTCTATACTGAATTGATGTATCTGCTCGGCCGTAAAATCCGATACAAGTTCATCAATATTCGGATTGAAATGTTGCCAGGCGCGGTCCCAGGTTGCCCAGCCCCAACTATTGGCGACCCGAAAAAAGAAGGTCTCAGGCAGTTTATTTAAATCTTTTAGTGGATAACCATAACCGCTGATCTCCATCACCTGATCTTGATCTTTATAGCGCTCCAGTGCTTGATTGAAATAATCTAGGGCAAATACAGCAGTTTCCAGATCGTCCTCCAAAACAATAATCTTTCCATGTGCATTAACCACTTTTGTAACTCCGTCGATCACATTGGCCGCCAAACCCCAATTTTCTGCTCGTTCGACAATAATAACTTCTTTAAAGTTCCGGGACTGGTTGATAATCTTTCGGACTTCAATAACAGCTTGAACAGATTTTTCGTTTTTTGCAGCATCCGAATAAATGTAAAGCGTAGTCTGGTCTGCAAGCTTGTTCTGTTCTAAAGCTGAGAGTGTTCTTATTGTATGATCAGGACGATTGTACACAAAAAGTATGACTGGAGCAATATTGTTCATTTATCAATAGATTTTGTTGTATGCTTTTTTGTTGCTTAGACGAGTACGATAAACTGCTCCCGATTTGCCCAGCAATCTAAAAGCAATGTTTAAGTAGCTTTTTGCTTCAAAAATATGACCTTTAAAAATTGAAGCTCCCATTTTTTTCAGACTCGCCAATACGGCCATCGAAAAAGATCTTACAAAGGTATAATTGATATTGCAATACTCTGTCAAATGATATACAAATTCGCTTTTCAGAAAGGTTTTTCGGTCTGTTTTACGCTGTTGTCTATCGTGATAGGCCTTGGCCTTGTCTGCGAGAATGATATTTAACCCGTAGTACTTGATGCGATTGGCATAATCCTTATCTTCTCCATAATGGAAAAAGATCGGCGCGAAACCACCGACTTTTCTGATCACTGGGTTGGGGATAAACCAAAATGCTGCGTTGACGAAAGAGCAAATGCGATGCGAATTTTCGCTAGTAGCATTTTTTGTATATAAAGCAAAACCATGGTCCAGTGTTGTTTCGGTTCCATCGTAGTGAATAGGCGAGATAATTCCGATATTGTCTGCGTTTACTTTCACTAAGTTGGCGATGCAGTCCCGATCCAGCCAGGCATCCTGGTTGACTAAAAATGCATAATCATATTCTTCCTTCAAAACAATGTCAAGTCCGATGTTGTTGGCCTTTCCAAAACCCAGATTTTCGGAACTTTCTATTAGTCTTATTGTCGGATACGTTTCTTTTATGATCTGTGTGGTATTGTCTCCCGAATTGTTGTCGACAACTAAAATATCTGTGGGGTAGCTCGAATCCAATAGACTGGGTAAGCACTTGTGGATCCAAGGCTCAAAATTATAAGAGACGATTATGGTGAGAATCTTGGCCATCTATTTTTTTCGGATAACTGTTAGGAAATAGTGGAATAATTCCAACAAAATGCTGGGTTTAAAGATTCTATTGACAATGATATATGCACATACAGCCACTCCAATTGTACTTGCAAACCGTAGATAGAGGTTGGCGATAGCTGCGGTGGCATAGTGAGCTGCAATACAACTGGCAGCTGCCAATAATGCATAAGCAAAAATATCTGCCAGAAGATAACGAAATGAATAATTCATATAAGGTTTAGCGGAAGCATACCAAACGAATATCCAGAGGGCATTTAATGCTGAGGTTAATCCAATGAGTAGTTCAAGACCTAATGATTTGCCGAAGAATAGAATAGCGATTTGGAGCAGACCAAACACGATGATATTCCGCATATAAACTTCGGGTTTTCCCTTGCTAATGATGAGGTTGGAAAAAACATTGCTTACAGAATCAAATGCAGCGCCAATACAAAATATTTGAAGAAATATGGCACTTTGTGCCCATTTATCGGTGATCGCAATAGTAATGAAATCTTGTGCTACAGTTGTTAAACCAAATAACATCGGAAAGGCTAAAAAGGCCGTAAAGGAAATTAGTTTTCGAAAAACCCGAATTTGTCTATCCTTATCATCTTCTATTTCCTTTAAAATGGGCTGTGTCACATTATTGACCATATTGGTCAATATATTCTGTGCCATGATGCTCCAACGATTAGGATTCACGGTATATCCCAGTTCTTCAGCGGTATAATGCCGGCCTAAGATCGCTGCGTATATATTCTTGTTGATGTTGATGAAAATATTGGTGACTAGTATTTTACTGCTAAATCCTAAAATGTCGCGAATAGGTCGGAAATCGAACTGGAAAGTAGGTCTGAATTTGGAAAAATACCAGAATCCAAGCATATTGAAACCACTATAGGAGACAATTTGGATCGCGTATGCCCAATAGGCGTAGTCCTTATAGGCTAAATAAACCCCGACTATATTTGATGCAATAAGCGCAAAGGTGCCTGTGATGACTCTTTCTTTGATTTTTAAATTCCGGAAGAGGTAAGCATTGTGCGCAATACCAAAGCTACCTAGCCAAAAGGATAAAAAAGTAAATCTGCTAAGTTCTACAAGTACTGGTTGATTATAGTATAAGGCGATAAGAGGAGCCGCAAAAAATAAAACAATATAAATAAATGTTCCAATTCCTACACTTGTCCAGAATACCGCGTTATAATCTTTATGTTCAACTTCTTTTTTATTGACAATTCCATACACAAATCCACTTTCTTGAAAAGCGGAGGCGAGAACAGAAAAGATGGTGATCATAGCTACTAAACCATAATCTTCTGCTGTTAGCTTACGGTTTAGTAGGATGCCGAAGCCGAAGCCCAAAAACTGCTGGATGATACTGGCCATACCACCCCATAGCAGTCCTTTTGTTGTTTTTGATTTTAAAGAGTCATTTTTCGTTTGCGATGACATGCTAAATTAAATGAGCGGCAATATTAAAGTATTGCAATTGTATTCGCAAATTCTTTTAGGGAAACATCAGTTGGATTGACATCGGTAATCAAATAAGAAATATCACGTAACGGCACAACTTTCATTTTTTGAACTGAATTTAGTTTCTCAGCAATACTTAAAATAGCCACTTTTTTTGAGCATTTAATCATCGCACGTTTGATTTGTACCACCTCCCAGTCTGAATCGGTCACCCCATCTTCTACTGAAAGAGAATTTGTTCCCAACAAACAAAGATCGACCTTAAGATCTGCCAATTCATTAGCGACTTGGGCTCCGGAAACGATGTTTGTATTGCGTGAAAGTTTTCCGCCAACTAAAATGACTTCAAGGTTTGGCTTTTCGGCCAATTCTAGTGCAACTAATGGACTTATAGTAAAAAACGTACACTGAAGATGATCGGGTATTGTTCTCGCTAATTCAATTAAGGTTGTCCCGCCTCCGACTAAAACAGTCATTCCATTGGAGATTAAAGTGCTTGCTTTCTTGGCAATTTCTTTTTTTGCCTCCTTGGCATATACGTTTCCATCCTGAAATGGGAATTGAAAAGATTTTGATAATGCCCCACCATAGACTTTTAGAACTTTTCCATTCTCCGCGAGTTCGTTTAAGTCACGTCTAATTGTATCTTCAGACACATTCAGTTGAACACTTAGATCTGACGATAAAACTTTGTTATGTAGGTTAATCTGATGTATAATGAATGCTTGTCTTTCTTCCTTTAACATTGGTCTTTGGTTTTTAATCGGAATTTAAAAATAATTAAAAAAATCAGTCTAAATGTAGTGAAAATTATTCTTCCTTTTTGTCAATTTTTGTTATGCCAGCTTTGAATCTCGGTTTGAAGCCCGTGGGTTTACTGGCAGCGGGTTCCTGTGTTTCTGTGCTGTTGTTTTCAGGTTCAGCCTTTACGCTGTTATCTAGCTTAATTTCGTCTTTCGTATCGGGCAGCTGT
>NZ_VLKR01000018.1 GCF_007830445.1 Sphingobacterium siyangense | reverse complement strand
GTTTGACAACTTCTTCAAATACACTACGAAGTGCTTCTTTCAAACGAACGCCTCGAAATCTGTTGATGGTATTGTGGTCGGGATAGCTCATGCCGCTCAGCCACATGAAATTGATGTTCTCCCGGCACGCCGTTTCCAATTTGCGACTGCTGTAGACATTGCTTACGTAGCCAAACACCAAAACTTTCAACAACATCTGCGGATGATAACTGGAGCAGCCTTTTATCTTATAAGCGTCCAATAGGGACTGGATGTTGATCCGGTTGATTACATCGTTAACGATACGTACCGGATGACCTTTGGCCACCAGTTCGTCCAAAGTTGGAGGAATGGCCATGATCTGGTCCTGATAGTAAGGCTTAAAAGTAGGTCTTTGAGATGGCATATATCCTTTTTGTTTACACTATAAATATATGAAAATCAAACCGTTAAAACAAATAATAAACCTTAGATAATGAAAAAAAAGAGACTGCCTTTTTGAGACAGCCTCTTATTTTTTAATGATACTCTGGTGTTTTAATAGGTAGTGTTATATCGCACTAAAATATTAAAATTCATCGTCATCATCGAAGTCATCCAATCCTCCAATCGAGTCGATTTCAGGTAAATCGAAATCATCATCGAAATCATCATCATCGTCATCAGGACCGTTGAAAGATGCGAATTTTACTTCTTCAAGATCTTCGTTAGCTAAAGTTGCCGTGTTCATAAAATAATACTTTATTGTTTCTTATTCAATGTTGTAAAATTAGAGAAGAAAACTATTTTTTAAAACTTTTTTTAAAAAAAATATTAAGCTTTATTTTTCTGTTAATCAGTATGTTGAATTGTATTTTGAAAATAAAAATTTATTTTATTTTATTTATTCATTTGTTTCACCAATCGCATTGTCCTCGGTAACGATGTCTTTCAATTGAGGGAGATCTCTCACACCATTGATTCCGAAGTGATCCATGAACTGCTGGCTTGTTGCATAAAGTAATGGTTTTCCGATACTATCTGCTTTTCCCGCAATTTTGATCAGCTTCTTTTCCAGTAACCGTTGAATAGAGTAATCGCAGCTGACACCTCTAATCTGCTCCACTTCTAATTTTGTTATCGGTTGTCTGTAGGCAATGATTGCGAGGGTTTCTAGCGCTGATTGACTTAGTTTTCGCTTGTTATTGTGATTTTGGAGCTGTTGTATCGATTCATGGTAAACAGCTTTTGTCAAAAACTGATAGGCGTTGTTGATATAGCGTAATTCGAGTACATAGTCTTCGTCCTGGTACTTCGTTTCAATTTTTTTAATCAACTCACGTAGCTCTTCCCTGGATACTTCGATGGCTAAGGATTCCTGCAAAATCTGTTTAATATCGGCAAGATCTATTCCTTCCGCAGAAGCAAATATAATTGCTTCAATATTTCTTATGACGTCTTTCAATGTATCGTATTAATAGTTAATGACCTGTTCGACCATTTGGGCTGGTAGCTCGCGGAACTCATACTTTTGTGTTCGCAGTTGTGGGCTGAATCCAGCTTCCAAAATAGCTTCCTGTATAGATTTTGATGTAAACCGATGTGGTGCACCAGCTGCCGAAACGACATTTTCTTCAATCATAATTGAGCCGAAGTCGTTCGCTCCAGCGTGCAGACATAATTGCGCTGCCCGCTTTCCGACGGTGAGCCAGGAAGCTTGTATATTTTTAATATTAGGAAGCATGATGCGACTTAAGGCAATCATGCGAATATATTCTTCGCTCGTTACATTATTGGTAATACCGCGCAGTCTTTTCAATAAGGTACCATCATCTTGGAAAGGCCAAGGGATAAACGCAATAAATCCATGGGATTCCTGAGGTTTTTCATCCTGTACTTCGCGAATCCATACCAAATGTTCAAAACGTTCTTCTATCGTTTCGATATGGCCAAACATCATGGTGGCAGAAGTTGGTAAATTAATTTTATGGGCTGCCCGCATAACATCTAGCCATTCTTTACCACCGCATTTTCCTTTTGATATAAGACGTCTCACACGATCATTGAGAATTTCAGCTCCCGCTCCAGGTAGCGAGTCTAGTCCTGCTTCTTTCAATTGCGTCAAAACTTCAATATGGCTCATGTTCTCCAATTTGGAAATATGCGCAATTTCAGGTGGACCGAGAGAATGTAGTTTTAGCGTAGGATAAAGTTCCTTTAATTGCTTGTAAAGGTTTTTGTAAAACTCAATACCTAAATCCGGGTGATGGCCACCTTGCAGCAGCAGTTGATCGCCACCGTATTTAAAAGTTTCCTCTATCTTTTGTTTGTAGCTTTCAATATCGGTAATGTAGCTATCTTCATGACCAGGGCGACGGAAAAAGTTGCAAAATTTGCAATTTGCAATACATACATTGGTGGTATTGACATTTCTGTCGATTTGCCAGGTTACTTTACCGTGTGGCACTTGTATCTTACGCAATTCATTGGCTACGAAAGTCAAATCAGCTGTAGGTGCGTTTTGATATAAAAAAACACCCTCTTCCTTGGATAGGAACTCAAATCGGAGCGCCCGTTCTAATAAATTACTTACATTCATCAACAACAAATATAAGGAGCTTTTAGCTTATTTGGACCAATTTGTAGAATATTTGACAATGCACATTGAATTTTGGGAAAGGTTTTCGGTAACGAAAACAAAAGGATGTGCTTGTGTAACAATAGTATTGCAATTCGGCTTAGTGTATAAAATACAATAACTTGATTTATAGCACTTTGTGAATTAATTAAGATTTTTCCTTTTTTTTTACATTTATTATTCTTTACATTTGTTTAACAGATTTTAACACTTCTGGAAAATAACCAAATTAAGTGAAAAATGAATAACCAAGGGGAATGAACCTGTCAACGATATCGCATTGTTGTCGTCAGACCTAAAAAAAATGACCAAGAACTTAAATAAACCAATATCAGCTAAAACAACTAAAGAATAAACATAAATTTTTTAAACCACCTATTTAGTAAAATTATGATGAAAAAAACGGACAAAAATTGCTGTTTTGATCTCATATTGGGCCAAAAGTTCAATAAGAGGTTTCTGCTTATGAGTTCTCTTCTCATTGGGGGAGGAATGACCACTCATGGATTTGCCAGTGGATTAGTTAGCCATGGCAAAGTTGAAGTCGTTTCATTAATGAAAACAAAGCGTGTACAACAGACGCCTATCAAGGGGATCGTGAAGGATGCTGCTACAGGTCAAGGTATTACAGGCGTTTCTGTTAAAGTAAAGGGAAGTAGTACCGGGACGTCGACCGACGAGAATGGTGCATTTACTATTCAAAGTAAAGTAGGCGATGTGTTGATCATCAGTTACATTGGGTACAAAAGCACTGAGATTACTGTTTCTTCGAAAGCTGATCTTTCAATTTCGTTAAGCAGTTCAGAAGACGCCTTGGAAGAGGTCGTTGTGACAGGTTATTCGGCACAACGTAAGAAAGATTTAACAGGTGCGGTCGCTGTTGTCAATGTGAAGGAATTGAAGACCACACCGGCTGCGAGTGCTGTTGAGGCATTGCAAGGGCGAGCAACAGGGGTTCAGATCGTAGTGGACGGCGCTCCTGGTTCTACACCACAGATTAAAATTCGTGGCTATAGTACGATTAACAACAATGAACCCCTTTACATTATTGATGGAGTGCCTTATGAAGGAAAGTTAAGCTGGTTGAATCAAAATGATATTGAAACAATGCAGGTGTTAAAAGATGCATCAGCAGCTTCAATTTATGGTTCACGCGCAAACAACGGTGTCGTAATTATTACAACTAAAATTGGTAAAGAGGGAAAACCTCAATTTAACCTTGATTCTTACTATGGTGTACAAGTACCAAACAGCTCACGTTTTCCAAAAATGTTGTCTCCACAACAAACTTTGGATATAGAAAATAGATTAAATGGCACAAATAATGTACTTCCGGACTATCTTATCGCTGGACCTAAAGTAGGCGGTAAAGATGTAATCACTGCAGCGGATATCGATATGTCAAAATATAAATACGATGCAAGCAGCCGTTCGGACTTCTATCAGATTACGAAAGCAAATAAGGCCGGAACGAACTGGTTTGATGCTTTGTCTCAAAATGCCCCCACACAATCACATCAGCTTAGTGTTTTAGGCGGCGGAGAGAACGCTTCATACGCGATTTCTGGTGGTTATCTGAAACAAAAAGGAACGATTATTCATACCGGTTTTGAAAAATATAATCTTCGTTCAAACACACGCTTCTCTGCCTTTAATAATAAACTACGTTTCGGCGAAAATATGCAATATAGTTTTACGGAAGGATTTGGTATGGGAGTAAATACCAATACTGCCGGGGACTATATCGGTGAAGGTAGTGCTTTAGGTTTTGCGTATCGTATTCATAATATCATTCCTGTATATGATGAGGGCGGAAATTTTGCAGGATCTGTTGGCGGACAGTATGGTAATGGAGAAAATCCTGTTGCTATCGCCTATCGTGCCAAGGATAATAAAAATAAGAGCAATATGTTTTTCGGGAATGTCTTTGGAGAATTTGATATTGTCTCAGGATTAACCTTCCGTAGCAGTTTTGGTATGAAGTATGAAAACTACAATGGTGTATCTTATACCTATCCAAACCCTGAGTTTACAGAAGGAAGTTTTAACAATGGAATTAATGAATTTTTTGGACTGAATAAAGAATGGACTTGGACAAATACTTTAAATTATAAAAAAACATTTAATGAGGCACATACGTTGAGCATTCTTGCTGGTACGGAAGCTATTCAGAATAGAAATAGGCAAATAAGGGGAAAAGGAAATGGCTTTTTTACAATGTCATCGCTTGATTACCTTTACTTGAATGCCGCTTCAACTGGTCGCGTCAGTGAAGGTAGCGGTTCTGTAGGCTCCTTGTTTTCGGTGTTTGGAAAGGTTGATTATTCCTACAAAGATCGGTATATCTTAAGCGCAACAGTGCGTCGTGACGGTTCTTCTAATTTTGGGCCGAACAATAAATATGGAACATTCCCTGGAGCGAGTGCTGCCTGGCGTTTGTCGCAAGAAGAGTTCATGAAAGGTGTTTCATGGATTTCTGACCTAAAAATCAGAGCAGGTTATGGGGTAACGGGTAACCAACGTATTCCAGCTAACCAATATTTAAATCGCTATCAAGTTGCTATTAATTCTTCTTCTTATCCAATCGATGGAAGTTTAACATCCGGTATGTGGCAGAATGCGTATAATAATCCTGATGTAAAATGGGAACAAGTATCCGCATTGAACATTGGTTTGGACTTTACGCTTGCCCAAGGTGACTTTGATGGTTCTTTCGACTGGTATAACAAGAAAACGAAAGACATGTTATACCTGCTACCATTACCTGCTGTTGCCGCCGGTCGTGCGGGATCACCTTATGTAAATATTGGTGATATGCAAAACAAAGGGGTTGAGTTTTCATTGAATTACCATTATGGAAGACGTCAAGAAAGCCAATTTAAATTCGATCTGTCGGCTACAATATCGCGAAACGTGAACAAAGTTGTTGCCTTGGCGCCTTCTGTTACTCAACAGGTTTACGGTAGCTTTAGAAGTATGGAAACTTCTATCTTAAAACCAGGAGAGCCAATTGGTGCTTTTTATGGTTATAAGGTAATCGGTATCTATTCGGATGCAGATATGTCAAATGCAAGCGTGGCCAAATATGAGGATGGAAAATCGCGAGCAGGCGGACTTAAATTTGCGGATATTAACGGTGATGGAAAAATCGATGCCAGCGATCGTACGATCATAGGTAGTCCACATCCTGATTTTGTGTACTCATTCAATATCAATGCATCTTATAAAAATTTTGACTTTATGGCTTATTTCTATGGGTCAAAGGGTAACCAAAATTATGAGGCGACGCGTTATTTTACGGATTTTGGCGTATTTAGAGGCCAAAAAAGTGTACGTGTCTTAGACGCATGGGATGCCAAAACAAATCCTTCCAGCATGATTCCGTCGCAAGTGGTGGGGGCATCGGCGTACGAATATGCTTCTTCGAGCTATTACGTTCAGGATGCGAGCTTCTTAAAGTTGAAGAATCTGCAGGTTGGATATAATTTTGATACAAATAAGGTGTTCGGTAATAATACCGGTATCAAAAAATTGCGTGCCTATATTGGTGCAACAAATCTATTTACAATCACAAAATATCAAGGCCTAGACCCAGAAGTAAGTGCAACACCTTCAACATATTCTGCTTTGGGGGTAGACTTCGGAGTGTATCCACAAGCACGTCAGTATATGTTGGGTGTGAGTCTTGGTTTTTAAGGTTTAATGATTTAAGTTAAAATTTGATTGAAATGAAAAAAAGAAATATAATCGTCGTTCTCGGAATATCAATGGCTTTGCTATCTTCTTGTGGTAAATCTTTCCTGGAACGTATTCCACAGGGGGAGTTGTCTGACACGCAGGTTGCTAACTCAAAGGGTATTGAAGCTGAATTGATTGGTGCATACGGCATTTTAAATGGCAATGTCAATGGTACTTGGGGAAACTATTCTTCAGCACCTAGCCAGTGGTTGTTTGGAGAGGTTGCGGGGGATAACGCCCATAAAGGTTCTGAAGCTACGGATCAACCTAATATGAATATGATCGAGTTTCATACACCAAATAGTTCTAATGATAACCTGAGCCAGATGTGGGAGGTATACTATGAGGGTGTGCTCAGAGCAAATAATACGTTACGACTTTTGAATGCGGATCAGGCAGGTGCAAAAACAGTGACTGCGGACCGTGCAAAGCAAATTCAAGGTGAAGCCAGGTTATTGCGTGCACATTATTATTTTTACCTCTGGCGTGTTTTCAAAAACTTAGCCTACGTGGATGAGACTATGACGGTGGATGAGGCCAAGGTTAAACCTAATAAAGATGATGTACTGCCTAAGATCATCGACGATCTGAAATTTGCAGTGGATAATCTTCCTGCCACTAAGATCAACCAACAATCAGGCCGTATGGATAAAAATATCGCTAAGGCATATTTAGGTAAGGTTTATTTATACCAGAAAAAATATGCTGATGCATTGGCCTTGTTTAAAGACGTTATCGGTGCAAAGGATCTTCGTACGATGCCGTACCAAAATAACTTTGACGTACTTACAAAAGATGGCCCAGAGGCATTACTGGTATCTAAACATGTGATTAACCCAGATGGATCTGGCGACAATGCCAATGTTGGCGATATGTTGTCTGGATTAAACGGAAGTAATCCTGTAGGTTGTTGTGGTTTCTATCAACCGACCATTGATTTGGTCAATGCGTATAAAGTTGATGCAAATGGCTTACCATTGTTGGACGGTTCTTATCGCAATAATCCATATAAATCAGATTTCGGTTTGTCTGATGAGGCAAAGAAAACATACAAACTTGATGTGACGCTTCGTTTTGATCCACGGTTGGACTATACGGTTGGTCGTAGAGGTGTAAATTTCTATGATTATGGTGTCATGCCAGGCGATGCATGGATTCGTGAGGTGAGCTCGGGAGGACCATTTGTTGGTATAAAAACAATGATTCCGAAGAGTCTGCATGCGACACATACGGCGTCAGGAGCGGCATATATTACTGACTTGGATGTTAATATTATTCGTTTAGCTGATGTTGTTTTAATGGCAGCGGAATGTCAAGTTGAATTGGGCGACTTAGGTGCAGCGATGAATCTCGTAAATGCAGTTCGTGAACGTGCGGCAAAATTACCTCCAAAAACGACTGGCGATAATGTTGCGGCGGCAGTATATGTTGTTAAACCCTATACTTCTTTCCCAGACCAAAATTATGCGCGCAAAGCTGTTCGTTTTGAACGTCGTTTAGAATTAGCGATGGAAGGACATCGTTTCTATGACCTCGTGCGTTGGGGTGAGGCGAAAACTGTATTGGAAAGCTACGCAACGTTTGAAGGTGGTTTTATGGCTCGTTATAAAGGCTTAAACTATAAACCACAAAATGATTACTTCCCAATTCCACAATCGCAGATTGACAGAAGTGGTGGAGCTCTGACACAAAATCAAGGATATTAATTTTTGATAGTTTTAAAAAGGAAAGGGGGAGGCGTTGTCTTCCCCTTTCCTTTTTAAGGATTTGTATCTGAATTTTGGCAATAGACGAAAGGGAGTTCATGCAGTTTTTTGTATGTTTGAACTGATGAAAAAAATTTTAAGTGCATTATTGCTGCTTTGGTTTCTGCCCGCTGCTACTTTTGTAGCGAAGGCTCAGAGCTTTGAGGATGTTTATCAGCTATTTCAAGAATCTAAAATATTAAATGATCATTTTGTTGGTTTTTCTTTATACGACCTCAATGCCAATAAATATGTCATGGATATAAACGGCAATAAGCATTTTACGCCGGCTTCCAATACGAAAATGTATACCACCTATGCCGCACTGGCACTGTTGGGCGATTCAATACCTGGTTTGGAGTATGTGGAACGCGGAGACTCGTTGCTTATCTGGGGGACTGGTGATCCGACCTTTCTGCATAATCGTTTAGATACCCGGGTAGTATACAACTTTTTGAAAAATACGAATAAACGCATTTTTGTCGTGCCAGGGACAATGAAGAATAAGTTCTTTGCGCATGGTTGGGCTATGGAAGATTTTGAGGCTTACTATCAACCTGAAATCAGTACATTTCCTATTTATGGCAATGTGGTCACTTTTCGACAAAAAGGTTATAATTATCTATCGACCTCTCCAGCAAGTTTTCAAAATTCACTGGATTTTTTGCCGGAACCTAAGGTCGGTGATTTTGAACTTTCCCGCTCATTTCATGCAAATTCCTTTTGGATGTCCAAACGTCCCGTTCCGAGCGGTTATGTCAATGAAGTTCCATTTATCTATTCTGATAGCTTATTTATTAAATTATTGGCGGACAGTCTAGGTAAATCCGTCACCTTACTATCTTACCAAAAACCAAGCAATACCAAGATACTCTATTCCGGCAGTACCAAAAATTTAATCCGTGAAATGATGTTGCCAAGTGATAATTTTATTGCTGAACAGTTTTTGATGATGTGTTCGTGGAAACAATTCAGTCAATTTGATACTTACTTGGTACGGGACTGGATGAAGAATAACGTTTATAAATACTTTTCAGCTGAGGTCGCCTTATTTGATGGATCGGGTCTGTCGTCCTATAACAAGGTGACTCCGCAGAATAATGTAGATCTATTGGTCCTCTTGAAAAATAAGTTGCCGGATGAGCAAGAGCGTTTCCGTCTTTTTCCGGCTGGAGGTGTCGATGGCACCCTAAAACGTACCTATAGCAAAGATCTCGGTGAACCGTTTGTTTTTGCTAAAACGGGAACGATTACATCTGTCTATAATCAGAGCGGTTATCTGATTACGCGGACAGGAAGGCGCTTGGCATTTTCTTTTATGAACAATAATTATATAGATGATCGAGCAAGTGTAATTCGTAAAGAAATGGCTAAAATAATTACTTATATTCGTCAAACTTATTAAGCCAATTTAAATGGAAGCAATTGTAAAAAACAATAAAAAATTGATTCGTTCTTGGGCCATGTTCGATTGGGCCAATTCTGCTTACAACCTTGTTATTACTTCCACGATATTCCCTGTTTACTATACCGCAATTACGACGACAAAAGAGCATGGTGATGTTGTTCGTTTCTTTGGGATTGAAGTCGTCAATACCGCACTTTCCAATTTTTCTTTGGCCTTTGCCTATTTGCTGATGTCTTTTTCTTTGCCTTTTATTTCTTCCTACGCTGATGCAAAGGGGAAAAAGAAACAGATTATGAAATTCTTTACCTATGTTGGAGCGGTTGCATGTATGTGCTTATTTTTCTTCAAGCTTGAAACCTTGGAAATTGGTATCATATGTTTTGTTCTTGCGGCGATGGGCTATATTGGTGGTGTTTTGTTTAACAATTCTTATTTACCGCTTTTGGCAACTGTTGATCAACAAGATAAGGTGAGTGCGCAAGGTTTTGCTTATGGATATATTGGCTGTGTCACTTTACAGATTCTTTGTTTTATAGTGGTGCTTAAACCTGAATGGTTTGGTATTACAGATGCCTCACTGCCGGCTCGCATATCGTTTCTAATGGTCGGATTGTGGTGGCTTGGGTTTTCAATGATCCCTTTTAAATACCTGCCTAAAATTGATGCGACCGAGAATAACACCGGTAAGAGTTTTGTACAGAATGTACGGGATGAATTCGGCCATGTTATCCAAAAGATCAAAGGTATTCCAGAAATAAAACAGTTTTTGCCGGCTTTTTTCTTTTATGCAATTGGTGTTCAGACCTTGATGATTGTAGCCTCTTCTTTTGGAGAGAAAATTTTGCATTTAGGCGCAGAAAGGTTGATTGCAACAATTCTTCTCATCCAGCTCGTGGCTATCTTAGGTGCATTTTTAATGTCTTATTTATCTACGCTTTTTGGAAATATTAAGGTGTTGATCGTTGTGGTGATGATCTGGATCGGCATCTGTATTGCAGCATTTTATTTATCTACTCCACTTCAGTTTTATATAATTGCTGCACTGGTCGGTTTAGTTATGGGCGGGATTCAGTCCTTATCACGCTCAACCTATTCTAAGTTAATTCCGACGGATATTAAAGATACGACGGCTTTCTTCTCTTTTTATGACGTTACAGAAAAAGTTGCTATTGTCATTGGATTATTCTCATTCGGGTTTATAGAACAGGTAACACATAATATTCGATATTCGGCATTGGTTCTTTCTTTATTTTTTGTAATTGGATTGTTACTTTTGGTCCGGATATTAGTATCCAATAAATCTTAATTTTATTGATTGAATTGCATATGAAAGTAGAACTTTTTGTTCCTTGTTTTATAGATCAGCTTTACCCTGAAACCGCTTTTAATACGGTTCGTTTATTAGAAAAAGTCGGTTGCGAGGTCGTCTATAATCCTGAGCAGACATGCTGTGGCCAGCCGGCCTATAATGCTGGATTTTGGGATGATGCGAAACAGGTCGGACGGAAGTTTTTAGGTGACTTCTCGGGAGATCATGTGATTATTTCTCCTTCGGCGTCCTGTACTGGTATGGTACGACATGCTTATAATGATTTATTCGCAAATTCGGCAGATTCCCATCAATGTCATAAAATACAACAACAGGTGATGGAAATCTCTGATTTTTTAGTAAACGTGCTAAAAAAAGAGTATTTTGGAGCTGAATTGGAGGGTGTTGCGGTATACCATGATTCTTGCTCGGCTTTGCGAGAGTGCAAAATTAAAGAGGAACCACGGAAATTATTGAGTAAGGTCTTAGGTTTGGAGATGGTGGAGGTGAAAGATAGCGAGACATGTTGTGGGTTTGGGGGAAGTTTTGCCGTTAAATTCGAAGGAATATCCGCGGCAATGGCTGAGCAAAAAGTGCGCAATGCACTTGATCTGAATGCGGATTATATTATTTCCACTGATTCATCTTGTTTGCTACAGCTTCAATCTTATATCGATAAACATAAATTACCCATTCAGACGATGCACCTCGTTGATGTGTTGACCACTGGCTGGGGAAATATTTAAATAACACATTAAATCTAAACACATGAATTCAAGAAGAGATTTTCTTAAAAACCTTGCGCTAGCATCTGCTGGTATAGCATTAGCTCCCTCTTTGGAGAGTTTTGCGGCAGCAAAGAAAGATTGGTTTGACATTTCCTTGGCTGAATGGTCATTGCATAAATCCTTGTTTAAGGGAGATTTGAACAATTTGGATTTTCCAGTATTGGCTGCCAAAAAATACGGTATCTATGGGGTGGAATATGTGAATCAATTTTTTAAGGATAAGGCTAATGATAATAATTACCTTACTGAGCTAAATATGCGCGCGAAAGATAATGGTGTACGTAATGTACTCATTATGATTGATGGTGAAGGAAATCTCGGTGACGAAGATGAAACAAAGAGAAAACAAGCTGTGCAAAACCATTATAAGTGGATTTCTGCAGCTAATTTCTTAGGTTGTCATGCCATTCGTGTCAATGCGGCTGGAAAAGGAACGCCTGAGGAAGTGAGTAAGCGTGTTGTTGAAAGTTTAACAACACTATCTGATATCGGTAAAAAAGCGGGCATTAGCATAATTGTAGAAAACCATGGTGGTATCTCTTCGCATGGTGACTGGTTGGCCAATACATTAAAAGCAGTGGGTAGTAAATATTGTGGAAGTTTACCCGATCTTGGTAATTTCTATGAGTATGATCGTTACCAAGGTGTAACGGATTTAATGCCTTATGCGCATGGTGTGAGTGCCAAAACACATGATTTTGATGCCAATGGTAATGAAACGCAAATTGACTATGAGCGTATGTTGAAGATTGTTAAAAAAGCAAAATTCAAAGGTTATGTGGGGATTGAATATGAGGGAAGTAAGTTGAGTGAGGAAGAGGGTATTTTTGCTACTAAAAAATTATTGGAACGTTTGCGTCCTTTGATTTAAAATTTAACTATTCGAGTTCTTTTCTGTCAATGGAAAGAACTCGAATAGTTAAATAGGTTTTAATTGATGTGTTGCTCGGATGCAACAACTAAAAAAACTGAAGTCCATTTGTTAGAAACCTATTAAAATCTTCACTATCTTGCTTGAGTATATGAAGATGAGTGAATCACTACTTTCTTGGTGTAGAGGACCATCGGATTTTTCCATTTACTGATGGTATACTTATAAATGGAAATCGCACTACCTTATTTTGAAAAATAACGACTAAAAAAACATGAATTTTGAAAAAAATGCTGTTCTTGAAACCCATTTGCAAAAAGTAGGGGCGGAACATGTATTGGTACAAGGGCATCCAGCCGGCTTGTTCGTATTATTCTTCACAGAGATGTGGGAGCGTTTTAGCTACTATGGCATGCGGGCGCTGTTGGTGAATTTTCTAGTTTCTACCATCGCCCAACAAGGATGGGGCTGGACCAACTCCGAAGCGATGAAGCTTTACGGTTTGTACACCGGGATGGTGTTTTTAACGCCCTTGTTCGGCGGAATTATAGCCGACCGTCTTACAGGATATAAAAAATCCATTATGGTGGGGGCTGTAATTATGACTCTCGGGCATATCGCTATGGCTTTAGAGGGATTTAATAAAAGCTTTTTTTTGGCAGGGTTGGTGCTGATTGTTTTGGGAAATGGATTGTTCAAACCCAATATTTCTTCGATGGTAGGGAAATTATATCCGGATAAAGGAGGAAAAAAGGATGCTGGTTATACCATCTTTTATATGGGCATCAACGGGGGAGCGTTTTTAGGAATGATGCTATGCGGTTATATTGGTGAGAAGATCGGCTGGCATTATGGCTTTGGGCTTGCCGGAGTATTTATGTTTTTGGGAATGTTGCAGTTCTATTTTGCACAACCCATTTTCGGAAAAATTGGAAATACACCCGAGAAACAAGACGAGTTAACCGATATTGCGGCCGGTCAAGAAGAAAATCCAAAGCATATTGTTCGTGATCGTTTGCTGGTAATAGCCATTTTTATGTTGTCAAGTATTGTTTTCCATTTAGCTTTTGAGCAAGCAGGTGGCTCGATGACGATCTTTGCAAAAAATTATACACAACGGGTATTGAGTGGTGAAGTAGCGGTTTTATTTAAATGGCTGGATGCTGCATTGACGGTTTTGCCGATTGTGGTAATTACCGGAGTACTGTTTGTTTTAGCGAAGAAAATCATACGTAAATACCCTATGATCATACTTTTTTCGAGTATTTCTTTTGTGATCATTTGGTCTTTGTGTCTTTGGAAAGTTTATCGGGAATATTATGGTATGAATTCCGAAGTAACTGTATCCTGGTTTCCGATGTTAAATTCTTTCTTTATCATTACGCTGGCCACATCATTCAGTAAGATATGGGAGAAAGTATGGAATCCTTCTGGTCCGATTAAGTTTGCCATGGGACTGACATTAGTTGGAGTTGGTTTTGCAGCTTTATCTATTGGAAGCTCTGAGATTCCTACCGGTGCAAAGACGGCCTCTGTTAGTATGATCTGGTTGGTATTGGCATACTTTTTTCATACAGTGGGCGAATTGTGTATTGGTCCGGTTGGCCTTTCTTATGTCAGTAAACTATCGCCCAAAAAATTCCTGGGGTTATTGTTTGGTTTTTGGTTTTGTGCCAATGCCATAGCTAATTTTATAGGGGGCTTTATTGGGTCGTATATTGATAAGATTACTGAATCTCATTCGATGTCTTACTTCTTTGCTGTGTTTACAGTGATCCCTATGGTGGCTGCTGTATTTCTTATTCTAGGCAACAAAAAAATAAAAAAGATGATGCATGGAATTGATTAATTCATAGAAAAATAGTGTATCTTCAAGCGATTTTTATCAAAATAAAAACAAAACCTGAGTTATAAAACAATTATTGAAATTATATGAATCAAGAAAAAGATCAAGTTCTTGTAGCGCATCTTGCTAAGCAGGGGATCGATGACAAGATGGTAAATGGACATCCTGCCGGATTATTTGTGCTATTCTTTACAGAGATGTGGGAGCGGTTCAGCTACTACGGTATGCGGGCATTGTTGACCTTATTTTTAATAAGTTCCATTGCTGATGGAGGATGGGAATGGAGTAATGAACGGGCCATGAAACTTTACGGTTTGTATACTGGTTTCGTCTATTTGACACCATTGATCGGTGGAATGATAGCGGATAAGCTAACCGGTTTTAAAAAGGCAATTTTGATCGGTGCTTTGGTCATGACCTTGGGGCATTTGTCTATGGCATTTGAGGGCGTAAATTCAAATTTCTTTTATTTAGGTCTTGTGTTAATGATTTTGGGTAACGGGATGTTTAAGCCTAATATTTCTTCTATGGTGGGAAATCTTTATCCGGATCAAAGTCCTAAAAAAGATGCAGGGTATACCATATTCTACATGGGCATCAATGCCGGGTCATTTTTGGGAATGCTTCTATGTGGGTATATCGGCGAAAAAATTGGTTGGCATTATGGATTCGGACTTGCTGGAGTGTTTATGTTCTTTGGTATGTTGCAATTCTATTTTGGACAAAAGATATTTGGTATCATCGGAGATTCTCCTAAAGCACTTCGGGCTTACCATGAAAAAAAGATCAAGAATCACGAAGAAGAGGAAGAGGTCATTCCAGCACATGTTGTCCGAGATAGATTGATCGTCGTCACCATATTCATGTTGGCTAGTGTAGTTTTCTTTCTGTCTTTTGAACAGGCAGGAGGATCGATGTCAATCTTTGCCAAGGACTATACGCAAAGGGTTCTGTCTGGAAGTTCGGCGGTGACGTTTAAATGGATTGATACTATTTTGACCATTGTGCCTATTGTTATAGTCACAATTGTTTTAACAGCATTGGCTAGAAAGATATATAAACAATATCCATTAACGATTTTATTTACTGGTATTTCGTTTGGTATAATTTGGTGTTTGGGACTTTGGAAAGTCTTTAGAGAAATAGGAATAACTGGATCAGAAGTCGGCGCTTCATGGTTTCAGATTTTGAATGCATTTTTTATCATTTCACTGGCATCGTCATTTAGTAAATTCTGGGAAAAAATATGGAATCCGTCTGGTCCTGTTAAGTTTGCATTGGGCTTAATATTAGTAGGTATCGGATTTGCAGCATTGGCTTATGGGGCGAGTGAAATTCCCCAAGGTGCCAAGAGAGCCTCTGTCAGTATGATTTGGCTTGTAATCGCCTATTTTTTCCATTCTGCAGGAGAGCTTTGTTTGTCACCTGTTGGTTTGTCTTATGTCAGTAAGCTTTCTCCAAAGAAATTTTTGGGACTTCTTTTCGGTTGTTGGTTCTGTGCTTCGGCTATTGCCAATTTTATCGGTGGATTTTTAGGCTCATACATTGATCGCATTACAGAAGAACATTCGATGTCTTACTTCTTTATGATATTTGCAATAGTTCCGGGAGTTACTGCATTGTTGTTGATCATCTTTAACCCCTTATTGAAAAAAATGATGCACGGCATCAACTAAATTGTTGTAAAAGGTGAGCATATAAAAAGCGGAGGGTTGATCATTACACTGATCAACCCTCTGCTTTTTATCTCGCTTTTATTCTTCTACTTTTAAAAGCAGTTTATCGATGCGGTGTCCATCCATATCGAGCACCTCAAAAATTAGGTTTTTAAATCGCACGCGTTCACCTTCTTCGGGTACGTGATCTAATCTTAGGAACACGAGGCCTCCTACGGTGGTTACATTGCTGATCTCATCTTCATCTTCTTCAGAAAGACCGATTTCAAATTCATCCAAAAGGTCCTCGATCTGATATTGTCCGTCGACAACATAATCGCCGTTTTCCAATTGACGTATTGTCGGACGGGCACTTAGGTCACTTTCTGTGATGTTGCCAACCAAATCGCCAACGATATCCCGTAAGGTAATAATTCCCTGTGGTGACCCATACTCATCAATGACAACCGCTTGATGGATACTGGAGGTACGCAAGGTATTCATAATGCTATACGATGAACTGAATTCGTTAACAAACTTGATCGGTAACATAAGTGTTCTGAGATCAAATGCTTCGTTCTGGAGGCATTGACGGAGTAATGATTTTACATGAACAACACCTTTGATATTGTCGAGACCACCTTCACAAACTGGGTAGATGGAATGATCGTTGTCCAAAATGATCTTTCTGTTTTCTTCAAAGGAATCTTCCAGATCCAAAAAAACAATGTTTTTGCGGTGAGTCATTAGGTTGACCGCTTTTTTGTCCCCTAAACTCAACAAACGGTCGACGATATCGTGCTCAATACCTTCGATGACGCCACTGTCAACACCTTCGTCTACTAATGTCTTAATTTCTTCTTCTGTGACACTATTGCCGCTGCTCTTGATATTGAGTATTTTGACAATAAACTCCGTCGACATACTGAGTAGCCATACAAATGGCCGAACGATTTTGCTAAGCAGGTTCATCGGGTAAGCAATCAGCATGGCGTACTTCTCCGGAATAGCCATACCGATACGTTTGGGGACCAGTTCACCAAGCACCAACGAAAAGTAGGTGATGATAAAGACGACAATGATGACGGCGAGCTGTTCGCTATAGGGGGCTATGATACTAGATTTATTAAAGATCTCTACCAGGTAAGATGAAATACTGCCGCCAGAAAAGAATCCGGTTAAGATGCCAATAAGGGTAATGCCTATTTGTACAGTGGATAGAAAGCTGTTGGGCGATTCTTTTAGGTTTAGCGCTATTTTTGCAGCGGCATTGTTTTTATCGCTTTCAGCCTGTAGCCTTGCCTTTCTGCTGGACACGATGGATATTTCTGATGCCGACAGTATTCCGTTTAGAATAATCAGGACTAAAATAATAATTGCTTCGGTAAGCATAATGAGTTGAAAAAGTTGTTTGCTAGGCTAATTTACGGAAAAGACCGGCCAAATAGTAGGATTATTATGATTATGTCAGGCATTCATAAAAAAAGCCGTATATCTTTCAATACGGCTTTTATGATAATAAGCGTGTTTTTTCAATTACATTCCACTGTCATCTAACATAAAGGTATTTTTCTTGGTTTTCCATTTTCCTTTTGTGAAATCAGGGAATTCCAACGTTTTATTTCCTTTTGCAATAGACTCGGTAGATAATGGGAATACAGCGCTCATGGTTACTGAATCATACACGTCAATTGGAGTCTGTACTTTTTGTTTTACAGCTTGAATGAACGCATTGAATACAAACCAGTCCATGCCACCATGGCCAGAACCGTTTGCTACCTCCTCATATTTTTGCCAAATTGGGTGATCGTATTTCTTTACCCATTCGTCTGCAGAATCCCAAGTGTGTGGTTTGGATTTACCCTCGATGTGAATACCTTTGGCAACATCCATCCAAATACCGTCTGTTCCCTGTACGCGGAAACCGATAGAGTAAGGTCTTGGTAAGTGTGTATCATGCGTTAATAACATGGTTTCTCCATTCGCACATTGTAACATCGTTTGAGTGATATCACCATTTTTGTAATTGATCTTACCGTTAGGATGTCCCGGGGAAACTTTATTGACATAGGCTGCCAATCCACGGGCTTTACTTGAGTACGAAGTGATATGAGTGAATCTGTTCCCCTTGTTGATATCTGCAAATTGCATAATTGGACCTAAACCGTGTGTAGGGTATAGATCACCATCTTGGTCGATATTGAACTGTGTACGCCATTGTGCCTCAGAAATTGCTTTCGGACCATATTCAACGCCATGGCCATAATAGGCTTTTCCGTCATTGAATAATACCTCGCGTAAATCGTGTTGATAACCGCCTTCCAGGTGCAACAATTCACCAAATAGTCCTTGTCTGTGCATATTCAATACAGCAAGTACATCACGACGGAATGCAACATTTTCTAGGGTCATGTAAGGTTTTCCAGTTTCTTCGGATGCTTTCACAATATCCCAGTGATCTTGTAGCGTTAAACCTGCAATAACCTCGCAACCCACGTATAGACCAGCTTTCATTGCGTCAATAGCTTGGTTTTTGTGGAATTGCCAAGGCGTTGCAATAATGACAGCATCTAATTTTTCATTGCTTAACATCTTTTTGTAAGCATCAACTCCACCAGTATACTCTTTTGGAAGTTTGGTGCCTTTTGCATTGAATTGTTTACGGCATTGTGCTAGAGATTCTTCCTGGGTGTCACAGACAGCCACAATTTCTAGATCATCTCTGTTTAGGGCAATTTGAACGTGATTACGTCCTCTAAGGCCTACGCCAATAAAACCGATTTTTATTTTCCCATTTGTTTGAGCAAATAATTCTGTACTTGAAAGGACACCGATTCCAGCTGTAGTGATGGCAGTCGATTTTATGAAATTTCTTCTATCCATTGTTTTGAGATATAAGGAGTTTGTATATTAGTTATTTACTTGTTTGAAAACAGTCCTTAAGACTGGCTACTATTAACAAATATATTATTTCATTTGGGATAAATGAAAGTGCAAACGTTTGCTTAATTTTATTAAATTTCATGCAAACGTTTGATTGAAATAAAAATTATCATTTATTAATTCAATTTGTGATATTGCAAGCACATTGATGATTTAAAAAACATAGTTTAATGTCTGATTTTAACCAATTAGTAGTAGAGAGCGCAGCAAAACAATTCACATTAGAAGGAGATATCATTTCAGTGCAACCGTTTGGTTCTGGTCATATCAATGATACTTATCGTGTAGTTACTACTGTAGATAGCGGTATATCGCATTTATTACAACGTATTAACCACCATGTTTTTCCGAACGTGGATGGATTAATGCATAATATTGAGATTGTCACCAAGCATCTTAGTAAGAAAGTTAAAGTCGCTGAAGGAAAAAGAATCAGCGATCATGTATTGACAATTGTTCCTACAAAAGATGGGAAATTATATATAAAAGATAGTCAGGATAATTATTGGCGCATGTTTATCCTCATAGAGGATACTAAAAGCTATGATATTGTAGAGACTGAGGTACAGGCAGCTGAGGGTGGTCGCGCTTTTGGTTTGTTTCAAAAGCAGCTCTCGGATTTAGATGCTTCATCGATCGTTGAGGTACTTCCTAACTTTCATAATATAGAGTTTAGACTCGAAAATCTTCGAAAAGCAATCGCTAAAGATGTCTGTCAACGCGTAGCGTCGGTGAAAGACAAATTGGATTTTATCTTTAGTCGTGAAGATCGAATGAAAACCATTCTTGAACTTGGTAGTAAGGGTGAGCTTCCGCTGCGTATTACACATAATGATACAAAGTTTAATAATGTGCTCTTAGATCGCCACGATAAGATGCAATGTGTCATCGATTTAGATACCGTCATGCCGGGCTATGTGGCATATGACTTTGGGGATGCTATTCGGACGATTATTAACCCCGTTGCCGAGGATGAGAAGGATGTTTCGAAAATTCTGCTAAATCTTGCTTTATATAAGGCATATGCCGAAGGTTATTTGGAGGAAGCTAATGACTTCTTGACAACTTTGGAGAAAGAAACATTAGTAGATGGAGCCTTCTTATTGCCATATATGCAAGGAGTACGTTTCTTAACGGACTATTTGGAAGGAGATCATTACTACAAGACTAAATATGAGGACCATAATCTGGTGCGTACAAATACGCAACTGAAATTGGTTGAAGAGATGGAAAAGAATGAAGCATTTATGCGGAAGGTAGTTTTTGATTGCATTTAACAATTTTATACCTTTAATCATATTGAGAAGCTTCCATCGCGTAGATGAAGCTTCTTTTTTCTGTATAAAAAAATATTCGAATGAAAAAACTAACCATTTTGCCTATCGCAGCGGAGCTGGCCAATACACTAGATTATCATACTTTGTCGAAGCTCTTGAGCAATCTTGAATCGCATTCTTTGGAGTTTAATAATTGGAGCGAATCTTTCCCGTATAAACCTGAGGTACAATTTAAGATTGGCTACACCCGGGAGTATCTAGTGTTGCAGTACGATGTCGTCGAAGAACAACTTCGGGGTAATTATTCCGATACAAATCAAAATGTATGGGAAGATAGTTGTGTGGAGTTCTTTATTTCATTTGATGGACGCAAACATTATTATAACCTTGAATTTAATCTAATTGGAACGGGCTTGATCGGTTATGGCCCTGCCGAAAAGGCGAGTCGAAATCGGTTGGATAGTACAACGATAGAACAGGTGCGTACTTACTCTTTAATTGAGCGTAATGGTTCAGATAAGAGATGGAGTATGATTGAGGTAATTCCATTTGCTGTATTTCAGTTTGACGATCTTGTAGAGCTGAAGGGTAAACTGATACATGGGAATTTTTATAAATGTGGTGATCATCTCAAACAACCACATTTTATATCTTGGAATAAAATAGAAAACCCAACTCCTAACTTCCATCTCCCCGAGTTTTTTGGAGAAATGGTCTTTGGTTAGGAGTTGAGTAAAAAAGTTGATGCTTATTGGTAAACAGATTCTTTTTTGAATTTCTTTGCCAATAAAGCATATACTAATACACGGTATTTATTTTTATTGGATTTGCCAATAGCGGTAATCACTTCCTCTAGTGCCTTGTCTAAATCGGGCCCATCTTTTAGACCTAATTTTTTGATCAAAAAATTTTGTTTGACACGGTTCAGTTCTTCGGGATCTGATGCAGCGACGGTTTCGGAGTCTGCATTGTAAATGGAAGGTCCTATTCCTTTTGTTACTTTTGCAATAAATGCTTCATCTAATGATAAGCCTAGCTTTTTTGATTCTGCAACATATGCAGCAATTTTTTCATCTAATTTGCTCATAATTATG
Source organism: Sphingobacterium siyangense (assembly GCF_007830445.1). Taxonomy (GTDB): domain Bacteria; phylum Bacteroidota; class Bacteroidia; order Sphingobacteriales; family Sphingobacteriaceae; genus Sphingobacterium; species Sphingobacterium siyangense. The sequence continues at coordinate 112,904 of NZ_VLKR01000018.1, read as the reverse complement.
TAAGTGATTTAATTGTAGTTAGTTAAGTTAGGTAAAAAAGTCGATAAACAAAATTATTCTTTGGGTTAGGATAAAGATTGTTACATTTGTACCCTTGATAAGTGCTGTTAACTAAAATGTGGAAAATTTCAACTAATTATTCTTCGTAATTGTTGTAAGTTACATTTTTATAAGTTATCTTTGCACCTCAATAATTGAATATACGTAATCATAATAATAATGAAAAAAGATTTGCATCCTTCAAATTACAGATTAGTTGTATTTAAAGATATGTCAAATGACTATGCTTTTATTACAAAATCTTGTGTTGATACTAAAGAAACTATCACATGGGAAGATGGTAATGAGTATCCAGTTGTAAAACTAGAGATCTCTCATACATCACACCCTTTCTATACAGGTAAAATGAAATTGGTTGATACTGCTGGTCGTATCGACAAATTCCGTAACCGTTACAACAAAAAATAATTGTAGCAGATCTGTATATTACAATATTAAGAACTCGATAAATATAATTTGTCGAGTTTTTTTTGTTATTTTTAATTTGTGAAAATCTTCTTTACAGATTGCTTTGATTCGATCCAATTGTTGGATAAGCTTAGCTCCCCATTAACTACTTTTGATAGAAAGAGTCTTTATCCATTTACTTTCGTGAAATCTTGCTTGGACCTTCGGGTTGGTATACTGACTTTACGGGAGAAATGGCTAAAATTAGCTTTAGCATTTGATGTACACTATATTGCCGCTCATTCGAACGAGGAGGGGATTATTTGGTTGTCTGAGAACGTTATCCCGTCAGTAGTATTATTGCAGGCTATACAGCGCTTGGGTGTAGGAGAGGTTCTTGTACAGCGCGGATACGTTATCGCTTGTTGTTATGCGCGTATGGGCTCTTATCGTGTACAAGAGATTGATACGTCAGTGGATCTACTAAAGGGGGTAGAAGATCTGTTTTTGCTTACAGGAGCTGAAATAACACGTGATTTCAATCTTCTGGTACAAGATGTTCAGTCGTCCAGTATAGCTGTGACGAATCAATTGTTAGGAAATGACCTTTATGTAGGCGCTCGTGTTAGCGTGGAATGTGCTACGATCAATACTCTACAAGGCCCCATATATATCGATGAAGATGTTACAATTATGGAGGGAGCGCATTTGCGTGGTCCATTATACCTTGGTAAGGGTGCCGTTGTGAAAATGGGCGCCACGATTTATGGCAATGTTTCGATAGGCAAGCAGAGTGTCATTGGGGGAGAGATCGGAAATTCGGTCATTGGTGATTTTTCGGCCAAGGGGCATCATGGTTATCTAGGGTGTTCAGTGATAGGGGATTGGTGTAACTTAGGGGCTGGTACCTCTAACTCCAATTTGAAGAATAACTTAAAGACCGTTTCAATTTACGATTATGCATTGGATGGTGTTCGGGATACAGGTCTGTTAAAATGCGGGGCCTTTATTGGAGACTATACACGCCTTGGTATCAATTCGGCTTTAAATACAGGGACGGTAATTGGAATTGCAAGCATGCTAGCAGATACAAGTTTTTATGCTAAATTTGTACCGTCATTTGCTTGGGTGTTCGACGGAGGTGTGCAAACTTATGAATTTGATAAGTTTATGGCATATTTGGAGACGCTGTATGCGTCAAAAGGGGAAGAGCTCACGGAGCAGATTAAAGATAAATTGAATCAACTTAACAAAAAATATAATTAAATCGTAAAATCATGCGTAAAAAAATCGTAGCTGGTAATTGGAAAATGAATTTAGACTATCAATCAGGATTGAGCTTGTTTTCTGAAATTATCAATATGGCCAAAGATGAAGTGATTGGAAACCAAGAATTGGTTGTTTGTAGCCCATTTATTCATTTGTCAAGCCTTGGGCAATTGTCGAAAAATGTTGCAAATGTAAATATCGGTGCACAGAATATTCACCAAGCTGAGTCCGGAGCCTATACAGGTGAGATTTCGGCTTCACAAGTGAAATCAGTAGGTGCTTCACATGTTATTTTGGGGCACTCTGAAAGACGTGCTTATTTTGGTGAGACTGATGCATTGTTGGCATCTAAAGTGGATATTGCATTAAAACATGATTTAACACCAATATTCTGTATTGGAGAAACAAGAGAAGAACGCGAATCTGGGGCTTTCTTTGATGTGATCAAAACACAATTGACAGATGGATTGTTCCACTTGTCTAAAGAAGCTTTTGCATCTGTAGTATTGGCATATGAACCAGTTTGGGCAATTGGTACTGGCTTGACAGCTAGCCCAGAGCAAGCACAGGAGGTTCATAAATTTATCCGCGAGGTGCTAGCTGATCAATATGGTCACGAGATTGCTGATAATACAAGTATTCTATATGGAGGGTCTTGTAATCCAGGTAATGCAAAAGATTTGTTTGCTCAAGCCGACATTGATGGTGGTTTGATAGGAGGGGCTTCTTTAAAATCGAGAGATTTTATTGATATCGCTAAAGTATTTAACGGCTAATTTTTAGAAATGAAATACGTAGAGGTTATCTTTCAAATGCGATCAGGTGAAGAATGGCAGAAGGATTTGTTGATATCTGATTTGGCTGATATTGGCTTTGATACTTTTGAGGATACCGAATCTGGATTTGCAGCTTATATTTCAGCTGCAAATCTTGACTTGCAAGCATTAGAAACTTTGATGCTTCAACCTTATGAAGGCCTAGAGGTCGATTATAAGATACAGGAAATAGAAAACCAGAATTGGAATAAATTGTGGGAAAGTAATTTCAACCCAATTGAGGTGGGGGGGCAATGCTATGTGCGTGCAACTTTTCATGAGGCAAAACCTGAGTTTCCCTATGAAATCATTATAGATCCGAAGATGTCTTTTGGCACTGGCCATCATCAAACAACTTCGATGATGCTTCAGTATATCTTGGAGAATGATTTTAATGGCAAGCAGGTTTTAGACATGGGCTGCGGTACAGGGATTCTAGCCATTTTGGCATCAAAAAAACGTGCGAATACTGTGTTGGCTGTGGATTATGATGAAATATGTGTCGAAAGTGTGATCGAAAATAGAGTGCTCAATCATGTTGAGCATATTGAGACGCTCTGTGGATCTTATGAAGTGTTAACAGGTCGGGGCTTTGATGTGATTTTGGCAAATATTAATCGTAACATTCTTTTAGAACAATTACCTCAGTATGCATCGAGCATTCGTACAGGGGGTGAGCTGTACCTAAGTGGTTTCTATGAGCAGGAAGATTTAGCAATCTTAAGCGATGCGGCGACGTCATTAGGTTTTGAGTTTATCTCCAATAAAGTTTTAAATAATTGGTGTGCAGCCAAGTTTGTGAAGCGATAATTTAGCTATGCGGATTCATTTTATAGCAATAGGTGGTAGTGTGATGCATAACCTTGCTATTTCATTGGCAAAACAAGGGCATCAAGTGACAGGTTCTGACGATCAGATCGTAGAACCTTCCCGTTCTCATTTGATTGAAGCAGGCTTGCTTCCTAATCAATTGGGCTGGTTTGAGGAAAAAGTTACGGAGGATATTGATGCTGTGATCTTGGGTGCTCATGCCCAGGTAGATAATCCTGAATTAAGGCGGGCGCAGGAATTAGGTCTTAAAATTTATTCTTTTCCAGAATTTATACAAGAGCTTTCGCAGGATAAAATCCGGGTGGTTATTGCTGGAAGTTACGGTAAGACGACCATAACGAGCATGGTGATGCATGTTATGCGATTTCTAGGAAAAGAATTTGACTATTTGGTAGGGGCTCAATTAAGAGGCTTTGATAAGTTGGTCGATATTACTAAGCATAATAAGATTATTATTATCGAAGGAGATGAATATGTTTCATCCAAGATTGATCCGAAGTCTAAGTTTTTGTATTATAAACCGAATATAGCCTTAATTTCGGGTATTGTATGGAATGAGTTTAACTCGAAAATATCACAAGAGGAATATATTAAACAATTTGAAGATTTTATTGACTCAATTCCGCCAAAAGGTACCTTAATTTATAATAAGGAAGATGTTGTGTTACAGAAGGTTCTCCAAGATACGAAAGATTGTAAGATCAATAGACATGGCTATAAGATTCCTGATTATACAATTAATAAGGGGGTAACCTATATCAATACACCGGATGGAGATGTTCCTTTGCAAGTGTTTGGTAAGCACAACCTATCTAATATTGCTGGAGCCTATACGATCTGCGAATGGTTGGGGATCAAAAAGAAAGAGTTCTTTGAGGCTATAAAAAGTTTTAATACTTCGATTCGTTATTTGGAGTTTGTTGCAAGCTCGGAAGGATCGGTAGTTTATCAGGATTATGCTTGTAATGCGGATAAAGTGAAGTCAAGTATTCACGCCGTGAAAGAGCAATTTCCTAATCAGAAATTGGTCACAATTATCGAATTAAACTCGTATGATAGTTTAGATTCTTCCTTTTTGTTACAATATGCAAACTCGATGAAAGAGTCGGATGTATCTGTGGTCTACGTGAATATAAATTCTTGTAAAGAACTTAATAAAGATATCGAAAGTGTCCCAAATAATATTAAGGATAATTTTAATAATCCTGATTTAGAGGTTGTTGTAAGTTTAGACGGACTCTATTCATTTTTAGATGGTGTCAAATCAAAGGGCTACAATTTACTTCTTATGAGTTTAAATAATTATAATGGGGTTAATTTGTCCGTGCTGGCTGATCGGTTTTTTAGAGATTTTTAGAGAAAAAATTATAATTTAATGTAAATTAAATTGTAATTTATTATTTTTGTTTAAAATATCTACCAGATGAATGCATTAGGAAAAAAAATCAGATTACTTAGACACCAAAAGGGGTGGAGTCAAGAGGATGTTGCAAAACGATTGGATATCTCAATCCCAGCATTTTCTAAAATTGAAACAGGGATTACAGATGTGAATTTGTCTCGCCTGAATCAAATCTCAAAATTATTCAATTTGACAGTTGTTCAACTTTTATCTACTTCTGATTCTGAAGAAGACAAAGAGTATGTAAATGAGGTGAATGCTTTGACGCAAAAATTACAACAACGCGATAGCGAAGTAATTGAATTGCAGAAAAAGGTTATTGATCTTTATGAGCAATTGCACAAAAGATAAGGCATATTAAAATTGTTACCGAAAAGGCAATCCAAAGGGTTGCCTTTTTTTGTTTATGCAACTTTATTTTGGTCAAAAGTGATTTTGTTTTTGTTTCTTTGTAAGTATTTTATCAAAAAAATAAAGGTTGATTATTTATGGGGAGATTAAACGGGGATATTACGACTAGCCCGTCGACTGATTTTTTTAAGTCAAATGTATTGGGACAGCGTTCAGGGCTCTTTGTCCTTTTCTTTACTGAAATGTGGGAACGTTTTTCGTTCTACGGGATGCGTGTACTCTTAATGCAGTTTTTAACTGCTGCAGTTATTCAAGGTAGTCCTTTCTCGGGATGGTCCTGGACTGCACAACAAGCTGGAGCACTTTATGGTACCTATGCCATGATGCTCTATTTAACTCCTATTATAGGAGGGATTATAGCGGATAAATATATTGGATCACGTAAAGCTGTGATCATCGGTTCGGCGATTATGACGCTTGGCCATGCTGCCATGGCCTTTGATACTTCGATTATGTTTTTCCTTGGTTTAGTGTGTCTAGTTATCGGAACGGGTTTCTTCAAGCCTAACATGCCATCTATCTTAGGTGAGATGTATAAAGATCTGCCAGAAAAAAAGGACGGCGCTTATACCATATTTTATATGGGGGTCAATGCCGGCGCTTTCTTTGGTATGATGCTATGTGGATATATTGCCGAAACTTATGGCTGGCATTGGGGATTCGGTTTGGCTGGTATCTTTATGCTTTTGGGAACACTGCAGTTTGTTTTTGCAAAACCACTCATGGGAAATCTTGGTGTTTTAAATAAGTCCACCTCTGGGGAGCATAAAGTTATCGCTGAGGATACGGATACAAGGAATCCATTTACCATACGGGATTATGTATTGATCGCGATAGTTTCTATTATTGGTTTTGTATACGCTTTTAATGACCCTTTATCGAAGAATGGTATTGTTGATGTATTTTCTCGTTTGGATACGCCATTTCTAAGAGGGCAGTATATAATGGTCATTGTGGCGTTGATTCTTTTCATATATCTTATTGTTACACGGATTATGCGTTATGATAAGGTTGTAAGGGATCGGATGTTCGCAGTTGTGCTGTTGGCTTTTTTCTTGGTCTTCTTTTTTATGAGCTTTGAGCAGGGGGCAACTTCATTAGTTCTTGTGGCTAGAGATAATATTGACAGATCACTTACTGGTGCTGCATTAACAACCTTTAATGTGGTAAATGGTTTATTGACGATTGTACCGCTTTCGATTATTTCTTGGGTTCTGATTAAATTGGCAAAAGTAACCTGGAACAAAATTGCCATTTCAAATATCGTATTATTTATCTGTTTTGGGTTGATTTGGGGAGCAGTAATCTGGATGTTGTACAATGAGTTCAATAAAGAAGCATCAGAAATCAAAGTTTCTTGGTTCTCTATCTTAAACTCATTTTTTATTATTGCACTTGCCTCTTCGGTATCCAAAATTTGGGAGTCGAAGTATAATCCATCAGCAGCCTTTAAATATGGCTTTGGTCTGATTTTGGTTGCGATAGGATTTTTCATTATTGGATTAGGATCAATAGGAATAAGCCAGGGTGCTAAAATCTCGATGGTATTTTTGGTGCTGACCTATTTGTTCCATACATTGGGTGAATTATTTATTTCACCTGTAGGCCTCTCTTATGTATCGAAATTGGTGCCGGCTCGCATGCTCGCATTTATGTTTGGAATCTGGTATTTGGCGATTGCTATTGCACAGAAGGTTGCAGCGGTATTGGGGGGACAAGTGGAGACCATTCAAGAGGAACACTCCTTGAGTTACTTCTTCTTCTTATTTACAGCAATTCCTGCCTTAGCAGGCCTGTTAGTAATGCTGTTTAATCCATTGATTAAACGATTGATGCACGGAATTAAATAACAAATATATAAGCTTCTTTTACGAAAGAAGCTTTTTTGATTAATATAAATTAGTATGGAGGTTAGTACAAGGGAATCGCTAGAAGAGATTCAAAATTTTGACGGAAAGTACCCAAAGCAAATCTGGAGTTTGTTTTTTTCCGAGATGTGGGAAAGATTCTGTTTCTATGGTATGCGCGGTATGTTGGTGTTCTTTATGATCACACAATTAAACTTTGCTGAAAAGGATGCCAATTTACAATATGGAGCGACACAGGCATTTGTTTATGCGTTTACATTCATAGGTGGGCTGTTTGCAGACAAAATTCTTGGTTTTAGAAAATCTTTATTTTGGGGTGGCTTATTGATGATCGTAGGGAGCTTATTTCTTGCTGCAGATCCGCATAAGTATTTCTTTTTTGGTTTATCATTTATCATAATAGGTACCGGTTTTTTTAAACCCAACATATCGACGATGGTAGGCGAGCTGTATAAAAAAGGTGATGTTCGTCGTGATGGTGGTTTTTCGTTGTTTTATGCGGGAATAAATTTAGGTGCATTCTTAGGCGGATATATCTGTGTTGCGATCGGTAAAGGATATATGCTGACGTCAATTATTTCTGAGGGACATCGTTGGAATGTTGCTTTTGGCTTGGCGGCGGTAGGAATGTTGGTTAGTTTAGTGAATTTTCACTTTACCAAAAGGCATTTAGGACCAATAGGACTTCAACCAGGGGATCCTGAGGCCATAGTAAAGACGAAGGCATTACCAAAATGGGTAGAATATGCTGTATATATTGCCACGTTGATTTTTATCCCTATTATTCAGATCATGGTGTCAAAAACGCAGTATACAGACTATTTTATGTACACAATTGGCCCATTGACGCTGTTGTATCTTTTCTATGAAATGTCTAAAGTGACTGCTGAAGAGCGGAAGAAATTAATTGCTGCCCTGGTGTTTATTCTTTTCTCGATTATCTTTTGGGGAATATATGAGCAAAGTGGCGGTTCCTTAAGCATCTTTGCTGCTAAGCATTTGAATGATTCTTTATTGGGCGTTATGACGCTCGATCCAAATGGTGTTAACAATTCAGGTGGAGCGTTATTTATTATTGCATTAGCACCTCTTTTTGGCCTTTTTTGGATTTGGCTGGGCAAGCGTAAACTTGAGCCAAATACCATTATTAAGTTTGGTCTTGGTTTTGTTTTCTTGGGATTAGGTTATTATGTTCTATTTGCTACGCGTTTATTCGCTCACGATGGTATGACCTCATTGGATGTCTTTACCCTTGCGCTGCTTGTTATTACCGTTGGGGAGCTTTGTCTATCACCAATTGGTCTTTCCATTATGACGAAATTGTCTCCGGCGAGATTGCAAGGTATCATGATGGGAATGTGGTTCTTGGCGAGTGCTTACGGTCAGTATGTAGCAGGTTTGATCGGTGCTAGTATGGCCGAAGCTAAGGAAGAAAGTTCATTGGCGGATAAACTGGTGACTTATACAGAGAGTTATAAACAATTAGGCTTATATTCTTTGATTGCTGGTGTGGTGCTTATAGCCTTGTCGCCTGTTGTGCGTAAATTGATGGGTAACGTGAAATAAGCGGTAATAATTTTGACACAGTAAAGTTATTCTTTCAATATAAAAAAAGCTTGATTTAATAATCAAGCTTTTTTTATATCAATAAATCCATTTGAATTTATAATCTTTTTCTGGAACCTTCATCCGATCAGCCAGTCTAGCCAAACGATCGGGTAGTTTTAGTAGATAATCTCTCGCTTTCTCACCTTTATCATTCAGGCCAGTAACTTGATCTATTTTCCACTCACTATTCAGCTCTTTCAAGATATCCACGTAGTCCAAAGCAGTATATACTCCCAATCGTTGGGCCGCGTCCGAGAAATGTGCAAATGCTTCTCCTTGGGGCTCGCCTGCTTCTCTTAAGAACTGGGCTGGCATAACGATTTTTTTACGCATCATATCCTCAAATGCAATCATGACTTCACTCGGGTCTACTGTGATTGCTTTTGAAATAAAAGACATATAGGCTTTGGCATGGCGTGCTTCATCAGATGCGATGACACCACACATTTTTGCCAAAAGTTTATCTCCGCTTTTTTTAGAAAGCCCAGATACACGACGGTGGGAAACGTTGGTTGCCAATTCCTGAAATGAAGTATAAATAAAATTCCGGTAAGGGTCTGCACCAGTACCGATATCAAAACCGTCTTGAATAAGATATTGTGTAGACATTTCAAATTGGCGCATGTCTATTCTGCCTGACAAATAAAGGTATTTGTTCAACAGGTCACCGTGGCGGTTTTCTTCAGCTGTCCAAGCGCGTACCCATTTCATCCATCCACCCTGTTCGTTTTTGTCAACATCTTCTACCATGGTCAACCATGATTCGTACGTTGGAAGGGCCTCTTCGGTGATGGTGTCACCAACTAATACTGCGACTAAATCATAAGAGAGTTCTTTTGCACTTTCCTGCAACTCTTTTACTTCCTCAAAAAAAGTGTCCCTGGAAGAATCTGGAAGAAAATCGGCAGGTTGCCACATGTCTTCAACAGGCTTCAGGTATTCGCTCATCTCATTGAGCATGAACGGTTCCAAATAGGCCATCACTTCTTTACGTGAGCCTTCTGGTAAATTTAGAGGTAATTCTTGCATATCATTACAAAGGTAACTAAATAGCATCAATAAATTATAAAAGCGAACTATAATTGTTTAAAATGCCAAAAATTACTTTTTTGGCTGAGGATACCTTGGAAAACCGACATTGATAATGACATAAAAAACAGATTGGTCAGCCTGTATTCGATAAAATACTATTAACTTTGTATAAATTATTTAGACGACGTTGGAAAAATTTAATATAGATAAAATACGTGCCGATTTTCCGATTCTGAAGAGAGAGGTCAATGGTAAACCATTGGTTTATTTGGATAACGGCGCGACAACACAGAAGCCGAGTTCTGTTATCAATTCGATTGTACATTATTATACAGATATGAATAGTAATGTGCATCGGGGCGTACATTATCTTAGTCAGATATCGACGGACGCTTTTGAGGTGACTCGGAAAAAAGTTCAGGCTTTCATCAATGCTGCTGAAGATAAGGAAATCATTATCACCAAAGGAACAACAGATGGAATAAATCTGATTGCAACTTGTTATGGCAGAGCTTTTATCCACGAAGGTGATGAGATTATTATCTCAGCGATGGAACACCATTCTAATATTGTGCCTTGGCAGATGCTTTGTGATGAAAAGGGCTGTAAAATTCGGGTTATTCCGATGAATGATAAAGGTGAGCTCGATATGGATGCCTATAGCAATTTGTTTAATGAGAAAACCAAATTAGTTGCTGTAACCTATGTTTCAAACTCCCTCGGGACAATCAATCCTGTGAGCGAGATGATTTCAATTGCTCACCGACATGGTGCAGTTGTATTAGTTGATGCTGCACAAGCGGTTCAACATATACAGATTGATGTTCAAAAGCTTGATGTAGATTTTCTGGTATTCTCCGGGCATAAAATGTACGGCCCTACTGGAGTTGGGGTGTTATACGGTAAAGAGGACTTATTGAACGCGATGCCGCCTTATCAAGGTGGTGGAGATATGATTAAAGAGGTTACTTTTGAAAAAACGACCTATAACGAACTGCCCTTTAAATTTGAGGCGGGTACGCCCAATATTGAGGCCGGTATCTGTCTGAACGAGGCTATCGATTATATCAATTCAATAGGTCTGGAAAATATCGAGGCCTACGAGCACGATTTGTTGCAGTACGCTACGGAGAAGTTGGCTGAAATTCCAGGTATGCGGTTTTTTGGAACGGCCGAGAAGAAATGTTCCGTTATTTCATTTGTAATCGACGGCACGCATCCTTATGACGTTGGTGTGATCTTGGATAAATTAGGAATCGCTGTGCGTACAGGCCACCATTGTGCCCAACCTGTCATGGATAGGTTTGGCATCCCGGGAACTATTCGTGCTTCTTTAGCCGTATATAATACAAAAGAGGAAATAGATATTTTGGTCGCTGGTATCCAACGCGCGGTCAATATGTTGGTTTAATAAAAAATAGGTATGACCATTAATGAAATACAGGATGAATTAATTGAGGATTTTGCTTTCTTTACGGATTGGATGGAAAAATATGAGTACATCATCCAGCTGGGAAAAGAAGTGCCTCTAATTGATGAACAATACAAAACAGATGAATATATCATCAAAGGATGTCAGTCCAAAGTATGGCTTTTCCCGGAAATAAAAGATGGAAAAGTGTATTTTACGGCAGATAGCGATGCGATTATCACAAAAGGCTTGGTGAGCTTAATGGTCAAAGTGCTATCTGGACATAGCGCCAAGGAGATCGTTGATGCCGATTTATATTTTGTAGATAAAATAGGGTTAAAAGAACATTTGTCACCGACAAGGGCAAATGGCTTGCTATCCATGATTAAACAGATGAAATTGTACGCATTGGCCTTGCAAGTGAAAGCTTAAAAGGGGATTATTTATCCCCTTTTCTTAATACTATTTTACATAGCTCTTATCCTCAGCTTGAGGTTCCTCTTGAAATTATCCTATGAGCTCCTCGATAATGATTTTTTTCATTTTCATGAGCGCTTCATTCGCCTCCGGTCGCTGTAGTAATGTTGCAATTTGTTCGGGTACGATCTGCCAGCTTACGCCGAATTCGTCTTTACACCAGCCACACATGCTCTCTTTACCTTTTTTCGTGATATTATTCCAGAAATAATCAATTTCCTGCTGATCTTTACAGAGGATGGTGAGTGAAATACCTTCGTTAAACGTGAAAGTTTGAGGAACTCCGCTATCCATTGCCATGAGCGTAAAATCCCGGACTAAAAATTGGGTATGTTGGATTGATCCGATATATTCACCTGCTGTGTATTTCATGATCCCATTGCTTCGAAAATCATGAAATAATTCTGCATAAAATGCTAAAGCCTGTTCACAATTTCCCTGTTGCTCTCCGCAATACATTAAGGTTGGTACAATTGCCTGTTGGTTGGTGTCGCTTAGTTTACCGAGGTATAATTGCCAATTGACACCAAACTTGTCGGCCAGCCAGCCGTAGTAAGGGCTCCAAGGGTAGGAGTTTAGTGGCATTAAGGTATTGCCGCCCACAGAAAGTGAATTCCAGATACGATCAATTTCCTCTTTGCTTTCGCAAATGGCCATAAATGATATGGAGGGGTTGGGTTTGAATATGGGACCTCCATTTATTCCAATAAATTTTACACCGTTTAGGACAGCTTCAATAACGATGGGAGAGCTATTACTAATATGGCTTTCGGGGAAGATGCGACAGTAAAGATCAAAAGCTTCCTGCGCGTTTTGATCGAACCAAATGGATGGGATAATTGAATTATTCATCATTTTCTTTTTGTTTTAGCATTCACCTATTTGTATTTGTCGTTTAAGCCCTTTTTAGCGAGGACCAACGGCTTAATTTTTTCAAGACGGGATTGTTTCGTTTTTTCTTGCTTGGCCTCATCGATGTACTCGATGTATTCTTTCTGTTTTCCTGGTGTTAAAGCCCGGAAACTTTCCTCGAAGGTCGGATCTGCCTGTAGCGCTTCTAATAATAGACCAGTGGGGGGCTTCGTTGGAGATTTCGTTGGTTTGAGCTCTTTTCCCTCGTCAATGGTTTGGATGGATTCTTGGATATAGGCGGCTATTTTTTCGACATCCATATCCATAACGTTTTCAAAGCGCCATTGTCGTAATGCTTTCGTTTTTCCTTCGGAGGCACTGATGAGATGTTTATCCGGATCGGCTAAGAATACACCATTATAAAACCAAAGGGAAAAGAAATTTTTAAAGCCGCCCCAACCGATGACATTTTTTCCTTTATGAGTATAGATGTAACTCCCCCATTTGAATTCCTTTTTTAAGGAAGTTCGCAGGATGATTTGCTGCATGAGTTCTTCGGCCTCCTGCCAGTTCCCTCGGCTTTGGTACCAATTAGGGCCTTGTTTGTCTTTAAGCTTATCAATATTAAAATTGACAATATCGGTAATTATTGGTATTGGAATCGGTTGATCTAAAGGGATTTGTATCGCACCTTTTGTGGTTTTAAAATTTTTGAGTTCTGTAGCGAAGTGCGCAATAGCAGCTGGTCCTGGATAGAGGCCCAAATGGTTTTTGTTCATCGCAAAATGGATGATATTACCCTTGTATCTGAAGGTCGGCATTTGATAGGAGATCGTTTCATCTGCAGAAGGAGGGACTAGGCCAGCAATAAGCTGTCTCACCTTGATCAGATATTCTTTTTTTTCCTCTTCAAATTGATTGATATATTCGTCTATTGTTGCGATGCTCGTTGCCATAATTTGTGCTATTCTTTGATTCTCGTATACTTATTCTCAATAAACTGTATCGTTTCGGACATAAGCTGATGGAGTATCTCTATATTGATGTCGCTTAATTTCTTGATGTATATGCAAGCTTTGCCTATTTTGAATTTCCCTAGCTGATCGACCAAATGTCGGTGCTCATCGGCACCGGTAAATACATAAAGGGAGATTGCTGATTTTCGGGGACTAAATCCGATCAAAGGAGCATAGCCTTCATGCCCACTTGCATAGGTATAATGATAGTTTCCAAATCCGATGATAGTTGGTCCGTACATTTTAGCCGGCTCACCCGTTGTGGTTTCCATAAGTTGTATCAGTGTTGCACTATCGATTTGTTTTTGTGGGTCGTCAACTGTTTTTATAAAGTCTTGGACAGATGCTTCGGTATATGCCGTTTTATTTTTTGCCATGTATTAGTTGAAGTCTTTTGCCGGATATTCGGATAACTTTAATTGAATATCTTTAATTGAATATATTGTGTTTGAAGTAATTCGATGAGCAGCTATTTTTAGATAGCACTATTTTTGGAACATAAAATCGAAAGCTCCAGTTCTCAGATTGATATCGTATTCTAGATAGGCTTTCATACACGCTAAAAAGTTGGCCCAACCTTCTGTTTGTCGCATCATAATCAGAATTCCATCTGCATCGTTGTTCATTTCGTGTTCTGTAATCTTTATGACCGTCGCGCTTTCTCCGAATGTGGATAGTGTGATTTCTACCAGTTGATTGGGAAGTCCCCCGCTCCAGTCAAAAGAGATATAAGAATTGGGGCTGATGGTTTTTCCTGTCACGGGAAAACTGTCGGGAAATTCTGGAAATGTCCATTCTACCGTTTTATCTGTCTCTAGACGTCCAGTTGAAGATTTTATAAAATAGTGATTCATTCTATTAGGATCTACAATAGCCTCAAAAACTTCGTTGATTGGTCTCTGAATTTGGATGCTGGCTTTGGCGGTTAGTTTTTCCATATTAATTTAAAGTTTTAGACAAATATTCAATAAATACAGATAGCTTGTATCTGATTATGTTAAAAATATTTAAAAGATCTTTTGGTGACCATGGAGCAATCTATTGCTTAGATCACTGTTTATTTATTTTAAGATGTATATACGATATAAACATCCTATTAAAGAATAGGTTTTCTTTTTTGGGACTCGGATCAATATTTCCCCTAAAACGAACGAATTGTACACTTATAAAATGTAGTTTTAGATTATTTTTGATTATAGTTAAAATCGATCCTATATTCCTTCCATTAGGTCGCCAGGAACGATAATTCAATAAATTTAGAAAGGGTGTCTGTCTGAAATCTTTCAGGTTGGATTTGCCATCTTCATAAAACCAAAGTTATGTTTAAAATCAAGTGTTTTTTTCTTTTTATACTTTCTTCGGGAATATTGTTTTCGAGCGCACAGATTAAAAATGTAAATGAGGGCAATGAGGCTTCAAATATGTTTAATGATGCGACAGCACGTGATAAAAATGCGATTGTTGAAGCAGAAACTGGTTGGTGGAAACAAGCTGCATTAACTCGTGAACAACGCCTAGAAAAATGGAAGGTAGCCTCATTTGGGATGTTTGTTCATTGGGGTGTTTATTCTCAATATGGAAATATTTGGAAGGGGAGGCCGGGAGGGGGCTATGCGGAGCATCTGATGCGTGTGATGAAAATCCCACGTACTGAATACCTTGATTCTGCACGTAGATTTAATCCTTTAAAGTTTGATGCAGAGGAATGGGTATTGTTGGCAAAAAATGCAGGGATGAGATATTTTATCATCACGGCTAAGCATCATGATGGCTTTGCGATGTACCCTTCCGCATTTTCAAGTGATTATTCATTGTCAAGCACCGCATTTAAAAGGGACCCATTGGCGGAATTAGCAGTAGCCTGCCATAAACATGGGCTTTTGTTTGGATTCTATTACTCGCATGCTTTTGATTGGGAGCATCCGGATGCTCCGGGCAATGACTGGGATTACAGTAATCCAGGTGGGGATAAATTGTTGGGTGGTACAAATTGGTTTGACAAACATCCCGAATGGTTGACAAAGGCCAGGCATTATGTGGATCAAAAGGCGATTCCACAGATTGAGGAGCTTATTCAGCGCTATCATCCGGATTTGTTGTGGTTTGATACACCTCATAAGTTGCCGCTATCTGAAAACCTGAGAATTTTAAAAGCTATTCGAACAGCAGATCCGAATATCATAGTCAATGGTCGATTGGCCCGTACAGAGGAAAAGAATTATGGCGATTATCTGAATACGGCAGATCGACCTGAGGAGTATTATCCAGTTGCTTCTGGCGCTTATTGGGAGGCCATACCAACTACAAATGAATCTTATGGCTATTCGTCGACCGATAAGAGCCATAAACCGACCGCTCATTTTATCAAACTCTTAGCGAAGGCTAGGGCCATGGGTGGGAATATTCTAATGAATATTGGCCCAAAAGGTGACGGAAGCATCGACAGTGCTGACGTCGCAATTTTAAAGAGGTTAGGTCACTGGATGCGGGGGAGTAGTGAAAGTGTCATTGCTGTTGGACCATCTCGTTTACCTCGTCAGCCCTGGGGAGTCATTACACAGCGTAAAAATACCCTGTATTTACACGTTTTCGAACGTCCTCTACGGAATGATCTTATTGTCGGCGGACTGATTGCTAAGGTTAATTCTGTTTCGTTACTGTCGGGAGAAACGATCAGAAAATACAGATCCGAAAAAGATGGACTGCATATTCCTATAGATCAAATTACGTCTCAGGAGGATGACCTGGTTGTGGTGGTGCAATTGAAGGATACGATAACGAATCCAATAAATCCTGATTTAATGTATGTGGATCATAATATCAATAAAAACCGGCTACTGACCTTTTATGCAAAACAGATAGGTAGTCCGATGAAGTTTGGAGATGGTAAAAGGAATCGCTACTATGTGACGGGGTGGACTAGTTTAAATCAGGGTTTGAGATGGGAAACGAATGTGTTAAATGGCGGACGCTTCAAGGTGGCTATCCGGTATGTGAAAGATGTTGCAGGTACGGGAGGGAAGCTCGGCTTAAATTTAGGGGGGAAGAATACGGATTTTACAATAGATCCGTCGTCTGCTGTCAGTTTGCATGACAATCAACTTGAATTGGGTACGGTGCTATTACCAAAGGGCAAGCAAGTGATTGAATTACGTGCCCATACTATAGCGGGGGGCGAAATGGTGAAG
This sequence comes from Sphingobacterium siyangense, assembly GCF_007830445.1. GTDB lineage: Bacteria > Bacteroidota > Bacteroidia > Sphingobacteriales > Sphingobacteriaceae > Sphingobacterium > Sphingobacterium siyangense. Next base: position 96,277 of record NZ_VLKR01000018.1, on the reverse strand, counting down.
TTTTTGGAAGTCATATTACTGCCCGAATAATTTGTATTGAGATCGGTGAGCATCTGTCGTTCCTTTGTTTAAATCTATCTCGGTTTAATTTCCTCTAAGTCTCGCATACCAACTTATACCTAATAACAATTTTCAATCAATTTTTAGACAGTGATTGCTCAGTGATTATTCAGTCTATACTGAACTATCACTGAGCAATCACTGAACGAGCACTGAACAAGCACTGTAATAAAAGCGAATTTCGTCCCTACTTGATCCTAATTTGTGCAGCTAAAAATTAAAAAAGAAAAGGACTACGCTTAGATAACAAAACGATCGTTATTGTGGGGTAATAGAACATTTTGGGATGTAGATTAACATGTTCCGATCAAACCCTGTCTACACTTCTTTCGGGTTCAAATACCGATAAAGCAAAAAAAGCTAATCGTAAGATTAGCTTTTTTTTTGTGATCCCGCTGGGATTCGAACCCAGGACCCATACATTAAAAGTGTATTGCTCTACCAGCTGAGCTACGGAATCCTTTCTGTTTTTGAAAGTGATGCAAAGGTAGAAAAATAAGTTATTTGCGCAAAATGTTTTTGTCTTTTTTATTGATTAAAGTTGTAACTATTTAAAAATTACCGAATTATTTTTTATTAAAAAAGTCTTTTAGAAGCTTGTGGATAGGATTGATTTGTATGGAGGCTGTTTTTTGGAACGAGGAGGTGTATTTTTAATGCAGGATAACCATAAAAAAAGTCAGCTAACTGCTGACTTTTTTATTTTTTAGGGTTGTATTGCTAACATTATTCAGTTACCACACCCATTTTGCTAAACTTATCAATTCTTTCAGTAACTAATGTATCGCTATCTTTAGCCGTCAATTCAGCAAGATCTTTCAACAGCTGGCTTTTTAGATTAGCCGCTGCTGCCGCGGGATCTTGGTGAGCACCACCTAGCGGTTCAGGGATAATACCATCAATCAAGCCGTTGCCCAACATGTCTTCTGAAGTCAATTTTAATGCCTCAGCGGCTTTTTCTTTATGATCCCAGCTTCTCCATAGGATAGAAGAACAAGATTCAGGCGATATGACCGAATACCAGGTATGTTCCATCATGTAGACTCTGTTTCCAACGCCAATACCCAAAGCTCCACCTGAAGCTCCTTCACCAATAACAACGCAAATGATTGGAACTTTCAATACAGCCATCTCCATGAGGTTGCGTGCAATCGCTTCACCCTGTCCGCGTTCTTCAGCTTCAAGTCCTGGATAAGCACCCATCGTATCAATTAAAGTGATCACAGGTTTATTGAACTTTTCAGCCATTTTCATTAAACGTAGGGCCTTTCGGTAGCCTTCAGGATTGGCCATTCCAAAGTTGTGGTATTGACGCTCTTTGGTGTTTTTACCTTTTTGATGACCGATGATCATAACGGCATTACCATCAATAGAAGCCATACCACCGACAATCGCTTTATCATCCTTAACGGTTCTGTCACCATGCAACTCGATAAATTCGTCGCAGATAGCTTCTATATAATCATAAGTCTGAGGGCGATCCGGATGGCGTGACATTTGAACGTTCTGCCAGCCTGTTAAATTGCCGTATATTTCTTTTTCAGTAGAAGCAAGCTTTTCTTCAAGCTCACGAACGGTTGCGCTCATGTCAACTTGAGTTTTTTCGGCAACTTGAGTTACCTTTTCAATTTGCAATTGCAAGTCTGCAATTGGCTTTTCAAAATCAAACGTGGTTTTCATATATCTATTTTATGAAAATATTCAGAGGGCTAATTTAGCGCATTTTTTCTGAAATTAAAATTAGGGAGGATAATATCATTGGAATTCCTTTGTTACATTTGCGTTATAATCGTACTGGTGGCTTAGTTTTTGATTGTAGGCCTGTGAAAAATGTTGACTTATGCTGAAAAAATATTTTTACTTTCTTTTGTTACTGATCTTACCTACACTTGTTCGATCAGAAAGTTATCCTGAGGTTTTATTTGACAATAGTGTTATCAACGGGAGTTATGCTAAGAGTATCGCTCATTATACTGGTGAATCATGGATCCAAAATGTGAGCTATAGCCTACCGGTTTCCGATAGTTTGTTTTTTACGCCAGGCAATTCGCTTTCTTTGCGGTACGTTTCTTCTCCTAATGGTAAATGGGAGGCAAGTATTTTAAACGATAAACAGAAATTTCCCTATTTAATTGCTAAGGATGATCAGCTAACTTTTAAGCTTTTTATTCAAAGCAATACTGAAAAGGGACAATTGCCAAAAGTCACCTTACAGCAAAATGATACAAGGACAAATGCTGTGGATATCGCAAATTATATCGATGATTTTGCTTATGATACCTGGCTTAATGTTTCCATTCCAGTCGCCAAATGTGTAGGAATTTCATTAGGGAAGCCTGTTTCGGCTTTAATTCTTGAACAGAATGGAACTGCACTGCAGACAAATCAATTATTTATCGATCAAATAGAGTTTTTGCCCAAAAACTATCCAAAGGTAAGACTGTCATCAGCAGCTATCTTATCTAAGATCAGTTCCGTGGATAAACAAGTCGAGTTGGTCTGGCAATTGCCGCTAACACCAAGTATTCGCTACGTGAAAATCTATCGTTCGGAAGATAAACTCAATTTTCAGCCGATAGCAATTTTACCCATCTATGTACAGAAGTCGCTAGATAGGGTAAATGAATATAACAAATCTTATTATTATAAGATCGCTTGGGTAGACTATAATTATGTTGAATCTCCTTTTTCTGAGGTTAGGGAGGTACAGACAAAAAAAGGTACGGATACGGAGATGTTGAATTTTATCCGGAATGCTCATGTGAATTATTTTATAGACAACTATGATGTGAATAGTGGTATGTTTCTGCCTGATCGAGGCAATAGGCAGGCTATTGTATCTACAAATGAAACTGGCTATGCGATTTTGGGCCTACTTGTGGCAGGAGAGAATAACTTGATCTCGCGACAAGCTCTTTTAGTCAGGTTAACACGGATTGTAAAATTTTTGAGCAGTGCACAACAACATCAAGGGGTCTTTACAGCGCTTTACGATGGCCGGTCGGGGGTGCCTTATTATCGCGATTCAATTCCAACGTACGATTTGCGCGGAACCTCCCATATCATGGAATCGCTTTTAATCGCCCGGCAATATTTTTCTAAAGAAGATCCCGAGGAACAGACGTTGAGAAATAATATTACGAAGCTCTGGGAACGCATAAATTGGAACTATTTTACCGACGCACAGAATCCTGATGTACTCTGGAATAAGTGGTCGCCTGTAGACAGTACAGCTAGATCGAGGCCTTTGGGGGGATTTAACGAGAGTTTGGGTACCTATTTACTAGCGATGTCTTCACCTACCCACCCTTTAGCTATTTCAGCTTATATCAATGGATTTGCAACCAAACATCAAGGCAACGAATTGTATTTTGGGGATGACTCCAGTGATTTGGCTCCTGAACTCAAAATGAAATTAAATGATTCTTTGGCGCTTTCAATAAGTGCAAACCCTTTAATTGGCGATAGGGGAAATGCCGGAATTTCGATCTACTCCGACGACAAAGTTATTTTTGCCAAGAGTATTGCAGGCGGCAGTTTAAATGAATCATTGATGTCTGTCTATCGTCCCTTTTTGATTATGGATCCTAAAGGGAAAGTAGATGACTTTGTAGATTACAAAAAATATTTATCGAATTATATTCTTGCCTATAAACGGAGAGATAATGAAATGAGTATAGGGACACGATTTACCGATATTTGGGGAGTGGAAAATGTGGAAGATACCTATCAGGGGTATTTGGTGAATCCTGCAATAGCTATTGCAGCTTACCCATTTGAAAAGGAGATTGGTCTAAAAGCATTACGTAAATTTTACGAAGAATACGCTGATGTGTTATTTACACAATATGGTTTCAGAAGCTGGATTGATATTAAAAACAACGATGTTTCTGAAAGTTATCGTGCGAGGAATCAGGCAACGATTGCTGTGATGATCGAGAATGCAAATTCAGGCATGATTTGGAAATTGTATGAAAATATTCCTGAGGTAAAAAAGACTTTAGAAAAAGTATATACCAAGAAATAGATTTGTTACGTTAGATATGACGTAGAAGGGATGTCATATTGGACTTTTTTCGCTATATTTACTTGCTTAAATCGATATTAAATACGTTAGAAACGACATGCTTAGAAAAATTAATTTGGGAATTTTAACCTTATGTGCAAGTTTATCGTTATTTTCCTGTAAACAACAAGCTATTGTAGTCAATCCAGGTGCAGTTGTAACAAAAGATGGAACTGATGATGGTTTGAAAAATGTGAAGAAGGATTTTAATGACGCGAAAAGAACTGATGAAGGGATTAAGTTTAGTATATCGTCTGATTTATTGTTTCCAACAAACTCTTCTTACCTATCTGAGAAGGCAAAAACTGAAGTTAGTAAATTGGCGTTGATCTTGAAGGAAAGTAATAATAAGATCAAAGTTGATGGGTATACTGATGCTACGGGTACTGTTGAGTATAATCAGTGGCTTTCCGATAAAAGAGCGGCGTCTGTTAAGAAGTTCTTGGTAGATTCAGGGGTTGCTGAATCACGCATTACGGCAAAAGGTTTCGGTCAGTCAAATCCAGTTGGAGATAATAAAAGTCCGGAAGGACGTCAAAAAAATAGAAGAGTGGAAGTTACTATTTTAGATAAAAAATAGTTTATCAGACCAATTCTTAATATAAAAAAAGCGAGATATTTAAGATATCTCGCTTTTTTTATGCAGTTATATGGCGGTTTTACACCGCTGTATATGGTCTCCCGAAACAAGGTGTTTTAAAACAGGAGACATCGGAATGGGGCCTGTTCTGCAGAAATTGTTTTCGATAAAATCCGGGCCTAAGACAAATAGCGTTGAAAAAGATGAATTTAGAGGAAGAAAATAATAGACAGAAGCCAATTTTTCGGGAAGCCATGTGGTTTTGGTTTGAGTTAGGTTGGATAAGTTTTGGTGGAACAACCGGCCATGTGACCATTATGCACGATTTTTTGGTCGAAAAGAAAAGATGGGTAAGTAACAGGAAGTTTTTTCAGGCACTTAATGCATGTATGTTGTTGCCGGGACCGGAAGCGCATCAATTGACGATTTATTTAGGATGGAAGTTGCACGGCATAAAAGGTGCTGTGTTGGCCGGGGTATTTTTTATTGTTCCCTCACTTCTTATTATATGCGGACTCAGTACACTATATGCGCACTATGGCAACACCGCATTGTTTATTGCTTTATTTTCGGGTTTAAAACCTGCAGTTCTTGCGATCATTATATTTGCAACCTTTCGGGTGGGGCAGAAATCTCTTGTCAGTACATGGCATTATTTGGTAGCATTGGCCGCTTTTCTTCTATCGTATTTTGCTGGGGTTCCAATGCCCTGGATTATTATGGGTGTGATCGCTGTTGGTCTATTACTATATGCAATCTTGTCAAAAACTTCCAAAATTGATGCTAATCGTGAAAATGAAGACAAGCAGTTCGAATCTACTTATTATGTCAATACGCTCGAAACACTTCCTTCGGTATCCTACCGTCGTATTTCTCTTCAGGTGTTGCTGTTTTTCTTACTATGGTTGATTCCGTTGAGCATTTTGCTGTTTTTTACCATCGACACGGAATTTTGGAAGACACTTTCTTTTTTATTTACAAAGTCTGCGTATTTGACGATTGGAGGTTCTTATACAGTCATTCCCTATGTTGCAGCTCTTGTGACAGAGAAATTGTTTTGGCTTTCGAAGAGCCAGATGATAGATGGATTTGCTCTTGCAGAGACGACCCCGGGGCCTTTAGTGGTTGTTTTGGCCTATGTTGGTTTTATGGCTGGCTTCAATCATTTTCATCAGTCCTATTCCATGGCCGCAATAGGTTTGATCACTACAGCATATTTTACCTTTTTGCCAAACTTTGCCTTGATTTTTGTTGGGGCACCACTGATTGAACGGACCCAAAAAAATACATGTATACAATTTATCCTATCTTTAGTGACTGCATCCGTAGTTGGTGTAATCGTTAATTTAGCCTGTTATTTAGGTATAGGGATTCTATTTCCAAGTGGTGTCAGTTCTTGGTATGCCATTGAGCCGATGGCTCTGGTTTGGGTGCTATTTTCACTTTTTCTTTTATTCAAGTATAAAATAGGCATGTTGAAACTTATATTGTTGAGTTTGGCCTACGGCTTTCTCTTATTTTTATGGCGATAAAATAAAATGTCCATTGGCTGATGAGCTTCGCAAGCAAGTTTATTAAAGATTGAAGGGCGTTTTGTGAATTTGATAGGGCCATTCGAGGTAATATACGCGCATAAACAAGAAAAGCCCATCGTTAGATGAGCTTTCTTGTACCTAGGGCGGGAATCGAACCCGCACTCCCTTAACGGGAACAGGATTTTAAGTCCTGCGTGTCTACCAGTTCCACCACCTAGGCAGGTGAGCGAAAAACGAGATTCGAACTCGCGACCCCAACCTTGGCAAGGTTGTGCTCTACCAGCTGAGCTATTTTCGCATTGGAATTTTATTTCAATTTTTAAAAGAACCTTGCGTTCCTTTTTGGTGATGCAAATATAGAGCGAAAATTCAATATTGCAAAATATTTATTTACTTTCTTTCTGTGTTTTTTATAACTCCTTTGAATTCAGTGTAGAAAAAATTAAATCACTTTCAAATCCGCGGGATAGTGCAAACTGATAAACTTTGTTTTTAACTGCATAGTGGTTCTTACCACTAATTTCACGGAGTTTTTTGTCAATGATATGATTTAAGATTTGTTCATATTCATCTGGATCGATTTGCTTAAATGCAATTTTTATCAATTGTTCGGATACCCTTTTTGCTTTGAGTGCCTGCTTGATTTTTACTTTACCCCAGCCTTTCATGCGGAGTTTTCCGTTACAGTAGGCAATAGCAAAGCGTTCTTCATTTAAAAAATTATCGCTGATCAAATTGGCCAATACATTTTCGACTTCTACTTCATTCAGTCCCCAGCTGTAGAGCTTATCGCGTACTTCTTGCTGTGCGCGTTCTTGATAGACGCAATAGCTTTCCGCTTTCAACTGCGCCTGATGCTGCGTTAATATCTTCTTGTTTCTTTTTTCTTCGTCAAACATATTGTCAAAATTTCAAAAATAATATGAAATAACTAAAAAAATGTTCAGTTTTGACACAATCAAAATATATCAGGAGAATGTACAAAATATCGGAAATCGCCCAGATTTTACATCCCAATCGCACATTTATCACGGATCCCAATTCTTTTGTCCAGCATTTATTTTATGACAGCCGTAAAATTGCTCAGGCGGACAACGGGATTTTTTTTGCACTTCAGAAGAACAGAGATGGTCATCGGTATATCCGGGAAGCCTACGAAAAAGGAGTTCGTAATTTTGTGCTTCAGGCCGATGAGGGACAGGAAATGGAGCTTTTGGAAGCTAATATTCTTTGGGTAGCGGATAGTTTAGTTGCTATGCAGGAGCTGGCAACTTTTCATCGTCAGAAATTTGATTCTCCTGTCATTGGAATTACTGGGAGCAATGGCAAAACGATTGTAAAAGAGTGGCTTTTCCAGCTTATGTCTCCTGAATATAAGATTTACCGAAGTCCTAAGAGCTATAATTCTCAACTTGGTGTGGCGTTGTCCTTGTGGGGGTTATCCGATCAGTATAATCTTGCGCTAATCGAAGCGGGGATTTCAGAAAAGGGGGAAATGCTGCGCCTTGAGCAGATGATAAAACCAACTATAGGACTATTGACCAACATCGGTGTTGCCCATAAAGCTGGTTTTAAATCTAAGGAGGAAAAGATTTATGAAAAGCTCGAGCTTTTTAAAAATGTTGAAACCATGATTTTTCCAAACAGTTACCTCGAAAATATTCAATTGCCTTATAGGCCACGAAAATTTTCTTGGGGGCTTGATGAGAGCCTTTCTTTGGAAGTGTATTCCATCAAACAGGTTAACGACCGATTTACTATGGTCACGTTCTATTATACCGGTCGCACCTTTGCTGTTGAAGTGCCGTTTGTGGATAAAGGAAATGTTGAGAACGCGATAAATTGTGTAGCGGTGATGCTACGTTTTGGTTATGAAAATGAAGTGATCGCATCGAGGATTAAAGAGTTGCAGCCAGTGGCGATGCGTCTTGAGTTAAAAAAAGGAAAAAAGAATAGCTCAATTATCGATGACTCGTATAGTAATGATCTAGATGCGCTGCAGATAGCCCTGGAGTTTTTAAATCAGCAAGGACAGCATCCGTTCAAGATGTTGATATTGTCGGATATCCCTGGTGTCCATATCGAAGATGAAAAAAGTTTGTCCAAGCTGAAACGTTTGCTTCGTGAGTATCGTTTGGATAAATTGATATTGATAGGTGAAGTGTTGCCTAAAGTGGCAGCACAATTTGAAGTGCCTTCTATTTCATATAGCGATACAACTGCTTTCTTGGCCGATATTAGGTCGCTTTCTTTTGAAAATGCCACGGTATTATTGAAAGGAGGACGTGAGTTTCATTTTGAACGTATCAGTCAGCTTTTAGTTGCAAAATCGCATGATACCGTGCTTGAAATCAATTTGAATGCACTCGAGAATAATTTGAACGTATATCGACAGCTCCTGCCGAAACAAGTGAAACTGATGACCATGGTCAAAGCTTTTTCTTATGGTAGTGGAAGCTTCGAGATCGCAAATCTTTTGCAATTCAATCGGGTGGATTATCTGACGGTTGCTTTTGCGGATGAGGGAGTTGATTTGCGTGGTGCAGGCATAAAATTACCTATTGTAGTGATGAGTCCTGATGAAAGTTCTTTTGAGTCCATTGTTCAGTATAACCTTGAACCGGAAATTTATAGCTTTAGAATATTGTTCTCCTTTTTGAATTTTCTGAAAACGAAACAAATAGCTTCTTTTCCGATTCATATTAAGATAGATACAGGTATGCATCGGTTGGGTTTTATGCCTGACGAGGTCGATCGTTTAATAGCTGTGTTAGGTGCGGAAGCGGTTTTAGAGGTTAAATCTGCATTTTCCCACTTAGCGTCTGCAGGTAATGAAAAGGATCGGGAATTTACACAGCGACAAATTGATCTGCTGGATGAGTTTACAAAGCGTCTCGAAAGTGGTATAGGATATTCTTTTCTACGTCATATTGCAGCAACATCGGGTATTGAATTGTGGCCGAATGCGTATTTTGATATGGTGAGGTTGGGGATAGGTCTCTATGGTATCGATATTGAGCGCCATGATTTACCCATTAGGGAGGCGAGTACCTTGAAAACGAATGTGACACAAATTAAATACCTCCCAGCAGGTGAAACCGTAGGTTATAATAGGCACGGCGTCCTGTATAGAGACAGTAAGATTGCGACAATTAAAATTGGTTATGCAGACGGTTACGATAGGCGTTTTGGTAACGGTGTCGGTAAAATGTTGATAAACGGTTTTTTAGTCCCTACTATAGGTGATATATGTATGGATATGTGTATGTTGGACGTAACGGATGTGGAAGTTGGAGAGGAAGATGAAGTTATCGTTTACCCTGATATAAAGTCAGCGGCGAAGACTATAGGGACGATTCCCTATGAACTGCTGACGAGTATTTCCCAACGCGTAAAAAGAGTATATTTTTATGAATAATAAAGGATATTCTGCATTTTTGAATAATATTTGATTTTCAATTCATGTTTAGCAAATTAATCAGAGGATTTATTAATTATTTGATACGAGGTGTCCTGGTAGTGGTTCCTCTAGCTGGTGCAATTTTTTTAATAGTTTGGATTGTTGCATCAGTTGATTCGGCATTGAATCTAACTGAACATTTTTTGGAGGATGATAGGGGGCACCCCTTGTATATTCCAGGAATAGGTATTCTGACCGTTATTTTGGTATTGGTTCTGGCGGGGCTTATTTTTACAAATTTTGTGACAGACCCCATTAAAGTGTGGATTAATCATCAGATCCAGCGGATTCCACTTTTAAATACATTATATTCTTCGATTAAAGATTTTACGGAGGCCTTTGTTGGTGATGCAAAGAAATTTAATGAACCTGTCCTGGTGACGGTGAATGAGTTTGGTCTGAAAAAGATAGGTTTCTTAACGCAGCATGATTTAAAAAGCATTGGGCTTGAAGAAGAAGTTATGGTGTATTTTCCATATTCCTACTCTTTTGCAGGGCAGGTTGTCATTATCAGTGCAGATAAGGTGAAAAAATTAGATATGTCTCCAACAGATGCCATGAAACTCGTTGTTTCCGGTGGTGTGAGCGGGATAGCCCATTAGTCGGCTTTCATATCGCTTAAGTAAAAATGCTGGAAGTCGTTGTATGATTTCCAGCATTTTTATTTTTGCCTATTGTGTCTTTCAACGTGTGCGACTTTTTCAATTTATACGTCCACGTTGTTATCGGTTCAGGATATTGTTATTGATTTTTTTTCTGTCCTAAAGTCGGATTTACTGGTGGGATTGGAATATAGCCGTCATCGCCAGGTACTTTTGGAAATTCGTGATTTTCCCATTTTTCGCGCGCTATTTTTAAAGTTTCAATGTCTGAAGCGACGAAGTTCCAGTCGATATATCGTTGTTCAGGAAAAGGTTCACCACCAAAAATGTAAACTGAAGTACCCGCCTTCATTTCGAATTCACATAGTTTTGCATCCTTGGCAACTAAAATCTGTTTTGGACCGAATTCCTGGCCTTCCGCATGAACAGTTCCATGAAGGATATATAATCCACTTTCGCCATATAGGTAATCGCCCAGTTTGATGGTCGCATCTTGTTCTGCTTTGATTTCAATAAGATATAATGGACTATATACCGGAACCTCGGAACGATGGTTTTTAATTTCACCTGCAATTAAACGATAAGATACACCCTCTTCGGTCCAATGTGGAAGCTGTGGTTCTTCTATGTGAACAAAATTAGGTTCCATTTTTTCGAGTTCTTTTGGTAGGGCCACCCAAATCTGCAGCCCATGTAGGTCGTGCGGGGTAGATCTCAGCTGTTCGGGAGTTCTTTCGGAATGTGTGACACCCTTACCTGCCGTCATCCAATTGACTGCTCCAGGTTTGATCTCCACGGCATTTCCTAAGCTGTCACGGTGCATAATGCTACCTTCGAATAGATAAGTCAATGTGGATAACCCGATATGCGGATGTGGAGCAATATCCATAAAGTGCGGTTCGGCAATGTTATCAGGTCCCATGTGGTCGATAAAAATAAAAGGGCCGACCATACGTTTCTGCCTGAAAGGAAGAAGTCGCCCAACTAAGAAATTGCCTATGTCAGCGGCTCTTTCTTCAATAACTATTGCAATATTTGACATAATGTTTCCTTATTTTTGTGTTTCTAATCTACAGCAATTTAAGAAATGTCGAGTATAATCAATCGTTTTTTGGGTAAAAAGAGTGTAAGAAATGAAGAGCTTTTAGCACTGGCGGATAGGTTGTCTTTTAGGAACAGTCAGCTGGACAGTTTTTTGATAGGGCATTTTATACAACGTGACAAAATAGATTCAGCGGACTATTTTGCTTTTCAAGAGCAGTTGCTTAAGCTTCATGTTGACCGATTTGAGGCTATGCAGGTGGAGCTTAACTTGTTGAACCAATATTTGCAGTTGGCTGAGCGTTTTCTTCCAGCAGGTTTTTCAGTCAAATGGGAAAATAAGCTACAGTTTCAGGATGAAATTATGTTGCCGTCGCTTATTCTTTTTCCTGTGGTACAGCATGCTGTTGAAAATGGTTATAATACGATGTCTTCTCATCCAGTTCGGATCCGGTTATCGGGCTCATCCAAACTGATTATGCTGGAAGTTAGCTATCGCGTGAACCATTACCTGGAAAGTCAGTTTAGTAGCACATTGATACGTGATTTTCGATACCGATTGGACTATCTTTTTCCGGAAAAACATAATTTGCTGATGAATAGCAACAGCAATACTTCTCGAATAACTTTAACTATCCAACTTTAGATGATATTGAAGTGTTTTAATGCATTCCAGATACCATTTTCATCAACGCTGTCTGTTATATAATCTGCAATTTCTTTTACCTCGGGATTTGCATTACCCATAGCAATTCCAATATGGGTGTGCGCTAGCATTGTAATATCATTTCCGCCGTCGCCAAATGACATGGTTTCTTCCAAGCTGAAGTTGAAATGATCTAAAAAAACATCTATTCCAATTTTTTTGCTTTGCCCCATCGGATTGACATCAGCAAAAACGGGCGTCCATCTCGACGCAACTGAATTTGGCATCACATTTTCCATAAATTCAGCTTCTTCTTCAGGATTGATGAAAACATTGACCTGCATAACTGAGTCAAGATCAAAATCCTTTTCGTAATCCCGAACTGGTGGGGTGGGGACATTGACCTGCTGGTACATTTGGAATACCTCCGGTGTAACCTGGTTCAAGGAAATTTCTTTTTCAGACATGAATGAAAAAGTCAGGTCTTCACGCTTTTTAGCATAATCCAATAAGGAGCGAATGTCTTTTTGAGGAATGTTATTTTTATAAATTACGTCCTGTTCCTTCGTGACGCAATACCCGCCATTGAAGGTGATATATCCATCAAAATCGAGGTAACGAATATGCCCCAGCTGATTGTAGGATCTTCCTGTTGAAACAAATACCTTGATGTTTTTTTCTTTTAATAATTGAAATGCTTGTTGAGTAGATTCGGGAACTTGATGTGTTTTGAAACTTAGCAAAGTTCCATCGATGTCAAAAAAGATAGCTTTAATCATGGATTTTTGGGTCAAAATCAAATATACTAAATACTTGGGATAGTGTAACTATTACAATATTAAATTTGAGGTGTTTTATCGCCCATAGGCTTATCTCGTTTTTAATTGTATTGAGGATAAGTATGCCCAAATGGAAAACAGTCGGTCTGTAGATGCTAAGTTGCGGTTTTAGATGAGAATTTTTACCACACTGGGGAGAGAGCAATAAATATCAACCGCATAATTAGAAGGAAATAAAATCGGAGATACAAGGGGATTAATAGGGAGATTATAGGGGTTCATCCGAATGAGGTCCGAATGAGGTCCCTATAAAGTCCCTATGAAGTACGTGTTAAAAAAACTGGTAATTTGAAGTTGGTATACTGTTAGATCTTTTGATATACATGATAAAAAAGAGCTCGAGGGCTTGATGATTTGGCCTGATATTGACTTTTTCGATGCAAATAAAAAGAGAAAGATAAAGGAGTTTATGATACTGTTTCTTGTTAAAGCGAAACAACTGCAAGATATCGTGTAACGCCAGATTTTCTTTAGTGGATTTTCGCAAAAATCTGACACAATCTTCTCTAATAATTTCGTAAATTTCAAGTTCAAAAAAATGTAAATTGTCTTGCATTTAATGTATTGTATTAAAGAGGGTTAGAATTTTATGTATATTATTTTCGATACGGAAACGACGGGTTTGCCTAAGCGTTGGGACGCACCAATTACCGATACGGACAATTGGCCTCGCTGTATTCAATTGGCTTGGCAGATCCATGATGAGATGGGAAATTTGGTCGAACATCACGATTTCTTGATTAAGCCAGATGGATTTGATATACCCTATGACTCTGAAAAAATACACGGCATATCGACTGCATTGGCCGAAGAACAGGGATTGCCGCTTCAGGAGGTCCTAGAGAAATTTAATGTGGCATTGAATAAAGCCAAGTTTGTTGTTGGACAAAATATTGGTTTTGATTTGAATATCATGGGCTGTGAATTTTACCGTTATGGTGTTGCGTCCAATATGGCTAATATGCCTGTATTGGATACCTGTACGGAAGTAACAGCTGAACTGCTGAAAATTCCAGGCGGTCGCGGTGGGCGTTTTAAATTACCCAATTTGACCGAGCTGCATTCTTATTTATTCGGGGTGCCGTTTGCTGAGGCACATAATGCAACAGCCGACGTTGAGGCGACAACACGTTGTTTTCTGGAGCTTGTCAGAAGAGAGGTATTCACTGCCGAAGAACTTCAGGTCGATACGGGCTACTTTGTCGATTTTAAAACCAACAACCCGGGGCCTATACCCACTGTTGGACTGAAACATATCAACCTAAAAGCAGCTTCTGATGAAATTAGAAAACGGTCTCAGCCAGATGAAGTCAAGGTTGTCGTTGATGCGGACGCGTTAGCAGCTTTAAAGGATGCCAAATTTGCCCATTTACATAACCACTCTCAGTTTTCGATCCTGCAGTCGACGATGTCGTACGATAAGTTAGTTTCGGCAGCGGTCAAGGATAATATGCCTGCTGTTGCGTTAACGGATCACGGAAATATGATGGGGGCTTTTGAGTTTGTTTCTCGTGTTATAGGCCATAATAAAGAAGTTGAAGCACAAAATGCGGAGGCAGTTGAGAATGGAGAGGAGCCTACTGGTCAGCTTTTAAAGCCAATTGTTGGTTGTGAGTTTTTTGTTTGTGAAAACCACAAAGATAAGTCCAGGAAGGATAATGGTTATCAGATTGTGTTATTGGCGAAAAATAAACGCGGGTACCATAATCTGGCTAAACTGGCTTCTTTTGCTTATACGTCTGGGTTCTATTATGTTCCGCGGATTGATAAAGATCTTATTCTTCAATACAAGGAAGATGTTATTGCGCTGTCAGGTAACTTACAGGGGGAGGTGCCGAATAAAATACTGAATATTGGTGAGAGCCAGGCCGAAGAAGCTTTGCTGTGGTGGAAAGAACAATTTGGGGATGATTTTTACCTGGAATTGATGCGTCATGGTCAGGAAGATGAGGATCGTGTGAACCAAACGTTGCTGAAGTTTTCCCGTAAATATGAGGTTAAAGTTGTTGCGACCAATAATACATATTATGAGAAGAAAGGCGATGCGCATGCACATGATATTTTGCTGTGTGTGAAAGATGGTGAGAAGCTCTCAACGCCTAAAGGTAGGGGACGAGGGTTTCGTTTTGGTTTACCGAATCAGGAGTATTATTTCAAGTCTTCAGACGAAATGAAGACTTTGTTTAATGATCTGCCTGAAGCGATTCTAAATATTCAGGAGATTGTCGATAAGGTAGAGATATTTAAGTTAAACCGCGATGTCCTTTTGCCTAAATTTGATATACCCGAAGAATTTCAGGTGGAAGCCGATCTTGAAGATGGTGGAAAACGTGGTGAAAATAAATACCTGGCCCATCTTTGTTATGTGGGGGCGGAGAAACGCTATGAAGAAATTACGACTGATATTCGGGAGCGCCTAGACTTTGAGTTGGCTACCATCGAGAAAACGGGGTATCCGGGTTACTTTTTGATTGTTCAAGATTTTATTGCGGCAGCCCGAGATATGGGAGTTTCCGTGGGGCCAGGACGGGGATCTGCTGCTGGTTCGGCGGTAGCCTATTGTTTGGGAATTACCAATATCGATCCGATTAAATATGACTTGCTTTTTGAGCGTTTCTTGAATCCCGACCGTGTGTCAATGCCGGATATCGATATCGATTTTGATGACGAGGGGCGTGGTCGTGTCATGCAATATGTAATCAATAAATATGGCGCTAGTCAGGTTGCCCAGATTATTACCTATGGTACAATGGCAGCGAAGTCATCCATCAAAGATACAGCGCGTGTATTGGACTTACCTTTGGGTGATGCCAATGAGATTGCCAAGCTGATTCCGAATCTTAAATTATCCAAGATTTTTACTTTAGATGATGCCGGCTTAAAGGAAAAGCTGAGAACTGAGGAAATTGAAGCTGTTAATCGGTTGAAATCTATTGCTGATGGTGCTGGATTGGAGGCTGAAACGATCAGACAGGCCCGGGTTTTGGAGGGTTCTGTCCGAAATACAGGTATCCATGCCTGTGGTGTTATTATTACGCCAGACGATATTACTAATTTCGTTCCTGTTTCTTTGGCAAAAGACTCGGATCTTTATGTGACGCAGTTCGATAACCACGTTGTTGAAAGTGCCGGTTTGCTGAAAATGGACTTTTTGGGTTTAAAGACACTTACACTGATTAAAGATACAGTCGAAAATGTCAAATTAAGCCATGGTATCGTGCTGGATCCGGATCAATTTCCGATCGACGATGAGCTTACTTATGAGCTCTTTCAACGTGGAGAGACCATCGGGGTGTTTCAGTATGAATCTCCTGGAATGCAGAAATACATGCGGGACCTTAAGCCGACGGTATTTGCCGATTTGATTGCGATGAATGCACTTTATCGCCCGGGTCCAATAGAGTATATTCCAAGTTTTATTAAGCGTAAGCATGGTATAGATCCTATTGTTTACGATTTGGATGCCTGTGAGGAATATTTGAAAGAAACGTATGGAATTACGGTATACCAGGAGCAGGTAATGCTTTTGTCTCAAAAGTTAGCTGGATTTTCGAAAGGTGATGCCGACGTTTTGCGTAAGGCTATGGGTAAGAAGCAAAAGGCGGTACTGGATAAGATGAAGCCTAAGTTTGTTTCACAGGCAGAGGAGAAAGGACATAATGCAAAAGTTTTGGAGAAGATCTGGACCGACTGGGAAGCTTTTGCAAGTTATGCATTTAATAAATCCCATTCTACCTGTTATGCTTGGGTTGCTTATCAAACAGCCTATTTGAAAGCGCATTTTCCAGCGGAATATATGGCTGCGGTACTTTCTAACAATATGAATGACATCAAGCAGGTGACGTTCTTTATGGAGGAATGTAAGCGTATGGGACTAGAGGTGCTTGGTCCTGATGTGAATGAATCCTATTATAAGTTTACGGTAAATGAGTCTGGAGCTATTCGTTTTGGGATAGGTGCAGTTAAAGGTGTCGGGGCAGGAGCAGTAGATGCTATCGTGCAAACTCGACAATCAGGATTGTATAAATCTGTTTTCGATATGGCCAAACGGATTGATCTTCGTGCGGTCAACAAGAAAGCTTTCGAGAGTCTGGCTTATGCTGGTGGTTTTGATAGTTTCGATAATACGCATCGTGCACAGTATTTTCATTCGGATGAAAGTTCTACAGGAATGGAAAAGGCGATACGATTCGGCCAGCGTTTTAAAGAAAATGAAAGTTCGGCCCAGGCGAGCTTGTTTGGTGTAGGTGGTGCTGCAGAATTGCCGGAACCTGTTTTGGCACCCTGTCCGCAATGGGGATTGATTGAAAAGCTTAAATATGAAAAAGATGTTATCGGTATTTATTTGACCAGTCACCCCTTAGATACATACCGCTTTGAGATAGAACATTTTTGTCAGAATTCGGTTTCGGATTTGGCATTGATCAACAAAGTTAAGGCGGCAGAGGTCGATGAAGAGACTTTGCTTGAGTTTAATCGAATCAAGAATAAAGAATTGGTGATCGGTGGTATTATCGCATCGGCAAACCATCGATTAACGAAGACTGGTAAACCTTTTGCGTCGTTTATCATAGAAGATTATAGTGATTCTTATGATATGGCAGTTTTTGGCGAAGAGTACGTCAAGTTAAAGGGCTATTTGCAAGAAGGCTATTTTGTACAATTGCGGGGTTTGGTACAGGAGCGTTTCAGGCAGGTTGGAAATTGGGGCTTTGAGCTGCGCAGTGTACAGTTACTTTCGGATCTTCGTGAGAAGATGGCGAAGAGTTTTACGATCAATATTCCTTTACCTAAGTTGAATGAAGCATTTCTTGACGGAATCAAAGATATACTGGCGCAAAATGAGATTGAGGGGGTTGTGCCAAATTGTCAATTAAAGTTTAAAATTTGGGATCCCCAAGATGAAATATCTGTCGAAATGCCAGCTAAAAGTCTGAAAATAAACCTAACAAATGAATTTTTGGACTGTATAGATAAGTTTGAAGGGATAAATTACCGATTGAATTAGTTTGGATTGGAATTTGTGTAATTAAGATTACAAATACATTGGTAGTTGTTACTATCTTTGTTTATTGATTTTAGCAATTAAATAGTATTAAAGATATAACTTCGGTTTATAAAATTAAAAGATTATGGCATTAGAAATTACAGATAGCAACTTTGAAGAAGTTGTCTTAAAAGCAGACAAACCAGTATTAATTGATTTTTGGGCAGAATGGTGTGGTCCTTGCCGTATGGTAGGTCCTGTGGTTGAAGAACTGGCTAAGGATTATGAAGGTAAAGCTGTTGTAGGAAAAGTAAATGTGGATGAAAATCCAGAGATTTCTGTTCGTTATGGCATTCGTAATATTCCAGCTTTATTGTTCTTTAAAAATGGAGAAATTGTTGATAAACAAATTGGAGCTGTTCCAAAATCAGTATTGAACGAGAAATTAGAAAAACAATTAGCATAACTTAGTTAAATGACAAAAAAAGCCTGGAATATTCTATTTCAGGCTTTTTTTGTTTTTAAAATCCAATTTTTTTGATTTTATTTCGACTTTTAGTTGTTTTGTGTATATATTTTATTTGTTTTGATGTGTTTTGTTTCTGTATTTTATTTATTTTGGTGTATTTTATGCTTTTGTTTTGTTTTTTAGTAGTTTAATGTGTTGTATTTTTTTGTGTTTTTGTGTTTTAATATGGTTTTATTGTTAGTTTTTATGTATTTGTGTTTAATTTTTTATAAAAAATCAATTTTATTTGCAAAAACCAATATTTTTTGCTTCTTTTGAGTATTGAAATTGGTTTTCGAAAAGAATTTGTTTCGATTTTTTTGATTTTGATATTGTTTTTTTTGACTCGATGATTTAGGAGTTATTTTTTTGAAAAAAAATAGAAATTGACAAAGATTTTCCCTTTCAAATACCCTAGATTATGCCTCGCGTTGCTCTCCGTAACGCGAGTTTTTTTTTGGCTAAAGTATGGGTAAAAACAAAAGCAGCTATCCGAAAGGATAGCCGCTTTTTATTATTGACTAAATAAACTGAATTATTCAGCAATTACTTCGAAAGGAACTTGAACTTTCACTTCTTTGTGTAAGTTTAAGTTTGCGATGTATTCACCTAATTCTTTAGGTTCTACTTCGAAAGTGATACGACGACGATCTACATCAAAACCTTTTGCTTTCAACGCATCAGCAATTTGAATGCTGTTTACTTTACCAAAGATTTTACCAGATTCACCTGCTTTAGCACCGATTGAAAGTTTAATAGCTTCCAATTTACCAGCTAATTCAGTAGCGTCTTTTTTGATTTTTTCTTGTTTGAACTGAGCTTGTTTGATGTTCTCAGCTAAAACTTTCTTTGCAGATTCAGTCGCTTGGATAGCAAATCCTTGCGGGATTAAGTAGTTACGACCGAAACCTGGCTTTACATTAACGATATCGTTTTGCTCACCTAAGCCTTTGATATCTTGTTTTAAAATTACTTCCATTTTCTATCGTCCTCCTTATTTAATTGCATCAGCTAAGTAAGGTAATAAGCCGATGTGACGAGCACGTTTAACAGCTTGAGCTACTTTACGTTGAAATTTCAAAGATGTACCAGTTAAACGACGAGGTAAGATTTTACCTTGATCATTTACAAATTTCATCAAGAAGTTAGCATCTTTATAATCGATATATTTGATACCATTCTTTTTGAAACGACAGTATTTTTTACGGTTGTCCTCTACTTTAGGAGCAGTTACGTATTGGATATTTTCGTTAGCCATTAGTTTGCGCCCTCCTCAGTTTTAGTTTCAGCTTTTTTGTTGAATGCACCGCTACGTTTTTTCTCGTTGTATGCTTTAGCATGTTTGTCTAAGCTTACAGTCAAGAAACGCATAATGCGCTCATCACGTTTGTATTCAACCTCTAATTTATTGATTAATTCACCTGGAGCCTTGAATTCAGTTAAGTGATAAAATCCAGTAGTTTTTTTCTGGATTGGATACGCTAATTTTTTCAAACCCCAATTGTCTTCAGCGACAATCTCGGCTCCGCCTTCTGTTAAGATGTTTTTGAATTTTGCGATTACTTCTTTCGCAGCATCATCAGAAAGCAACGGGGTAAGAACGATTACAGATTCGTACTGTTGCATTGTGTTAATTAATTTTGTTATTTAAAATTCCACTTTTGTGGAAGTGCAAAGGTAGTTATTATATTGTTATGTTGCAAAGCTTTGAAATAAAAAAGTTTAGATCCTTTGGAGGGATCTAAACTTTTCTCAACCGAACTAGGCTATATTTTAGTTCAATTTCTTTAATTCTTCTTTGATAGCTGCCTGTATTTTCTCGCTAACAGGGACTAAAGGAAGTCGTAATTGATCTTTTCCGATCCCCAATTCCTGTAAAATATATTTTACACCAGCAGGGTTTCCTTCAATAAAACACAGATCTGTAATGTCAAGGAGTTCATTATGGATCGATCTAGCTTCCGCATAATTGCCTTCAGCGCATAACTTAGCTAATGTGGCAACCTTTTTCGGTAATGCGTTTCCGATCACTGAAATGATACCAGCAGCTCCAAGAGACATCATCGGCAAGGTAACCGGATCATCTCCGGAGATCAATAGAAATCCCGTAGGTTTATCCCGTAGAATTTCGCTGAATTGCGCAAAATTTCCAGAAGCTTCTTTGATGGCTACGATATTGGAAAAATCATTGGCTAGTCGTAATGTTGTCTGTGCTGTTATATTGCTGCCCGTACGCCCAGGCACATTGTATAAAATAACCGGAAGTGGAGAGGCGTTTGAAACAGCCTTGTAATGCTGGTAAATGCCTTCTTGTGTTGGTTTGTTATAATAAGGAGATACAGATAGAATTGCACAGAAGCCTGTTGGATTAAAGTTTTTAATTTGTTCCACAATTTCGGCTGTATTATTACCGCCAATTCCAGCAACCAAAGGAAGTCTACCGTTCACGCGCTTGACAGTAAAATCCCAGATACGCTTTCGTTCATCATTGGTTAAAGTGGCAACTTCTCCAGTTGTACCTAAAGAAACCAAATAATCCATACCTTCGTTGATTTGCAAGTCAATTAGCTGACCTAATGCTTCGAAATCAACAGATTCATCTGAGTTAAAAGGAGTGACCAATGCTACTCCTGCGCCGTGAAGCTCGTTCATCTTGTTTTTGTATTTATATAAATTTAATTAAAAAAACTTACTTGGGATTAATGAGTTCAAATAGTTCTTTATCATTAATCATCGGGATACCCAATTTTTCTGCCTTCGCTAGTTTGGACGGTCCCATTTTATCTCCCGCTACGAGGTAGCTTAATTTGGCAGAAATGGAAGATAACATCTTTCCGCCATTGCTTTCAATTACTGCTGCTAGCTCTTCACGTGAATGGTCTGCAAATACACCAGAAATCAGGAAGGTTTTCCCTTCAAGTGAATTGCTCGCAAGGATGATCTCCTTTTCCTCAATTTCGAAATTTAAGCCATAATTTCTCAGTGCAACAATCTGTTGTTGATGAATTGGATTGTCTAAGTATTCTTTGACACTCTCCGCAATACGGCGTCCAATGTCTTGTACTCCTTCGATTTCCTCTGTCGAGGCTTGTGCGAGTGCATCAATATTTTTGAAATGCTGGGCTAATTTTTTTGCAATCGTCTCGCCGACATGACGTATTCCAAGCGAAAATAAGACTTTTTCAAAAGGTTTTTCTTTGGATTTTTCGATGCCGTTGAGCATGTTATCGATTGATTTTTGACCGAAACGTTCCAGTTGTTGCAGGTCATCTTGATGGTCTTTTAGGCCATAGATGTCAACGATATTGCGTAACAAACCTTTCTTGAAGAAAGTATCCACGGTCTCGTCCCCCATTCCCTCGATGTCCATCATTTTTCGTCCGATAAAATGCTGCATTTTGCCAACAATTTGTGGCGGGCATCCAGTTTCATTAGGGCAATAGTGTACGGCTTCCCCTTCTTGTCGTATAAGTGCTGTGTCGCATTCTGGACAAGATGTGGGGTAGACAAAACTTGTCGATCCTGCTAATCTTTTCTCGAGGTTTACCCCAATTATTTTAGGTATAATTTCGCCCCCTTTTTCTACAAAGACAGTGTCATCTTCGTGTAGGTCGAGACGTGCGATTTCATTTGCATTGTGTAAAGAAGCGCGTTTTACCGTTGTGCCTGCCAGTTGTACAGGTTGAAGATTGGCAACAGGTGTAACAGCGCCGGTACGTCCAACTTGATAACTAATCGAGTTCAATGTGGTTTCTACACGCTCTGCTTTGAATTTATAGGATATTGCCCAACGTGGATTTTTGGCAGTAAAGCCAAGTTCCTCCTGTTGTGCGTAATCATTTACTTTAATAACAATTCCATCAATTTCATAACCTAGGTTATGACGTTCGACATCCCAGTAGTCAATAAATGCAAAAACATCGGTTAATGTGCTGCATTTTCTGCTATGCTCGCTGACGTGAAATCCCCAGTCTTTGACATGGTTTAAGCTATTCCAATGGTCGTGAAATAGATTTGTTCTGTTGTCGCAGTACAAAAAGTAAAGGAAACAGTCCAATGGGCGTTTTGCAACTTCAGCAGAATCTTGGAGTTTGATGGTTCCAGAAGCGAAATTTCTTGGGTTGGCATAGGTTTGCTCCTCGTTATCAGCTCGTTCCTTATTCAGGCGGAGAAAAGCTGATTTGTGCATAAATATTTCACCTCGTATTTCGAATTGATCTGGATAATCTCCTTCTTTAAGTTTGATCGGGATAGAACGAATGGTTTTAACATTGTTTGTGACAACATCGCCTTGTGTACCATCACCGCGCGTAACGGCTTTACTTAGTAGGCCATTTTCATAAGTCAAGCTGATGGATAAACCGTCAAATTTTAATTCACAAACATACTCAAACTGATCGCCGATGATTTTGCGGATTCGCTGGTCGAAGTCAAGTAATTCCTCCTGATTGTATGTGTTGCCCAATGAAAGCATTGGCCAGCGGTGCTTTTCCGTTTGAAATCGGGAGGTAATGTCTCCACCAACACGCTGTGTAGGGGAGTTGGGGTCGGCAAAGTTGGGATATTGAGCTTCCAGCGCTTCGAGTTCCTTTAATTTAAGGTCGAAGTCGTAGTCCGAAATAACACTGTTCGCCAATACATAGTATTGATAGTTATAATGGTTGAGCTCTGCCGTTAAGTCTTTTATCTTTTTTTCAATATCCATCACCAACATTTTGCAAAATTACAAATAAAAAGTACGTTTAAATAAAATAAATAAAGAATCTTGTCGTAATGACTGCTTTATTTTGAAAATGCGTTTTTCTGCATTTTATGTTACAGGGAAATAATACGCTATTTGAAATCCTCCGGATTTAGCTGAGAAAATTTATGTTTGTTATTTGTGTAAAAATCAATGATAATCGATTTTGTGTACTGCCCTTTGGTATTTTCTTTCGCCTTGTATTTTTTTCGTTTTTTAGCATTTTTGAAAATATTCAAGAAGAAATACTGATGTGCGCGACTGATCGCCCAGGCATCCTTGGGTTTCCTGTCGATCAGAAACTTAACAAGGGCTGCAAAGTCAAACCAAAGCCTGATGAAAATAATCCATATTGCTTTGCCTAGCGGCAGGTTTTTTTGCAGCATGACCATGTTATTCCTAAAATTGAGGTAAGTCTTTTTGGGATTACTTGCATTGAGGGTGCCCCCACCAACATGATAAACAATAGATTTCGGACAATAGCCTATGCCATAGCCCATTTTCTTTAATCGCCAGCATAGATCGATTTCCTCCATATGAGCAAAGAAATCTTCGTCAAGGCCATCTGCCTCCTTCCAGGCGTCAGAGCGAATAAAAAGTGCAGCTCCAGATGCCCAGAAAATCTCGGATTCATTATCGTACTGTCCCGCATCGTCTTCTACTTCATGTAGGATTCTACCTTTACAGAAAGGAAAGCCAAAGTAATCCAGATAGCCACCGGCCGCTCCGGCATGTTCGAACTTCTGCTTGTCATGAAATGAGCGTATTTTGGGCTGTGCTGCTGCCAGGGAAGGGTTTCTTTCCAAGTATTCAATCACTGGTTCAATCCAGTTTTGGCTCACTTCAACATCCGAATTGAGGAGTACATAGTAATCAGCATCTACACGCTGCAGTATTTTGTTATAACCTCCTGCGAAGCCATAGTTTTTGTCATTTTCAAGGATAGTAATCGTAGGATAGTACTGTTTCACAAATGAAATTGAATCATCATCGGAGGCATTGTCTCCAATGACAAATTCGACATTCGGATAAGAACTGTTATATACGGATGGTAAAAATTTTTCCAGGAAAAATCGGCCATTCCAATTGAGGATAACGACAGCTACTTTTGGTAATTTACTCATTTTCTACGTTTTCTTTTCCAACGATTATGTGACCATAGCCAATATTCTGGGTTTTCACGAATAAGCTGTTCCGCAAATTGATTGTGTATATCGGTAATTTCATGCTCTCCAAAGCCACTTGGATCTTCGATTAAAGTAACGAATTTACAGAAATATTGCCCTCTTTTGGGCTTTCTTCCGATATAGCAATAGACCACAGGTGCTTTACTTATTCTAGACAGTCTTTCAGCTCCTGTATAGACCAATGTTTCCTGATTTAGCCAATTAATAAAATAATCGGAATCCGAATACAGCGGTGTTTGATCGGCAACGAGTATACTGATATTGGGTTGGCCTTTCAACTTTACGATATGACGGAGTATTTGTTTCATTGGTACCATTTCGGCGCCAAACCTTCCTCGCATATCATTGTACACTGTGTCAATATCTTTGTTATTGAGTGGTTTGTATACAATCAGCGTAGGAAAGTTTGTAATTAAGCTCAAACGGTGAATACCCAGCTCCCAATTGGCATAATGTGAGGTCACCCCGATTACGTTTTTGCCCGCTTCGAGGTGTTTAGTCAATTCTTCTACATTTTCCAAAGTCATCTTTTTCTTGACTTCCTCAGCTGTAATCGTTTTCAATTTGATCGATTCGACAAGGAGATCCGGGAAAAAACGATAAAACTTTTTGGCAATTACCAGACGTTCTTTATCCGTTTTTTCTGGAAAAGCATTTTTTAAGTTCTGAAATACAATATTCTTCCTATATCCAATAATATAGTAGAGTATGTAATAAAGCCCATCGGAGATCAAATATAGAAACCAATAGGGGAGAAGAGAGATGATATAGATTAATGCGTTTAACGCTTTTTGTTTCATGCTATAGCTAAAATTCCCAGTGTTCTTTACAAATATCCTTAATTTAAGTTATTTTTGCGTCACTTATAACAAAAATCATCAGTTTTTATGGAATCGCAGTTATTACTTCCGGCATGTTATCTTCCACCAATATCCTATTTTCATACGATACAAGAGCATAATCTTCCTTTGGTCATCGAGAAATATGAGCATTTTCAAAAGCAGAGTTATCGTACGCGCGCACGCATTGCTTCTGCAAATGGGGTGCAGGATTTGATCGTACCCATTCAACATGGCAATAAGGAACGTGTTCCTATGAAAGATATTCGGATAAGTTATGAGTTTGACTGGCAGCGTTTACATTGGCTAAGTATTCAGACAGCTTACCGTAGCTCTGCATATTTTGAATATTATGAAGATGATTTTATACGATTCTATGAGGAAAAGTTTGCGTATTTGGTAGACTTTAATGTTGCTCAATTAGAACTCATTCTAAAATCGATCAAACTTAAACGAGCAATAGGATTTACAGAAGAGTATGTTGCTGCGCCTTCGGAAATGATCGATTTCCGTAACCTGATCCATCCTAAAAAAGAAAGTGTATTGCGTGAGCCAAAAGAATATTATCAGGTTTTTTCTGATAAAAATGGATTTTATCCCGATTTAAGCATTATCGATTTGCTATTCAATCAAGGACCACAATCAAAAAGTTACCTGTAGCCTGACGGTTTTTTTGAACAAAATGCGTTTAATATTGTTGTTATTCAATATTGAACGCATTTAAATGAAACAATTCTTTTTTACTTTTCTTCTTTTTTCTTTGTGTTGGACTTTCGCGCGGGCTCAGGGCGGTGTTGATACGATACATTATCGAAAAGTTTACTATTGGGGTACAACGGGAATGGGCTTTCCGATCGGAAAAACCAAAGATATACTTTCGCCAAAGTTTTCTGGTAGTATTGGTTTGGATATCTCCCTGAAAAATCCAATGTTTTTTGTATCCCCCACACTTTATACACTTTCATTCAAGTATAAGCAGCGATTGGTCGATCCGAATTTTGAGTATCGTATCGAAGATGCGAATACCAATTTCTATACCCTTTCATTTTCGGGGGGCATTAGGAAGCAGATGCGATTATTGAATATCTATGGTTTTGTAGGTCCCGGTGTAGGATTGACGAGTGAGCCAAGGGCAAATGTACTCGCAGACCAAAAGCTTATTAAGATGGAAAATAAAAATCACCTGAATTTCTCCAGCAAAATAGGTGCAGGGGCAGATTATAAATTTAACGGTTTCTTTTTAGGTCTTGAGCTTGGTTATCTCCATAATTTTAGGAAGATACAGGATACTCCCGTGAATATTTTTACCGTTATGGTGGGATTAAAATCCGATATTACGCAAATTGGGGATAAAGTCATCAATGTCATTGGCATCGATGGTTCCATTAGCGGTAAAAAAGAGAAAAAATAGACGGCTTATTTTAAGACCTGAATGGTGTCTCCAACATGTGCTTCGGCGTCGCTGCCTGTTTTTTTAACTTTTTCCGTTTGTTCAACCGCTACTGCAAATGTGGACGGAATAATGCCTGCACCAAATTTGATCGCATAAAATTTGGTGAATTCTGCGCCAAAATACAATATTGCAGCCGAATAGTAGATCCATAATAACATAACAATTATTGATCCCGCAGCTCCGTAAAAGCTGGCTGTGGAGGAAAGATTCAGATAGATTGAAATGCCGTACCTGCCTAACATAAAGAGTAAGCCTGTAAAGATAGCTCCGCCAAGCATGTCCCTGAATTTTACTTTAGCATCCGGAAGGAAGGAAAAGATAAAGCCAAATAAAATGACAATGACCGAAAATGTGATGCCCGTATTCACCCATGAAATGAGTGCAATCGGAATAAAAGGAAAATAAGTCATGACTAAATTGGTCACGGCAACAATAACTCCGTTGATCATGAGTGAGGCAATTAGCAAAAAACCAAGGGCAATCACGATGGAAAAAGAAATCAGCCTGTTGATGATTAATTTTAGCCATCCCTTTTTTGGTTTCGGTTTTACTTTCCAGATATTGTTTATTGAGTCCTGTATATCAACGAATAAGGTTGTGGAGGATAGAATCAATGTAACGATACCTATTGTGATCCCCATATTAGATTTATTCTCGAAAGTTATCTTCTGAAGATAGGACTGGATCTGTGTGGTCACATCCTGACCAAAAAGAACCATGACCTCCTCCAGCACCTGATCTTGCGCTGAAGATCCACTTTGAAGATGTTCTCCATAGAAAAATCCAATACACCAGATAACAATCATAAGAAGTGGGCCGATGGAGAAGACGGTATAATAAGCCAATGAAGCACTCTTCTTCATACATTTGTCATCATTGAATCCATTAAAGGCATCAATTAAGACATGCCAAATGTTTTTCCAGTAGGCGAGTGTAAATAAATCTCGTAGTGTAACGTGCTTCATAATAAGATGATCAGCTCCAATAATCGTGCAAATTGTTACTCTTGGTTTTGTTCCTGATACAATTTGTCGATTGCTCCTTCGTTCTCTTTTAAAATAATTTTTCGTTTTAGACTCAATTTTGGCGTCAATTGACCGTCGTTGATTGTCCATTCCTTTGGAAGAAGAATAAATTTCTTGACAATTTCCCAATGTCCAAAGTTAGTGGATAATCGGTTAATTTCTTCTTGATATTTTTGGATTACTTCCGGATTTTTGATGATTTCTTCGTTTGAACCGCCGGTAATACCTTTTTGGTTTGCCCATTTGGACAGCACATCAAATGCAGGAACAATCAAGGCGCCGGGAAATTTTCTATTTTCTCCAAAAACCATGACCTGTCCGATTAATGTAGACTCCATGAGTTTGTTTTCAATGGATTGGGGCGCGATATATTTACCACCTGCAGTCTTAAACATTTCCTTTTTTCGATCGGTTATTTTTAGGAAACCATCGGATGTAATTTCTCCAATATCGCCCGTCTTGAAAAAACCATTATCGTCAAAAGCTTCTTTTGTGGCTTCTTCATTTTTATAATAGCCTGTCGTGATACTAGGGCCCTTGACAAGAATCTCACCGTCTGAAGCAATTTTAACTTCTAAGTTTTTCAGGGGTTTGCCTACAGTCCCAAATTTCAACCCATTGGGTAAGTAGGAGTTTACAGCAATAACCGGAGATGTTTCAGTCAGGCCGTATCCCTCAAGTACTTTAAGTCCAGCGGCCCAGAATACACGCGCTAAACGCTCTTGAAGAGCTGCACCACCGGATACAATGATCTTAATATTTCCGCCAAGAGCTTCTTGCCATTTCGAAAATATCAGTTTTCTAGCGATCGCAAGTTTTAGATTGTAAAGTGGTCCATTATGCGCTGGTTCTTGAAATTTCAAGCCAAGATCAACAGCCCAGAAGAAAATTTTCTTTTTTAATCCAGTTAAGGCTTTCCCTTTTTCAATAATCTTATCGTATACTTTCTCCAGGACACGGGGTACGGTGGTGAATACATCCGGTTTGACATCGTTGATATCGGCAACAACATTGTCTAAGGTCTCTGAAAAATAGATCTGGATTCCTTTCGAATAGTACATATATACCACCATGCGTTCAAAAATATGGCATAGCGGAAGAAAGCTAAGTGCCGTTTTGAAATCCGATCGGATGAGATGATTGCATGCCAAGACGTTGCTGTATACGTTTTTGTGAGACAGGTATACGCCTTTAGGGCGCCCTGTTGTACCTGAAGTGTAGATCAGTGTTAATAGATCTTCTTCTGTAACAGCCTCTCGAAGTGGAGCCAGGTCGGTTGTGTCATCTTTTGCTGTTTCGATGAATGTTTTTAGCTGCGTATAATTTTCAATGGCATCAAATGTATACAGTTGTGGGTTTATACCGTGTTCCTTGATGGCTTGTTCAATACGGTCCGTCAATTCTCTGTTGCTGACAAATAGTACGTTGACATCCGAGTCATTTACAATAAACGAAAGATCCTGTGCGGATAAAGTGGGATAGAGGGGAACAGTTGCAAGACCGATTTGATTGCAGGCAAAATCAACTAAATTCCACTCGGGTCTGTTGCCGGACATGATTCCTACCCGATCACCTTTTTTGAGGCCTAATTGCAGTAACGCCCTGCTTAAGGTGTCAATTGCGTCGGTGTATTCTTTGGTAGAATATGTCTTCCACTGGCCATTTCCATCTCGCCCTGCCACCATGATGTCCTTTGCGTATTTTTCTTTATATAAGGTTATAAAGTCAAAAATTCTGCCCATATCACTTGAGTTTATTTGGTTACTACTACATGCTGTATTGACCTAAATATACAGAAATAAAGTTGGATAATTTGGGATTATTGTCATAACAAATTAAACATTGTTTCGTTATAGCTGTAATGGATATTTACCCTATCGAAAAGGTCCTTCGTAGGGGAAGTTCTGGTAAATAGTTTTTTATGTGCACTGCAATTATATTGCATATAAAAAGCAATTTATCTATGTTTGGAAAAATGTAAAGCAAAAAAAGCGTACGATTTTTATGAAAAAAATATTTTTGGCTGTCGGTGGAATGCTGATGTTTGGAGCATTATCCAATAGAGCTATGGCTCAGTTGGACAATAGGGGTGCTATTGGTGGACGTTTCGGGTCTGCTCAGGGAATTACATATCGTCACACGCTTAACTCGGACCATGCATTGGAAGGAATTATGAGTATTCAGAGCAATTCTGATTTTCGCCGTTTCCGCGTTGTGGGCTTATATGAAATCTATAAACCATTGACTGCTGGGTTTAATTGGTATTATGGTTTTGGTGGTAGTATCGGTTCTTATAAGGAGAAAGACAAAATTATCGAGGGTCAGCGTCATTCATTTGATTCACAGCTTAATCTGAGTATTGACGGTATCGTAGGTATTGAATATAATATTCCGCAGGCACCGTTTCAAATCTCATTGGATGTAAAACCTTATTTCGATTTTCTAAACGAATCCAGTATCAAATTATTTGATCCGATCGGTTTTTCGGTAAGATATAAATTTTAAAAAAAGAATAGCGGGATTTCCCGCTATTCTTTTTTTAATGATAATACTTCCGTGTTAAGCCATCCAGATTTTACCTAGCAATTCCTGTAGAAAGGTTTGTTCTTTGAGCGGACGGATTTCGTATATCTTTTTATTGCTCTTTTTGATTTGAACAGGGATTTCCCGCACTAAACCATCTCGTGCCACCAGGAAGTTTAATATCTCCCCCTCTTTGGCATGTTGAACAATGAAATCAATTTCCTTGTCCTTAACATCGAGCCTGTTACTATTAATTGCAATCAGTTCGTCTTTTACACTTAATCCGGCATCATATGCACCAGAATCTTTTTCCACTGTCGCTACCGAAATTAGCCCATCCACTTTATTGGTTGTAATGCCTAGTGTCAACGTGTTGTTATTAACATTGGTATCAACAATTTCATATCCAACGAGATTAAAATAATCGTTGTATTCCAGTTCTCCGTCCTGATGAGCAGCATTGAAAATATCATCCAGCGAAGTGCCTGCGATACGTTCAGCAAGGCTTCTCAATTCGTTTTCTTCAAATCCACGATCAAGTTTTAGGTAGAACTCCTCATAAGCCTCGCGGATAACATCATCCAATTTTAGCCTACCTTCTGTAGCGGCAATAATTTTAATATCCAACAATGCTGTCAGCATTGCACCTTTGTTGTAATAGGAAATTCCTGAATTCATCGAATTTTCATCAGGCCGATAATATTTAATCCAGGTATCGAAACTTGAGGCTGCTGCAGACTGTATCGTATGCCCTGGACGGTTTAATACAATGTTGAAATCGTTAGCTAGCAAAGCGAGATACTCTTTTTCATCATAGAATCCACAGCGTTTAATAATTAAATTATCATAGTACGAAGTGAATCCTTCCATGATCCAGAGGCCTGTGGTATAGTTTTCGGCATCGTAATTAAACGGTCCTAATGCTTTTGGACGTAAGCGTTTCACATTCCATAGGTGAAAATACTCATGTGCAACGAGACTCAAATAGTTTTTGTAGCTGGTCTCATTTAGATAGGCATTTCTCGAGGCTCCCAATACTGTTGAATTGAGATGTTCTAGACCTCCACCTCCAGATTGGTAGTTGTGGGTAATAATGACATATCGCTCATTGGGGTTCGAACCCCAGATGCGGGTTTCTTCTTCGACGATACGTGTGATATCTTTCGTCAGGCGTTCTTTATTATAGCTGCCACCTCCGACCATGGCGCATTCATGTTCGACACCGGCAGCCTGGAATTTCCAGACATCCTGATTACCAGCTTCGATGGGCGTATCGTATAATACGTCAAAATTTGGCGCATAAAACTTGCATTCTCCAATTTGTTCGAGTCCAGTTGATATACTTGCCCAAGAATCTTTTAGTGCTATGCTGATTGTCGAAGGATTGTTTATACGGCCATCGATATGAAAGAAAGTTGCCGTAGGTACAATAAAAGCATGGTCACTATCGAAAAAGTTGGTACGCACAGAAACTTCAAAACCGTATATGGCGTAGATTACTTCGATCTGATCCAAAGATTCTGTGGGTATTCGCCAGGTGTTCTTTGAAACTTTCTGGTAGGAAATTGTATTTCCTGCTTTGTCAAATGATCGGAATCGTTCAACGTTTTTAGCATATTCACGAATTAAATAAGATCCAGGAGACCAGACCGGCATTTTTAGATCGACATAAGGCTGGTTGAGCTTTGCGATGCTCATTTTTACTTCGATATAATGAGCTTGTGCTTCTGAAAATGATACCTCAAAATGTATTTCGGGTATACTGAAATGGTCACTGTCCATGAAAGATGATTTTAGTATGAGCTTACAAAATTAAAAGTATCGTACGCTTAACCAAACAAAAAAATAGATTGTTGGTTCTACAATTATGAATCAGCGTGCCCCATCATTGTTCCTTCAGTAGAAAAAGAACAATGACGGGAAGCAGCTAATAGTACCCTCCAATATACATAAATTTATTTAAGAAATGAGGTGTAAATCGATAGGCATAATAGCTGCTTTGGATGAAATACCCGTTTTTATTGGGCTGGGGAGATGAAGCAAAAAATCTGTTTTTTATCAGAATTTTTGCTAAGTTTGATACAGTAGTTTATAGGGGGAAAATAATCAAGAATTTGTATGATCTTAGTTGTTGATAGCGGCTCTTCAAAGTCGGATTGGAAGTTGGAATTGCCAGATAGTGCGCCTATCTCATTCAGTACAAATGGACTCAATCCTTTTTTTGTGAATGAAAAGGAAATCACACGTGTTATTAAGGAGATACCCGAAATTATTCCCTACGCCGATGAAGTTACTGAGTTGTATTTTTTTGGTGCAGGATGCATTACGCCTGATCGTCGGGAAATGGTTTCAAATGCATTGACACCCTTATTCGAAAATGCTTACATTTCTGTTGAGAATGATCTTTTTGGTAGTGCCTTAGCGACCTGTGGTAATAAAAAAGGTTATGTAGCGACATTAGGGACAGGGTCTGATTTGAGTTTTTTTGACGGAGAGGAGCTGATGCCATCGCATAATGGAAATGGCTATGTATTAGGTGATGAGGGGTCAGGGGCATATTTCGGGAAAAATCTTGTTAGACTTTTTCTATATGGCCGTATGCCGAAAGATCTGAATGAAAAATTTGCGAACAAATACAGAATAAATAAAGAGATCGTCATCAAAAATGTTTATCAAAAAGAACGTCCCAATGCTTTCTTAGCATCGTTTGCGCCGTTCATGTCCGATAATATTACCCATCCCTTTATTATTGATCTGGTAAAGAGTGGATTCGAAGAATTTGTTCAAGCTTCGATTTTGACCTATCCGGACTATAATAAATATGCATGTCACTTTGTAGGTTCTATTGCTTATAGTTTTGATTTAATTTTACGGGAAGTCTGTGAAACACATCAGATAAAGGTAGGTACTATTTTAAAATCTCCTATCAACGAGCTTTTTGATGCGGTACTGGAAAGAGAGAGTAATTCATTGTTAAGTCTTTAAAATAATTAGATATGATTATTGCAACTATTATGGTGTATATGTCAATGTTATTTGGCAATCCCAATTTTTATGATTTTAAGTTTACGACACTTGATGGGCAAGAAGTGAAAATGTCCGATTTCAAGGGAAAGAAAATATTGATCGTGAATACTGCCTCAAAATGCGGTTTCACAAAACAGTACAAAGATCTGGAGGAATTGCACAAAACCTTTGGCGATAAGCTCATCATTATTGGCTTTCCGGCAAATAATTTTGGACAACAGGAACCGGGTTCAAATGCGCAGATTCAAGAGTTTTGTGAACAAAATTATGGTGTTGATTTTCTAATGGCCGAAAAGATCGATGTAAAAGGAGATCAAATATCACCCTTGTTTAAGTATTTGACCGCTCAGGAGAACCCCGATTTTAAAGGTGAAATCAAATGGAACTTTGAAAAGTTTTTGATTGATGAGAACGGTAAACTTGTACATCGTTTCCGTTCAGCGACCAATCCGCTGGATCCGGCTATTGTAAACTGGGTAGAAAACAAGAAATAGTAAAAATAACAAAATAAAAAAGCTGCAAAATCTGCAGCTTTTTTATTTTGTTTATTGTCCAGTCGATCCGAGGGCCTCTGGTTTTCCCATAAAGCTTAGCGACAAGGTTATAGTTTATGGGTTGGCTTTTGTTTACTTGATGTAAGCTGTTACCTATTTGATATATGCATCGTACAAGGCTCCTATACAATCTTTAAGCAAAGGGTTGAAGTCATCGCTATCGGGAATATTGCAGCCATTGGTTATCACAATAAACCCATATTTTTTCTTTGGATTGAAAAACAGCGCACTATAAAGCCCATATGCCGAACCGGTATGTCCTGTCAGGTTAACACCGGGGACAATTTTTGCATTGTTCATAATCGCTAATCCATAGCCTGATTCTTTATTTACAGCCGTCTGCATAATCTTCGCATATTTTTTACTGATGATGTTTTTTCCCTGACTATGGCCGTAGTTCATGTGCATCATCATGTATCTGGCTAAATCTAAGGCAGATATTTTCATTCCACCTGTCGGAGAAAGCACAGGAGTGCTATAGCCCAGGATGTATTGATTGAGTTCTTCCCGACGTGGATTATAGGCACTGGGCTCTTCATGGGGATTTCCCTTTTCATCAAAGGCGTATAACGAAACCAATCTTTTCTGATCCAAGGAGTCTATACAGTAACCACCATATAAGTTGAGCGGTTTGAGGATATGGTTAACAATGTAGCTGTCGACACGTGTATTGGTCAGTTTCTCGAGAACGGCACCGGCCATATTAAAGTTGAGATTACAATATTGGTATTGTGTGCCGGGTTCATAAAGATTGTATGAATCTTTCCAGTTTGGGTTTTTGGATGGATTGATGACATCTAGGTTGAAGTAACCGTTTTTATCATTGACGCTGGACGTATGCGAAAGGATCATCCGGAGTGTTATTTTTTTTCCTGGATAATTGGGGTTTCTGATTGGAAAACCGATCAGATCTCCGAAGTCGTCGTCTAACTTGCATCGGCCATCTGCTATTAATTGCATTAATGATGTTGCAGTGAATGACTTTGAAATAGAAGCAATTCTAAAGAGGTCATTCTCTCCGAGAGCCGTTTTGGTTTCCAAGTTTTTGTAACCATAATTTTTGTGATACTCAATTTTATTGTTTTTGACGACGACCACACTGAGCCCGACAGCATTATACCGACGCATAATTGCTGTGAGATCATGATCAACCTGTGTTTGCTGACCCAACAAAAATGTGGGAAAGAATAAAAAAATAAAAGCGGAGAGTAGGAGCTTATGCGTTCTCATTGAATTGATTAGTTAGGATGTTAGTTATGGCATAAATGTAAGGAAATCCTTACGATTAATAGAAATAGTTACAGTGAATCCTTGCAACATATAATAGATGCTACGAAGTTGAATCATTCATCTATTATAATAAGCTATTTTTATTTAAAACTATTCTAAACAATAAAATAATATCGTATGTTTGCGCCGACAAATAATTTTTACGAACTCACAATTTATTAACATGAAAAGAACTTTTCTGGGACTTGTTTTAAGTCTGGGATTGGTAGGAGCAATTCATTTGGATGCATCGGCGCAAAGTAAGGGGATACATGGCCGTGTTAAAACCAAAGATGGTGCACCAATTGAATCGGCAACAGTAACCATAGTTTCTTTAGGTAGGTCTACTTCGACTTCCGGTGATGGAAGCTTCCATTTTTCTAATCTTCCAGATGGAACCTATACTATTCGGATTAAAAGTATCGGAAATGGAGCTGAGGAGCGTACCATCGAGGTTAAAAATGGAAAGGCGACAGCCATTAATGTTTCTTTGAATATTTCTGAATCTCAATTGGAACAAGTGGAAGTGGTGGGCTACAACTCGCATAACAGTAAAACAGTTAATGTCGGTAAAGCAGGTATTATTGATCGGGATTTGCCGCAGAGTGTACAAATTATAAACGAACAGGTTATTGCAGATCAACAGGTTAATCGCCTGAGTGATGCGCTAAAAAATGCAAACGGTGTCGCTATGGGAGCGAATCGCGGTGGGGTCAACGAAAATTTTTACGCAAGGGGCTATAGCTTAGGCGGGAATAATATATTTAAAAATGGTGCGCGAACCAACAATGGAGGTTCGATTGAGGCGAGCACCTTGGAATCTGTAGAGATTTTAAAAGGAAGTTCTGCTTTGTTATATGGCGGTGTATCTGGTGGGGCCGTTGTAAATCTGGTTACGAAAAAGCCTAAATTTTATTATGGAGGCGAGGCTTCAATGCGCGTAGGAAGTTATGACTTCTATAAACCAACAGTGGATGTGTATGGTCCAATTTCCAATAAGGTTGCATTCCGCGTTATCGGAACTTATGAAAAAGCGGGTAGCTTTAGGGATCAAGTCACATCAAAACGTACTTATGTAAATCCTTCTGTTTTATATAAAATATCTGATAAAACTGATCTCAACTTTACATTCGATTACTTAAAAAGTGATTTTACTCCAGACTTTGGAATGGGGACCGTGGATGGAAAGTTGAACAATGAAGTTGGCAGAAACACTTTTATGAATGTGCCTTTTGCTTTCAACAGAACAAATACCTCAAACGGCCAGATCAATTTGAACCATAAGTTTAATGATTCATGGAATTTAAACGCAATAGCAAGTTACCAAACGTACGATCGTGATTATTATGGATCAGATCGGATTCAAGCGAATAAAAATGGAATTGCTCCGCGGAGTTTAACCCGATCCAAATCAAATGAGTTTACGGCCAACCAGCAATTGAATCTAACGGGAACTGTAAAAACAGGATCCATCAAGCATAAGATCCTGGTGGGAGCAGATGCCGATCAATCGCATTCAAATGCGTATGCCTATAAAATTGATGCATCTAAAAATGTGGGCGGTGTATACGATTCTATTTATGTCTTTAATCCCTCACAAACTGCGCAGCATTTGGTTTCGGGAAATGGACTTCGAACAGATATGCCACAAGCGGATTTATTGACCAAAACAACAACGGATATCTTCCGTTATGGTGCTTTTTTTCAGGACTTAATAGAAGTTACTGAACAATTTAAAGTATTGGCTGGGATTCGCTATACGTATCAGCGTACACCGAATTCGGAAAAGTATACTTATGCGACGAATCAATCGGAAGAGATTATTAATCTAGATGGTCAGAAAAATCCGATCGGCGCAAAAGTGGACAAAGCATGGTCACCTAAATTTGGATTGATCTATCAGCCGATCCGCTCATCAAGTGTCTATGTTACTTATGCAAATAACTTTACATCGAATTCGGGATACGATGTAAATTATCAACCCTTGGCTCCCTCCATCATCGATCAGTACGAAGCAGGTGTGAAAAATGACTTTTTCAATGGTAGGTTATCCGCAAATGTTGCCTGGTATAGAATTAATAACAATCGCTTTGCCCAACAATTATTGGTACTCCCGGGTGGAACAAGCAATAGCGATGCAAATATGAAAGAATTTTCTGGAAAGACGGCTTCAAGCGGATTGGAAGTTGATGTTACCGGAACTTTACTTCCAGGATTGAATGTTATCGCCGGTTATTCCTATAATTATATGCGTTATACCGAAACCAATCCAATTTCAAGTTATACAACCATCGTTGATGGTAAGGAGAAAGTGACTGAAATCTCTGGAAACGAAGAAAATGTACGTTTGGTAGGAACTACAGCACATACGGCTAATGGAACCGTGTTTTATACCATTCAAAACGGGGCTGTTAAGGGGCTGAAGTTAGGTTTTTCCGCATTTTATACAGGTAGACGTAATGCAGGTTGGAATAATACAAAGATCAACGTACGCGATGGTCTTAATCGTCTGATCTCCGTTAGTCCATTTACAACCATAGATTTCTCCGCTGGTTATGCTTATAAAAACTGGAGTATTTTGGGTAAATTATCCAATATCACCAACGCGTTTAACTATTATATCCATGAAAACTATAGTGTGAATCCGATTCCACCGCGTAGTTTTATGGCAACTTTAGCGTATAAATTTGAGAAGAGGTAATATCGCTCTTCAACCCATAAAAAAACGGAGTCAGCAACATGCTGACTCCGTTTTTTTATACTGGAATTTCAATCGATGCCACTTTAGGACGCATTAAAATCAAGATACTCTTTCTGGATACAGGCTATAAATTCGCCTAATGCACTGTTTTTACTTTTTATATTAGAGACCAGGATCACTTCTGTTTTGCTATCCATATCCTCAAGCTTCATGATTTTTAGGTTTAAATGCGGGTATTGTTTGATAGTGGACGCAGGGACGACTGCCATGCCCAAGCCTTGTGACACCAACTCAAGGATGGAAGACATCGAATTGCTCTGATGTACAATTTTGGGTTCGAATCCCATGCGGTTACAGGTATTAATAACAAGTCGGTGATATTCCGATGCGTATTTCTGATTGAAAGAAATGAAACTTTCATTAAAAAAGTTGATCGCATTAAATTTCACCTGTGAATGACCTACAATAACCATAGGGTCTTCGAAAAGGGGAGTGGTAAGCAATTCACTTGAATAAATTGGAGCACGCATAATACCCAGATCCAATTTTCCGTTTTCGAGTGCTAATTTTTGTTTCTGCGTCGATGTTTCGAAAAGACTAACTCTTAAGTATGGAAATTTCAATTGAATTTGCTTTAATACCGTAGCAAGCATTTTCTTAGGTGTCGAACTAATATAGCCCAGTTTGAATTCTCCTGAGATATTGTTGTGGATCTGTTTGGTGATCGTTTTGCTGTGTTCGATATTTTGTAGGATCTCCACAACCTCCTCCAAAAAGTATTTACCTGCTTCCGTTAGCTCGACGCGTTTGTTGGTTCGGAAGAAAAGAATAACACCTAATTCGTCTTCTAGATCTTTAATCTGCCGGCTTAATGGGGGCTGGGACATAAATAAGCGTTCTGCTGCTCGGCCAAAATGAAGCTCTTCGGCTACTGTTTTGAAATAAATGAGATGTCGGATTTCCATCGATACTTTTTTGGTATGAATTGATGACAAAATAAATATTTTTAATGAATTCCAGTTAGTCCTACCTTTAAATTATTAAAAATTAATGGATGAAATACCGCCGATCAGACAGTTTAAGATACTGCTGTGCGGGGGAATCTATCTGAACTTTAGAGAATAAACAATTTACAGATGAACAAAGCGACGCTACAAGAGATTGAAACACGGTTTGACAACGATGTCGAGCGGTTCTCAAATTTAGAAACAGGTCAAGCAACCACATTG
This sequence comes from Sphingobacterium siyangense, assembly GCF_007830445.1. Lineage (GTDB taxonomy): Bacteria > Bacteroidota > Bacteroidia > Sphingobacteriales > Sphingobacteriaceae > Sphingobacterium > Sphingobacterium siyangense. The sequence continues at coordinate 57,405 of NZ_VLKR01000018.1, read as the reverse complement.
GATGCGGTATGGAACATGGAGCTTATTACGGATGCCATTGTCAGTCTTTATCCAAACGCTCAAAATATATTGGACATTGGATGCGGAGCTGGCAATTACGACGTAAAACTATTGCAAAAATTGGAGTCTAATCCAAATGTTAGTCTGTTGGACCTGAGCCAGCCAATGTTAAATAGAGCAAGGGAACGCGTTGGAAAATTAACCAAGGGAGAAATTCAGTTGATTAAAGGCGACTTTCGTGCCGCAGCTTTAGAGGAAAACAAATTTGATGTCATTATCGCAACATCTGTTTTACATCATCTTCGAGATGATAAAGATTGGGAAAATGCGTTTAGCAAGCTGTTCCGCTTATTAAGAACCGGAGGAAGTCTGTGGATTTTTGATTTGATTGAGCAAAATAATGAACAGCTTCAAAAATTAATTTACAGGGAAAAATATGGTGAATACTTAACTAACCTTAAGGATGAGCAGTATCGTGATCATGTTTTTGACTATATCGAACACGAGGATACACCAAGATCGCTGATCTATCAACTAAACTTATTGACACAAGTTGGCTTTAAAAATGTTGATGTTCTACACAAAAATCTTTGTTTTGCTTCTTATATGGGATTCAAATAGGGGCTGGAAAACGAGTGTCAAATAAATAAGGCGATACGGGGAGTATCGCCATAAAATCACACTAACTATTAAAAAACCTATAGGACTAGGAATTTACAAATTCAATAAACCAATGTATGTATCCATCCCACGCTTCTCTACTTTTATTCCTCGTCACATGCGAGATGTCAAATAAATAATAAAATGTAATTATTAAGGTCAATACTTTAAAAAAATCAAGTATTTCCATTGGTTTACGTAAAGATATGTCTTTATTTTTTAAATACAAATAAAAATGATGAAAATTGAAAAATTATTATTATTTGACTGTTTTTAAGAATTCTTCCCAGGCGATTTGATCTGTTTTGAAGGTCAAATCTGCCGTTAAAACCGATTCAATTGGTACCCATCGAAAAGATTGGAGCTTATTATCTTCAGGTCTCTGATCAGGATCGAAATCAAAAGCTTTGGTAGTCGTTCTGATCTGAATAGCTGAGGTATTCTTTACCTGATAGTAAATCGATATGATTTGGCTATCGTTAAAGCTTGATTTCTCATAAAAGTCTGTGGTATAAATATGTTTAACCACAGCAATGTCAAAGTCACATTCTTCCTGATACTCCCGGATCAAAGCATCCAATAAGCCTTCCCCGTATTCTAAGCCCCCACCAGGGAATTTGGTAAATGAAACATTTTCCGTTCTTTCGTCGCTGATCAATACCTCTTGATTTTCATTGATCAATATTCCGTACACTCTTACGTTAAATGGAAACATGGGTTAATTATGTTTGTATATATTTAGTTTCTGTTTTTTTACAGTGGCATAAAACCATTGTCTACTGCAAATTCATCCAATCCGATATAGGAATAATGTCTGGGAAGAAACCAGCCTATTGCTTCCATGATATTGGTAAATTCTTTTTCAGTCCTGAATTGATTTGCAACGATATTGAATGCCAAATCTTGTGAAGCATTTTCTTCATCTTTATAATTACGGGCTAGGAGCATAACCTTTGTGTTCTTTACGCCATAATAATCCAAAAATTCACGTAATTGGGTGCGGACAGCCTGTGGAAGAATTGTCTCGGCAGGTTGCCCCACTAATATTTCTTCATCTTTGCCGATAATCGTCTGTTCATTTTTCTTAGAGAAAACACTATCATCTGTATAAAACTCTCCGTTTAAAAAGTAGTTAACTAAGTCGCCATAGGTGAATACCCAATCTGGGTTTTCATTTTGTGTATTGATAGCAATACCAAAACCTTTTGGCAACACGAAATCCTTTAGCCGATTTTTAATGACAAAAGCCTGAAAGTTCTGATCCTTCGGAACACTTTCAAGTTGAAAATAGGGAAATCCGTCAGGCCCAACAACCACTTCTGTTTCTGCTAATTTTAAGGTACATTCAGCAATATTAGCCAGAAATATATCACGCCACTCTTCATTCCGCTCTTCAAAGGGAACTTCCATCAGGCTATTTATTATAATCGTTTTTTCAAGGTCTCCCAATCGATTATCATTCGCATTGTTGCTATCGTCAAATAAATGTATTGTATTCATCTCGGATTGTGATTTTTTGATTTGCTGGTAAAAGTAAAAGAATATTTATTAATTAACGACGTTTTCTAGATTTCGAGGCACCTTTTCGTTGATTGTTTTGGCTACTGGAAAGCATTTTCTCCCAGCTCAATAAATAAGGATGTTGATCATCAATTTTAATTTGCCGTTTTAAGGATAACTGTAATTTTATCCACTTTTCATTGTCCTCTGCATCGCAAAAGGTAAACGCCTTTCCCGTCGCTTCCGAACGGCCTGTTCGCCCAATTCGATGCGTATAGAGCTCAGGGCTATCCGGAATCTCGTAGTTTATGATAGCCTCTAGGTCTGGAAAATCTACACCTCGAGCCAAGAGGTCCGTCGCAATTAATACACGTATCTCTTTTTGTCTGAACTTATCAATAATCTCTTCTCGTTTTTGCTGTGATTTATCGCCATATAATGCCGAGCAAGAAATGCCGTGTCGATCTAGATCTGTTGCGATCCGTTCTACTGCATGAACTGTTCGCGTGAAAACAATTACCTGCCACGAGACACGGTTCTCAAGGAGATAACGGAGAAGATTCTTTTTATCATTTTTATCGACATAGAGTACAGATTCTTCTATTTGGCCTTTTTTGGTCTTTGCTTCTAGGTTGATCTCGACAGGGTTACTTAATCTCTTTCGAACAATTTTTTCGATTTCAAGGGTTTTCGTTGCCGAACTGAAAATGGTTTGTCTCTCAGCGGGCAATGTGCCGATAATTTTATTGAGTTCTTTCGTGAAACCGAGATCCAACAATTGATCGAATTCGTCGATCACCAATGTATCTATCGTTTTTAGATCGATAATACCTTGTTCAATAAAATCCAACAAGCGTCCTGGAGTAGCGAGGATCATCTGGGCTTTCGGATAAACTTCAAGTTGACTTTCATAAGTTCCCCCACCATAGAAACTAGCGATAGTCAAATCCATACCATCGATAAGGCCTGATATGCGCTGTTTGGTCTGTATACAGAGTTCCCGTGTAGGAAGGAGTATAAGGACCGATAAGTGGTCTGCGGTAATCTTGGTTCGTAAGCGCTGAATAATAGGGATGGCGAAAGCCTCCGTTTTACCCGTGCCGGTTGGGGCAATCGCCAAACAGTCTCTACCATCCAAAATGGCAGGGATAGCTATTTCTTGAATAGGTGTAAGCGAAGAAAGCTTTTGTTTTTCAAGATTAGCGACAAGGATTTTATCGAGTTTAAGTGCTGAAAAATTCAAAATAATGAATGTAAAACCCAAAAATAAAAATTTAAAAGGACAATGGTGTTTTTGCCTGCTTATAGGAATTAAAAATCTGTAAAAATTAGGATTTTTTGTCAAAAAGTACTAATTTGAGAAATTAGAATATTCTATTTCAAATCTGAGTTATTGATTATCAATTTATTTGATAAACACCAATTATATAGAATAATATTTTTGTTAAATTTGTTGAAACAAAAAAGAATATGTTTGATACTGCATTTGACCAAAACAATGAATCTATTTCCACTTTGAGCTTTGACGAGTTCAAAAAGATTATTGTGAATGATTATCGAACTGCCTTAGAAAGTCGTTACGTGAGTTTATTGGGACGTAAAGAAGTGCTTACAGGTAAGGCTAAGTTTGGTATTTTTGGCGATGGAAAAGAATTGGCACAAATCGCGATGGCTAAAGTTTTCAGAAATGGGGACTGGCGGTCGGGATATTACCGTGACCAAACATTTATATTTGCTTCTGGCATCAGTGATGTCTACCATTTTTTCTCTCAATTATATGCCCATCCCGATGTCGAGGCAGATCCTTCTTCTGCAGGAAGGCAAATGAACTGCCATTTTTCGACTCGTGTTGTGGACGACCAAGGGAACTGGTTGGATCAAATGGTTCAGAAAAACTCGTTTTCAGATATTTCGACCACCGGTGGTCAGATGGCAAGATTGCTGGGCTTGGGCTTGGCTTCTAAGTTGTATAAGCAGAATAGAAATTTAGACTACCTATCTTATTTTTCAAATAGAGGAAATGAAGTTGCATTCTGCACTATCGGAAATGCAGCGACTTCTGAAGGTGTATTTTTTGAAGTTATTAATGCCGTAGGTGTTCACCAGATTCCAACAGTGATTTCTATTTGGGATGATGGATATGGGATATCTGTGCCCAATGAAATTCAGACAACAAAGGGAGATATCTCAGAAGTCCTCAAAGGTTTTCAGAAGGAAGAACTGACAAACGGAATTGAGATATTCAAAGTGAGAGGATGGGATTATGCGGGTTTATGTGAAACGTACGAACAGGCTGCCCATATTGCGCGCGAGAAACATATTCCATGTTTGATTCATGTGACCGAATTGACGCAGCCTCAAGGACATTCTTCTTCAGGTTCACACGAACGGTATAAATCGCAAGATAGATTACAATGGGAAACTGACTTCGATTGTCTAGCGAAAATGAAAGAATGGATCTTAAGTTCTGGTATTGCTACCATAGAGGAATTGGATCAATTGGATCAACATGCCAAAGACCATGTTCGTCAAGAACAAAAACGGGCTTGGGCCGATTATATTAAAACGTTGAGTATTGAAGCTAGGGAAGCCATTGATTTACTTCAGGGTATTCCAAATGAGCGGGCTGATTTTGCGTCAAAGAAATTACAATCGATGGTTGAGCCTTCTTTGAAAGAGGTTTACGGCCAGGTTCGCAAGGTATTGCACGAGCTTAAAGGTCAGCATAGTGATGGGCGCCAGCAATTGTTAAATTGGTATAAAGAGAAGCAGGAACTGAATGAGAAACGTTATAATTCGAAATTATTTACAGATGGTGTAGATTCACCTGCTCATGTGACGGTCGTACCTGCAGTCTATAGTGAAGAAGCTAAAGTGGTCGATGGACGTGAGGTTTTGAATCTATGTTTTGAAGAGAACTTTAGACGTGACGAAAGACTATTAGCATTTGGAGAGGATGTCGGTAAGATTGGAGATGTGAATCAAGGTTTTGCAGGTTTACAAGAAAAGCTTGGTGTGCATCGCGTGTTTGATACCGGTATTCGGGAGAATTCAATTATAGGAAAAGGATTGGGTTTGGCAATCCGTGGACTTCGTCCAATTGCTGAGATCCAATACCTGGATTACCTAATCTATGGAATTACGGTAGCAAGTGATGATTTGGCAAGTTTAAGTTACCGCACCTTTGCTGGTCAGAAAGCACCATTAATTATTCGTACACGTGGCCATCGATTGGAAGGTATATGGCATTCGGGCTCACCTATGTCGGTAATTTTAGGATCCTTGAGAGGTTTGCATGTATGTGTGCCGCGTAATATGACACAGGCAGCAGGCATGTATAATACGTTGTTCCGCTCTGACGAACCGGCTATTGTTGTCGAATGTCTGAATGGGTATCGTCTAAAAGAGCGTCTACCAGAAAACGTCGGTGAATTTACGGTACCAATCGGTTATGCCGAATGTGTTAAAGAGGGAAGCGATATTACTGTAGTATCCTATGGTTCAACGTTACGTGTTGTTGAAGAAGCGGCTGTGGAACTGGAGCGCTTGGGGATATTCATCGAAATTATTGATGCACAGACATTGCAGCCTTTTGACAAAGGAAAACTTTGCGCCGAATCGCTGAAGAAAACAAATAAACTACTTATTGTAGATGAGGATGTACCTGGTGGGGCTTCAGCTTTCATCTTACAAGAGATCTTAGAGAAACAAAATGGCTACTATCTATTGGATAGTCAGCCGAGAACACTGACTGCAAAAGCACATCGCCCACCATATGGTTCCGACGGGGATTATTTCTCGAAGCCATCTTCTGACGATGTTGTCGAGACAGTGTATGCAATTATGCATGAAGCTAATCCAGAAAAATATCCATCTATGTTTTAATAGATGGATACTTTTTTGCTTGACTAAGCTAAATATTCCAACGGGTGGGATGATTCTTTTCTTAATTGAATATACTCGCAGCACCAATCATAGCTGCTTTTTCACCAAGTATTGCGGTGTAAATTTGAAATCTTTCAAATTCTTTTCGGTCACCAATGAAAATAGGTAGCGCCTTAGCGATATTGCCACCGATTATAAATATTTCAGAAGAATGTTTCTCTGCGAAGAACTGCATAAAATCAAAGAGATGTTTAGCATACTCATCTTTGATGACTTGAAATTCCTCAGTTTCCCGATGATTATCTAAAATCTCCTTAAGTCCCGTAACATCTTTTCCTGCTACTTCTTTGAAACGTTTGACGAACCACCGTGTGACAAGAAATTCTTCGAAAATACAATCTTCATAAGGGCTGTTCCATAGGGCGGCATCAAAGGCCTTCTCACCTTTATTCCATACCGCAGATCCAAGTCCAGTACCCAACGTAATTCCTAATATCCGGTTGTTTGTTTGCAAGTTCTGTACGAATATTTCACCTTGTAGGAAGGCTGCTGCGTCATTGATAAAGTGAATAGACGTAGGCGAAAGTCCCAATTCTTCAGCTAAAAGAGTTTTGACATCTTTATTGTAAAGATTGTCGTACTTGCTTTGTCCCTGTATTTTAGATATTCCATTTTCGTAATCAAAGGGGCCCGGCATAGCAATGCCGATGAACTGAATTGGAGCAGGAGAAGTGGCGATGATATCGCGTATAGCTGATTCCCAGGTTTGTAAAATCGTTTTAGCATCTCCTTGAGAAAAAACGTGGTTTCTGGCCACGTTTTCTAAGTATATATTCCATTGTTTTGTGTCAATGATACAGGCAGAAATATGTGTGCCTCCAATATCAACACCTACGACATAATTATCTTGCAGCATGTTTGTAACTTTGATTTTTAAGTAGATGATCCGCGATTACAAGTGCTGCCATAGCTTCCACAATAATTACTGCTCTCGAAACAACACAAGGGTCATGTCTTCCCTTGCCACTTGCAATAGCAGGGTTGCCATGGATATCCACTGTTTCTTGATCTCTCATGATAGTGGCAACAGGCTTAAATGCTACTTTAAAAGTAATATCCATACCATTTGAAATCCCTCCCTGAATCCCTCCAGAGAAGTTGGTATGTGTGTGCACTCGATTTAAATCATGGTCATCTGCTACAAATATATCATTATGTTCGGAACCTCGCAACTCCGAACCTGCAAAACCTGAACCATATTCAAAACCATGTACAGCATTGATGCTCATCATTGCTTTTGCAAGGTCTGCATGGAGCTTATCAAAGACCGGGTCGCCTAAACCAACAGGGACATGTCTGATGACAGCCGAAATACGTCCGCCAACCGTGTCACCCGCTTTTCTGACCGAGTCGATAAACTCAACCATTTCATTTGCTGTTGCTGGATCTGCACAACGTGCAATGTTAGCTTCCCGTAATTCAAGCAAAGCTTTTAGATCTTTGGTATCTACATTTGGTGCCTCGATGGTGCCTACCCCCGAAACGTGGGCAAAGATTTCTATGCCAAATTGATTCAGGAAGCTTTTTGCTACTGCACCTGCAGCAACACGGGCAGCGGTTTCCCTCGCCGAAGACCGTCCACCACCTCGATAGTCACGGATACCATATTTCATCTGATAGGTGAAATCAGCATGGGAAGGTCTGAAGATATCTTTGATATGTGTGTAATCTTTCGAACGCTGGTCTTCATTTGGAATAACAATTGCTATTGGTGTTCCCGTTGATTTCCCCTCGAATACGCCAGATAAAATCTGTGCGGTATCACTTTCTTTTCTTTGTGTCGTGATCTTAGATTGACCTGGTTTACGTTTATCGAGCTCAGACTGGATAAATTCCTCGTCTATTGTTATATTTGAAGGGCAACCATCAATAATTACACCTATAGCTTTGCCGTGTGATTCGCCAAAAGTGCTAATTCTGAATAAATCGCCAAATGAATTTCCTGCCATAAAAATTAAATTTCAATAAACTTAGATAAATTTGCCTTTAAATGCAATTCTAAAGCACCAGACTGACTACAAATTTATGGATCTGTAACTCGTATATGGCCTAATAGATTACATCACAATTTTCTGTCCCAGGCTAAAGGCTATCTGGGAGATTGAATAATAAAACAGAGATTAATGTTAATGTTAATCCCTGTTTTTAATATGTTAGTCAATTACAAAAGCTTGCGCTTGTAAATGTTTCCAAAAATCAGGATATGATTTTTCTACAACTTGAGGTTCAGCAATCTTGATTTGGTCAAAAACTAAAGCCAGCGGCGCAAATGCCATCGCCATACGGTGATCCTCGTAAGTGTCGAAGGTCACATCTTCAGGCTGATATACCTGTGCTGTTTTCAGGTGATAAGTATCACCATCTTCGATCAATTCAGCACCGAACTTTGCGATTTCGGTCTGTAACGCAGCGATACGGTCGGTCTCCTTAATCTTTAAGGTTTCTAGACCTGTAAAGGAAACATCACGTTTTAAAGCTGCTGCGACAACGACTACTGTTTGCGCGAGATCAGGACATTCTTTAAAGTCGAACAACGTTTTGTCTGAATTGATTTCTTTTTTATTTAAATGCAATCCATCCGATTCAAAGCTCGAATAAACACCAAAATGCTCCATAATGTCTGTGATGGCAATATCGCCCTGTAAACTATGTTGTCTTAGTCCGGGCAATACAATCGATGCAGTTGCGTCGGCTAGTGCTACAATAGCATACCAGTAGGATGCTGCGCTCCAATCTGGCTCGACATATATGGTTTGCTTTTCGAATTCTTGCGGTGCAATTTTAATCGCATTCTCCGTCCATTCATGTTGGATCCCGACACTTTTAAGCATATCTAAGGTCATGGATACATAAGGTCTGGAAGTTAATTCGCCTTCAATCTCTAACGTAAGTCCCTTTTTTAATGCCGGAGCAATTAATAGCAAGGCCGATATGTATTGACTGCTGATATTTCCTTTGATCTTAACACGGTCTTTTCCTTGAAATAATCCACCTTCAATCTTCAAAGGAGGGTACCCTGCCTTTTTTTCATAATGGATTTCGGCGCCAATTTCTTTCATGGCATCAACCAATATTCCGATTGGACGCTGTTGCATACGCTCTGTCCCCGTCAGGATGAAATTGCCTTTAACAAGGTTGAGGTAAGCTGTAAGGAAGCGCATTGCCGTTCCCGCAGGACCTATGTCAATCGTATTATAACCGGGTTGCGGTTCTGATGCGATTTGCAATACGCGGTTTAGGGTAACTGTATCTGCAGCCTCAGAGAGGTTGGCTATTTCAACTTGTCCTTTACTTAACGATTGGATAATAAGAGCACGGTTGCTCTCAGATTTTGAACCTGTGAGTTGGACCGTGCCCTGTATCTTTTTTGAAGGATGCGTCAGCGTGATGACTTGTTGATTCATTATGCTTCTGCTGTTGGTTGCTCCTGAGTATTCATGACCGCATTTTGTTTGCGGATAGATTCGTTGTGAATTAATTCCAGGAATTTCGTCGCAAATTCGCTACCCAAAGAAAGCGCTTCCGCTAATTTTGTGCGTTTTTGAACAATTTCATCCCAACGGTTAACTTGCAAAATTGTCACGTTGTTATCGCGTTTGTATTCCCCGATTTTCTCAGCTATTTTCATGCGTTCACCAATTTTTTGGATGATCAAATCATCTAATTTGTCGATGTTGCTACGCAATTCTGCTAATTTATCTTCGAATGAAGGATTGTCAGAAGCTGCTTTACGTAACGTCAAGTGGTCGATCAACTCGGCCAATGCAGCTGGCGTTACTTGTTGTTTTGCGTCAGTCCAAGCGACAGATGGATCAATATGTGATTCGATAATCAATCCTTGCATATCCATATCCATTGCTTTTTGTGCGATGTATGGTAACAATTCGCGGTTTCCACAAATGTGACTTGGGTCGTTGATAATCGGTAGATTAGGACAAGCAGTTTTTAACTGAATCGCTAAATCCCACATCGGTTCATTACGGAATGCTGTTTTCTCGTAAGAAGAGAAACCTCTATGAATAGCACCTAATTTTTTGATTCCAGCACGGTTGATACGTTCCAATGCACCGATCCACAACGATAAATCTGGGTTTACAGGGTTTTTAACAAATACTGGAATATCTACACCTTGTAAAGCATCAGCAATTTCTTGCACGGTAAATGGATTGGCAGTTGAACGTGCACCTACCCATAGTACATCCACACCAGCAGCCAAAGCTTCTTCCACGTGTTTTGCAGTAGCAACTTCAGTAGCTGTTAATAAACCTGTTTCTTCTTTCGCTCTTTTCAACCACTCCAAACCAATTGAACCGATACCTTCAAATTCTCCCGGACGAGTACGTGGCTTCCAGATACCAGCACGTAAAATATTTACTTTTCCGGTATTTGCCAACAAATGTGCTGTCGATACCAGCTGCTCTTCTGTTTCAGCACTACAAGGACCTGCGATAATTAAAGGTTTGTCTCCTGTGTCCAACCAAGATTTTAAAGGAGTGATGTCTAATGTATTTTTCATGTTAAGTTTGATTATCTATTTTAATATTGTATGCGTAAATTGTTAATTATAGTTTTTCGTTTTTGACATACTCGCCCATAATATTGAAATTGACACTATGTTTGAGTACTTTACGTATTGCTGCTTCGTAGTCTGTTTGTTTTTTCCATTCTACGTCAACGAAAAAATCATATTCATTGCGTTTTCCGATTACCGGCATTGACTGAATTTTGCTCAAATTGATATTCTGTTCGGCAAAGCATTGTAAAATAGTCGCCAGGGATCCTACTGTATTTCCTGTTTGGAATGATAATGATGCTTTATTGGCATTCTTATGTTCGACAACTTCATTAGATAATACGAGGAAACGCGTTGCGTTCTTTTTATTGGTTTCGATTCTCTTTTCTAATATTTCAAGACCATAGATTTCAGCAGCCAATGTCCCAGCAATTGCAGCAGTATCCGTTAATTTTCGCTCCGCAATCATTTTCGCAGTTGCAGCGGTATCAGATCCCTCGGTTATACGTACACCTTCAAGTTCAGAAAGAAATTCCTCACATTGGCGAATGGCAATTGGATGCGATTCGATGTGTTTAATATCCTTTAACTTAACGCCTGGCAGTACCATGAGATTCTGTTGAATGTTTAGGTAAACTTCCCCAGTGATATGGAACTTGTAATCTCTCAATAAATTATAATTCGGTAATAGACTTCCCGCAATTGAATTTTCGATCGCCATAACGATATAGTCGACTTTTCTTTGCTTCAGCAATTCACAAGTTTTTTTAAATGAATCACATTCTACAATTTCAACTTCTCTTCCGAAAAATTTAAATGCGGCCTCTTCATGAAATGAAGCCTTTGCTCCCTGTATTGCAATTTTTAAACTCATTGTTTTTTTGTTCGCTATGTTGTCTCCAAAAAAAAGAGTCCCGATCATTTGAACCGGGACTCTTCTTGTTTGTATTTTTTATGATTTATACACAATCTAATCCCGGCTCTTATTTTTAAAATAAAAGAAGTTAAAATAGAAATATGTATACGTTCTGTTCATCCTGTTGTTGTTTGACATTTCAAATGTACGAATGTTTTTGAAATATCAAAGAAAAAAAATAATTTTTTATTATAAATATTGAGTTAATTTAATGATTTTTTTATGTGTTTTTATGTGGTTTTTTTTGATTAATTTTTAGTGATTTATTTGTGATGTTTTTAAAGTGTTTATTTTGCTTTAATGTTGATATTGTATTGTTGTTTAGTTGCTTAAGTTTTTGTTTTGTTGTTTTTTTTTATAGTAAATTATGTTTTAGTGTTATTTTTTATATTGAAAATAATTGTGTTTTTATGTGATTTTTTACTGTTTTTTTTGCATTAAATTTATGTGTTTTTAATATTAATATTTCCGTTTTTTTTGACTGTTTTGTTGAAAAAGTATTTTACTACCTTTGGGCAAACGCTGGATTTTATGCTAAAACGAAGTAATTTTTATGTATGTGGATGTATGATCTGTTTTTTATTGACAGGTTTTACTTTTAAAGGAGAGGAAAAAGAAGCGAGGGTAAAGCGTGTTATCGATGGTGATACCTTTGTCATTGAAAATGGAACCTCAAAAGGGGAGAAAGTTAGGTTGATAGGGGTAGATGCCCCGGAAACGAGACGGACAGCACGCAAGGAAATCGGTTACTATGGTCAAGAAGCAAAGCAGTATTTAACGGCAATGCTGAATGGAAAAAGTGTAAAGTTAGTCTTTGACGTTGGAAAACGGGATCGGTATGGAAGACTTCTTGCCTATGTGTATATTGGAAAGAAATTCGTCAATCGGGATTTGGTTGAACAGGGGTATGCAGTATCCTATACACTAGCACCAAATGTACAATATGCAGATTTATTTGTAAAATTGGAACGTCAGGCTCGTCAGGAGAAACGTGGCCTTTGGAAATAAATGAATTTTGAATCATGATTTTTGTTTTATTAAGTGTCATCTGCAGCGTAACCGTTGCTGTTTTATTAAAATTGGCAAAACAAAATGGAGTCGAAACTAAACAAGTTATTGTTTGGAATTACCCCATGGCGGTTGCGCTGACCTATTTTGTATTGCAACCGGATCTAAAATCGCTCGTATGGGATGCTATGCCGGTTACGTTGTATACGAGTCTGGCGATACTACTTCCAGGGATGTTTGTTTTTATAGCTTTGTCCATTCGCTATAGTGGTTTGGTCAAGACAGAGATTGCACAACGCCTATCGTTGTTTATTCCCCTGCTTGCATCATTTTTCTTCTTTCATGAAAAAATGGAGGGACATAAGATGCTCGGAATAGCCCTTGGTTTATTAGCCATCTTATGTTCTATTGGCTGGCAAAAAAATCAGCACAATAGCTCGATGGCTGATAGTCGTTATAAAGCACTTTATCCATTATTGGTATTTATCGGTATGGGTATAATTGATATCCTCTTCAAACAGGTCGCCTTGCATGTTATTATACCTTATATCAGTTCCATGTTTATTATCTTTGTGATGGCGATGTTTATTGCAATGGTGCTATTGCTGTATTTCCTTTTTGTGGAAAAGCAACGTTTTTCAAGGCAAGCTGTGGGATATGGATTGGTTTTGGGAGTATTTAACTTCTGTAATATCCTATTCTATATGAAAGCGCATCGTGCCCTACCAGACAATCCATCAGTCGTATTTACTGGGATGAATATTGGTGTGATCTCATTGGGCGCTCTAATTGGCGTCTTATTTTTTAAAGAAAGGTTATCATTATTGAATTATTTAGGCATAGCGCTTTCTATTGTTTCAGTTTTAATCATAGCATATCTATGAGTTTATTTGAAGATACTTACCGGACTATTGATGCAAAATACGAGGGAATTTTTAGGGATAAGGGCAGTAAATTTATTGCTTATGCTTTTCCATTTAAATCCGAAGACCAATTAAAAGATCTGATCTTGGAAGTGAAAGCGATTCATCCGAAAGCTAGACACCATTGTTGGGCTTATCGTCTCACGCCAGATCGTGCTGTTTTTCGTGTGAATGATGATGGAGAACCGTCGGGGACAGCAGGACGCCCAATTTTGAACGTTCTCCTGTCGATGGATGTAACCAATGTTATCGTGATTGTCGTTCGCTATTTCGGTGGTACATTATTGGGTGTCCCAGGCTTGATTAATGCCTACAAATCAGCAACCCAAGATGCTTTGACCCAAGCAGAAATTATCAAGCGTACAGTGAATGACCATTATGGTATTACCTTCGATTACCTCCATATGAATGATATTATGCGGATCATAAAGGAAGAGGGCGTCGAAGTTGAAAAGCAGGAATTTGATAATCAGTGTTATTTGGAGTTTGAAGTCCGAAAAATGCAAGTCAATCGAGTTGTTGATCGGTTTTCCAAAATAGAAGGTTGTCAGTTAACTTATTTATATACGATATGATCAACGAATCGGAATTGATTTTAAACGCAGATGGCAGTATATATCATCTGAATTTGTTGCCGGAAGATCTGGCAAGTACAGTAATTACGGTCGGTGATCCAGACCGTGTAGCGAAAGTCTCGAAACACTTTGATCGTATTGAACTCAAAAAAGGGAAGCGTGAGTTTATTACGCATACTGGCTATCTGGGAAATAAACGGTTGACGGTAATCTCAACAGGTATAGGTACTGATAATATAGATATTGTGTTGAATGAACTGGATGCGCTGGCGAATATTGATTTTGCCAATAGAACCGTAAAGACTTCGCTGACTTCATTGGATATTATTCGCATTGGAACTTCTGGAGCGGTACAACAAGATGTTGAGATGGGAACTATTTTGGCCTCTGCATATGGAATAGGTCTTGATGCATTGATGAACTATTATCAGGGATCTTACGATGGCGAGGAGCAGGCGCTTCAGGTTGAGCTAGCCGAATATTTTTCCGCATTAAACTTAAAGCCCTACGTTGCAAAAGCTGGCGCAAGCCTTCTGGATCGAATAGCCTTTGATTTACCGAAGGGAGTAACCTTGACTGCGCCCGGATTTTATGCTCCGCAGGGAAGGACTGTCCGATCAACTAATACGATTCCCAATTTTATAAACTTGATCAGCTCCTTTCAATATAAAGATCAGCGTTTCACCAACCTGGAAATGGAAACAGCTGGTATTTATGCATTGGCTAACATGTTTGGACATCAGGCTTTATCCATCAATGCAATTTTGGCAAGTCGGGTAGATGGCCGGTTTTCTTCCGCACCTGAAGAAGTTGTGGATAAAGCTATACAGCTCGTTTTGGAGCGTATTTAACCGTTTGTCTGTGCAGGCAAGGGAGACTTTTTTTTTCTCAATTGATGCAGTAAAAGAGTTGAGAAAAACTAAATAAGGCTACAAATAGGAAAGGAGTTGTTTTTAGACAACTCCTTTTCTATTTGAATCAAATTTAAGCATGATAAACAGTAAAATGGTGAAACTCCATAAGGATGAACCACCGTAACTGATAAAAGGCAGCGGAATTCCGATAACCGGAACAATACCTATTGTCATACCGATATTGATAAATAAGTGAAAAAAGAGGATGGACGCTACACCGTATGCATATATCCTGGCGAAGGCTGAACGCTGTCGTTCGGCGATATGAATAATGCGTAGCAGTAAGGTGAGATAGATAAGTAATAAGGTAACCGATCCAACAAATCCCCACTCTTCTCCAACGGTACAGAAAATAAAGTCCGTACTCTGCTCAGGCACAAAATTGTATTTCGTTTGGGTTCCCTGTAAGTAACCTTTGCCTAGAAGCTGCCCCGATCCAATTGCAATCTTCGACTGATTCAAATTATATCCTTTACCTTTAGGGTCTTCCATTTTGCCTAGGATAATGTCAATACGGTCGCGTTGATGGGGTTGTAGGACATGTTCATAGACCAAGTCTACACAGAGAACAAATACAGCACAGGCTGCAAAAAGTATACTTAGATTAATAATGTATTTCCTTCTCTTGCGGTAGTTCCACATGACAAGGCCAATGAGTAATGCTAAAATCAAGATAAGTATCCATGGCTTGACCAATAAAGCAAGGACAAAAAGTAAAATGCAAAGACCGCCAAATATAAGTAGCTCATTATTTACGTAGCCCTCACGGTAAAAGACAAAAATCAACGAAAAGAACGCAAGGGCAGATCCCGTATCGGGTTGTAACATCACCAAAAATACAGGGAATAAGACAATACCGGCTCCCATTGCCAGTGTCTGCATAGTCGGAGCTTTATTACTTTGAGAACTTAAAAAGTTAGCCAAGAGCAGACAGGTTGAAAGTTTTGCAAACTCAGAAGGTTGCAAGCGGAAAAAGCCTAAGTCAATCCATGCCTGATTTCCGCCGACATTTCGTCCTACAACGAGCACGATGACAAGCAGGACAGCTGTTATACCATAAAATATCGGTGAGGCGGAACTGAAAAATTTCGCGTCTATGATCAGAATGGATACTCCTAGAATAATTGCAGAAACAAGATATAAAGATTGTTTTCCATAATTGGTTCCTAAGGTAAAGAAATTGGGTAGTTCAGGATTAAATACAGCCGCACGGATATTGAATAAGCCAATTAAGCATAGCGCAAGCCAAAGAGTGATGGTTAGCCAGTCTATCTTTCCAAAGAAACTAGTTTTTTGATTATTCATATCTTCTCTTTATCTCGCTATGGTGAACAATTGTTTCCTTTGGTTTTGTTAAGGCCGCCAGCTGACGTTTCGATTTTAAAGTGTCGGTTTTCGATTTGACTGAGTCCGTTTTCTTTACTTCTTTGGCCTTTGGATCGACAACCTTTTTTGGTGCAGGAAGAAAATTCGCTTTATAAATGCGGTCCTGAATATATTTTGGTGCAGTTATCGTGTCTTTGAGGTATTTCTCAACCATCATACTTGCGATAGGTCCTGCCCAGGTTCCACCGTAACCAGCATTTTCAACAAAGACAGCAATGGCAATTTTAGGGTTTTCTCGAGGCGCAAAAGCAAAGAAAACGGCATGGTTTTCTCCGTGTGGGTTTTGTGCTGTACCCGTTTTTCCGCACATTTCGATGCCTGGGATACGATTGGCCCATGCGGTACCTTCGGGCGTATTGACAGCATCACTCATCCCTTGGATAACAACCGGATAATACCGCTCATCCACGCCGGCACTGACTTTTTCGGTGAATTCCTTCTTGGCAATTTTCTGTGCGCCAATACCTTTAATCAGATGGGGTCTATAATAAAAACCTTTGTTGGCAACGATAGCCATAATATTGGCCATTTGCAAGGGGGTTATACCCATTTCCCCTTGTCCAATAGATAAGGAGATGTTGAAACTTGAACGCCATTTATCGTTTCCATAGCGTTTGGTATAAAAATCTGACGTAGGTAGTAAACCTGGTTTTTCACCCGGCAGATCAATGCCTAGTTTATGGCCAATTCCAAACTGTGTTACTGCATTGCGCCATAGATCGTAAGCCTTAGGTCCCGAAAGCCCACGTCCGTCGATCATCTTAGCATAGGTAAATCCATAGTAGGTGTTACATGATACAGCTACAGATCGCTGTAATGTAGTTGATCCATGATAGTGCGTACAGCCCATCCAGCCGCGTCCACCACCATAGCTATATCCATGCGGGCAGAAAAATACCGTATTGCGATCAATAACACCGGCCTGCTGCGCAGTCAGTGCTGAAACAACCTTAAATACAGAGCCTGGGGGGTAAGAGGCTTGAATAGGACGGTTAAAAAGCGGTTTGGTGTCGTCTTTCAATAATTTCATATAATTATTGCCAGACTGTCTTCCAACCATCATGTTTGGATTGTAACTCGGACTACTTACATACGCTAATATTTCACCTGTTGCAGGTTCAATAGCGACAATGGACCCCAATTTATTTTTCATGAGGTTTTCCCCTAGAATCTGGAGGTCCTTATCCAAAGAGGAAACCAGTCCTTCCCCTGCAACAGCAAGTGTATCGTATTTCCCCTCCATAAATACCCCTTTCGGGCGGTTCAGCGCATCAACCATTAAGTTGTTGACACCACGTTTTCCGCGAATAAGGTCTTCATAAGAACGTTCTACCCCACTGCGACCAATATAGTCACCACTACGATAAAACCCGTTGGAGCGTTCAATATCTTTATCATTTACCTCACTCACATAACCCAAAAATTGAGCAGCTATGCTGTCGGGATAACTTCGGATTGTTCTTTTTTGGACATAGAAACCACGAAATTGATATTGGTATTCCTGATATTGGGCCCATGTTCGTACAGAAAGCTGTTTTTCAAAAATGGATGCACGGTAAGGGGAGTGTACTCTTGCCTTTTCCATCCGTTTAATAAAGCCTTCCTTGTCAATGTCTATCAATTTGCAGAACAAAGCGGTGTCGATTTCTTTCACCTCACGTGGAGTAACCATAAGGTCATATACCGGTTCGTTTTGAACTAATACCTTTCCCTTTCGGTCCAATATAACCCCTCTGGCCGGGTACACAATGACCTTGCGCATGACATTGCTGTTTGCGGAATGTATATAGGAATCGTCTATGATCTGTAAATAGAATAAGCGAGCCACCAAGGTCAATGTGATGGCAATAAAGATTCCCGAAACGACGTACTTACGCGCAAAAAAACTGTTCATAGAAATGAATTTCTATCCATCGATCTACTACAACCGATCTTTCTTTTTGTAGAATAATATGCTAAATAATAGCATGATAATTACTGTAAATATACAACTTAAAACTATACTCAATAAGGTGTATTGGATGTGCTGGAAGGAAAAAGATTCCAAGAGATACAAAAATGTATGATGGATCAATGTTCCGAAAAAGATGTAGGAAAAGAACCAGCGAATATTCATGAAGCCCAACATCGGGGTAAAAAAAGATTCGCGTTCTTCAACTTCGAGCGTAATTTTCATGAAGAAAATACGGAAGGCTGCCAATGCAACACAGGCTGCGGTATTGACACCAAGGGTATCATAAAATGAATCTACGGTAAGTCCCGTAAGAAATGCGATCAAATACACCAGGAAATTAGGTGTTCCTGTCGGAAGTAAAAAAATAAATAAGATATAAGGAAATGCAGCGACCAGATTGTAATAACCGATATTTTGAAATAGGAAAACTTGCATGCCTATCAAAACGATAAATCGAATAATATTAAATATTAAAATCCTAGCCATTGTCCTTTGTCGATTCTTCTAGTGTCTTTAATTCTTTATTTAACAGGTCTTTTACAACGTAGACATGTTGCAAATTGGAGAAATTGGTGCTCAACAATAATCTAAGATCCAAAAAAGCATCTCCTGAAGAAATACCTGTCTGAATGACCGTTCCGACAAAAATTCCTTTTGGAAAATGTCCTGAATATCCGGAGGTATACACTTTATCTCCTTTGTTGACTTTGATGTGGTTTGGAATTTCCTTGACCATTGCCGCGCGGTAATCCATGCTATTGCCCCATACCAACGAGCCAAAGACCTCGGTGTGGCCCAGTGTAACGGATATACGCGTATCTGGATGCAATAGGGATTGAACGGTAGAGAAGTTAGGGGAAACATTCAATACAATACCAACTACCCCGTTGGGAGCGATAACACCCATACCTCGCTCTATACCATCTTTACTGCCTTTATCGAGTGTAATCGTATTTGCCTTTTGGTGAATGCTATTGTTGATGACATTCGCAATAATAAATTCGTAACGCCCAAACTCACTGCTATCGATTGCTGGGACAGGACCAATCTTGATGCTGTCAGTTGATCGATAGGCTTGTAAGTCCTTTCTTAATTGTGCATTTTCCTTTGCAAGTGCATCATTAGTCTCCCCGAGGTGCAGATAGCTTTTCCAGGAATTGACCTTTGCATACAGGCCTCCGATGATACTATTTGAAGAATTTAAAACAGAATTACGTTGGAAAGAATTGTTGGTGATCACCAAAAATAACGAGAATCCAAAAAATAGGATAAACCAGAAGAATGCATTGTATCGTCTCAGGAATAACCAAAGGTTTCTCATTTTTTAATGTGGGTATTTAATAAGCAAGCGATATAATAGTTTTGCATATTATATCGCTCTTTAATAAAATATTGTTATTAATTATCGAACGTTATGATTGCATCAAGAATTTAAATCGTCCAATATTTTTAAGTGCAATACCAGTTCCTCTTACGACAGCACGTAATGGATCTTCGGCAATATGTACTGGAAGTTTAGTTTTCGCTTGTATACGACGGTCCAAACCGCGCAATAATGCACCACCACCGGTAAGATAAATACCTGTTTGATAAATATCCGCTGATAATTCTGGTGGGGTAATTTCAAGTGCTTTTAAGATCGCCTCTTCAATTTTTGAAATGGACTTATCTAGACAATGCGCTATTTCGGTGTAAGAAACAGTAATTTGCTTAGGAACACCTGTCATCAAATCACGGCCTTGAACAGCGAAATCTGCCGGTGGTTCCTGCAATTCAGGTAGAGCAGCACCCACTTCAATTTTGATTTTTTCAGCCGTACGTTCACCGATCATGATGTTATGTTGTCTTCTGATGTATTGAACGATGTCAGAGTCGAAGTTATCACCAGCAACACGAATGGACTGGTCACATACAATACCCGATAAAGCGATGACAGCAATTTCAGTGGTACCACCACCGATATCGATAATCATATTACCCATTGGTTCTTCCACGTCAATTCCGATTCCTACAGCAGCAGCCATGGGTTCGTGAATTAAATAGACTTCTTTGGCACCCGCAATTTCTGCTGAATCACGCACAGCTCGTTTCTCTACTTCCGTAATACCGGAAGGAATACAAACAACCATACGTAGGGAAGGGAAAAACCAGCTCTTACCATTGTTTACCAATTTTACCATACCTCTGATCAGGTGTTCAGCTGCCGTAAAATCAGCGATTACTCCATCACGTAAAGGACGTACTGTCTTTATATTGTCGTGTGTTTTACCCTCCATTTGCATGGCCTGGCGACCAATGGCGATCACTTTGTTTGTGGTGCGGTCAAATGCAACAATAGAAGGTTCATCCACTACTACTTTGTCATTATGAATTATTAGGGTATTTGCAGTACCCAAGTCAATCGCAACTTCTTGCGTAAACCAATTAAATAAGCCCATCTGCTAATCCTTAAGCTATTTTAAAATAATATGCAAACCTACACAAAAAAAATTAATCTTTTTGAGGTTATACATCAAAAAAAACTACATTCTGAAAGTAAATTCTATCTGGAAAAAACTGTCTTTAAATTTAACGAATATAATCTGTAATTCTTACGTCCTAGGTGAAGTTATTTTTAATTGGATGCGGTGTTAAAAAAGAATTAAGCCGGTGTTTTTGAAATCATTGACCGCGAGAAGAAAGAATCCAATCGGGAAAAGGTGGTTTTGACAACTATCTGGAGAGGGCTGTTGTTTCGAAGGGTTCCTACACGCTGTTGTTATATGTTTTTAGCGAATGGATTAAACAGGTAAAATAGAGGTAAAAAACAGCGCCATTATCGTTTGGGATAATGGCGCTGTCGGGGTATTGAAATAGTTTATCTAAACTCCAATTGAAAGTTATTGGGCTGTTTCAGCCTGTTGTTCTTCCGGAGTCGGCTCATCATATTTGTGGAAGATCAAACGCACACCACTGTTTTTGGTGAAAAATTTGATCGACCAGTTTACGAATGTGATCAATTTATTTCTGAATCCATAGATGGACATCAAGTGGACAAACATCCAGGTCATCCAGCCAAAGAATCCATTGAAATGGATTTTTCCCATGTCAACGACAGCTTTATTACGACCTACCGTAGCCATGGACCCTTTGTCGAAATAGTTGAATTTCTCAGTTGGTTGATTGGACATTGTTTGAAGAATGTGTTTGGCAACATAAGCTCCCTGTTGCTGAGCCACCGGTGCAACACCTGGTAGGCCGCGAGGAAGGTCATCTGTGATAAATGCCGAAACATCACCAATGGCATAAACACCTGGCATATCGATAACACGACATTGATCATCTGTCTGTATACGGTTACCACGTTGGATAATCTCCTTTTTGAAACCATTCGGATACTGCCCAGCTACACCTGCTCCCCAGATAACAGTTTTTGTTTCGATACTTCTGCCATCGGCGAAAGTAATTGAATTGCCATCATATCCAGTTACCTGAACATTCAATAATACTTCTACACCCAAATCTTTGAGGTACTTTTCTGAATCTTTAGAAGATTTTTCAGATAAGTTGGCCAATACTTTTGGAAGTCCTTCAACCAGGTAAACCGACATCTCAGATTTTTTCAATTCTGGATAATCTTTCTCAAGAACATTGTTTTTGATCTCTGCGATTGCCCCCGAAAGTTCTACACCTGTTGGACCACCCCCAACAATAACAAAGTTCAAATTAGCTTTACGATCAGCAGGGTTTTCTATTCGTACTGCTTCTTCGAGGTTCTGTAAAACATAGCTTCGAATATTTAATGCTTCTTGTATATTTTTCATCGGCAAAGCATATTTCGTGATTTGCTGATTTCCGAAGAAGTTCGTGGTAGCACCTGTCGCAACAATTAAATAATCGTAGTCAAAATCACCAACATCTGTTCTTACAATCTTAGCCTCATTGTCTACGCTTTTTACGTCAGCAAGTCTAAAATGAAAGTTGTCTTGGCCTTTGAACATTTTGCGAACAGGGAAGGAGATGGAGTCCGCTGAAAGAGTGCCCGTGGCAACTTGGTACATCAATGGTTGAAAAGTATGAAAGTTATTTCTGTCCAGCAACAGAACTTCAACTTCCTTATTTTTAAGCTTTTTAGCAACTTCAATTCCTCCAAATCCAGCACCAATAATGATTACTCTTGGGAATTTTCTATTTGAACTATTGCTTGGCATATTTTTAATAGTTTGTTGTAAAAATTCGGTACAATCGAATTAAGCTGCAAATATCTTAAATTTTGGCTCAAAAAGCTAAAAAATATTTATTTATTATGCTGATATGTTGTGAATTTTATTGTAAAGAGGCTAATTCTTTCAATAATATGTTTTGTAGTTGTTTGATTTTTAGCTCTTTATAGTGTACATTGTACCCTTTGAAAAAAAAAGATGTATAGTGTCATCATTGTGTATTTTATACACAATGATGACACTATTGTAGCGCGCCTTTGATCTTGATTTTCATGCCGTTATTGGTATTCTGTAAATGCAGCTGACAGGCAAGTCGACTTTGATCATCGGCATCCGGAAGTGTGTCCAGCATGTCGAGCTCCTGATCACTCGCTTCGGGAAGTGTATGCAGGCCTTCGACAACTTCGACATGGCAGGTAGCGCACAGCGCCATACCACCACAAGTGGCCAGAATTTCATATTCGGATGCCTTTAAAATCTCCATGAGTGAAAGATTGATATCGGTAGGAACTTCCAGGATATTTTCGGTCCCATCCCGATCAATAACAGTGACTTGAATTAAATTATCGTCCATGGCTAGAAAGTATTTATACCGTTTACAGTGGTGTATTTGAATGTCAATTTTTGATCGGGATAGACAAATTTAAAGGCACTTTGACACATCAGGGCAGCCTCATGGTATCCACAGAGAATGAGTTTCAGTTTGCCTGGATAGGTGTTGATGTCTCCTATAGCATAGATCCGTTCGATATTGGTTGAGTAATCAAGCGTATTGACCTCTATCGCATTTTTATCGATATTTAATCCCCAATCTGCGATTGGACCAAGCTTCGGCGTAAGACCGTATAAAGGAATAAAATAGTCTGCATCTGTTGCTGTGACTTCTTTTTCTTTATTTGTTGTTTCAACATGAGACAAGTAGTCATTGCCATGAATATTGGTCAGATTGTGGGACAATAATAAGTTGATCTTACCTTGTTGGGCCAATTTGAAAACCTTTTCAGCCGAGTCCGGAGCGCCTCTGAAGGAGTCACTTCGGTGGATTAAAGTGACCTGTTGCGCAATATCTGCGAGATGGAAGGTCCAATCGAGCGCGGAATCACCGCCACCGGCAATGACGATTTTTTTATCCCGGTACTTGGTGGGGTCTTTTACCATATAATCTACGCCTTTTCCTTCAAAGAGGTGAAGATTTGGAATTTCGGGCTTGCGTGGTTCAAAGCAACCTAAGCCCCCAGCGATGACAATGACCTGTGTATGAACCACCGTATGATCATTGGTTTCTATAATAAAAGAACCGTCGTCCTGTTTTGTTATATGTTCCACGCGCTCGCCTAAGGTGAATGTGGGGTCAAAGGGTTTAATCTGTTCAAGCTGTTTATCGATCAACTCCTGCGCAGTGATACTTGGATAACCAGGAATGTCGTAGATAGGCTTATGGGGGTAAATCTCCGAAAGTTGACCGCCCACTTGGGGTAACACATCAATCAAATGGCAGCGCATTTTTAAAAGCCCAGCTTCAAAAACTGCGAATAGGCCAACAGGTCCTGCTCCGATGATACAGATATCCGTATTTATCATAGCTATTCTATATTTAAATTGTTATATATTGTATTCAAAATTCTTGTGAAAGCTTCGAAATCTTCGTCCGCTAGATTTTCCCAGGCCTTCATACGAATCTCCGTAACAATTGGCGTAAGCGATGCTACTTTCAATTTTCCTTCTTCTGTCAAATGGAGGTATAGACTCCGACGGTCTGTTTCGTCAGTGATCCGCTCAGCCAGATTCTTTTTAAGAAGGATATCTACGATCCGTGTCAGTGTGGGCTGGTCTTTTCCGCAGCGCTTGGCCAGTTCTTTTTGTGAAAGTTGATCTGTTTCGTATAAAGCCTTTAAAACGGTCCATTGGTCTACAGTAATATCAAATCCTTTCTCGGCAAAAGAAGATTGGGCGAACTGTTTTACTTTCTTGGCTGTTTGGTCCAAGATGAAGGAGTAGCGGTCAAATTTTTCGTTTAGCATACAAATATTTAGTACAACAAATATATTTAAAATATTTAGTGTGACAAGTAATTTGAATGCAATAAAAAAGGGCGTTCATTCGAACGCCCTTTTTTATTTTATCGATATCAGCTATTAAGGTCTTACGACTTCAGCTTTTTTAGCAGTATTACCTTCTGCCAAATGCTTTCCTTTACGTAAGTCATATACTGAAGGTGCAGCTAAGATAATAGATGAATATGTACCTACGATAACACCGATTAAGATCGCGAATGAGAATCCACGGATAACTTCACCACCAAAGATAAACAATACAGCAAGAACAAACACGATTGTCAATGAGGTAATAATTGTTCTACTTAATGTCGAGTTGATCGCATGGTTTACGACATCGCCAAGATCTTCATTATGTGCATTTGGTTTCGATACGAATTCACGTAAACGGTCAAATACAACCACTGTATCATTCACCGAGTAAGCAATTACGGTTAATATTGCTGCTACAAAGTGTTGGTCAATATCAAGTGAGAATGGTACGATACCATCCAAGATAGAGAATAATCCCAATAAAATGATCGCATCGTGAATTGTTGCAATAGCTGCTCCAACTGAATATTCCCATTTATGGAAACGGATCAAGATGTAAGCTGCAACAATGATGATAGAGAAAATTGCTGAGCTGGTTGCTCTAGATTTGATATCGGTAGCGATACTTGGTCCAACTTTTTGAGACGAAAGAATCTCATGTTTATTAGAAGCATCTACTTTCGATAGACCTTGGTTTAATTTGTCCAATACTTCTTTATCAGCAGTGTCCGAAGTTTCTTCAATATGGTAAGTTGTTGTAATACGCAATTGATTGGCTGCACCGAATACTTTTACCTCTGTTGTTTTCTTGAAGATATCGTCCAAGTTTGTACGTACAGCTTCTAAGTCCACAGGTTTATCATAGCGAACAGTATAAGTACGTCCACCTTGGAAATCCACGCCTAAACTGAATCCTTTTGTGAAAATTGATGCAGCAGAAATTAACACAGCAACGATTGAAATCGCGTAAAAGATTTTACGTTTCTGCACGAATTTGAAGTTTGCGTTATGCAAAGTGTTTGCAGACCAAGGGAAAGAGACTTTGATTTTGAAATCTTTCGCTAACATCCATTCAAAGATAACACGTGTAACTAAGATCGCAGTAAACAATGAAGTAATAATACCCACCATTAACGTTGTTGCGAAACCTAAGATCGGACCACTACCAAATAAAAATAGGATAATACCAATTAAGAAGGTTGTGATCTGCGAATCCAGGATGGAAGGTAAAGCATGTTTGTAACCATCGGCAACAGCCTGACGGATCGATTTTCCTAAGCCCAGTTCTTCACGGATACGTTCATAAATCAAAACGTTTGCATCGACAGCAGTACCCATTGTCAATACGATACCGGCAATACCAGGTAGGGTCAGTACAGCATTTAAGGATGCCAATACCCCCATAATGATAAATACGTTTAACAATACCGCGATGTTTGCTACGATACCCGCCGTATTGTAGTAAGCGATCATAAAGATCATTACCACGATAATACCGATAACAGCAGAATTTACACCGGCATCGATGGCAGCCTGACCCAAAGTAGGACCCACAACAGCTTCTTCAACGATTTTAGCCGTTGTAGGAAGACGACCTGCCTTCAATACGTTCGCCAAATCTTTGGTATCTTCTACCGTAAAGGATCCAGAGATTGATGAGCTACCATTTGGAATTTCACCGTTTACAGAAGGAGCAGAATAAACTACATTATCAAGAACGATAGCAATCGCATCTCTGTTTTGAGCTGCTTTTGCTGTAATTTTCTTCCATTGATGAGCACCTTCACTGTTCATTTGCATACCAACCACAGGTTGATTTTTCTCATCAAAGTTTGCTGTTGCGTCAGTGATCACATCACCCGTCAATACAGCACCATTGTCCTGTCCAGACCCTTTAATGGCGTATAATGATAGTTGCTCAGGTGTTTTTTGCTCTGGTTTAACAGACCATAAAAGCTTTAAGTTTCCAGGAAGTATTGATTTCACCTCAGGACGTTGCAAGTAAGCATTTACTTTTGCCGTATCTTTTAATGAAGCAATACCGACCATTGAACCTGGCATAAGTGCCATTTGTTGGTTTTCGCCCATGTAAACAGCTGGACGTAATACTTCAAATAATGGATTTTTCTGACCTAGATTTACAGCAGCACTGTCTTTCTTAGCATCTTTTTTACCACCGGTTAGATTAGACAATAAATCATCTGATTTTTTGCTTGTATCTGCGGCAGTATTTGTTGTAGCAGCTGGAGCAGCTTTTAACGTTGATGCTAAAGTTTTGTCGATATTTTCCAGTATTGGATAAACTTCCTGGTTTGTATATGTTTCGTAGAATTCCAATTTAGCCGAACCTTGTAATAGGTTACGAACACGGCTTTCATCTTTCACACCAGGTAATTCGATCAAAATACGGTTTGTACCTTGTTGAATTTGAATGTTTGGAGATGCAACGCCAAATTTATCGATACGTGTACGAAGTACTTTGTATGAGTTTTGGATGGCATTGTCTGCTTCTTTTTGAAGGAATGATTCAACTTTGGAGTCTGAATCACCAGGTTTAATTAGAGCAGCGTTATCTTTTGTTGAAAAGAATGTCGAAAGTGGAGTTGTAGCACCGATGGATTTGTACTCTTCCATAAATAAAGCAACGACTGTTTTTGCACTCGTTTTGCTTTTTGCTACTGCTTGCTCCAACGCTTTGTTGAATTTCTCATCTTTTGGATTATTCGCCAAATTGCGGATCAATTCGTCCAATGAGATTTCCATGGTCACGTTCATACCACCTTTCAAATCCAATCCCAAAGCGAGTTCATTTGCTTTGGCTTCCCGATAGGTGTATTTTGCAAAACCTAAATTGTACACTACTTCACCGGCCATTGAGTCGAGGTAGCTTTTCTCTTTCGCCAAGTCTCCTTTGGCAAAATTCTCAGCATCTCGTTCCACATTGCGGGTCACCCAAGTAAATGATAGGGAGTATAGACACGCTAATGACACCACTATCACTAAAAGTTTAATCAGCCCTTTACCTTGCATCGTCTGTTATAATTGTATTAATTTTAATGTTAAATACTGTTTATGTAATTGATAATTAGTTCTCGTTTAATCACATTTTACCAAGAATGGCAAAGGTATAAAATTTTTGTAGAATGAAAAGTTTTATTTACGCCAATCAGGTCAACGGCATAAAAATAGGAGAATTGAAGAAAAAAAGAAATATTTATTGATTTTATTTATAAAAAAAGGCCCTGCTCAACATAGAGAAGGACCTTTTATACTGTTTAGTTGTTTTATATTATCTCAATGTGTATTTGATACCAAACGAGAATGTTGACGCATGGAAATCACTTCCATGGTTTAATTGCCAATCTGGCTTCCAGTCAGCGTGAAATCCAATTGGTGCTGAAGGAATTTTAAATTCCAAGCCTAATTGTGGTCTTAAGCTTATCGCTGTATAATTATCTCCAATATCAAAGAAAGTAGCCTGTGCACCAATACCTGCATACCATCCTAATCCAGCTGCTCCACGGAAAGGTCTAGCATGTTGCCAGTCAGCTCCTATTGCTACAACATGGTCGTCAAACATCACCTGTGCTTGACCGTTGTTAGCTCCTCCGATTGATTGTTTATATTGAACACCCCAAAGATCAGCGTGCTTAGTGCCATCAAACACAACACCAATTGCTGCACGTTGAGGAGACTGAGCTTTCGCTTCCTGTGCGCCAAATGCTAATGCTGCGACGGCAGCTAATGAGAGTAATGTCTTTTTCATAATTATCTTATCTTTATATTTTCATTAATTAAAATAACTTTTCGTGTTACCAAAAGCAAATAGCCTGCCAAAAAATGATAAAGGCTGGGACGTACCCTAGATGAATGCTTAATTCATAACGTTTCTAATTTGTCTTCCGATTGTAATTTGTATCTTTTATTTTTTATTATTGCTTATTTTTCTTAAATTTGCCTGGCAAATAGAAAACCCAATACATATTTGCCATGCAATTAGATCCACAAAAATTCGTAGCAGAAGGTCTCACTTACGACGACGTCTTATTAATTCCAGCTTATTCTGAAATTTTACCCCGTGACGTTGATACGAGCACTTCGCTAACAAAAAAAATCAAATTAAATATTCCATTGGTTTCTGCAGCAATGGATACGGTAACCGGTGCTGATTTGGCGATTGCGATTGCTCAAGCTGGCGGTATTGGTATGTTACATAAGAACATGACGATTGCAGAACAAGCTGCTGAAGTACGCAAAGTAAAACGTTCGGAGAGCGGTATGATTCAGGATCCAGTAACGTTATTGGCAACAGCAACTGTGGGTGATGCCTTCAATATTATGAAGGAGCACAAAATCGGTGGAATTCCTGTTGTGAACGAAAAAGGCCAATTGGTTGGTATTGTAACGAATCGTGATCTTCGTTTCCAAAAAGATATGAGTCGTCCAATCAACGAATTGATGACTAAGGAAAATCTTGTTGTTGCTCCCGAAGGAACGGATTTGGTGAAAGCGGAAGAGATTCTTCAAAACGAAAAAATCGAAAAACTTCCTGTCGTTAATGAAGAAGGTATTTTGAAAGGCTTGATTACCTTTAAAGATATCCAAAAATATAAACATTATCCCAATGCTGCCAAAGATAGCCATGGCCGTTTATTGGTTGGTGCGGCAGTAGGTGTTACACCAGATACCCTTGATCGCGTTGAGGCTTTGGTGAAAGCAGGTGTGGATGTGGTTACAATCGATACGGCACACGGGCATTCTAAAGGTGTAATCGATAAGTTGAAATTGGTGAAATCGCAGTTTCCTGAGCTACAGGTAATCGTTGGAAATATTGCGACCGGTGCAGCAGCAACAGCTTTGGCTGAAGCAGGTGCAGATGCCGTAAAAGTAGGTATCGGACCGGGCTCAATTTGTACAACCCGTATTATTGCTGGTGTTGGTGTTCCTCAGCTTTATGCTGTATATGAAGTTGCCAAAGCACTTAAAGGAACTGGCGTGCCTTTGATCGCAGATGGTGGTATCAAACAAACTGGTGATATTGCAAAAGCAATTGCAGCCGGAGCAAGCACAATTATGGCTGGCTCTTTATTCGCCGGTGTGGAAGAAGCTCCAGGTGAAACAATTATCTATGAGGGACGTAAGTTTAAATCTTACCGCGGTATGGGCTCAATCGAAGCCATGGAAAAAGGATCTAAAGATCGTTATTTCCAAGACGTAGAAGATGATATCAAAAAATTGGTTCCTGAAGGTATTGTTGGGCGTGTTCCTTACAAAGGTACATTAGCTGAGGTCGTTTATCAATATATTGGCGGATTACGCGCTTCTATGGGATACTGTGGTGCTGCAACAATTGAAAAATTACAGGAAGCACAATTTGTCCGCATTACAGGAGCAGGGTTGAGAGAGTCCCATCCACATAATATTTCCATTACGAAGGAAGCACCAAATTATAACAGCAGAGGCTAGATGTTGCTTGGATGATATAAAAACCGATAATCTTGATTATCGGTTTTTTTTGTGTAAAAATATTAGCAAGATAGCCCCAGTGATCAATAGGAAATTTGTACTTTTATACCCTATTCTCAGGTTTTAAAATTTAAGGAGTTAATTTGGATTATTTAGCGGGTTTAAACCCTTCACAACGAGGAGCCGTAGAGCAAACAGAAGGTCCTGTGATGATTGTTGCAGGAGCTGGTTCAGGAAAAACACGGGTAATTACCTATCGTGTAGCACACTTGATTCGAAAAGGTGTTGATCCATTCAATATCTTGGTATTAACATTTACCAACAAGGCTGCCAAAGAGATGCGCGCACGTATCGTTTCTGTTGTTGGAAGCGAAGCGAAAAATATTTGGATGGGAACATTCCACTCGGTATTCGCAAAGATACTCCGTGTCGAAGCAGAATTGATCGGTTATCCCAGAAACTTTACCATCTACGATACGGACGATACCAAAAGTTTGTTGCGTGCCATTTTAAAGGAAATGAATCTCGATGATAAGCTGTATAATGTCAATCATGTGTATGGACGTATCTCACAGGCAAAAAACAACTTGATCTCACCGCAGGAATATAATAAGAATGAAGCCATACTGGCCGAAGATATTTCCAATGGTCGTGGTCAATTGGGGCAGATTTATATGACCTATGCACAACGCTGTTACCGTGCTGGAGCAATGGATTTTGATGACCTCTTGTTTAAAACAAATGTCTTGTTAAACAAGCATCCAGAGGTATTGCATAAATATCAGCATCAATTTCGCTATCTGATGGTCGATGAGTACCAGGATACCAACTTCTCCCAATACCTTATTGTCAAACGCCTGGCAGCAGTCAACGAAAATATCTGCGTGGTTGGGGATGATGCACAATCGATCTATGCATTTCGTGGTGCAAATATTCAGAATATCCTGAATTTCCAAAAGGATTATCCTGATGTGAAGATCTTTAAACTGGAGCAGAATTATCGATCGACTAAGATGATCGTAAATGCGGCCAATTCGGTGATTGCGAATAATCAGAATCAATTGGAAAAAAATGTTTTCTCGGATAATGAAGAGGGCGAAAAGATCAAGGTTTCACGTGCTTTCTCTGACAATGAGGAAGGTAAGATCGTTGCTGACCAGATTATCGAAGAGAAATCGTTAAAAGGACTTAATTATAAAGATTTTGCTATTCTGTATCGTACCAACGCCCAATCCAGGGCAATGGAGGAGGCCTTGCGCAAAATTAATATCCCCTATAAAATATACGGTGGTACTTCTTTCTATCAACGGAAAGAAATTAAAGATCTGATCGCGTATTTCAGACTCACCTTCAACCCAAATGATGAGGAAGCACTAAAGCGTGTTATCAATTATCCACGTAGAGGGATAGGGGATACGACGATAGAGAAGATCATGATCGCTGCAGATCAGAATCAATACCGTATATGGGATGTTGTTGCAAATGCAGCCCAGTTTCTAGACGGACGCAGTGCAACTTCTGTCGGTGGTTTTGCACAGATGATACAGAGTTTTCAGGCTCTTGCCAAAAACAATAACGCATTTGATACGGCAATGCATATTGCGCAGCACTGTGGTATTCTGAAAGAATTGTATGAAGACAAATCGGTAGAGGGGCTGGCGCGTTACGAAAATATCCAGGAACTCCTCAATGGTATCAAGGAATTTTCGGAACGGGAAGATATCGAAGAGCGTGGACTTGATGTCTATATGCAGGATATCGCCCTGTTGACAAACGACGATAATGATAAAGATCCAAATGCTGATACTGTATCATTGATGACCATCCACTCTTCCAAAGGATTGGAATTTCCGATTGTTTTCATTGTAGGCTTAGAAGAAAACCTATTTCCTTCCCAGTTGTCGTTGAATTCCAGGTCGGAATTGGAAGAGGAACGAAGACTTTTTTATGTCGCTGTTACGAGAGCTGAAAAAAAATTACTACTTTCGTATGCTACTTCGCGATATCGTTGGGGAACGCTGAATAACTGCGAACCCAGTCGCTTCTTGGATGAATTGAATCCGGCATGTCTTGCATTGGATTTTAAACCACGACAAACTTCTGCCTCAGCCGGAAGTTTTCAAGGCGAACGAATTGCATGGCAACAAAAGGATAGTGATGATACGTTTTCTAAACCTAAGCCTAAGCCGATGGTTAAAACGACATCAATACTACCGAAAGCCCACAAACCTACTGCGGGTTTTGCTCCTTCAGATACATCAAATCTTCAAGTCGGCATGGAAGTTGAACATGAACGTTTTGGATTTGGGAAAGTTGTTAATCTCGAAGGAAACAAAGGAGATATAAAAGCAACTATTTTCTTTAAAGAGTTGGGACAGAAACAATTGTTGCTTAAATTTGCAAAACTTAGAATAATTCAATAATAAAATACCAAAACGGCATCTTGATCGTTTAATTAGGTACTTATATTAGCTATATGAACTTTGACTACAACAGCACTAGACCAAAATTGATCCTTGCAGAATATGGTCGCAATGTGCAAAATATGGTAGATTACATCTGTACTTTACCCACAAAGGAAGAAAGAAATAAACATGCGCAGATTGTAATCGATATGATGGGGGTATTGAACCCACATTTGAGAGACGTGTCTGATTTTAAACATAAACTGTGGGATCACCTACAGATTATCTCTGATTTTAAATTGGATATTGACTCACCTTATCCAATTGCTACAGCGAAAAGTGTGAAACACGAAGTTGAGCATTTGGGCTATCCGCAGCATTCCATTAGATTCAAGCACTATGGTTTTACCGTAGAGAAAATGATTGAAAAGGCTTTATTGGCTAATGACGAGGCTAAAAGAGAGCAGATGGTTATCGGTATCGCCAATTTTATGAAAATGGCTTACCTGACCTGGAATAAGGATTCTGTTTCGGACGAGTTGATCATCCAGGATCTCAAAGAGTTGTCAGGTTATCAATTGACCTTACCAGAAGGTACTGTATTGACCAAACTTGACTTTAAAACTCCGCCTCCGGGAAATCGCGTTAAAGGTCCGGCTAACAGTAACTCAGGCGGAAATAATAACAATAACAATAATAATAATTCCGGTCACCAGTCGAAAGGTGGAGGCAAGCCTCGTATGACAAGTAACAACAACAATAATACGAAGCGCAATAACTACGGAAGCAATAATAACAGCTACAGTAGGGATAATAATAACAACAGCTACGGTAGGGACAACAATAACAACAATAACAGAAACAGAAAGCCGCAGGGTAATTATAATAATAAACGAGGCTAGTTCTTAAAGATTTTGTTTAAAGAAGCAGGCAATTGCGAAGTGATTAACAGATTTCTTTACAATTGCCTTCTTTTTTTAAGAATCGCGCTGTTTTATAAAAAAACAAGGTTCTTTGGTCTCCGATCCCGGTATGTTAGGCGGAAGGCTAAATATCCCAAGGCTAATACAAGAACCGGGATAAGATACTAAGAAGATATCACTTATATATAAATGAACGCATTTGAAATAATCGGTGGAAAACCGTTAAAGGGAGAGATTATTCCTCAAGGAGCAAAAAATGAGGCCTTACAGATTCTTTCTGCAGTTTTACTGACAGAAGAACCTATGACCATCAGTAATATCCCAGATATTAAGGATGTCAATAAGTTGATCGATCTATTGGCTGCTTTAGGTGTTAAAATTGATCGCATAGATAAGGACACATACGTTTTTGAAGCTAAAGATATAAATATAGACTATTTCCAGTCACCTGAATTTAAAGAAAAAGGTGGTGGATTGCGTGGCTCTATCATGATTGTCGGTCCTTTGTTGGCTCGATTCGGAAAAGCCGCTATTCCGAAACCGGGGGGTGATAAAATCGGCCGTAGACGATTAGATACACACTTTTTGGGTTTTGAAAAATTGGGTGCTAAGTTTGTGTACGATGCGACTACCCATTTTTTTAACGTTGATGCAACGGAGTTAAAAGGAAGTTATATCCTTTTGGACGAAGCTTCTGTAACGGGTACGGCGAATATCGTGATGGCTGCTGTATTGGCAAAAGGGACAACAACGATATACAACGCTGCTTGTGAGCCGTATTTACAACAACTATGTAAGATGTTGAATCGCATGGGGGCTAAAATATCCGGTATTGGATCTAATTTGTTGACCATCGAAGGAGTAGAGCGTCTGGGGGGAACTTCACACCGCATGTTGCCTGATATGATTGAAATAGGTTCTTTCATCGGACTTGCAGCAATGACAGGTTCAGAAATCACCATTAAAGATGTCTGTTTCGAAGAACTTGGCGTTATTCCATCTGTATTTTCGCGCTTAGGCATCAAGTTTGAATTACGTGGTGATGATATTTTTATTCCGGCGCAAGAATCGTATGAAATCGATACATTTATCGATGGATCTATCCTGACAATTTCAGATGCACCTTGGCCAGGTTTTACGCCCGATCTATTAAGTATAGTACTTGTTGTGGCGACTCAGGCAAAAGGAAACGTATTGATCCACCAAAAAATGTTCGAGAGCCGTTTGTTCTTCGTCGACAAATTGATCGATATGGGGGCGCAGATTATCTTGTGCGATCCGCACCGCGCAACCGTTATTGGACTGAATAAATCACACCACCTGAGAGGTATTGAGATGACTTCGCCAGATATTCGTGCCGGGGTGTCTTTATTGATTGCAGCGCTATCTGCCAAAGGAAAATCTGTGATCCACAATATCGAACAGATTGAACGTGGCTATCAAGATATCGAAGAACGCTTGCGTAAATTAGGAGCAGATATTAAACGTATCGATGCCGAACCAAAAGGTCATTAATTAATGCGAATAGCCTATGTGCTAGCGTAAGATAAAAGAAGCTCCGGATATAAATTCTGGGGCTTTTTTTGTGATATCTGCATCAAATAAGGTAAATTTGTCTATACTACATTTAAACAACTATAGATATGAAAAAATATCTAAAAAAGTACGCCTTAATTTTCCCATTATTAGGCATAGTACTTCTTTTTCACAATTGTCAATCCTCTACACCCAAAGAGGTTAAACTACATGAAGAATCAAATACAACAACGGATATCCGCTCTTCTAAACGGATCAATGCTGCGGTAATCGTACAAAAAGTTACTTTTCCCAATATGCCTTTTGCTGAACTAATCAGGTTGATGAATCTGACCAAAGATAGTTCACCTGCTGCATTGTGGAAGGCAATATCCACGCTACCCCAGGCGGAACAAATGAAGAAAGATAGCTTTGATATTGAAAATCCCCTGCAGCGTATGGAGCTGATGCTTGCCCCTTTACGTAAGATGGAAATTAAATTTGATCAACAACAAGCGAAATCTGATGCTGCGGGCCTGACGTACCGCCTGGAAAATTATGTGAATTATAGCAAAGGTTCAGGCGAGGCTTTTTTAGCAAATAGTGGCAACGAGACTATCAATGTAGGACTGAACTATCCAGAAGGGAAACTTAATGGATTGGCGAAAGTGCAGATACGAATAAATCCCAAAGAGTATATGATCGATAAGACCGGAAAAACAAAAGTAATTGCCGGAATTACCTGTCAGCAGGCCATTTACAATAAAATTGATGCAATGGATAAAACGCTCCCTAAATTTGTCGTTTGGAAGAGCCCACGGATCCCGAAGGGAATCAATCTGCTGCACCCCTATGTGTTTGATGAAAACGAAGGGATTCTTGAAATTGATGCCTATCTCAATGAAGATGAAAATTCCCTATTGCGCTTTACAACCACAGCTGTCGTCGAAAAGCAATTTGAACCCAAAGAATTTGAGGTTACAAAAGCCCATGCTAAACTTGACGCGGCCAAAGATCAAAACAGCATCGAAAAAAATGTACTTGATGTCGTGTTTCATTAGAAAACACCATAAAAAAGGAGTTGATCACATGATCAACTCCTTTTTTATTTGGGATATATGTAAAAGTTTACATTAAAGGAGCAGGTGCTTCTTCTTCAAATAAAGGGAATTCCTTGATAATGTTATACCATGTGATAACCTTTTTAATATCCGAAGAATAAACACGTGATTCATCATGGCCAGGAGCTACTTCACGGAAGAAATCTCTTAATGTTGCGCCATCAGATTTTGTATCTGGCAGAGCGATGCCTTTCTCTTTGATTGTTTCAAAAATATTCAATAGACGAATTTCTTCTTCTTCACCATAGATGGTGATATCTTCCAAAGTCGCCATTTTTGTAGAAGATAAACTTACTACCGTTTTAATTTTTGCCTGATCAAGGGTTTCTAAAATAAAACCACCTTTATTTTGTCCAACCAATTTGAACAATCCTGGTTTACCAGTTACGGATACTAATGCTCTTAAATTCATTTTAATACTATTTAAATCTCCAAGAATTAATCTTCGATAACTTCAATTGATAAAATACGGTCACCTTGTCTGATATCGTCAACAATGTCTACGTTTTCGATAACTTTTCCAAAACAAGTATGGTTACGATCTAAGTGAGCAGTGTTGTTACGGCTATGACAGATGAAAAATTGAGAACCACCAGTATTACGGCCTGCATGAGCCATAGACAATACACCTCTATCGTGGTATTGGTTTTCGCCTGTTAATTCACAGTCAATTTTATAACCAGGGCCACCCGTTCCAGGGATTCCTGCAGCTCCTTCACGTGAATTTGG
This sequence comes from Sphingobacterium siyangense, assembly GCF_007830445.1. Taxonomy (GTDB): domain Bacteria; phylum Bacteroidota; class Bacteroidia; order Sphingobacteriales; family Sphingobacteriaceae; genus Sphingobacterium; species Sphingobacterium siyangense. The sequence goes on along the minus strand of NZ_VLKR01000018.1, from coordinate 20,663 downwards.
ACATCCACCTTGGATAACGAAATCAGGGATTACACGGTGAAATGCCAATCCATCATAATATCCTGATTTAGCAAGTTTGATAAAATTGGCTACTGTATTTGGAGCATCAGCTGTGTAGAACTCCACAGTCATGTCGCCTTTTTCTGTTTTAATAATCGCTTTACTCATATTCAAAAATTTTTATGAAATACAAAGATAACGTTTCAGAGTGAAATGTGAAGTAAATCCCGATTGCCAATTTTTTTTAATTGATAGATTGTGTATTTCTCAGGATATTAAGTAACAGTATTTTTGTATATTTATGTACGCTAGCCAATTATAATTAACTGTAGATGTCAAATCCGTACAAACTAGTCATTCGGGAGTGGGCAGAGGCCGATCGTCCGAGAGAGAAACTATTGAGCCAGGGCCGTAGGGCGCTTACCGACGCCGAATTACTGGCTATTTTAATCGGGTCTGGTTCCAAAAATGAAAGTGCTGTTGAATTATGCCGGCGCATATTGGCCGATGTCAATAACAACCTGCAGACGCTTTCGATGATGGAGGTTTCAGAACTGAGCATGTATAAAGGGATAGGCGAGGCAAAAGCTATCGCTATTCTTGCCGCATTGGAGCTCGCACGCCGGAAAAACGACCTGCCCGTAGAACAGCGTAAGCTCGTAAATAGCAGCCGCTTCGTTTACAACTTTATGAAACCCATACTTCAGGATCTGCCCCATGAAGAGTTTTGGACGCTGTATCTCAATACGGGGTATAAAATATTAGACAAACAACTGATCGGACGCGGCGGTAATGATTTTACGCCAGTTGATGTCAGGATTATATTACGATCTGCACTTAGCCTTAAAGCACATGCAATTATATTAGTTCATAACCATCCCTCGGGCACCTTGTATCCAAGCAATGCTGACAAAATTCTGACGCAAAAAATTGTTGAAGCCTCTAAAATTATGGATATTAGAGTTGCCGATCATTTAATCTTTACCGATAACGGATATTATAGTTTTAAAGATGAAGGTATAATCGACTAGTTACAGCAATTCTTATTATGAACAAAAACAGTATTGATAGATTCACGGACAGGGTTGTCGATTACGAGAAATTTAGACCATGTTACCCAAAAGAGATTATTCAGGTGCTTAAAGAACAAATAGGGCTGGATAAAAAATGGTTGGTTGCCGATATCGGTAGTGGTACAGGGCTATCTACGCAACTTTTTCTCGAAAATGGGAATGACGTTTTTGCTGTTGAACCCAATCGGGAAATGCGTGAATCTTTACTGCATCATTTTAAAACCTATCGGAATTTAATCGCGCTGAATGCGACTGCCGAAGATACATCTATTGAGTCTGGATGCGTAGATCTCATTTTTGCAGGGCAATCGTTTCATTGGTTTGACCGGGAAGCATGTAAGAGGGAGTTCGCTCGCATTCTCACAGAAAATGGACGTATTGTACTGGTCTGGAACCAGCGTGATCCCGGCGATGCTTTTCAACAGGAGTACGAAGATTTTCTGCTCAGTCATATACCAAGTTATCAATCTGTCAGTCACAAAAATATCAGTGATGATGATCTCAAACAATTTTTTGGATCACGTTCAATGACCAAGGTAACCTTACCAAATCAACAGATATTGGACCTTCGGTCGTTTTTGGGAAGAGTACGTTCATCATCTTATTTTCCCAAAGAGCAGGCTGAAAACAAAACGCTCTATGACGATCTCCGTACACTTTTCGATAAGTACGCAATCTCTGAGCGTATCGTATTCAAGTATATAACCGAAATTTATATCAGTTAACTAAGAAATGGGAATTTGCAAAGCTTCTTTCGTTGCATTTTTTCTCTTCCAGTCGAAAACTCTTCGTATAGGCGAAGAATGAAAAGGGAAGATTAAGATGAATAACGTTAGGATTACCCCGATAATAAATAGCCCGGAGTAGGCGTCGCGTATGGATAGTAGCGAGGCTTGGACTTGGACCGATTTCATTATATTTCCTCTTTGTAGCACCAAGCTATTTGTTCGATCGATTATACCAGCAAGATTATTGGCATTAAGGATCTGTAGGTGGTAATACCAATTAGTAATGATGTTTGACCAGACTACAGGCACCAAAAATGAACGTGTAAGAATCAAAAATACTAAGCCAGAGAGGTAATATTTGCTGGGAATATTACCGGCCATATATACGCCTATTCCAATGTAGGAAGTGATCACGCCCATTCCTCTTAATGTCAAAGGGAGATAGAACAAAGCCGTGTTTGTTTGTTGGTCGATAATCCTTGCAAAGAAAAAGCAAGATAGGGCATAACACGCTGCGGAGAATGCCAAAATGAACTTGCATTTTTTTGTTATTTTGAAATAAATATAAGCGATTACTGCGCCGATCATATAACCAGGAATTACATAGGTATTTATTTCGGCGACTTCCAAGGGGTTTGTACCAAGCGTAATTCCCAAAAGGGAGGAGTACAGCGAGGTCGAGCTATAAAAAATGCCGAAAATAAAAATTGTTCCAATGGAGATAGGCAGAATCCGTGTTGAAAAGGCTTCAAAATTTAAGAGTGATTTTCGGATTAGTACACTTCTATTTATAAAAAGTATAAAAAAACAGAGCGATGCGATTCCGGTGACCAAAATAAACCTGGAATGAAACCAATTTTGTGTCAGACCATATGTGCTGAAATAGGCAAAATTCAATAATGAAATACAAAGTAAAATACTTCCAAACCAGTCATATTGATAAAGAGGTACCTTTTTAAAATCTGACGATTTCATAAAGATGATGCAGATTAACAACGCTACTGCAAGTAGTATATTTTGAAATAAAAAGACAGTTTCCCAATAGAAACGCGTTGCAAATAGAACAGATACATAACTTGCCAAGGCAGGAATGATCATTGTCATGGGGTAGTAGACTGCATATAATTGATATCGTTCTCCACGTGGCATGAGAAAAGGGATCATTTCCCCAATGATAGCCATCGTGACAATAATCTTGGCACTCCCAATAAAAAATGTGGCCATACAGATGTTGACACCATTATTGGCATGTTCCAAAACCGCATTGGAAGCGAGGATAATGAAGATAGATACAATTAATATCGTCTTTTTGGAAAATAATTTCAACAACCTAAATACCAGTGGTATGGCACATACCATTCCCGCATAATAACAATATGTAGCCATACTCAAATCTGCGGTGATACCGGCGTATCCATTCATGACATACGTGTTAATGGAAGTTGGGATTCCATTATTGAACGAAAATAAAATATTGAGTAGAAACAGAAAGAACAATTCCCAACCTGAACTCAACCAATCTCTGAATATACGATCTTTCATGATTATTTAATACGTATGATAGCATTCATACCTACGCGAAGCATGGCGAGATCTTTTGGGGTATTGGATGCTGTAAAATTAATTCTAACCGGAATGCGCTGTTGTACCTTAACGAAGTTCCCCGTAGAATTGTCAACCGGAACAGCAGAATACTTAGATCCTGTTGCTTCGGATATGGCGGCTACTTCACCTTCAAATGTCTTCCCGGCCAATGCATCAATTTCAATGTTGACTTTTGCCCCGAGAGCAATATTTTTTAGTTGACTTTCGGTATAATTTGCGGTAATCCATTTCTGCTCATCACGTACAATATTGACCAATGGCGTACCGTTTTGCACCAATTGACCCTCTTCAATCGTCCGCCGTCCCAATACACCGTCGTACGGTGCAGTGATAACCGTATACGAAAGGTTTAACTTGGCTAGATCAATCGCAGATTCGGCCTTTAGTAATGAGGCATCATTGATTGACAGCTTCTGTTCAGACTCATGTGTGTTAAGTTTCGATACACGCTCTTGCGCCAAAAGTGCCTTATATTTGGCTAACATGGCCTCATAATCTGCTTTTACCTGATCGAATTGATATTGCGTTACTGCTTCATCTTTCACGAGACTCTCGTAACGCCTATAATTCAATTCCATATTATCTAGCCGGGCTCTCATCTCATCGATATTGGCATTTGCTATCGCAGTACTGTTGCCGGCAATGGCAATTCCAGATTGCGATATTGTTTTACTTGCTTTGGCATCGGCAAGAGTGGCTTGTGCATTTTGTAATAAAATTCTGTACTCAGCATCATCAATAATGACGAGTGTATCGCCTTTGTGAACTTTTTGATGCTCATCAAATCGAATTGTTTTGATATAACCGCTGATACGCGAATTTATAGGGGTAATATGGGCATCTACCTGGGCATCATCTGTATAAACAGATTCGTTGATGTGGAAAAAGACTAAGATACCCCAGATAATTGTAACCACAATGACGACTGCAGATAGGATGTTGATGATCCATATCTTCCGCCTTCGTTTTATTTCTTTCTCACTTAATGTTGAATTGCTCATGACTCAATTACTTATCTTCTTTTTTTCTGAAAATCAAGGCTCCCGATACGATTGCTTATCAATAATTGCGGTCAATTTTTCGAGAGTTTCTGTAATTTCCAATACTTTTTTTTCTGATATCTCCTGCAGGATCACACGGTAGAGGTCTTGCTGGACAGGATCTAATAATGTCCTATATTCGTCTCCCTTTACCGTTAATTCGATTAAATTATTTCGTCTGTCATTGGGATCGCTTACGCGTCTAACCAGATCCCGTTTACAAAGATTATCGATCAGCGGAGTGACACTTGCTTTGTTCTTCTGTATTGCTGTGGCTATATCTTGCTGATTCATTTGCTCCTTCTTCCACAGTGCTGCCAATACTTGTAACATTTCATAGGTGATATCCAATTGCTGTTCCTTTATTTTCTGGATATAGTATTGTTTTAAGCTCGTTCGCAAAGCAATGATACTATCCACTAAGGGTTTTACTGGATTCATGGATTCGTTTTTCATAGCACAAAGTTAAACATAAAACAGTTAAATATCAAACTAATTTATTTTAGTTAAAAATGTGTTAAAGATGAGTGCTTTAGAGAGAGATGGCATTTTATTTGGAAGCACTTAAACGAAAGGAAAAAAAGATATGTTAAGAGTTGAATTAATCTTCTTTAGACGTTGCCTACTGCCATTGCTGATTTTAGGAGGTGGGATAAGTGTTGTAAGGGCACAGCAAATGCATGCTTTTAATAACTTAGAAACCGATTATCATTTTGTATATCGGTGGGTAGATCCATTCTTCCCTTTAAGCCCACAGGTCGATGTGATGACCTTGGACGTTGCGCCGATCGATAAAGAGCCCGAGCAGCAGGAGAAAATAAAAACGTCAACGGGAAAACAGCGTTTTAACGGCAGGGTGAGTGAGCGCGTATATGAAGGTTCGGAAGTAATCGTGAGCCCTGGAGAATCGGTTGGCAATATAACCTACAGCTCCACTAGCTCCGCCACCCGGTATCGTGTTGCCATTGATCGACGCAGTAATGAGCACTACCATGGAAAGCCTGTATTTATAGATGCGAAGGGGGTAAAATATGTAATTGATTCGAAATTTAGAAAACAAGTTGTCGAATAATTCCTTGGCTAGGTTAAAAATTTGTTAAAATTATTTTTTCAGGTAATTAAATCGAAATACGGCATTTGTATTGTACTTTTATTTACAATTATTTAAATAACAATTGAGTTATGAGAGCAATAAATCGTTTCAAAAAAATCACAGCTGCATTAGCTTTGATCGCTGCAGTGGGATTGGGACAATCCTATGCACAAACGGCTCCTAAAAAAATGGAAAAAGAAGCCAAAAAGTCTGAACAAAAAGCAAAAGAAGTAAAGACTAAAGCCAACGAGGCCGAAACGAAAACGAAGGCAGTGCCGGTGAAAGCTACTGCGAAGAAGGAAGCTGCAGTCAAGGAAAAGTCAGCGCAGACGAAAAAGGTGGCTGATACAAAAACAGCGCCAGCAGCACCAGTGGAAGCGAAGGAAAAAGCCGTGAAAAAAGAAAGTGCTAAAGCTGAAAAACAAGCCGCTGCTGTGAAAAAGGATGCCGTAGCTACAGCTGATAAACCAAAAAGTGAAAAATATAATGAACATACAGTTTATCTCGGTCCAAAAGGTGGCAAATATTATATCAACGGAAATGGTAATAAAACGTACATTTCTGACAAAAAGTAAAGAGCAGCTGAAAACGAATTATATCAAAAAAGGGGACATCGATCGATGTCCCCTTTTTTGATTTCAATAGTTTAGCGTAGCAAATTCATTAAATAGCTTTTGTTGAGATAAAAGACATCTAAACTTCCGCCGTCATCCAGAATACTGTTGCTAATCTCCTTTTTATGTTGCTGTAAGGTCTGAATTTTATCTTCGACCGTGTTAGGGCTGATTAATCGGACTGCGGTGACCGTCTTTTGTTGCCCCATGCGATAGATCCTATCGATCGCCTGTTGTTCAACAGCAGGATTCCACCAGGGGTCTACCAGGTACACGACATCGGCTGCGGTAAGATTAAGTCCGGTACCACCGGCTTTTAGACTAACCAGAAAAACGGGGATATCCTTGTCGGATTGAAAATCACTAACCAATTTACCTCGATTTTTGGATTGGCCTGTGAGCATTAACGCGCGAATACCCTGTTTATCCAAAGCCTCTTTAATCAGGTTGAGCATACTGACAAACTGTGAAAACACGATCATTTTGTGCTGGTCTTTTTTATGCTGAATTTGCTCGATAAGCATTTCAATTTTGGCAGAGTCCGCAGCGCTAGTCAGATCCTCATTTTGGAGCAGTTTGCTTGAATTACATATCTGTCGCAATTTTGTTAGACCTTTTAGGACATGCATGGGGCTTTTCTTGATTTCATCGCCATCTTTGGCAGAGATAAAATCTCGAAACTCTTTTTCATAAAGATCATAAATTCGCCGTTGGGCAGTTTTCATCTCACAGTAAAGGACCAGTTCATTTTTTGTAGGAAGATCACGTAATACATCCTGTTTTGTTCTACGGAGAATGAAAGGCTTTATTTTCTCTTTCAGCATTTTTTTTCTCTTGCGGTCATGGAAAGCATCAATAGGAGTCGTATAGACATCTTTGAAATATTTTTTGCTTCCTAGTAGACCCGGCACAATAAAGGAAAGCTGGGCATAAAGATCCATCGTATTATTCTCGATAGGAGTTCCTGTTAAAATAATGCGATTTCTTGATTTTAATAAATTTACCGTTTTGTATCGCTGGGAATCCGGGTTTTTGATTTGCTGCGATTCGTCCAATATGACATAATTGAAGGTTATTTTTTTTAGCGTATTAATATCCGTCAGCAGGTTGTGATAAGAAACTAAAACAAGGTCATATTGTTCAAACTGCATCCCTTTTTCTATTCTATTTGGACCATCTAAAACCAACGTTTGGAAAGATGGAAGGAATTGCTGGATTTCATGCCGCCAATTAAAAATTAAGGTCGTGGGAAGTACAAGTAATGTTGGTGCAGATTGTCCCTTTGCTTTTTGAGTAGCCAGAAAGGCTAATATTTGGATCGTTTTGCCAAGTCCCATGTCATCGGCAAGACAGCCACCAAAATTAAGCCCATCCAAGAAATGCAGCCATTGTAGCCCTTGTTGCTGATAAGGGCGTAAGTTTCCGACAAAAGTTGGTGGTATCTGGACCTCGGATAGCGAAGAAAAATTAGCGAGCTGCTTTCTCAACGTGCTGAGCTCCGCCAACACGATAGGGTCTAGCTCCGCCTGATCAAATAGTTGATCGATTTCATTGAATTTGTATTTTGGAATTTCAATGAAATCATCAGCTATCGATTCTGCTGCATTAAAATAGGCTTCAAATTTATCGAGCCACTGTTGCGGTAAAATGCCCTGGGTGCCGTCATCCAAGGTGATGAATTGCGAGCGGTTCCGTACTGCCTTTTCAAGTTTTTTTAGGGAGACACTTTTGGGGCCAAATTTGACCTGTATATTGGCGTTGAACCAATTTTGTCCACTGAGGACCTCCACATGTATTTTTCCCTTAAAACGGCTTAATTTATTTCCACGTAACGTATTAAATCCGATGATCTGTATACCCTGATGTTGCCACTCCTCAAAAGCATCCAGAAACCAGTTACTGTCCAGAAAGTATTTGCGATGCAAATAAAAATGCTGAAAGCTTCCTTCATCCATTTGCTCCTGAAAATAGGGATGCTGCTTCAGTAACAGGGAAATAACTTTTGTTTCAGCTTCACGTTTCCGATCGACCAAAAATTGTGTACCCTTGCTGTCTGTACCAAATATATTCCGCTTACTTAAAATAGGAATTTCGACCTCACCATAACGCATGACAGGAATAAGGTTGACAAAATCTTCCGATTCTTCGAGAAACAAAAGTGGCTGCATGTCCTGATAATACAGATTTTCCTTCAACTGTGGCTTGCTTGCTTTGGGAATATCTTTAAAATTTAACTCCACGGAATGTGCTATCTGTTCCAAAAACAACCTGTTGAATTCTTCGAACTTACGCTGATGGATCAACAATTGCTCACCTTTGTTGCCAAACAAACGGATCAACTTGAGGTGAAACCTATTTTCAATCAGAAAAAGCTGATTTTTGATGAGAATGAAATGGTCCAAAAGAACGACTAAATCCTGTAAATTGTAGGCTATCGTATGAATATGAATTTCTCCTTGAATGGTATAAAACGCACCTTTTTTTGAAATAAAGAGCTTAATATCACCTTTGTTTAGGTTAAATTGAACAGTCGATAAGGTGGAGGCTGTTATATTGTCGGATTTTTCATAGTCATGCAGATAAAAATCGAGGTGTAATGGGTTTTTTGCAACCGCCTTCAGACTGGAGCTGATTTCGATATCCTGTTGTACAGCTTGAGAAAATTGGTAAACAGCGGTGTAAAATTGCATTTCCTCAATCGAGCTGCTTTGCCAGATACGTGACTGGCTCTCACTGGCGGAAATCGGGTTTTTAGGTAGGCCGGATTTCGTCATTGGAGCTTGGCACAGGAGTATTTGTAGATTTTTGTAATACCGGTTGCGCGTTAACACCACAAAATGCTGCTGCTTTTCGGCTGTCGTCTTGGCCTTTGGGGCAAGAGATTCCTCCACTAGATCAAAGTCATCAATGGAGGTTAGCTGTTTGTCTTTTAATAGAAACTCCAGCTTCCCTGCTTTGATCTGGGCTGAAAAATAGTTTTCTAAAGACGATTCCTTTTCCAGTCCATATTGTGCCGCAACCTTCTTGAGTAGATGCTGATAGCGGTTGTGATCAAAAAATGCCAACCAATTCTCCTGTGTAAATAGTTTACCTAAAGCCGCCTTTTGATGACGGCAGAATCCTGTTTGTGGACAATTGCAAAAGACGGCTGTTGTGGGCAACGTATGGATGATCATCACTTCAAAATCGGTATAATTCTCCAGTACCTGAAAAGTTGCCTGATTGACCTCCATTTCCATCGCATTGACCTGAAAATGGGCCAGTGTCAGGTCCATCCAAGGAAAATAAGAATAACGGCTCACCTTGGTGAAATCGATATCGGTCAATGTATACTGATGGAAGTCCATAATGCTTGGTTAAAAATTAAAACTCATTCCGCCATAATAATTACGTAAAGGGGCAGGATTAAAATACCGTCCTCCAAAAGCATTGATATCGTTTCCAAGACTATATTTTTCATTGAGTAGATTGTCGGCCCCAACAAAAAATCTAATTTTATGCTGTGAACAGACAGATTTGCTCCAGGATAATTTGCCTTGTAAAAGATGATACCGTTTGGCATAAACAGTGTTTGCGTCATCCAGTGGTATTGCTGCTGTTAAATTGGAAAGAAGATCCAACTGGAATTCATCCGGGAAAAGTATATTCAACGAATTTACCCATACCGTTTTAGGAACCGCAGGAAGTTTATTGTTCTTATAGTTTTTGTCGCCTACCTGATAGGTTTTGAAACTGTAGTCATTGAGGGAAAAATTACTGGTCAGCTGTAGGCTACGGACCGTACCGGTTGTTTGAGGCCTGATCAAATACATGAATAGCGATGCTTCCAATCCCTTTTGGTTTATTTTACCCGCATTTTGAAAATATTCAGCACCATTATCCCGTACCTGTCGGATGATGGCATTGTTCATTTGATAAGTGTAGGCCGCTGCATCTAAAATAATCCGGCGATTCCACAAATGCCAACGAAGCCCAAATTCATGGTTTGTACCTGTTTCTGGTTTCAGCATCGTATTAATTGTATTGTCTGACGAACGGACTTCAGCAACAGTTGGTGCAGAGAAACCTTTAGAAATCGATGCTCTAAGTGCAAGCATTGGAGTGATCAAATAGGATAGTGCTGCTCGTGGCATCCATGTACTCCCGAAATCAATATTTTCTTTGTTTTCTTGTGCGACAGGATAACGTTGCTGGTAGCCAATTTTATTCTCATTTAATCCGAGCGACAGCTCTACCTGGAGACGCTCTAGCCATTCCAGTTGGGTGCGTGCAAAAAATGATTGCTGACTGTTTTCCAATTTGTCCTTGGCCTGAGGATCGGTAGCGACACCTTGGGCGTTGTCATAATTGTCAATAGCATACCAACCCTTTTGCGCTTCCAAGCCCAGTTGGACTTCATATTTTAAATCTTGGCTCAACAAATCCACATAAGATAAATACAGGCGCGTTCCTAAATTCTTTTCATCTCTTTTCTCGTAATTGGTGATGAAGGGATTTTTGATCTGATTGGATGAGCCAAATACACTGGCGAATAAGGTCATCTTAGAACTGAGATGCGTCTGGTTGCTCAGTCCACCAAAGAATGTTTTATCGTAGATTGCTGCTTTTTGTTCAGCAGCACCAGGATTTGGTCCGCCCTTAGGCCGGGCCTGCCTGCGGTCGCTCTCCATTTGTGCTGCGGTGAGCCCTCCCGGAGTTTGGTAACCGAGATCCGAATAGAAACCGGTGAATTTTAATTCGGATGTTTTTGCATATTGCCAATTGTAATTGAGTTGGATATTCTTTTTGTTTAAGGCTGAATTCTGGCGATAACCGTCACTTCTTGTCCAACTTTGATTGATAGCAAGTTGCTGAGTCTGGTTGATGGGTAATATTGCATTGAACTGTTCCTGGAAAAGACCGTAGGAGCCCCCCGTTAATTGGAGGTTGACTTCAGGTTTGTCAGATCGATCAAATCCTTTACTATAAAAGGAGAGTACACCGCCTGAATTGGCCCCATAGATCGATCCATCTGGACCTTTCAATACATTTATCTGCCCTATTGCGGATGGATCTATCAAGTTAAGGTAGGTGTTCCCGCCTGCGTCAGTAAAAGGAAAGTCGTCCAGATATATTTTGACATTGCGAACACCAAAAGGTGAACGGACCATACTCCCACGGAGTGCTAGCCGGTAACTCCCAGGGGAACGTTCTTCCATGCGTAAACCCGGCACCCTGTTCATTGCTGAAACAAAGGAGGGCGACTGCTGGGATTGGATCATTTGGCTGCTTAACACAGCCGCAGAAGATGTCAATCGCAATAGCGGTTGTTTATTGAAGTAGGCTTTAACTTCGACTTGTTCTAGCCGATTAGTCGTAGTATCCACTTCCTGCGCATATAATTTGCTACATAAACCAAGGGTAGCAAGTAGGTAATATCTTTTCATCGTTAAGGTTTGGTCGGCTTAGTCTGCAAATTCCTGACTGAAATAAATTTCAAAAATCTGCTTTTTCTTATTGTATTTTAGGCATTGAAAATTCGCATATACGGAGCTGGTCGGTACACAAAGACTGTTGGCCATGGCTTCTTTTGAGAATTTTTTGTTCAGACATCCCTGCTGCAAATCAAAGTTTTTGTTCGTCGAAATATCGGTCACATCAAAGGAATTGTCGTCAATCAGGTAATTTGAATTGTTTAATCGAATATAATCCTCTTGATCAATCAGTTCGGAAGCAACGAGATAATCGAGCGATCCAAAGCTGGATGAACAATCCAAATTTTGAAGGGTATTGACAACTTTTAACTCTTTATACAGTGTGTTGTATGTATTGCTTTTATGATCGAATAAGGTGATCTCGATGGGATGATTACCTTTGTTGTATACCGTATACCCAAGGTCACCGGGGCCATTTTCGAAGATATTCCCTTTCGCGATCGCTAAAACAGCCAAGTTAGGATGCCCAAGAAAATAATCTTTCTGGTCTGCACTTAGTGTTGTCGTTAACTTCTGGTGCAGTTTATCGAAGAGGCCGGCGTCGTTCATTTTCATTAACTGCTGCGCTTGTTCCTTTATTCTGTCTGCAAAACGCGGGCTATCGTAGCTCGAAGTATCCGATGGGAGTGGTGGTGATGCAGGAGGGACTACCTGTTCTTTCTTTTGTTCGTCATTTTTCGTTGTTTTTGACGTCTTTGTCTGATGACAGGAAACAAGAGCTGATAATAATACAATGTATAGAAAAAAGGTTTTTAAATTCATGATGAAATATCGTCAATGCCAATTCAGTCACTCTTCGTGAATAGAAAGAGCAACAACATCGGCTAATTTAGTTATTTTATGGCAAACAAAGCTGTCGCAATCTGGAATTAGAAAGCTTCATTCAGCCCCAAAAAGAAACCACGGGAACCATATTTTCCAAAGGCATAGTCCAGACATAGATTTGTGCGTGTTGCTTTGTTAAAGAGTACCCGTAATCCGGCACCACCCCCAGGTTGCCACCTTTCAAAAAGTTTGGTGCCCAGTTCGTCGCTGGCAGTCTGTAGGTTAAAAAAAGCAGCTCCGCTCAAAAAGCGATTCTTTAAAATTGGGAAGCGGTATTCTGTTTCGGCATAACCGAAAGAAATTCCTTTGAAATAACCAATGGTGTAACCGCGGCCGCTTCTGACGGCTACGTCTCTTCCCGTTCCGGGGAGATCAAAATAGGGGAGTGTACCACCGAGTTTATAGGAGCCCCAATACCAGAAGGCAAGTACATGAGCCGGGTCGGACTGAGATAAACTAAAGTATTTTCGAAAGTCGGTGGTAAGCTGTACAGCACTTTTGCTACTGCCCAACAGCGTTGTGTTCCATCGCACACCGATATCCGAATAGATACCCTTGTAAGGCCTATTGGGGTTGTCTCTTGTCATGTATTGCATATTGAGCAATAGTCCATTGGAATTATAACTGTCGGGCTCGAAGCCATGTTTTTCGGTGTAGATGGTATTGGGAGTAATGTTGCCATTGGGGCCGCTGCTGGTTATTTTTCGTCGTAAGTCAAACGCCAATCCGGCTCCAACAAATAGTCCGTCGGCGATTCGTTTATAGACTTTTTCATTAAATGTAAACGCGTTATATTTTGCTCCGTATTTCTTATGGTCGGGGTTGGCAAGGATCTCTTCATCGGCATTGTTCCATTTTCCATGGGGAGTCATGCCCAAACCCGCATCTAAAGCGACCATTTTGACAAGTGCAAAAGCGCCCTGAAAATTTAGTTTATTGTTGGGGGTAAAGATATTATGGCTAATATAGAAGACCATGATGTTTTTTGTGGTGATTGAGGCGGATGTCGCTGCGATCGACATGGTCGTTGTTTTGGGGTCACCCAATACTTTCCCCGCGACAGCCTTGATTCCGATCTGACCACCAATGGTTGGGTTGTAGGCAATGTTGGGCATTAAGGTGATGGGAGAGCGTTTACTCGCATGTTCCTTTTTTCGTTTGGGATGGATTATTCTTCCGATTAGATCCGATATATCGTATTGACTGGCCAAGGCCGAGTCACGCTGATGTTTGTACTGTGCAAGAGAGTCTGTTTTTGCATCGGTTTGGGCAGCGAGCAGCGTAGGGATTGAAATTAAAAGTATTCCTAAAAAAGCATGTCGGAAGAAATCGTTAAAACGTAAAAGTTGATGCATACATTCGGGTCTATCTTAAAACTAAACGTCAAAAAAAATAAAATGTTTTCTCAAGTACTCGGAGCCTGTCTTTTTTTGATCTCTGAACAAATGCAAATGTGGTATTGTGTTGAAGAAGTTTATTTTTCTTGCGAAGCAGGAGAATTAAACTTGCAAATCACAGCAAATTTATCTTAGTTTGATTATTTAAACTAGGATATGATAGGACGCACTATATTTAATTATGGATTGACTTTGCTTTTATTGACAGGGGTAGCTCATGCGCAAGAACTGTATACCCCAAGAAATATTCAGCAAGCGATCGAGAAGGGAACCCGTACCAAAACGGGTCTACCAGGGAAAAACTATTGGCAGAATTTTGGTAAGTATGATGTGCGGGTGCAATTGGATCCGGCTACAAAGATGGTGAGTGGAACAGAGACTATTCTGTACACAAACAATAGTCCCGATACATTGAAACGCTTGGCTATCCGATTTGTGAACAATGTGCACAAACCTAATGCGGTACGTGCTGCATACGCTTCGGACGACTACCTGACTTCGGGCCTAAAGATTAAATCGTTTAAACTGAATGGTCAAGTTTACGACGTAAACAGCAAGGACTGGGGAACGGTGAAGTTAGGTGATTTTGGGCAGAAAATCCTTCCGGGAAGGACTGCAACATTGGACATTAGCTGGGAATATCCGTTATCTGTCGAAAGCGACCGTGAAGGGCTGTTGAATGCTTCCACCTTTTATTGTGCTTACGCTTATCCGCGTGTGTCTGTATACGACGATTATAATGGTTGGGATCTTCTGGAACATAATGGCCGACAAGAATTCTACAATGGTTTCAACGATTATCAATTTGAGATATCTGTTCCGAAGAACTTTGTTGTTTGGGCGACAGGTGAATTGACAAATGCGGCTGATGTACTGCAGAAACCTATTCTGGACCGTTTCGAAAAATCAAAAGTCAGCGATACGCCAATACATATCGCGACAGATGCCGAAATGAAAGCGGGGAAAGTGACAACACAAGAAGCCTGGAATAAGTGGAAATTTAAAGCAACCTATGTGCCTGATTTTTGTTTCAGTGTGAGTGATAATTATATCTGGGATGGCGGGAGTGTAGATTTGGGAAGTAAGCGCGTGAGTGTGCAGTCAAGCTATGTCGCTGGAACAGCAGATTTTGAACAATACATTGGTTGGCAGCAATATTGCATTGACTGGTTTTCTAAAAATTGGCCTGGTGTCACCTATCCGTACCCAACAATGACAGCCGTTCAGGGGTTTGCAGATATGGAATATCCGATGATGATTAACGATTCGAGTGTCCCAGATAATCTCGTGGATGCACGGCAAACAGCAGACCATGAAATTGCACATACCTATTTCCCTTTTTACATGGGTATCAATGAGACGCGATACGGTTATATGGATGAAGGCTGGGCTACTGCATTGGAATTCTGGATTGGAAATGCGGAGATTGGTGCCGAAAAAAATAAAGAACTTTTCAAAGATGCCCGTGTAAAGCGCTATATCTTTGACCCCTCTACCGAAGAAGACCAACCCTTGATTACCATGACCTCTCAGTTGAGTGGTTTAGGGTACGGCAACAATGCCTACATCAAGGCCGCATTGTCTTATATTGCGTTACGGGATTACCTGGGTGATGAACTGTTTAAAAAAGCACTACACCATTACATGGAGCTATGGCATGGAAAACATCCGACGCCTTGGGACTTCTTTTATAGCATCAATGCTGGAGCTGGGCAGAATTTAAACTGGTATTGGAAAAATTGGTATTTCACCAATAATTACATTGACCTTAAGGTGAATGGTTTTAAACAGCTTGCTGGTAAAAATACACTGACGATCACCAATATCGGGGGATTTGCAATTCCGTTTGATGTGTTGATTACCTATACGGATGGATCGGTGGAGACAAAACATCAAACTCCGTCAATTTGGCAACACAATGAAAAACAGGTAATCCTGACTTGGACTTCGACTAAAAAGGTGAAAAATATTACCTTGGACGGTGGCATTTTTATGGATTACACAGCCAAGGACAACAGCTGGGACGTTATTAAATAACCCGATCGATCGTGTCAGCCTTTATGTTTGAAAAGGTTGACACGATTGGTGACTGAATGCTGTTGAAGTCTGCCTACAACTAGGTGTCCATTCCTGTAAGCCTTACCCTGGGGCTGTAAGATTACAGCTGATCGATGCATCGAAATGTCAGATTAATTCGTGCACTGAACACCTTTTTTGTCGGTGGAAGCCGATGCAACCAATACGTTTGTGTAAGACCTTTCATCACCAATAAACTTCCATGGCCCAAGATGATGTCTATTTTTTCTTTGCTCGTTTTATGTTTAAAGGCAAACTTTCGTTCAGCACCAAAGCTTAAAGAAGCAATTGCTCCATTTTTTTTGAGGTCTTTTTCACCGTCACTGTGCCAGGCCATTCCTTCGTCGCCATTGTGATAAAGATTCAACAGGCAGGAATTATACGTCTCCTGTGTTTGTTGTTCGGCAATCTTTTTCAGTTCAAGAAGTTCCTTTGTCCAGGGAAGCGCCCTTTTAGTGGTGTTGGAATAGCTATATTCGAAAGCCTGGTCGCCATACCAAGCCACTTTTCGTTTGGTGACGATTTCGTTTCCAAAAATAATGGCACGGTCATTTACCCATTCGATCGAGTCCATGAGTCTATCAAAATAGTGGTTTGCTTCCTGTGGAGGTAGTATTTTACCATAATAATTGACAGTCCCATCGTAAGGGAGTAGATTTCTATTGCCATCGAAGAGATTGTCGAAAAGTTCCATGTTATCGTATTGTGTGTGTTTACTAAATAGCCGTATGCAAAGTCTCCCATCCGATCATCGCTGTTTTCCGCATTGGATCCCATCGGTAACCACCAAATATACCGCTGTTTTGTATAACACGATGACAGGGGATAAGGTAAGCTATCGGATTGCTTCCAACAGCTGTGCCGACAGCACGGGAAGCCTTGGGGTTTCCGATTTGAGAAGCGATAGCACCGTAAGTGCTTAAGTTACCCATAGGGATTTTTAATAAAGCTTCCCAGACTTTCAATTGAAAATCAGTGCCTTTTAAATGTAATTTTACCTGACGGATATCTTTATCTTGGGGATTTAATGCGCTGAGTGCATTCTCATGCATGCTGTTCCCCTGTTGTAGGTATGTTGCGTTCGGAAATCGTTGCTGAAGAGCGTCAAAAGCTGTTATGTTATCATCCGCGTAGGCAATATGACAAATACCTTTTGAGGTGGATGCAATTAGCATTGTGCCGAATAAGCTCTGATAATACGCGTAGGAAATCAATAAATTGGAGCCTTCATTTTTATATTCAGCGGGAGTCATCCCCTCAATGTTGATAAATAGTTCATGAAGTCTACTGCTGCTGGAAAGGCCAAGCTGGAATGTTGTTTCAGCAATGTTATTTTCCTTGAGCAATGATTTTGCATAATTTATACTTACGTACTGTAAGAATTTCTTGGGACTTGTACCTGCCCATGCGGTAAACATGCGTTGAAAATGAGCTTCACTCATGTAAACATGAGAAGCGATCTGACCCAATGTAGGTTGAGACTTAAAGTTTTCCTGTAAGAAATGTATGGCCTTGGCGATACGTTGAAAATCTACTTCTTGTTGAATAGTCATGATTGTTCATTTAATTTATACAAAGTTGCTAATAAGAAGAAGTCTTTAAAATCCGATTTATGCTAAATTACATGTTGGATGAAGGAGATTTGTCCGAATGACCTAAGGATTTATCTGGTGCGACCAGATCACGGATCAGTTGTTTGAGTTCTTTTATTTCGGGGAATCGACCGGCTCTTTTTCGATCGAATATCTCCTTATCCGCTACCCGTACTGTATAACGGCCTGCAATTTCGCTGGGGACCAGCATCACTCCATGGATCTCATCGGTGAACGAACTCAGTACCTCCTGCGCCATATAGGCGGCGCGCAGCATCCAATTGCATTTTGGACAATATTCAATTTCAATAACAGGTTTTGTTGCCATGAGTTAAGTTCAAGTACGTTGTTTTGTTTCAAACAAATTTATCAATCCTAGCGCTGCAATCCTAACGCTTTTTGTCATGGAAATTTCGAGATTATTTCCGACTCAGCGGAGTACTGTATACAACAAGCCCATTCCATTGGCCTTTTTCTCGGTTAATGGAATGGGCTGGTATTGTTGGATATTCCTGATAGGTATGCTGGAGGCTTAACCGATTTTCAAAGAGGTCATGGTCAGTGATCCAGCCACTGAATTGTCGTTGAAGAGAAACAACTCATCATTTTTCTCCTGTAAACCCAAGGTATAGATTAAAGGGAGGTAATGTTCAGGAGTTGGAATTGCCAAGTCGAACTCTTTGCCCTGTTTTCTGAAATCTATGAGCGCCTGATGATTACCATTCTGAATAAATTTCTTCATTTTTTCATTGGCTATAGTAGCCCACTCATACGCATAGCCTGCCGTATCGAGTTTGTCCCAGGCGACCATCCGTAAGTTGTGCACCATATTGCCGCTACCGATAATGAGTACCCCCTTTTTTCTTAGCGCGTTTAATTGCTGTGCAATTTCATAATGGTATGCTGCAGATTGTGTGTAATCGATGCTCATTTGAATAATAGGCACGTCTGCATCAGGGTATAGATGTTTGACGACAGACCATGATCCATGGTCCAGCCCCCATTTGTCGTCGAGATGAACCTCTGTTTTGCTGACGATATGCTGTGTTTCTAAAGCGAGCGCCGGGCTGCCTGGAGCTGGGTATTGGACATCAAATAATGCCTGAGGAAAACCGCCAAAGTCATGAATGGTGGCGGGATGCTCCATCGCTGTGACAAATGTTCCACGTGTTTCCCAGTGTGCCGAGACAACAAGAATCGCCTTCGGTTTTTCGAAAGTTTGGCCAATTTTTTTGAATCCCCGGACAAATTCGTTGTCCTCTATGGCGTTCATGGGACTTCCATGTCCTAAAAATAAGACCGGAAATTTGTCCGTTGCCTCCAGTTCCTCGGAAAATTTATATAAAGAGTTTGCTTTATGAGCTACTCCAGCTAATGGTAATGTTGCCATAATTTTAATAAAATCCTTTCTACGCATTTGATATGATGTGGCTGCGTCAATTTTTATTACAAAGGTAGGGGATGGGCTTAGCTAGGCGGTATCATTATCCTGTCAATCTGTTGTACTATTCGGAAATCTGTTATACGCTATTCGGAAATAAGTTTTTGGATTTCATTTCTAAATTCCGAAGGCGTCATGCCTGCTTTCTTTTTGAAGACATTGGTAAAGTAGGCTTTATCTTGGTAACCGAGTTCAAAACCAATTTCCGAGATCGTTTTAGTCGTTGTCAACAGGAGGTTTTTTGCTTCAATAAGTTTCCGTGTTTCGATAATCTCAGAAACGCTTTGTTGTAATATGCTCTGACAAATTAAATTTAGGTTTCGTGTCGACATAAAAAGCTTCTCCGCGTAAAAATTAACGCCTTCAGGACGGCGGTAGTTCTCTTCCAGTATAGATAGAAAGCTTGTGAACGTTGTACTCTGATTTTTCAATTGCTGTTGGCTGTCTGGAAATTGCCTTTTTCGTTCAGATTCAATCATAGTAAAGATGGTGCTCAATAGCTGCTTGATAACCGCATAATCTACGCTAGTTTGTAAGCATTCCTGTTGCATTAGCTCACACAAGACTATCAATCTCCCGAAGCAGTTGGGGCTGGCGAAGGTCAATGTCGCATTTTCATGAAAGTGGGCGTAGAGCTGGAAAGTCGTTTCGGGGATAAATTCACTTTTAAATCGAATGACCCAAAATTCAATGTTATTATTATGCAAAAGAGGTTTGACGCGGTGGGTTTTGCCCTGAGTGACAAAACTTATAAATGGAGCGGTGTAGGTTTTTGTTTTAAAATCGATAAAATGTTCGAGCTTTCCTGCCACACCAATAATCAATTCCTCGAAATCATGTTGATGTATTTCGTTTTTGGATTGTTGTATGCGCAGTGCCTCATCGGCGTCAACTTTGTAAATTTTGAAAAGTCCGTTCAAAATAAGGAAGATTTTAATTTGCTATTTACGAATATACGGTTTCAGTTACATATTGTTTGTCAAAGACCATTTGGCTTTTCATATTGCTATTTTCGCTTGTTTCAGCGGCAGTTTTGACAAAAGGGGAGGTCTGTTGTTACCCCGCTTAGGCTCAAATTGTATACTGATTTGTAATTAACAGCATTATAACACCGTTTTAACAGGGGGTTAATAGAGGTTATACCCCCGCTAACCCCCTGTTAACCCCCTGTAATACCCCTGTAATACCCCTATTAATTATTAACAAAAGTTGAACGAAATTAGTAATAGATCCATTGCGAAGCCTGCCTCCATACGCTATATGATGACCTGGGGTTCTCCGAAGGCCCAATCTTGCGGCTGGATCAGCCATTTCAGCCTTCCGATCACCTGTTTTACAAAAAGAATCTCGCACCGTTACAGGCAGTTAAGGATAAAATGAAAATAATAAGAACAAAAGGCTTGGAAGTTTGTTAGTAAACTCCCTATCTTTGCACCACTCCGCAAGGGAGGGACGGTTACCTCGAAAGAGGGAATCCTGAAAAAAGAAGGGTTTAACGAGAGTTAAACGCGGAAATCGAAAAAAGAGAAAAGAAAAAAAAACTTCAAAAAGTTTTTGGAAGTTCAGAAAAGATTTCTACCTTTGCAGTCCCAACGGAAACGAAGGGAAAAACAAAACGATAAAGAGGGGCGCAATGCCTATCGGAATAAAGCGGATACGGAAGTTGAAGCGGCAAAAGTTCTTTAAGAAAACACAATCATGTAAG